>CAVQYK010000025.1:0-118078 GCA_963718215.1 uncultured Chloroflexia bacterium
TCTTGAAGACCATCAGGGCAGAGATACCCAGACCGGCAAAGATCATTCCCACCGAAACGACCATGCTACGGCGTGGCATCAGCCTCTCAAGAAGGTTGTCAAACGTCCTGGTAAAGACGATCCGCGCTGTGGCGGGCTTATAGCTTTGGGTTAGGGTAGCCACGGGTGCCTCCATTCGAATATCATTCTGCCTGTGAAATGCGGGCCGAAACACCTGTTCCGGTTTTTCTGATGCTAGGATAGCAGGTAATTGCTTTTGGCACATCGGTCCGTAGTGGAATTCGCCTTAAACGAAAAGACCGTTTTTTCACGGTCTCCTCTCCCAAAATATCCCCCGCAGACTACGCAAAACGTGGACGGAAATCCCTACTCGTCGAGGCTGGCAAGTCCCTCCCGCAATGCGTATAGTGCAGCCTGCGTCCGGCTGGCGAGGTGCAGTTTACCCAGAATATTGCTGACATGGGTGCGGACTGTCGCCTCGCTGATGACCAGTTCCTCGGCGATGTCCTTGTTTTCGTGTCCCTGTGCGATCCGCCGCAGAACCTCCATTTCGCGGTGGGTCAACGGTTCCTCTGAAAGCTTCTGCTTCCCGGAGTTTTGCAATTCATCCAGGACCTTTTTTGCGATGCTCGGATGCAGCGATGCCACGCCCTGGCTGACCTGCCGGATCGCCTCGATCAACGCCTCCGGGCTTAAATCCTTCAAATGATATCCCACCGCCCCTGCTTTTATTGCCGGAAAGATCATTTCTTCACCGGCAAAGTTTGTCAGCACGAGGATACGAGCCGTTGGCCGTTGTTTTTTGATCTCTCTGATGGAAGCAATGCCATCCATTTCCGGCATCATGAGGTCCATCAGAACGACATCCGGGGTCAATTCCTGCTCAAGTTTGACAGCTTGTGCCCCATTCTCGGCCTCGCCCACCAGATCGATATCCGGCACAAGATCCAATACGGCTCTGATCCCCTTGCGGATGATGGCGTGATCGTCCACAACCAGCACCCGGATCGCCCCCGCATTCCCTGTTTTTTTTCCGTTCATGGTAATCTTGCCTCCACTTTTATTCGAGTTCCAATTCCTGGACTGCTTTCGATCTCCAACCGCCAGCCTTGGGATTGGGCGCGCTCCTGCATGTTAGCCAATCCCAGACAGCCGGTGCGGCGGGCTTTTTCAGGTTCAAATCCGACCCCATCATCCGCGATCTCCATGGAGACGGCTTCGGCTTCCCTTTGTATTCGGATCAGGATGTTCCTTGCGCGCGCGTGTTTGATGATGTTGTTGAGTGCTTCACGCGTAATCTGGTAGAGGCCCTCTTCGACATCCAATGGGAGGCGCCCGGTCAGATTCGTCTGGACGCTGGACTTGATCCTGACCCTGTCTTCCACCGAAATGAGACGGTTCTGAAGGGCGGCTATCAAGCCCTCCTTCTCAAGGATCGGCGGTCTCAACTCGTAAATAAGCAGGCGCATATCCGCCAGTGATTCCTGTGCGGTATTCTGAATATCATCAAGATATTGCCCGGCCTGTTCGATCTGTTCCGCATGGATGTTGCCGGTGGCGGCCTGGGCGTACAGGCTGATCCCATACAGGGACTGCGTGACCGAGTCATGCAGTTCACGCGCCAGCCGCTGTCTTTCATCCAATATTGCCAGTTGACGCGCCTGTTCGTAAAGACGCGCATTCTCGAGTGCGATGCTCATCGAGGCCGCGAAGGTTTGCAGAAGGCGGATATCGGCTTCGTCGAACGCATTCTCCTCATCGATGTTTTGCACGCTCAAGATCCCGGTCACTTGATCGCCTAGCAGCATCGGCACACCAAGCCAGGACCGCGGTGTACCCGTCCCCGGCAGGATCGGCTGGTTGAGGCGCGCCAACTCTTCCGGAACCCTTGTGTTCAACAACAGGGGCTGCTTCGTCTGGATGATCTGTGAGCGGAACCCGCCCGGCGGATGCGCTCCCGGCGAGTACACCCGTTCGCCGCGTTCGATCGCATAGCGGTGTTCCACTGTGTTGGATTGCGGATCATAGGTGGAGATCATCACCACCTGCGCATTGAAAATATTGCGGAACGTCTCTCCGACCAGGTCATAAATGGACTGGACGTCGAGCTTGGAGGCAAGTTCCTGCTGGACGCTGTTGATGAACGTCAGTTCGTTGGCGCGCTGTTCGGACTTTTTGAGCAGGCGCTGGGTCTCGGCGAAGAGACGGGCGTTTTCGATGGTGATCCCGGTCTGGTTGGCGAGCGACGTGATCACTTCCAGGTCGGTCTCGTCAAAATCGTCCAGCCGGTCGCTTTCCACATCCAACACGCCGATCACCTGTCCCTTCACCATGATGGGCACTGTGAGTTCAGATTTCGTGCGGCTCCCCTCGACGGGGACATACCCCGGCTCCCTGCTCACATCCGGCACCACCAACGGTTTCCCTGTCGCGGCAACGCGGCCTGTGATCCCTTCTTCTCCCATCTTCAGCCGCGAGGGGTTTGCCTGAAACCCCGGCTTTTCCCATAGTTCCCCGGCCCCAACAAGGAAGACGATCTCATTGCCTTCGACCAATCCGATCTCGATATGATAATAATTGAACGTCCGCTGGATCAATTGGACCAGTTGTTTCAAAAGTTCATTAATATCCAATATGGAAGTGATATGCCGGCTGACATCTGTGATCACGCGAAACTGTTCAGCACGGCGCTGTGTTATTGCGAAGAGTCGCGCACTTTCGAGAGCCACGATCATCGAGTTGGTGAGGGTCTCCATCAGGCGGACATCGGATTCGGTGAACGCAAAATCCTTATCAACATCGAATAAACCAATAATGCCAGCCACCTTACCCTGGGTTTTGAAAGGAACGACGATCATTGAACGAGGCATTTCCCCTGCAGGCATGGTATGTTGGTTTTCCTCGAAGAATTCCTTCGCATTTTCCTGGATGAAAATCGTCTCGCCTGTACGGATTATCCTCTCGTGCAGAGGTGTCATCTTTCGCGGCGGGATTTCATATCGCTCGCCTTTTTCATAGGCATATTCGTCAACAACCAGTTGACGTTTGTGGTCGAAGGAGTAGATCACGATGCTATTAATGCCGAATATTCCACGCAGTTTTTCTCCCACCAGTTCGTAGATCCCCTTCATATCCAGTTTGGAAGCAAGCCCCATCTGCATCCTGTTGATGATGGCAAGCTCGGCATTGCGTTCCTCGGTCTCTTCGAGTAAGCGTTGTGTCTCGGCAAAGAGCCGTGCATTCTCGATGGCAATACCTGCCTGGCTGGCGATGGCTTGCATGAGTTCGAGGTCGGTCTGCTCGAAATCGTCTTCATGTTCGCTTTGCACGTCCAGCACGCCGACCGTTTTCCCTTTTACCTTGATCGGCACCAGAAGTTCGGACTTCGTCAAACTGCCCTGCATCCAGACGTAATGGGGGTCACGTGTCACGTCCGGGACGAGAGCCAGACTCGCCGGTGTCAGCGACCCAGCCCGTCAGTCCCTGCGAGCGGACCTTTAATCGGCTCGGCTTGAATTGGAAGTCCGGGTCATCCCAAAGCACTCCCGCTCCCACGCGGTAGACCACTTCATCGCCTTCGATCAACCCCATTCCTACATGGTAGTAGTTGAAGGAACGCTGGATGAGCCTCACCACCTGGACAAGCAGCTCATTGATGTCCAGGATGGAGGTGATCTGCTGGCTGATCTCTGTCAGGATGCGAAACCGGGAGTCCTCGGTCGGTTTTGCGCGTTCATTTTGCATGCTGAACTCTTCTCTGTCGATTCAGACCGATCCACAGAAGTGTCTGGTCAACTCTTGTCCCATTATATGTCGGATGGGTATTGGATTCAATATGGGTTTTCATTAGCCCGCCTCCCGGGTGCACTGTCCAAGTGGACAGTGAAGACTCTCCCAACGATGGGGGAGTTTTTTGTTCCGATTGGCTATCATCATAAACAGGAGATCACCGTGAAGAAATTTCTCAAAACCATCGGAATTCTGGTTGGGATCGGAATCCTTGCCGTGATCGTCATGTTCGCCCTACTGCCGTGGATGGATAAATGGGGTGCAACGGATGACGAGATCACCGCCTCTTTCTCAGGCGACGAGTTGGTCCCGTCCCCAAGGCTTCTCTACACCCGAGCCGTGACCGTCACCGCTGCGCCCGAACAGATCTACCCGTGGATCGTCCAACTCGGCGCGGACAAGGGCGGCATGTACAGTTACACCTGGCTGGAGACCCTTATCCAATGCCCGCAATCCAACGCCGACCGCATCCACGAAGAATGGCAGGATTTGAAAGTGGGCGATAAAGTATTGATGTGCAAAAGCGATATGCCGCCTGGTTATGAAGTGGCAATTATCGAACCGAACCGCGCCATCGTGCTGGGGCACAAGCAAAGCAGTCCTGTGGATCAGACAAACGGCACATGGACTGACGTCTGGCAGTTCATCCTCATCCCGCAGGACGACGGCACGACGCGCTTTATCGTCCGTTCGCGCAATTCGCTCGAAGGCTGGTTCTGGGACGCCATCCGCCCCGGCGAGTTCATCATGATGAGCCGCATGCTGCTCACCATCAAGGAACGGGCAAAGGGAATGGCGGCACGATGAAAAGAAGATTTATCTATACTGTTGTTTTGGTCGTTTTACTGTCAGTGTGGACGATGCCTGTTGATGCAGATGCAGTTCCCTCGGTCGGGTTTGACGCGCAGGTTCTCGATGCGTACATCCTGGGGCAGATGGAAAAGCATGGGATCAAGGGAATCTCCCTCGCGGTGACATCCAAAACAGAAATCATCTATCTTAAAGGTTACGGCACGGCGGGAGGCGACCGCCCCATGACGCCGCAAACGCCGATGTATATCGGTTCGCAAAGCAAGTCGTTTACGGCGCTGGCAATCGCGCAATTGATCGAGCAGGGAAAGATCAAGCCAAGCGACGCGGTGCAGAAATACATTCCATGGTTCAAGGTGGCGGATGAGGAAGCGTCGAAAAAGATCACGATCAACCATTTGCTCCATCACACCAGCGGACTCTCTGAAGCGGGTTTTACAGCGATCCTCGCTGAAGATGCGTCGAACGAAGATGCTGTGCGGGCGCTGGCTTCTGCAAAATTGACCGCGCCGGTGGGTGCGGAGTTTCAATATTTCAATGTCGGATATGCCGTGCTGTCAGTTGTCGTCCAGAACGTCAGCGGAATGAAGTATGACGATTACATCCAGCAATACATCTTCGACCCGCTGGAGATGACGCGCACGTATACTGACCCTGTTATCGCCCGCGAGAATGGACTCTCGCAGGGCTACAGCCGCTTTTTCGGTTTCACGGTCCCGCAAAGACAACCGCATCGCGTGTTCGAGCTTGGTGCCGGGTACATCATTTCGACTGCCGAAGACATGGCGCATTATTCGATGGCAATGGACAACGCAGGGCATTACAAGGGTAATCAATTGTTGACGGTCAAAGGCATGGATCTGCTCTTCGCGCCCGTGCAAGGCTATGGCATGGGCTGGTTCATCGAGCAGGGACATATCTTCCACGGCGGCGCAAACGAAACGTTCAAGACGTATGTGGATATTTACCCGTTGCGCGATATAAGCATTGTCTTGCTCATCAATCAGGGTTACATGCTCGATCACTACATCTCAGCGGAACAGATTTTCAAGGGTGTTGAAGCCATTGTTCTGGGACGTGTCCCTTCGCCTGTTTCAGAAGGCTGGTCGGTGAAGTACATCGGCTGGGGTTTGCTAGCCTTTGTGTTGGGGTTGAGCGTCTTACACATTCGCAATTTCCTTTCCTTGCGAGGCTGGAGGGAACGCGCACGAAACTGGTCAACAGGCAAAAAGATCTGGGATACCGCCATCAGCTTCCTCATCCCAACAATTATTCTGATCGTGGTTTTCACTCAACTCAGAGCCTTTATGGGGACGAGGTTCAATCTCACCTACCAAATGGTCATGATGTTCCGTACGCTGCCAGATATCTGCGTCCTGATGCTTGTTGGCTCGGTCCCTGATTACGTGCAGGGATCTGTGAAACTGTATTGGTTGGTAAGCGGGAAGGCAGCAAAATAATCTCGTAAAAAGGAAAACGTCATGCAAACAAAATCGTCATACCCCTGGCTCATGCTCGTCTCGCGCTCCGTGCTGTTCCTGCTCTTTCAAGGACTGATCGCGCTGATCCTCTTTGCAACAGGCACAAAATCCGCATGGGAGGAATCCGCCCGCTGGTGGACGCTTATGGTATCCCTCGCCAACTTCGTTTCCATCTACCTGCTCATTCGCTTCTACAACGCGGAAGGCAAACGCTTCTTCGACCTCTTCAAATTCTCCCGCACCGAATGGAAAAAGGACCTGCTCTGGTTCATCGGTTTCAGCATCATCGCCCTGCCCATCGTTGGCGCGCCGCGTGAGCCGCTTGCCAAAGCCATATTCGGCGACGCCATGATCGCCACGAACATGCTCTTCCGCCCCATCCCGACGTGGGCGTTCGTACTGAGTTTCCTCTTCCCGCTCACCATCGCCTTCGCCGAACTCCCCACCTACTTCGCCTACGCCATGCCGCGCCTTAAAGGGCAGATCAACGGCTGGCTTGCCTGGCTGCTGGCCTGCTTCTTCCTCGCCGCCCAGCACATGTTCCTGCCCACCATCCTCGACGGCGGTTACCTGCTCTGGCGCTTCGGCATGTTCCTGCCCTTCGCTCTCCTTACGGGACTCGTCCTCAAACTCCGCCCGACGTTATTGCCCTATTTAGTGACCGTCCATGCGTTGTTGGACGTGACGACCGTGTTGGTCTATCTGATGATATGACCCCGCCTCCTTCTTAACCGATACCTGATCCTGCATAAAAACAGGAGCGGTCCTCGAAGCCGCTCCTGTTTTATTTACAACATCCCAAAACTTATCCTCCACCAGCCACCCCAAACAAATCTCCATTCTCTCCAAGCGGACTCTGGCGATCTCCTGCGCGGGGCAGCGTGAAGCGACCTTGTATGCCATCACGCCGTGAGAGGAAACGCTTGTAGCAGGTTTCCACGTTCTTGGGTCCACGGGCGAATTCGCGTGCCATGCCCATCATGCCGAGGAATTCGAGCATGTCCGCTTCGCGCAATAGTAACGCTTCGTTCGATTGTGTTGGACACAGGTCGCGGTAATCGTGCAGTTCGATGGTCTCGAGCAGGGTCTCTTTTTGATCCGCTGTCAGGGGCAGATGAGGCAGAATGTCTGATTCAACCACCTGTCGGGAACGAACCGCATGTTCCACATCCCTTTGAAAGTAGACGGGAAACGCACCCCAATCGTGCATGTACGCCGCCAACTCCATCACGTGCGCGTCATAAGGCAGGTCGCCACTGATCTGCTTGACGAGTTCCATCAGCCGCCTTACATGGGCGATCGCCCAATCCTCCCCGACCTGCACGGTCATTTGGATGATGTCATCAAGTGTGAGTTGAGTTGTGATCATTTTGACCATCCATTCTGAAATGGTTATCAGTCAACATGCAAGGGTGTTTTATGGTGCAACCCATATGGACTGGATCAACGCGTCCAGTTGGCTGATCGAGGGGGTAAAGGCGTCGGCGGATGTGGCATTCAACAGGTCCGTGACGGAGGCGTAGTAGGTTTGCATGTCCGCATTGGCGCCCTCGGCGAAGTAGGGATAGGGGACCCCGCCTTCGGGCAGGGGCGCGCCGCCGTCGCTGGTTTCGGCCAGTTTCGGCGCGGTGACCGGGAGGATCGCAACGATGTAGTAGGCACCATCGCGCGTCACGCCCTGGAAGTGGTAGAACAGGTCTGTGTTGTTGGCGGAGGCGGCATACTGGGCGTACTCGGTCACGAAACGCACGCCGCCGCCGTTCTGGAACGAGACGAGTTGGACGTTGGCAGCAAAGACCTGCGCGGCGTTGAAGAACGGAACAGCCGGAAGTTCGTCGTTGAGGGCCGGTCCGCCGGGAGCGTACAGGATGTTGTCGAGGCGGCGGATGCTTTCGAACGCGCTGGGAAACATCTCGGCATAGGCGGAGGCAGGGTAGACGTAGACCTGGGGCTGGTGGAATTTATCCTGCAGGGCGTAGCCTTCCAATGTGAGGACGGTGTGTCCGGGCGTCAACTCCCAGTAAGGCAGGTCCGGTCCGTTGGCAGGCGGGACAACAATACCGCTGACCCCGTTGGCGAGACCGGGCGGCAGGATGAGGCTCAACGACTCAAAGGTCATTTGCAAACCTTCGAAGGTGTCCCCAGGCGGGATGGCTGTGCCGGGGATCGCCTGCGTCAGCGCGATGAAGATTTCGGGCGTGGTGGTAGGCGGTTCTGCCAGGATGGGAGTCGTCTCCACGGTCGGGGCTTCGGGATTGGGTGTGATGTCGATCGTCACACCACAGGCCAGCGAAGCGACAGCAAACAGGGAGAGGAACAGCAGGGCTTTTTTCATGGTCAATTTCCTTTCATACCCAACGATACCCCTCCGCAACGAAAAACTCCCCCGTCGTTGGGGGAGTTTGGACTATCCAGATGGACAGTAATGTTCTACGGTCCCTTTTGCCGAATGTACTCCGTCACATCCACGTTGTATTTCACTTCTTCGAGCGTGAACACTGCCCACGGAATTCCCTGATCGAGCCATGTCGCCGAACCGACGGCATCGTTGCGTCCCCTCGATCTTCTTTCCTGGAGTGCTTCGGGTGATCCACAGGATCTTCTTCGCATTGGGTCAGCTGTCACGGAAGCGCATGGCTTCCATGCTGTCGAGCAGGTTCGTGTCGGGGTTGAAGCGCATGACGAAGTTCTCCTCGACCTCGCCAAACGGGACAAACATCAGCGCGGTATGATCGTCCACCGCTTCCCAGCCCACGCGCGGATCGGTCACCCAAATGGACGGGAACCACGCCGCCTCCGCCCAGCCCGCTGTACAAGAGCATCTAATCTCTGCCAGCCAGTTCGTTCATCAAGCCACAGTCCGGTATTGCCTTTTTGGCGTAGAACAAACAACCATCGCCATTGTTTGAGCTGTTGCAAGACCGCAATCGAGCCAAATTCGCTGTCTCCGACCAGAAAAACGGGCATGTTTTGCGGGATCAGGCTTCTCACGTACTTCAGAAGGACGATCTGCTTTGTAGCCGTACTGTGCCCACGAACGTGGCGAACCCAAGTCCATGACATTGGGATCGATCTGCGGCGGTAAGCAAGGCTGACCATCAGCAGTTGATGCCCAAAACCAACTTTGCTGCCGTCTACGATCAGACGGATCTCACCGGCTTGTTGCGCTTGTGACATCAGCCAAGTTTTGGCTGTCGCGCGATACCAGCTGCGTACAGCCACCGCTGAACTTGCCAGAAAGCGGCTCAAGCGCCGGACCGTACTCACATTCTCGAACGAACCATATGGCAGAACAAGTTATTACAGCAATAAGCTGGTTTTGAAGAACTCGATACGGGAAATTTCTTAGTTTTTACTTAAGTGAACATCCACGCTCAGTTCACAATCATGTGCTAGGATAGAGATTGTGAGACACTTCAGTAAAACAAAAGCATATCTGGTTGTCATTAACCATGACCAGACAAGGAGATCAACGGTATGAAAAAGAAAAGAAACATTTGGCTTGTGGCCGGAGCAGTCATTCTGCTGACAACCCTGGTGAGCGCCTTTGTCATCATGCAGCCAACCGCCAAAGACATCCTGGTGAAAACCCTGGAAACGTCCAAAACGATCGAGAATGGGCACGCGGTCGTTGAAATAAATGTTGACAGCCCGGAAGAGAAAGTTTCCGCCACGGTTGAGGTTTGGGGACGCCATGAGGAAGAAGGTCCGGGAGCATTCCGTTTGGAAGTTCTGGAAACCGACAAGGAGGAAGCCGTTGGCGCAGTGATCGTCAGTGACGGTGAAACCATCTGGGCATATTCCCCCGCGCAGGGCAAGGTTTTCACAGGCACAGCTGAAGAAGCCAAAGCAGCCATGGCAGAGAAACAGCCCATGCGGGACGAGTTTGACATGGAAGCCTTCGAACACCCGGAAAACGCCGAAGAAGCGGTTGACAAGTTGTTGGAATACTTCGATGCATCAAGAACCGGCAATGAGGAAATTGCCAACACAGACGCTTATGCCATCGAACTGAAACCGATCCCCGAGCAGATGCCAGCCGAATACACAGCCGTTGGCGGACTCCTCAACCTGTGGATCGACCAGAACCGCAATGTTCCCCTGGCTGCGGCTTACACGGGCGGGAGCATGGGCGAGGTCCGCGTTACGGCTTTGGAACTTGAGATCAATCAAGGTGTGGACGAAGCACTGTTTACCTTTGAAATTCCCGCCGATGTGGAAGTTGTGGGCTTTGCGGACATGAAACCCGAATCGCTCACACTGGACGAAGCGGCTGCTTCCGTTGAATTCGAATTTCTCACTCCTGACGTTGTTCCCGATGGCGCAACACTGGTGGATGTACTGAATGTGCGCGGCGCGATCGTCCAGCGATACACTCTGACGGATGGCGGCTCGTTCTCCATCGCGCAGGGACAGGCTGACGAGACACCAAAGCCGTCCACGGAGGCGCAGGCTGTCGAGGTCCGGGGTGAAGCGGGCAGTTTGTTCGTCTCCGAAGATGGAAAGCGTGTGCTGTTGACCTGGTCCGAAGGCGATGTGTTTTTCTATGTCGCTGGTGATATTACCGCCGATCAGGCACTTGAAATCGCAGAATCTTTGAAGTAATGACATCAGGCATACAACTGATTGAGGTCTGTCGCCATTTTGAACTTGGCGCCACAGACGTCAAAGCACTTGACAAGATCAATCTGGAAATCGACCAGGGCGAGTTCGTTGCCCTGGTCGGTCCTTCTGGGTCGGGCAAATCGACTCTGTTGAACCTGCTGGGTGGCCTGGACCGGCCAACGAGCGGCGAACTCAACATTCAGGGATTGGGGTTGCAGAATGCCACGGAAGTGGAACTGACCGCCCACCGGCGTCACAATGTGGGCTTTATCTTCCAGTCCTTCAACTTGTTACCCACGCTGACTGCCCTGGAAAATGTAGCATTGCCACTGATGCTCAGCGGGGTGCCGTTAACAGAACGGCTTGGGCGCGCTGCGGAATTGCTTAAGCGGGTTGGTCTGGGCCATCGTCTGGATCATCGTCCGACTGAGTTATCCGGTGGCGAACAACAACGCGCGGCGATCGCACGCGCGCTGATCAACAACCCGCAATTCATCCTGGCAGACGAACCGACGGGCAACCTGGACTCATCCACCGGCAATGAAGTCATGCAACTTCTGCGGAATCTCAATACGGAGAGTGGCGTGACTTTGATCGTGGTAACCCACGACCCGGAAGTGGCCGCCTACGCAGATCGGATCGTGTACCTGCGTGATGGGGGCATCGAAAAAGTCAAAATAACAGATGGCGCTCCAGCCAAAAAAACTGGGCATTCGGCACCCAGTTCGCAACCAGGGTTGGCCTTGACTGGCGGATTATCTTTTCGTGACCTGGTGCGGACTGCCTGGGATAATTTACGTCGACGCCCGGTCCGCAATGTCCTCACCGCGGCAGGTGTGCTGATCGGGATCGTCACATTGGTGGCGATGGTTTCGTTCGGCGTCGGTGTACAGGAGGAGATCAACCGCAACTTCGAAGCACTCGGTCTGGAAAATGTGTTCATCTCCCCTACTTTCCCCGAGGAGGCGGATGCCTTTGATCCATTCGGGGTCGCTGAACCGATACAACCGCTGACGCCAGAAACCGTTTCGGCATTTAGAGAACTGCCCGAAGTGCGATCTGTGACGCCGGTTTTGAACCTGCCATCCAACATGGAGATCAGCCTGTCGTACGCGGACAAAGCGCTTCCGGTCAGACTCTCAGGCGAGTTCGCACACAGCCCGATGGGTCCGGGGATGCCCGCGCTGCCAGAGATGCTGGCGGGAGTCCCATTGGGCGAAGGCGATACACAGGGACTGACCCTGATCCAGGGTTTGGCCGATCAATTGCTTGAAGAAACGGACCTGGAATACGAAGACCTGGTCGATCAAACCGTCACGTTGACCGTCCGTTTGCCGCGCGGTGAGACCAAAGAGTTCACATCCCGGATTGTTGGGGTGGAGTCCGGCAGAGGTTCCAATTCCATTGAGTTGGGCCTGGCTGAGCGGACGGAGATCAAAGCCTGGTGGTATGGACGCCCGGACACATTGCAGACGGACGGCTACGACATGCTGGTCGTGCGCGCCGTTGACCAGTTGGCTGTCCCGGCTGTGGTTGAAACCGCAGAGGGCATGGAATTGGAGGCACAATCCCTCGGAGCGATCCTTGAACTTGCCAACCGCGTTTTTGCGATCATGCAGGCTCTGCTCGGATCGGTCGGAGGTTTGGCGCTTTTGGTGGCAACCCTGGGTGTGGCGAATACCATGATGATGGCGATCTACGAACGCACACGCGAGATCGGTGTGCTCAAAGCGCTGGGCGCAACCAGCGGTGAAGTCCGCCGCATGTTCACAGCGGACGCAGTGCTATTGGGCGTCATCGGCGGGATTGCGGGAGTCATCCTGGGGACTTTGCTGGGTCGCCTGGTGGACTGGGCTGGACACCTCTATCTGGAATCCCAGGGCGTGATCGGGATCGGGCAAATGTCAATTGTGCCTCCCTGGCTGGCAATTGGCGCACTGGTCTTTGCCGCCTTCATTGGTGTGTTGGGCGGACTGTACCCGGCAGCCCGAGCGGCACGCCTTGACCCGGTTGTTGCACTCAAACACGAATAATTGGAAATTTACATTTGAGAATCAAAAAGGGACTGCCTCGATTGAGACAGTCCCTTTTGGCATATTGCCTGGAATGGTATTGCGTTGAGGTGCAGCAGATATTGTGCCCTCCCGCGGTGTTCCCTCCGTAGTGCTAAACTGGTTTGCACCTATCATCTGAAGCACAACCAGAATGGTGATGTATATTGAATTGGAGACAAGGAAAACTGGCTTTATCCTAGGTATCCAGAGATTTTACTACTTCGTAAATGCAAAACTGCCGAGCGTGGTCTGAGTCAACTCATCCAAATCGGCCTGGGCTTCGGGGATATCCACGGGCCAATACATGAGGCGGATAAGATTCCCATTGTGCTGGACAAAGACGATGCGCCACGACAACAGGACCGGGACCGGCTCGACCATCAAACCCGCTTCACCCCCGACTGGGACCTGTGCCCACGTGTAGGTGGCGGGGTCTGCCACTGAGAACTCTTCGAGAAAGGTTTCGGCTTGTGCGCGCAGAGATTCGCCGTTGGCGGGCGTGATCTGTACTGCGAGTGACGCGAAGACTGGGTCCACGCCGTTGCCAATTGGCGGTCCCAGGATCGCCGGCACGTTGAGCATGGGCTGATTCCCTTCTGTGAAGCGGCTGGGATATGCAAAGCAATAGCCATCCTCTTCGTTGACGTAGACGTGCAAGTCCGTGACCTGACAGGTGGGCGGAAGTGTACTGTCGGACGGGGTTGGGGAAGGGTCGAGGCGGGGCATGATGTCTGGGGTTGGAGTGGCAGGCTCCGGCGAGGATGAAGCGGATCCGCATCCGCCTGAAATAAGGATGATGACCAATGTCAATAGGAGAAGATGTTTCATGATTTGCTCCCTGGTTCATCCAAATTCTATATGTTCAAAGCAAAAGACTCCCCCGTCAACAGGGGAGTCTTCGCTGTCCAATTGGACAGGTTCGTTTACTTGTCACCCGACTTGCTGACGCTTCCCACCCCGCTGATCTGTTTGGTGACGTCGGGTGAGCCGTAGTAGTTGACCGAACCCGCACCTGAGATCGTGGCGTCGAGTTGATCGTCCACCCAGACGGTGGCGCTTCCGGCTCCGCTCAAGTTGACGTCGGCGGTCTGGCTGTGCAGGTCTTTGCCGGTGAAACTGCCGAAACCGCTGATGATCACGTTGAGATTGTCCGCCACACCTGAGGCGGTCGTGCTGCCAGCGCCGCTCAAGACCACCGAAAGGCCTTTTACGGTGATGTCGTTCAGTTTCAAGTTGCCCGCGCCGCTGACCGAGATGTCGAGGTCAGCGGTCTCGAGCCCGTCAATGCTGAGTTCGCCGGCGCTTTCAAAGTCCACTTCCTGCAGGTCTTTGACCACGATTGTGATCTTGACCGGTTTTGTCGGGTTGATGCGGCCGCCGTCATCCACTTCGTAGAAGATCTCGAGCCTGGTCCCGCGGACACGGGTCTGCAAGTCTGTCAGGAAGTCGTCATCCGCCTCCACCTTGACCGACTCGGTGGCACCCTGGGTGATGAAGACCTGTGCCGGGTAATCCACCTCAATGGTGTTGAATCCTGTGACTTTGCGCGTCTCGGTGACAATGTTGCCGGAACCGCGTTCACCCGGACCAAAGTTGAAATCTCTGTCACTGAAAACACCGGTCATGGAGGGGGTGTCCCATCCGAGTTTGGGGGCGAACACGATGGCAAGCACCACGCCGCCGATGATGATCACATCCAGCAGAATGTTTGCGTACTGCCAGTAGGAGCGCAGGATGAGGCCGATGCCTGCCGCAATGAGGACGTAGGGCCAGATGTGGGTCAATGCCCAGAGGTTCGAGGCAGGGAGACCGCCCGATTTTGTGAGAAGCCAGATCGCTCCCGCAGCGATGAGAAGCAATGGGCCGAAAATGGATCTAGGTTGTGACATGTTTTCCTTCTTTCTTAATTTGCAGGTGGAATTACATCGGATGATACATCATCCTTTTTCCTGCCAGGCAGACTGGAGCGGCTGAGGATCAGATAGGCGCCCAGCAGGATGAGCAGGATCGGGAAGAGCAGGTTGTTGAACGACGAGAAGATCAGTTCGAAGAAGGCGCCGAAGATGATGAACAGGATCAAACCCACTTTCATCACGCCCAGCCCCGATTTTTTCTGGTTGGCGTCACCGCCATACCAGCCCATGATGTAGATGCCCGCACCCACGAACATGATGATCAAGGTCCAGAAATAGGACATCGATTCCCAGTGGTTGGTGATGTTCTGGAATAACAACACCAGACCGATGCCTCCGACAATGCTGCCGGGGATGGCAAAGCCGGCGGTCTGTTTGCCGCCTGCGAACATTGCCACGAAGAACAGTGCGCCGATCCCGATCACGGTGAAGGGCCACAGAAAGCCCCAATTCACACCGCGAAAGACCTGACCTGCCAGAGCCAGGAGACCGAAGGCGATTAAAACTGCGCCTCCGATCAGCGCGCCAGCGTTGGAACGATTGGTTTGCATTTTCTATTCTCCTTTTGAATTAACTATCTGACTTGCTCAAATCGCCGCCTGCATCAACGTTAGATCTTTGGTATATGTATCTTTACGCAAAAGCGGCGTCAATGTTGCAATTAATTCATGCGGGGGAGCGCCCTTGTAGATAAAATCCGCGCCTGCCTCCTTTGCCGCGGCCTCGTCGTCGGCATTCACGCTGAGCAGGACGATTTTCAGGTGTGGATAAGCCTTTTGGAGCAGTCGGCAGGTATCGGGTGCGGGGGAACCGTAAAGTCTCCAATCCAGCAAAAGAAGATCGGGCGACCCATCTGCCAGTGTGCGGATCAGCGTTTCCACATCCGACACTTCAACAATGCCATTCGTACCCATCTTGCGTCGAAGCAGAAGGGTAAGCGCCTTGCGGGTGGCAGGATCGGGATCAGCGATGAGAATACGAATCATATGGACCTCGCTTGTAGTGTACGACAAGCGAGGTCCATGGGCATCTGACTATGGTATGGTCTTTACCTAGCCGAGTGGATAGGGCGCCTCTCACGCCCTCGAGGCGGTCACGCCAGCTTTTGTTCGATCGCCAGTTTGACGGCTTCCACGCGGCTGTCCACGCCGAGCTTGTGGAAGATGTTCGAGATGTGGAATTTGACCGTGCCGAGACTGACAACCAGTTTCTCTGCGATCTCATTGTTGTTGAGACCGTCCACCATGCACTTGAGGACGTCGCGCTCGCGGTCGGTCAGTTGCTCGCCGGCGATCTGCGGTTGCGCAACCGAGTTTGCCAGAACCTGTGTGGCTTCGGGTGAAAGGGTCATCTTCCCTTCACACGCCGCACGGATGGCATGTCCCAATTCCTTGGCGGTGACGTTCTTTTGCAAATAGCCGATGGCGCCTGCCTGCAACGCACCCTGTACCATGTTCTGTTCGGCGAAACTCGTCAGCGCAATGACCTTGACCTGCGGATATTTCTTTTTTATCTCACGCGTGGCGGTGATGCCATCCATGCCCGGCATCATCAGGTCCATGAGCACGACATCGGGCTTGTGCAGTGAGACTTTTTGCAGGGCTTCCTCGCCGTCGGATGCTTCGCCGACCAATTTCAGGTCTTTGTTCACCATCAGGAATTTGGATAAACCGCTTCGCACAACGGTGTGATCATCAACTAAAAGGATTTTTATTGTCATTTTGTCGCTCCTAAATCACATACTATAAAACTCTCAACTTGAAATTGGGTTTCTCGTTCCAGATCAATTCCAGGCATGTCCCGGAACCGGGTGTGCTGGAAATATGACAAGTCGGCGCCGATGGCTTCGGCGCGTTCGCGCATGATGCGCATGCCCAGGCTCGTCGGCTTGCTGGTGGACATATCGAAGCCGATGCCGTTGTCGCAAACTTCGAAGCGCAGACCGGTTGCGGAAAGGAACAGTCCCACATTTACCTGTGTGGCACGCGCGTATTTGAACACATTGTTCAAACTCTCCTGTGCAATACGATAACAGGCGATCTGCACTTCCGGCGGCAGGTCTCTTTCTCCTTCAATGGTCAGGGTAATGGGCAGGCGGGAGCGGCCGATGAAGGCCTCGCACAATTGCTTGATGAGATCGCTCAGGCGGGTCTGGGTCAACGCGGCAGGGCGCAGTTCCAGGAGAAGCGTGCGCATTTCTGCCAACGCGCCACGGGTCAGTTGACGCAGTTCCTCCGTGGACCGTTTTGCCTCGTCCACATCCATTTCCCACAGGTCGGGCAGTACTTCGGCTGTCAGGCTGGCGGAGAACAAGGTCTGGGTGACGGCATCGTGCAGGTCCCGTGCGAGGCGTGTGCGGTCGGCGGTCACCGCCTCCTCGGCGGCTTTGCTGGCAAGTTCCTGTTCGATCCTGATGCGTTGTTCGATCTCCTGTTGCAGACGTTGGTTGGCTTCCTCCAATTCCTGGGTGCGTTCCTGCACCTTTTGCTGGAGCGTGAGCAGGTAGTCCGCTTCCTGTTCCGCCAGCCGCTCGGAAACGCGTTTCTGGTCGTCGATATCTTCGATGATGCCGACCAGGTAGTCGGGATTGCCGTTCCTGTCGCGTACCAGGGAGTAGTTGATGCGCGCCCAGAAGATATGACCGTCCTTGTGGCGGTAGCGCCGTTCCATCACATAGGAATTGCGCCTGCCCTCCACCAGGTCTTTGAACATATCGGTGTCCATGTTCCGGTCTTCGGGAATGGCGAGCATCACCGGGTTCACGCCTGCCAAATCCTCGAGGCTGTACCCGGTGATCTTTTCGGTCTGGGCATTGATGGCAATCGGCTGACGGTCAAGCGTCATGACCGCCACACCCACGGCAACATTATCGAAGATCGCCTGGAAGCGCGCCTCCGACTCGCGGATACGCTCCTGCATCTTCTTCTGCTCGTCAATGTCAATGACCATGCCCACCAGGTAGAGAGGGGTACCATCCAGCCCGCGTACAGACGACATGGTCACATGCGCCCAAAAGACCTCCCCGTTCCTGCGGATGTAGCGGCGGTCGATTTCGTACGAATTGCGCTGTCCCGAGACCAATTCATTCAATAATTGCGTGGATTGCGGATTGTCTTCCGGGTATGTGACCTCAGCCGCGCTCATGCCGATCATTTCCTCGCGCGTCATGCCGTACATGCGGCAGATGGCGGGATTTGCGTCGATAATCCTGCGGTCCAGACCCATGACGCCCATGCCCACCGCCGAATCTTTGAAGATCGCCTGGAAACGAGCCTGGGATCTGTGGAGTTCCTCGAGCGCCTGTTTCTGCTCGTTGATATCCTCGACCATTGCCACCAGATAATCCAGTTTCCCTGCCGAGTTTTGAACAGCGGAGAGGGTCACCTGCGCCCAGAAAATCTCCCCGTTCTTACGTATGTAGCGTTTCTGAGCCTGGTAAGAGTTCCTCCTGCCCTCCAGTAATTCGGATAAGAGGCCCATACCCACCGCACGGTCCTCCGGGTAGGTGTTTTCGAAGTCGGTCCTTGTCTTGAGCTCCTTCTCGGTATACCCCGACATTTTGCAGATCGCTGCATTGGCACTCAACAGATGTCCATCCAGTGTGGTGAGAGCGATCCCAATGGCGGAACTCGCAAACGTGGCGCGGAAACGAGCCTCGGATTCCTCCAATTCCGCGAGGATGCGTTTCTGCTGGTCGATGTCCTCGATCATTCCCACCAGGTATACCGGGCTATTATCTGGATTTCGGACCGCGGACAGGGTCAGCCGCATCCAGACGATATCCTGGCTCTTGCGAACATAGCGTTTCTCCACCTGGAATGAGTTGCGTTTACCATTCAACAGTTCCTGGTACAGATCCATGCCGATGTGACGATCTTCGGGGTATACGTTGTCGCTATCGTAGCGCTGGAGCAATTCCTCCTCGCTATATCCAGACATCCTGACAACGGCATCATTGACCTGGAGGATCCTCCCGTCCAGGGCGAGCAAACCCATGCCAATCGCAGAACTCTGGAAGGCGGCCCGGAAGCGTGCTTCCGATTCTTGCAGTTCGGTCAACAGATCATTTTGCATGGCTGAAAATTAATACCGAAACATTCTAGCATTCCGGCATTTCCAAAGTCTACTTACAAGTATCTTAATTTTGTGGACAGATGTAATTCATGTAAATAAGATGAATTTTATCTACAAATAAGATCTTCGCTCATATTTCAAACTTCTCCGGGGATTGAATCAGGTGTATAACCATGTAAACAGGTCCAACCGGAAAATGACATCCCGAACCATCTACCACCGCATGAAAGGTCTCAACGCCCGCATGATGACGAACTACAGGCGCGGATTCGGTCCCGCCCGCGTCGTGATGTTGCTGACGACCATCGGGCGCAGGTCCGGTTTGCCGCGCGTGACCCCGCTCCAATATGAGCAGGTGGACGGGGATTACTACATCGCCTCGGCGCGCGGACGGGAGGCGGATTGGTTCAAGAATATCCGTGCCAACCCGAAGGTCCGCGTTCAGATCCGGGACCGTGAGTTTGATGCCGTTGCCGAACCGGTCACTGACCCGGTCCGTATCGCCGACTTCATCGAACTGCGCCTGCGCCGCCACCCGGTCATGATCCGCCTCATCATGCACCTCTTCGACGGTCTGCCCCTGCGCTTCACCCGCGCCGACCTGGAACGATTCTGCCGGGAAAAGGCGATGGTCGTTTTGCGAGCGACCGCGTGACATTTTTAAGGTATCATCGAGGAAATTTGGAGACAAACAAGGAGACAACCATGCCCAAGAAAACCGCCCGAGACATTGAAAAGGTCTATTCGGTCCGTCAATTTGCCGCCAAGCTGCGGCGGTTTGCCGATGCCCTGGAGGCCGGTGAACCGTTCAGGATCCAGGTGGCTGGCAAGCGGCTCCAGGTGCCTGCCGGCTCCGACATCAGCATCGAGCATGAACGCGCCGATGGTGTGGAGGAGCTTGAATTCCAGATCCGCTGGAAATATTAACCTCCCAAATCGCGTGATTCTCATCGAATCGCTGTCATTGCGAAATCAAAGAGGTTTCAAATGAACATTGTCCCGGGATTTCTCCTGCCTGGGATTGGCTTTCTTGTGACGTTGTCTATCGGCTTTTGGTTAAGCCGACTTGGGAAGCCGTACAATGCCATTCTTTTCAACATTCACAAATTGATCGCCCTTGGCGGGGTGATCCTTGCTGCCGTGCAAATCTACAACTGGTTCAAGGTCTCTGAGCCCCAAACCTTGCTCGTCGGCTTGATCGTCCTCGCAGGATTGTCTGTTGCAGCCTTGTTTGCGAGCGGCGCCTTCATGAGCATCGGGAATCTGGACCATAAAACCATGAAACTGGTTCATAATATTGCCCCGCTGTTGCTGGTCGTCGCGGCTGGGTTGACCTTCAATCTATTTTTGTGAAGCGAAAAAGACATCCTTTTTCAAGAGCACGACGATTACCGCCGTAATCGTCCACACAGCACTGTTGACCATCATGAACGAAGTCTCGTAGATCACGTCGAGGAAGAGCAGGTTGGTCAGGTTGATCGCCAGGTGGAATATGCTTGCCAGTAACACATTGAAGCCTGTATCCTGCACCAGGGCGTAGATCACCACCGAATAGGAAATGATCAACAGGATCAGGAAAGCGAGAAAAACAACTCCCTCGCCGAGGAATGCCACGTGGATCGGCATCCATAGCACCCCCACCAACAGGGAGGAGAACAATCCACGCATGCGAGGATCCAGCTTCTTGTGGAGGTAGCCGCGCCAGCCGAGTTCCTCGCCCAGGGCTCCCAGCGGCATCCACAAAACGAGCGGCAGGAGGGAACCATAGGCGGGAGCATCCCCGGAGGGTTCAATGGACATGAACGAACGGATGAGGAGGATGACCAAACCCACACCGACTGGGATCAAAGCCGCAAAAAGGTACTTCTGGAGAGGAGTATCCTTCGAGAAGAAGGTGATCTTGTGCCCATCCTTGCGGAAAAGTACCAGCATGAGCAGTGCGGCGATGCCCGGCCCCCACTGTGCCAACCCAACCTCTGGCGGGAGAAATCCAGTTGCCTGTTGGATTCCGCCGAGGAAAACCAGAAAAAACCAGGTGAAAACATAAAAAATGCTGATTCGAAGGAACATTTTTCTCCTTTGCGCGATCCTGGCGCTTTGGCAATAATAATACTATGTGGATGGATATTGTTGCAATCCTTGTTAACATCTGGTAAAGGTTTGGCAGTGAGCGTCAACTTTTGGCTACACTTAACGTAGACAGTATTGGAGGACCCAATGACCCGAAAACTTTCCGCCACCCTTGCGCTCGTCCTGTTGCTCTCGCTTTTTCTGGCAACTCCCGCCTCGGCGGAGAAATCGTACTATGCCGAACGCTTCGACGTGCAGATCGACCTTCAGGAGGACGGCTCGGCGATCGTCACTGAAACTGTCGAGTTCCGCTTCAGCGGCGACCCGTTCACCTTTGCCTTCCGTGAAGTCTCCGCCGCCGAAACCGACGGTCTCACCTTCCTCGACGCCAGCATGGACGGCGTCCCGATGCCGCTCGGCACTCAGGCTGGGCAGGTGGAGGTCGAGGCGGGGAATCCGCTCAAGGTGACGTGGCATTTCCCGCCGACGTCTGACGCGGCGCGCGTCTTCACGGTCCGCTATCGGGCGGAGGGCATCATCCGCAAAGGCGACGCCGACACGCTCATCTGGCGCGCCATCCCCGAAGACCACGACTACTCGATCTCCAACTCCACGATCATTTTGACGTACCCCCCGAAGGCGACCGTGCTCGGACAGCCGACCCTCGACTGGAACCATGACTCGCGCTGGGAGGGCGACCGCCTCATCCTCACCGCAAGCGGACTCGGTCCCGACGAGGATTTGATCCTCACCGCCAGATTTTCCCCGAACAGCCTGACGCAGTCCGCGCCGCAGTGGCAGACGCGGCAGGAACAGTCGAAAGCCGCGACCGAGCGGGCTTTGCCGTTCGGCTTTGGCGCCGGCATCCTGACCCTGATCCTCGGCGGTCTTGGATTTTTCACCTACACCCGCGCCAACTCAC
Organism: uncultured Chloroflexia bacterium; assembly: GCA_963718215.1. GTDB lineage: Bacteria > Chloroflexota > Anaerolineae > Anaerolineales > Villigracilaceae > Defluviilinea. Next base: position 21,719 of record CAVQYK010000025.1, read on the forward strand.
GCGAGTTGACCGTCAGCCCTGTCATTTCAAACGCCAGCCCGCCCTCAGATTTGGCTCCCGCAGTCATCGGCAAACTGACCGGGCAATACGCCAATTTCATGGGCGTCATCTTCGACCTGGCGCAGCGCGGCGTTTTGGAAATCCGTGAGGAAAAAGGTTTCTGGGGATCGAAGAAGCATGTTCTTGTCCGCACGGGTGGGGTGCCTGACTTGAAGCCTTTCGAACAATATTTGCTGGATTCGCTGTTTAAACCCGGCGAAACAGAGGTCAACATGAGCGAGGTCGGGACGCGGGTGGCTTCGAAACACAAGGAGTTCGATGCCTCGCTGGAGGGCGAACTCGTCCAACGCGGCTGGCTGGACCTGGAACGAAAACAGAAGAAGGGCTGGCTGACAGCGGCGGGGATCTTGATGATGTTTTTCGCCATTGTCGTCGGATTTGTGAGTGTGGCGGCTGGCGGGGCAAGCGTTTCCTCGAACCCGGACTGGGTCATCCTGTTTGCTGCATTGGTCGGATTCGCCGCAGGTTTGTTCCTGCTGTCCATCCCTTTGTTGATCTACGCCGGTATGTTCTCCATCCTGACGCCTGCGGGCGAGGAACAGTCCGCGCGCTGGAAGGGGTTTGCGGAATATCTCAAGCAGGTCAGCAAGGGCAGGGAACCCGCCATCCGCCCGGATTATTTCGAGAAGTACCTGGCTTACGCTGCCGTGTTCGGTCTGGGCGCGGGCTGGGCGAAGTACTTCCAGCAGCTGGGCGGCGTGCCACTGCCGGTCTGGTTCCACGCCATGGCTGGCAGTGACGGCGATTTTGGCGCGATGGTGGCGGTGATGTCCGCTTCTGATTCCGCTGGAGCAGGCGCGGCTGGTGGGGGAGGCGGGGGCGCATCAGGCGGCGGTTCGAGCGGCGCCGGGTAAAAATCGGTCGTTTATCCCGAATTTGAAGAAGACTCCCCAAATTGATGGGGAGTCTTCCCGTTTTGTAGTGCAAATTTCGTCATTTTCCCAACAATTCATCGTATTTTCGGCGCACTTCGCGGATATCGTCCCACATTTGGGCTTTGGGCGAACCGGGTTCCTTTGACGGATTCCGCAATAGATACGAGGGATGGAAGATCGGCATGACCCAGCGCCCCTGCATTTGCGTCCACTGCCCGCGCAGGGATGTGATGCCGGTCTTCCCCAGAATGGACTGGCATGCCACGTTGCCGGTCAACAGCATGATGAGCGGGTCCATGAGGCGGATGATCTCGTTGACGTACGGACGGTAGTACTTGATCTCCTCATCGGTCGGTTTACGGAAGGACTTGCCCTCCTCGCCCGGCGGCAGGCGGAAAACGGAGTTGGTGATGAACACGTCCGTATCGGGATTAAACCCGCCCGCTTCAAGGATCTTGTCCAGTAGCTGCCCCGCCCGCCCGACGAATGGCTTGCCCTTGATGTTTTCCTCGGGTCCCGGCGCCTCGCCGATGATCAGCAACCTCGCCTGCGGATTTCCGCGGCTGATGACCACGTTCGTCCCTGCATTTGCCAGCGGATCGTCCTTCATCTGCATCATCTCGCTGAACAATTCATCGAGGGAGGTATGCTGGGGATTTGGCGGGTTGAAAAGGTCGAATTGGGACATGTCATTTTCCTCGTTACCTGGTGTTTGGGATATCTTGGTCTGTTTGGTTGTGAGCAATAACCAAAATTATAAAGTCTTAATATCTTCCTTGCAAAAATTCATTCCCATTGTTATACTGCCCCCCAACATGAAGAACATGTCCGCGCACTTGCATCACCATCATCATATCCAACCCCCGCATGGTCGGGAGGCGTCTGTGCGCGTACCTGTTGTCCAATAACAGGAAGCGTATTTTGTCTCACCAAACCCCGACCCTGCGTCGGGGTTTTTATTTTTATTCTCGGTGGTCGAGCGCAAGCAGTCGAGACCACCAGTTAATGAAAAGCACGCCATCAACGTAGTGGTCTCGATACGGCGGACAAACACCGCCTACTCGACCACCGGATTACTTCAAAAAAGGAAAATCAATGACACCTCAATCCACCCTCCGCCTCTCCCTTCCCTCCAAAGGACGCCTCATGGACGACTCGCTCGACTTCCTCGCCGAGTGCGGACTCTCCGTGCAGAAGCTCAACCCGCGCCAGTATCAGGCGAAGATGCCCGCCCTGCCCGAGTTGACCGTCCTCTTTCAACGCCCCAGCGACATTGTGGTCAGCGTCCGCCAGGGCAGCGTGGACTTTGGCATCACAGGCATTGACGTGCTCGAAGAAAAACGCGGCGACAACGGCGAGATCATCGTCCTGCATGACGAACTCGGCTACGGCGGATGCGCGCTCATGCTCGCCGTCCCCGAAGCATGGACGGATGTCACCGACATCCCGTCGCTGAAAAAATATGCGGCGAGTCTCAACCGTCCGCTGAGAGTGGCGACAAAATTCCCCGTCCTCACCGAACGCTTTCTCAACGCGCAGAACATTCCGCACACACTCATCGCCGCCGAAGGGACGCTCGAAACCGCGCCCACCATCGGTTACGCCGACATCATCTCCGACCTCGTCTCATCGGGGCAAACGCTGCAAGACAATCGTCTGCGTGCGCTGCGCGATGGAGTCGTCCAAGCCTCGCAAGCCGCGCTGATCGCAAATCGCAAAGCCTTGCAAACAAATCCACAAGCGCTGGAGATGGCGCGCCGCCTGCTCGAGTACATCGAAGCGCACATGCGGGCGAAGGAAAATCTTCTGGTCATTGCGAACATGCGCGGGCGAGAGTCCCGAAGCGATCGCCTCCAAAATGTTCACGCAAACATCCGTCGGCGGTCTGCAAGGTCCCACCGATCAGCCCCATCATCACGCGCGAATCAAATCAAGACTGGCACTCCGTCACCGTCGTCGTGCCGCGCAACCGCCTTCCGCAAGCCATCAGCGAACTTCGCAGCGTCGGCGGCAGCGGCATCATCGTCTCGCCCGTCACTTACATCTTCGAAGAAGAACCGCCGCGTTACACCGCCATGCTCGCGGCACTGAAAGGATAACCATGAAACAATACGACCCGCAAACCGCAAGGCAGACCATCCTCAAACGCACCCCGCCCGATGAATTCCCCGTCAGCGCGCGCGTGATGGATAACATCGAAAAACTTTTTGGCGAACGTCTGACCGCCGAAGCCGCCGTGACCCGCATTTTGAAAGACGTTCGGACTCGCGGCGACGCCGCCCTGCAAGATTGGACAAAGCGCCTCGATTCAATCGACCTCAAGCCTGCTCCCGTTTCGACGGCGTTGATTCAGTCCGCGCTTGATTCGATCCCGCCCGCCCAACGTGACGCGCTCGAAAAAGCCGCCGCCCGCGTTGAAGCCTTCCACAAAAAACAACCGCTGACCTCATGGTTCACCAATGAACTCGGCGGCACCGTCGGGCAGATCATCCGCCCGATTCAACGCGTGGGTTTATACGTCCCTGGCGGCACGGCTCCATTGCCTTCAACCGTTTTGATGAGCGCCATCCCTGCGCGAGTGGCAGGCGTGAAAGAGATTGTCGTGATCACGCCGCCTTCGCTCAAGTCGCCGTCCTCGGCGGCGGGGATGCCGCTTGAGCATATCCCATCAATCCAATCATCCTCGCTGCCTGCGCCGTCGCAGGCGTGGACGAGATCTATGCCATCGGCGGCGCGCAAGCCATTGCCGCACTCGCGTATGGAACCGAAACCATCCGCCCCGTCGATAAAATTTTCGGACCTGGCAATTTATTCGTAACCCTCGCAAAGCGACAAGTCTACGGCGTGGTCGGCATTGACGGGCTGGCAGGTCCCACCGAGACTGTGGTCATCGCCGATGACTCCGCCAATCCTGCCTGGGTCGCCGCTGATCTACTCGCCCAAGCCGAACATGATTTGCTTGCTTCCGCCATTCTGCTCACTCCCTCCCAAACCGTCATTCAAAAAGTCCAAGCCGAAGTGGCGAGCCAGATCGAACAACGCAGCCGAGCAGACATCATCGTCGCTTCGTTGGAAAATCGCGGCGGCGCGGTGTTGACCCGTGACCTCGCCGAAGCTGTTGACCTCGCCAACGAGTACGCGCCCGAACACTTGGCGTTATCTGTAACCGAGCCGTGGCGCTGGGCAGAGAAAGTCAACAACGCTGGCGGCGTCTTCATTGGCGAACATTCTTTTGAAGTGCTGGGCGATTATCTTGCAGGTCCCAGCCATGTCATGCCGACAGGCGGCTCCGCCCGCTTCGCCTCCCCGCTCAACGTGTGGGACTTTGTAAAGATCGTCAGTCTCGTCGCGCTCGATGATAAAACTGCGCAGGCAGTCGGTCCCATCGCCGCCACCCTCGCCCAATCCGAAGGCTTGGACGCACATGCGAATGCGGCGTTGTTGCGGAGCAACACGTAGGTCACGCTTGTAGCGTGACAGTCACATTGAAAACGTGACTACAGGTATCATTATGAAAATCCGAACCCACCTCGAATCTCTTCCCCCGTACACACCGATCGAGCCGTTTGAAATCTTATCGGCAAGAATCGAGCGCGACCCGTCGCAGATCGTCAAACTCGACGCGAATGAAAATCCTTATGGCGTTCTGCCTGCCGTCCGCAAGGCGCTCGCAGAGATGGACTTTCCGCACATCTACCCCGACCCTGAGGCGCGTGCCTTGCGCAAGTCGCTGGCGCAGTTCACAGGCGTGGACGAAGAATATCTCCTCGCAGGCTCTGGCGCAGATGAACTGCTCGACCTGCTCATGCGCGTCTTCCTCGAACCGAACGAGTGCATCCTATCCTGCCCGCCGACCTTCGGCATGTATCCCTTCGACGCGGAGTTGAACGCCGCGCGTTGTATCGAAGTCCCGCGCAATGTAGACTTCTCTCTGAACATGGAAGGCATAAGAAAAGCAGTTGATGAACACAAGCCGAAACTACTCTTCATCGCGTCGCCTAATAATCCTGATGGCTCGCTCGTCGAACCGTCCGTGATGGATGAATTGCTCTCGCTGCCAATGTTGGTGGTGCTCGACGAAGCCTATATCGAATTTGCAGAATCGCTCCCGTCGCCGTCCTCGGCGGCGGGGACGGCGCCGAGAGCAAATAACTTGGGTGCAAGCCTCAGCCGAATCCGCGAAGTGCCGCAAAGAGAGAATCTTGTCGTGTTGCGCACCTTCAGCAAATGGGCGGGGCTGGCGGGCTTGCGCATTGGCTATGGCGCATTCCCCAAGTGGCTCATGCCCACGTTGTGGAAGTCCAAACAGCCGTACAATGTCAATGTGGCAGCAAGCGTTGCCGCGCAAGCGTCACTGGCGAATGTGGATGAGTTGAAGGTGCTGGTCGAAAAACTCAAGGATGAACGAACCCGCCTCCTCTCCGCGCTGACGGAGATTCCGTATCTCAAGCCGTATCCTACACAATCGAACTTTATCCTCTGCCAAGTGAACGGGCGCGACGCCGCCGAGTTGAAAGCGAAGTTGGCGCAAGAATTCGGAGTCTTCATCCGCTACTTCAACAAGCCTGGGCTGAGAGATCATATCCGCATTAGTGTCGGGCGTCCGAATGATACGGATGTTTTATTGGAAGCGTTGAGAAAACTATAGCCTACTCGGTGGTTGAGCAGCCCCGCCGCTCTTTGAGGGCGTATCGAAACCACCAGTTATTGAAATACACTTTTTGAATTGTTGGTTTCGACACCGCACTTGCGTTCGGTGCAAGTGTACGGCGGCGACGAACACGCCGCCTACTCAACCAACGGAGTTTGGAGAAACCATGAGAACTTCAGAAATATCCCGTCAAACCAATGAGACGCAAATTGAAATCAAATTGAATCTGGATGGAACAGGCAAGTACGAGATTTCCACGGGTGTGGGGTTTCTCGACCACATGCTGACCCATCTTGCGGTGCATGGCTTATTTGATCTGACCGTCAAAGCGCATGGCGATCTGCACATTGATGTCCATCACACGGTGGAAGATGTGGCGCTGGCGTTGGGTCAAGCCTTCGATAAGGCATTGGGCGACCGCAAAGGGATTGTCCGCATGGGAGATAGTTTCGCGCCGATGGATGAGACGCTTGCGCACGTCGCGATTGATCTATCGGGGCGTCCGTATGCGGTGGTGCAGGTCGAGTGGCATACGCCGTATGTGGGTAATATCCCTGTGACGCTGTTCCCGCATTTCTTTGAGTCGTTTGCGGTGCAGGCACGTTGTAATTTACATGCGCGGATTTTGTACGGGCGCGATGACCACCATCAAGCCGAAGCGTTGTTCAAAGCCTGGGCGCGCGCATTGGATGCGTCCACGCAGTTTGATCCGAGACGGGGCGGAAGAATTCCATCCACAAAAGGAAGTTTGTAAAGCGAAACGCTGAAGGCGTGAAATGATTATAGATTTCAAAATGACAAGCAAATCAACCCCGAAGGGGTGTCATACGATGAGCCACGCTATGTCATCCCTTCGGGATTTGAAATCGGTTTGCCGAAAATTCTAAAATCATCCCATCCCTTCGGGATTGATAGAAAGGAAGTATATGAAAGAAATCATACTGATAGACGCAGGCACAGGTAATTTGCGTTCAGTACAAAAAGCGCTTGAAAGCGTTGGTGCCAATGTTGTACGAACAGATGACCCGCTAATAAAGTTTTGAATGCGACGAAGAAAGTTGTGCTGCCTGGCGTGGGTGCGTTCGGTGATTTTATGGCTGGCATGAAAGCCAAGGGACTCGATGACGCTGTGAAGCAAGTCGTGGCGCGCGGTGTGCCGATGCTGGGGATTTGCGTCGGCATGCAATCCTTGTTCGAGATCGGTGAAGAGATGGGCGAGCATGAAGGCTTGGGTCTGCTGTGCGGCACGGTGGTGAAGTTTGCAGATACGCTGTCAGTGAAGATTCCGCATACGGGGTGGAATCAGGTTCAGGTCACGAAAGAGGCGCTGCTCTTTGATCAAATCCAAGATGGGGCGTATGTCTATTTCAATCACTCGTATTACTGTCAGGCGGGCGATCCATCCGATGTAATTGCGGAAGTGGAGTATGGCATTCGTTATGCGTGCGCGGTGCGGCGTGAGAATGTTTTTGGCGTGCAGTTTCACCCTGAGAAAAGTCAGGCGGTGGGACTGCGCATTTTGAAAAATTTTGTGGAGGCGTGATGTTTACGATCTATCCTGCGATCGATCTGCGCGGCGGCAAAGTGGTGCGCCTGAAAGAGGGCGACCCCGCGCAGATGACATCTTATAGCGATGACCCTGCCGAGACGGCGAAGCGTTGGCTGGATGCTGGCGCAGCGTGGCTGCATGTGGTGAATTTGGATGGCGCGTTCGGTGAAAGTGACAATGTGAATCGCGCTGCGCTTGCGTCGATCTTGAAATTCGGTGTGCGTGTGCAATTCGGCGGCGGGATGCGTTCGCTTGAGTCGATTGAGGCGGCGTTGTCGTTGGGCGTGAGCCGCGCGATTCTTGGGACAATTGCGATTGAACAACCCGAGATCGTGCGCGATGCGTTGAGTCGTTTTGGCGCGGAGCAAATTGCAGTTGGAATCGATGCGCGCGATGGATTCGTGCGGACGCGCGGTTGGAAGGATAACAGTGGTGTGCCTGCGCTTGACCTCGCGCTTCAGATGCGTGACGTTTGGGCTGGGTACCGTTATCTTTACCGATGTCAGCCGCGACGGTTTGGGCAGCGGGTTGAACATCCCTGCGACGCAGAGAGTTATCTGAGAAGAGCGGGCTGGATGTCATCGCTTCGGGTGGCGTGCATACGATCGACGATGTGAAGGCGGCGAAGGATGCAGGGCTGGCGGGTTGTATCATCGGGCGAGCGTTGTATGATGGGACGGTTGATTTAGAAGAGGCACTACGTTTTAACCACAAAGGAGCACAAAGGGTCACAAAGGTTTTTCCTTTGTGTACCTTCGTGACACTTCGTGGTGGAAAGGTTTTTGATGTTAGCAAAACGAATCATCCCTTGTTTGGATATCAAAGATGGGCGCGTGGTGAAGGGCGTGAACTTTGTGAACCTGCGCGATGCGGGCGACCCTGTGGAGCAGGCGCGTCTGTATGATGAGCAGGGCGCGGACGAGCTGGTGTTCCTTGATATTTCCGCAACACACGAAGGACGCAAGACCACGCTAGAGTTGGTGAGCCGAGTGGCAGAGACGGTCTTCATGCCGTTGACAGTCGGCGGCGGAATCCGTGAAGTGGACGATATGCGCAATCTGTTGCTGGCTGGCGCGGACAAGGTCAGCGTGAACTCGGCGGCGGTGAAGCGACCTGAATTACTTTCCGAAGGTGCGAGTCGTTTCGGGGTGCAGTGCATTGTGCTGGCAATTGACGCACGTCGCACCGGGTCGAGTTGGGAAGTGTACGTGGCAGGCGGGCGCACTCCCACGGGCATTGACGCGGTCGAGTGGGCAGTCCGCGGCGTAGAGTTGGGCGCGGGTGAAATTCTGCTCACCAGCATGGACGCCGATGGCACGCTCGCGGGGTATGACCTGGAACTGACCAGCATCATCTCGAACATGGTCTCTGTGCCTGTCATCGCTTCAGGTGGGGCGGGGACGCCAAGTCATTTTGCGGAGGTGCTCACGAAAGGTAATGCGGATGCGGCGCTGGCGGCGTCTCTGTTCCATGATGGGAAGTTGATGATTCCCGAGTTGAAGAGAGAGTTAGGTGGATTGGGTATACCCGTGAGGATGTGATGGATGAGGTGGTGAGTGGAAAGTAGAAAGTGACCAGTAATCAGTGACCAGTGTTCAGCTCGGAAAGAGGAAAGATGAATGATAAGTTGTTGAGTGAGATTAAGTATGATGACAATGGACTTATCCCTGCCATTGTGCAGGACGCGGCGACGAAGGATGTGTTGATGATGGCATGGATGACTGCCGAGTCTTTGCGCTTAACTCTCGAGACGGGCAAGACAGTGTTCTGGTCACGCAGCCGTAAGGAGATTTGGCACAAGGGCGCGACGTCAGGCAATGTGCAGAAGGTAGTCGAAGTCCGCGTGGATTGTGATGCGGATACGCTGCTGGTGTCCGTCGAGCCTGCGGGTCCGGCGTGCCATACGGGCGAGCGGAGTTGCTTTTTCCGTGGACTGGAAAAATCTTAACCACAAAGGGTCACGAAGATACACAAAGGTTTTAAGAGCTCTTCCTTCGTGCTCCTTGGTGACCCTTCGTGGTGATAAGAGGAGAACTTATGAGCATTCAATGGCTGTTCGACGTCATTCAAGACCGGAAGGATAACCCAAGCGAAAAATCGTACACGACGAGTCTTTTCAATGAAGGCTTGCCGAAGATCGCGCAGAAAGTCGGTGAAGAAGGCACGGAGGTGGTCGTAGCGGCATTGGCGCAGGAAGATCGACGATTGATCGAGGAAGTCGCGGATTTGACGTATCACACCCTCGTCCTGCTCGCCGCGCGCGGATTGACCCCCTCACAAGTCATTGCGGAGCTGGAAAAACGGCATAAATAGCCTGTCCGTCTGGATAGGGGAAAACCTGACATTTGACAGGTGTAATTTGCTTTCGAACGCCGTACACTGATGGTGCGATCTTTCGCGAGGAGAATAACCATGTCATATGCAATCGAAGTCAAGAATCTCAAGAAGTCATTCGGCGATCTGCAAGCCGTGCAGGATGCCAGCTTTAAAGCGGACTCTGGTGAGGTGTTGAGCCTGCTCGGTCCGAACGGGGCTGGGAAATCCACCACGATCTCGATGCTCTCGGGTTTGCTCGCGCCGACCGAAGGCGACGCGTCCATTATGGGGCATTCGGTGATCAAAGAACCTGAAGCCGCGAAGGCGAGTCTCGGTGTGGTGCCGCAGGATATTGCGCTGTACCCCGACCTTTCGGCGCGCGAGAACCTGGTCTTTTGGGGGAAGATGTATGGCTTGCGCGGTGCAGCGTTGAAACAGCGCGTAGATGAAGTGTTGGAGATCATCGGGCTGGCTGACAGGCAGAAGGACCACGTCGGCAAGTTTTCGGGAGGCATGAAGCGGCGCGTCAATATCGGCGCGGCATTATTACACAAGCCTGCGGTCATCATCATGGATGAACCGACGGTGGGCATCGATCCCCAGTCGCGGCGGCATATCCTCGACAACGTCAAGGAACTCAACCAGCAGGGCATGACCGTGCTGTATACCACCCATTACATGGAAGAGGCGGCGGAGCTTTCGCATCACATCGCCATCATGGACAAGGGCAGGGTCATTGCGTATGGCACTCACGATGAACTGATCCGGATGGTCGGCGAGCAGACCCGCATCGACCTGACGCTCAACGCCGAGGCGGAGAAAGTGCTTGGGGCGTGGAAGTCCGTACAAGGCGTGTCCGGCATCAATTCGACGGACGGCAGGGTCACGGCATTGGTGGATGATTCCAATCGTGTCCTGCCGAGGTTGTTCGAAGCGGCCTCGAAAGTCAATGTGCGGATTACGTCCGTGGATATCCAGGAGCCGAACCTGGAAACCGTGTTCCTGCACCTGACCGGAAGGGCGCTGAGGGACTGACATGAAAATTCTCGACATCGCCTTCAAGGACCTGACCCATTCCTTTCGCAGTGTGTTCGCGGTTGGGATGATGGTCATCGCGCCGTTGATGCTGACCGGCTTGATCTATCTTGCCTTTGGCGGCGCTTCGAACGGGACCCCGGAAATGCCTGCCGTCAAAATCGGTGTGGTCAACCTCGATGTTTTGCCCGATGGATCCCTGCTCGAGGCGCCAATCGGTGATTCGATCCGCAGTATGTTCTTCGATGAAAGTGTTCAATCGTGGATCACTGCCAGCGAGTACGCGGATGAGGCCTCGGCGCGCGATGCTGTGGACAGGCAGGAGATCGGCGTGGCGGTCATCGTCCCCGCGGATTTCACCGCGCACTTCATGGACGGAAGGAAGGATGTGCAGGTGCGAGTCGTCAGCGACCCGACCCTCTCCATCGGACCGGCCGTGGTGCAGAACATGGTCACGTCGATGTTGGACGGGTTTGCCGGGGGCGGTATCGCCTACCAGACCCTGACCGAGCGCGGCGGGATTACGGGGAATGGCATCGCGCCGGAGCAGATTCCAGCCTGGCTGGAGAAGTATTCGAACTGGTACGCCGACTTTCAACGCAAACTGTTCCACGACCCCGAGCGGGCCGCATTTGTGCTGGCGGCGCCCGCGGCAGGCGCCTCCGAGTTTGTGGCGCCCATTCGGAAGATGATGGGTCTGACCATGGCCGGGCAGATGATCTTCTTTGCCTTCTTCACAGGCGCGTATGCGATGATGTCCATTTTGAAGGAGGGGGAGGATGGCACACTGGCGCGATTGTTCACCACGCCCACCGACCGTACGTCGATTCTGAGCGGCAAATTCCTGGCGGTGTTCATTACGGTTGTTTTGCAGGGAATTGTGTTGATGATCGCCGGCCGTATTGCATTCGGCATCGAGTGGGGGACGCCGGGCGCGATTACGCTGGCGCTCACCGGGCAGGTTGTGGCGGCGGCCGGACTCGGCGTGCTTTTGATCTCTTTTGTGAAAAGTACCAAACAGGGTGGACCTGTGCTGGGCGGCGGGCTGACCGCGCTCGGGATGTTGGGCGGTCTGTTCACGGCGAACATGCCGAATGCCCTGCCCGAAGCCATGAACCGCATCGCCAATTTCACGCCGCAAGGCTGGGTGTTGAAAACCTGGCGTATTGTCCTGGACGGCGGTTCGGCCGGCGACCTGTGGATTCCGTTCCTGGTGCTGATGGCGATGGGCGTGGCGATGTTTGCTGTTGGCGCGATGCTGTTCCGGCGGCGGTTTGCCTGAATCATGGATTGGACCGCTTGAAACGCTGAAACTGGCGTATTGGTTTACCTGTACTTGTATAGATGATCGATTGGAGATACGGTATGAGACTCTTGGACCTTGCCCTAAAAGACCTGTCACAGATGTTCCGCGATAAACGGTCACTGTTGTTCCTGGTGGCGATGCCGATCGTGTTCACGATCTTCATGGGCTTTGCCTATCGCGGCGGGAACAAGGAGGCGGACGTGGACACCCGCATCCCGCTGGCTGTGGTGGACCCGGAGCCGGAGACCCTGTTGAACAAGATGTTGTTGGGCAGGCTGGACTCTTCCAGCGAGGTTCGCATCGAGCGGATGACCGAGGCGGAGGCGATGGAGTCCCTGCGCGGGGAGGATGTGGCCGGGGTGTTGGTGGTCCCTGCCGGGTTTAGCGGGCAGGTGGCGGCGGGGAAGGACGCGCAGTTGACCCTGATTGCAAATCCCTCGTCTGCGGAGGGACAGTCGCTGTATCAGGCGTTGCGAGTCCCGATCTCGCAGTTGATGAGCGCAGTGCAGGCGGCGCGGCTCAGCGCGGAGGCGCAGGGGAGCGAGGCTGAATTTGCGCCGGCGTTCGATCTGGCGTGGGGAAAATGGGATGTGAGCGCCCGCCTGCCGCTGGTGAGACGTGGAAGTTGCCACGGCGCCCTCGCCGGAGTTTGAGGACTGGACGGGCGGCAATCCGTACAACCAGGCTTCGCCGGGCATCCTGGTGCAGTTCGCGATCTTCGGGCTTGTGACTTCCGGCCAAATCCTGGTGCAGGAACGCAAGAGCGGCACCCTGCAAAGGTTGATTACAACCTCGATGCGGCCGTGGGAGATCGTGGCGGGGCACCTGCTGGCGATGTTCAGTGTGGTCTTTTTGCAAACGCTGATGCTGGTCCTGTTTGGACAGTGGGTGTTGAAAGTGGACTACCTGCGCGTGCCGCTGGGGACGCTATTGATCAGCGTGACGCTCGGATTGTGGGTGGCTTCGATGGGACTGCTGATCGGCGTGCTGGCCCGCGAAGACCAGCAAGTGATCCTGTACGCGATGATCGCCATGTTCCTGTTCTCGGCGCTGGGCGGGACCTGGTTCCCGCTGGAGGCCAGCAGTGGGGTGTTCGCTTCGCTCGGCAGGCTGACCCCCTCGTCATGGGCGATGACCGGCCTGCAAAATATGTTGATTTGCGGGCTGGGCCTCGAGTTCGATCTGGCAACCGGCGGCGATCATTTTCGTCTACGCGCTTGGCTTCTTCGGGCTGGCGGTCTGGCGCTTCAGGAAGATGGCCATGTAACTATCCACTCGGACAGGGGGAAAACCCCTCTTTCGCAGGAGGCGCTTTTCCAGCGGGGCCGTATACTGCAATGGAAACAGAAAGGAGATTGCCATGAAAATGAATCGATCCGGTATATTCTGGGGTATCCTGCTGATCGTCGGCGGCTTGATCGCCCTTGCCGAACAGATGGGATATATGGACCGCCTCCCCGACAGCGTCTGGATGTGGGTTTTTGGGCTTGTGAGCCTGATCGGGCTCCTGTCCTATGCCCTCAGCGGCTGGAAGGAATGGGGCTGGCTCTTCCCGTTCGGCGTGTTCGGCGGGCTGGCGCTCATCATCGGGTTTGCCGTTTCCGGTTACGATAACCCGGCCATGGCCTCGCCCCTGTTCTTCGGCCTGCTCATCCCGTTCGTGGCGGCCTACCTGACCAACCGCAAGCAAAACTGGTGGGCGTTGATCCCCGGCGGCGTGATGTTGTTCCTGGCGCTGGTCACTTTGCTGGTGGATACCACTGTCAACGACGAATGGATCGGCGCGTTATTCCTGTTCATGATCGGCCTCCCATTTTTGGTCGTGTACCTGCACAACCGGCCGAAGAATTGGTGGGCGCTCATCCCTGCCGGCGTGATGTTGTTCCTTTCGCTGATCGTGGTGCTGTCGACCTCGGTGGAGGGGGAGTGGATCGGTTCCTTGTTCCTGTTTGCGATCGCGCTCAGCTTTTTTATTGTCTACCTGAACAACCGCACGCGTCAATGGGCTTTGCTGGTGGCGTATATCATGTTTGTGTTGAGCCTTGCGCCCGCCATGGCCTCCTTTGGAGGTGACACGGCGGCGTACTTTGGTTCGGTCGTCTTCATCGCAATTGCTGTGCCGTTCTTTATCCTGTACTTCCGTTCAGCGGATAACTGGTGGGCGATCATCACTGCGGGTGTGATGACGACCCTCGCAGTAACTGCCACGCTTGCCATCTCTGGCTTGATCCGCGACACGGAAACAAGCGGAATCGGTAATGCGATTCTGATGGGCGGATTTGCCGCCACTTTTGCGGTTGTTTGGCTGAGGCATGCAAAACTATGGGCAAGGGATGTGACCATCGTCCTTGCGGTGTTGGCAGTTGCTGCCGTTTTCTTCGGCTCCGATCCTGGGACCTTCTGGCCCGTGGCCTTCATCTTTGGTGGTGTGTATCTGCTCTACACAACGATGCGGCCAAAAAGCGCCTAAGTTTTGGTGGATTGCGGCGAGACTCTCCCGTACGGGAGAGTCTCGTTTTGTAAATCCTCATCGAGTTCAATCTTTGTATATTCCCCTTGGCCTTGCAATGCCCATGGCCCCATGGGACACTGCAAGGCTGGAGAAAGGAGATTGCAAAACGTCCATCAGCGAAAGGCTTTGGACTGCTTTTGCGTGTGCGCGGTTAATACCTTTCGGACGAGGTCGCATACTTCGCCGATGTTCTCATCCGCCAGTTGATAGATCATTTCGTTGCCGCGCCTTTGATATTCCACAACGCCCACGTTGCGCAGGGTGCTCAATTGGCGGGAAACAAGCGATTGACTAAAACCGGTGGTCCCCGCAATCTCACTGACGCTCATCGGGCGTTCGCGCAGGACATGTATGATCTGCAGGCGTGTGGCATTTCCCATTGCTTTGCAGAACTCCGCCTGTATTTCAAAAATTGTCTGGGTCGGTGCATTTGCCATATTTTCAAACCTTTTTTTCAGGACGGTCATGCCGCCTGCGCAGGACAATGTAGATGGTCAGTGCCAATCCTGCCGTCAGAACGAGCGGGATGACTTCCCAAATCACCAGCGAAACTTCAGGTTCTTGCCGGGTCTTTTCGGCTGGCACAAAGCCTGTGGAATAGGAAGGTGTGTACGGCGCGGCGACCAGTATTTTGCTGATACCTGCGGACGCGTCGAACAGTGCAACGCGGTCATAGCATTCCTCAGGATGGCATTGCTGGCACTTGGCCACATCTTCATTGATGACAGGATGCGCGGCTCGTTGGATATGGGCAAGATCCTTTTCGAGCGTGTTTGGGGCTCCACCGTGGCAGTCCACGCATGTCATGGGCGATTCGTTCAGGCAGAACCAGTTCCCGGTGTCGTGAAGGAAGTAAAGGTTTTCGTGGCATACGATACAGTTTCCATTGTTCGGTGTAGGAACGGGGTCATCGGCATATGCCACCGCAGGCATTGACAGGGTTGTCAGCATGACAAGAAATCCCGCCGCCAACAAAATTATTCTGAAACGCAAATTTTCTTTTAACACGGCAAACCTCCTTTCAGGGTCGTTGCCGGTACTATCTCCCAAAGTGACGCTCGGCTGGCTGATCGCGATCATCCAATGGACACAACACCAGCAACATCTTTGATGGGGTCATGTCCTCGTTCCGCCAGCGATGGGGCAGGTGGGCTTCGAACATCAGGCTGTCACCCGGTTCGAGGGGATAAGTATGCCCATCCACCTGATAAGTGATATGCCCTTCAAGACAGTAGACGAATTCACTGCCCGTATGAACGATGGGGGTTTTTCCGCTATCCGCTTCGGGGTCGAGGGTGATGATGAGCGGCTCCGCACCGGACTGCGGCATGCCCGATCCGAGATTTTCCATCTTTCCGTGAGTAAATCTGGCATAAGGGCGCTGTCCCGCACGTTGGTGGATCACCTTTGGATTATCGTTGTTCGTCTCAAAAAAAGTTGTAATGGGGACCTGGAGCGTCTGCGCGATCGCCTGAAGCGTGCTGACACTGGGGGAGGTATGTCCATTTTCAATGAGGCTTAAGGTGTTGACATTCAATTTGCTTTGCTCGGCGAGTAAGCGGATGGAAATACCTCGCCCCATCCGAACTTCGCGTAGCCTGTGTCCTACTTCAATATTTTGCTCTTCTTTCAAGGTTTCCAGTATCGGTGAATGCTGTTTCGCCATTTCAAGTCTCCAGAATTCACTGTTTCAACTAATATTATAGTTGATAAATAGCAGAAAAATCAATATACCAACCATTAAAATATTCCAATTCAGTCTGTTTCTCTGTATTTTTCGTGCTCTTTCAAGGTGAAAACTAAGTACAATTATCCGATGACACCCTCAGGATTCTTGATCATGGGAGTTTCGGGCTCGGGAAAGACCACTCTTGCAAAAGCACTTGCCAATCATTTGCATTGGAGTTTTTTCGATGCGGATGATTTCCATCCTCCTCAGAACATTGCCAAAATGACAGCCGGCATCCCCCTCGACAATTCAGACCGGACGCCCTGGCTTGCCGCGCTTCACGATCGGCTTTTATCCACGCTGAAAGCGGACCGCCACCCCGTGCTGGCTTGTTCCGCGCTCAAGGAGAAATACCGCACGCAGCTCCTCGATGGGCTTGATGGTATCGTCATCATCCACCTGGCCGGGAGTTACGACTTGATCCGGTCCCGCATGGATGGGCGGGCGGGGCATTACATGAAGCCTGAGATGCTCAAATCACAGTTCGATGCTTTGGAGGAGCCGCGTGACGCGTTTGTCGTGGATGTGTCCATGCCCCTGGATCAGGCACTGGCTACAATTCTTATGACCTATTTTTGACGCCTGATCGGTCACTTGTCTGGACAAGATTTTACTCAGACACAGGTTTTTTTGGAAACTTCAAGGTGGCAATCGGCTTTTTATGCCGAATCAGGCTTATGCTGGGCGGGAGCCGAAGGAAGGATGGGAAGGACGATGGATAAGTTCATCTGCTTGCCATAGTCAGGATTTGAGTTTATACTTCGCCTAATTCCGCGACATCCCAAAGGAGGCTGGCATGACGACATTACGCGACATCATCCGAAAGAAGGGCGAGGAGGTGTTCTCCATTGCGCCGGAGGCAAGTGTTTTCGAGGCGCTCAAGATGATGGCTGATTACAATACGGGGGCATTGCTGGTCATGTCAGAGGGAAAAGTGCAGGGGATCCTTTCAGAACGGGACTGCGTTCGCCGGGTCGATCTGCACGGGCGCACCGCAAAGGACACCAAGGTCACTGACATCATGACTTCAAAGGTGTTGTATGCACAAGTTAACCAGTCCATTGAGGAGTGTGTGGCGATCATGATCGACAAGAATATCCGTCACCTGCCGGTATTCGATGGGGATGAACTGGTGGGCCTGATCTCGGCTCGTGACGCGTTGAAGGAAATGGTGGACGAACAGAAATTCATGATCTCGCAGCTGGAACATTACATTACCGGCGGGGGACGATGACCCTGCCTGTATTATCTTCTTTTTCATAGGAGCAGGCGGGATGATCCTTCCAGAATGGACGATCGCTGAACTTCAGGAAAAAATGGAGGCGGGGGAATTGACGGCGCGTCAGGTTGCCGAGTTGTATATTCAGCGTATTGAGGCGGTGGATAAGGATGGTCCGTATCTCAATTCGATCATCGAATTGAACCCGGAAGCGCTCGAGATCGCGGGCAACCTGGATGTGGAGAGGAAAGCGGGCAAGTTGCGCGGACCTCTGCACGGGATCCCCGTCCTGTTGAAGGACAATATCGATACGCGCGATAAAATGCAGACAACTGCCGGCTCGCTGGCGTTGGAAGGGAATTACGCCGCGAAAGACGCCTTTATTGTGAGACAGTTGCGCAAGGCAGGTGCGTTGATCCTGGGCAAGACAAATTTGAGCGAGTGGGCGAACTTCCGTGGGAAGCGCTCGGTGAGCGGATGGTCGTCGCGCGGCGGTTTGACGCGCAATCCGCATGCGTTGGACCGATCGGCGTGCGGATCTTCGTCCGGTTCAGGGGCGGCGATCGCGGCGAACCTTGCGGCCGTTGCGGTCGGCACCGAGACCGACGGCTCGATCATTTGTCCGGCGCAGACGAACGGCATCGTGGGCATCAAGCCGACGCTCGGTCTGTTGAGCCGCAGCGGGATCATTCCCATTTCCCACAGCCAGGACACGCCCGGTCCCATGGCGCGGACGGTCACGGATGCGGCGATCCTGCTCGGGGAGATGACAGGAGTTGACGGGCGGGATGCGGCTACCGGGTTAAGCAGGAAGCGGGCTTTGTCCAATTACACGAAATTCCTCGATTATGACGGTCTCAAAGGTGCGCGGATCGGCGTTGCGCGGAACATGGCAGGTTCGAACCCGAAGATCATCAAGATCTTCGAGCATTGCATCGAGGTGATGAAACAGTTGGGCGCGGTCATTGTGGACCCTGCCGATGTGCCGAATTTCGACAAGTTTGGCACGACCGAATTGGAAGTCCTGCATTATGAGTACAAGGCGGATCTGAACAAATATCTTAAGGCTTTGCCTGAAGATGCGCGTGTCCATTCGATGGAGGACGTGATCAGGTTCAATGAGGAGAATTCGGACCGTGTCATGCCGTATTTCGCGCAGGAGCACATGATCGCCGCACAGGGAAAGGGTTCTTTGCGCGAAAAGAAATACAAGGATGCGCTGGCGAAGAACCTGCGCCTGACCCGCAAGGACGGGATCGATGCGGCAATGCGCAAACACAAACTCGACGCGATCGTCGTCCCTTCCGGCGGTCCTGCCTGGGTGATCGACCTCGCCAACGGTGACGGCATCAACTGGGACATGGAAAGCACGTCGCCCGCTGCAGTGGCTGGGTATCCCCATATCACGGTGCCGGCCGGGCATGTCTTTGGCTTGCCTGTGGGAATCTCCTTTTTCGCCAAAGCCTGGCAGGAGGCGAGCCTGATCCAATACGCCTACGCCTTCGAGCAGGCGACCCAGTACCGAAGACAGCCGCGCTATCTGCCAACAGCCAACCTGAATCCCTGAAAAGAACCTGTAAAATATCACCTCTTTTTGACCTTCGTCCCTCACCGTTGATATTTGCTTGTCATCCACTTTTGTTCCGGTCTATACTTTGACCGGAGCAAAATATGACAGTCACTGAAATTACACCCCTTCAAACTGCAATCGAACCGTATATTCCTTTGGGCCGCTCGGGGCTGTTGCCAGCCTTGCATGCGGCTCAAAAAATTTATGGCTGGGTTTCTGAGCCGGTGGCGACGGAGATCGCCAAAACCCTGCATGTCCCGCTTGCGGATGTGCACGGCGTCATCGAATTCTATTCCCTCTTCTACGACAAACCGACCAGCAAACGTGTCATCCGGGTTTGTACGGATGTGGCGTGTGCGCTCAAGGATGCGGAAGGGATCCTGAATCATCTCTGTTCCCGTCATGGACTGAAACCCGGTCAGATCAGACGCCGAGGACCTGTCTCTCACCATCGAGCCGAGTCCATGCCTGGGGCTTTGTGAGCATGCCCCGGCCGTGTGGACGATGGACGATGGGCGCTGGACCGTTGGGGATGGAACTGTGGAAGCGGAACGTCCGCCTTCGCTGGTCTACGGCCCGGTCCGCATTTTGACCGCCAACTGCGGGAACGGTACCACTTCACTGGAAAAATACGGCGAATACGCCGGGCTGAAAAAAGCGCAGGGCATGACCCCTGAAGCGGTGATCGCGGAGGTCAAAGCCTCAGGTCTGGTGGGACGTGGCGGCGCGGCGTTCCCGGTGGGAGTCAAGTGGGAAGGTGCGGCAAAAGCCGAAGGTTCACCGAAGTACGTCATCTGTAACGCGGATGAGTCCGAGCCGGGCACCTTCAAAGACCGCGTGCTGATGATCGACGATCCCCACCGCGTCATCGAAGGGATGTGCATCGCCGCCTACGCCGTCGGTGCCAGCCAGGGATATATCTACATCCGCGGCGAGTACCCGTATATCGTTCCTGTACTCGAAAACGCCCTGAATGAAGCGCGTGCGGCGGGATATTTGAACAACCAATTCGACATCGAAGTCCGCGTCGGCGCTGGCGCCTACATTTGCGGCGAGGAGACCGCGCTGTTCGAGTCCATCGAAGGGAAGCGCGGCTTCCCGCGCATCAAGCCGCCCTTCCCGACGACTTTTGGCGTGTTCGGCAAGCCGACCATCATCAACAACGTGGAGACGTTGTGCACCGTTCCAATGATCCTTGCGCAGGGTTCCGCTGAATATCGCAAATTGGGTACCGAAAAATCCCCCGGATCCAAATTGTTCTGTGTGTCCGGTGATGTGGAACAGACAGGCGTGTACGAAGTCCCGTTTGGCGTGACGTTGCGCGAACTGCTCGATATGGCGGGCGGCGTAAAGGGCGGAAAGCAATTGAAGGCGGTCCTCTTTGGCGGCGCGGCGGGAGCGTTTGCCACATCCGAAAATCTGGATGTAAAAATGACCTTCGAAGACCTGCGCGCAGCAGGACTTCCGCTCGGCTCCGGCGTGGTCATGGTCTTCGACGAGACGCGCGATATGCGAGGTGTTTTGCAGAGTCTCGGTCACTTTTTTGCGCATGAATCCTGCGGAAAATGCTATCCCTGTCAGATGGGGACGCAACGTCAAAAGGAGATTTTGGATCGTGTAGCCAATGGGAAAATGGTGGAAGGCGACTTTGAACGCTTAGAGGATGTCGGCTGGACGATGACGGACGCGTCTCTGTGTGGGCTGGGACAGACGGCGGCGAGCGCGGTATTGTCCGCGATGAAACTGTGGCCGGATTTGTTTACGGCAAATGGCAAGTAGAAAGTGGTGAAATAATGACAGTCACTTTTCTGATGGATGGCAAGGAAATAACCGTAGAGGATGGGAAGACCCTGCTCGACGCCGCGCGTGAGAACGGGATCGAGATTCCCACCATCTGCTGGCACGAAGCGACAAAAGCGAATGGGTTGTGCCGCATCTGCGTGGTGGAGGTCGAGGGGTTGCGGGTGCTTCAGCCTGCATGCGTTGTCCAGGCGGTGAAGGACATCAAGGTCCAGACGCGGAGCGAGAAGGTGGTGCGGGCGCGAAGGACTATTTTGGAGATGCTGGCGTCCACGATGGACCTGTCTGATTCGCCGGAGATCCTGACGATGATGGACGAGTACGGCGCAAGCGCGGAACGCTTCCCGGATGCAAAACGGCGCGAGTCGGAGATCAAGGATGACAACCCGATGTACATCCGTGATTACTCCAAGTGTTTGTTGTGCTGGCGCTGCGTGCAGGTCTGCGCGGACGATGCGCAGTACACGTACGCGATCAACTTCGAAGGGCGCGGGTTTGGGACGCAGATCGGCACGTTCTTTGATAAAGCCATCCCCGAAACGACCTGTGTGTTGTGTGGTCAATGCGTGGGAGTTTGTCCCACGGGTGCCTTGAAACCGAAACGACAGTATTTGTTGGAACAGGGTGTCAGCCCTGAGGAAATTAGTGTGTCGAATACGGGAAGAAAGAAGACGAAAGCAAAGGTCAAACGTCGGCTTGACATTAGACTTTCGATGTTTGACTTTTTGGAGGCTCCATGATCAAACCCGACAGAATAGTAACAACCACCTGTCCCTACTGCGGGGTGGGATGTGCGTTGAACCTGCACATCAAGGATGATTTCATTTACAGGGTGACATCGCCGTTCGACTCACCTTCCAATCGCGGGAATTTGTGCGTGAAGGGACGCTTCGGCTACGACTTTGTCCATTCCAAGGATCGGTTGACGAAACCGTTGATGCGGAAGAACGGTGAACTCGTCCCGGCCTCATGGGACGAGGCGATGGGACACGTCGCGGAGCGGTTGCTGGAAATCCGCGACAAATACGGACCCAACTCGATCGGTTTCCTTGTCTCAGCCAAGTGCACGAACGAGGAAAATTATCTCCTGCAAAAGGTGGCGCGCGGATTGATCGGCACGAACAACGTCGATCACTGCGCGCGGCTCTGACACTCCAGTTCTGTCGCCGGTCTGGCGGCAACTCTGGGTTCAGGCGCGATGACCAATTCCATCGGCGACATCCATCTTGCGGATGTGTTGATGGTCACAGGCAGTAACACAACCGAGGCGCATCCGGTTATCAGCCTCGAGATGAAGAAGGCGGTCCGTTTGCGCGGCGCGAAGTTGATCCTGATCGATCCGCGCGAGATCGAACTGGCGGATTTTGCGGCGATCCATCTGCGTCCGCGTTCGGGCACGGATGTGGCGTTGCTCAACGCGATGGCGCATGTCATCATTGTTGCAAGGATCTGGCGAAGCAGGAATTCATCGCAGCAAGAACGGAAAACTTCGATGCGCTCAAAGAGGCGGTGAAGGATTGCACTCCGCAGTGGGGTGAGGACATCACCGGCGTCCCTGCGGAAATGATCATCGAAGCCGCGCAGGTGTACGGTCGGGCGGGAAGCGCCGCGATCTTCTGGGCGATGGGCATCACGCAGTCGTCACACGGCGTGGATAACGTCCAGGCGTTGGCAAATCTCGCGTTGCTGACCGGTAATTTCGGGCGACCCGGCACGGGCGTCAATCCATTGCGCGGACAGAACAACGTGCAGGGCGCCTGCGATGTGGGCGGGCTTCCGAACGTCATCACGGGGTATCAGGCGGTCGCCGATGAAAACGTCCGTGCGAAGTTTGAGGCGGCGTGGCAGACTTCGGTGAAGATCCCGCCGAAGCCCGGACTGACCGTCACCGAGTTGATGAACGGCGTTCTCGACGGTCGCATCAAGGCTTTGTACATCATGGGCGAGAATCCGATTATCTCCGACCCGAACACCAATCATGTGCAGCGAAGCGCTCGAGCGAGATCGAGTTCCTCGTTTCGCAGGATATTTTCCTGAACGAGACCGCGCAGATGGCGCATGTGGTCCTGCCCGGCGTGAGCTTTGCTGAGAAGGAAGGCACGTACACCAACACCGAACGGCGCGTGCAGCTCGTGCGCCCGGCGCTGCCCATCCGCGGCGAGGCGCGACGCGACCTCGAGATCATCTGCGATCTGGGCAAACGTTTGAGCGGCTCGAACGGGAAGACTTCCTCGGATGTGATCCACCCCGTCACGGATTGGAACTACGCTGGAGCCGCGGACGTGTACAGGGAGATTGCGGCTCTGACTCCGTCCATGGCTGGGATCAGTCACGAACGGCTTGCTCATGGCGGACTCCAATGGCCCTGCCCCGCGCCGGACCATCCAGGGACGCCGATCCTGCACAAGGAAAAATTCACGCGCGGACTCGGCAAGTTCACGCCGTTGACCTTCCGCGAGCCAATCGAGAACCCGGACGAGGAATACCCGTTCACGCTGAATACGGGACGCGTCCTCCAGCATTGGCACGGCGGGACGATGAGCCGCCGCTCGGAAGGCTTGGATTGGGTCGTGCCGGAAGGCGAGATCCAGATCAACGAGGAAGACGGCGTGGAACTTGGAATTGAAACAGGCGACCTGGTACGAGTCTCATCCCGCCGCGGCGAAGCGACCGGCAAAGCGCGCCTCACGGACAAACTGCCGCGCGGCATGGTCTTCATGAACTTCCACTTTGCCGAAGTGACTACGAATGCACTTACTGGCGCGGGCGTGGACCCGGTGGCGAAGATTCCGGAGTACAAGGTCAGCGCGGTGAAAATCGAGAGAGTATAATTGCGCCCAGCGCATGAATCCGCCCGTGCAGGCGCAGGCAATGCGCGGGGTGGATTTTGTTAATATTATGCTCTACGTTGGTCGAGTAGGGCGAAGCCCATATCGAGACCAACAGGTAACAAGAATACTTTTGCTTACTGGTGGTTTCGATACAGACGAGAAAAGCACTCGTCCTACTCAACCACCGGGTGCTACAGTTTTGGAGGTGTCTTTATGGTTGTTGGAAATCCCGTCTCTAGCGGGGCTGAAGTTAAACTTGATTCGAATAGAGTCGTTGCGGACAAGGTTGTCACAACCACTTGTCCGTATTGCGGGGTGGGATGCAATTTGCAGTTACATGTCAAGGACGATTTCATTTTCAAGGTCACATCGCCGTTCGATTCGCCTGTCAATCACGGGAACTTGTGCGTGAAAGGCCGCTTTGGGTATGACTTTATCTACCATCCCAAGCGCGTGACTACACCTCTTGTGCGAAGATATTTGCTCGAAGGAAAGCCAAAGCCAGAGGGGCGAGAACAGGTTTTTGCGGTCAGTAAAGATGGCACAGCCAATATGGACATTCGCAATATCTCCAATGACTGGGATTGGGTGGAAACCGATTGGGAGACTGCCCTCAATATCACCGCTGATAAACTGGTCGACATCTACAAACGCGATGGCTCGGACGCAATGGCTGTTTATTGTTGTGCCAAAGCGACGAACGAAGATAATTATCTCTTGCAGAAAATGTGGCGTGTCGCAGTTCCGCACGAACAACGTAGATCACTGCACACGCTTGTGTCACGCGGGTTCTGTCGTTGCGCTTCAAAAGGCGGTGGGTTCCTCGGCGATGAGCAATACGGCTTCGCAGGTCATTCAAAACGACGTGTTCATCGTCACAGGTTCGAACACGGGTGAGAATCATCCCATCATCGCGTTGCAGATGAAGGAAGCTGTGCAGAAGTATGGCGCGAAGATGATCGTCATCGACCCGCGCCGCATCGACCTGGTGGACTTTGCCGAGATGTGGCTGCCGCTGAAGCCAGGGACGAATGTGCCGGTCTTCAGCGCGATGGCGCATGTCATTGTCAAAGAAGGATTGGTCAATAACGATTTTGTTGCCAAGCGCACGGAAGGATTTCAGGACTTTATCGAGTCGCTGGAGAAGTTCACGCCGGAATATGCCGAGGAACTTTCAGGCGTCCCTGCCGAAGATATTCGCAAGGCGGCGCGCATGTATGCCACGGCGAAGAACGGCGCAATCTATTGGGGCATGGGTATCTCGCAACTTTCGCATGGAACCGCCAGCGCGATGGCGCTCATCCATCTGGCGTTCCTCACGGGGCACATCGGGCGCGATGGCACGGGACTGAATCCCTTGCGCGGGCAAAACAACGTGCAGGGCGCGAGCGACATGGGCGCGATGCCGTTCCATTATCCCGGCTACATGCGCGTGGATAACGAAGCCAACGCGCAAAAATGGGAGCAGACCTGGAACATCGAACCCGGCGGTCTCTCGCGCAAGCTCGGTCTCACCACCACTGAAATTCTCGGTCACGCGCATGAGGGCGGCGTGCGGGCGTTGTACATCATGGGCGAGAACCCGATGATGTCTGAGCCGAATCTCAACGAGACGCGCAAGCACATGACGCATCTCGAATTCCTCGTCGCGCAGGATCTGTTCATCAACGAGTCGGGCGCGTTTGCGGATGTCTTCCTGCCTGCGACTCCGTTCGCGGAAAAGGATGGGACGTTCACCAACACGGACCGGCGAGTCCAACGGGTGCGGACGGCTCAACCGCCCCGCGGGCTGGCGCGTCCAGATTGGAAAATTCTCTGCGATTTGGCGAGCAGGCTCGAGCGTCAGATTGAACGCGGCTCTTCATCCAAATGGGATTATGCGTCGCCCGAGGAAATCCTGCGTGAGATGGCGTCCGTCAACAAGGATTACGCGGGCGTGACGTATGAACGCATCGAAAAGGTCGGGTTGATCTATCCCGTGCCTGATATGGATCATCCCGGCACGCCGACGCTGTTCACCGAGACCTTCCCGAGCGGGCGCGGAAAATTTCACGTGCTCGATTATGTGCCCGTGATGGAGGAAGCCGATGACGAGTATCCGTTCATTTTGACGACGGGGCGCTTGCTCGAACACTGGCACGGCGGCACGATGACGCGCAACTCGGCGCTGAATGAGGCGTACCCCGAAGCGCGCGCCGAGATGCACCCCGCGGACGCGGAGATGCACGGCATCACGAATAACATGCCCGTGCGCGTGACGTCACGCCGCGGCGAAATTGTTTTGCGCGCCACCGTCACCGAGAAGACGTCGGTGGGCGTGGTGTTCATCCCGTGGCATTTCGCCGAAGCCGCCGCGAACTTGTTGACGAACGACGCGCTCGACCCGCAGGCGTTGATCCCCGAGTTCAAGGCGTGCGCGGTGCAGGTGTTCCCTGCGAGGGAGGATGAGTTGGCGAATCCTGAGGTGGAGGTGAGGAGGGGAAGGTATTAGTTTTTACCGCGAAGACGCTAAGAGCGCGAAGATTTAAAAGTAGAACTCGGAGATTTCCAAAATCTCCGAGTTCTTTGGTTCATTCAACTATTCGGATAAATCTAGTTTTATGATAGTGGGATTTGTAGTGCGTAATATTCTTATCGTGGCGATATCCCAATAATCTTCAATTCCCTTAATTTTTTGCTTCCTTGTTTCACGTTTTCCAAAAATGACAAATCCTTTTTCCTCTAACTCCCTAATATATTGAGTAAGATTGTAGCCCACTTCTACTCTTTCTCCATGTTCAATTTCATCACCAATATCTGCCCAGTCATGTAAGTTCTGAATAAAGCCGCTTAGAAATTCGAGCTCGTCCTTGCCGTTTGGTTCATCATAGTCCATGTCAGAGAAATGTATGCCCGCAACTGTAGCAAACAATTCTTTGCCCGTTGTTATTCGCAAGAGAAAATCAGGAGATTCTTCGATTAGAATTTAAAACCGCATCGTGTAATGTTTCTTGAACCCATTTTTCGTGTTTCCTTTTCAAGTCCTTGAGAGCACCAACTGTATAAGTATTTGGTTGGTCATCCACCATTTTGTGATGGATCTGCATAACAATATGAGGTTTTCGTAATCGTCAAGTTCATCAATCGACATGGATGTTTGCTTCGTGGTCCATCTGCACTTCTGGCATGAATATGGCATTCATCCCCAACGATTGAATCATCGTCCTTTGTCGCGATCATAACAAGTTCACGGCGGCAATAAGCGCATCTGTTTCCTGAACGTCCCCACAATAATTTCCGAGTTTTATCTGATATTGCCATTCTCAACTCTTTGACTTCTGTAACTGATGAAAACGGTCTTTTCGATGCGCCCTGTCATAAGTGTTTCCTTGCGAGGATTATAAAGCGGGGCATAAGACTTCGGAAGTCTGGAATATTGCGATGAAAATTTGGAATACGGATTTAGTGTTTGGCGTCCTCGACCTTCTCATCTGGCACATAATACTGCGGGACAAAGGTCTGGTCGGTGATCGGCGGGCGGACATAGCCTCCGTCATGCTGGCGGGGCGGCAGGGCGATCGGCTCGGGCGTCAGGTCCTCGTAGGGGATCATGCTGAGCAGGTGTCGGATGCAGTTGAGGCGGGCGCATTTCTTGTCGTCCGCGTTGACCACATGCCAGGGTGCCTGCTTGATGTCCGTGTGGGCGAACATCTCATCTTTTGCCTTGGAATATTCCGCCCAGCGCGCCCGTGAGTTCAGGTCCATCGGGCTGAGTTTCCAGCGTTTGGTCGGGTTGTTGATGCGCTCCTGGAAGCGCTTTTCCTGCTCCCTGTCGCTGACCGAGAACCAGTACTTGATCAGGATGACCCCCGAACGCACCAGCATCCGTTCGAACTCGGGCACCGAGCGCAGGAACTCCGCGTACTCCTCGTCCGTGCAGAAGCCCATCACACGTTCCACCCCGGCGCGGTTGTACCAACTGCGGTCGAACAGCACCATCTCGCCGCCCGCAGGCAGGTTGGCTACATATCGCTGGAAATACCATTGGGTTTTTTCCCGCTCGGTCGGCGCGGGCAGCGCCACCACACGGCAGACGCGCGGGTTGAGGCTCTCGGTGATGCGCTTGATCACGCCGCCCTTGCCCGCCGCGTCGCGCCCCTCGAAGATGACCACCACCTTCAGCCCCTTCTGGCGGATCCACTCCTGCAGTTTGACCAGTTCCACCTGCAGGCGGGCGAGTTCCTTTTCGTAGGTTTTCTTATTGATGGGGATCTGCCCTTCGGGCGCCTCGGACTCCGCCGCATGCTGGTTCCAACTTACTGGGCGGACCTCTCCCGAACCCTCTTTCCCGGTCTCCTCATCCTTGTGCTTCTTCTTATCCTTCTTGTTTTTCCTGGACATGTTTCCTCCAACAAAACCCGCGAAGATATCCTGCAAGCGGCTTATGCACAGCCTTCCTTGAGGATTATACTCCCGCCCTTGAAGTAAAATCAAACCATGTCCAAACCGTATGCCATCCCGTTGACCGAGATCCGCCGCGAGTATTTTGCCGCCAACTCGCACTTCATTGCCACCCTCGCTCCGACCCTGAGTGTGGAAAGCGCACGCATGTTCATTGCCCGTCTACGGGACGAATATTCCGATGCGACCCACAACGTCCCTGCGTATATCATCGGCGGAGGGAACACGGTCACGGAGTTTTGCTCGGATGACGGCGAACCGGCAGGGACGGCTGGCAAACCCGCCCTGGCTGTCCTGCGCGGAAGCGGACTTGGCGATGTGGCGGTCGTGATCACGCGTTATTTTGGCGGGACGTTGCTGGGGACGGGCGGATTGGTGAAGGCTTACACCAAATCAACGCAACTGGTGGTCAACGCGGTGGGACGCGGACGACGGGTACCGGTCCATGTGGCGATGGCTGCGATTCCCTACAACCTGCTCGAACGGGTCCGCTTGCTGGCGGGACGGTATGGCGGGGAAGTGTTGGGTGAGGAGTATGCCGTGGACATCACAATGACCCTGCAATTCCCTGTTGAGTCGTTTGACGGATTTCAGGGCGAATTGCGCGAACTCTCGGCAGGGAAGATACAGGCGGAAGTGATCGAGACGAAAGAGACCATCGTCAAGATCAATTAACCACCAAGGGTACAAAGTATCACAAAGAAGATTACTTAAAAACTTCGTGTACCTTCGTGACACTTCGTGGTGAAAAACTAATACTTCCGATTCCCGAACGACTCGTTCAAGTCGGTGTGCAGGGTCTCAGCCTGATAGGCGCGGTCTGTGACGGGACTGAGACGTTTCCCCATGCTTTTTGTGATCAGCGGCACGGGTTTCCGCCCATAGAAATGTTTGTGGTACAGGGTATTTGCCCCCGCTTCGTCCCACGCCCAGTTGAGACGGGTGTGACGAGAGGCGTCGAACGGGCGCAGGTAGCCGGTCAGCACCTTGAGTTTATGGATGCTGACGTAATGTTCGAAGTAGGTCATCACCAGTTCACGGAAGTTCTTGTACACGGGTTCGCGGAATCCCAGGTTGATGTAATTCGTCTTTGCCAGCGCGCCCCAGCGACCTTCGATCTGGTACAGCGCCAGCACATGATCGTCGTCCACGCCGGGGTCAGGGACGATGTCGAGCAGGAGCGGCTTGTATCCGATGCGCCACAGGCAGAGCGCGGCGAGGAATCCGCCGTCGAGACAGTGTCCCTGGTTGTCCAACATCACATTCAGAGGGGAACGGTCGCGCTCCTCGCCTTTGTAGGTGATGGAATCCAAATAGGTTTGGATGGCAAACGGAGTGTCGAGACTGTTGAATTTCTTTTGGAGAGATTGGGGGAGGCGGGATTCGAATTGTTTGATGAATGTCATAATTTTTGCCGATTATATCCCAGTGGTTTGGGTTGTGAGAGTTTTCAGCGGGGAAAAGGTTTGAGAGGTCGAGGCAGTTTCCCTTGCGTAGGAAGCGGAAATTCGGTCAAAATTCGGCTCCCGGATTTCTAGTCGTGAAATCCCTCTTGTGCTAGAATCGGAAGGCAAGTGCATGAAGTTTGGTGGTCTCGGCAATCAGAAGGGGAAACTTGTTTCACTTCCTGGCGCCTGGGTGTCTGTGATCCCGTAAGTCATGCATCGTCGTTCCGTCCCGCCGCTGGCAGTTGCTTCACTGCCCGGCATACACCTAGGAGAAGAGTCTTTCATGGAAGCGAAACTATATGTTGGGAACCTGCCGTACACCACTGCCGATGAGGACCTGCAGAATTTGTTTTCTCAGGCTGGCACCGTGAAGTCTGCGCAGGTGATTAAAGATCGTGTAAGCGGACGCTCAAAAGGTTTTGCCTTTGTCGAGATGTCCACCGCCGAGGAAGCCCAGGCTGCCATTAGCAAGTTCAATGGCCAGGATTTCAGCGGACGCGCCCTCACTGTAAATCTTGCCCGTCCGCGCGAAGAGCGCCCGGGCGGTTTTCGCAGTGGCGGCGGCCGCAGGCAGGGCGGTGGTGGCGGCGACCGCGAACGCAGACGCGATTACTAGTCCATCCAATCCTTTCTAGTGTTGAGCCAAATGGGCGGCGCCATCCATTTGGCTCATATTATTTATGGCGGTACTATGCCCGAAGGCTTTACCATTCGAGAGTACAGACCGGAAGACTTCGACGCGGTGACGATCCTTTGGCGTGTTGCGCGTGAGAGGTCCCTGCCCGAGTTCCAACGCACGAAGGGACATTTTTTCTACGAAGACCGGGAGTATTTTCGAGATCAGATATTGATGAAGGATAAAATCTGGGTGGTTGAAATGGGGGGACGCCCGGTTGCGTTCATGGCAATGGAAAACGATTTTATCGATCAGTTGTACGTCCATCCCGGTCAGTGGAGAATGGGGATCGGGGAAGCCCTGCTTAACTTTGCGCGGGGACGATCTCCTGCGCATTTGTGGCTTTATACATTGCAGGTCAACGTCAATGCGCGTGCGTTCTATGAAAAGAACGGATTTATCGCGGAGAAATTTGGCGTCAGCCCGCCGCCGGAGAGCGAGCCGGACGTGGAATATCATTGGAGAAATTCGTAGTACAAGCCATGTCAAAACAGACCCGCCCCGTATATCTTGAAATCAATCTTTCCCAATTAAGAAGGAACATCGAGGCAATTCGCGCGCATGTTGCTCCGGCAAAGGTCATGCCGATGATCAAGGCAAATGCGTACGGTCACGGCGTGGACGGCGTTGCGCCGTTCATCGAGCCGTATGTGGATTATCTTGGCGTTGCCATTCTGGAGGAGGGAATCCATCTGCGGGAACTTGGGATAACCAAACCGATTCTCGTCGCCGGTGGGACACTTGCCGGAACAAGTTCCATATTTCGCGGAATATGATCTGACACTGACTGGCTCGTCCGTGGAGTTGCTGGATTCTGCCGAAAAAGCCTCGTAAAACGCTGGAAAACGCATCAGGACTCACCTGAAAATTGACACCGGCATGGAGAGAGTGGGCGTCCGCGAATATGAAGCGGAGGCGCTCATCCGCAAGTCGGCAGCGTGTAGTCATTTGGATGTGGAAGGGATTTACACGCATCTGGCAAACTCGGAATTGGCAGACCGGGGATATTCCAAGTTGCAATTGGAGCGGTTTCAAGAGGTGCTCGACATGTATCACAAGTTGAGCCTTCCGGTTCCGCCGATCAAACATGTTTGTAATTCAGGCGGTATATTGAATTTGCCCGAAGCGCATTTCGATATGGTCCGCCCGGGCATCCTGTTCTACGGTGTGTATCCCGGCAGCGAAGTGGAGCGGGTCGTTGATGTGAAGCCCGCTGTCACGTGGCATGCAAAGGTCTCTTACTCGAAGCGTACGCGGCCGGGGCGGAGTGTTAGTTATGGGTCGTTGTGGCAGTCTGAGGTCGAGACACGAATCGTTACCGTCCCGTGCGGATATGCGGATGGTTATTTCCGCCGTATGACGAACCGCGCGCAGGTGCTCATCAATCAAAAGAAGTATCCGCAGGTGGGGCGCATCTGCATGGACCAGTTCATGGTGAACGTCGGTGACGATGAAGTCCATGTTGGCGACGATGTGGTATTGTTGGGCGAGGGGATTGCCGCGGAAGACCTGGCGGAATGGATGGGCACGAACGAGTATGAGGTGCTGACGAACATCAGCGCCCGCGTGCCGCGCATCCATGTTACTGAGTGATGGTAGAATGGGGCGATTTCGTTTGAGGTGAAATGTGAGGAATTTGATTCGAAAGGTATTGGCAGATCGTTGTAATTGCAATCGTGATCGTGGTACTGGACCAATGGACAAAGGGACTTGTGCGCGCGAATATTCCATTGGACGGCACATGGCTTCCCGAGTCGTTGGAATGGCTCAGTCCGTATGCGCGCATCGTGCATTGGTACAACACAGGCGCGGCGTTTGGCATGTTCCAAGAAGGGCGGCATGGTGTTCACTGTGCTTGCCTTTATCGTGATCGGCTTGATCCTTTATTATTATCCCCAGGTCGAGAAAGCGGACTGGTCACTGCGCCTTGCGATGAGCATGCAGTTGGGCGGCGCGGCTGGTAACCTGATCGACCGCCTGACGATCGGTCATGTAACTGATTTCATATCCATCGGGAGGTTCCCTGTTTTCAATGTGGCGGATGCAAGCATCACGGTCGGTGCATTGGTGTTGTTTATTGGCGTGTGGATGATGGAGATGGCCGAAAGAAAGAAAAAGAAAGATGCGACCCCGCAGGACAACCCGCCGGGCGAAAAACCAAGCGAAGCGACAAGTGAGTGACCGCGTTTTGAACTTCCGTTTTGAAAAAGAGACTCCTGAGCGGCTTGATAAATTCCTGGTCGGGCTGTTGCAGGAGTTTTCACGTTCGCGGATCCAGGGCTTGATCGCAAATGGTCACGTGGATGTGGACGGTCACGCGGCGAAGAAGGCTGGTCAGGCTCTCGAAAGCGGATCCACGGTGACGGTTCGGATTCCGCCAACTATGCCGACAGACCTGGTCGCCGAGGAGATCCCGCTCGATATTGTCTTTGAAAATGACGACCTGCTCGTGGTCAATAAGCCGGCCGGCATGGTCGTCCATCCTGCCGCGGGGCATCCATCGGGAACATTGGTCAATGCCGTGCTGGGATATGACCCCGACCTCGAGGGCATCGGCGGCGAGGAACGTCCCGGCGTGGTGCATCGCCTCGATAAAGCGACCTCGGGCTTGATCCTGCTTGCGAAGAACGAACGTGCCCACCGCTGGTTACAGGATCAGTTCCGCCTGCGAAAAGTGGATAAGACCTATCTTGCCCTCGTGGATGGCAGGCCGCCGACACCGTCCGGCCGTGTGGAGGCGTATATCGGGCGCGACCCAAAACAGCGCAAGAAAATGGCGATTGTCTCTGAGAGCAAGGGACGCGAATCGATCTCGGAATATAAAACTGTTGAAGAGTTCAGAAAACATACCTTGCTGGAGTTCCATCCATTGACTGGGCGGACGCACCAGATCCGCTTGCATTGCGCCTTTTTGAAATGCCCGATCGTCGGGGACGAAATATACGGGCGGAAAGGTTCCACAATTGAAATCGGGCGGCACTTCCTGCATGCATATCGGTTGAAAATCATTTTGCCGAATGAAAAAGAACCCAGACAATTTGATGCTCCTCTGCCTGAGGAACTGAAACGTGTACTAAACGATCTGCGGTCATGAACCATGCTCGTCATTTGATATTGGTTAAACATTCCCTGCCCGAAATTGTGGAGAACGTCCCTGCTCACGCGTGGGAACTCTCCAGTGAGGGACGAACGCGCGTCGGCAAATTGGCTGGGAAGCTGAGACAATACCAGCCTGAAGTTATTGTTTCGAGCGCTGAGCCAAAAGCCCGGCAGACCGCTGAATTGATCTGTGAAAATCTGGGGGTGGATGTTGTGGTCATGGACGGATTGCATGAACACGACAGGAACGGTGTTCCATTTTATTCGAATGATAAGTTTCAATCTCGTATTCAGGAACTGTTTGAAAAACCTGATGAATTGGTCTTTGGGAGCGAGACTGCGACACAGGCACTCTTGAGATTTCGCGAGTCCATCGAATTGATCATGACCTTCTATGACGATAAAAGGTTGGCTATTGTCTCTCACGGCACGGTAATTTCCCTGTTTGTTTCATGGCTGACCGGAGTTGATGGATATTCTCTTTGGAAGGAATTGGGATTACCTTCCTTTATCCTGCTTGATCTGCGAAACAAAAAACTGCTTGAAACAGTGAATATCAATTGAGGAGACTCCAATGGAATACATTGACCTTCGTTCTGATACCGTGACCAAACCCACGCCCGAGATGCGCGAAGCGATGGCAGAAGCCGAGGTGGGCGATGATGTCTATCGTGACGACCCAACCGTCAACAGGTTGGAGGCGATGGCGGCTGAGAAACTGGGCAAGGAAGACGCGATCTTTGTCCCGTCGGGGACGATGGGAAACCTCCTGGCGCTGCTTGTCCACTGCCAGAGGGGAGATGAAGTCATTGTGGGAACAAAATCCCACATCTATTTGAACGAAGCGGGCGGGATGTCCGCTTTGGGAGGGATCCAGCCGTGTCCGGTCCCCAATCAAAAGGACGGGACTCTTAAACTGGATGACATTCTCGCATCCATCCGTAGTGAAGATGTGCATCACCCCATCACGCGCTTGATCTGCCTCGAGAACACCCAGAATATTTGCGGCGGCGTCCCTTTGACCGCGGAATACACAAGGCAGGTCGGGGAGATTGCTCATAAGAACGATCTTGCCTTGCACATTGACGGTGCGCGAATTTTCAACGCGGCTGTCGCCCAGGGTGTGGATGTAAGAGAACTGGTCGCGCCTGCTGATTCGGTGATGTTTTGCCTGAGCAAGGGGCTGGTCTCGCCCATCGGCTCGATGCTGGTCGGAACACAGAAATTCATTGCACGGGCACGTCATTTGCGGAAGATGCTGGGAGGCGGGATGCGGCAGGTCGGTGTGAT
The DNA here is from genome assembly GCA_963718215.1 of uncultured Chloroflexia bacterium. Classification (GTDB taxonomy): domain Bacteria; phylum Chloroflexota; class Anaerolineae; order Anaerolineales; family Villigracilaceae; genus Defluviilinea. The sequence continues at coordinate 56,125 of CAVQYK010000025.1, forward strand.
CGCCGCGGCGGGACTTATTTCACTTGAAAAGATGACGGTTCGCGTGGGTGACGATCATGTGCGCGCCAAAAAATTGGCGGACGGCCTGCGCAAGATCGAAGGAATTGTTCTTGATGAAGGTTCGCCATACACCAACATGATCTATTTCACCCTTGCTGAAAGTGTCCCGTTGAATGCGCCTCAGGTGGCAGAAAAGATGAAGGAACTCGGGGTTCTGGTGGACCCGGATGACTGGCGTCGTTTCCGCCTGGTTACGCATTACTGGATAGACGATGCAGCCGTGGAAAAAAGCGTCTCGGCTTTCGCAAAGACTTTAAGCTGATCAAAAAGACGGGTGTCAACACCCGTCTTTTTGAAATCTATTTGAACAACGGCTCAAAGTGCTGACCGGAATGTATGAGTCTCTTCCCTTTCGACATCGCTCATGGGTTTGAAATTTTCACAAGCCTTCAACACCAAAGGCAGGATGCGTGTATCGCCCGCCGTGCATAGGCCGGTTACATCGAAGGAAAGCGCAAAATTCACGGCACGCTGGATCTCATCCATTTGATCGAAAGGTTCATACCAGGTTGTGGCGGTATGCTGTTTCTCGCCCCACGGTCCCTTCGTGATGGATTTTATGACCATCGTTCCGACATCCCTTGCCTTGCAGACCGAGATCAGCTCTTCGGTGTATTTTCTGTATTCCGGATTGACAAATTGGACGAAGTTCAACGGGAACAGGACCGAATCAAAATCAAAGCGCCGCAACGCTTCGAGATAGATTCGCGGCGCATCCACCCCATGGCCTGTGATGCCGATATATTTAATGAGTCCACGCTGACGCGCCTCCACGAACGCCTCCAGCGCGCCGCCTGTCATCGTGACTGAATCCAGCTCTTCCATCGTTGTGATGGCGTGGCATTGGTACAGGTCGAAGGACTCAGTTTGAAGTCGTTTGAGCGACCGCGCATTTCATCCCAGGCACCCTGCCTTGTGCGTTCCATCGTTTTACAGCCGAGGAAGAATCGGTCCCGTTCACGCGGCATCCACGGACCGACGCGTTCCTCCGCCTGCCCGTAGGAGGGGGCAATGTCAATGTGGTTGATGCCCGCCTCGATGACCTGCTCCATCACTTTGTCGGCATCTGCCTGCGATATTTCCCAAAATGCCGCCGCGCCAAAAATGGCGACCGTACTCATGTGTCCTGTGCGTCCAAACCGACGTTTTTCCATGTTCTTCTCCTTGTTAATAATCTTCGTCTTCCTGGTTCCCGCCATACACTCTGTTGACCGCCCTTTCGATCTCTTCTTCTGTGTGCTTCTCACACGCCACCAGCGGACGAGTTGCCTCCTTCACCGGCTTCCCGCCCGCGCCCATCACCTTGCTGGCGATGAATTTTCCGTTTGCGTCGTAGGCGACCACCAGCTTGTACAGTTTCCCGCACACGATGCATCCATGCACTTCACTTTTTCCTTCAGTCATTTCATTCTCCTATGACCTTGACCAGCACACGTTTCCTTCTGCGGCCGTCAAATTCGCCGTAAAAGATCTGCTCCCACGGACCGAAATCCAACTGTCCGTTTGTGATCGCCACCATGACCTCACGCCCCATGATCTGGCGTTTCATGTGCGCGTCGGCGTTATCTTCGCCTGTGTCATTGTGGCGGTACTGGCTGACCGGCTCGTGCGGCGCCAGTTTCTCCAGCCATCCGTCATAATCGCCATGCAGGCCCAACTCATCGTCGTTGATAAAAACCGAGGCGGTTATGTGCATGGCGTTCACCAACACAAGTCCTTCTTTCACTCCGCTTTCTCGAATGGCTGTCTCAACTTCGCGGGTGATGTTGACAAATCCCCTGCGGGAGGGGATGTTGAACCATAATTCTTTGCGGTAGGATTTCATCTCAAAAAGCTCCCTGCGCTGACGAAAATATCCATCAACGATTTTCTCTCCTGCAGATCGTCGACATACACGCCATTGTTTCCGCGCGACGAGTGGATCATCCTCCAGCCGCCGAGGCTCATGCCGACGTGCGTGATATTTCGCTCGCTGTCTCCCTCCCCAAAGAAGAACAGGTCGCCGATTTCATACGGCGGTTCGACAGGTTTCGCCGCGTCGTGTTGCATGTCGGCGTCGCGCGGGATGTCCACGCCGACCCAGCGGTGCAGCAACCGCGCAAAGCCCGAGCAGTCAATACCGTTGCCGCTTGTCCCGCCCCACAGATACGGCACGCCGATCATGCGCATCGCGTCGGTGACCATCAGTTTGCGCTTCTCCTCGATCTCTTCTGGGATGTCTGCTCAATGCGCGCAGACTGGACGAGGGGATCCATCCTTCCCGATTTGCCCTCACCAGCGACCAATCCCCCCGCTTCTCGACCACACCGACACCTGTCCCGCTGACGAGACGCGTCACCACCCCGCTTGCTTGATCCGGTCCTTCGCGCAGTTCGATGGCAGGTGCGAGGACAAGATGTGCGGCTGTCGGCGCTGTCCCTTCGCCAAGGTAGCGGCGATATGCCCAGCCGAGGTAGCCGTCCGGCTGGCGGATGAAGACCCAGTTGCCGTCTTCGTCGAGGATTTCCAGGTCGGTGCCGAAGTAGAGTTCGCTGGAGAGGGGCATGCCGAATGTGGGACGTTCGTACAAGCCCGTCAGGTTTGTCGTTACGTGGACTTGGGCATGAGTCTCAGTGTTGAGAATGCGGATCGAAGCAGTGTCCAGTTTTCGGTCCGGGAAGAGGCGGGGCAGTTCGTCCAGTTGAGCCTTATCGAGGACACGTCCGCTGAGGGTGATAGTTTCATCGGTTTCGGAGTCGATTTGCACGTCGAAAAGGGAGGTGCGGGAGTCAATGGTTTTGGCGTAGTCTTCGAGGATGTTCGTCATGGGATGATTGTAACGAGTTGTGTTAAGATATGCAATATGCCGTATATAACCATCAACGATGCCATTATTTACTACGAGGAATATGGGGAGACTCCTTTGTCTTCGCTCAGGATGACGCCCATTGTGTTGATCCATGGCTCGACGATTGACAGTCACACGGATTGGGATTCACTGATCCCCGCGCTGGCGAAGGAATATAAGGTCTTTGCGCTCGATTGCCGCGGGCATGGACGGTCGAACAACCCGCGCATGAGCTATTCGTTCAAGGAGTTATCGGACGATGTGGCGGCGTTCGTGCGCGCGCTGGGATACGAGAAGGCGCACATCATCGGTCACAGCAATGGCGGGAATGTGGCGTTGTTGACAGCGGTGGAGCACCCCGAAGTGACGCAGACGTGCATCCCGCAGGCGGCGAATGCCTATGTGACGCGTTACCTCGTCGAGCGCGAGCCGAAGGTGTTTGACCCTGTCCGCGTGGAACGCGAGGCGCCCGAATGGCGCGATGAAATGATCACGTTGCACAGCGAGGTCAACGGCAGGGAGTATTGGAAGGACCTGCTCTTTCTGACGCTTAAGGAACTCATCTCCGAGCCGAATTATTCACCTGCCGACTTGGCGCGCGTTAACGTGCCGATGCTGGTCATCATGGGCGCGGACGATAAGGTCAATGCGCCGGATGAGCACGCGCAATATATTGCGAATAACGTGCCGAATGCCGAGTCCTGGATTCCCGAGAAGACGGGGCATAACGTGCACAAGGACCGTGAGGAGGAGTGGGTTGCGAAGGTGTTGGATTTTTTGAAGAGGAGAGGATACACATAAATCGTAAGGGCACAGCGAGACGAGCAACGGATTTGACGATTTATCGTTCTACTGTGCCCCTACAGGACCAATAAATTATGAAACTACACTGGGAACCGATCACACTTGAATTGCGGACCACGTTCCGTGTGGCGCATGGGGCGAGCGATGTGCGCAATAACGTGCTTGTCTATCTGGATGACGGGGTGGGGGAAGCGGCGGCGGTGCCGTATTACGGCGAGACGCAGGAAGGTATCATCGAGTATCTCAAGTCCGTGCCTGATCTGGGCGAGGACCCGTTTGACCTCGATGCCGTCCTTGCGAAGCGACCTGTCGGGTCACGTGCGGCGCGGTCCGCGATCGATGAGGCGTTGCACGATCTGTGGGGGAAGAAACTGGGACAGCCGTTGTATCGTCTGTTTGGCTTGAATCCCAACAGCCTGCCGCTGACATCCTTCACCATCGGCATGGATGAGCCTCAGGTCATGGCGGAACAGGCAAAGAAGTCGGGATACCCGATCTTGAAGATCAAGCTGGGGGGCGAGGATGACGAGGCGAGAGTCAAAGCCATTCGTGATGTGACCAGTGCAAAGTTAAGAGTTCGACGCGAACGCGGGCTGGAGCCGCGAACAGGCGCTTCAGATCATCCCCCGGCTTGCGGACTACGACCTGGAATTCATCGAACAACCTCTGGCAGTGGACGACGTCGAAGGGTATTTCTGGCTGAAGGAACGGTTGAACGCGCTGAGGGTGGACATCCCGATCTTTGCGGACGAGACGGCGAAGACATCCCATGACGTCGCCAAACTGGCGGGCGCAGTGGATGGGGTGGTGGTGAAGACGATGAAGAGCGAAGGCATCCGCGAGGCGCTGCGGATGATCCACACGGCGCGGGCGCACGACATGCAGATCATGTTGAGTTGCATGGTCGAGTCGTCTGTAGGGGTCACCGCCGCGGCGCATCTGGCTCCGCTGTGCGATTATGCTGATTTGGATGGACCTTTGTTGATCAGGAACGATCTGTATCGCGGGTTAATGTATGACGGGGCGAAGATGACTTTGCCTGGTTTGCCGGGGATTGGGGTAATGCGAAGGTAATTTACCTTCGCAAAACAGTAACTTTTATCCAATTTGTTTGTCTTGTAACTGACCTTCGAAAATGTTAAAATCATTTCAAAATTTTCCCCCTGAGATCGGGGAAACCATAGGTAAGACACGGATTGTATCGAAACGGGAATCAATTCCCCTTCGGAGTTAGTTGTATTTTACAGATTACTGATCGGGCTGGCATCAATTTTAAAAATCCAAAATTTATAAGTGATGGGAACAGATGGGACCTGAAAATAGCCCCCCCGATATTCGGGTAAAACTATGAGCATAACTTCCGACGCCTTCCAACAGGATGACGACCTGAAGAAAATTCAAGGCAGATATTCGCCTGTATCCATTTTGTTGATTACGATCATTGGTATTGCGATGGCAGAGGTCATTGCAATGATCGTGGTGTATTATTTCAGACATTTACCTTATTACCAGCAGGTTGCCATTGATGCCACCACCATGACGGTGATCATCTTTCCTTTGCTGTACTTTCTGTCTTTCAGGCCAATTCTTCAACATGTACAACAGAGATACCAGGTTGAGCAAGTGCTTCGGTCTCGTTTGCGTATCATTCAGTATGCCAATACGCATACGCTGGATGAGATATTGCAATTCACGCTCGATGAGCTTGAATCTTTGACGGGGAGCGCGGCGGGCTATTTCCATTTTATCGAGGCAGATCAAAAGACACATCAGACTTCAGGCCTGGTCTACGAATACGCTTCAAAATATGTGCCAGGTAAACGGTATCGAAAGGCATTACTCTGTGGATGATGCAGGCGTCTGGGCGGATTGTATCCGCCAGCGCAGGGTGGTCGTCCACAACGATTACGCCTCCCTGCCGGACCGTAAGGGACTGCCCGCCGGTCATGCGCCGATCGTACGCGAGATGGCTGTCCCGGTCATGCGTGACGGGAAGATAGTCGCTGTCCTGGGGGTGGGCAACAAGCTGACGGCGTACACTCCCAACGAGGTCGAGCTCGTTTCCACGCTGGCGGACTTCACCTGGGACATCATCCGCCACAAGCAGACGTCGGACGCCCAACGCGCAAGCGAGGTGAAATTCCGCACATTGGTGGACTGGACGTATGACTGGGAACTGTGGCTGGACCCCGAAGGGAAACTCATTTACAGTTCACCGTCCTGCGGCCGGCTGACCGGCCATTCCCCGGAAGAATTCCAGGCGGACCCGGACCTGCTGGTGAATATCGTCCATCCCGACGACAGGAATCTGTACCGGGAGCATCATCAGGTGGTGCATGATGAAAATGCCGGCGTCGAAATACTGGAATACCGCATTGTCGGGCGCAACGGCGAGGAATACTGGATCGAACACGTCTGCCGCCCAGTGTACGGCGATGGCGGTCGTTATCTGGGACGAAGAATCAGTAACCGCGATGTGACGGATCGGAAACGGGCCGAAAGGGAGATCGAGGAACGGAATCGCAAGGAAAAGGTCCTGACCCAGACCATTCATAACATGCAGTTGGATATCGCCCGCGATTTGCACGATACCATCGGCCAGAATATCGGCTTCCTGCGCATGAAACTGGACCACCTTTCCAGCAAGAACAACATCAAGATGACCGAGATGCAGGGCGAATTGAACACCATGAGCAAGGCCGCCAACAAATCCTACGACCTGATGCGCGGCACGCTGGCCGTGCTCCAGTACGGCGATCCGTCGGACCTGTTACGTATCTTCTTCCGCTACGGCGAGCAGGTCGAGGAACGGTCGACGTTGCGGGTCGAATTCGTCAATGAAGGGACTCCGCGTCCGCTTTCCCCGGGCCGCATGCGCCAGTTGTTCTACGTTTTTCGGGAGGCGTTGACGAACGTCGAGAAGCATGCGCGGGCGGAGCGGGTTTGGATCGGGATCGTTTGGGGCGATCCCGGCCTGTGCCTGACCATTTCCGACGATGGGATGGGATTTGACCCATCCGCGGATCAGAATGGGAGCCATTACGGGTTGAAATTCATGAAAGAAAGGACGCAACTCTTGAATGGCGCGCTCGAGATCCAGTCGGCGCCGGGCTCCGGAACAAAACTTACCGTCCAGGTACCTTATGAATAATCATCGAACACGCATTCGGGTGCTGGTTGTGGATGACCACGTCCTTTTCCGCGAGGGGCTGGTGGCGATCATCCGTTCGGAGCCGGAGATCGAGGTCGTCGGTCAGGCTGGAGGCGCGGCGGAGGCGGTGGAATTGGCCGCATCGTTGAACCCGGACCTCGTGCTGATGGACTTCGGCCTGCCGGACGGCACCGGAGTCGACGCAACGCGCGCGATCCTGAAGGCAAATCCGCAGTGCAAGATCGTCTTTTTGACGATGTCGGAGGATGACGATAACCTGTTCGCGGCGGTGCGAGGCGGGGCAAAAGGTTATCTGTTGAAGAACATGCACCCTGCGAAGCTGATCGCCACCATCAAATCCGTTCACCGCGGGGAGAGCGCGCTGTCGCGGTCCATGACCCTTCGGATCATGGAGGAACTTGCCCGCACAAAGTCACTGGAGCATAAAGGCGACCCGACCCTGACCCAGCGCGAACTGGATGTATTGCGGGAACTGGCTTTGGGGTACAGCAATTCCGAGATCGCCGAGCATCTTGTGGTGGCGGAGAACACCGTCAAATACCATGTCCATTCAATTCTGGGCAAACTCGGCCTTTCCGACCGACGCGAGGCGGCTGACTACGCCAGGAAGCACGGCCTGCTCAAGTAGGGATTAAATCGGGGATTAATTTTCAGCCTAAAAGACCATCCCAAGGATGGTCTTTTCTTAATCCCTTTTGGCGGAGGGCGGTGGATGGGGGATTGTGAGTTCATTCATTATGATGGGTGGTAGAACAGGAAAACCAAATGTTGACCGGGATGACGCCAGCCGAGACGAAAAACAAGCCGGAAGAAGAAGGCCAAGCGCCCGCCTCCGCGCTACTGCATAAGGCGCTTATATGGGGCAGGGAGAACCTGCTGGCCCACTCGGTTGAATTGTTCCTCGATGCGAGCCGCAAGTGGCAGGTGATGCGGGTTTCGCCGGAAGACGGCGATTTCGACCTGGTCGAGGCCGCGGCGCGGATCCGCCCCGAGGTGGTCATCCTGTGCGCGGATGGTCAAGGCGGGGATTCGGCGCTTCCATTGCGTTTGATCGAGGAGTTTCCCTGCCTGAAAGTGGTCGTAATCGGTTTGGAAAGCAATCTACTGCAAGTGTATAGCAGACAGCATGTAATGATCGAGGGGGTTTCGGACCTTTTATCCATTCTTGAGACGGGCAATTTTTCCGACTGCGCACTTGAGAAGGAGGCGGGACTCGCGAAGCAAACCCCTTGACCCTGCCGGTAACCGTAGAAAAAAACGTTCAACCCATTGTAAGGAGAATCAAATGAACAGTAAAAAAACGCTTAACAGCATGATGGCACTGATTTTCATCGCTTCCCTGGTCTTCGGAAGCGCGGTCCACGTGCAGGCACAGGACCTGACGAATATCTCTGCCATGCCATCCAGCCCTACGGACGAGACGAAGGTCCCGCATTACTTCGGCCCGTATCCGAACTGGGCGAACAGTCCGTTCACCCTGCCCGATGTGACCGTTGACATCGTCGGCGATGGGACGGGCGCCACCGCCTCCGCCACGGTCGGCGCGAACGGCACGGTGACGGGCATCACTATCACGAACCCGGGCAACGGCTATACCAGCGCCGTGGTCAATATCGGCGGCGCAGGGAGCGGGGCGATTGCAGACGCAGTGGTCACCACCTCCGGCATCGTCACCACCATCCAGGTCGATCAGGGCGGCGCGGGATATACCGCACCGGCCGTTTCGATTCTGGGCGGCGGGGCCGTCACCGACGCGACCGCCATCGCCTATGGCGGCGTCGACGTGGTTAACGTGATCAATCCCGGCAGTGGGTACACCATGCCGACGGTCGACTTCGACCTGCCCGATGCCCCGGACGGCGTCCAGGCCAAGGGTCACGTGGTGATCGACGCCAACGGCGCAGTCACCTCCGTCGTGGTGGACAATCCCGGCTCCGGATATTCGACAGCTCCCAACGCCGTCATCCGCGATGGCACGCTCTTCGACCCGATCAACAACGCGGGCTCCGGCGCGACTGCCTCCGCCACGCTCGCCGTCCAGACCGTGGTGCTGGACACTTTTGGCGCAGGCTACACCTCCGCGCCGCAGGTCAACTTCTATGACGCGCTCGGGACAGGCTTCGGCGCTTCGGCCACCGCCTTCACCGACTTCGGCGCCGTCACCGCCATCAACCTGACAGCCGGCGGCTCCGGTTACATCACCTCGAACGGCATCAAGAAATTCACCGATTCCCTGCCCGGACTCTGCATGCCCCCTGCCTGCCCGGCAAGCGGAAAATACATCCCGCTGGCGGTGTCGGAAAACAAAACCTACGGCGGCCTCGCGGCCGATGAATACGTGATCGGTCTTGTGCAATACCGCACGTCTTTCTCTTCCAGCCTGCCGCCCACACTTGTCCGCGGTTACGTGCAAATCGAAACCGCCGCGAACGCAAGCGTCAGCCAGCACTTCCCATTGACGAACGCCAACCTGGACCCGAACCTGCCCGATACACCGGTCTTGATCAATGGCGTCCCGGCTTTCGGGGTGACCCCGCCTCAATATCTGGGACCAACCATCGCGGCGACGAAAGACCGCCCGGTCCGCATCGTGTTCTACAACCTCCTGCCGACCGGCGCCGGCGGCGACCTGTTCCTGCCCACCGACTCGTCGATGATGGGCTCCGGCATGGGCCCGATGGCGATGGGCTGACCCGATGGATCAGGGTACGGTCATGGACGAGGTTCGCAATCCGATGTGCTCCGAATATCCCAAGTCCGACATGTGCTTCAAGGACAACCGCGCCACCCTGCACCTGCATGGCGGCACGACCCCGTGGATTTCTGACGGCACCCCGCACCAGTGGATCACCCCCGCGGGTGAGATGACTTCCTGGCCGCAGGGCGTCAGCGTCTCGGATGTCCCGGATATGAATGTCTGTCAGGCCGCCGACGATGGCTGTCAGACCTTCTACTACACCAACCAGCAAAGCGCCCGCCTGCTGTTCTACCACGATCACGCCTGGGGCATCACCCGCCTGAATGTGTATGCGGGCGAAGCCGCCGGTTACCTGATCACCGACAACACCGAGCAGGGATTGATCAACAGCGGGACCATCCCCGGCGCCGCCGACACGATCCCCCTCATCATTCAGGACAAAACCTTCGTTCCTGACGCCGCCCAGCTTGCTCTCCAGGACCCGACCTGGGACACCGCCCGCTGGGGCACCAAGGGCAACTTCTGGTACCACCATGTTTACATGCCCGCTCAAAACCCCGGCGACCCGGGCGGCATGAGCGCCTATGGCCGCTGGATGTACGGTCCCTGGTTCTGGCCCCCGGCGTTGAACACTATGCATGGGCCGATTGCCAATCCGTACTACAACCCGGCCTGCAACCTCGACGACCCAACGACATGGCAATATCAGACCGACCCGTTCTGCGAACCCGAGCAGATCCCCGGCACCCCGAACATCTCGGTCGGCATGGAACAATTCAACGACACACCCATCGTCAACGGCGTCGCCTACCCGACCCTGACGCTGGAACCCAAAACCTACCGCCTGCGCATCCTGAGCGCCGCCAACGACCGCTTCTTCAACTTCCAGTGGTATGTGGGCGACCCCGGTACCGCCAGCACAGGTTTGAACAGCAAGGGCGAGGTGATCGGCGCGACTGAAGTCGCCTTGAGCACCGCCGAACTCGAAGCCGCCCAAACCGACCCGAACGTCTTCCCGACGCCAGTACAAAACGCCGCCACCACCGGCCCCGACTGGATTCAGATCGGAACCGAAGGCGGTTTCCTGCCGGCCCCGGTCGTGATCGACGGCCAGCAAGTCACCACCTGGATCACCGACCCGACCCGCTTCGACGTTGGCAACGTGGACAAGCATTCGCTCCTGCTCGCCCCAGCTGAACGCGCAGATGTGATCGTAGACTTCTCGAAGTATGCCGGCAAGACCCTGATCCTCTACAACGACGCCCCGGCCGCATTCCCAGCCCGCGTCGCCTCCTACGACTACTATACTGGCGCCCCCGACCTGAGCCCTGTCGGCGCCCCGACCATCCTGCCCGGCTACGGTCCCAACACCCGCACCATCATGCAGGTCAAGATCGCAGCCGCCCCTGCCGCCCCGGCCTACAACCTGACCAAACTGCAGGCGGCCTTCCGCCACAATGCCAGTGGTACCGGTGTCTTCGAATCCGGACAGCATCCCATCATCGTGGGTCAGTCCGCGTATAACACCGCCTACGGCACGAGTTTTGCCGCCAGCAGTAACTGTAACGCCCCCGGCAGTACCCTCCAGCGCTGTGACGGCCTCGTCCGTGTGAATGACACTTCCACCTTCGGCTTCAATACGCTCCGCGGGCAAACCACCAAGATGGTGATGCCGCTCCAGCCGAAGGCCATCCATGATGAAATGAACGCGACCACGTTCGATGAATTCGGACGCATGCAGGCCAACTTAGGCGTGGAAGCCCAGCCCCCGGTGCCGGGCGCGCAGAACGTCACGCTCTATCCGTACGTCAACCCGGCCACCGAACTGATCGACGGCAGCAACCTGCCCCAGGGCGACCTGAATGTCACCGCCATCGCCAGCGCCTCAGACGGGACCCAGATCTGGCGCATCACTCACAATGGCGTCGACACACACCCGATCCACTTCCATCTGTACGATGTGCAACTGTTGAACCGTGTGACCTGGGACAACATCATCATCCGCCCGGATGCGAATGAACTGGGCTGGAAGGACACCGTCCGCGTGGCGCCGCTAGAGGACACCATCGTTGCCCTGCGCCCGATCATCCCGACGGTCCCATTCGAGGTCCCGAATGCGATCCGCATGCTGAATCCGATGATGCCGGCCGGTTCGCCCGCCATGTTCAATAACGTCGACCCGCAAGGGAACCCGACCGCACCTATCGTCAATCAACTGGTCAACTTCGGCTGGGAGTACGTGTACCACTGTCACATCCTGAGCCACGAAGAAATGGACATGATGCGGCCGGTCTCGGTAGCGCTCCCACCGATCAAGCCGGATGGTTTATCCTATGTACTCACCGGCAGCGGGGACATCCGTCAACTCACCCTGACCTGGAATGACAACTCCATTACGGAGACCGCCTTCGTCGTCCAGAAATCCACGGACGGCGGGGTATCCTGGTCGAATGTCGGGTCGATCGTTTCTCCGCTCGATCAACCAAATACGCATGGTGTCCGCAGTCTGACCGATGCCGCCCTCAATGTCAATCTGGCGAACAAGTACCGTGTTGTCGCTCAAAATACCGTCGGCTATGGTCTCGAATTCCCGAGCCTCACTGTTCATTCGGTATCCGTGGCAAAAATGGTGGATGCTTTGCCGCCGGCCAGCCCGTCCAATCTCACCGCGGTCGCTGTCAACTCCAACCGGGTGGACCTGGCCTGGGTCGATAACTCCGGCAATGAAACAGGCTTTACCATCGAACGTGCGCTGGTAACAGGCGGGGTCACCGGCCCCTTCGCCGCCATTGACGGTGTCGGCATGAATATCACCTCCTATACTGATCCGACTGTTGCTCCAACCACCACCTATGCCTACCGGGTCTATGCATTCAACTCTGCCGGGAACTCACAGCCCTCCAATGTGGCGACAGTGACCACGCCCGTGCCTCCTCCGGCGGCTCCCAGCAACCTGACCGCTACCCTGCTCAGCAACCCTGTGCGCGCCCAACTGACCTGGAGGGATAACTCCAATAACGAGAACCTCTTCCAGGTCTGGCGCTCGACCAATGGTGCTGCGTATACCCAGGTTGGGACAGTCAACCGGACTGCGGCCCAACGCACCGCGACGGGCGGTACGGTCTCGTTTACCAACAACAACCTGGTTGCCGGCAACACTTATACCTATTACATCGTGGCAGTCAACACAGCAACCGCCCCTGCCCAGTCTTCCCTGCCTTCAAATACGGCATCCGTGACACTGCCTGCCTTGCCGGCGGCTCCTTCCAACCTGCGAGTGACGACAGTAACCCAAACATCCGTCAGCCTGGCATGGAACGATAACTCCACCAATGAGGCCGATTTCGAGATCCAGTACCGCTTGGGTGGCGCTAACTTCCAGACCCTTGTCATCGTGCCCGCCAACACCACTGTTTACATCAATACCGGCTGGCCGCCCAATTACACCATTTTCTATCGAATCCGGGCACGCAATGCCGGCGGTAATTCTGCCTGGTCGAATACTGTTCAAGCCACAACGCTTCCTTAGCAGGTAATGGTCCGCTGAGAAAGTTGGCTCGGGGCACGTCAGTGTCCCGGGCCAGCCAAGCGGAACTACCAAGCCAGACGTCTACGGTAAGGGGTGATGTTATGGGGCAATCTCTCTCCCCGGACCATGAATCAGAAGAGGCTGTCCATCACGGACAGCCTCTTTTTGTATTCAGTTTTGGTTTTACGTGATCGACTGGCGTTTGTAAAATTCGCGGACGTGAGCGAGCATTTGATTTTTTGTCATCTTATCGGCAGTCTCTACTTTGAGGAGTCGCTCCTGCATGGCTTTGTGCCTCTTAAGAACTTTCTCGAACTCGACCTTTGCTTCGCCAGGCCCCATGATGTAAATTGAATTTACATCCTTCAGCATGGCAACGACCTGCTTGTAAAACTTGGTCAGCATCAGCCTGTATCGGTCATTGTGGCGAAGTTCCATGTCTCCTTTTTGGTTGAGTTTGCCTCCAAGTTGGGTTCCGCCTGAAAAGTGTTCGGGCGGCTCGATGTCGGAGGGAATCACCTCAACTCTGCCTTCCTTGTACCAGATGAGATATGCCTGCTTATGGTCAATCCATAGTCCGACGTTTCGATCCATACGACCTCCTTATCTGGGTTTGAATGTTAATGTGCCGAACTCTTCCCCTAAAATATTATTACACTTTTACGGTCAAAAAGCAATCAGGCTTCTTGTACTACTCGTATGCTACTCGGATTTCTCCACAACCACAGTGGCCTCGGTCAACAGGGCGGCAATGGCCCCGATGGCGGCAAGTTGAGGGGCGATCAATGCTCCCACCAGGCCATAGGTCAGGGGAATCTCGAAGACGACCTTCCCTTCCTTGTCCTTGATGATCACGCGGCGGATGTTGCCCTCTTTGATCAGGTTTTTGATCTTGGTTATCAGTTCCTCGCCGTTTACACGGAATTCTTCAGTGCGGAATTTTTCTTCGGACATTTCAGCCTCCAATGTGAATACGGTACTACTATGTCTACGTTATCCAACGGTGAAAGTTGCCCTTATGTTCCAAACCACTTTTCATCCAATGGCGACCATTCGTCGCTCTGGTCGGCGCGTTCCTTCCAGTTCTCCTTGCCGCTCCACTCTTCAATTTGAATTGCATAGACAGATGTGTGCTTCAGTTCCTTATCCGTGATCTCGCGGAATTCTTTGCCCGCCCGCATCTTCGGGAAATATTTTTGGATCAAACCATACAGGACGCGCCGCGCCTCGGCCTCATCTGTCACCAGCCGAACCGTGCCAAAGACGACCACGCTTCGATACTGGAGCGAGAACTCGAGCGCCACATTCGATGGGAGCAACTTCCCCAACTCGCTCGCCTCAAAACAGACCTGGGGGTTGCTCTCCAAATTCGAGCGGATTCTTCCCGTGACATTCGAGTGGAAGATGATCTGGTGATTCTCTTCGTCGAACCAGAAGGTGCTTGGGGTGAGGAACGGCTGTCCGTTAAGAGAGGAGGCGATGTGTCCCACCTTGGCTGCGTGGAGGAAGGCGCGCATCCAATCGTCATCCCGCTTGTATTCGGGCAGGCGTTGATATGCGGTTGGGGGTTGGTTCGTGTAATCGCGGGGCATGTCAGGTCAGTAACCGTTTGTAAATTTCCATTTGAACAAGGACGGCAACCATGCCCATCAGGATGCAAAGAAGCCAGGTCAGGATGCTGACAGGGAGGAATGCCTGTTGCAGGAAGAACATCGCCGCACCGAACATCAACCCGCCGATCAAGGATACTTCCAGCGCTTCGTAATATGAGACGCTTTTCGTTTTATATTTGGCGGGAATGGTGCTGGTTTTCCAGCGGAAGGCTTTGGCAAGTTCGGGGTTCTGCTCCATGGCGAAATCTTTTATCTGGTTCATCGCCTGCACGGATTCGTACCAGGCGGAGCGCAACTGCGCCAGTTGCATGACGGTGGATGCGCCAAGCAGTGTGAGCAGGACGAAGAGTCCGCTGAACATGAGCTTTACTGTCTGCGTGAACAGATTGGGGTCGAAGAGTTGCGTTCCAAACAGGGCGGCGACGAGCGACCCGACCGCGATCAGATAGAAGGATGAGACACGGGCACGGTCTTCGTTTGCCTGTGTGGCGGTCTGTGCGATGTAATTGAATTCTGCGGCGAGCAGTTCGTCCAATTCAACGAGAGGGAGTTGTTCTTCATTCATAATGGGTTGCATTCTCAGTAAAATGATCGTCTTACAAATTCACTGCTTTTTTTCTCTTATTGTCCAATTACACTTCGAACGCCCATTCACCCTGACGCATGATCGGTTCGCGCGTGCCATCTTCCTTGATGCCTTCAATATCCATTTCTGCAGAGCCGATCATGAAGTCCACGTGGATGAGGCTCTTGTTGCCGCCCTCCGCCGCGAATTCTTCGTCGGTCATGTCCTCGCCGCCCTTGATGGAAGTGCGGTATGCATTTCCCAGGGCAATGTGACAGGCGGCATTTTCATCGAAGAGCGTATTGTAGAAAAGGATCCCGCTCTGGCTGATGGGGGAGCTGTGGGGCACAAGAGCAACTTCCCCGAGGCGGGAGGCGTTTTCGTCGGTTTCGATCAGTTTTTTCAGATCCGCCTCTCCTTTTCCGGGCATTGACCTTTGAAACGCGCCCGTTTTCAAAGCTGACGACAAATTCTTCGATCAACGTGCCGCTCAGGTTCAGCGGACGGCTGGCTGTCACAAACCCGTCAGCCTTGTCCTTGTGTGGGGCGGTGAAAACCTCCTCAGTCGGGATGTTGACCGTGCAGGTGATCCCGTTCTTGAAGGTTTCCTGTGCTCCTGACCAGGCCTGGTTCTGCGGCAGACCAACGGTCAAATCTGTGCCTGGGGCTTTGTAGTGCAGGGCTGTGTAGCGTTTCTCGTTCAGGTAGTCCTTGTACTTGACAAGTTTGTCGATGTGTTCCTGCCAGGCAGCAACAGGATCAGGGGAGTCGATGCGGCAGGTTTTGAAGATGGCTTCCCATAATTTTGCCTGCGCTTTCTCCACCGGCATGCCTGGGAACACCTTCCGCGCCCAGAATGGGGCGGCGGTTGCCACGACACACCAGTTGGCGAGGTTCTCGTATTTTCTCAGCGGTTCGAATTTTTGCATGCGGGCTTTTCTGAAGTTCGCCATCAGGTCTGAGTCGATGCCTTCGAACAGATCGGGGTTCGTCGAAGCGATCGCAAGTTCGGCATTGCCGTCCTTGTAAAATTCTTCGTAGCGCTGAAGAATCCAATCAGGGATGTACGTGATCGTCTCTGGATCGGCGTATTCGAAGCGGGTGCGTTGAGACGGTTCATCATTCCATAACACATCCACATATTTGGCGCCTGCCTTGTATGCGCTTTCCGTGACCTTTCTGATAAATGGCGCGTCCTCAAGGATGCCGCGGATGGCAAGGATCTGCCCTTTGCGTAGATTTAAGCCGATTTTTACGACCACATCCGCATATTTTGAGAGCATAGCATCGAATTGTTGCTCGTCCATTGTTTACTCCTGATGAGAAACTATACCCTTCAGAAACTGCTCTGGAGGGAGAGGCTATCGCTTCTAAACGTCGAACGCCCATTCGCCCTGACGCATGACAGGTTCGCGCGTGCCGTCTTCCTTGATGCCGTCAATGTCCATTTGCGGGGAGCCGATCATGAAGTCGACGTGGTTGAGGCTGATGTTGCCTCCAGCGGAGATGAACTCCTCGTCGGTCAGTTCCTCGCCTCCGATGAGGGTGAAGCGGTAGGCGCGTCCGATGGCGATGTGACAGGATGCATTCTCATCGTAGAGCGTGTTGTAGAAGAGATGTCCGCGCTGGGCGATGGGGGAACTGGCGGGGACCAGGGCGACTTCGCCGAGTCTCTTCGACCCCTCGTCTGTATCCACCAATTTTTGCAGGATGGCTTCGTTCTTTTTTGCATTGACTTTGGTGATCTGTCCGTTCTCAAACGTGACGTTGAACTCTTCGATCAGACTGCCGCCGTAGCTGAGCGGGAAGGTCGCTGTGATCGTGCCGTCCGCGCGATAACGGTCAGGCAGGGTGAAGATCTCCTCCGTGGGCATGTTGGCGGTGAAGACAACACCATTCTCCGCAAGGGACTGGGCGCTGATCCATTTATGTCCATGTGGCAGGCCGAGGGTGAAATCTGTGCCGGGCCCCTTGTAATGCAAGGTGGAATACTTTTTGGCTTGCATGTATTCACCGCGCTTTTTCAGGTTTTTGATGTGTCCCTGCCATGCTGCAACCGGGTCAGGCTGTGTGGCGCGGGTCGTTTCGAAGATCGCCTTCCAAAGCTTTTCCATCGCCGCTTCCGGCTCGAGATCGGGGAATACTTTTGCCGCCCAGGCAGGGGATGCGGATGCCACCACGCACCAGTTGATGGCGTTGCGGCTGACGCCCGCACTGATGGGAGAATAGTTTTGGAGGTGGGTCTTTTGCATGGCAGCGACGCGCTCAGGGTCGAGACCGGCAAATGCATCCGGGTCGTTGGCATAAACGGAGAGTAAAGCATCACCGTTCTGGATCATGTCGGTGACCGCGCTGATCTGGAATTTTGGGTATTCATCAAAAGAATTCGGCGGGCGCGTTCTGCAGGCGGATGCGGTGCATCTCCTCATCGCCCCAGAGCACTTCCACGTATTTTGCGCCCGCGGCGTAGGCGGCGCGGGTCACTTCGTGGACGAGTTCGCGCCCGGCCGGCGGGACTCCGCGCGAGGCGGCGTTCGTGATGATGAGGCGCTGTCCTTTGCGCAGGTTCAAGCCGACTTTCACAATGGCTTCGGCGTATTTTTTGAGAAGTTCTGGATGTGTGTTGGTTGTCATGTGAGTCCCTTTCCTGATTTGATGCAAGTATACTATGAACCCGATGCAGGGGTTCGGTGTTATATTGAGCGCAGGGAACATCGTCATTCAGGAGTTGCCATGCTTGCCATCGAAAAAATCGACACCGCGAACCGAAAGCAGGTCAGGCGTTTTGTGGAACTGCCCCACAAACTCTACAAGGATTGTCCGCAGTGGGTGCCGCTGATCAACCTTGACGCATATACCTACCTCAACCGCAAAAAGCATCCCTTCCATGAACACTCGGACGTGGATTTCTTCCTGGCGATGCGCGATGGGCGCGACGTGGGTCGCATTGCTGCCGTCGAAAACAAACCCTTCAACCAGTATCACAAGACAAAAAAAGCGAATTTCTACTTCTTTGATTGTGAAGATGACCTGGAGGCAGCAACTGCGCTGTTCGAAACCGTCTCAGACTGGGCGCGGGCGCGCGGCTTGACCGAAGTTGTCGGTCCAAAGGGCATGGGTCCATTGGACGGGTATGGAATTCTCGTTTTCGGGCATGAACATCGCAATACGATGACCATGCTGAATTACAACTATCCGTATTACCAAAAGCTTGTCGAAGCGCAGGGGTTTGAGAAGGAAGTGGATTTTGTCTCTTGTTATCTTCCTGCGGATAAATTCCAGATCCCTGAACGCCTGGAGCGCATTACCCAACGCGTGATGCAGCGCGGCGGTTTGCAGATGAAACAATTCAAGAACAAGAAGGAACTTATCTCGTGGGCGCCGCGCATTGGCGAGGCGTATAACAAGGCGTTCGTGAACAACTGGGAATATTACCCCTTCACACCGCGCGAGATCGACTTCGTCGTGGATAACATCATGACCGTCGCCGATCACCGCCTGATCAAGGTCATTGTGCATGGCGCGAATGCGGATGTGGTCGGATTTCTTTTTGCTTTTCACGACATCTCGGCGGCGCTTCAACGCTCACGCGGACGGCTGTTCCCGTTTGGCCTCCTTGACATCCTCCTTGAGATCAGGCGCACCGACAGGGTCTCGGTCAACGGGATGGGTATTTTGCCCGAGTTCCAGGGTCATGGCGGGAATGCCATCCTCTATTCCGAAATGGGAAGAACGTTGCTAAGTTTCAAGCAGTTCACCCACGTGGAAATGACCCAGGTTGCTGAAACCACCGAGCAAATGCGCGCGGACTTGAAGAACTTGAACGGCATTGAGTACAAAAATCATCGCGTATACAGGAAAAGGATCTAAAATGCGCCACCCATTGGAATTTGTCCCTCACGGAGCCCGCAAACGACTCTTCCTCACGTTCCTCCTCCTGACCTTGAGCCTGTTCGCTGTTTTCAGGGTGCTGGATGCCCCCCTGCAAACGGATTCCGCGCCGAACGGGATCGTTTCGTTCGAGATGGCAGGAACGCCTGAAAAGGCATTTCAGATCATGGTCAGTTGGGAAGCCGGTCGATCTTCAACAGCCTGATATTTTCGAATCAGCTTTTGCCGCTTTCGGTCTCGGCATTGACTATCTCTTCATGCCCATTTACGCGCTGGCGCTTGGCTTCGGCACTCTTTTGGCGGCAGGCAGGCATGCAGGGTGGCTCAGGTCCCTCGGGGCTGTGGCAGGCTACGGGGCGTTTGCCGCGGCGCTGTTCGATGCGGTCGAGAATTACGCGCTGTTCCAGGTCCTGATGGGCGCGTTTGGTTCATCCTATCCAATGATTGCCGCAGTCTGTGCCACGGTCAAATTTGGATTGCTGGCATTTGGTCTGTTGGTTGCAATTGCAGGGGGAGTGATCCCGAAAAGTAAAAAAGCCTGATTACGGGATTGTTAAATTCACCTCAGTGCCTGTCATGGATTTCATCCTTGCCGATCGGCAGGGTGACATGGAACTGACTGCCGGGGAAATTAATCTCATCGTAGCCGGTGCTTTCCACCCAAATGCGCCCGCCGTGGACTTCCACGATGCCTTTTGAAAGCGCCAGGCCGAGACCCGCGCCGCTCCCCTTGAAGCGCGTTTTGCTGGTGGAATGTTTGGAGAGGTCGCCGGGCTGATAGAACTTGCTGAAGATGATGTCGCGGGTTTCAGGGTCCACGCCGACGCCGGTGTCGCTGACGATGATCTCGACGCCGCCGTTGGGCAGTTCGGTGTTCAGTGACAAAGCCGGTTTTGCAGTAACCTTGATCTTTCCGTTATCGGGCGTAAACTTGATGGCGTTGTTCAGCAGATGCTTGAATAGTTTTTCCAGAAGGTTTGGGTCTGCCTTGACCATGGGCAGGGTGGGGATTTCAATGGACAGCGACTGCTGGCGTTCCTTGATGGTCTTCTCCAGCCTGTGCGCCACGTCCTTGATGATGAGGCTCATGTCCACGGGCGTCAGATGGAGGTGCAGGGTGCGTGCGTCGATCTGCGCGATGTCGAACATTGATTCCACGATCTCGTGGAGACGCTTTGTCCCCTTCGAGATACCCATCAGCATTTCGTGCGCCGCATCCGGCAGTGCCCGGTCCTCGATCAACATTTCGGTGTAACCGATCATGGTCGTGAGCGGGGTGCGCAGTTCATGCGAGGCAATGCTGATGAAGTCCGATTTGGTCTGGTCGAGGCGTTCGAGGTCGCGGTTGGCTTTGTCGAGGTCGCGGTAGGCTTGCCGTAATTCCGTGTTGAGCTGGATGAGACTCTCGACGAGACGCGCGTTCTCGAGCGCAACCGCTGTCTGGTTGGCGAGCGTGGCAAGGGTGACAAGGTCATCTTCGGTGTAGCGGTTGCCGCTGATCTTTGCGCCGAGGGCCAGCAGGCCGATCCACTCGCGCTTGGAGAAGATCGGCAGGTACACTTCGGCTTCGAGCCGCTGGAACCACTCGCGTTCGGCATTGGAAACGGTCCGGTACGCTGTGAGCAGGTCCAGGTCATATTGAAGAAGCGGGCGCTGGTCCTGCAGGAAGTGCTTGACAATGGGGTTGTCGTCCACAAGCGGCAGGATCTTGATCTGCCGTTCGCCCGGGTTCCTTACGGCGCGGATATTGTAGGATTTGGTGCCGTCGCTGCCGTGTTCCGTATCCACGAGGAAGAGGAAACCGCGCGTGATGTCCATTGCTTCGATGATGAGACCGACCGCCACATTTGCCAGTTTCTGCATGTCAAGGATGTTGCTGATCTGCTGGCTGTAGGCGTGCAATGTCTTTGTGGCGTGGATCTCCTCCATGCTGAACCATTTGTTCACCATGGTGCGGATCAGGGAAAGCAGTGGCGTAAATATGAACGAAATCAATAGCGCGATGCCCGCACCCACGAGAAGCGGGTTGAAATTGGGCAATGCCTCGAAAACGGTTTGCGAAGCGGAAAAACCTGCAACGTAAAACGCAACGATCACGATGGTGGTGATAATGTAGGTCAAAACGCGGCGGGCGATGATGCGCAGGTCGGGCGGGTTGTGTGTGACGATGATGTATGCCGCCAGGATGGCCGCGACCAGCCGCAATGGATTGCCTGGGATCTGCCTGCCGATGACCAGAAAAATGTCGTTGATGAAAATGAACAGAAAAACGGGCGTCCAGTAGTTCAGGCGGTTGCGCAGGAGCGGCTGGCGCGAACGCGCGTGAGCAGAGCGTACACTGACGAGCGCCCCGACCGTGAAAACGAACCACCCCAGTGCCGCGAGCGCCGGCGCAAGCCGGTCGCGCGTGAGTGTTGCGGTTCCGTTCGTCCAGACCACATCGCCAAGCCCGAACACGTTCGAGAGCACCGCCGCGATCAACAGCCCCCAAACGACCCCGATGACCAGCCAGGTCCATATTTCGCGGCGGGCGAATTCGAGCACGGCAAGCAGTATGATCACCGCCAGCAGCAGTGCACCGTAGAGTTGGACATCGCTGGCAACCAATTGCTCCACCTGCAATTGACCGCCGCGCAGCAGCGCTTCGCCGATGCCCAGCAGCATTGCGACCACAGCGTAGGCGCCCAACAAAGCAGCGGCTGCCTCCTGGCCTTCATGCCTTCGAAGCACAGACACGAGCACGGGCAGGTAGAACGCCGCCAATATCAGGAGCAATGTCATGATGAGAACTTGCGGGGACATCGGCGCGAAGTATAACCCAAATCATCCAATATTGGATTATCATTGCAATATATGCATTGTGGATGCCTTTTTCATCAATTTTATGTCCTCGCCGCAGTCCGTGGCGGCGTGAACACCCCTGAGAGCGAGTAACCACACAAGCCATGCACATCACAAAAACCTCCCGCGACACCTATCAATTCACTTCGGATTTCTTCCGCCCGGACGGGCGCGTGGATTTCGACACCTTCGCCGCCGCCCGTAAATTTGCCGCCCAGATGTCAGCGCACCGGACCCAGCCGGTACCTGCCTCTGACCTATATGCCTTGTCCTTGATCGACGAGGCCATGCGCGTGCTTGTCCAGCATTTCGCCCCCTCTGCGGTGTTGAACCAGGCGGTGACTTCTGTCAACGAGAACGTTGGTTCGGAGCCTCTTGAAATCACCGAGAAGAGATTTGTCTCGGAGTACCCGCCTGAAAACGTTTACCGCGGGGAGGAGAAGGTTGAAGAGTATCTCGCGAAGCTGACGAACGGTCGCGTGCGGACGGTCGAGGAGTTGATCTACGTCTTCGCCCACAACGTCAATCCAGCCATCAGTCCCCTGCTCGACCTCGTGGACGATGAGCCGCTCGAACCGACTGCCTACAAAAATCTCATCGCCGCCCTGAACGAGTTCTTCGCGCAGGCGGCGAAGGAGTCACCAGTTGCCGGGAGCGGCGGCGCGTCCCTGTTCGAGATCCTGCGCGCGCCTGCTGACGTGTCCCCGAACTCGCTCGAAGGGCAGTTGCAATTCATCCTTGCCAAATGGGGCGACCTGCTCGGCGAAACGTTCGTTGCACGCATCATCCGCGGCATCGACTTCCTGCGCGAGGAGGTCATCCGCCAGAATCTGGCGCACGGTGACTTCAAGCCTGATATCCCGCTGGCAAACTACACTGGCGGCGAATACGCCGAATATGAACGTTACAGTCCCGACAAGGAATGGATGCCGCGCCTCGTCCTCATCGCCAAAAATTCCTACGTCTGGCTCGAACAACTCTCCCGCAAATACGGGCGCTGGATCAAAACCCTCGACCAGATCCCCGATGAAGAATTGAACCTTTTACGGGATCGCGGCTTCACCGGCCTCTGGCTGATCGGTCTGTGGGAGCGTTCGCGTGCCAGTCACAGAAGATCAAACAGCGCATGGGTGACGCAGGATGCGGTCGCTTCGGCATACTCACTCTATTCCTACGATATTGCCGAAGACCTGGGCGGCTGGTCTGCACTGGAAAACCTGCGTTACCGTTCCTGGCAGCGCGGTGTTCGCCTCTCCGCGGACATGGTCCCCAATCACATGGGCATTGATTCAAAATGGGTAATCGAGCATCCCGATTGGTTCCTGTCCCTGCCGTATTCGCCATATCCCTCCTATTCTTTCGGCTCTGAAAACCTGTCCGATGACATGCGTGTAGGCGTCTATCTTGAAGACCATTATTACGATAAAACCGATGCATCTGTCGTCTTCCAGCGCCGCGACCACCAAACGGGCGATGTCCGTTACATCTATCACGGCAACGACGGCACCTCCTTCCCTTGGAACGACACCGCACAACTCGATTATTCCAAAGCCGAAGTGCGCGAGGCGGTCATCCAAACCATTTTGCACGTGGCGCGCAACTTCCCGGTCATCCGCTTCGACGCGGCGATGACCCTCGCGAAGAAACACATCCAGCGCTGTGGTTCCCCGAACCCGGCGCGGGCGGCGCGATCCCGTCCCGGTCCGAGCACGGCATGACCAGGGCCGAGTTTGACGCGGCGATCCCCGAGGAGTTCTGGCGCGAGGTCGTGGACCGCGTCGCAAAGGAAGTCCCCGATACATTGCTTCTTGCCGAGGCATTCTGGCTGCTTGAGGGATACTTCGTCCGCACACTCGGGATGCACCGCGTGTACAACTCGGCGTTCATGCACATGCTGCGCGACGAAGACAACGCCAAGTATCGCATGGCGATCAAGAACACGCTCGAGTTCGACCCGCAAATCCTCAAGCGTTATGTCAACTTCATGAACAACCCCGACGAAAAGACCGCCCTCGAGCAATATGGCGACGGCGACAAATATTTTGGCGTGGCAACCGTGCTGGCGACCCTGCCCGGCCTGCCCATGTTCGGCCACGGACAGGTCGAGGGTTTCCGTGAAAAATATGGGATGGAGTTCCGCAAGCCGAAATGGGACGAGACTCCCAACGAGGGGCTGATCGCCGGGCACGATTGGAAGATCTTCCCGGTCCTTCACCGCCGACATCTGTTCGCCGATGTGGAGAATTTCTTCCTCTACGACCTTTACACCCCGCACGGCCACGTGGACGAGAACGTCTTTGCCTACTCGAACGTCCACAACGATGAACGCGGACTCGTCCTTTATCACAACCGCTTCGCCGACACCCAAGGCTGGATCAAGACCTCCGCTGCCTATCTCGACAAAGGGACGGGTGACCTTCGCCAGAAATCCCTTGCCGAAGCATTGGGACTTCCGTTCGAAGGCTACGTCATCTTCAAGGATTACGTCACGCACCTCGAATACATCCGCTCATGCGAGGAATTATGGCAAAAGGGAATGTATGTCGAACTACATGCCTATCAGCATCACGTCTTCATGGATTGGCGCTTCGTGGACGACCCGCGCTGGGACGAAGTTTATAACGCCCTAAACGGCGCCGGTGTGGCGTCCATGCAGGGACGGTTCGATGAGATGTTCGGTGTGAAGGAAGAGGTGGTTGTCGAGGAACCGAAGGTCAAGAAGCCGAGGAAAAAGGCGGCGGCAAAGACATCGTCCCTGAAGGGGAAAGATGAAAAAGGAAAGAAGGCAGCCGCCAAAAAGCCGCTGAAGGCAGCGAAGAAACCGGCGGCGAAAAAATCACCCGCGCAGGCGACCAAGTCCAGGGTGGGCGTGAAAAAGACAGTAAAGAAGTCGAGTTAAAGAACAAGGAGCGGACAAAATCTGCTCCTTTTCTATTTTCAAGCCGGGTTCTAATTTCCCCAGCGGGGCTGGTAATCGCAATACTTGTTATTGGTCAGTTGGCGCACGTCCGTGCCGTCTGTCCGCATGATGAAGATCTCACAGGATGCCTGATCCCTGCCCGCGACATTCGTGTAGGCGGTGAAAGCGATCCACTGCCCATCGGGAGAGAAACTGACGCCCTGGGCATTGGTGCCGTCCGTCAATTTGGTCAGACCGCCTCCATCCAGGTTCATGGTGTAGACGTCATGCTGGAAGAAACCGCCCTGATCGAAGGCGATAAGATCGAGGGGAGACCAATCGCTGCGGCCACGAGTGTCAATGGTGTCGTTTACCAACTGCGGTTCACGAACGTTAAAATCCATGATGTAGAGTTTGTTGTTCTCGCCCTTGCCCAGCGCAAAAAGGATGCGGGTACCGTCCGGCGACCATATCCCATCGTGGATATCCCTGCCCGATTCGCTGTAAAGTTCCTGTGGGTTGCTCCCGTCTCGGTTCATGAGCCATAATTGCAGGTTCCTGGCGGGGTAATGAAAGATGATGTATCGGTTATCCGGCGAGATCTCCGGCGCACCGAGACCCTTGTTCAGGCCGGTCAGTTGCTGTATGTCCCCGCTGTTTATGTCCACTTCATGGATCTCGGAATAATCCCCATAATTCACCATAAAGACGGCTTTTTGCCCGTCCGGCGCCAGCGAAGCGCTGGAGCTGGCCAGGGATGTGTCGGTCAGCCGTCTCCAGTTGGAACCGTCGGCGTTCATGATGCAGATCTCGCTCCCCTGAATGTCGCAGGTGAATATGATCTTGCCGGTCGGTTCGTCGTTCTCGATTATGGCCGGTTCTGTTGCCGTTTCCGTGATCACCGGATCAACATCCGGAGGGACGGTCGTGACCGGGGGAGGGGTTGGCGTCTCATCCCTGGAATTGTTGACCGCCGCATATATCCCGCCAACGACGAGGAGTCCGACCAGGGCGATCAGGGCGGGGACTCCGAATTTTTTCAGGTCAAGGGCAGGTGTGGTCGGTCTGGGTGCCTTGATGTTGACTTGACTCTGAGTAGCGATCTCTTCCTTGACGCCGATGTATTCCTTGATGGCGGTTGCCAGTTCGTCGAGCCCGGATTCGAATTTGGTACGAAGGTCCACGCGCTGGTGGCTGACAAGTCTCAGCGGGGTGGATGTGTGATCGTCGCCTTCGATCAACACAGGGAAGATGCGCTTGCGGTGCTGTTCCCCGAAACTGATCTCGCGCCGCACCCATTCCGAGTTGTTGGACTCGGGTGAAAGGAGCACAACGATCCCGGTTGAGCCGCGGATCGCTTTTTCGATCTCGCGTTCCCAGGTCGGTGTGCCGGGCGTCAGGTTTTCGATATCCACCCAGACGTTGATGCCGCGTTCGCGCAGTTCCCGAACGATGCGCTTCTGTTTGGCGGTATCTTCGCGGCTGTAACTCAAAAAAAAATAGGGGGCGGAAGATGTGCTCATGCGCGGACCTCTCTCCAAAGTCGTTTCGTTGGATTATAGGTTAAAAACGGGAATAGGTAAACAAAAAACGACACGGCAAGCATTTTCTGCCATGTCGTTTGCCCTGGGATCTGTCCGTTATTCTGCGATGTTCAACTCGTTCGGGTGCGGCGGGTAATTGGGCTTTTGGCGGCGGAATTCGTAATTTTCGAGGATGGCCTCGATGATCTGTTGCTGTTTGCCAGTCAGTTTTTTGAATTCCATGCCGACGTTAAAGTATTCCGGGCTGAGGTCCTGCTGGCACCATGCCACGCGGACGGGAACCGTGATGGTTTCGTCGGAAAAAGCCTCCAATTCAGGCAGTTGGATCTGGATGGTCAATTCCTTTTCTGCCTTCAGTGGAGAATCGCTGATGACCATCGCGCCAAGGCTGGTGAGGTCCCCAAGGTAGCCGATCAGATACCCCCCATGTACGTCGAATACCTGGGAATAGGACATCAGGTCCTTGCGCGGCTGTTTGCGTCGTTCCTGCATGAGTGCCTCCGTGCCCAAGTGTACATGAATCCCGGGCGAAAATCAATTGCACAAATGTCTTAAAGTCTGGTGGTTTCGTGGCAACTGTGGTTAAATCCTTCCATGCGATGGATCTATCTTTCCCCTCATCTCGACGATGCCGTCCTGTCTGCAGGCGGCTTGATCTACGAGCAGACCCGCTCCGGCACCCCGGTCGAGATCTGGACTTTCATGTGCGGTGTGCCCTCTGATACCGAATTTTCGACTTTTGCCCAATTGCTTCATACACAATGGGGCTTTTCCTCCGCGGAAGAGACCGTACGCGCCCGCCGCGAGGAGGACAGGCAGGCGGCGCAGATCGTCGGGGCGACCGTTCAGCATTTCGATTTTCTGGATTGTATCTACCGCCGCGATAAGAACGGCGAGTGGCCCTACCATGAGATCTCCCTGCCGCCCCAGGAACTGGATGCGGACCTGCCCGCCCAGATCGCTTCTGTGATCGGATCCCGCCTCCAACTGGACGATGTGCTGGTCTGCCAACTATCGGTCGGCTCCCACGTGGACCATGTCCTCGTGCGCCGGGCGGCGGAACTGCTTGGACGGCCGCTCATTTACGATATTGACATCCCCTACCTGTTCTACAAACCCGGGGAGCTGGCTCCGAAATCGGCTGGGATGAAGGGAAAGGTCCATGGGGTGACGGAATCAGGCCTAAAGTCGTGGCAGGAGGCGGTTTTGGCGTACAAATCCCAACTCCCAGTGCTGGGGGAAGCCCTCGACACGCCCGAAAAAGCGCGGGAAGCCATCCGCTCCTACTGGGCGGAACGGGGTGGAATTCGCTTGTTGGAATCCCATTGAAAATGTTACAAAACACTTGAACCTACACGTAATCCGTGATATAGTATGCCCGTTTTTCGGAGGAAATGTCTCGACCCATTCTTTGTCCCGCTTTGCGGGACAAAATTCTTATAGTAGGAAAAAAACGATATGCCTAACAACTTTTTAACCAAGGAAGGTTTCCAGAAATTACAGGAGGAATTGGACTACCTGCGCACAGCCAAACGCCAGGAAGTCGCCAATCGCCTGCACGAGGCCATGGAAGGCGGGGAACTGATCGAGAATGCCGAATACGAAGCCGCCAAGAACGAACAGGCGTTTGTAGAAGGGCGCATCCAGGAACTGGATGTGTTGCTTGCCAGCGCCAAGATCATCGAGGACAACGGCAGGAAGAAAAGCGACAGCGTCCAACTTGGCTCGAAGGTGACCATCAAGGAAGGCAATTTCGAGGCTGAGACCTTTACCATTGTCGGCATGGCGGAAGCCAATCCGCGCGAAGGCAAGATCTCGAACGAATCACCCATTGGCAAGGCGATTTTAGGCCACAAGGTCGGGGATTCTGTGAAAGTGGAAACCCCTGGCGGCACATATACTGTTAAAATACTGAAGATCAGTTAAGTCTCAAGTTCGCAGGTACGACCTGTAATCCCCGCGTGCCTGTTGGAACGCGGGGTTCTTTTTTATATATCTTCGCGATCGTCTTTCGCGGTGAAATGAGGAATGAATATCCATGGCTGAATACAATTCACTTGAAAAAGTCCGTTTACAAAAACTGGAGGAACTTCGAGCCGAGGGCATCGAAACCTATCCAACGCGCGCAAAGCGCACCCACCTGAGCACTGAGGCGATCGCAGAATTCGAAGCCGCGGAAAAGGATGGCGTCGAGGTCAAAGTCACCCTTGCGGGACGTGTCCGCGCGATGCGTTCGATGGGCAAGGTCTCTTTTGCCCATATCGAAGATGGCGCCGGTAAGGTGCAGTTGTTCTTCCGCGCGAACGAGATCGGAAAAGAGCGTCTGGATTTCTTCAACAAGATGTTCGATCTTGGGGATTTCATCCAGGCGGACGGGCTCATGTTCCGCACCAAATCGGGTGAAGTGACGCTTCATGTCCACGACTTCAGCCTGCTCGCCAAATCCGTCAGCCCTCTCCCCGCCGCAAAGGACGAGACGCTCGAGGACGGGACTGTCCTCCGCCACGCGGCATTGGAGAATCCTGAACTGCGTGCCCGTCAACGCTACGCCGACCTGGCGGTCAACCCCGATGTCCGTGAGACGTTCCGCAAGCGCGCCGCCATCATCAAGTCCCTGCGTGAGTTTCTGGATAATCGCGGCTTTCTCGAAGTGGAAACGCCCATCCTTCAGCCGCTGTACGGCGGCGCGGCGGCGCGTCCGTTCGTGACGCATCACAATGAGCTCGAGCAGGATATGTACCTGCGCATCTCCTTCGAGTTGTATCTCAAACGCCTTCTCGTCGGCAACCTGGAAAAGGTCTATGAGATCGGACGCGACTTCCGCAACGAGGGCGTCTCCTTCAAGCACAATCCCGAGTTCACGCAACTCGAGTTCTACTGGGCATACGCGGACTACCTCCAGGTCATGGAGTTGACCGAGCAGATGGTCTCATACACCGCGCAACAGGTGCTCGGCACGATGCAGATCCGCTTCAAAGAGCACGAAATTGACCTGACCCCGCCCTGGCGGCGTCTCGAAATGCGTCAGGGTATCCTCGAAACCTCGGGTATTGACTTTGCCGAGCACAAAACGGCGGAGGAACTCTTCCAAGCCATCCGGGCAAAACACCCGAACATGACCCCTGATCCCAAGGCTACGCGCGGTAAATTGATCGACTTCCTGCTCTCAGAGTTCCTCGAGCCGACGTTGATCCAGCCGACGTTTCTATACAACTATCCGCGCGATATTTCACCGCTGGCGAAATCCATCCCCGGCGACACATTGACCGTGGAACGCTTCGAGGGCTACATGGCGGGTTTTGAGTTGTGCAATGCTTTTACCGAACTCAACGATCCGCTCGACCAGGAACAGCGCTTCCTCGAAATGGGACGCGATTACGACGCCGACGACGAGGAGAAACATCCGCTCGACGAGGATTACCTGCGTGCCATGCGCTACGGCATGCCTCCCAATGGCGGTTTTGGCATGGGCGTGGACCGTCTCGCCATGCTCCTGCTCGACAAACATTCCATCCGTGAGGTGTTGTTGTTCCCGGCATTGCGGAAGGAAGAGTTTGGCGAACCCAAATAGTAGGGGCAGGGTTCCATCCTGAGCGAAGACGAAGGGACCCTGCCCCTACGCGATTGAATCATGAAAAATAAATTCCTCATCCTCGGCGACATTCTTGCAATTGCCATTGTCACGTTGATTGGCTTTGCCACCCACGGCGAAGGGGCGGGT
This sequence comes from uncultured Chloroflexia bacterium, assembly GCA_963718215.1. GTDB lineage: Bacteria > Chloroflexota > Anaerolineae > Anaerolineales > Villigracilaceae > Defluviilinea. The sequence goes on from CAVQYK010000025.1 coordinate 86,289, forward strand.
CACCTAGTCCTTTCCTGCCGCGCATGCTCGCCGCGTTCATTCCGTTGACCATTGCCTGGTTCCTGCTTGCCCCCTGGTTTGGACTGTTCCAGTCCGAAATTGTCTCCAACTTCAAACAACTCTGGCGACCCATCCTTGCCATGCTGTTCGCGGCTCCCCTCGCCGCCCTCCTGCGCGGACTCATCCTCAATGCCCCGATCATTCCCATCTTTGCGGTGGTCCTTGCATCAACATCCGCTTTGGGCATGTTAATCTGGCGGGGATTGTATTTCCTGCTCAGTCGCAAGGAAAAGAAGTAGATTAAACTCTGTGCTCTCTGTGTCTCTGTGGCAGACTTGCACAGTGATAAAATTATGCCAATGAACGAACAAGCCCTCATCTCAGACGCCCAAGGCGGTAATCTCGACGCCTTCAATACCCTCATCCTGCATTACCAGGACAGCGTGTTCAACACCGCGCTCCGCATCCTCGGCGACGAAGACCAGGCCGCCGATGCCGCCCAGGATGCGTTCATCTCCGCTTTCAAAAGCATCACTTCCTTTCGCGGCGGGTCGTTCAAGGCGTGGCTCATGCGCACCGTGACCAACGCCTGTTACGATGAACTGCGCCGAAAGAAGCGCCGACCAACCACGCCGCTCGAACCCGATACCGATGACGGCGAAGAGATGGACTCCCCGCGCTGGCTCGCCGATCCGTCCATGACGCCCGACCAGCAGGCTGAGGCCGACGAGCTCGAACACGCCATCCAGCACTGCCTCAACAACCTGCCGCTCGAATTCAAAACCGTTGTCGTCATGGCAGACATCCAGGGCATGGACTACACCGAGGTCGCGAGCGCTGTCCGTGTGCCGCTGGGTACAATCAAGAGCCGCCTCGCCCGCGCCCGCCTGCGCCTGCGGGAATGCCTGCAGGGTTTTGCGGAACTTTTACCTGCTTCCTATCGTCTGGAAGAAGGAATGAATGCGTAATGAATAGACGAGATATTGAACTTCTTTCGGCATACCTGGACGGGGAACTCAGATCCTCGGATTCCGCGCGACTGGAATCCCGCCTCAAAACCGACCCGGAACTTGCCTCTGTTTTAAGCGACCTGCGTGCCACCCGTACCCTGCTCCGCAAACTCCCTTCGCGCAAGGCGCCCCGAAATTTCACACTGACGCGCAAAATGGTCGGGCAAAACCCGCCATTGCCGCGTACCTATCCCATTTTCCGGTTTGCGACCGCTGTGGCAACCCTGATGTTCTTCTTCTCCTTTGGGGTGAACTTCATGGGCACACAGCTTGCTGCCCAAGTTCCCGCATTCGGAATGGGAGGCGGTGGCGGCGGAGAAGTTGAATCCTTTGCCGCGCAGGAAGCCCCGGCGGCAGCCGCGCCTGCTGAAGAACCTTCTGTGGCGCTGGTGCCACAAGGGACCGAGGTTTCGCCATCCGAAGACCCGGCTCGCATCATGGAGACGCCAACTGCCAAGGATGGAGCCCCAGAAAACTCTGCCAGTCCGGACCAGCCTCAAGTCCAGGAGGACGCGTTGCCGTCTTCAGAAGTGCAGGGCAGGCCACAGTTGGTTTCGTCTGCCTGGCAGATCGGGCTGTTGGTGGTTGCCGCCCTGAGCGCCTTGCTGATGGGGTTGCTGCGACAGGCATCCGCCCGCCGTTGGAAATGATTTTGTAGGGGCAGGTCTCAGACCTGCCCCTACGGATTTATATGGCTCACACCGAATTCAAATTCTGCCCCCGCTGCGCGACGCCTGTACATCATGAAGAACGCTTCGGGAGGGTCCGTCCTGTTTGCCCTCAATGCGGGTGGATCCATTTTGTGGACCCGAAGGTTGCCGCGGCAGTGTTGGTCGTTCAGGACGGACGCGTGTTGCTTGTGCGGCGCGTCAACGAACCCTTTCGCGGCATGTGGACGCTGCCGGCGGGATTTGTCAATGGGGGCGAGGATCCGGCCGAGGCGGCGCAAAGGGAATGTTTGGAGGAGACAGGTTTGAGCGTGCGTGTGACGCGGGTCTATGACATCGTCTCCGGGCGCGAGCACCCGCGCGGCGCGGATTTCGTCATCGTCTATCAGGCGGAAGTCCAGGGCGGGGAAATGCAAGCGGAGGACGATGCGGATGCGGTGGAGTGGTTTGACAAAGACCATCTGCCGCGGCTTGCTTTTCTTGCCACGCAAAAAGTGCTACAATCTTTTTATGGTTGACGTCCGGCCTTCGCCGATTGCTGGCAGGTGGTATGAGGGGAATGCGAAAGCCTTGGCTCGTTCTGTGGATGAATTTTTGGACAACGCCGAACTCCCCGAACTGGATGGGGAGGTAATTGGCGTCATCGCCCCGCATGCCGGGCATGTCTATTCAGGCGCGGTGGCGGGATATGCATTTTCGGCACTGCGCTCCCTGCGCCCGGACCTGGTCGCTGTCATCTCGCCGATGCATCATCCCTACTACGAGCCCTTGCTCACAACCTCGCATGAAGCGTATCGAACCCCGCTGGGTGATATTCCCGTTGACCGGGACGCCTTGACCGAACTGGATGTGGTCTTGAAATCCGAATTGGGGTTTGGCCTCTCAGCCGTTCCGCGCGACCCCGAACATTCGCTTGAGATCGAACTGCCGTTCCTGCAACGCGCGTTGAAGTCTGATTGGAAATTATTGCCCGTGATGGTGCGGACACAGGACCCGCAGGTATCCGAGGGATTGGGTAAGGCGCTTGCTCAAGTTTTACGCGAGAAGAATTTCGCCCTCGTCGCCAGCACGGACCTGTCCCACTTTTACAGCCAGGCAGCCGCCCTGAAATTCGACCGTGCCATGCTGGATACGATCGAATCCTTCGACCCCGAAGCCGCCTTCGACCTGGAACGCGCGGGCAAAGGTTTCGCCTGCGGATTGGGCGCGGTCACTGCGGTATTGTGGGCGGCGCGCGAACTTGGCGCGGACAGGGTGAAAGTCCTGCGTCACGCCACCTCGGGCGATGTGACGGGGGATTACTCGTCTGTGGTGGGGTATGGCGCGGCGGTGATTTTGAAGTAGCCTGCTGCTCTTTTCTGCTTTAGCCTTAATTGGTTAACTCTTGGTCATGTCACCCTGAGCGCAGCGAAGGGTGACAAAAGCGAAGAGACGACCCAGCTCCGGTCGTCTCTTTTTGTTTACCTATTCCACTGTGTAACCAACTCTCGAAATGCCCTCTTCAAGCGATTGTCCGGCAGGTCGTTGACATTTGTATACTTCCTGTCATTGACCCAGATTTCGAGTGTGCCGTCGGGTGCTGAGCCCAGGTCCACCTGAAAATGTTTCAGGTCGGGGTCCGCTTCGATCTTTGCCCGGAAGATGTCCTCGATCTGTTCCGTGAACGGCGCGGCCAGTTTTTCCCCTTCGTCATGATCATAAACGGTGACCTTCTTACCCTCCCGCCGCAACGCGCCAAGCGTCTCCGCAGGCGGTGTTTCACGCATCCAGGCGGGTTTGTCTTCCGAATTCCCGGTCAGGTTCACGGTATTCGCTTTCCTAAAAAGGAAAACGAACACCAGAACGATCGCAATAAGTGCAATTCCAACCAAACCAATCACCAATATGTTCATAAACGCCTCCGTTATGTGTTGTCGCTGGCTGCGATTATATGACAACTTGCGTATGATACAGGGAGCACTCTGGGTATAATCATCCCAATGACCGCCTTTGTTCAAATCGTCGTTAATGTCCCTGCCGTTTCGGGCGTGTTCGATTATTCGATCCCGAAACAACTCGAAGGCAAAATAGGGATCGGGTATCTGGTCATTGTCCCGTTTGGGAGGCAGACCGTTCAAGGCATCGTCTATCGGTTTGTGGATTCGCCGTCCGTGGCGGATGTCAAAGACATCCTCGAAGTGGTGGATGAAGAACCGGTTCTGACCCAGCCTCAGCTTGCCCTCGCTAAAGAAATGGCGGATTCCACGCTTCAGCCTCTGGCTTCCATTGTCGGGTTGTTCCTGCCCGTCGGCTTGAGCCAGCAGGCGGATGTGGTGTACGAATTATCGCGAAGCATCCCTGAGGGACGAATTACCAATTCCCAATTACCACCCAGCGAGGGATTGAACAATCAAAAAACACAACGTCAAACCGTCGAAGACCGCCTCCTGAGCCTCCTGCGCCTGCGCGGTCCCTTGCGCGGACGCCAGATCGACACACACTTCGCCAAAGTGGACTGGCGCAAGACGGCGGGTTTTCTCGTGCGGAAAGGCGTGCTTTCTGCAAGGAGCGTTTTGCCTCCGCCGCGGGTGAGGACAAAGTACATTCGCGTTGCCCAGCTATCGGTCCCGCCGGAAGCGGCGGAAGCGGCGATGGAGTCGCTTGGGACGAAACAAACACTCGCCCGCAGGCAGTCCGCGTTGCGGTTCTTCATCCAACAGCCCGAAGCGATCAATGTCTCGTGGGTCTATGCCGAAAGCGGATGCAATCTCAACGACTTGCAGGAACTCGAAGAGCGCGGCTTGATCCGTTTGTTCGAGAGCGAGATATTTCGCGACCCGTTGGAGAGGGCGGGTAAAGGGGCAGACTGGGAAACTGGTAAACAGGTCACTGAACTTACGCCTGAACAGGATTTTGCCCTGAAAGAAATCAACAAAGCCATCGCGTCGCCCGACGCTCGCCGCCCATTCCTCCTGCAAGGTGTGACGGGTTCGGGCAAAACGGAAATTTACATCCGCGCGGCGGAGGAAGTTGTCAAGCGCGGGAGACAAGCCATCGTCCTCGTTCCTGAGATCGCACTCACGCCGCAGACCGTCCGCCGTTTTTTGGTTCGTTTCCCTGGGCAGGTTGGGTTGGTGCATTCCAAACTCTCGGAAGGTGAGCGATACGATACCTGGCGGCGCGCACGCGCCGGCAGTCTCAAGGTCATCATCGGTGCGCGCAGTGCGTTGTTCGCGCCCCTGCCGAACATCGGCCTCATCGTTGCGGACGAGTGTCACGACTCATCGTATCACCAATCCGAGCCGCCGTTCTATCACGCGGTCAGCGCGGCGCAAACCTATGCGCGTCTGTGCGGAGCGGTGTGTGTGCTGGGTTCCGCCACGCCGACGATCATCCAGCGCCATCAGGCGGATACCGGTCAAATCCAGCGGCTGGACCTGCCCAAGCGTATTCAGACCTCCGAGGTCTTAGAGACCTCGGAGGTCTTCCACCCGTCCACATCGTGGATATGCGGGATGAACTGAAAGCCGGTCATCGCGGGATCTTTAGCAGGCTTCTGCTCCATGAACTTGAGTCCACGCTCAAGCGCGGCGAGCAGGCCATCCTCTTCCTCAACCGCCGCGGGACATCCACCTACATCTTCTGCCGCGACTGCGGGCATGTGATGAAATGCCCCAATTGCGACTCCCCGTTAACCTTTCACATGGAGGATAAAGGAAAAGTTACTTTGTCACACTTGCGGATACACACGCAGCAAGCCAAAGAGTTGTCCGCAATGCGGTGGGAAGCAGATCCGCGAGTATGGCTTGGGGAGCGAGAAGGTCGAGGCGGAGGTCAATGCGCTGTTCCCGAAGGCAAAGACCCTGCGCTGGGACTGGGACACCACCCGCACCAAGGACGCCCACGAAATGATCCTGACCCACTTCGCCAACCACAAAGCGGACGTGTTGATCGGCACGCAGATGCTCGCCAAAGGGCTTGACCTGCCAATGGTCACGCTGGTCGGCATCGTGCTGGCGGACGTTGGGCTGAATTTGCCCGATCCGTTTGCAGGGGAGCGGGTCTTTCAGGTGCTGACACAGGTTGCCGGGCGGGCGGGTCGCAGTGAACGCGGCGGGAAAGTTGTATTGCAGACATTCGACCCTGAAAACCAGGTCATTCAGTCCGCGGCAAAGCATGATGTGAACGGGTTTTACGCGTACGAACTGGAACAACGGCGACGATTGGGCTATCCACCGTTCACGCGTCTGGTGAGGTTGGAATATCGAAGTGCGGATCCGGAGTCGGCGGAGAAAGAAGCGAGGAAAGTGGCAGACAAGTTGTCAGTCACCAGTCATCAGTCATCCGTCATTGGTCCCGTCCCGTGTTTCTTTGCGAAGGTCGGCGGTTATTATCGCTGGCAGATCGTTTTGCGTGGGGCAAATCCGCAGGAGTTGTTGCGCGATGTGAGGCTCGATGGCTGGCGGGTGGAAGTGGACCCCATCAGTTTGTTGTAGAGGTGACCATGAAGCGCATGTTTCGAATCTTCGCTGTTGTCTTTGTTTTGATCCGCAATTTGTGTTCCCATTGACGTTCGTGCCGACGTTGCGCCGCCTGCGCAACCGCCTGGCTTCAACCCGGAGCCCGGGACGGAAATGACGCAAGTCCGCATGGTGGCGGAAACTGTTTTGCTCGAAGTACAAGCCGGCGCATCTGCGGATGATCTGGGGCAGGCAAAAGTGACTGCTGATTTCACGATGCGCAACCTCGGGAGTGAAGCGGAAAAAATGGCGGTGCGATTTCCCATCAGCGTGAGCAATGGGTTTGGTTCTTACCCTGAGATCCGCGACCTGCAAATCAAAGTGGATGGGCGGAACGTGTCTACGCGGCGCATCACGCAGGCAGACCCGCTGTTGGAATTCTATCAGGTACCCTGGGTGGAGTTCGATGCGACGTTCCCGCCGGGGCAGGATGTCCAGATCCTGGTGACGTACACGACTCGAGGGAACGGGCGAGTATCCGTATCGTCGCCTACTATTACATCTTCCATACCGGCGCAGGCTGGAAGGATACGATCGGCAGCGCGGATTTGATCGTCCGTTTGCCGTATGAGGCGAATTCACAGAATGTCATTTTTGACGAGACGACGGGCTGGTCCATGACCACACCGGGCGGCGCCCTCGCGGGCAATGAGATCAAATGGCGCTTTGAAAATTTCGAGCCCGGGTACGAAGATGATTTCGAAATCTCGCTCGTTATGCCTTCGGTCTGGCAGAAGGTATTGAACGAACGAAGAAATGTCTCCAACAACCCCAATGACGGCGAAGCCTGGGGGCGGCTGGGCAAACTGTACAAGGAGATTTTCTTCTACCGCCGCGGTTTTCGCCACGATGCGGGTGGACAGGAGATCTATCGCTTGAGTGTCGAGGCTTACGAGAAAGCCGTCACGCTCCTGCCCGATGACGGTCTCTGGCACGCGGGCTTTGCCGACCTGCTGGCTGTCCATGCCTATTATGCTTCGTGGGAAGGCGGGGATGCCACCCCCGAGGCGTTGCGCTCCATGCAAGAGATTGACATCGCTCTCGAACTTGCTCCGAACGATCCCAAGGTCAAAGAGATCGCGGAGAAGATCTATTCTTTTTTCCCCGACGCGGTGGACCTGTTGGAAAGCGGATACGACTTCCTCTGGTTGACCGCCACGCCGCTTCCTCCAACGCCGACAATTGCCGCTCCTGTCGAGCCGACCGCTATGCCCGAAGCGACGTCCACGGCTCCTGCCGCTGAGACACCCTTCGATTCAACTCAGGGCGAGCCCGTCCCGACGCGTGAAGCGGCTCCGGCTCCCACAGCGGTGCCTCCGAGGGCGAGAAATCCGCTGTGCGGTTCTTTGCTGATCGTCCCGCTGGGGCTGGTCTGGCTGGCGCGGCGCAGGGTCTATTCTTAACAATCCTTTGCTATAATCGATGATATATGTCGTTGCGAGGCTTGCGCCGCAAGCCGAAGCAATCTCCTTGTTATTGCGGGATTGCTTCGTCGGGCTGAGCCCTCCTCGCAATGACATGAAGAAGAGGAGAGTTTATGGAATCGTTTTCCCGTGGTTGGTCGTTTTTGAAACAAGCCTGGAGCATGGCATTTAAAGACAAGGACCTGCTCAAGCCTTCGCTCTACGCACTGGTGGCCGGAGCGATCGTGTCGATCATCGGCGTCATCCCGATCGCGATCGTGGCGTTCCTGTTCAGCGGTTCGCAGGTTGGGAACATTGTCATGGGCGTGCTGGGGGCGATCATGATCTTTGTGCAGTTCGTGGTCACGTATGTCTTTTCGGGGATGACCGCCTACCTGATCTTCGGTTACCTCTCGGAAGGCGACGGGCGCATGGACAAAGCCTGGAGCATCGTCCGCCGCGACTTCTTCGACATCCTGACCCTTGCCGCGGCTTCGACGGCGGTCAATTTGGTCAAGAATGCCGCCAACCGCAACCGCCGAGGAGTTGCCTCGGGGGTAATCCGCGGCGTGGCGAACCTGTTCGAGGTCCTGTGGACGGAGGTGTCGTACCTGATCCTGCCTGCCATGGTCATTGACGACCTGAATCTCAAGGAGGGCATGCAGAGGGTCTTGAACATCACCAAACAGAATTTACTGCTGATCGGTATCAGCACGGTCGGCGTCCGCTGGGTGACCGGTTTGATCGGTTTCCTGCTCGGCTTCGGCGGTTTTGTTGATCGCTTTGGCGATCGGCGGCGGAGCCGTGTACGCGTCGGGCGGATTCAACTTCGTGTCCATTGCGGCGATCGCCCTCGCGGCTTTCATCTTCTTTATGTTCATCGTCCTCGCCAGCGTGATCAGTTCCTACACGTCCATTGCGTATCACACCTGCCTGTACATCTGGGCGCGTGATGTGGAAAAGGCGCAGGCGGCCGGGCAATCATTCCAGGTTGCTGCGCCGGCGCCGTTGGCTGCGGTACTTTCGTAAATTGTGACTGCCCTGAAGGTTTAATCCTAACCTTTAAGGCTGTATCGGAGAATTATGCAACCTCAAAAAGAACCCCGCCGTGAAGTGATCTCCTGGGCTGAGATCGACCGCCTGATCGATCATCTGCTCCCACAGTTCAAGCGCGAGTTTACTGCCATGGTCATCATCACGCGCGGAGGGATCGTCCCGGGCGGGTTGCTCGCCGAAGCAATGGACATTACACACATCCTGACCGCCGCGGTGGACTTTCCCGCACAGTCCGAGAGCGAAAAATCGAAACTGATGGCATGGCCCGAATTCATCCAGTTCCCTGCGGAGGATAAGTTGCGCGGCAGGCCCACGCTCATTGTTGACGATGTGTGGGGGTCGGGGAGGACGATCACCGCAGTGAAGAACCGCGTCTCTGCGGCGGGCGGGTTCCCTGAGACGTGTGTATTGCATTTCAACCCATATCGAAGCCTCTTCGGCCATGTCCGCCCTGATTATTATGCCGCCGTGACAGATGGATTTATCGTTTATCCGTGGGAAATCGACCGGGGAACGGATCAGGTCCTGCTGGGTGAGATTTGAGCCGGTATGAAACTTGTTGATGTATCCAGGACCGAAAAACTCAAAACACTGAGTAAGAACCTTTACTTTGACGAACTTCCCGCTGAGATCCTGAAAATGATCGGGCTCCATACGCAATTGCGGGAGTACGAACGCGGCGACGTATTGTTTTGGGAGGGCGACCCGTGCGCGGGTCTGCACATCCTCGAAAGTGGAAGCGTCAAACTCTACCGTGTCTCCCCGCAGGGACGCCAATACATCATCGCGGTATTGACCGAAGGCGCAACCTGCAACGAAGTCCCTGCGTTCGACGGCGGCACGAACCCCGTCAACGTGGAGGCGCTCGAGACCACGCGCGTCTGGGTGGTGGAAGCAAACACCCTGCGTGAACTTGTCAAGGCCAACCCTGAGTTTGCCTTGAAGGTCTTGAGCAAGTTCGGGCAAAACCTGCGCATCATGGTGGGCAAGGTCAGCGAGATGGCATTCTATCAGGTCACACATCGGCTGGCGCGGCTGATCACCGAGATGCCAATTGATGAACCGCGTCCGTACTGGACGCAGGAGCAGCTTGCGGCGCGGCTGGGGACCGTGCGCGAAGTGGTGTCCCGCTCTTTGAAGGAGCTGGAAAAAAGCGGTGCGATCCGCATGGAAGACAGGCGCATCCAGATCGTGGATGATGCCATCCTGCGCCAGTGGACACAACCATTTAGTTGACCTGGCAGGTATTCGTAAACAAAACACGAGCACAGGATCTCTCCAATGCTCGTGTTTTTCTTTGGATGATGTTTCGCTTCATCCCCAGCCGACAGTTGACTCTGTTCAAGGGAGCGGTTCGAACCCTGAGACCGAGAGGTACAACTCGTCGTCCGCGGCGAGTTCGATGTAGTCAATGGCGGCCTCGACGGGGAAACCGTAGGTGGGATCAAAGCTCATCGTCAGGTTTTCAGCTTCCTGGACGGGATCAGACCCGAGTTCCGAGAAGAGGCGGTCGATCGTCGCGTGCTTCATGACCAGGTCGCTCATCGGGTCGTCCATGGGAAAGGCTTCGCCGTTGACGTCGATCATCGAAACGATTTCGCCGTCCTTCACTTCGATGGTCAGCGGCATCTGGCTCCTGAACAGGCAGAAGCAGCTGACGCTCAACTGGAAGCGATAGTGGGTGATTTCCGCGTCCTGCCACTTGGACTGGTTGCGGCTCAATTCGCTTCCGCCGACGGCAGAGCAGGCGGCAAGGATCAGTGCGAGTAACAATAAGGTTATCTTTTTCATTTTATCTCCTTCCCTGGGTTGACGACATGGACATGCGAAAGGTTCCCCAAAAGAAGACTTCCCAGTACCGGGGAGTTCTACCTTTTTACGGGCTGTGTCCGCCCATGTTTTGCATGCCGCTGCGCGTCCTTGACCGTCGCTTTGACTGTGATGTCGGGACCGTTCCTGAACTGCAGGGTGACCTCGATCTCGTCGCCTGCTTTCAGGTCCTGTTTGAGCCCGATGAGCATGACGTGGAACCCGCCCGGCATGAACTCCACTTTGGCGGATGGTTCCAGCGCGATGGATTCCACACGGTTCATCGTCATTACATCGCCTTCCATCTTGCTCTCGTGGACCTCGACCGCGTCCGCCACACTCCGATGCCGCCCCGATCAGTTCGTCTGCCTCCGCGTTGTGATTCTGGATCACAAAATAGACCGCGCTGTTCATCCCCTGTGTGGATGTGCGCGCCCACGCATCGCGGACCTCGATCCCCTCCTTCGCCCCGCAGGCGCTTAAGAGAAGCAGGTACACAAAAACCGACATCAATTTCATTTTCATTGGTGATTTTCCTCTTCCTGTTGGTGGGGTCCTTCGTGACGTGTCCCCATCAGGTAATGGATGGTTTCGTCCATGCTGGCAAGTTTTCCGCCAAAGCCGGACTGGAAACGCTCCGCTTCCGTCCGCGAGCCAAAGGTCAAGATGGTTGGGACGCAGCAAACGGTCAGGTCACAGCCGATCAGATAGATTGCCTGGTTGGCGCTGACCATGTGACCGTGCAAAAAATCCATGGTCATGGATTGCCATGCCCCTTTGGCGACTGTCAGGAGCATCAAGCCGCAATGGGCACAGCAGGCATTCTTCTGTTCTCCATTGGAAAGATAGATGATGAAAACCCTCTTCCCTCGGTTGGATTTTCCGCACATTGCGCATAGGTCTTCCCTGGCGGTCTCTTCCACCAGTGAGGCTCTGCCATGCTGTTTGATGATATGCCCCCGATTTTCAAGCCGATCAAGGTCGCGGTGGATGGTCATGGTGGAAACGGACAGCGCTTCAGCCAGTTCCTGTATGGATACACTGCCATGCTTCCTGACCAGATCGAGTATTTGTCTTTCCCGTTCGACAGGAGATGTTTTTGTCATAATTCTGTTACCTATAACATAATTTCACAAACTATAACGATGCCCCCATGCTTTGTCAAGTTATATGATGCCCATTGCCTCGAAACAAAAAGACGCCATCCGCAAGGACAGCGTCTCTTTGTTGTAGTTTCCAGCGGGAATTATGGCGCCGGCGTCGGTTTGGGGTCCATCTTGTCGTAGATGCCAGTTTCCAACAGGGTCATGTCATTCACGGACTGCGCCGCCAGCATCTGCGCCTGCCTCGCGAAATTAGTGGAATCCGCCAGGATTTTCAGGGCATATTCGGGGTTATGGAAGCCCGTCGAGTTCTCAGCAGAGACGATATCCCAGTAGAACTGCGCCCTGCGATGCAGGTTCCGCGCCTGGTCAAGCAGGGCGGCGTCCGCGTTCGGATTGGCGGCGGCGAGTTTGATGGCGTTGATCGCGTCCACAATGGCGTCTTCGGTGGCGATCTTGGTCGTGGCGACCTGGTCCTGGATGGCGTTCACGCGGCGGACAACGTATTCGCTGTCGGTGTGACATTGTCCGCAAGCCAGTTCGGGGTTGAGCAGGGGACTGTGGACATCATGCGTGGAGTACTTCGCCGCGCCTTCACGGACGTAGGGCATGTGACAGTCGGAGCAGGAGACGCCCGCGTTGTAGTGCGTGGATCCAGCCGTGAAGAACTCAAATTCGGGGTGCTGGGCTTTGAGCATCGGGGTGCCGGCATCCGGATAGGTCCAGTCAGCGAAGCGTTTGCCGTCGAAGAGCGTGGTCTCGTAGTATTCCCACATTTCGTCGATCGTAGTGCCGTTTGCCCAGGGGAAGGTCAGGTATTTGCCGGGGCCGGCGAAGTAATATTCCACATGGCAGTTGGCGCAGACGACTGTGCGCATTTCCTGGCGGGTGAAGGTCTCCCAATCCTTGCCCTGCGCTTCGAGCCCTTCCTCCAGGGCGGGATTGGTGACGATCAGGCGCATCGTCCCTGCTTCATGGCAGTTGGCGCATCCGATGGCGTTATTGATGTTCGGTGTCATTTCGTTGAAAGACATCTTGTCGTAGGCTTCCATGCCCATCTCGGTCCATAGACCCGGATTATCGGATGATTTGCACGAATAGCAGGTGGCGGGCGTGTGCTTTGGATCTTCATCGTTGAGATTCAGACGTTTTGTGGCGCGGACATCGGTCAGCGCATTGGCATGGCCGCGATCATCGTTGTAATCTTTGCCGAAGGGATACCCTGCGAACAAAATGACCTGACGCGGGTCGCGTTCCAGCCATGAAAATGCCGAGGAGCCCGCGTACGTGGTATCAATATTGTTCGTTTCGGTCTTCAGGAAAGTGGTGTACTGGTTGGGGAAGTTCACACCCCATTTCTCTGAATCGGGCTCCATTGGTGCGATCTCCACCAGCGGCTGGAAGGTTCTGTTCTCGCACAGGCTGGTTCCTCATAAAGACCAGCACGCCTGTCAATACGGCGGCAAGCAGGACAATGATGCCAACCAGTATAAGAGTTGTGTATTTCTTTAGCATGTTCATGAGCATTTCTCCTTTTGAGAGTATGATGACTGTCGAAACCTGGAAGGATTATTTGGTGGGATAAAAGTTCGAATCCTGAAATGGAACGATGGATGCGCCGCGAGGTCCGTGCGCGACATTGCGGTGGCATTCCCAGCAATTCCGTTCGAACGGCTGGGCGCCCATCATGATCGTCTCCACCGCATCCTCGTGACAGTGGATGCAGTTCCCCTGAATGATCTTCTTCGAATGCTCGTTCGCGCGGATCACCTCGGGCGTCTGCCCCGTACTGAAAACATACACATCGTGCATGCCCTGCCGTCCTTTTTCGATGTAATAGTTCACGATGTTATCGTGCGGCAGGTGACAGTCCGAACATTCCGCCCAGGGCTGGTGCGCGCCGTGATAATAATTCTCGTACATCGAATCCATCACATGGCAGTTGGCGCACGTCTCGGATGACTTGCCGGCATAGGAGGGCGCGTCGGTCACGAACACAAAAGTCCCCAACGCGATGACCGCCGCCGCAATTGCAATGAAAAGTGGGTTTCTAAGCATCAGTTCACCTTTGTTGGCTAATCTGGCTCTAATTTTACCTAAATCTGTCTAATTTGTTGTGACTTTAGTCACAATCTGGATAAAACCCCGCTTCGCACTTAACTCAAACCTGCCTCAACTCCCCAGAGCATTCCGCCTCTTCAGTCTGACCTGCTATTTCGCCCCATACGTCCGACCCTTCCACGTCACCCCTTTGCGCGACACCACCCTCCACGCGGACGTGAGCATCATCGCCCCGAAAACTCCCGCGCCCAGGGGCGTCGTCAGCGCATACGCGGGTGAAATGTTCATTGTCTTTGCCACTTTCGCGCGCATATAGACCAAATATGCCCACAGCGCCAGCGCCTCGATCAGGACCGCCGCCGCCATCCAGCCTCCGCCGTTCAATAACCAGATCACGCCCAAGCAGGGGCCAAAGCGGCAGAAAAATGGACGCCATGAATGCCAGGAACGCGCCGAACGCCCCCAGCCACAACAGACCAGCCTGATCGCGCAGACCGAGATAAATGTTCTTCGTCCAGCCTTCCCACATCTCAGGCAGGGACGTGTACATGCGCGTCTTTGCCACTTTCATGCCGTCCGCCACGACCAGACGATGACCATTCCATTTTACTTGTTCTGAAATTGCCTTGTCTTCCACAATGCTATTCTTGACGCTTTCATGCCCGCCGATGGCATCATAGACCGAGCGCTTGATCAGGATGAATTGTCCGTTGGCGATGGCGTCTTTTGTCGTCGGGTCGTTGACCTTGCGCGGCGAGAATCCCAACCGAGAGGGCGGTCATCACCAGCGGCATGACCGTCTTTTCCCAGAACGAGCCGAGGATCTGGAAGGTCATGATGGTGAACATGTCTGCGTCCGTTTCGATGGCTTTGGCGTACGTCGAGGAAAGCGCCGAGGGTTCAAGGAAGGTGTCTGCGTCGATGAAGCAAAGCCATTCGCCGCGGGCGGAGGCTGAGGCCTGGTACAAGGCATGGGGTTTGCCTGCCCAGCCTACGGGTAGGTCCGAACCGCTGAAAATCTGGAATGCGGATGCTTGCTTCCGCGAAGTTCAGCGAGAATCTCATGCAGTCGCGTCCGTCGAGCGGTCATCCAACACAATGATTTCAAAGTTCGGGTAATCCTGATCCAGCGCCGCCTTCACACACGCATGAATATTCCGCTCCTCATTGCGGGCCGGGATACAGACCGAAATGAGCGGCGGGTTCGACGGGGGAGGCGTCGGCTCGACAACGATATCGAGATGATATTGATTATGAAGCCAGTAAATGACGATAAGACCGCCGATGAAAAACGCGGTTGAGAGATAAAAATAGATCATGGTTAGCTGACGTGGATCGCGGAACCGCGCTCGGTCTTTTCCACTTCGATGCGCGTGGGGAAGGCATCCTTGAGTTCATCGAGGTGCGTGATGACGAGTATTTTCGCAAAATCATTTTTGACGAGATTGATCGCTTCGATGAGGCGTTGGCGTCCCTGTGTATCCTGCGAGCCGAAGCCTTCGTCAATGACGAGGGTTTGCAGGCGCGCGCCTTTGCGTTGGGCAAGGATCTCGGAGAGCGCCAGCCGCAGCGCAAAGTTGACGCGGAAAGCTTCGCCGCCCGAATACATTTCGTAGTTGCGGATGCCTGCCGAATCGCTGATCTGAATGTCGAGCGTCTCTTTCAGGTCGTCCCGCTTTTTATCCTTGTATTCCGCCTGGGTCACAAAACGGATGGACATCTGCCCATCGGACAGCCTGTCGAGCAATTCGTTTGCCTTTGCTTCGATCTGCGGCAGTGCCTGTTCGATCAACAAGGCAGGGACGCCATCTTTGCCGAAGGCGCGTTCGAGCGTGCGGTGACGCGCGATCTGCTTCTGGAATTCTTCGCGTTCCTTTTCAAAATCCTTTTTGCGGGCGCGTTGCGTCTTGAGAATATCCACGCGTTGCTGCGCCCCGCCAAGCTCACTGCGGACTTTGTTCTCCTCTTCACGCACGCGGAATAACTCGCGTTCAGCTTCTTCGAGATTTGGAGCATTGATCTCCGCTTCTTTCAACGCTGAAACCGCCGCATCATATTCCTTTTGCAATTCGTCAACTTCCGCCTTGCGCTTTTTACTTTCTTCTTCCAGATTCTCGATCTCGTCTTCGATCTGTTTGCTCACTTCCTTTGCGGATTTCAAGTTACCATGTTCTTCTTCCACGCTTCGCAATTCGTTTTCTTTTTTGCGTGCTTCATCGTGCGCCGACGCATCATAGCCAAGTTTGGCGAGTTGCTTGTCGAGTTTGGCAAGTTGCTTGTGTTCATCCACTGCATACTTACCGCTCTCTAAAAGTTTTTCCACTTCCTTCAAACGCTTCCTGCCTGTGGTTCCCCAATCCTTTGCCAGCCCTTCCAGTCTTTCCACGCGCTCGGTGAGTTGGGAAACTTCGCTGGCGAATTTGACGCGGTCGTTTTCGGCGGGGGAGAGTTTGGTGATCTGTAATTCGTAGTCGGTGATTTCTTTGGCAAGGGACTTTGACTCTTCTGTGTTCGCTCGATAGCGGTCACCCTTTTCCTTGCCTTCTGCTTCCAATTGCTTGAGCGTGGACTTGCGGTGCTTCTCGCTCAACTCCTGACCACACAACGGACAGGTCGCGCCGTCCGCAGACTGGAGCGCTTCGATCCGCTCTTTGAGTTGGTTCATTTCAACTTTCAGAGTCTCGTTCTCGACCTTCATCGCGGCTTGGCGTTCGCGGGCTTCATTTCGCTTGCTTTCCAGTTCGGCGCGTTCGGTGATTCTGGCTTCAGCATCCTTCAAAGCCTTTTCCGCCTGTTCGATCGCTTCTTTCAACTCACCGACCACTGATGACTGATTACTGAATTCTTCCTCCTCGATCGTCAACGAACGTCTTTCCTCTTCCAAACGCGCCTTTTCAACCGCGATCTTCTCCAACAGGGGGGTGCGGTCCTTTTCATGCTCGCGGAATTGCGAGGCCGTTGTCTCCCACTCTTCCAGTTGCTTGCGAACCTTCTGCCACTCCTTGTAGGCTGACTCGATCTCCTCAGCGCGATCCACAAGAGCGGCGTAAGAGGCGCGGTCGGCTTGTTTGGCTGCGAGACGGGTCTCAAGTCCGGAAAGAGCCGTTCGTGAGCGTTGAAGTCCAGCCAGCAGGGTGGAAGTCAGTTTGCGTTGTTCGTCCAGCAATGCCGTATTCTTCTTGATATTCTCCAACACAGATTCCTGCGCGGCGCGGGCGGATGGCAAGTCCCTTGAGGCTGGTTTCGAGTTCGGCGAGCCTTGCCTTGCGGATTTCCTCTTCGCCGAGTTCCGCATCGATCTCGGCGACGCGCCCGTCGATCTCGTCCACTTCGCGTTCGATGGCTTTGCGTTTGTCGGCGGTGCGGTTCTTGTATTCCTCCCACGCTTCCAGCCCGAGGATGTTGCTCAACACTTCCTTGCGTTTGGTGGCATTCTGTTGGGTGAACTGGTCGGCTTTGCCCTGCAAAAAGAAGGACGCGTTGACAAAGGTCTCGTAATCGAGCCGCAGTGTTTGTTCGATGCGGGCTTGCGTGTCGCGGGTGGTTTTTTCGGTGAGCGGTCTCCACTCATCACCGCTCTTGATCTGAAACTCGAGCAGGGTGCTTTTGTTGCGCGGCAAGGTGCGTTGCACGCGGTAGGTATTGCCTTCATGTTGAAATGTGAGCGCCACCTCCGCGGCTTTGACCTCTTGATTCAGGTTGATGACCTCACTGCTTTTGCCGCGTGCTTCGCCGAACAGGCTCCACGTGAAGGCATCGAGCAGGGACGATTTGCCCGCGCCGTTATGCCCCGAGATGCAGGCGAGGTCGAATGTGTTGAAATCAAGTTCGACGGTGTCGCGATAGGAGAGAAAACCAGAGATACGGAGATGAAGAGGAATCATAGTATAGTGATGGATTATAATCTACCCATCATGCTTGAAACTTCGAACCCCATCGCGCGCCGCCGCCTTATTTTGATCTCCATCATCCTTGCAACGATCCCTTGTTACTGTTTGGGGGGAATTGCTGTGATGCTCGCGCCTGATTCTTCCGTGACGGCGACTCCCACTCAAACCCTTGCCCTTACAGCCACTCAACCGCTTCAGATCCTGACCTCGAGCCCGGGTGTCATTACCGCGACTCCTTCCAACACCCCCACGATCACACCTTCTCCAACCGGGACTTTTACACCGACAGTGACCGCGTCCGTGACGGCAACGTGGACGGCTACCCTCACCCCAACCGCTTCGTTCACTTTCACGCCTTCGTTCACACCATCCGCTACATTCACGTCAACGGAAACCTTTACCCCAACATCCAGCTTTACCCCGGTAACGCCTTCCTTGACGCCCACGCCATCCATTACCCCCTTCCCACCAGACCCATAACATGACAGATATCCTTCCATTTCTGAAATCATTGATCTCGGTTTCTGGCTTATCGGGGCACGAAACGCCCGTTGCCAAACTTATCGAGGAGAAGTGGCGGACGCTCGTTGACGAGACCAGCGTCAGCCGCGTCGGCTCCCTGCACGGACTTAAGAAAGGCTCCGGCAACGGCAAGCGGCCCTCGGTGATGATCGCCACCCACATGGATGCCATCGGCATGATGGTCTCCAGCATCGAAGCGGGATTTCCGCACATCACGGGCATCGGCGGCATTGACGTGCGCGTCCTGCCCGGGGCGCAGGTGACCGTCCATGCAAGCAATGGCGAGGAGTTGCCGGCGGTCATTGCGATGCCGCCTGCGAGGAATTTGCCCGAAGGGGAAGGCGACGGTGTTGTTGGCATGAAGCATTTACTGGTGGATACCGGTTTGACCCAGCGTGAGGTGGAGAAAAAGATACGGGTGGGCGACCTGGTCTCATTTGCGAACGAGCCGATGGAACTGGCTGGCGATGTGATCTCCGGTCACACGCTGGACAACCGCGCCTCCGTCGCGGCGTTGACGATTTGTCTGGAGGAGTTGCAGGGCAAGAGTCATGTCTGGGATGTGTGGGCAGTGGCAACGGTCCAGGAGGAGACGAGTTTCCTCGGCGCGTATACATCCGCTTTTCAGTTGCGTCCCGGACATTGCCATCGCCATAGACGGGACATTTGCAAAAGGTCCCGGTGCGAACGGCTGGCAGACCCATCCGATGGGGAAGGGTGTCGGCATTTGCATGGGACCGAACCTGCATCCGTTTTTGCACAAAAAACTGACCGAACTGGCGGACAAACTCGAGATACCCTGGTTCCTGGATGTCGCGCCGAAGCATTCCGGCACGGATGCCTACCCGATCCAGGTGACAATGGAAGGCATCCCGACCGCGCTGCTCGAATACCCGCTGCGCTACATGCACACGACGGTTGAGTTGGTTTCGGTGAAGGATTTGCAGCGCGTCGGGCGTCTGCTTGCCGAGTTCATCGCTTCGCTGGAAGCGGATTTTGTTGAAAAGATCGTTTGGGAATGACTAGTTGCTCAAGCCGCCGTCCTCGGCGGCGGGGACGCCCCCGAGAGCAAGGATGAATATGCCACCATTTGGAAACGCACAACTGAAACTTTTGGAAAAACTTTGTAACGTCATCGGTGTGTCAGGAGATGAGGGCGAAGTGCGGAAGATCGTCCTCGAAGAGATCAAACCCTACGCGGATGAGGTCAAGGTGGACGCGCTGGGCAATGTGCTGGCGGTCAAGCGCGGGAGTGGTAGGAAGCGACTGCGCGTCATGGTGGATGCACACATGGACGAAATCGGCTTCTTCATCGTTGCGGATGAAGGCGAGGGAATTTACCGCTTTGACACCGTCGGCGGCATTGACGTCCGCCATCTGGTCGGCAAGCAGATTATGGCTGGGAAGGACCGCACACCCGGTGTGATCGGCGGCAAACCTGTCCATCTGATGGAGGGCGACGAATACACCCGAAAAGTCCCGCTGGATGCCCTGCGCATCGACATGGGGCTTGGCGGCAAGGCAAAGGTCGGCGACCGCGCCGGGTTTGCCACGAAGTTCAGGCGTGTGGGTCAATCGATCATGTCCAAAGCCATTGACGACCGCATCGGCGTGGCGACGCTGATCGAATTGTTGAAACACGCGCCCTCGAATATTGACCTGTGTGCGGCGTTTGCCGTGCAGGAGGAGATCGGTCTGCGAGGCGCGAAAGTGGCGGCGCAATATTTCCAGCCCGATCTGGGGATCGCCATCGACTCGACCCCCGCAAATGACCTGCCCATGCACGATGGCAGTGAGAACATGACCTACAACACCAAACTTGGGATGGGACCTGCCATCTACATCGCGGACGGTTCGACTTTCCACGACCAGCGGCTGGTCCGCTTTCTAAGTGAGGTGGGCGACGCTGAAAAGATCCCCTACCAGTTCCGCCAGCCCGGCGGAGGCGGCACGGACTCGGGCGCCATCCAGCGCGCCTTGGCGGGTATCCCGACGGTTTCGGTATCCGTCCCTCATCGTTACACCCATTCGCCGGTCAGCATCTCGCGCTTGGACGATTGGAAGAACACGCTTGCTCTGCTCCATGCGGCGTTGAAGAAGATCACGCCCGCTTTGCTTGCCGCCCGTTGATTGCCATTTACCACTTATCCACTTACCACTTTTCACTTTACAGGTATCTCATGAATGGATTGATCGCCCTTGTCGGCTCCGGTGAATATCTCCCCGTCATGGAGGATGTTGACCGTCACCTGCTCGCCAGCCTGAACCTGAACGGACGCAAACCGCGCGTGGTCTGTTTGCCCACCGCGGCGGGACGCGAGGGCGATGGGAGCGTCAACCGCTGGTCAAGTATGGGAGTCGCGCACTTTGAAAAACTGGGCGCGGACGTGAAAGCGCTTCGTATCATTGACCGTCAGTCTGCGGACGACCCTCAATGGGAATCCGCCCTCGAGAGCGCTGACCTGGTCTACTTCTCCGGCGGCGACCCGGGCCACCTCTACGAAACCATGAACGGAAGCCGCGCCTGGAACGCCGCCATGCGCGCCTGGGAACGCGGCGCGGTCTATGCCGGATGCTCGGCGGGTGCGATGATCCTTGCCAGACGGATGCCCCGCTTCCGTCTCGCGCAAACCCAGACAGGATTCGGCATCGTCCCGGCGGACTTCATCATCCCGCACTTCGATGCCATCCCTGCCATGTTCAAGCCGCTGACCTTTACCCTGCGCCGTCAACTTGCTGATGGCGGGAGGCTGGTCGGTGTGGACGAAGATACCGCGCTCGTCGGCAGGCTCGGTGGCGAGTGGCGTGTGATGGGACGCGGCAACGTCCACGTTTTTACGAAAAAAGACGAAAAAATCTACAAAAGTGGACAAATAGTGCTTCTCATAAATTCGCTCGAGCCGCCGTCCTCGGCGGCGACCGTAAGAACAACTATAAGGACAAATATCCAGACTACAATGAAAAAACTCCTCAAACAACTCACTGAAGCCTTCGGACCCTCCGGCTACGAGGACGAAATCCGTAAACTTGTGCAGGCGGAGGTCAAACCGCTTGCCGACGAGGTCAAAGTGGATGCGCTCGGCAACCTCATCGCCCGCAAAAAACCTGCCAAAGTCACGAAAGACACGAAAAAGATCATGGTCGCCGCCCACATGGACGAGATCGGACTCATTGCCAGCCACGTCGACGAGAAGGGATTCGTCCGCTTCGCGCCGATCGGCGGGGTGTTTGGGAAGTACGTTCACGGCGGACGCGTCCGCTTTTTGAACGGGGTTCAGGGCGTCATCGGGTACGACCGCTTTGAAAAGGTCAACGAAGCGCCGCCCATGAACAAGATCTTCATTGACGTCGGCGCGACCAGCAAAAAGGACTGTCCCGTCAAGGTGGGGGATGTCGCGGCGTTTGATCGCCCATACACTGAGATGGGGAACCGCCTTGTCGCCAAATCCATGGACGACCGCGTCGGTGTGCTGGTTGCCATCGAAACACTGCGCGCGCTTAAATCATCGCCTCACGATGTGTATTTCGTCTTCACTACGCAGGAGGAGGTCGGTTCGCGCGGCGCAGGCACGTCCGCCTATGGCATCGACCCGGACCTCGGCATTGCCGTGGACGTCACCTCGACGGGTGATACCCCCGACAACTTCAAAATGGAGATGCGGCTGGGGGCGGGTCCCTGCATCAAGATCAAAGATTCGGGCGCCATTGCCGACCCGCGCGTGGTGAAGTGGATGATCAACACTGCCGAAAAGAATAAGATTCCCTATCAGCGCGAAGTACTCCTCTTCGGTGGCACCGATGCCGACACCATCCAGCGCGCCCGCGCCGGCGTGCCATCCGGCTGTCTCTCGATCCCCACGCGCTATGTCCACTCGCCGTCCGAAATGGTGGACTATACCGACGTGCAGAACTCGGTCAAACTGCTGACCGCCCTCCTGCGGACGCCGATCGAACTGGGATGATGCCTCGTTTTTTGAGGGTCGCGCAGCTTGCGTTGACCCTGCTCCTGGTTGGATGCTCGTCCCTCGCCCCGCTTCTCTCCCCGCCGACGCCTGCCGCGGCTCCACAAGCTACATCCACCCCTCAAGCGACTCCCACCGTCCCCCCGCCGGTGACGGCTGACAAGCCGCGTCTCCTGCGCGTCTGGCTCCCCCCGCAGTTCGACCCGCAGGCTGAAACTCCCTCCGCGGAACTGCTCCAGGCGCGCCTGCAGGCATTCGAAGAAGAACATCCGGGGATTCAACTCGAGATCCGCGTCAAATCGGATGCGGACATCCTGAAAACCCTGTCCATCACGAACAACGCCGCCCCGGAAGCCATGCCGGACCTGATCGCGATGTCCTATTCTGATATGCAGGCCGCGGCATCCGCCGGTTTCCTGCACCCGCTCGAAGGGCTGACAACCATCCTGCAGGATCCGGACTGGTATGCCTTCGCGCGTGAACTGGGACACCTCAAAAATATCGAATATGGCATCCCGTTCGCAAGCGACGTTTTGGTGACGGTCTACCGTCCTGCTGTTTTTGAGGAATTGCCTTCCACATGGGATGCGATCATTACATCGGGCAGTTTCCTGGCATTCCCCGCCTCCGACCCACAGGCGCTCTTCTCACTTTCCCTTTACCTCTCCGAAGGCGGAGATCTCGTGGACGATCAAGGGGCGCTCCTCCTGGATGAAGCTGCCCTCGTCAGCCTGCTCGCGTTTTATAAACAAGCGATTGAAACCGGGACCATCCAACCTCTGGTGCGGGATCAGCAAACGGATATGCACTCCCTCCAGTTCTATCGCAGCGGGCAGTCTGACCTGGCTGTGGTTTGGGCATCCAGCGATATCCAGACGCGAAGCGGGGGATACCTCCCTCTGTTGGGATTGAACGATACCCATTACGCCCTGGGCGACGGCTGGGTCTGGGCGTCGGCAGGCTCGGATGTGGAGAATCAACGCCTGGCGGCGGAATTGGCTTCGTATCTTGTCGAAAGCGGTTTCATGTCCCGGTGGACACTGGCTGCTGGGGTTCTGCCCACCCGCCCGCAGGCGCTGAACGGATGGGAGGACGAAGAGTTGCGCGGAATCGATTGACGAGATCCTTCAGTCTGCCCACCCGACCCCATCTGAGGATATTGTGTCTATTGTGGGACCTCTCCTGCAGGGGGCATTGGTCCGCATTTTTAATGGAGACCAGCCTGAAAGCGTTGCGCGAAGCGTGATCGAAGAGCTGAAATAGTCGGGAAAGATCCAAAAACGGGGGATTTGTGAGTTGATGACCGTAAATTCATGACCTCCATCACTTCCTTCCCTTCGGCGGAATCCGTACACTGGAGGCATGCCAATCTCAAGCTCCCCATGCAACATCTGAACAACGGATCCGCGTCGGGTGTCCCGCCCACAACTGCGGCGGACGTTGCCTGCTGATCGCCACCGTCCGTGACGGGCGCATCGTGCGCCTCGAAACAGACGACCGCCCGGATTCGGTCGCTGCGCCGCAATTACGCGCCTGCGTGCGCGGACGCGCCTACTTGCGCCGTCAGTATCACCCTGAGGCGGTTGACCAAGCCCCTGAAACGAGTCGGCAGGCGCGGGAGCGGAGAGTTCCGTGCGATCTCGTGGGAGGAGGCTTTGGACGAGGTGACGTCCCAAATGGAGCGGGTCAGGCGCGAGTATGGGAATTCCGCTTTGTTCGTCCCGTATGGCACCGGGTCCTATAACCAACTCAACGGCTCGCACGTGGCGCGGCGGCTGATGAATCTCTACGGGGGTTGTCTCGGCATTTACAACTCGTACTCCTGGGCGGCGACCAACCTTGCCACGCCGACGGTTTATGGCACGCTCGTGACCGGCAACCAGCGGCAGGACTGGCTGAACGCAAAATACATCATCATGTGGGGTTGGAACCCCGCCGAGATGCGCGACGGCACCAACAGCGATTACTTTGTCAAACTGGCGCGGCAGAACGGCGCGCGGGTGGTCTGCATCGACCCGCGTCATTCGCTGAGCGCGGCGTCGCTTGCCGACGAATGGATCGCGATCCGCCCCGGCACCGACACGGCGATGATGAGCGCCATGGCATACGTGATGCTCACCGAAAACCTCTACGATGCCGAGTTCGTCCGCACGCATTGTGTCGGTTTCGATGCGAGCCAGATGCCCGTCGACGGTGCGGAGAGTTACAGCGATTACATCCTCGGCACGCGCGACGGCACGCCAAAGACTCCGCAATGGGCGGAAGCCATCACCGCCGTCCCTGCCGCGACCATCGCCCGCATCGCGCGCGAGTATGCCACGATCAAACCCTCGGTGCTGTATCAGGGCTACGGCATGCAGCGCCGCGCCTATGGCGAGCAGGTCGTCCGCGCGGGATGTGTGCTGGCGGCGATCACTGGGAATGTCGGCGTCCCGGGCGGTTGGGCGAGCGGACTGGGACTGCAAGCCCCGGACGGAGGCGGCTTGTGGACCGTGTTCCCGACCGGGGAGAATCCCGTCAAAGCCGCCATCCCGGTCTTTCTCTGGACCGAGGCTGTGCTCCGCGGAAAAGACATGACCACCGCTGACGGCATTCGCGGCGCCGAAAAACTCGACAACGACATCAAGCTGATCTACGCCGTGGCGACCAACTGCCTGATCAACCAGCACGCGGACGTCAACCGCACGGTCGAGATCCTGCGCGACGAATCCAAAGTGGAATTCATCGCCGTGCAGGATAATTTCCTCACACCCACCGCGCGCTTCGCGGACATCATCCTGCCTGCCTGCACGCAGTTCGAAACCTGGGGCGTGGAGGACGGCTGGAAATACGGCGACGAGGTCATTCTCCAGCCGAAACTGGTCGAGCCGCTGGGGGAAAGCAAATCCGATTACCGTATCTGCGCCGAACTCGCCGAACGACTTGGGCATCGGCGAAGCCTTCACCGAAGGACGCGATGAAAAGGAATGGGCGAAGTTCTGCCTCGATGAATTCCGCCGTATCCGTTTCCCTGAACTGCCGACATTCGAGGAATTCCTCGAAAAGAACCTCGGCGCATGGACGCGTCCCGCCGACAAGCCCGCCATTGCCTTCGAAGATTTCCGCCGCGATCCAGAGAAATATCCGCTCAAGACGCCGAGCGGCAGGATCGAGATCTTCTCGAAACAACTCTATGATCTGAACAACCCGGAAGAGATTCCCGCCATCCCGAAATATATTCAGGAATGGGAAAGTCCGTTCCCGAGTGCTCGCGCCGCCGAGCCACGGCAGCCACGGAGAAATCTCCAAGTGAGATTGCTTCGCCGCCTTCGGCGTCTCGCAATGACATTTACCCTCTGCAAGCCATCGGACATCACACGCTGCACCGAGTCCACTCCACGCACGACAACAACGACTGGCTGGAGGAAGCATTCCCGCAGCGTGTGTTCATGAATCCCATTGACGCGGCGGAGAGGAACATCAAAGATGGCGATCAGGTCAAGGTCTATAACGGACGCGGGGCGCTCATCCTGCCGTGCCGCCTGACCCCGCGCATCCTGCCCGGCGTGGTGGACATCCCGCAAGGCGCCTGGTACGAGCCCGATGAAAACGGCGTGGACCGCGGCGGCTGTGTCAACGTGCTGACGTCCCATCACTGGACGCCGTTCGCGTACGGTACTGCCCAGCATACGATCATGGTGCAGGTGGAAAAGACCGAGGACGGCAGACCACAGACGGTCTTGAACGGTCTACGGTCAATGGTCCATCGTCCGAGGTCAAAATGACCTACGCCTTCACCTTCGACGCTTCCTTCTGCTCCGGCTGCAAAGCCTGTCAGGCCGCGTGCAAGGACAAGAACAACCTGCCCGTCGGCGTGTTGTGGCGGCGCGTGATCGAGGTTTCGGGCGGGGCGTGGCAAAACGTAGGGGTTGGGTCTCCCAACCCTGTCTGGGAAAACTCGGTCTTTGCCTACAACCTGTCCGTTGCCTGCAACCACTGCATGCATCCCAAGTGTGCGGGCGTGTGCCCCACGGACGCGTACGATGTCCGCGCGGATGGCATCGTGGTTCTGGACTCCTCCAAGTGCATGGGATGCGGCTATTGCGCCTGGGCTTGTCCCTACGGTGCGCCGCAGTACAACCCGGAAGCGGGCGCTATGACCAAGTGCGATTTCTGCCTCGACCAGCTCGAACAGGGACTTCCGCCCGTCTGCGTGGCGGCGTGTCCCATGCGCGTGCTGGACTACGGCGAAGCGGAAACCGAACGCGATTTCGCCTTGTGGCAGATGCCCGCCGAAGAGCATCCCTTCCCACTGCCGACCTTCTCGCACACCCAGCCGCGCCTCGCCGTCCAGCCGCACGCCGCCATGAGCCGCACAGACGAGAAAACAGTTGCCAACCTCGAGGAGGTCCAGCCGCGCAAACCCTCCGCCTGGGAGGAAGCGCCGCTCATCCTGTTCACCCTGCTCGGTCAACTGGCGGTGGGCGGATTTTGGGCGACCTCCTGGCTCTTCCCGCCTTTGTGGACGCTGGCAGACCGCCTCACGACGCCTCTCAGGCTGATCCCGCATCTCATTATTGGTCTCAGTCTGGGACTTGGTCTACTTGCCTCGTTCGCCCACCTCGGATCGAAGCGCAACGCCTGGCGGGCGTTGACTCACCTCAGTCACTCGTGGTTGAGCCGCGAGATCCTCTTCGCGCTTCTCTTCGGACTGGGCTGGCTGGCGACCGCCTTCGGGGAGGTTTTCCTTCAGCGAACCGCCTCCGAACTGACCTCGATCACGTCCATCCTCGGCATCGGACTGATCTACAGCATGGGGCAGGTCTACCGCCTGCCCGCCGCGCCGGGCTGGAACGACTGGCGGACGAACGCCGGGTTCTTCGTCAGCGCGATATTGCTCGGGTTGACGGCGATGTCGCCCGTGTTGTCGTACGAAGCGCGGATGAGCGGAGTCCAAATCCCGCCGATCTTTTGGATGTTCATCGGCACCAGCGTCCTGCTCGCTTTGCTGGCGCAGCTTGCCATGCTTCAAAAGCGGACTTCAGACATCCTGTTTCACAATATTCGTGTTTGGGTGATTTTGTTGGGGGTTGTACTGACCGTTGCTGGAATCTTTTACCCCGCTGGCATGGACTGGCTCGGTTTGCCCATCTTCTTCGCAGTTTTGGCCGAAGAAACGCTGGGACGCTGGCTGTTCTATCGTTCGCGGTCGTAGCTTATGACGCCTGTTCCATTTCTTTCATCCAGAGTTCTGTATCCTCCGCCTGCACTGCCCGCTCCGCCTCGTGGATCAACTTGTTGAGGCTTACCCTGCGTCGAAATTTGGAGTTGGGGGGCAGGTAGTGGGGCGGGATGGGCGTCGGTTGGATGTTCAGTGATACGTTGAAGCAGGGCGTCCACTGCTGGATCAGTTGTCGTTCGGCGGCGTTCAAATCGTTCCCAAGGTCGGTGAATTGTTCGGACTGTGAACTCATTAATTCGATGGTGAAGTTCATGGACTTGGGCCAGTTGACCCAAATAAAGCGCCCCACGATGGAATGTCCCTTGAAGCCGCTCAACAAATGTTCCCAAACGCGCGAAAACGCCAGATGGGACTGACCGACGTAGAAAGCTATTTCGTCGTCACGAAACAGGTACAGGTCCAGGTTTTTCCAATCCACCGGGAATTGATTGATGAGCAGGAGGCGTTTTAGTGAAATGACAACTTTCTGATCGTTCATGGTGGTATTTTAGGCTGACTCACTTCCATTCCAGACTTGCGCAGACGGGATAATGGTCTGACGGGTAAACGTTCTCAGCGTGGAAACGGTCAATTTGGGCGGAGACAGCCTGAAAGGAGTTGGAGGCGAGCATCCAGTCTATCGGATCGTCCGCCTGTCCGAATCCGTGGAAGGTGCCTTCGTCCCTGGGGTGGATGTCGAAAAGGGATGCGCCTGTCGTGAGCAATTGATAAGCAGACGATTTTTTGTCGGCGTTGAAGTCGCCGGTGACGAGGATGGGATGCGTATCCGCCTCTCGCGTGACCCAAGCCTGGATCACCCGCGCGGAGTTTTCCAACGCTGACAGCGTGTAGTCAAAATGGGTGTTGAGGAAGGTGAGTTGCCTGCCCGAGGCGAGGTGGACGAGTTGCACCCAGGTGGCGGTGCGCGGAAAAGTGGCGCCCCAACTGACGCTGGCGGGGACGTGCGGCGTTTCGCTCAGCCAGAAACAGCCCTTGTCCACGAGCCGAAACGCGGACCGTTTGAAGAGGATCGGCGCCATTTCGAGCGCGGTGACGCTCCCGCCGCCGCGCGGGACGCCGTAAAACTCGTAGTCCGGCAGGTTTTCGCGGATGAATTCAGCCTGGGAGTCGTCGCGGCATTCCTGCAGACCGAGCAGGTCGGGGTCGCAGGCGCGGATGCGGTCGAGGACGAGGGATTTGCGGTTTTCCCAGCGGTTTACGCCGTCCTCCGCCTGTGCCGTAGCGGATGTTGAAGGTCATGAGGGTGAGCATGGATTGGCGTATAAGGGGAGACGGATTTCAGAGACTACTGCCAAGTTTTTGCGAGTAAGGTTGGATTCTATTTTGAGGCAGAATAAACTTGAAAAAAGAAAATATCTGAAAAACGCAGAAAATCACACATGCCAGATGCACGTTTTAGGCGATTGAATGCGGAAAGAAACGTTTTGAATAAAGTATAAGCTTATAATCACTCTTTTTCCGACAATATGGGTGTCCAGACTAAATCAACCCACATTTAAGATTTGTGCGTTGCATGGGTACATTATCTTCTCTAGTCGTTGCATAAACGTGATGGTTGTTAGCGAGTTTCAAAATTGTTTGAAGCATCACATAAGAGTACCTTCGCCATCGAAATTGTGGCTCGACATAAATCCAGCCAGCCTCAAACATAAAGTCGTCAGGGTTTTCTGGTGAGCCCGCTTTTCTAAAGACACCTCTTTATAGTTAATGTTTGGTTTTTTTTAATGCTGCCTACTCCTGCCAACGTATTGTCAATTTCAAAAAGATATACAAGCCATTCAGCTCGTATGATATGGTTATGCAATCTGTCAATAGCTACCTCACCACCCTTCTTCACTAGGAATTCAAACGCTTCTAGTTCGCTTTTGAGCATTCAGAAGGTTTTTTCCAAATTATGTTGGTCATAGTCTTGATTCTAGGTAGGCCGTTTTTGAGCTTTTCAACTCGTTGTTTGTTGACAAATAAAGCGCCCGTTCAGTAGCTTCTAGCAAATCAAATTTCTTTTCTTGTCGGAAATACTTTATATCCTTAATTGTTACGCTGGTTCTTCCAGTATCATGAGCCCAATCTACACAAGCTCTTACTAATTAGGAAGATACTGGCTTTCCTTTTGAAAACGTTTATCCCTCCATTCGTGGTAATCCTTGTCGACAAGTTCTTGCGCCAATTGTTCAATTTTGTTTTTTCTCTGTTCAATTTCTGGCGACTCCATTCTATAATCAAGTCCTTTACTTTGCCAAAATCTGGCGGCAATTCCCCCTTCAACGTACACTCCCTGACCAATTTCTTTTCCTTCTTCTTTTTTTGCATAATCGGCTAATTCTTGACCCAGCTCATCATTTGAAGCGGAAAATATATTCGTGACGATCTTTGTACGAGCCATTTTTTCCACCTGCTTCATCTGATTCTAATCTCGGCAGACGTACTATATAGATTATGTACTCCCTTCTTTTCCCAAAATAATTCAACTACATCTGAATCAAATAAATCGGCTCCATCTTTGGCTTAAATCCATTTCCTTTGCAAACAACAAAAGTTGATCAGCCAAAACTTCATTAGATAATTTCTCAAATTCCTTTTCGTCAGTGTTCAGCTCTTTTTCTCCCAGTGGCGCTTCGATTTAGGATATTAAGTGGCCATCTTGGAAGTGCTCTTTTCAATTTCAGAAATACGCTCTTGGAATTTAATGTCTTCACTATCCAATTTCTTGAAAGTAGCTACAAACTCTAATAATGGCTCGAGATCATTAATTAATGGTCTGACCTCAGATGCAACTACCTGGAGGGCAATTGAAGCGATAAATTCTGAGCATGAGTTGCAGACATGTTTCTCGAAAGTATTCCCATCGTCGTCTTCGAAATTTAGAATAATACCATTTTGTGATTTTCCACAAATTACACACGTATCCATTTTGCATTTTCCTATCCGTTTCTCATCTTTTTCGTCTGGGATTCTCCTGTTGACGTTGCCGCCTTTCCACTGGAAAGGCTTCGTTTAACCTATTCCAGTAATAGATTGCAATTACTCCCTCATCTTCACATACATGACGCTCGTGCCCGCCCACTTCCTGGGTGCGGATCTCGAAGCGGTCCTTGAGTTTGGCGATCATGCGTGAGAGTTGTTTGTGACCGTAGGTGCGCGGGTCGAAGCTGGGGTCCAGCTGGTAGATCGCCTGCCCATGGGGCCAGCGGCGCCCAGCCATCCTGTCCCACCGCCATTTCGAAGGCTTGACTGAGGACGGGCATCGGGATCAAGTTCTTCCTTCCCTCCTCCTGGCTTCTTTCGGTCGTTCTCTTTGCCTGTTGCGCCTGCTTTTGCTGTACGGCTTTCTTCTCAACGGCGAGATTTTCGGTGATAAACAAACACATCGCAGGCGTTGACGAAGGCTTTGGGCGTCTTTTTCTCGCCGATGCCCATCACAAAGATGCCGGTCTCGCGGATGCGCGTAGCCAGGCGGGTGTAATCGCTATCGGAGGAGACGAGGCAGAATCCATCCACCACGCCGGAATGCAGGATGTCCATCGCGTCGATGATCATGGCGCTGTCGGTGGCGTTCTTGCCGACCGTATAGCGGAACTGCTGGATGGGCTGGAAGGCGTGATAGTTCAGCGTCTCCTTCCAGGAATTCATGCTGTTGGTCGTCCAGTCACCGTAGATGCGGCGGACGGTGACCTGTCCATGACGGCCCGCCTCCACCAGCATCTGCGGGAGCAGGGAGGATTGCGCATTATCGCCGTCGATCAGGATGGCGATCTTGTTTCGAAGCGTGGATAGAGTTTTCGTTTGCCATGATTGATTATAACCTTATGTGGTAGGGGCGACCCGTCAAGAATGTCAAAATACTTCGCTCGTGTTGGGCGGGTCGCCCTTACGCTATGGAGTGAGCGGTACTGGCGTGTTCAGTCCGTCTGGTTTGGGGGCAAACAAGCCCAGGTCTCGGCAGGAGCCGACGCCTTCGCGCGGGAAGAGTCTCTGGTTGCTGTTCACCTCCACCTGGATGGCGTTTCCGCTCTGTAAGTGCTGTCTACCGTAATTTTTATGGTGACTTCGTAGCCGACCGGGATGGAGACGACCTCCAGGGTCTTGTCGGGATGTTCCCTGCCTTCGTCGCGCGCAAACAGAGTTGCGATCAGGTTGGTCAACTCCACGTTGCCGACGTTCTTCAGCGTGACAAAGGCATTTGTCACCTCGCCCATGCCGTGTATGATGTCAATGCTGGTGTTGCATCCCAAAATGACGATGCGGAGCGCCGGCGCGTTCGTGAACGGGGTCGGCGTGAAGGTGTTGACCGGGACTCGGTCAATGTGGGCGGAGGCTGGTTGGTGCTGGTCGGGAGGAAGGTCGGCGTGACCGTCGGCGGTACGACTACGGGCGTGGAGGATGCCACGCCGATGATCGACCGGCGTCGGGCTGTAAATGGACGGCGTCCGCGTGGGCGGCAGGAAGGGCGTGGGCTGCGGCAGGGGGTGAACCCCCCAGCCGTTGCAGGAGGCAAGGACGATGACAGATAGAATGCACAGGATGATCTTCTTCATTTTTTCTCCTCCGTTTGATTGTATCCTGTTGGCTGGATTGGGCAAAGTCCC
>CAVQYK010000026.1:0-149991 GCA_963718215.1 uncultured Chloroflexia bacterium
CCTCAACCAGCCGATCCTGCCGGGGACGGGTACACCGCGGTCCTGGCTTGGTGTGCCGATGCTGCTAGGCGATCAAGTGACCGGGATCTTGAGCGTGCAAAACATCGATGAGGAGAATGCGTTCGACGAAGCCGATATCCGCCTTCTGCAAACCTTCGCGGCCTCGATGAGCATCGCACTTGAGAATGCGCGTCTTTACGAACAGGCGCGTCAACTGGCAATATTGGATGAAAGACAGCGGCTGGCGCGTGAACTGCATGACTCGGTCACGCAGTCCCTGTACGGGATCAGCCTGTACGCCCAGGCCGCCACCGGCAACATCCATGCGAAACAAATCGAACAGGCCGGGCAATATCTTGATGATATTCAGAATACCGCACAGGAATCACTGGCGGATATGCGCCTGCTTATTTACGAGTTGAGACCGCCGATCCTTGAGAAGGAGGGCTTGATAGCCGCCCTTCAGAACCGTCTCATTTCGGTGGAAGACAGGGTCAGGATCAAGTCCAGCGTCCAGACGAATCTGACCGGGCGCCTCCCATTGGATGTCGAAGAGGGCCTCTACCAGATTACGCGTGAAGCACTCAACAACATCATCAAACACGCGCGCGCAAGGAACATCCTGATCCGAATACAAAGGGAAGCCGAAGCCGTCTCCATGGAGATCGCGGATGATGGGGTCGGATTTGAACCTGAAAAAGCCCGCCGCACCGGCTGTCTGGGATTGACTAACATGCAGGAACGCGCCCAATCCCAAGGCTGGCGGTTGGAGATCGAAAGCAGTCCAGGAATTGGAACTCGAATAAAAGTGGAGGCAAGATTACCATGAACGGAAAAAAAACAGGGAATGCGGGGGCGATCCGGGTGCTGGTTGTGGACGATCACGCCATCATCCGCAAGGGGATCAGAGCCGTATTGGAACTTGTGCCGGATATCGATCTTGTGGGAGAGGCCGAGAATGGGGCACAAGCTGTCAAACTTGAGCAGGAATTGACCCCGGATGTCGTTCTGATGGACCTCATGATGCCGGAAATGGATGGCATTGCTTCCATCAGAGAGATCAAAAAACAACGGCCAACGGCTCGTATCCTAGTGCTGACAAACTTTGCCGGTGAAGAAATGATCTTTCCGGCAATAAAAGCAGGGGCGGTGGGATATCATTTGAAGGATTCAAGCCCGGAGGCGTTGATCGAGGCGATCCGGCAGGTCAGCCAGGGCGTGGCATCGCTGCATCCGAGCATCGCAAAAAAGGTCCTGGATGAATTGCAAAACTCCGGGAAGCAGAAGCTTTCAGAGGAACCGTTGACCCACCGCGAAATGGAGGTTCTGCGGCGGATCGCACAGGGACACGAAAACAAGGACATCGCCGAGGAACTGGTCATCAGCGAGGCGACAGTCCGCACCCATGTCAGCAATATTCTGGGTAAACTGCACCTCGCCAGCCGGACGCAGGCTGCACTATACGCATTGCGGGAGGGACTTGCCAGCCTCGACGAGTAGGGATTTCCGTCCACGTTTTGCGTAGTCTGCGGGGGATGTTTTGGGAGAGGAGACCGTGAAAAAACGGTCTTTTCGTTTAAGGCGAATTCCACTACGGACCGATGTGCCAAAAGCAATTACCTGCTATCCTAGCATCAGAAAAACCGGAACAGGTGTTTCGGCCCGCATTTCACAGGCAGAATGATATTCGAATGGAGGCACCCGTGGCTACCCTAACCCAAAGCTATAAGCCCGCCACAGCGCGGATCGTCTTTACCAGGACGTTTGACAACCTTCTTGAGAGGCTGATGCCACGCCGTAGCATGGTCGTTTCGGTGGGAATGATCTTTGCCGGTCTGGGTATCTCTGCCCTGATGGTCTTCAAGATCCTGCCCCTCTCCATGTTCCTGGGCTTCGCAAGCCTGGCTCTGATGGCTGCTGGCGGCGTCCTGGCGCTCGTGTGTTGCGGAGAAATTTGACATGACCGATATCGCGCCGGTGGACGTCAGACCGGGCGACACCGATAGAGAAATCCATGAACAAGGCTTTCATTCGACGCAATGAAAGCCTTGTGATTTCAGAAATCCGCCCCCAATGTAACACCATATCCAATCACTGAACGGGAATGCAATGACGAAGATCATGATCGTTGACGACAGCCTGCGCGCCCGGTGCGCCCTGAAGGCGCTCATGTCCCAGCAGGCGGGAATCAATGTAACTGCCGAGGCCCCAAACGGACAGGAAGCAATCCAAAGCATCAGCAAACAAAAACCAGACACCGTCCTCATGGATATACGCATGCCGGTCATGGACGGTCTGGATGCTACAAAAGCGATCAAAGCCAGGTGGCCGCAGATCAAGATTGTCATCCTCACCATGTATCCCGAGTATCAAACGGAGGCATTGGCGGCAGGCGCAGACGCCTTCCTGATGAAGGGGTGTTCGCTGGAAGAAATAATAAACCTGGCAAAGTCCTCTCAGGGTCAGGAAACCGGGTACAGCCTATTCATCCATGGCTGCTACCTTGTAAGTATCCCTCCACAAATCTAGTAGTTCTCCCCCACTCCATAATTACATAAAAATACATCTCCAGGCTGATGGAAAAGCGACCCTGATTCGCTACAATGATAGCGAACGATGGTCGCTTTTAGACCAACATTATCCACTTTGTTGGAGATGATCATGCCAAAAGGTATCCCTCTCACCGCAGAAGAAATTGCTAAGCGCCGCCATGAGATCTTTCACCAGGTGGTCAATGTATCCGTGAAGAAAGGCTTTCACGAGACATCCATGCGCGAGATCGCCGAAGCGGCTGGACTCGGAAAGTCCTCATTGTATGACTACTTCAAAACCAAGGATGAGATCCTGGTCTATTTTTTCGAGGACCAGCTCAACGACCTGACGAATGAAGCGCAGAAGGTCGCACTGCAAAATCTTTCAGCTGACAAACGCCTGCGTCAGATCATGGAAATCCACATCGAAAGTTTACAGGCGAACAAAAACCTGTTCTTGAAATTGACACAGGAATCGCAACGCTTGAGACCGCAAAGCCAGAAACAGGTGCAGGAAAAGCGGTACGCCTATCAGGACCTGGTCCGCGCCCTTATCGACGAGGGCATCCGTGAAGGCATATTCCGCAAGGTCAATTCCCTGCTGGCTGCACGACTGCTCATCAGCGGCATGTCATCTGTCATCTATGGCTCCCGCTCCACAGGCACACCGCAGGAAATGTTAAGGGAGACCCTGGACATTTTCTTCAAAGGCATCGAGATCTGTTGACCATCTCAACTGGTCTCTCGTTTCAAAAGGAGTAAGAAAACATGAAACGCATATTGACCTCAACCCTCCTGACCATTTTCATCGTGCTGACATCCTGCACAACGCCTCAGTCCCAGCCGACGCCTGATACTGTTCCAACCGACATTCCCCAGGCGAACATGCCCAATCCCGCCTCAGTCTACTGCATCGAGCAGGGATTCAAGTCCGAGATCCGCACCGCCGCAGACGGCAGTCAGGCTGGCTACTGCGTCTTCCCCGACGGAAGTGAATGTGACGAATGGGCATACTTCCGCAGCGAATGCGGACCCGCCAGCCAGACATCATCACCAACCGAAATACCAACCGCTATGCCCATCGATCCTGCAGACTATCAGCAAGGCTGGTGGACATACACCCACACTGAATACGGTTTCTCGATCATGCTCCCCGAAGATTGGGTCGTGGATGAGACCACCACGTTCGATCCGCTCATGAGCGGCCACACCCTCACTCTGCATCCCAACTACGGCACAGAAAGCATCCGCATTACCTTCCGCCGCGCAGGCGAAGACATCCCTCTCTGGCCCACAGGTGTGGGGCAGGGCGAGTTCATCGAGCAAGGGGCGCTGAATGTGGCGGGTCAGCCCGCCCAACGCCTGCTTCTGGTCTGCCCCACAGGCGAGATCACGTCAATCTGGTATCACGATGCGGAAGGTTCGCCCAATATCGTGCGCGGTGATTTGGAGTTCGGCTTCATCTACAGCGTGGGTGAACACTGTACGCCCGGGCTCAGCCTGGGCGGCAAGACCCAACGCGTTGGCGAGATGATCATCGCTTCGCTCAAGGTGCCGTAAACACGCAAATAAGAATAGATAACCGCTACGTGAAATTGTTCTTGAAAGAAGGCACAGTCATGTTGGAAAAAACAAATCTTCTTGGAGCCGTGACAGCCATCGCATTCTTTGTGTCGGCGATCCTGGTCTTCGCTTTACGGCTTCTGGGCAAACCGCAGTACGAAAATTGGATCGGCTACTTCGAATTCCTGCTCGCCATCCCGCTGATCTACCTGCTTATACAAGCCCCGCGGTTGGGAAGACCCGCGTTGTATTACGTCCAGATCGGTTGCATGCTGGCATGGCTGGTCCTGGAAGCCCTGCTCGATTACATCCTCAAGATTGACTTCCGAAATATACGCTGGATAGTGATCAGCTATGTTGTTCTGTTCTTTGCAGGCACGGGCGGATTGCTGGGTGTGGCGTCAAACGCAGGAAAAGGCTCGAGCATCACAGCGATCATACTGTTCCTGATCATGGCAGTGTTGACCTTCGTACAACGCGCCGTTACCGGCATGTAGAACCGAGTTCAGTGTATGGATAAGATGCTCATTGCTTGGCTCAAAGTGCCGTGATCTATAAGGAGTAGATCATGCGCAATGTCCAATACACGGTTCATTATCGGTTGAATTAAAAGCCAAGTGCCGTGTAAATGTCGTGTGCACGACGGTGTAATTCTGAGTCCGATTTCTATAATGAGCGACGAATTCGGAAAGGAGACAGTCATGAACCATTTAGCAGACTGGATCAGGCGCCATCAAATCGCCGCCTTCTTCATCGTCACCTTCGCGATCACCTGGGGGTTGGGCTTCTCCTATGACGCCGCAATGAACAAGGAAATCGTTTTGCTGTTCCCGCTGGCGGTTATCGCCACCTGCGGACCGGCGCTGGCGGGCATCATCATTTCCACCATCTGCAACACCCAGCCCCGGGAAGGAACCAAACGCACTTACTGGATTGCCTTTCTCGTTGCCTGGGTTGTTTCTGCACTGGTTTTCCTTGCCTATAATACATTCATCAACCATGCTCCATTTTCGCCCATCTTGGTTTGTTTCACCCTCATTATGGTGATCCCCGTTGCCTTTGTTATTAGCATGGCTTATTCGCGCATCCCCACAGTCAAAAATTATATGGCTTCGTTGCTCAGATTGCGTGGTGTGTGGGGCTGGGCTCTGGCAGGTCTCGCGTTATTTCCCGGCATTTTCCTGCTCTCAACAGCAATAAGCAGCCTTCCCGGCTTGGAATCCATCAGCGCTCTCCACTTGCCCAGATCAGGTCTCACACTGATTGGACTCATCACCGTAAAGTTCCTTTATCAATTCTTTTTCTTCAATGCAACCGGGGAAGAAACAGGATGGCGGGGCTTCGCATTACCCAGATTGCAAGCGCATACCAGCCCTCTGATCGCTGCTCTGATCATCGGCTTCTTCTGGGCTTCTTGGCACTTCTTCTTATGGCAGGCGGAAGGAAGGCCGGTCTTCGAATGGCAATTCTGGGCTGAGATGTATGTTGCCCACATGCTGGGTTCCCTGATCATTGTCTGGGTTTGTAATCGAGCAAGGGGAAGCATCCTTGTGGCCGGCGTGACACATGCGGCTGCCAATACTGTTCAAGCGTTTATCCCTATGCCGGATTGGCGAGTATTGCTCTCGGTCTGCCTGGTCACCGTGCTGGTGATGATCCTGGTTGACCGCATGTGGAAGAAACTCCCCTCCGACCACCCGGCCGTTTATCAGACAAACTCCGGGATTTAGTAAGAAAAACGTTGAATTGCCTCAACAATGAGAAAGAGAAGTCATGTCGAATCGCCGGCGGCTGGCGCGGGAACGTCTTGAATATTATCTGGTTTATCTGATCCTGGCCTACCAGCGTCTGATCCTGATTGTCGGTTTGATTTTGTTGGTATATGCCATCGCGACCATATTCGTAAATCGAATCGCAGGTTTCGCGGCTTTGCTTCCCGCCATTTTCCTGCTCCTGCTTGGAAACTCCTACAATGCCGTCGTCTACACCGCCCGTCTTGGAGCATGGATTGGAACACTTTGGAGACATGACGATTGAACAAGCCATGGTTGATTTACGGACCTTGTTCAATGAAACGGAGATGACAATATGTTTGGCTTGGAGAATCTGGATGCCTTGTTTGTGACCTGGTCATTCCTGTTCCAGATCATCCTGATCATTTATTTTGCATTGCGGAAATGGCGTTTCGATATTGCAATGCGCTATGGCCCCATTGTGTACGCGTTGAGCATTCCGGCTGTAGCGATAAGTATCATCCTGCTGGTTGGCGGCAAAATGTGGTCGCTATGGCTGGGTGGATTCATCTACTTCGCCTGGGCGGTCTATGGCTATTTTGTGGATTATGTGAGGAAGATCCAATGGCGTGATCCGATACGCTGGCAGGTCTTTGGTCCGTATGTGTTCCTTTATCTGGCTACGGTCATGTTCTATTGGTGGCCACTTGACCTCATCCGCCGACCGTTATGGTATGTGTATGCGGCTCTGTTCGCCGTCAGCACGATTCTCAACGCCACATCACACAAGAAACCCGAAATGAAGGGATAAACGGAACATCAAGCCACATCCATGCCATGGATGTCGTCATGCAATTTCCCGTAATTTTCCAGTATATTTACACATGAAGAAAAAGGAAATCTGAACAATGAAGCTATCAATGCGACCCTGCCAATACGAAGACGATTATTTCCGCGTCCGCAATTTCCTGCGCGAGGTCTTCCTGCTCAACGACCGTCTCGAACACAGCTGGAACGTCGCCCGCCTCGATTATTGGCGCTGGCATTTCATCGCAACCTGTCGCGTTTGCGAATCGCTCGAAAAGGGCTTGATACTTTGGGAAGCTCCCGACGGCAGGATCGCCGCTGTGCTCAACGACCTCGGCGGCAGCGAGATCCACCTGCACGTGCATCCTCATTTCCGCTCAGGGGAACTTGAAAACGAAATGCTCGCCCATGCCGAAGAGCATTATTCTGAAACAAATGAAAACGGGGAACGCCTCACTGTCCCTGTTTTTGCGGATGACTCCCTGCGCCCAGGATTTCTCGCCCGCCGCGGATTTACCAAACGCCCTGGCTGGAACCACCACTACCACCGAGATCTGACCGCCCCTTTGCCTGTCTCGCCAACCCTGGGCGGATACCGCATCCGCTCAATGGGCGATGAAAGCGAGCATGCCTCCCGCAGTTGGTGCTCGTGGCGCGCCTTCCACTCCGACGAACCGGACTCCAACTACGATAGCGACCATTCGTGGTACCGGAATATCCAATCCGCCCCGCTCTACCGCCGCGACCTGGATATCGTCGCCGCCGCGCCCGATGGAAGCATCGCCGCCTTTTGCACCATCTACTACGATGACTACACCCGCAGTGCCGTCACCGTGTTGGTGGGTGTTGCCGCCGAACACTGGCGTCGTGGACTGGGTAAAGCGGTCGTCATCGAAGGCATGCGGCGACTCAAGCATCTCGGCTGCACCCGCATCTTCTCCGCTTCCAACGAAGAACCTGCCGACGCGCTATATAATTCGGTGATGACCGATATGAAAGTCACCGACACTTGGGTCAAGGAATGGAAAGAGTAAAGGAAACTGGACGATGAAACCGACAATGCGAAACTACCAAGATAAAGAAGACTACTGGCGAATCCGCGAGTTCCTTCGTCAGATCATGATCGTCAACGGCCGCCGCGAACTAAGCTGGCACGTTGCCCGCTGGGATTATTGGATCTGGTTCGCCAACCCTGATATTGAGAAGATACAACTCGAAGAAAACGTATTCATCTGGGAGGCGGAGAATGGGCAGATCGCCGCGGTACTCAATCCGGAGGGGCATGGACATGCCTTTCCGCAAATCCATCCCAGTTTCGATACGCCCGAACTGAAAGAAGAGATCATCAAAGCAGCGGAGGAACGCCTGGCCACGAAAGGTGAGGATGGTCGTTATAAGGTGTCGTTTTGGCTTGATTCGCAGGAGCAGGCACTTCAGGAGATCCTGACACGTCGCGGCTTTCATCGGGTGGAGGAAGCCGGGAAATCAGGAGGTTCAGCACCGTCGGTCGCTGGATGAACCGCTTCCGGAGGTCCCGCAGGTTCCGGGATATACGATCCGTCCGATGGAAGGCGGTCTGGAATTGCTCGAGCGCTGTTATGCTTCAGGGCTCGGCTTCCACGAACGATGACATCCACACCGCCCGTGATAATCGCGATCATCCCGGAGTGGTACCATCACATTCAATCCGCGCCGCTCTATCGCCGTGACCTGGACATCGTCGCGGTTGCATCTGATGGCTCGGTCGCATCCTTCGCCACCGCCTGGTTCGATGATGTGTCACGAACAGCTTATATCGAACCGGTCGCAACTGTCCCTGCCCACCGCAAGCATGGATTGGGCAAAGCGGTGATTTTCGAAGCTCTGCATCGTCTCAAGAGGATGGGATGCAAGGTGGCGTTCGTCGGCGGCTATTCAGAGGCGGCAAACGCCTTGTATTTCTCAGTGATGGGACCTGATTACGACATTTCTGAACCGTGGGAAAAGACATTTTGAACAATAGATCATCATGACCATCGCACCCGCATCCAAACGCCCCACCGGCATGACCGCCTTTACCATCGTCTGGGCGGGACAACTCGTTTCAGTCCTTGCCTCCTCGATGACGCAGTTTGCCCTGACCATCTGGGCGTATCAGGAAACGGGCAGCGCCCTGGCATTGGGAGCGGTCAACACATTTTTCCTGATCCCGTTCCTGTTGCTCTCGCCCATTGCCGGTGCGATGGTGGACCGCTACGACCGCAAACTAATGATGATGGTCAGCGACCTGACTGCAGTCCTCGCCACTGCGGCGCTGTTGATCATCCATGCCAGCGGGCAGTTGCAGATCTGGCACCTGTATATCGCGGCGGTGGTCAACGGCCTGGGCAGCACCTTCCAATGGCCCGCTTATTCGGCGGCGATCAGCACCATGGTCCCGAAG
Organism: uncultured Chloroflexia bacterium; assembly: GCA_963718215.1. Taxonomy (GTDB): domain Bacteria; phylum Chloroflexota; class Anaerolineae; order Anaerolineales; family Villigracilaceae; genus Defluviilinea. The sequence goes on from CAVQYK010000026.1 coordinate 9,057, forward strand.
GAGAACTACAGCCGCGCCAATGGGATGATGTCACTGATCTATTCAGGACCCGCAGTCCTGGCGCCCATGCTGGCGGGCATTCTGCTCCCGATCATCCGGTTGACCGGCATCCTGACCATTGACGTGGTCACGTTCTTCCTGGCGATCGGGGCATTGTTGATCGTGGACGTACCGCAACCCGCCAAAACCGTCGAAGGTCAGGCGGAACAGGGAAGCCTGTTGAAAGAGGGTTTGTATGGCTTCAAATATATCTTTGCCCGCCGCAGCCTGCTTGGTTTGCTGGTCTTCTTCATCTGCCTGAACTTCACCATCGGGATGGCGATCAATCTGTTCGCGCCCTTCATCCTGACCCGCACGGATTACAACAGCGCCTCGCTGGGAGCGGTCGAATCTGCGGCGGCCATTGGAGCCGTGGTGGGAGGGATACTCGTCACAGCCTGGCCTGGGTTCAAGCGCCGCATGACCAATATCTTCGTGGGAGAGGCCATGACGGGATTGTTCATGCTGACCCTGTTCGGGCTGGGACGCAGTTTGCCGGTCTGGATCCTCTTTGCCGCAATGGGTAGTATTACGCCAGTCTTTGTGAACGGTTCCAGCCAGGCGATCTGGCAGTCCAAAGTCGCCCCGGACCTGCAGGGACGCGTCTTCTCCGCCCGGCGCATGATCGCGTGGATCACAGACCCCATCACCCCGCTCCTGGCCGGGGCGCTGGCGGACTACGTCACCGAACCGGGCATGCAAGCGGGAGGTCTGCTTGCAAAGACCTTCGGCTGGCTGGTTGGCACGGAGCCCGGCTCGGGGATGGCATTGCAATTCTTCTTTGCCGGCATTGGCTACATCCTTGTTGTTCTGACGGTCTATCTCTTCTTCCCGGTGGTGCGCAACCTGGAAGACCTGCTGCCTGACCACGACCAATTGGAAAAAGTTGATGGGAGGGTTGAAGCATGAATGTTGGGGCGCAAAAGATGACCAAAAACGAGTTGTTAACTTTCTTCCCCTGACCATCGATGCATTGCATTTCACACCGTCTACAATCATCGTCATAGTGCAGGTGATAAAATTATAGAATGGTCGATCAATGGCGCAATGAGAATCAATATGTGGCCGATGAAGGGTTTCCTCGACGCCATCCCGCGCGATATCGACGAGTCCGCCACGGTGGAGGATGCCACGGACTGGCAGATCTTCACGCGCTTGATCCTGCATCTGTTGCGTCTGATCCTGGTAGTCATTGCAATTCTGAACTACATCGGCACGTATGGTGAGTTCATCCTTGCACGGGTACTGCTTAAGGGCAGTGAACAATATACCTTGATGGTGGGTTTGCAGGTTTTCGCTGGCGCACAATTCAATCAGCGTTGGGGTTTGTTTGCAGCCAGCGAGTTGATCGGGGCGCTCCCGATCATGATCATTTATCTCATCCTCCAGGACCAGACCGTGGGCGGGTTGACTCAAGGCGCAGTGAAAGGATAAGTGATGACGTTCAAAGTATGGCTTACGATCGCCGCTATTTTGGGAATAATGGTCAGCGCAATTGGGTGCACACCGGCAACCCCCGCCCTTGAAATTGCTTCAGAGACTGAACCAGCAGTTGTTCAGGAAACATCCACTCCGGCTCCAGCCTTGGAAGCGGCTGATTTGGTGAACCCAGGTTTCGAGGAGGAAGATGCAGGCGGAGGTCCATCGGGCTGGATCAGCACCGGGGATGAATCCGCCATTCTTCTGGAACCGAACGGCTACTCCGGTGATCTCCGCCTGACTCATCAGGCATCGGAAACCTATCAGGTGGAAACGTCACAGACTGTCACCGGGCTCGGGAACGGCTGGTACACCCTGAGCGCGTGGACCCGTTCCAGCGGCGGACAAGTTGAATCGTATCTGGCGCTCAAGTGCGGAGGCGAAGAGAAGCGGGCGAACATCCCCTACACGACACCCGGCTATCGTTGGATCCGACTGGTTGTTTCCGAGCAAGTGACGGACGGGCAATGCACGATCAGCCTGCATTCGTTTGGCACACCCGATAGTTGGGCGAGTTTTGATGAAATCGAACTGGTCCCCGGGCAGGCTGCGCTTTCCATCCTTGGAGCAGACATTTCCAGTTTGAATAAGTCTGAGGATAAAGGCGGTGTGTATAAATACAACGATGGAACCGAGGCAGAGGCGCTGCAGATCCTGAAAGATAATGGTTTGAATTATGCCCGCCTGCGTGTCTGGGTGGATCCCGCCGATGGTTACCACGACAAAGATGAAATCCTTGCAATGGCAACACGACTGAAGAGTCTGGGAATTAAATTGCTGGTGGACTTCCATTATTCAGATGACTGGGCAGACCCCGGCAAGCAATACAAACCAGCCGCGTGGAATGATTTGGATTTCGATGGGCTCAAACAAGCCATCTATGACCACACGTTCGATGTGTGCAACAGCCTTGTCGCGCAGGGGACGCCTCCCGACATGATCCAGGTTGGCAACGAGATCAACTCGGGTATCTTGTGGCCGCATGGTCACACATGGGATTCGCCCAACTGGGACGGTCTCGCAGAGCTACTCACGGCAGGATACAACGCGGTCAGAGACTGTTCGCCTGAAACTCTTGTGATGCTTCACATCGCCGAAGGCGGGGATAATGAGATGGCGCATTGGGTTTTCGACAATCTCACCCGCAGGGATGTCCCCTTCGATGTGATCGGGGTCTCATACTACCCATTCTGGCATGGGACCCTGGCGGAGTTGCAGGGCAACCTGAACGATATTTCCGTCCGCTACGACAAGGATGTGGTCGTGGCTGAGTTCGCCTACGCATTCACTGTTCTTGAGGATGACGGGCTGGCAAACATTGCCAATCGAACGATGGCAACCGAAGGTTATCTGTTTACACCGGATGGTCAGCGCCGCATGATGAGGGATGTCATGTCGGTTGTCCGCGGCGTGTCAAACGGGCGGGGGTTGGGCGTCTTCTACTGGGATGCCACCTGGACGGCTGTTCCAGGCAACGGCTGGGATCCCGCTGACCCGGCTTCGGGCAACAATTGGGAAAACCAGGCATTGTTCGATTACAATCATAATGCATTGCCCGCAATGAGTTTGTTCAACAGACCCTGACAATGTAATATGGCTTTCACATCGCAGGACAGGGATCCCATGTTCGACACACCACACCGACGCTTCAACCCTCTCACAGGCGAATCCGTTCTCGTTTCGCCCCACCGCGCCAAACGTCCCTGGCTGGGGCAGGTCGAAAAGACCCCGCCTGAAAATCTTCCATCCTACGACCCAACCTGTTATCTCTGTCCGCGCAATGAACGGGCAGGTGGATTGAAGAATCCCGACTACAAATCCACGTTTGTCTTCGACAACGACTTCTCCGCGCTCCTGCCTGACCAGACTCCCGAACATATCATCCCGCAGCGAAGCGAAGTGGACGCCTCCGACCACCCTTTGCTTGCCTCCGTTTCCGAACGCGGACTCTGCCGGGTGGTCTGCTTCTCTCCGCGCCATGATCTGACTCTCCCCGAACTCGACAACGCCGCCATCGAAAACGTCATCGCCACATGGACGGAACAAACTGTTGACTTGAGCAGCAAGGATTTCATCCACTACGTGCAGGTCTTTGAGAACAAAGGCGCGATCATGGGATGTTCCAATCCGCACCCACACAGCCAGATCTGGGCGACCGAACACATTCCCGTCGAGCCCGCAAAGGAACTCGAACGGCAAAAAGCCTACTTCAATAAATATGGCCGCACATTGCTATTCGATTACCTTGCTGAAGAATCATAAACGCAAGGAACGAATCCTGTTCTCCAATAATCATTTCACCGCGCTTGTCCCGTATTGGGCGGTGTGGCCATTTGAAACCATCATCATAGCGCATGGTAGTGTCACGCGCCTGAACGAACTCACCTCCGCCGAGGTCAGCGCGCTGGCAGATATCCTGAAGCGAGTCACCACGCGTTACGATAACCTCTTCGAGGTCTCCTTCCCCTATTCGATGGGTTTCCATCAAGCTCCCTTCGACGACCAGTCTCATCCCGAATGGACGTTGCACGCTCATTTTTATCCGCCTCTTCTCCGCTCCGCCACTGTCCGCAAATTCATGGTCGGCTACGAAATGCTCGCCATGCCGCAGCGCGACATCACGCCTGAATCCGCTGCTGAAAGATTACGTTCACTCTCAGACGCACACTATAAAAATGAATCTCATTGACCATATATCAACCATCTATCGCGAAAAATTCGGTCACACACCTGCGCATATTGCCCGCGCACCGGGGCGCGTCAACCTGCTTGGCGAACATGTGGATTACAACGATGGATTCGTCCTGCCGGCCGCGATCGACCGCGCCACCTATGTCGCCTTCTCCCCGACGAATGCGCGTCACTCCACCCTCGTTGCTGCGGATTTCGATCAACAAGCCTCTTTCTCCCCTGAATCCATTTCGACCAAAACCCAACCCGATTCCTCTCCCCTGCCAGAGTGGGGGCTCTATCCTGCCGGTGTGATGTGGTCGCTGATGGAGGAGAGCCTGCCTGTGTCATCCATGAACGCGGTCTTTGCATCCGATGTGCCGCGCGGCTCGGGGCTGAGTTCGTCTGCATCGGTGGAGATGGCAATCATGATCGCATGGCAAACCCTCGGCGGCTGGACTCTCCGACCCATGCAACGCGCCCTGCTTGGGCAAAAAGCCGAGAATAAATATGTCGGCGTCAACTGTGGCATCATGGACCAGTTCGCCTCCGCCTGCGGTGTGGAAAACAAATTGCTCCTGCTCGATTGCCGTTCACTGGAATGGAAGACGGTTCCGCTGCCTGGTAATGTGTCCATTGTGATCGCCGATACGACCGTTCGGCGTAAACTCACCTCGGGCGAATACAACAAGCGGCGTTCTGCCTGTGAAGAGGCAGTACGATTGCTCAAACAAGACCTGCCGAACGTCAGATCCCTGCGCGATGTCAGTGTGGAGGAATTTGACCGGCTGGCGAAAAAACTTCCGAGGGAGATAGAGAAGAGAGCGCGTCACGTGGTGGAAGAGATTGGGAGGTCGGACCAGGCTGAGGCGTTGCTGGAAGCGGGCGATGTCCAGAACTTCGGCAGGTTGATGAACGAGTGTCACGTCAGTCTGCGCGACCTGTATGAAGTCTCTTGTCCCGAGTTGAATGTGATGGTGAATGTTGCACAATCGCTCGATGGCTGTTATGGTGCGCGGCTCACAGGCGCAGGCTTCGGCGGCTGCACAGTGAATCTGGTTGCGAACAAACAAGCGGATGAATTTGCGCAGGCATTGGCAAGTGGCTATGAACGGGAAACGGGACTCCACCCTGAGATCTACATCACCCGCGCGTCCAACGGTGCAGAACTGATCAAGTAATTTCATCCCGCCAAGAAACTGGACGAGGAGCACACCGCGCAACGATTTTCACCGCGCAGACCAAAGGCAAAATATTCGCAAGCCAACATCGAACGATTGCGGTATCTGGTCGCGAGGAAACAGGTCATCAGGGAAGTGGTGGAGTCTCTGGGCGATCTGCTGAACGAGGAATTCGTCATTCCAGATGACATCCTGAAAGCGATCAAGGCACAATCGAGTAGGAGGCGGCGGCTAACCGCCTCCTCTCACACCACCGGACATGCGGGTCCGCATCCGGCGGTTCAACGAGAATAACGTAGTTGGTTGTATCGTACGGTACCAGACTTTCCAGCCCTGAGGAGCGCCAGAAAGCGTTGCTCAGGGCTTCGTGTACCACGGGGACTGTGAGCCATCCGCCACGGGCTGGTTCCAATCGCTCCGAGTGCCTGCTCGTTCGTTAGGCACTCCCAGCTGAACCAATTCCCGGTAGACGGGTTGTCCCCTGTTTCCAGCGTTTCCACAGCAACTGTCTCAGTCTCCGTCGCAGTCCATTCGTCCAGTTCCTGATAGACACTCGGCGTGGTAGCCAGCCGAAAGTACGCCATCCAGCCCCGGGTGTACTGGTTCACTTCCCTCAGGATGTCTTCCAGTGTGCCTGAGCGGGTGCGCCTTGTCAGGTATCTCATCTTCTCCATAAAGCGTTCCTTCGTGCGGTTCGCGATACGGACAAAGACTTCCCTTTTCCGCTTCCAGAAACTGAACCCCAGAAATTTCGCTTTGCGTGGCTTTCTCCACTTTGCTCTTCTTCGGGTTGACCTTCAACTTCAACTTCTTTTCCAGATACTGCTTCACGCTCTTCCAATACCCGTTCTCCGGCTCGTTGCGTTTTGACGTAGATATTACAGTCATCCGCATAGCGCACAAACTTGTGCCCACGCTTCTCCAGTTCCTTGATCCAGATCGTCCAGCATGATGTTGGAAAGCAATGGGGACAACGGACCACCTTGCGGTGTCCCTTCTTCTGTCTCCAGCACCACTCCGTTTATCATCACGCCACTGTTCCAGATACGCTCGGATTAGCTTCAGCACTCGTTTGTCTTTCACCACTCGCGCCACTCTCGCCATCAGCATATCGTGGTTGACCCGGTCGAAGAATTTCTCCAGGTCAATATCCACCACCCAGTCGTAGCCTTCTCGGATGTACGCCTGGGCTTGCTGCACGGCCTGGTGGGCACTGCGTCCGGGTCGAAACCCGTAGCTGTGCGGTGAGAACACCGCTTCAAACAGCGGTGTCAACACTTGCGCAATGGCTTGTTGGATGAGCCGGTCTAGCCACGGTGGGTATCCCCAATTGCCTTACCCCGCCATCCGGCTTCGGTATCTCTACCCGCCGCACAGGGCTTGGCCGATACTGTCCCGCTTTCGAGAGCCTCGCGCACTTCCAACCAGTGCTCTTTCAAGTAGCCACGCAGTTCATTCACTTCCATTCCATCGATTCCCTGCTGCTCCTCTGATTGCTCTCTACTCGCTTCAGTGCAGTCTGCATGTTCTCTCTCTCGAACACTGCTTCCCACACTCCCACGTCGGATTTTCCATCGTCTCGTGCCGGGGATGCCTCGACGCTCCGCTCTTCTCCCGCAGGCTTCACCTGCTTCGCTAGTCTCGGTAGTCCCTCTATCCGAAGGTTTCTGCCTTCCTGTGTTCATCCCGCGAACTGCTCACTGTACTCATCCTTCTCCATTGTTCAGCCCTTCCCGAAAAAAAACTCCGGTACTATGGCTTCTGCTGACTCCTGCCATCTCAGTCTGCTCTCTCGAACAGGGTTACCTCTTCGGCTTGATGACAGGTCTCCCCAGGTAAGAACGTTGACTTTCCCTGCACCCTTGTCGCAATTTACTGCTCCAACTCTTGGTTGCATTGGGCTTTGTTGTCTTCTGCCAACTCGCCCGGCTGGTCATAGCCTCTCATTGCGCTTCGTGTTCCTCAAGTCGCAGATTTGCTTCCGGCTTCCTTCAGACCCCACCTCGCGGTGACGCCCTTGCCTTCCGCTAATGATTGGTGCAACCAACCCTCATTAAAGTCTTTCACTCTTTAGCCAACGCCCATGCTGGGCGCACACAAAGACGCCTGGAAGAACTTCCAGGCGTTTTCAGATTCCTACATTCGGATTCGGATCGCCTTCATCGAGAGCGCACGCAAACGTCCCGAAGAATTTCAGAAGCGACTTGCGTCACTTCATCGAAATGACCGAGAAGGACAAAATGTTCGGTTTTGGCGGCATCGAGAAGCATTATTGAGAATTCCCCGTCATTTCAGAGCGATAGCGAGAAATCTTTTGCCTGAGCAGCGAAGTTTTCTCCTCGCTTCTCCTCGCATACGCTCACAACTCGTCGAAATGACAGCCTTACGCCTCGTCATGCGCCATCATATCAACAGCAATCGCGACCGCCAGAATGAGGATGTCGTTCTGACCCTCGGCGATCTCCACGCCGTAGGTGTCGGTGAGCGTGAACCACTTCCTGGACACTTCCGCGACCTTCCTGCGTCCCTGCTTGATCGAATATTCCAGGTCAAGGATGTTGCCCTGCACCACAAGATCCTCCCCGCCTTTGACGTTCACATTCCATTTATCGCGCAAGGGAGCGATCAGCGCCTTCCTGACCGTGGCAATGTCCCTGCCATGCGCGTCTTCGATCACCATCGTGTCCTTGATCGCCAATAGACGCTCTTTGATCTGGGCGAGTTTCATGCCTTTCGCATCTTCAAACTCAAGCGTCTTCCGCAGGCGAAGCGCCTTACCATCGACCTTGAAGACCTTCTGACCTTTGGCATTCTCGATCCAGAAGTCATCCCCGATGGAAACCAGTTTTTGTCGGATTTTGTAGCGGTTTGACATATCACTTCCTTTCAATATAATGGTTCATCATAAATATCTACGCCGCGCACCCGTACAAGTTGCTGAAGGGAATAGAATCAAGTTCAATCAGGAGAAAACCATGACCCACCCTCTCGTTGACCAACTCCGTTTTACCCGCAGGGAATTCCTGCGCGGAATTAATAACCTGACCGATATACAAGCCGAGCGTCACTTCGGACAGATGAACTGCATCAGCTGGATCATCGGTCACCTTGCCTGGCACGAACAACGCATGTTCCTGACCCGCGCCCAGGACATCATCCTTATCCCCGAACTGAACGAGCTGTTCGCCTACGGCGCGCCGATGAGCACTCCATCCTTCATCGAAATGATGCTGGCGTGGAACACCATAACCAAGGCAGCCGACCCGTATCTCGATTCGATCACGACCGAAACCCTGCTCATGGACCTGCCGAACAACGGTCGCTCGGTCGGACAGATGCGCGGTACATCCCTGCGCCGAATCACCTACCATTACTGGTATCACCTCGGCGAGATCATGTCCATCCGCCAGATGATCGGCGGCGAACATTTACCCGATTTCGTCGGGAACATTGACAGCGAAGCGCCGTATCGCGCGGAGTAATTTATTGTTTTACAAAAAGGAAATGTGTCATGAAAATCTCCGCCCATGTTGACAATAGCGAAGACAAGCATCACGTTACATTGACCACAAACGATAATTCCCATTCCATCACTATTCCTCCAAAATCAAACGGACTCGGCTCCAGCGCCAACGGCGGAGAATTGCTCTTCCTTGCGCTGGCGACCTGCTACTGCAATGACATCTACCGCGAAGCTGCGAAACGAAATATTAAAAGTGGAAAAAGTCGAAGTGGAAGTGAATGGCGACTTCAGCGCGGAAGGTGAACCTGCTCGAAACGTGACCTACAAAGCCAAAGTCCATGCCAAAGGGACGGAGGATGAAATCCGCGCATTGATGGAGTACACGGATACGGTGGCGGAGATTCAGAACTCACTCAGATTGGGAACGCCTGTAGTTCTTGGTGAAATCGAAGTTGTTATCATATAAATAACGTGAATAATGGGTAAGCCTAAACCCATCATGATGCCACCCTGAGGGAGCGAATTCCAGTGACCGAAGGGTCTCGGATGAGCCTTTTCGAGATGCTTCGGGGCGACAACTGCCCCTCAGCATGACATTTTTCTGTTATCCATTACTGACGTTAAATATTCACGTTGATTCCATTGACGGGGCAAGAGAACGCCTTGAAGAATTCCATAAGCGACTACAGCATTTTTTGAACTGACAAAGAAGAACAAGATCTTTGGGTTTGGTGAAATTGATTAGCATTATGAGAGTTAATTAATAAACATCTGACCCTATTTCGAGCAATATCGCTCAAGAATAGTACACCTTACAGACAAAGTCCTTTTTTCCTACCAACATTGTAGGTGGTTCTATTGAAGTTCTTACGGGATATGCATCCTTAATACGATAAGATAAAAAGGATTAATGCAATTCGCATCAATGCCTTTCAGATCAGAGGAGACATGAAACAATCTGTAAATCAAGTATTAGAGTTCTTTAGAAAACACAAGTATGGCAGGTTGAGCCTGGCCTTATTACTTCTAGGGTTGGTTGTCATTAGCGCTATTTTCATTCGCGCAGGTACGGAAGAAAAACCGATCGCCTTGAGCGAGGTGGCGGCGTCGATCACAGACGGGCGGGTGGCAAGAATTGAAGAACTTCAGGGGAGCGATACCCTGGTCGTCCACTACACGGATGGGACGCAGGATACAACGCGGCGGGACCCCACCACTTCCTTCCTGGAGCAAATGCAGTTTCTTGGCGTAAGCAGAAGCCAGATAATGAAGCTGGAATATGAGATCATAGAGTCCAAGATGGCCACCAACGATAAAGTCATCAGTACAGTGATAAGTCTGGCTATGCTCGGTATGATGGGCTTTGCCCTGACACGGATGACCGGCGGGATGATCGGCCGTAAAAAGTTTGTGGAAGGGGCAGTTCCAAATATCACCTTCAAGGATGTCGCTGGTATGGATGAAAACCGCGAGGAACTGGTGGATATCGTCGCCTTCCTGAAAGATAACCAGTTGTACGAGCGCATGGGCGCACGCATGCCGCACGGTGTACTTTTGGCGGGTGACCCGGGAACGGGCAAAACGTTGCTGGCCAAGGCAATTGCCGGGGAAGCAGGCGTGCCGTTCTTCAGCACATCTGGCTCTGAATTTGTGGAGGTATTTGTAGGTGTCGGCGCGGGCCGCGTACGCTCGTTATTTAAAAAAGCGCGATCCAAAGCCCCGTCGGTTATTTTCATTGATGAAATTGACGCAGTTGGGCGCAAACGCCACTCTGGCGGAGGTGGAGGCGGGGAAATGGAGGCGGATCAAACTCTGAACCAGCTGCTCGTTGAAATGGACGGATTCGCCGCCACAGACGGGGTCGTCGTCCTGGCTGCCACCAACCGCGTAGACGTGCTCGACCCGGCTTTGATCCGTGCTGGCCGCTTTGACCGTCATGTGAACATATCCCGCCCCGATGTGAAGGGACGCGTGTCCATTCTGGAAGTGCATGTCAAGGATCGACGGCTGGCAGAAGATGTAAACCTGATGGACATTGCCAAATCCACTCCCGGCCTGGTCGGAGCGGACCTGGCAAATATTGTCAACGAAGCGGCGATCGTGGCGGTACGCGGCGGACATGATGTCATTTCTGTGCTCGATTTTCAGGAAGCGGTCGAAAAATCTTTGATTGGCGGCGTCCAACAAAAGAGCCGCGTGATCAGTGAAGGCGAGCGCCGCACGATCGCTTATCATGAAGCGGGACACGCGGTCGTAATGCATGCCACGCCGCACTCTGACCCGGTTTACAAGATCACGATCATCCCGCGCGGACAGTCGGGCGGTTTCACCATGGCGCTTCCCGAACAGGATAGCATCCTGATGTTCCGCAACCAGATCATGGCGCGCATTATCGGCCTGATGGGCGGACGTGTGGCGGAGGAAATCTTCTGCAATGACATTACCAGCGGTGCATCCAATGACCTGCAGGTTGCCACGCAACTGGCCGAGGACATGGTCATGCGCCTCGGAATGAGCGTCAGCGGCTTGCGCGTGTTCCACCGGCCCGAAGGCGCGATGGCGCCGCATGCTGGGCAAAAAACATTTGAAGCGCTCGATCATGCAATCAACGAGATCCTGGACGAGTGCTATCAGGAAGCCAAACGCATTGTCAGCGAAAAGCGGGATACGGTTGAACGAGTGACGCAAGCCCTGCTCGGACAAGAGACTCTGACACGCGAAGAGTTTATCGCACTGATCTAGTATCACACGAAATTTTAGTAAAGAAACACTTCCGAGCATAATCTCGGTGGTGTTTCTTTGAGTTTTGACGGACACTCTGCAGGGACAGTAAACGGAGTGAGATCATGCCAGCATAAAAAGAGACCTCCGAAGTCTTAAGACTTCGGAGGTCTAAACATCCGAATTTCACAGCAAAGCAGAAAAACGCTAAGTCGCCACGGTTTCAAAAGCGACATTCAAGCGAGTGGAAGCGGGCAAAATGTAATTCAACTTCTCAAAGCCAATTACATTACCATCTTTGTCTTTCATCAGAATCACTTCATCGCCTGTTTCTTCGGCGACTACCTCATCTTGAGGATTGCCAAACCAAACAGTAAGAGTATTCCCAATTTGATCGTAATAAACTTTTACTTGTGCCATATTTGTTCTCCTTCTTTTACCGCATCCGTTGGATATGCGGTAATCAGGAAGCCTTCACCATCCAGACGTTTCGTCACTGCACAAACCCACCTACCAATTTTTTTGGGTTTGTAAAACAGATAAACACTTGGATCCTTTTTGCTAAGCCGTATCTCATCAGGGTTGCGCAAAACTTCCTGAATATCAGCTTCGCGCCCAAGCATGACAGGGTGCTTTATCGTGACGATCACCTTCCAGTATTCGGCAGTGACGCGAACTCGAAAACCGAGCGGTGTTTCTACTTCGAAGAGGATTTCGTTGTTTTCTGTCATACCATATATTTTACTTCAAGCACCGACTACTCCCCCGTCGGCACCCAGATATTCTTGACCTGCGTGGACTCGTGCAGGAACTCGTGACCTTCGCCTTGCTCGCGGTCCATCCAATCGCGGGGCAGACCGTAGCCTGTCCATGTGCGCTTCATGTTCGCGGCAGACTCGTTCTCGACGTGGTAACTGCCTTCCGCCGAGCCGAAGTACCAGACCGAGTCAACGTCTTCGTGCTGGACGAGGGTCTTGACCAAATGGTCACGGTCACCTGTGACGATGTTGACCACGCCGCCAGGCACATCGGAGGTGTCGAGCACCTGATAGAAGTCCATGGCGGAGAGCGGATATTTCTGGCTGGGGATCATCACCACGCTGTTGCCGCGTGCAATGGCAGGCGCCATGAGCGAGATAAACCCAAGCAAAGGATTTTCATCGGGGCAGGCAATGCCGATCACACCGACAGGTTCATTGACCGCGACGGTGATTCCGCGCAGGGTGGTCTCTTGCACGGTGCCGCCGTATTTATCAGCCCATGCGGCGTAGGTGAATAATCTTTCAACGGACGCGTCCACTTCGGCTTGCGCGGACTTCTGCGTGCGTCCCGTCATTTCGACAATGCGTTTGACAAACTCGGCATTGCGGGCATCGAGATTCTCGGCGATGAAATACAAAATTTGCGAACGGTTGTATCCGTGGCGCATCGCCCAGCCTGATGTCCGCGCTTTGTGTGCGGCTTCGACTGCATCACGAATATCTTTGCGATTGCCGTCACCGACCTGACCAACAAGTTTTCCCTTCGCGCTCAACACGCTTGAAGTGTACGCGCCATCGGGGCGAACCTGTTTGCCGCCGATGTACATCTTCGGCGTGCGATCTATCGGCGGAAGCCCATGGTGTCCATTTGCCCGAGCAACCCCAGGCTTGTCCTGAGCCGTGCCGAGGGCTGAGTCGGAAGCGTAGGTACGTGTTCGCCCCACTTCTTCTTTTCATCCAGTACAAACTCAGGGCGCGGACGTTCCATCCATGTCGGTCTTAAATATTCAAACAGACCTTCACGTCCGCCTTCGCGTCCGTAGCCCGACTCGCGATAGCCGCCGAAGCCCGAAGCGCCGTCGAATTGATTGGTGCAATTGACCCACACCGAGCCCGCCTTGATCTTGCTCGCGACATCGAGCGCGAGGTTGATGTTATCGCTCCACACACTCGCCGCGAGACCATAGCGCGTGTTGTTCGCAAGTTCGATGGCTTCGCTCGGCGTGCGGAACGTGAGCGAGACCAGCACGGGTCCGAAAATTTCTTCCTGCACCGTTGCGGCGGCGGGGTCAAGACCCGTGATCAGCGTGGGTTTATAAAACAGTCCCTTTTCGGGCAGCGCGATATTCGGCTGAAAACATTCGCCGCCTTCGGCAATGCCCGTCTTCACCCAACCATCGATCGTGTCCCATTGGCTTTGGTCAACGATCGCGCCCATGTCAATCGATTTATCGAGCGGGTCGCCCACGCGCATGTGTTCCATGCGAGTTTTTAATTTTTGGATAAACTTCGCTGCGACATTTTCCTGCACTATCAGCCTTGACCCTGCGCAACAAACCTGACCCTGATTAAACCAAATCGCATCGACCACGCCTTCAACTGCTCCATCCAAATCGGCATCGTCAAACACGACGAATGGACTCTTGCCACCAAGTTCAAGCGAGAGTTTTTTGCCAGAGCCAGCCGTCTGCTTGCGGAGCGTGCGCCCGACATCGGTTGAACCCGTGAACGCGATCTTATCCACATCGGGATGTTCAACGATCATCGAGCCCGCACTGCTGCTTCCAGTAATGACATTCACCACGCCAGCGGGCAACCCCGCTTCGGCGACAATTTCAGCGAACAACAACGCCGTGAGTCTTGTGTACGAAGCAGGCTTCAACACAACCGTGTTGCCCATCGCAATCGCAGGCGCGATCTTCCACGCCAGCATCAGCAGCGGGAAATTCCACGGGATGATCTGCCCCACCACACCGACAGGTTGATAATCACGCAGTTCAGTTTCCATCAACTGCGCCCAGCCCGCATAATAGTAAAAGTGACGCGCCAACAGAGGCACATCAATATCGCGCGACTCGCGGATCGGCTTGCCGTTGTCCATGACTTTCGAGCACCGCCAGCAAGCGCGAATGTTTCTGAAGGTTGCGCGCAATCGCATACAGATACCGCGCACGAGTCACACCAGGAGTTTTGCTCCAGGTTTTGAACGCCTCACGCGCCGCAGCCACAGCCGCATCCACTTCTTTTTGTCCCGCCTGCGTGGTCTCGGCTAATAACTCGCCATTCGCTGGGTTGATGGATGAATAGAATTTCGCACCTTTCGGCGTCACCCACTCGTTATTGATGAACAAGCCGAACTTGCGTCCATGCTCATCCAGCCACGCTTTGACAGCATCAGGCGCTTCGGGCGCAGGTCCGTATTCCATGCTTTTGAAGATTTCAAGTATTTTGCTCATAATAAACTCCATGATCAAACCACGAAGTGTCACGAAGAATCACGAAGGAAAACCTTTGTTCTTCCTTTGTGTACCTTTGTGACCCTTAGTGGTAAAAAACTATCCCATCGGCATGTGATGTTTCGCCGCGTAGTGACCTGTGATGTAGTGATACAACTGCCGCTCGATGTCGGTCAACAGGCTGCTCGCGCCAATGCGGAACAGGTCATTCTTCAGCCATTCGTCGCCGAGTTCTTCCTTCATCAGCGACTGCCACGCCATCGCCTGCTTCGCGGAGCTGATTCCGCCCGCGGGCTTGAATCCCACTTTGTAGCCGAAGCGGTCGAGATAATCGCGGATGGCGCGCGTCATCACCAGGCTGAATTCCAAGCGTGGCGTTGACCGTTTCTTTGCCTGTGGATGTCTTGATAAAGTCCGAGCCTGCCATCATGGCTACGAGACTGGCTTGATAGACCTGCTTGAGCGAACCGAGGTCACCTGTGGCGAGGATGGTCTTCATGTGCGCGTCGCCGCAGGCTTTGCGGAATTGTTGCAACTCGTCGTACATGGATTGCCAATCCCCCGTCAACACATAATTGCGGGCGATGACCACGTCAATTTCTTTTGCGCCTGCTTCCACGGCTTGCTCAATTTCCTGAATGCGCTGTGGCAGAGGAGTCTGTCCCGCAGGAAAGCCCGTCGCAACAGAGGCAACTGGAATATTAGAGCCTTGAAGCGCATGGACTGCATCCGCAACACGGTTGGGGTACACACACACCGCGCCGACGGTGATCTTCTCGCCATCAAGTCCAAGTCTTTCCACCATATCGGGGCGGAGCGGTTGTTTCGCTTTGGCACACAAGCGATGAACTCTACCAGGCGTATCGTCGCCCGCGAGAGTGGTCAGGTCGATGCAGGTGACGGCGCGCAGGAGCCACGCCGCCTGCCAGTCCTTTTTCACAGTGCGGCGACCTGTTAGTGTGGCGGTACGCCGCTCCACCGCGCTTTTGTTGACGTGCGCGCCCATCACCCAGTCAAGGTCGAGGGGTGTGCCGGGGTTGCGAGTGTGATTGCTGGTCATGGAATCTCCAAAATAATTGTCAGACACCATTATTATACAGCCAATAGTGAAGAGTATAATTGCCGAATGACCGCTCCCTTCTTCATTAAACCGTTCGTGGACACAGGGCTCGGCAACTCCGCCTATCTAATCGGTTCACACGATACAAAAAAGGGGATACTGATAGACCCGCTTCGCGACGTGGATCGATACCTGCATGCCGCGTCCGAGCTTGGTCTTACGCTGACGCATGTTCTTGACACCCACCTGCACGCAGATTTCGTCTCCGGCAACCGCGAGATCGCCCACCAAACAGGCGCGGTCATCGGCGCGAGCGCGGAAGCCAAAGTGGGGTTTGACCACAACCCGTTAACCGAAACATCCATCATTGACCTTGGTGCATTCCAGATCCACGTGATGACCACGCCGGGGCATATCCCCAACTCTTACGGCATCCGCGTGGACGCGCCGCTGGTCACTTGGGCAGGTTGGACAATTCTGTTCGGGAGCAGGATCCTGCTTCTTGCGGAGGATGCAGCCCAAAGGTCCGAAGCGACGCGGCAACTCATCCGCATTGGTTATGACGATCTGGTCGGCTACATCGAAGGCGGGATCGAGGCTTGGGCGCGGGAATATCCCGTAGAAACGATCCAAAGCATGAGCGCAAAGGAACTGCGTGAACGGTTGGGTGAAGTCTATTGGGTGGATGTGCGGATGAGATCCGAATGGGATGCGGGGCACATCCCGACAGCAGTTCATTTTGAAGGCGGACGCATCGCCTGGGAGGAGCTGCCGTTCCCACTCGATAAGTCGCTGGCGATCCAATGCGCGAGCGGCAACCGTTCAATGACAGCGATCTCGGTGCTGAAACGGCGCGGGTATCACAATGTGATCCAGGTGGAGGGCGGGATCAACCGGTGGCGGATGCATAAATTTGAAGTTGTGCGTGACAATCCGGGTTGAGTAAATGAATACGCAGTCTGGCTTTCCACCCTTTGACGCAGAGTTCCAGGAACTCAATCAGTTCATTCTGAACTTTGGTCAAAGAATATGACAGCGGAAAGGTTAAGTCGTGGGATGATCTCGATAAAAAAGTGAAATCATTCTTCACACCTGCAAGAATGGATGACATCGAAACCAAGGTGCCCGGCTGGAAAAAGATGGCGTCTTATTCTGATGGCATAACGTTGACACATGTAACCTGCGTGTTTCCTGGGTTGTTCATGCTGCCTGAATTCAGAATTCTTTCGGAGGCACAACAGCAACTCGCCAAATGGATCGTGCTATTTCACGATATTGATAAAATCCACATCCGAGGCATAAAAGACACCATGCATGCCTTTCGCTCGGGGGTTGTTGCGGCGGACATCATGCCAAAGATCGGCTTCCCAATAACAGGTCAATATGATGCGCTGATTCGTTCATGGAGCGAACTCACTGTTAATGCTTTCACACTGGAGAATGGTAACTCCACGCCAAAACCTGACAACCAAAAACTACCGGAGATCCTTTCTGGCATTGAACAGCTTTTTGGGGAAAACACCCCCGCGACATTGATCGCGAAGACTGTGTTGTTGCATATCTCATTGAGCGTTGACCCGTTCTATCCCACGCCATCTCCGTTGACAGAAGGTGAGATCAAACGCCTCATCAATTCAGACCTGTTCCCGCTCCTGCGCGTCATGATGCTGGTGGATAACGAAGGCTGGTCGTTGTTTGACCAGAAAACCAGGGAACAACAAAGGAATGATACATTGAGGGAATTTGAGAAAATAGAAAAGTTGATAAGCAAGGATTGATACTACCGGAGGATTCGCCATGGACCACAAAGAGACTGTCAAATCAGGGTACAACAAGATCGCAGAGCGCTATCTCGCCGGGCGCAATCGTGATTCAGCGGACGTGCGCCTGCTCAATGATTTCATTGAATTGCTGGCCCCAAACTCCAAAATATTGGATGCCGGCTGCGGGGCGGGAATTCCGATCGCGCAAATGCTGGCAGAGCACTTCGATGTCATCGGTGTGGATTTTTCTGAAGCGCAGATCAAAAGTGCCAGGAAAAATGTGCCGAACGCGCACTTCTACTGCCAGGACATGACCGAACTCGACTTTCCGGACGAGTCATTGGATGGTATCTGCTCATACTACGCCATCATCCACATCCCGCGCGAGGAGCACGCAGCCCTTTTCGCCAATTTCCATCGGATGCTTAGGACAGGCGGGGTAGCCCTGCTTTGTCTCGGCGCGGAAGACCTCGTGGACGAAATCGATGATGACTTTCTTGGCACGCGCATGTATTGGAGTCATTACAATTCCGAGACCTACCTAAAGATGCTCAGGGAATGCCGCTTCTCCATTATCTGGGCCAGACATATCGAAGATGAAACCTGCGCGGGCGCAAAACACCTTTTTGTGCTGGCGCAGAAACAGGCGAAATGAACGCCGTCAAAAAATACTGGGCGATCTTCCAGATCACGCTCATCAACAGCCTTGCCTACCCCGGTGAGCTGATTGGGCGCAGCCTGATGATCGTTCCGTTCATGTGGATCTTTTATCAACTTTGGAAGGTCACTTTCAATGCGGCGGGCACGGACGTGATCAATGGCATGACCCTCTACAGCACGATGTGGTACCTGATGATGGCGGAGACCATCGAGCTCAGCCGCCCGCGGCTGGCAAACACCATCTCGGACAATGTCAAAGACGGCTCCATCGCCTACATTCTCAACAAACCCTACAATTTCCTGCTCTACCAGTTCAGCAACTCCATGGGGGAGACGGTCTTCCGTGCTGCGATGAACGCGTTCTTCGGCGGCCTGGTGATCTGGTGGCTGGTCGGTCCGCCTCCTGCATTGCCTGGATGGGCTTTTGCCATCCTTGCCCTGCTCGGCACATGGATCATGAATTTCTGCATCACCTGCCTGATCGGACTGTCCGCATTCCTGGTGGAGGAGGTCTCGCCGTTCATGTGGATCTACCAGAAGTTCGTTTTCATCCTGGGCGGTTTCCTGATCCCGCTCGATTTTTATCCCGACTGGCTTCAATCCATTGCCAGGGCGCTTCCGTTCGCGTACATGATCTATGGACCGTCGAAACTGTTCGTCGCGCCTTCCATTGATTTGCTCGTAAACATTCTTTCCCTGCAGTTACTATGGAGCGTTGTTCTTGGGTCGATCCTTGTCATTTCCTATCGGCGCGGTGTGGCGTATCTCACGCTGAACGGAGGTTAAGTGCGCGAACTCAAATTTCTCCTTGCCGTCTGGCAGGCCAACCTGCAATCTGTGATGGAGTATCGCGTCTCGTTCCTCATACAGGTCATCGGAATGATGGTCAACAACTTCATCTACTTTGTAATATGGATGATCTTCTTCGACCGTTTCAGGGAAGTCCGCGGCTGGGGTATCGACGAGATGTACATCACCTACGGTGTGATCGCCAGCGCTTTCGGGCTGGTCTCGGTTTTCTTCGGCAACTCCTTCATGCTTGGCGATATCATCAACAACGGCCGTCTTGATTATTACCTCTCCCTGCCGCGGCCGGTCCTGCTTCATGCAGTGTCCAGCCGCATGATCTCCAGCGGGATGGGCGATCTCATGTACGGCTTTCTCAGTTATGCGATCTCGGGCCAATTCACATGGGACGGACTGCTCCGCTTTATCCTCGCGATCCTGCTTGCAGCCGTCATATTTGCGGCATTCCTGATTCTGGTGAACAGCCTCGCGTTCTGGGCAGGCATCGTGTCGAATTTCTCAAGCCTGATGGTCAATGCAATGATCACCTTTGGTATCTACCCCATAACCCTCTTCGACAATTATGCAAAACTGATCCTTTTCACAGTCATCCCTGCTGCGTTGATGGGGGCGGTCCCAGCTGAGTTCATTGCCCACTTCACATGGCAGACCCTGGCGGAACTCCTGCTTGGGGCGATGATCTTCCTCGGGCTGGCGGTGACAGTGTTCAGGCTGGGATTGAGGCGATACGAATCCGGCAGCGCAATCCAGGTGGAAGTGTAGATGACTCTCAAGGAAGAACTCGCGCAGGAGATGGAAGCCGCGCGTCAGGGCTTTCATCACTTATTGGCTTCTGTCCCTGAAGCCTTTTACCATCATCCAAGCGACAACCCCGCATGGACGATCGGCGAGGTGTTGTTCCACATGTCCCTCGCCCCGCGCTTCCTCACCGCAGACCTGCGCATCATCATCGGCCAGGCATGGATGGCAAAGGTCATCGGCATGCTGATCCCCAAATCCCTGTTCGACAAATTGAACGAAAGCCTCACACGCCGCTGGGCAAGCCGCAATATGACGCCCGAAAAACTCGGGCGCGCCTATGACAATGCGCACAATACTGCCATGCGCGCATTACAAAAACTCGACGAAGACGATTTCGGGAAATCTCTCGCATATCCGGATTACGACGAATTGCTTACAGGTGTCGTGACCGTGGAAAGGCTGTACCGCTACATCTCGACCCATTTCAAGGTCCATGCAGAACAGATACGAAAGAGTATCGGGGAGGCACAATGAATAAACAGGCGCTCATCGAATTTACGCAGAAACTTGTCCGCCAACAAAGCTTATCAGGGGAGGAGGGACCTGTCACCCAGATCGTCGTGGATGAAATGCGCGCGCTCAGCTTCGACAAGGTCTGGGTGGACGAGAACGGCTCCGCAATCGGAGTTGTCGAAGGTATGCAACCCGGCAAGACAGTTTTGTTCGACGCGCATACGGACACCGTCGGCATCGCGCCCGGCTCGGTGTGGACCAAAGACCCGTTCGGCGGCGAGATCATTGACAGCTATCTCTACGGGCGCGGCTCGGCAGATATGAAAGGCGCGCTCGCCGCGATGGTCCATGCCGCGGCAAACGTGGACAAGGGTAAACTGGCAGGGCGGGTGGTTGTCTCAGCCTCCGTGCTGGAGGAAGTGTACGAAGGCGGTGCGCTCAAAACCGTGATGAACGTCGGTCAATCCGGACTTTGTCGTGATCGGGGAATCGAGCGATCTGAACCTCGTCCATGGCGGGCGTGGACGGGCAGAGATACATCTGGAGACCATCGGCAAGCCGTCCCATTCCTCCTCCCCGCAATTGGGAGTCAATGCCGTGCATTTGATGATGAAAGTAATTGAGGCGGTGGAAAAGCTCAAACTGGGCGAACATCCTTTGCTTGGTCCCGCCATCCTGGCTTTGACGGACATCATCTCTGAGCCGTACCCGGGCTACTCGGTCATCCCCTCGCGTTGCAAAGCCACGTATGACCGTCGCCTGCTGACCGGCGAGACAGTAGAAGAAGTGCTTGGCGCGATCAACTCTCTGCCTGAGCTCAAGGACATTCCGTTCAAGGCAGTCATCGCACAGGGCGAACATCAAGCCTGCACCGGCAAAACATTGACCTGTACCAAGTTCTTCCCTGCCTGGGAATTGGATGCCGGCCACCCATTCGTCCAAACCGCGCTGAAAGGGCTACGCGCAGCTGGATTGAACCCAACGCTCTCAGCCTACCGTTTCTGTACGAACGCAGCCTACAGCATGGGACAGGCTGGGGTGCCGACGATCGGCTTCGGTCCGGGCACAGAAGCGGATGCCCATGTGGTGGACGAGCGCCTCAGCCTGGATTCGCTCGAAAAGGCGGCTGAAGGTTACAGGGGCATCATCCAGGCGGTTCTTGGGTGAAATTCTGGTATAATCTCGGCTCGTGACTGGTCCTGCCCTACGGTTCCCCTTTCCGGGAGGCTTTGGGCATGGAGACCTGCATAAACACATTGTGCCGCGTAATCAGTAAACTTTCGTAGTTTATCTGAGACAGGCGGTAAAGAAAGGAAGCAAACGTCATGCCCTTACAGAAAGAAGTCAAGACCGGGCTCATCACAAAGTACCACCGTCATGACAGCGATACCGGCTCACCCGAAGTCCAGATCGCCATCCTGACGGGGCGCATCCAGCAGTTGACCGATCACCTGCGCGCCAACAAAAAGGATGAGTCCTGCCGTCGTGGCTTGCTCAAGATGGTCGGACAACGCCGCCGCCTGCTGACCTACCTGCGCCAGGTGGATTACAAGCGTTATCTGGCAGTTACCGAAAGTTTGAGCCTGCGCCACAAGTAATGTGTTCTTTGTAGGGGCGACCCAATGGGTCGCCCCTACGCATATCAATCCGCGGTCAGGAATTGAACAGCGCGAACAACGAGAATTGTCCCCGCTCTTCAGTCCCTGACAACCAGGCGGAACACAAGTTTAGGCTTACGTTGACCAAAAATAACTAACCAAAAGAACCTCAAAAAGCAGGATTCCTCCTGGAATCTTCGCTTTATTTGCGTTCCTGCGGCAAAAAAGGCAATGTAGGCAGTCCTAGGAGACAAAATGAAACCCAAATCAAAGAAATATTCAGCAACCGTTGGGACCCAAACCCTCACGTTCGAGACCGGCAAACTGGCTGGTCAGGCTGGCGGTGCGGTGACCTTCGGCACAGACCAGGCCATCGTCTTCGCCGCCGCCACGATGGGCGGTGTACGCGAAGGCATTGACTTCTTCCCGCTCAGCGTGGACTACGAAGAAAGACTATACGCAGGAGGAAAGATCCCCGGTTCCTTCTTCCGACGGGAAGGCCGCGCCTCCACCGAATCCATTCTCACCGCCCGTCTCACCGACCGCCCCATCCGCCCGCTCTTTCAGGATGGCATGCGCAATGAGGTGCAGGTGATCGTCTATTCCCATTCGGCGAATGGCGTCGACCCGCTCGATATCCTCGCCATCAACGCCGCCTCCGCCGCGATCATGATCTCGGACATCCCCTGGAACGGACCGATCGCCGCGGTGCGCGTAGGACGCGTGGACGGCGAATTCGTCATCAACCCGACCTTCGCCCAAATGGACGCTTCAGACCTGGACCTGCGGATTGCCGGCTCGAAAGATGCCATTCTCATGGTCGAGTGCGGCGCGGACGAGATCCCCGACGATGTGATGGTCGAAGCCCTCGAACTGGGACACAAGTCCATCCAGCCCTTGATCGACCTGCAATTGCAAATGGCGGCTGAGGTCGGCAAGCCGAAGCGCGAGGTGGAACTCTTCCTGCCCAGCGAGGATATCAAAAAGAAAGTTTTCGACCGCGTCAGCGGCCCGATGAACGAACTGCTCGACAAGCCGCTTTCCAAGAACGAGTTCTATACCGGCATGTCTAACATCAAGACCGAAGCCGAAAAAGAATTAACCACTGTCCCTGACGCAAATGCGGGGGCAACGGCGCAAATCCTGCCGAAACCATGCCGGTCAACATGTTCCGCGAGGCGTTCGAACAGGCCGAACAGGCTGTGGTACGCGAGCGCATCCTGAGCATGGGCAAACGCCCCGATGGCCGCACGCCGACCGAAGTCCGCCCGATCTGGTGCGAGGTGGACGTGTCGCCTCGTGCGCATGGGACCGGCCTGTTCACCCGCGGCGAGACGCAGATCCTGTCGTTCGCAACGCTCGGAACGCTGGGCGAGGCGCAGGAGCTGGATAACCTGTCCCCGAACGACACCAAGCGTTACATGCATCACTACAACTTCCCGCCGTTCAGCACGGGCGAGACCAAGCCTCTTCGCGGCCAGAGCAGGCGCGAGGTCGGGCATGGAGCGCTGGCAGAGCGGGCGCTGGAACCGGTCCTCCCCGCGCAAGAGTCGTTCCCGTACGCGATCCGCGTCGTATCCGAAGCCCTGTCCTCCAACGGCTCGACCTCGATGGGTTCCGTCTGCGGCTCGACGCTGGCGTTGATGGATGCAGGCGTCCCGATCAAAGCCCCGGTCTCCGGCGTGGCGATGGGACTTATCACAGATAACACAGGCCGGTACCAGATCCTGACCGACATCCAGGGCACCGAAGACCACCTCGGCGATATGGATTTCAAGGTGGCTGGGACGACGAAGGGCATCACAGCCCTGCAAATGGATATCAAGATCAGCGGCTTGAGCACACAGATGATGAAGGAAGCGCTCGAACAGGCAAAGGTCGCGCGCCTGCACATCATGGACAAGATGCTCGAAGTGCTCCCCGAACCGCGCGCGGAGATCAAGGAACATGCGCCGCGCATCATCACGGTGAAGATCCCCGTGGACAAGATCGGCGCGCTGATCGGTCCCGGCGGGAAGAACATCCGCGCCCTGCAGGAGGAGACTGGCACCAAGATCGACATCGAGGAGGACGGCACCGTGTATATCGCCTCGACCGACAGCGTGCGCGGAAAGATCGCGCAGGAACGCGTGGAAGCACTGGGCGAGAACGCGGTGATCGGCAACATCTACACCGGCAAGGTCGTGCGCATCGCGGACTTCGGCGCCTTCGTCGAGATCCTGCCCGGCGTGGACGGACTCGTCCACATCTCGCAACTCGACAGCGAACGCGTGGAAAAGGTTAAGTCCGTCGTCAGCATGGGCGATGAGATCACCGTGATGGTGACCGACATTGACGGACAGGGCAAGATCCGCCTGTCACGCCAGGCTGTGCTCGAAGGCTGGACCGCCGAGGAAGCGCGCGAGAAGGACCAGCGCAAACCCGGTGGCGGACGCCCCGGAGGCGGTGGACGCGGTGGCGATCGCGGCGGCCGCGGTGGTGATCGTGGAGGAAATCGCGGCGGCGGGGACCGCGGTGGAAGAAGATAGAAAGTTGTGAATAGCAGACTTCCGAAGTCTTGGAGACTTCGGAAGTCTTTTTTTACGGACGGAGCGGACGAACCCTCGTCCGTTTTTCATGTATACTTCCCCCGCCATGAAACTCATCAACACCATCAAAACCCTCTACAACGAATATCCGCGCCAGTTCTGGCTGATGATCACCGGCGTGGTCATTGCCACCGCGGGCGGGAGCATGATCTGGCCTTTCATGCTCATCTACGCCAGCGGCAAGTTGAACCTGCCGCTCAGCACGGTCGCCGCGCTGATCTCCATCAACGCCGGGACGGGGCTGGTCTCGTCCCTCGTTCGCCGGTTCCCTCGCCGACCGCATCGGGCGCAAAGGCGTCATGGTCTTCAGTCTCACCGTTACCGGTCTCGCCTACTTCCTGATGATGCACGCCGAGACGTATCCGCACTTTGTCGGGCTGATGATCATGATCGGGTTGTCAAACCCCATGTACCAGGTCGGGGCGGACGCGATGCTCGCAGACATGATCCCCTCCGAAAAGCGGACCGACGCGTACGCCATCAACCGCATCGCCAACAACGCCGCCTTTGCCCTCGGTCCCGCCGTGGGAGGTTTCCTCGCCGCCACATCCTACGACCTCGCCTTCATCGGCGCCAGTACGGGCTTTCTCATCTACAGCCTCCTGCTTTTCCTCCTGGCACACGAAACCCTGGACAAATCGGCGCATGAAACACCTGCAATCGTGCCGGACCAGGGCGGATTCCAACGCGTCCTGAAGGACAAACCCTACATGACCTTTGTCGCCACCATCAGCCTTGGGCTGATCGCGCCCACCATGTTGTGGATCCTGATGCCTGTCTACGCCAAGACCAACTTCGGCATCCCCGAAAACCTGTACGGCTGGATCCCCACCACCAACGCCCTGATGTGCGTCTTCATCCAGTATTTTGTCACGCTCATCACCCGCAAACGACCCACGCTCCCCGTCCTGACGGTCGGCATGTTCATCTACGCCCTCGGCGCGGGCAGCGTCGCGCTCATGAGCAGTTTCTGGGGCTTCTGGCTGAGCATGGTCATCCTGACCTTCGGCGAACTCACCCTCGTCCCCACCGCCAGCAAATACGTGGCAGACATCTCCCCTGCCGACCTGCGCGGGCGCTATATGAGCATCCACTGGCTGGGCTGGGGTCTCGCCCGCACCCTTGCCCCGCTTATCGGCGGCTTCCTCAACGACAACATCGCCCCGCGCGCCATCTGGATCGGAGGTCTGCTCATCGGCCTCACCAGCACTTTCGGGCTTTTCCTCCTCAGCCGCGTTTCCGCCGCCCGCACAGCGCCTCAGACCCAACCTTCAGCCTGATCCCGCCTCGAATAGCCGCTTCTCAGGAGACGAAAACCATGAAGAACAACCTCCTGCCCATCCTCCTTGCCCTCTGCATTTTGATGCTGTCCGCCTGCGGTCCAAAAGCCCCCGCCTTTGACACGGCAAAGTTCGGCACCGCCGCAAAAGACGTCACCTACTGCACCATGAACGGACTGCCGCAAACAATGGACGTCTACTACCCATCCTCCGGCGGACCCTGGCCCGTTGTCCTGTATGTGCACGGAGGCGGCTGGTTTCAGGGCGACAAGGCGGAAGGCGAAGGCTGGCGAGGCTTGAACGACAGCGGCTTCCTCGTCGTCTCCGTCAACTATCGTCTCGGCGACTACCAGACCAAGTTCCCGGCCATGATCGAGGATGTCAAATGTGCCGTTCGCCATCTACGGGCACACAGCATTGAATACAATCTCGCCCCCGACAATATCGGCGCCATTGGGGCAAGCGCCGGCGGACATCTGGTCGCGTTGCTTGGCACAGCGGGCAAATCCGCAGGCTGGGATGTGGGCGAATACTTGGAGCAATCAAGCAAGGTTCAGGCAGTGACCGTCATATCTGGAATATCAGATTTCACAAGCAATATCCCGGGCGGGTTGAATACATCGATTTTTTATGCATTTGGAAAACTGGCCGGCAAAAACACCCCGGAGAACCTTGCCGCCAGTCCCATTTCATACACCACCCCCGATGACCCGCCGTTCCTGATCATTCATGGCGACAGGGACGGCGTCGTCCCTGTCGAACAGGCGCAGATTTTGCAGGACAAGCTTACCGAAGCGGGTGTGGCATCCACGCTCATCATTGTGGAAGGCGGAGACCACAGCCTGCAAAGCCCAACCGGCGGAACCGTTAATCCCTCCGCCGTACAGGTAAATCAGATGATCCTTGAGTTCCTGGAAGAAAACCTGCAATAGACTTCTGCCTACCTCCCCAGCATTTCCTCTAATTTCTTCTTCACCACAGGCCATTCCGTATCCAGAATGGAATAGAACACCGAATGCCGTATCCTCCCATCCGGCAGGATCATGTGATTCCGCAGGACGCCCTCCTTCACCGCGCCGATCCGCTCGATGGCTTTCTGCGAACGTTCGTTGCGCAGGTCGGTCTTCAATTGCACACGGATGCACTCCAGCGTCTCGAAGGCATGCCTCAGCAGTAAGTACTTGCACTCGGAGTTCACCGCCGTCCGCTGGAACTCGGTCCCATACCACGTCCCGCCCACTTCCAGCCCTCTGTCGTTTGGCATGATGTTCAAATAACGCGTTGCCCCCGCCACCCGCCCCGAAGCGAGGTGAACGGCAACGAACGGCAGGTCGGTCCCTTTTTCGGCGCGCCCCATGATCTCCCTGACCCACCCGCCCATATCCTCCTGGGTCTCCATCCTGCCGTATACCATGAAATCCCAAAATGCCTGCCCGACACCGATCTCCGCCAGCGCAGGAATGTGCGCCCCGGTCATCGGCTCGAGCCGCACATGTTGACCGGTCAAAGTGACCGGCGTCACCCAATTCGTCATTTTGCCTCTCCAAATAGTTCGGTGATCTTCTTCCTTCTGAAATCAAATATCTTTTTCAACCGTCTCGAGATCCAGACCGCGTTCACAATATCGCCCAGAACCCCAAACGGGATGGCGTACGTCACATGGTCGGTCATTTTCGTGCCATTCGGGACCACCTCAAAAATATGCTCGTGATACCAAAAGCGGTACGGTCCCACACGCTGTTCGTCCACGAAATATTCCTCCTCCCGCACATGCGCGATCTCCGTCAGCCACAGCGACTTCACCCCTCGGATGAACTCCACGCGGTACTCGATGATCTGCCCCTCGTACATCGCCGTCTCTCCGCCCTTGCACGATCTCGAAATTCATATCCGACGGCGTGATCTCGTTTAGGTTCTTCGGGTCGCAAAAATACGTCCACACAGCCTTCACAGGCGCGGGGATGACCTGTTCCCGATGCAAATAATGGATCATTTATCCCTTCAACCACTCTTCTTCAGGTTTGTCGCTCGAAGGCAGGTAGGGCATCGGCGGTCCCTCCACGCCCACGAGTTCCGCCAGCGCGGCGCGCATCGCCGTGCGGTCGTCCCACAGGTACTCTGTCCGCCCGAAGCACATGGACTGCTCGTGCCCCTTCCCGCACGACAGGACAATGTCACCGGGACGCGCCAGCCGCAGCGCAAAACGGATCGCTTCGCCCCGGTCCGCGACACGCCAGAATGTCTCACCCTCGCGTCCATCTCTGGACCTCGCACCTGCTGCCATTTCCTCGAGGATTCCCTCCAGCGATTCCGTGCGCGGGTCTTCGGCGGTCAGCACGGTCAGGTCAGCCAGTTCGGCGGAAGTCTCCGCCATCATGCGGCGTTTCTCCTTGTCCCGCAGCCCCGCCGAGCCAAAGACACTAATCACACGGGCACGTTCCCCTCTCCTTTCAGGAGAGGGGGTAGGGGTGAGGTCGCGCGCGGCTTCCAGCGCGGATTTCAAGGCGTTCGGCGTATGGGCAAAGTCCACGATGGCGGTGAAATCCTGCCCCATGTCGATGCGTTCCATGCGCCCGGGGATTCCTTCGAGTGAGGCGATGCCCTGTGCGGCGACTTCGGGTTTGATACCCAGTCCATAGACCGCCGCCGTCAATGCCGCCAGACAATTCGAGACATTGTACGCGCCGACCAGTTTGCTTCTCACACTCACCTGAAAGTCCTTACTTTGTGTCGTAAAATGGATTCCCGATGGGCTATACGAAATCTCCACTGCCCTGACATCTGCTCCTTCGATCAATCCATAGTTCAACTTGTTGACCTTGATGAAATCATTGAGGAAATCGAACGACTTTGGGTCGTCGCGGTTGAGGACACCCAGTCGCGGATTTCCCTGCGGCTTTGGCAGGGTCGATCTCCAGGCTGGAAAAAAGCCTGGCTTTTGCGGCGCGGTAGTTCTCGAAATTGCCGTGTTCGTTCATGTGCTCATGCGTGATGTTGGTGACGACACCGATGTCGAACTCGCAGGCGTCCACGCGGTGCTGGGACCAGCCATGCGAAGTTGTTTCCAGCACGACATGCGTCAAGCCAGCCTCGACCATCTTTGCAAGATAACGCTGGACATCGTGCGCATCCGGTGTCGTGACGTGGAATCCCGTGTCGAGCACCTCGCCGCCGATCACCGCATTGACCGTGGAGATCATGCCCGCCTTGATGTTCGCGGCAAGCAGGATCTGGTAGAGCAGGTTGGTCGTGGTCGTTTTGCCGTCGGTGCCGGTCACGCCGATCACCGTCAGCTTGCGACCCGGCCAATCGTGGAAGGCGCCAGCCATCCACGTCAGGGCACGACGCGTGTTCTCGAGTCGGATGTAGGGGACGGAGAGTCCGCTCAATTCTTTTTCCCCCACAACGGCAACGGCGCCGTTATCGACCGCTTTTTGGATGTAACGATGACCGTCCATTGTGCCGCCGGTCATTGCAACAAAAAGCTGACCGGGCTGTACAGCACGGCTGTCGATGGATATCCCGTTGACTGCGATGTCGGGGGCATCCTCCAGACGGAATGAGTGCGGAAGTTCGGCAAGGAGGTGTTTGAGTGATTTGTGTTGTGACATGGTTAAACAAAAAAAGGGTTTTGGCAATTTTACCAAAACCCTTTCATCTGCCTTCGCTTATTTCAGGCTATGGCGCAAACCTTCGAGCTTGCCAGCCACCGAACCATCGAGGACCTTGTCGCCGATCTTGACGACCAGGCCGCCCAGAATGGCAGGATTGACCTTGAAGGTGACATCCTTCGCGCTGAAGTTCTTCTTGACAGCTTCCTGCTCGTCGCCGGTCAGCGGCAGTGCGCTGGTGACTTCGGCGGCATCGCCCTTGAATTCGCCGTCCACCACGACCACCTTGCCGGCTTTCACGCCGGAGAAGAACTCATCGAGCAAGGCCCGCTGTTTCTTTTCGTCCAGCGCCTCGCCGACCAGTTTGTTCGCGGCAGCGATCGCAAGCGACGCAACCTGACCGCGCAGGTCGCCGATGATGCGGTTCCGTTCGAGTTCGGCTTCAGCCATCGCGGCCTCGCGCGCCTTGGCGGCTTCGGCTTCGGCGACGGCTTTCACGTCCTTGCCGGCAGAGGCAGCACGTTCGGTGGCTTCACGGACAACCTTGCCAGCTTCAGCCTGCGCCTCGGCAATGATCTTTGCGGCTTCCTTTTCGGCATTCGCGCGGGCTTCCGAGGCTACACGGGCATCTTCCAGGCCCTGGGCAATCTTTTCGCGGCGCTTTTCGAGCAAACCGCCGATTGGTCCAACCACCCATTTGGCTACAACCGTGTAGACAATGAGCAGGTTGACGATCTGTACCAGCAAGAATGGTAAGTTGATACCTAAGGCTTCCAAAGCAACCTTCCTTTTAGAACACGAACAGGATCAGGAGCGCGACGACCAGACAGTAGATCGCGACGGCTTCAGCAAAGGCGATGCCGAGGATCATGTTGGTCTGAATCGTGCCGGTGACATCCGGGTTGCGGCCCATCGCCTGCACCGCGCCGCTGGTGACGATACCGATGCCGGCGCCAGCGCCGATCGCACCGATCATGGCCAGACCTGCGCCGATCAGTTTGCCAAGAATTTGAGCAGATTCGAAATCCATAGAAATACCTCCAGATAGTTTCGGGCGGGGGAACCGCCACTAAATATGGTGTGTTTCCCGGGCGTTTTGATGCGCCGCCCGAAATTTACGTGTGCGCCTCTTCGTGATCACCGTGACCCTGCGTGGCTTGCGCCATAAAGGTCATGGTCAGCATACCGAAGACGATCGCCTGGATCAAACCAACAAAGAACTCGAGCATGTAGAACATCGCGGGCGCAAAGATGGGGACCAGGGAACCCATCACAAAGATCAAGACCGCGCCTGCAAAGAGGTTGCCAAAGAGACGGAAAGCAAACGAAAGGATCTTTGAGAATTCCGAAATGACCTCGAGCAGACCCACGCCCCAGTCAATAAAACCGAAGATGGGTTTGCTGAAGAAGTGCTTGACGTTCCAGAACTTGGTCAGATACCCCATACCCTGCGCCCTGAAACCCATCACCTGCACCATCACCACCGCAACGATCGCAAGTGCAAAGGTGAAGTTCAAGTCGGTCGATACGGGGCGCATGAACGGAATAATGGCATAGCTTTCGGCGTGCTCGCCTTCAGCTTTGGCTTCGCCTTCATCCCAAATGGTGTAGACGCCCGAGAACAATTCCTTTTTTGCGTAACCGTGGCCGTCATATTCATGGATGATGCCAATGGTTTCGTTGCCGGGAATGAGACCAAGCCAATTGGATGCCAGCACCAACAGGGTGATGGTGGCAAACCATGGGAAGATGGCTTTGCTCCACTTGCCGGCTGTGCCTTCGGTAATGCCGTACAGCATCTCGATGAGCGCTTCCACCCCGCCAGAGATGCCGCCGAGCACCATTTTTCCGCTCTTGATGCCGCGTGAGACGCCAATGGCGATGAGAATCACCACGAGGTCAGCCAGCAACAGCCCGGTGAGCGTGTTGGTGTAGTAAAGGCTGCCAATGCCGGGGATGGTAAAGAGCGGTACTTCGCTGATCTTTTCGCCGGGCAGGTACACATGCGGCATGATGGGCTTGATGCCCAGACCAATCCCAAAGAGACCGGTAAAGAGAAACAGCCCCAGAATGATCGCCGCCAGAACCACCCAGCGAGCCCACACTCGTCGTTTTGGTTTTTCACTCACGATCAGGATCCTCCTCAGAATTTTTGACCTGCTTGTCAATTTTCAATCTGTCAGTTGCTGCCCGAACGATCCGATAAAGAACATACACCGAAACCGGAGCGCTGCCAACAATGAACAAGATGGTAAACAGCGGCTTCGTCTCAAATTGACGGTCAAGCCACAACCCCGCAAAGAGCGCACCCAGAATAATCACCGGGGTGAAACAACCCACCTGTCCTACAACCGTTGCAAGAATGGTATTGAAGCGATTGTTGGCGGTGTTCCCTGGCTGGCTCATCGGTTGCGGATTATATCACAAAGATTTACCGGACTGAAAACAGCAGTTGACGGTCTCTCGTACGCCGACAACTGCCACATTCTAGAACAGCATCAACGCCGCCGCATCGGACCAACTGAAGAACGGGGCAAAGACAGTACCGATCAGGATCACTCCAAGGACCAGTACGACCAAAGCGATCGTATATGGACGGGTCAGAGGTACGGGATGCTTCTCCTCATCCTGGTTCGGCATGCGGTACAGATACACGAACTTCAACACATTCAGGTAGTAGTACACGCCGATGATCGAGTTGATAATTCCCACAATGACCAGCCAGACGTAACCCGCTTGCACGCCCGCTGCAAAGACGAACACCTTTGCAACGAATCCGCCGAACGGGGGCATCCCTGCCAGCGACAGGAATGCCGCCAGCATCATCAATCCCAGCAAGGGAGAGCGACGGCTTAGACCTGCGTAATCCTTGATATCCTCCAGCCCGGTCACGCGGCTGAACGCCATGACAATGCCAAAGGCGAGCAGGTTCGTGGCAATGTACGCAGCGAGATAGAAGATTACGCTCGCCGCACCCAGTTGGGACCACTCAGGGTGAACCTTGGAAAAAGCAACCACACCGATCAAGGTATAACCTGCATGCGCAATCGAGGAATACGCAAGCAGGCGTTTGATGTTCGTCTGCTGCAGGGTCAGCAGGTTACCAACCGTCATTGTGATGGCGGAAAGGACCGCAAGGACCAACGTCCAGGATTCGGCGAAATCGGGGAATGCCACAAAGAATAAGCGGATGAGAACGGCAAATCCTGCCGCCTTCGAAGCCGTGGACAGGAACCCGGAGACCGGGGTCGGCGCGCCTTCGTACACATCCGGCGCCCAAAAATGGAACGGGACAAGCGAAACCTTGAAGCCAAGTCCCACAAGGATCAGCGCCAACACGCCAAGGGCTGTGGTCAAAGGCAGGTTGCCCGCCTTCAGCATGTCCGCCAGCTGGTACATATTGGTCGTCCCAGTAAAGCCGAAGACAAGGCTGAAACCGTAGAGCATGATCGTGGAAGCCAGCGCGCCAAAGAGCAGGTACTTGAAACCCAACTCAGTGGATTTGTTGTCCGCCAGCATGAAGCCGGAGAGGACATAAAGCGGAATGGACGTGGTCTCGATCGCAAGGTAGAGCATGACCAGGTCCGCTGAGGCAGCCATCAGGTTCATCCCGAGAAGCGAGGCGAGCAGCAGGATATAGGCCTCCCCGCGGTGACCGACCTTCTCGTTGTCCATCAAAAGGAGGGCGGTCGCCGCTCCTGCAAACATGAACAGCATCTTGAAGAAGAATCCGAGCCAGTCAAAACGGACCATACCACCGAGTGTGGTGGCCGGTTCGCCAGGTTGGGCAAAGAGCAGGCTGACTATCATTGCAGCGAGTAATCCACCAGCAGTGAGCCAGCCAACATTGCGGCGTTTCTCTTCCTTCCAGAACGGCTCAATGACGAGAATGAGAATGGCGAGGACGAGGATCAGGATCTCGGGGAGGATGGATGCGAACATTGTCGAAGTAAACATTATGCACCTCCCAGCAGGCGGAGGATATTCTCAACGCCGGTCTGCACCATCGGAACCATCAAGCCGGGGAACAAGCCAATGCCGACCATCAGAAGACAGAGCGTGACGATGGCAACTTTATCGAGCACGGTGACATCCCCCACATGCCCCTCCAGTTTTTCGGGCAGTTCAGCGAAGAAAACCTTGCGGATGTTCATCATGATGTACGCCGCGGTGATGACAATGGAGATGCTGGCGATCACAGCCACCAGCCAATGCGACTGCCAGACACCCATGAAGATCGGGAACTCAGCCACAAAGCCTGAAAAACCCGGCATGCCCATCGAAACGAGACCGCCAATGATGAAACCGATACCGGCGAAGGGCATGATCTTCATCATGCCGCCCAGTTCAGGGATCATACGGGTGTGTGCCCGGTCATAGATCATGCCGGTGACGGCAAAGAAGAGAGCCGTCATCACACCGTGCGAGAACATTTGCACACCCGCGCCGGTCAGGCCGTTCTGGTTGAGGGTCGAGAGACCGAGCATGACAAGTCCCATGTGGGAAACGGACGAGAAACCGATCATGTATTTCATGTCGGTCTGGACGAAGGCAATATATGCACCGTAGACCACGGCGATTGCCCGCGCAAAGGTCATGATAAGCCATGACCAGGTCTGCGCACCCTCGGGCAGGAGCATGATCCCCACGCGCAAGGCAGCAAAGGCACCGAGTTTCATCAACACGCCTGCATGGAACATGGAAACGGCGGTCGGTGCGGCAACGTGACCATCCGGCGACCAGTTATGGAAGGGCCAGATACCGCCGAGGACCGCAAATCCAAAGAAGACCGGCAGGAACCATAGGTTTTGAAATGCCTGTGAAAAACCAGCGTTTTCCATGACGAGCATATCGAAGGAAAGGATGCCTGTGTTCTTGTATTGCATCCAGTACATCACGAGCGCGCCGACCAGGGAGACCACCGAACCGATGAACAGGTACAGGGTCAGTTTCATGGCCGCGTATTCACGGGTCACCACCCAGCCCCAAATGGCGATGAGCAGGTACATCGGGAAGACCGCGATCTCGTAGAAGAAGAACAACATGAACAGGTCGAGTGAGACGAACACGCCGAACACGCCGCCCGCCAGCAGGAACAGGAAGGCGAAGAACTCGCGCGGGCGGTCCTGGATGCCAGCCTTGACATGCGGGTCTTCATCACCCCACGAGATGAGCACACCCGTGAACATGACCACGCCCGTGAGCAGGACGAGCGGGGCGCTTATGCCGTCCACGCCGAAGTGCAGGCTGATGCCAAGCGCGGGAAGCCAGTTGTATTTTTCAATGAATTGATAACCCGCCGCCGCCTGATCGTAGGAGAAGTAGACCCAGATCGAAAGGATCAGGGCGAACGTCGCCGCCGCCAGTGCGACCGCACGGGTCTCATTTCTCCGCTGGGCGGGCATCATCAAAATGATCAATGCCGCGACCATCGGTGTGAACGTGATGACGCTTAGGACAGGAAAATTCATCATCCACCTCTTAGAAAAGCATGACCACGGCTTTGTTGATCACGTCCAGTATCCAGGCGGGATACAGACCGATCCACAAGATCAACGCCATGAGCGGGACCATTACAATGATCTCGCGTGTGCCGATCTCGGTCAACTTATGTTCGCCGTGCGCCCAATGTTCGTTCATGGGACCATGCAATACTTTCTTGATTCCCTTCAAAATATACGCGCCGGTGAAGAGCAGACCCAGCATCGCCACAGCGGTGTAGATCGCCATTACAGGCACGGAATTGACACCGACACCGAATGCTCCTCGCACCACCAGGAACTCGGAAATAAAGCCGTTGAGCCCGGGCAGACCGAGCGAAGCCATGCTGGTAAAGATCAGGATGCCGCCATAGACCGGCACGAGCGGGAACAATCCGCCAAGCTCTTCAAGGTTGCGGGTGTGGGTCCGTTCGTAGATGACGCCGACCAGGAAGAACATGCCAGCCGCCGACAGGCCGTGGTTGAACATCTGGAGGATGGCCCCGTTCAACGCGATCCTCGCATCATCTGTCCCGGCGGCGAAAGCTGCCGCGGCGATACCGAGCACTACGAACCCCATATGGTTGACCGACGAATACGCGACCAGTCGTTTGAAGTCCGTTTGGGCGTAGGAAGCGAACGCACCAAACACGATCGCGGCGACCGCAAGGAAGGCCAGCCAGCCTGCAAAGTCTTTTGCCTGCTCAGGGTAAAGCGGAAGGATCAAGCGCAGGAAACCATACGCGCCAAGCTTGAGCAGGACACCCGCCAGGATCATCGAACCAGCAGTCGGCGCTTCGGTGTGCGCGTCAGGCAACCATGTATGGAAAGGCCAAAGCGGAACCTTGACCGCAAACGCAATGACAAATGCCCAGAACGCAACGGCCTTGACCGTGCTGGCAGGAATACCAGCGATCGAGTTCTGAGTACACCGACCATTGCGCTGTAATCACCTGAAGGTCGTAGGTCTTGAACAAAACACCGAGCAATTGCACCGCAAGCAGAAGTCCGAGCGAACCGCCCATGGTGTAGATCATGAACTTGAGCGAGGCATAGTTGCGGTTGGCGCTCCCCCACTGGTTGATGAGGAAGTACATTGGAACCAGACCGATCTCCCAGAATACGAAGAAAACCAGCAGGTCGATGGACATGAATACGCCGAGCATGCCCGTCTCAAGGAAGAGGAACAGCATCATGTAGGCTTTGGTGCGGTCGTTGATGCCGAACGAGGCCAGGATGGCAATCGGGGTGAGAAGCGTCGTCAGCAGGACCATCGAAAGTGAGAGACCGTCCACGCCGAGGTGCAGGGACGAGCCGATCGCTGCATACCAGGTGTACATCTCTTCAAACTGGTAGCCAGGTTGCATGGCGCGGAAGTTGAACCACAGCATCAGCGACAAAGCAAATGGCACCAGGCTTGCACCGAGCGCAAACCACTTGTGAAGTTTCACCTCTTCCTTCGGCAGGAAGAGCATCACAAGCGCCGCGATGGATGGAAAGAAAAGTATCGTGGATAGAAGATGAGTGGAGATGAAATCCATCATTTACTCCTTAAGCCAGCACGAAGAAGTACAGCACTGCGCCGATGATGATGAAAGTCACCAGAGCAAGCATAAGATATTGCTGGACGCGTCCGGTCTGGATGGCACGCAGTTTGCCGCCAAACCAATAAGTCACATTGGCGGAGCCGTCACCAACCAGCTCGTTGATAAACGGCAGGTCGATTTTTTCACGGATGAACTTGCCAATGCCGCCCGTCGTGGGACCGAAGATGTGCAGGATGCCGTCGATCAAACGCTGATCCAGCAGTTTGTAAACGACATTTTCCGCAAACCAGTAGGCGGGTTTGATGAACAGGAAATCATACGCTTCGTCGAAGTAGTACTTGTTCTTGAGAAGCGGGATCTGCAGTTTATCCTCGCTGACGGATTTGACGTTGCGGTAATACAGCCAGCCGAGGGTCAGACCGCCGAGGGCAACGACCAACGAAGTCAGTAAAGGTATCCAACTGAACTCAGGCGTCTCGGGAACCTCTGCCAGGGTATGACCGACAAAATCGTGGAACCAGTTCGGGACAAGTCCGCCGAGGAGTGGGAATTTCTCCGGGATGCCGACCCAGCCATAAGTCACAGCAAAGAACGAGAGGACGATCAAGCGGAGTCGTCATCGTCCAGGGAGTCTCCTGTGCGTGTTCCGCTTCTTTTGTGCGAGGTTCGCCGAGGAAGGTCAGGGTGATCTGGCGCATGGTGTAGAAGGCGGTCAGGAAAGCGGCGACGGCGAGCGTCCCAAAGACGAGGTAGTGGTGATGCGCCCAGGCGTCGGCGAGGATCTCATCCTTCGACCAGAAGCCAGCCGTGATGAGCGGGAAGCCCGAGAGGGCGAAACCGCCGATGAGGAAGGTCCAGAAGGTGATGGGCATCTTCTTGCGCAGGCCGCCCATGTTGTACATGTCCTGCGGGTCGACCTTGTGGTTGCCCGTGTGCAGGACGCCGTGCTCCATGCCGTGGATGACCGAGCCGGAGCCGAGGAAGAGCAGCGCCTTGAAGAAGGCATGCGTGATGAGGTGGAACGCCGCAGCAACGTACGCGCCGATGCCGATGGCGGCGATCATGTAGCCGAGCTGTGAAATGGTCGAGTAGGCGAGGACGCGCTTGATGTCGTTCTGCGCCACCGCGATGGTGGCGGCGAAGAGCGCCGTGAACGCGCCGATGAACGCCACGATGGTCATCGTGGTCGTGAGACCGTGACCGGTGTAATCCGCCGTGAGTAGCGGGAACATGCGGATGACCGCGTAGACGCCCGCGGAGACCATCGTCGCCGCATGGATCATGGCGCTGACGGGGGTCGGACCTTCCATGGCGTCGGGGAGCCAGACGTGCAGGGGCCACTGCGCCGATTTGCCGACCGTGCCGAGGAAGAGCAGCAGGGCGATCAAACCTGATGTGGTCATGCCGAACCAGGCGGGTGTCGAGGCGAGAGCGTGCAATGTCTCTTCGGTGAAGATCTCGCGGAAGTTCAATGTGCCGGTTGCCGAATAAAGGTATGCAATACCCAACAGCATGAACATGTCGCCGATACGGGTGGTCATGAAGGCTTTGACCGCCGCCTCGCGGGCGGAGGGTTTGCCGTACCAAAAACCGATCAACAGGTAGGAGCACAAGCCCATGATCTCCCAGCCGACGAACATGGTCAGCAGGTTGTCAGAGACGACGAGCACGTACATGCCGAAGGCAAACAAGCCGAGGAAGGCAAAGAAGCGCGAGTACATCGGCTCGACCGAGGGCACAACGTGCTTGTGTCCGTGCTCTTCGACCGTCGCGCCGTGAGGCGGCAAGCCTTTCACATCATGATCGCCCTCAGGTTGGCCGTAATTTTGGTAGCCAACGCTGTACAGGAAGATCATGAAGATCGTGATCGCCACAAAGAACAGCACTGCCGCGCCGAGCGGATCGATCAGCACGCCGATCTTGAACCATATGGTGGCACCTGTTTCAGTAACCCCAGTCGGCAGCCAGTTGACGGCTAACTCGAAGGGATGCTCGCCCAAATGCTCCACACCAAGGGCTTTTACGAAAACATACATACTCCCTAAAAACGAGAGGGCAGCCGCGCCCACACCGACCGTATGGCTGAGCGCTTTGCTCTTATTCGTGAACAGCACGATCAAAAAGAACGCCAGGACGGGAGGGAGCGGGATTAACCAGATCAATGTTTCAGTCGTCATATTTGTCCCTACCACTTCATCATGTCAAGATCGTCCGCCACGACCGTATTGCGGCGGCGATACACCGAGATCACCAGCGCCAGACCCACAGCCACTTCCGCCGCGGCGACCGCGAAGACGATGATCGCGAACACCTGCCCCGTCATCATGCGGACGTCACCGTAACGCCAGAACGCAGCCAGGTTGATATTCACCGAGTTCAGCATCAATTCGATGCCGAGCAGGATGGCAACAGCATTGCGCCGTGATAGCACGCCGTACAAACCGATGCTGAAAAGCGCTGCCGCAAAAATCAGATACCAGGAAAGTGGAACCATTGTTTGCGCCTCCTATTTCCGGTTGAACGCGACGTAGACCGCGCCCACCAACGCCGTCACCAACAGGACGGACGCAACCTCGAACGGCAGGACGTACCCCGCCGGCGAGGTGAGCGCATTGCCCAACTCCGAGATCGCGTCAAAACTGACGGGGTAGGTTGGAGCCGTCCTCGACATGCCATTCCAACCCTGAAGCAGGAAGAACAACCCGCCGAAAGTTGCAACTGCAAGCAATGCGCCGAACCACCAGTTCTTGTTCACCTGCGGACCCTGGTCGCGCATATCCCTGCGGGTAAGCATCACTGCAAATATGAACAGGATGGCGATCGCGCCGATATACACCACGACCTGGACAATGGCCAGGAAATTCGCATTTAACAAGGCGTATGTGACAGCCACGCCGAACAACGTTGCCACAAGCCACAACGCGGCATGGACAAGATTACGGGTCGTCACCACCATCAAGCCGGAGCCGAGTGTGACGAATGCAACAATTAGAAAAACGATCTGATCAGGAGTCATATTGATCTGCTCCGTTTAGTGATGGGCCGTTTCAACAACAGGCTTCGGCCTTTCGACCTTTTCACGTTTCCTGCGGCTGTAGGAGCGCGCAATTTCGAGCGCACCCCAACCGACGAGGATGTTCGAGAGGAACATGCCGGCGATGTAGAGCCAGGTCGGGGTCCCCGCGAGAAGCGTATTCATCAACGCGGTCACCATCAAAAGGACGAAAGCCAGCGGCGTCAGGAACTTCCAGTTGAAGGACAGCATGTGATCGATGCGGATACGCATCAGCGTGTATTTCACCCACATGATGATCCAGTAGCCGATGAAGGCTTTGAAAAGGATAATGGCAATGGCAAGGAAGGGACTGACCTTCTCAAGACCGAAGAAGCGGTAGCCGCCAAAGAACATGATCGCCCAGAAACCGCCGAAGGTGAAGGCATGCAGGAGTTCGCCCGCGTAGAACATACCGAACTTCATGCCTGAGTATTCGATGTTGTACCCGGAGACCAGTTCCGATTCGCCTTCCGCCATATCGAAGGGGGCGCGCCCAAGTTCGGCGATGGCCGCGATCAGGAAGATCAACGCGCCGAGCGGCGAGAGCAGGAAGTACCAAATGGTCTGTCCTTCAACGATGGCACTCGTGCCCATCGAACCGGCAAGGATGGTGGGGATGAGCAGGGTTGCGAGCATCGGGATCTCGAATGAGACCATCACTGCCACCTGGCGGAACGCGCCGATCAGGGCGAACTTGTTGTTCGACGACCAGCCTGCCATGATGATCGAAAGCGTACCAATGGCGCCCGCGGCAATGATGTACAACACACCGATGTTGAGGTCCACGCCGAGGATGGTGGGAGCCAGCGGCACCACCGCCCACAGGATCAGCACGGACATCATCGAGAGCATCGGGGCAATGTTGTAAACAACCTTGTCCGCTCCGCCGGGGGTTGTATCTTCCTTGATGATCAGTTTGACGATATCGGCGAACGGCTGGATCAAACCGAATGGACCCAGGCGGTTGGGGCCGATGCGGTCCTGAAAGCGGGCCACCACCTTGCGCTCGACCCAGACCAGGGCAATATCGAGCACCATCAACAAGGCGACCAGGATGAAGATGCCGAGAAAACCGATCAGGATCTGCGCGAGGAGTTCGGGCATACCCCAACCTGTGAAGATGCCCATCAGCCAGTCTGCGGCTACTTTGAGGGGATCATTCCAAAAACTCATGAGTTGCTCCTGTTACACAAAGAAAAGGCTGAATGGATTAACCAATCAGCCTTCTCTATTGATTATTACAAAATTACGCCCACTCCAGCATCCCCTTGCGCCAGGTGTACACCAGCCCTGCAAAGAGAATCAGAATGAAGATGATGCCCTCGATCACGGCAAACAGCCCCAGCGCTCCAAGTTTGACCGCCCATGGAAAGAGGAACACCGTCTCCACGTCAAAGACGAGGAAGACCAGCGCAAAGATGTAGTATTGCGCCTTGAACTGCACCCAGCTCTCGCCGACAGTCTCGATACCGCACTCATAGGTTGTCTGCTTGATGGGATTGGGTTTCTTGGGGGCCAATATCCAGGCCACTGTGATGGCACCCACGGGGATGATCAACCCGACAACGAGAAACAAACCAACAAAGATCCACGGATTCATACATTCTCCATCAAAATTTGTCTAACAATGCTCGAAATTGTACCATAAAGAACAATCGACCCGCATTGAACGCATGTCAATTTTTAGGGTGATTTTCGTCCTATTTTTATTTTCTGCGCGTCCTTCTCCTGAAAATAAATTTAACGATGTCCTCGAAGAATGGGAAGCCGACGATCGCCCCGACTATCGACCCGATGCCTCCGGCCGTCCGCACAAGGTTGGCGGGAAGACCGAGAAAATTCACCGCTTCGACCTCGACGATCTGGGCTGATACCGTTTTCTGGCTTTCCTCACCGCTGACCTTATCCACAAATCGCAGATAGAACCACACCGTCCCGCGGTAGGTCCCCGCTTCCGTCGGGCGGACGCTCCAATAGAAGCTGACAGCCTGTCCCTTCGACAGGGTCTGGCTGATCAACTCCGCTGGAGAGACTTCCAATCCGGCAACGTCAAACTTCGCCTCGGCGATGACATTGTGCGTTTCATACAGATCAGGGATTATTACCACATCGCCGGTGACGACATTCCCCTCGAATTGCGCGGTTGGAACGATGTTCCCAAGATCATCCACTTCAAGCGTCAAGCGGATGACATCCGAATCCCCCGCCCGGATCTGCGAAGGGAATTCGATGGTCAGCCGGCGCTTCTCCGTGATGGCTGGGAGAGGTATGGGTTCTTCTCCGCCTCCGCCGGTGGTGGGGAGCATGGTTGGAGTTGATGGGATGGATCCCTGTGTAGGCAACGGCTCCGGCTGCGGGGCGGGTTCTTCCGCAGGCGCTTCGTTGGTTGCTTCAATCGGCAGTTCCTCGGCTGGCGCACCGGCGCCCATTCCGCAGGCGAGGACGGCGAGGGAGAGTACCGTCCCTGCGGCGAGGAGGCGGAAAATGCTGAGGGGGGATAAAAGTCGCTTGTTCACGATACAAGTATCGGGGGGATCTGAAGCGAGATGGGCGTCGGGAGTTGCAGGTCGGAAGGTAAGATCGGTTGGGTGCGGGTGATGCGGTCCAGGGGCATGAATCCCCAGACCAACAGGGCGATGGACAACGCAAGGATAAGAACGCCAAGGATGATCCGCAGGCGGCGGTTCATTGGTCCACCTCCTCCACTTCGGAATACCAGCGGACGCGCGTACCGATCTGGTTGCGGAGTTTCCAGAAGAGGTTCTTGTTGATGGCTTTGAGCGTGCGCTGGATGCGCTGGATGCGGCGCAGGACGGTCTGTTTTTCATCCTCGGTGAAACCGAGGTCTTCCTTGAGGAGCATTTCCTCGACGCGCGCCAGGTTCATGGAGGTGGTCTTGTACAAGCCCCAATAGCGCAGGCAGAGACGGGCGATGCGGTGCAGGTTGATCTTGCGGTCGTCGTCGCGGCCGAGTTCGTTGTTGAGGAGCAGGGAGATGATGTCGAGGGCGTCCTTGCGGTTGAGTTCGAAGATCTGGGTCTTGGACAGGAGCAGTTCGGCGAGCGGGACAGTGAGCGGGTCGAGGTGGAGGCGTTTTTGCAGGGGGAGTTTGTGGCACATCTCGAAGTCGCCGACGAAGACGTCGATGCGCCTGCCGGAGCGCGTGTCTATGAAGATCTGGCGGCGGTTGCCGTTCAGGACGTTGAACTGCCTGTCGGGGATGTAGCCCATGTCCTTGAAGAAAGGCGAAAGTTTGCGGCGCGATTTTTTGTGCACGACGAAATCAATATCGGGATACTCGCGCGTGAACGCCTGCCGCTGGAGCGGACTGTGCACCCGCACAGCCAGCCCCCCGATGACGCGCATGTCGATCTTGTGCACGCGCGCGGCGTCTATCAGGCGGTTCATTTCAAAAACGATCTCGGGGGAAGTGGTCATCCATCAGTTCCTGTTCCACATGGAGTGCGGATATTTTACCCCGCCCTCCATGTGGACGCTTTGCTCAAACCTTACAAT
This sequence comes from uncultured Chloroflexia bacterium, assembly GCA_963718215.1. Taxonomy (GTDB): domain Bacteria; phylum Chloroflexota; class Anaerolineae; order Anaerolineales; family Villigracilaceae; genus Defluviilinea. The sequence goes on from CAVQYK010000026.1 coordinate 52,046, forward strand.
TTATTCGACGGGAATCTCAGCCTGGACCTTGTCCATGTCGATGCCGCCGCGCTTGCGGTAGGACTTGAATCCGAAGTAGATGACGGCGGCGAGGACATACATGGACAACATGTAGATCACCGAGTTCGTGTTGCTGATGCCAATTCCATATAATGCGTTGGGATCGAAGAGCCACTGGTAGAGCAGGAACACGAGGAAACCGCCGAAGATCACCCCGGCAACCGTGATCAGGGGAATGCCGAGAACATTGTATTTTGCGATCGGGGAGGCTTTGTAGAGCTCAGGCCTGGTGTAGGGAAGGATGATCGCCGAGATGGTCGTGCCGAGAAAGGTCACAGCAATGACCAGTGTCGAGCAGAGTGTCAGATCCTGAAAACCAAATTTGTTATACGCGAACAGGTAAGCAACCAGAATTGACGGAACGACCATCAAAAGCAGGGCATTGACCGGCGTCCCGGTGCGTTCGTCCACTTCGGCGACCTTCTCAGGGAGCAGGCGGTCGAAGGCGGCGGCAAAGATCACGCGCGTGGAGGAGAGGAACACGGTCCCGCTCCAGCCGAACCACCACAGGCTCATCAACGCCACAACGATAAATTGAACGATTCTGTTGGAGGTAAGGAAGGCCGCGAACAAAGCAGGATATGGCCAGACCGGCAAGGCGGGAGGCAGGGCGCCTTCCACTCCCCAGGCATAGTTCCACCAGGCGGCGCCGGCCTGGACGTAAAAATCCCAGCCGATGGTCCTGCTGATGGCAAACAAAATGACGATCCCCAAGCAGGGTGGTGACAACCAGCGCCGAGCCCATACCCGTGATGTTGCGCTTGAAGTCGGTTGCGCCGCGTACTTCGCCGTAAAGCGTCGCACCCCAGTTGGGCCATAAATTGAAGAAGACCAGATATGGCAGAACAAGGAACACCGCCATCAAGGAGCCTCCGCTTAGCGGAGTGATCGCGCCGGCTCCCGTCCCTAATTCGACTGTCGCGTCGTAGACACCCGCCTGCGCACCGAACAACGCTGTTGCATTCGCGTCGAGTCCAGCCTTGAACGCCTCATTGGACCCGGTCAACAGCAAGGCAATGACGATCAATAATCCCAGCACGCCGCCATAGAACGAGAATTTCTGGATCCTTGCGTAGGTCTTCATGCCGAGGGCGATGATGATGCTGACAATGGCAAGGGTGATCAGCGAAGCAACGAATGCCCCGTGATCCGTGCCCGCGAACCAGAGCGCGGCATCCTTTGCGCCGAGGATACCCAGCAGGGGCACCAGCACGATGTGACGGAACATGTCGCCGTAGAGCGGCACCCACAGCCACAGGATGAACCACCAGCCTGTGACCGCCAGGATGAAGCCCACCGCCCCGCCAAGGATGCGGCTCTGCCAGACGTAGTCGCCGCCGGAACGCGGCATGACCGCGATCAACCCCGCATATACGATGACCTCAAAGAAGATGAAGACCGCGCTGATGACCAGCGCGTTGATCATCCCGCCCTCAAAGTAGTACATCTGGCTGAAGCCATACAACCCGAGTGTAACGAGATTGATCGAAAAGAACGCGTAAATGAACGCGTCCATGACCGACCACGAACGCACCAGACCGGTCGCCTTGCGGACAAACAAATTGCTCATGAAAAACTCCTCCAAGAGATTGGTACTTGCTCCATGTTCCATTAACACGAAAAAGGGCGAAAAGTTAACCCGAAGTCATTACTCCGCTCCCTGCGCCGGGGACGGCGGTTCGAGCCGATTCAACCCGAGGTCAACACATAGTTCTCGATCTTATTCTTGCCGAGCGCCACGATCGCGCCGAGCAGCGTCCCCTGCTCATACATCGAGCCGGGGTTGATGCACAACGTCTTGCCGATGCGCGTCGCGCCGCGCCCTTCGTGGATGTGTCCATGCAGACCAAGCAGGGGCTTCGTCTCCTCGATGGCTTTGCGCAGGGCGGTCGAGCCGACGGGTTTCAGCGCCTGCCCCGCCAGCACAGGACGCAGGTCCTTGTCCAGTTCGGGAGCCTCATCCAGACCGGATTTATACGGAGGCACATGGATGTTGAAGACCGCGTTGCGCGGGTCTTTGAGACGGGAGATCATCGCTTCATACCGCGCCGACAACTGCTCCTCGTCCTCTTCGCGGTGCGTATCCCACGGCGTTCGGTTGGACCAGCCCGAGGCGATCATTTCGTGGACTCCGTCGAGGGGAGTCACAAGTCCCTCGGCGAGGATCACGCGTCGGCTCGAACGAACGATCTCGTCCACTTCCTCCATGTCGTCGTTGCCGGGACAGCAATAGACCTTCATGTCGGTGCCGTCCAGTTTTTTGTCGGCGAGATCCATCCACTGCTGGACGACCTTGAGAACTTCCTGCAAGAATATCCTGCTTGACGCGTTCGGGGTCTTTTTCGAGTTCGGCAATTTCGTCGGGGTTCGTCAGGTACGGGTAATACCCGCGGCTGCGGACACGCTTTTGCATGTCCGCAAGTTCGTCTTCAGTTGTGATTGGGAAATCCTGCTCGAGAAGCGTGACCTTGTAATTCTTCCCGCCCTGATGGATGAACGGTATAACCGCTTTGCCTGTCATATCGCCGCCGAGGATCAACACGTCCACATCATAAAATTTCCCCGCATTCAAAAACTTGCTCCAACAAATGTCCGACCCGTGTATATCTGTGGCAAAAAACAGTTTTGTCACGCGCAAATCCTCTGGTTGGTTTGGTCCTGCCTCTTCATTATACCCTTCCAGAGAGGGATACAATAAGTAATACTTATTCTGGTCGTTGTGAAGGGATTGGTTTCGATACGGTCGAGAAAAGCGCTCGACCTACTCAACCAACAGCGCCTCGCAATGACATAAAAGAGGCACAATGCACGAACCGATCCTGATCAGCATCACGGGCATGGACAGGCCCGGAATCACAGCAAGCATCACAAAAGTGCTGGCAGATTTCAACGTCAACATTCTCGATATCGGACAATCGGTGATCCACGACGCGCTGCTGCTTGGCATGCTGGTGGAGATCCCCGACCGCACCGCAGACGTGGACGCGATCAAGGGAGCCGTTCAAACGCGGACCGACGAACTGGGGCTGACCGTCCGTTTTGTGGACGTCAGCCTGGAGAGTTACGGGAACTGGGCCAGCCAGAAAGGGAAGGCGCGGCACATCGTCACATTGCTGGCAAGGCGCATTACGGCGTATCAGATCGGTCGGTTGTCCCGAATCGTGGCGGACAACGGCCTGAACATCGACCGTATCTCGCGTCTCTCCGGCAGGGTCCCGTTGGAATCCATCGGCAGTGACGGGCAGGCAAGCGTCGAATTCTCCCTGCGCGGACAGGTCCCAGACCTGCCAGCCTTGCGTCGCGCCTTCATGGAGCTCGGCGACGAAATTGACGTGGACATCGCCTACCAGGAGAACAATGTCTACCGCCGCAACCGGCGGCTGGTGGCGTTCGACATGGACTCGACGCTCATCCAGGTTGAAGTGATCGACGAACTCGCCAAACGCGCGGGGGTTGGGAAACAGGTGGCGGCGATCACTGTGCGCGCCATGCGCGGCGAAATGGATTTCAGGACCAGCCTGCGGGAACGGGTCGCCCTGCTCAAAGGGACGCCCGAATCCGCGCTGGCGGAGGTGGCGGCGACCATGCAATTGACCGACGGCGTGGAGCGGTTGATGTTCACGCTCAAGAAGCTCGGCTACAAGACCGCCATCCTCTCGGGCGGATTCACCTATTTTGGGCGGGCATTGCAACGCCGCTTCGGCTTTGATTACGTCTTTGCCAACGACTTCGAGATCGAAAACGGACTGCTCACCGGCTGTCTCAGCGGCGAGATCGTGGACGGCGAGCGGAAAGCGTCCCTGCTGGCAAGTATCGCGGCGCACGAGGGCTTTTCGCTCGAACAGACCATCGCCGTCGGTGACGGGGCGAACGACCTGCCCATGCTCAGCATCGCGGGGCTGGGAATCGCCTTCCGCGCCAAGCCGATCGTCAAGGAATCGGCCAAGCAATCGTTGAATACGCTGGGACTGGACGGAATCCTGTACTTGATGGGGCTTTCGGAGCGCGAAACGAAACAATAAAGCCGGAATCCGTTCGTTTTTCGGCAAGCCGTTATATAATCCTTTTGGAGGCGATTCCATCGAACTATCCTGCGATGGACCCGTTCCGGAGGCGTCATGACTCACGCATCTTCCAATTCAGTGGCCGAGTTTTCCAGGCTCAGGGATACACTTGCCCAGCGCGAGGCGGAATTACAGATCATCAACAGCGTCCAACTGGGACTTGCCGAGCATCTCGACGTTCAAGCCATCTATGACCTGGTCGGCGACAAGATCCGCGATATCTTCCAGGCGCAGGTCGTGATGATCTCGACCTACGACAAAGAGACCGAGACCATCGAGCACCGGTATGCCATTGAACGAGGCGAGCGGATCTACGCGCCGGGACATCATCCCATCCGCGGATTTCGGATCTGGGTGGTGGAGACGCGCCAGTCGGTGCTGGTCGGCACGCGGGTGGCGGAATTGGCGGCGCAGCTCGGTCAACCCACCCTGCCGGGCACGATCACGCCCAGGACCTGGCTGGGCGTCCCCATGATCGTCAACAACCAGGTGACGGGGATACTGAGCCTGCAGGACGTGGAGAAGGAAAACGCCTTCGATGAAAATGTGGTGCGCCTGCTCCAGACGCTGGCGGCTTCGATGAGTGTCGCGCTCGAGAACGCCCGCCTGTGGGAAAAGGAAAGCCTTTACCGTCAGGCGCTCGAACGCGAATTCGAGATCGGGCGCGAGATCCAGGCGGGTTTCCTGCCGGAAAACATCCCGCAGCCGCAAGGCTGGGAGATCGCCGCCCTGCTCAAATCGGCGCGCGAAGTTGCCGGTGACTTTTACGACGTCTTCGAACTGCAAAAGGACAAGATCGGGCTGGTCATCGCGGACGTGTGCGACAAGGGGCTGGGCGCGGCGTTGTTCATGACCCTGTTCCGCAGTTTGCTGCGGGCCGCCTCCAACATGGACCTGTATGCGCATACGCCGCCCAGAGCCTTGATCTCCGACCCGGACCGCCTGCGCAACGCCGTCTCATTGACCAATAATTACATTGCCGAAATCCACGGCAGGACCGGCATGTTCGCCACGGTCTTTTTCGGGATTCTCGACCTGCGCACGAGCATCCTGACGTACGTCAATTGCGGTCATGTCTTCCCGCTGCTGGCGGACCAAAAAGGGGTGAAGCAAACCCTCGAGTTGACCGGACCAGCCCTGGGCGCCATCCTGGACGCGGCGTACGACATCCGCGAGCTGAAAATGGAGCCCGGCGACATGCTTTTCGCCTACACCGACGGACTGACCGACACCGCCAATCCGCAGGGTGAATTCTTCGACAAAAGCAGGCTGATCCCGCAACTCGGGGGGGCAAAATCACTGCCCGCCCTGTTGGAGCATTTCCTGCGGCAGGCGGAGGAGCATGCGGCGGGGGCAAAACAGTTCGACGACATCACCATGCTGGCGGTGCGGCGCAGGCGCGATTAGATTTTTCCAAAATCCGGAGGAGATCGCCTGCTGCTGAGGTCCCATGAGGAGAAAACAGGATTTCCATGACATTTGTAATATAAGCCAGCGTGCGATTGGTCGTACAATTAACCCATGCCAAAACTGGGACGCAACGAACTCGACGCACTCCTCAAGCAAGCCGAAGACTCCTTCCCGCACGGGGCATGTAACACTTGCGAGTGTTTCCTCGGCTACCTCGCCCAACTCCGCATTGACTTCGGACCCTCGCCGATCAAAGACCTGTTCCATCCCCTTCAAAGTGGACCGCAAGGACATGCACAAATGTCTCGGCTGCGATCCCTGCCCGCCAGGGGATTTGTATGCGGAGTACATGAAGAAAAAACAGGCATCAAATTTGATCAAATTATGAGACCTTCCACGCCATGCCCGCCCGACGGTACCCTAAAGGGCATAAAATAAACCGTCGGGCTATAATTACGAAGTCCGCTGCCCTAAAGGGTGCTTCGCGAAAGCGGACTAGCCGACTTCAGTCGGCTTCGTAAAAATAGCACGGACGTTTACGTCCGTGCGAACCCAACCCACGAGAGCCAACACCATGAAAGTTTTCATCAGCTCCACCTACAAAGACCTGATCGACTATCGCGCCGCCGCCATCCGCGCCGTGGAAGGGACGAATTACCAGGCTTCCAAAATGGAAGTCTTTGGCGCGCGTCCCGATGAGCCACTGGACGCCTGCCTGAAAGAAGTGGAGGAAAGCGATCTGTTCATCGGCATTTACGCCCTGCGCTACGGATATATCCCCGAAGGCGCGGACATTTCCATCACCGAAATGGAGTATCTACACGCACAAGAAACTTGGCAAACCAATTTATTGCTTCATTGCTCGACGAAGACCAGCCCTGGCTCAAAAATGGATCGAAGGCGAACCAGGTAAATCCAAACTGGAAGATTTCGAACAAACGCTGCAAAAAGACCACGTCTGCGACTATTTCACCACCCCTGACGACTTGCGCGCGAAAGTCTCCAACGCCCTCAGTCACTTCGCCGCAATCACCACCGCCAATCTCCAATCGTCAATCTGAAATCGAAATCGTAAATCCCCCACAGGCTCCACCCTCCCCACCCAACCCTACTTCTTCGGGCGTGCGAAAGAACTCGAAATCATCAAATCCGCCCTCTCCCCCGACTCCCGCACCTGGGGCGCACTCATTGACGGACCTGGCGGCATCGGCAAGACCGCCCTCGCCATCAAAGCCGCGCACGACGCGCCAGCGGAACTCTTCGAGCGCAAAATTTTCATCACCGCCAAAGTGCGCGAACTGACCGCCGAAGGCGAAGCCAAACTGACCGACTTCACCCGCCCGACCTACCTCGCCATGCTGGACGAACTGGGCAAGGAACTGGGCGCAGACGGACTCGAAAAACTCGCGCCCGATGAGCGTCCCAACGAACTGCGCCTCGCGCTGGCGGGCAAAAAGGCGCTGATCATCTTCGACAATTTGGAAACCCTGCCCGAAGAAGAACGCACGCGCCTGTTCCAATTCCTCTCGCGCCTGCCCGAAGGGAACAAAGCCATCGTCACCTCCCGCCGCCGCACCGACGTGGACGCGCGCATCGTGCGCCTCGACCGCCTCGCCCGCGACGAAGCCCTGCAACTCATCGCCGAACTCGCCGCCAAATATCCGCGCCTCGCCCGCGCCTCCCAAAAAGAGCGCGAAGACCTGTACGAGATCACGCAGGGCAACCCGCTCTTCATCCGCTGGATCGCGGGGCAGTTGGGGCGTGAAGGCTCGCAGTGCCGCACCATCGCCGAAGCCTGCGCCTTCATTGACAAAGCCCCCAAAGGCAACGACCCGCTCGAATACATCTTCGGCGACCTGCTGGAGACCTTCACCGCCGACGAGACGAAAGTCCTCGCCGCGCTGACGTATTTCAGCCTGCCCGCCAAACTCAAGTGGATCGCGGACATGACCGACCTGCCCGAACGCGCCGCCGAGACCGCGCTGGAAGACCTGACCGACCGCTCCATCCTGACCTCCGACCTGTCTGCCCAAACCTACTTTTTACCCCCGCTGACAGCGAAATTCATCCGCACCCGCCGCCCCGAAGCCGTGACCCAGACAGGCGACGCCCTCACCGACCGCGCCTACGCCCTCGCCCTGCAATACGGCGGAGACGACAACTACGAAGGCTTCCGCACGCTGGACGCCGAATGGGACTTCATCTCCGCCGCCCTGCCGCGCCTGCTGACGGGCGACAATGACCGCCTGCAAACGGTCTGCGACCAACTTTATCAATTTCTCGATTTCACTGGCAGATGGGATGATGTGCTATGGCTCTCCGAACAAGCCGAAGCGCGCGCCCTCGCCGCCAATGATAAAGAGAACGCGGGCTGGCGAGCATATCGAGCAGGGATGAGTTTATCACCTCCGCAACCAACCCGCCGAAGTGCTGGCGTGCGCCGCCCGCGCCGCCGAACACTGGCAGGATAGCACACCACGCAACAAAGCGATTGCCATCCGCCTGCGCGGACTTGGTCACAAACTGAACAAAGATTACCCCGCCGCCATCGCCGCCTACCGCGAAGCACTGGAAATCTACCGCTCCATCTCCCCCGAAAGCGACGATGTCTCCATCGCGCTTGAACTGATCTGGCGGGCGCGGAACACGCAAACAAAGACTATCCCGCCGCCGAGCGCGACTACCGCGAAGCCCTGCGCATTGCAAAGAAAAACAAAGACGATGAAGGCATTGCCAATTACACAGGCAACCTGGCGGCACTCGCCCTCGACCGCGAGCAGTGGGCAGAAGCCGAAGTCCCTCGCCCGCGAAGCCCTCGCGCTGGCAGAAAAAGTCGGGCGGCAGGAGTTGATTGCCAGCGATTGTCACCGCCTCGCCAAAGCCCTGCTCAAGGGCACATGTACGTGCGCCCAACCCGTGCCAACCTGACCTACAGGAAGCCTTATCCCTCTCCCGCCGCGCCGTCGAGATTTACACGCGCCTGCGTCATCCCGAATTTGCAATCAGCGCAGGAAACGCTGGCGGAGATCGAAAAAGTGATAAGTGGGAAGTAGTAAGTGGAAAGTGGCAAGTTGCCAGCGAACTTTCCACCCACCACTTACCACTTTCCACTCTAATTCCATGACATTTGTTACAGACCGAAAACAGGGATTAGTTGTAAAATAAATCTGTCATTGGAGACCGAATGGCAACACACAGGGGCACACGCCAGGCTCGCTACCCAAGATTAATCCCAAAGACCTCGGAGTTCTTGAAGAACTCCGAGGTCTAAACCCAGGAGCAAACAATGACCACCACCTACCCACCCGAACCGTTTCGCATCAAAGTGACCGAACCGATCCGCCTCATTCCGCGTGAGGAGCGCGAAGCCGACGCTCAAAGAGGCGGGCTACAACCTCTTCTCCCTCAACGCCGAAGACATCTTCATCGACCTGCTGACCGACTCAGGCACCGGCGCGATGAGTCAGGAGCAATGGGCGGCGATCATGCGCGGCGACGAGTCCTATGCGGGCGCGCGCTCGTATCATCGTCTCAAAGCCGCCGTCGAGGATATTTTCGGTTTCAAGTATTTCGTCCCGACGCACCAGGGACGCGCCGCCGAAAATATTTTGTCCGCGTGTCTGGTCAAGCCGAGTCTGTGGATTCCCAGCAACATGCACTTCGACACCACCGACGCCAACATCCGCGCCCGCGGCGGCCGCCCCGCCAACCTGGTCATTGACGAAGCCGCCGACCCCGCAAATCCGCATCCCTTCAAGGGCAATATGGACATCGCCAAACTCAAAGCCTTCATCGCCAAGTATGGGCGTGAGAAAATTCCCTTCGGGATGATCACCGTCACGAACAACGCGGGAGGCGGACAGCCCGTCTCGATGGAAAATCTCAAAGCAGTTGCGGATGTCTACCACGAGAGCGGAATCCCGTTCTTCATCGACGCGGCGCGCTACGCCGAAAACTGCTACTTCATCCAGCAGCGGGAACCCGGCTATCGAGCATGTCTCCGTCAAAGACATCGCGCACGAGATGTTCTCCCTCGCCGACGGCATGACCATGTCCGCCAAGAAGGACGCCATCGTCAACATCGGCGGTTTGCTGTGCGTGAACGATGAGGCGCTTTTCCAGAACATCAAGAACGAATTGATCCTGCGCGAAGGCTTCCCCACCTACGGCGGACTCGCCGGCCGCGACCTCGACGCCATGGCAGTCGGACTTGTACGAAGGCTTGGATGAAGCGTATCTATCCTATCGCATCGCACAGACCGCCTATCTCGCTACACGCCTCAACGACGCGGGTATTCCCACCATCCAACCCGCGGGCGGACACGCCGTGTACGTCGTCGCCAACCAACTCCTGCCGCATATCCCCAACTACGAATTCCCTGCGCAAGCCCTCGGCGTGGAACTCTACCGTGAAGGCGGCATCCGCGGGGTGGAGATCGGCTCGGTCATGTTCGCCTGCCTTGACCCCGAAGACAACACCTGGCATTACCCCGCCCTCGAACTCCTGCGCCTGACCATCCCGCGGCGTGTCTACACGCAGAGTCACTTCGATTACGTAGCAGATGCGCTTGCCAGCATTAAAGCCCGCGCGGAGGAATTAAAGGGCTTCAGGCTGACGTATGCCCCCGAACTGCTGAGGCATTTCACAGCGCGGTTCGAGCCGCTATAGCCAATGTCGTCCCGAGGAGGAGCGGAGCGACGACGAAGCAATCTCCTCGTCATGTTGGAGATTGCTTCGTCGCTCACCACCGTTCGCTCCTCGCAATGACAGTATTATTCCGTATACTGCGCCAGTTTCGGAAGCGATTGCAAATACATGAAGATCGCTTTCAATTCATCATCATAAAATAAACGATACCCCTGCCACGGCATATTCTCGTTCAGTTCATGTCCGCTCGGTGTGACACCCGTTCGCAGCGTGTTGATGAACTGTTCTTCCGTCCAAAAGCCTGGTTCGCCGCCGGGGGTTAAGTTCGGCGAAATCCATGTAACGGTCGGGTCGGGGGATGCGCCTCCATTGAGTTGCGGTCCGTGACAGACTCGGCAATCATTGGTATTCACAAGGTACTCGCCATATTCCACGCTCACACCGCGCTCAGGGGCAGTTACATGGACATCGTGACTTACCACTTCCACAGGCAAATCGCCAAGTACGCCAGCCGCCGCCAGGATTTTCGCCAACGGTGAAAATTTTTGTCCATTCGTCTCATGATCCACAGGCGGGACGGTTTTGACAAAGGCAATAATTGCGCCCAAATCTTCATCACTCAAATATGCTGTGGAGGGAACAGCGACCATAAAGATGGGTTTGCCCTCCCGGTTGATACCATGACGAATGGCACGCACATAATCTTCCGTTGTAAAGTCAGCTCCGATTCCGCCTGCGCCAGATGTGAGGTTGGCAGAGTTGATCGTCCCAAGCGGTCCGCCGTCGAACCAGTTATTCACCCCGCTCAGGTCCTCACCATGACAACCCTCACACAAAATCTCCGCGCGATGTTTGCCGTACGCGATGCTGGCTTCATCGGTTGGGATGGTGATATTCGACGGCTCGAAATCATACGTCTTGCTCAACCGCGCATTGCCCATCAAAAACAACACCAGACCAGCAACAAGAACCAAACTGATCAGCGAACCAAGTACGATACCGATCCATTTAAGAACCTTTTTCATATCCTTTTATCTCCTTTACCGATAAATAACTGGCACAAGGAATGGGTAAATGTTCGCAGTTTTCCGCATTATACGCCTAATCAACAATTTGAGATGATATTTGTCATAATTCCACATGGAACTTGACACCTGACCCTTGATACCTGATACTCGGATGCATGACCCGCTGGCTTGACCCTCCTCACGTGGACGCCTCGCCTCTCGCGTCCCTCCACCTGCCTCCCCTCATCGCGCAGACTCTCCTCCGACGCGGGATCAGCCGTCCCGAAGAAGCGGAGGCGTTCCTCCATCCCGAAAAAACTCCCTCCACGCCGTTTCCCGACATCGAAAAAGCGGTGGACCTCATCAGTCTGGCTATCCGCAACAAGGACCGAATCTGCGTCTGGGGCGACTTCGACGTGGACGGACAGACCTCCACCGCCCTGCTCGTGCAAACCCTGGGAGCCCTCGGCGCGGACGTGGTCTACTACATCCCTGTTCGCGGCAAAGAGAGTCACGGGGTCCACATCGAGTCGCTCAAGCCCATCCTCGACGGCGGCGTCAAACTCCTGCTCACCTGCGACACAGGCATCACCGCCCACGAAGCCATTGACTACTGCAACGCGCGCGGAGTGGACGTCATCGTCACCGACCATCACGACCTCGGCGAGACGCTTCCCAACGCCAAAGCCATCATCAACCCGAAGTTGTTGCCAGAAGACCATCCGCTCAAGAACCTGGCGGGTGTGGGCGTGGCGTACAAGCTGGCGGAAGCATTGCTGGACGGTAGACCTCAGACCGAAGACCGTCCTCCGTCCACTGTCCACGGTCTTCGGTCTATAGAACTGCTTGACCTCGTCGCCCTCGGACTCATCGCCGATGTCGCCCTGCTCCGCGGCGAAACCCGTTCCCTCGCCCAAAAAGGGATCCAAGCCCTGCGCTCCACAAACCGACTCGGCTTGAAAGTGATGGCGGAACTCTCCAGCACGAATCTCGAAACACTGACCGAGGAAACCATCGGGTTCACCTTCGCGCCGCGCCTGAACGCGCTCGGCCGCCTCAGCGATGCCAATCCCGCCGTTGAGTTGCTCATTACCAACGACTCCGCCCGCGCGCGCGTCCTCGCCGCGCAAATTGAAGGACTCAACGCCCAGCGCCGCCTGCTGACCAGCCAAGTCACCGAAGCGGCGGAGGCGCAGTTGCGCGACAACCCCGACCTGCTCACCGAACCCGCCATCCTCCTGTCGCACCCCAACTGGCCGGGCGGCGTGGTCGGCATCGTCGCAAACCGCCTCGTTGACCGCTACCACAAGCCCGCGCTCCTCCTCACCGAATCCGAGGACGGCATCCTGCGCGGTTCCGCCCGCTCCGTCGAGGGACTGCACATCACCGAAGCCATCGCGGCGAACAAGGACCTGCTGCTCGGCTTTGGCGGTCACCCGATGGCGGCGGGACTCTCGCTCCAAAAGGACAATTTGATCGCCTTCCGCCGCGGACTCGGCAAAGCTGTCGAGCGGCAACTCGGCGGGATCATCCGCGAAGAGCCGACGCTTCAGATCGACGCCTGGCTTGGACTCGACGAAATCAGCCTCTCCCTCGCCGACGCCATCGAAATGCTCGCTCCTTTTGGCGCCGGGCAATCCCAAACTGACACTGGCAACGCGCGGCGTGACGATGAAATCTGTGACCGAAATCGGCAAAGGGAAGGAACACCTGCGCCTGACGGTGGAAGACGAAGCCGGGAATGCCCAAAACATTCTGTGGTGGGGCGGCGCGGGCGAGGAACTGCCGGAAAGCGGGGCAAGGTTCGACATTGCCTATTCCCTGCGCGCCTCGTCATTTCGCGGCGAGAAACAGGCATCTTTGCAGTTCGAGGAATTCCGGGTGGGGGAGGAGAAGCCGGTCGAGGTCCAAAAGCCGAAACTGGAAGTCCGGGACATGCGTCTGCAACCGTCCCTGCTGAACCTCCAGCCTTCCACCTTGATCTGGGCAGAAGGCGCGGACAGAGCGGCGGGCGTGCCGCGCTTCGAACTGCATCAGGCGGATGAGTTCTCGATCTACACCACTGCCCCCCTCCCCCGCCGACCTGCGCAAGGCGCTGGAAACCGTGAAGCCGAAGACAGTCTACGTGTTCGCCGTCCCGCCTGCGGAGGAAAAGCCCGACGAGTTCCTGTCTCATTTGGCGGGGCTGTGCAAGTATATTTTGAACCAGAGGCGGGGTAGGGTCAATATTCAGGAGCTTGCGGCGGCAATGGCGGCGCGTGAAAGCGCGGTGCGGATCGGCCTGGAGTGGCTGGCGGCCGGGGGGCATGTTTCAGTTGTCAGCGAGGGAGAGGCGTTGACCTTATTCAAGGGGAACGGCGGGGCGGATCAATATCTCCAAAAAGAGTTATACACCGCAGTGAAGGGCATCCTGGAGGAGACCGCCGCGTACCGGGCGTACTTTGCCAGGGCGGATGTTGACAGTCTCATGGACCGGGGGTAGGCGTTCTCAGGTCGGGGATCGTGATCGAGTCGAGGTTGACCGAACCGCCGCTCAAATGCTCGATGATGAGCTCATGAGTCCCCATCACGAGTAGAGGAGAACGCCAATCTACAAGCTGGGTCTGGGCGCTCGATTGACTCACTTGGAACTCGATCCCGTCCAGGTCGATCAGGATGTTGCCGAGGCTCGGTCCCGCCTGAAATGTGATAATGACCTGCTGTCCCACAAAAGTGAAATAGGCATAGTTTTCAAGGGTGAACGAAATGTGCAGGGTGTTCTGGTAGGCGCCTGTCACATTGGTCTGGCTGGTCCATTCCCCATCATATAAGATCTCATAATAGGTGTCATCGAATTTGCTGAGGACTGCCGGTATCGTTTCGCCGGCGGCCGGAGTTAACGTTCGCGCGGCTGGCTGTGTCGGAAATGCCGGGTTCGTTGGAAAAGCCGGGTTTGATGAGGTGGAAGTCACTAACGGGGGAAAATCAGGAGCTTGCGTATTGAAAGGCGGCTGGTCCGGACCAGGCTCCTCGGTCACTGCGGGCGGCTCGTTGGAAATGGGTGTGGACGTGGGCTCAGGCGTCAGGGTCGAAAGACCGGGCTCGGTCCCCAGATACAGGTATCGGAAGGGCGTTTCGGTGGCGGTCATTTCGCCAACCGGGCGTGAAGCATTCTCGCGCCCAAGAAAGAAAATCAGGGCGATGCCCATGATGGACAACAAGCCGAGGGCGACGGAAGCCAGAATACCGGGGTCAACGGAGGGTTTATTTTCCATGGTGTAAATCGTTGTGAGATATGCGAAATCCGCTTATCATGTGCGGGAGGATACCACACAACATGCACAACCTGATACCCTGTCCGGCATCACTTTCATCATCCAGCGGAAGTTTCAAGATCACGAACGAAACAAGGATCACCACACCTGAAAGCACAAAGATCGCTCGAATCGGAACAATGCTTGCGGGGGGAATCCGAAAGTATACAAGCCTCGAACTTGAACTCCAGGCCGGGGGGACGGGCTCTACCAACACGATCAACCTTGCGCTCACAACAGACACCCATTTTGGAGACGAGGGATACGAACTGTTCATTTCTTCAGATGGGGTCGTTCTACGCGCCGCTCAACCCGCCGGACTGTTTTACGCCTCCCAAACCTTGATCCAACTCCTAAGCACGCTTCCCGCCGAAGACTTGAAACTGCCCGCCCTTTCCATCACGGACGCGCCCCGATTCAGCTGGCGCGGCGCCATGCTGGACGTGGCGCGGCATTTCTTCGGCGTGGAGGATGTCAAACGCTACATTGACCTGCTCTCGCACTACAAAATGAACCGCCTGCACCTGCATCTGACCGACGACCAGGGCTGGCGGATCGAGGTCAAGGCGTGGCCCAAGCTGACAGAAATCGGTGCCCGGACCCAGGTCAACGGCGGAGGCGGCGGGTTTTACACCCAGGAACAGTACAAAGAGATCGTAGACTACGCGCAGAGTCGGTTTGTGATGATCATCCCTGAAATTGACACCCCCGGTCACACCAATGCCGCGCTGGCCTCCTATCCCGAATTGAACTCCACAGAGGAAGCGCCCGCCCCGTACGAAGGCACGGAGGTCGGCTTCAGTTCTCTCAGCATCAACATGGAGATCACCTATCGCTTCCTCGATGACGTGATCCGCGAACTTGCCGCTCTCACGCCCGGACCCTACATCCACATCGGCGGCGATGAAGCCCACTCCACGCCAAAGGAAGATTACACAAAATTCATCGAGCGCTTCCAGCAGATCATCTATTCGCACGGCAAGATCCCCGTCGGCTGGGCGGAGATCGGCGAAGTGAAGCCTGAATCCGCAAACGATAGCCCAGCACTGGCAGGGCGCCGCCTATCAGGGCGCGAAAGTAGCAGGGCTGCAAAGTCATCCTCTCGCCCGGCAACAAGACCTACCTCGACATGAAATACGACGAGTCCACGCCGATTGGACTGAATTGGGCCGGCTACATCAGCGTCAAGGACGCCTACGACTGGGAGCCCGGCACCTATATGGACGAGTTGGCGGAGAGTGACATCCTCGGCATCGAAGCCCCACTGTGGACGGAAACCGTCCTCACGATGAAAGACATCGAGTTCATGGCCTTCCCGCGCCTGCCCGGCCTCGCCGAGTTGGCATGGACGCAGAAACCCCAAAGTTGGGAGGAATACAAGGTCCGCCTCGCCCGTCACGGCAGGCACATGGAGAAGTTGGATATTAACTATTTCAAATCACCAGATGTGGATTGGGGGTGAAACAAAAACGTCCCGAAGGTTTGCAAACCTTCGGGACGTTGTCTATTCAACTACCTTATCCGTGATCTCCAGCGCCTTATCAAGCACGTCAAATCCCTCTTTCAACTGCTCCTCGGTAATGATCAACGGCGGGATGATCAATACGGTATGCCAGTGCGTGTACAGGAACAGACCGTTGTCCAGACAATATTTCCGCAGGGCGGTCATTTCGGGCGACGAACCGTTCCACGGCGCCATCGGCTCCTTCGTCTTGCGGTCTTTGACCAGCTCCAGGATGCCAAACAACCCGATCGAGCGGACATCTCCGACAGACGGATGCGCTTCGCCCAGATCGGACAACATCCGCTTCAAAACGGGACCCATGCCTGCCGCGTGCTCGACGACTTTATCCTCCCTCATGGCTTGGATATTCGCCACTGCTGCCGCCAGCGAGACCGGGTGCGAGGTGTAGGTCAATCCGCTTTCGAAGGGGGTATCGTTGAACGCTGCCGCGATCTCCGGCTTCATCGCCACCGCCCCCAGCGGCGCATACGCGGACGTCAGTCCCTTTGCCATCGTCATGATGTCGGGAGTCACATCCCAGTGTTCGATGGCGAACCACTTTCCGGTGCGGCCAAATCCGCTCATCACCTCGTCTGCGATCATGACAATGCCGTATTTGTCGCACAAGGCGCGCACGCCCTGCATGTAGCCGTCGGGAGGGATGATGATGCCGTTCGTGCCGGTGACCGATTCCATGAGGATCGCCGCGATGGTCTCGGGACCTTCGTAGCGGATGATCTCTTCAAGGTGATTGACGTAATCGCGCGCAAATTCCTCTTCGGAAATGTCAGGATTTGTACGGTGAAAGGTGGAGCGGTAACGATAGGGGTCGAGGAAATGCACGACGCCGGGCATCAGGTTCGGCTCCCAGACGACGCGGCGCGGGTCGCCGGTCGCGGCCATCGCGCCGGCGGTCGCTCCGTGGTAGGAGCGGTAGCGGGTCAGAATTTTATGCCGTCCCGTGTAGCCGCGTGCCAGTTTGATGGCGTTCTCGTTGGCATCCGCCCCGCCAAGCGTGAACAGGACCTTCGTCAAGGCTCGACGCGGGGTGATGTCCGCCACGGCTTTGCTCGCCAGCGCGCGGACCTTGGTCGTCATGCCCGGCGCGGCATACGGAAGTTCCGCCGCCTGCGCCTGCATGGCGCGGATGATGCGCTCGTCCCCGTGACCGATGTTGACGCACATGGTCATCGAGTTGAAATCGAGATATTTTTTGTCGTTGATATCCCAGAAATACACGCCTTTCGCACGCTGGACGGCGATGGGGTTGACCTTCGCCTGCGCCGACCAGGTGTAGAAGACATGCTCCTTCGAGAGCGGCAGGATTTCATCGTTGGGTAGGTCGAACATACATCTCCTGTTCAGAGCTCGGAGGTTTCGAAAACCTCCGAAGTCTTTTTTGAACGATTATAACCCTCCCCGAATTCTGGGAAGTGTGATAAACTTGCGCCCGCTCGAACTGGTACGTACCTACGTGCCTTTCCGCTCCCGGCGGACCTGCGGTTTGAACGGGAGCAATCCCATGGAAAGGAGGAAAATCCTCATGCGCAAATATGAATTGATCTGCATTCTCCAGCCTGAACTGGACGAGAACGCCTTTAAAGCCGCCCTGGAACGCGTCCAGGGCTGGGTCGGTGAAGCAGGCGGAAGCGTGGACAAGACCGAGATCTGGGGCCGCCGCAAACTCGCCTATGCGATCCGCAAGCATACCGAAGGTCAGTACGTCCTGCTGAACGTCACGCTCGACCCCAAATCCACAAGCGCCCTGGAGCGGAACATCCGCTTTCTTGAGCCTGTGATCCGTCACATGCTGACGGTCGTTTAATAATTTTCCGCAATATCGCACGATGAACGGTCTGGTTTAATAAGGAGTTTAAAAATGAGCCGAGGATTGAACAAGGTCCAGATCATTGGACATCTGGGAAAAGAACCCGAAATGCGCTACACCCCTTCGGGCAAACCTGTGACCACATTCACAGTGGCTGTCAGCCGCTCCTGGAATTCAGCGGACGGCGAGCGCCACAACGAGACCGAATGGTTCAATGTTGTCGCCTGGGGCAACCTGGCGGAGATCTGCAAGCAATATCTCACAAAAGGCCAGCAGGTCTTTGTGGAAGGACGCCTGCAAACCCGCCGCTGGGACGACAAGGAAGGCGCGAAGCATACGAGCGTCGAGGTCGTTGCCAATGAAATGATGATGCTCGGCGAACGCCGCGACCACAACAACCAGACTTCATCCGATGCGCCGACAGCGGAAGGTCCAACGGAAACGAACGAAGAAGAGTTTCCTTTTTAGTTATCAATGGAGTAGGAAATGGCTGAAGATAGAAAACCATACGATGGGCAACAGGGAGGCCGCGAAGGCGGTTCCCGTTACTTTGCAAAACCCAAGTTCTGCCAGTTCTGTGCCGACAAGACCCTGACGGTCGATTACAAGAAGATCGACCTGCTCAGGAAATACGTCACAGAGGAAGGTACCATCCGTCCGCGCCGCCAGACCGGTGCGTGCGCAAAACACCAGCGCGTGGTCGCGGCGGCGGTCAAACAAGCCCGCCAGATCGCACTGCTTCCCTTCACCGGGAAACGTGTCGAAGACATGCGCTAGATCCGTTCAATGAACGCGCGGGGTATGACGCGCCCACACGGTCCGCGTCATACCCCGTATTCGCGTTTTGGAGCAATTCAGAATGTCAAATCAAGAAAATAAACCAAGAGTGATCACCAGGAAACATGTCGCCCGGCTCGAACGCGAACGCAGGCAGGTTACCATTGTGCGGACGGTGGCCATCATCATGATCGGCGTGGTCATCGCCCTGATCGGGTACGGCTACCTGGACGCCAATTACCTGCAACTGCAAAAACCGGTGGCCGAGGTCAATGGCGAGAAACTCACCATCAAAGATTTCCAGGAACGAGTCCAATTGCAGAGGGTCAACCTGGTCAACACGTACCAGCAATACCAGTTCTACCAGCAGAATTTCGGCATGGACACGACCCAGCAGATCCAGGAGATCGAGTTCTACCTGAACTCCCCCGAATCGCTCGGGCAGCTGGTCATTGACCAGATGGTAAGCGAGGCTCTGATCCGCCAGGAAGCGGAAAAGCGCGGCATCACTGTATCGGAGGAGGAAGTGGAACAGGCTGTCCAGGAAGCGTATAACTTCTTCCCCAACGGGACCCCCACCCCCACGGTCACCCCGCCTCCCTTCGAATACCCGACTCTGACGTCGGAACAGTTGACCATCTATCCATCGACTGCGACGCCCACGATCGCACCTACGTCCACACCTGCCCCCACATCCACACCAGATACGTCTGCGACGGCGACTCCCACGGAACCGGCATCTACACGCCCCACTCCCACCTTTGTGCCGGAAGATGTGGTTCCCACGGCGACGCCCTTCACAGTCGACGGTTACCAGGCTGAGTACAAAACCACCGTTGATCAGTTCAAAACCTTCGGCGTCAGCGAAGCGGTTCTGCGCGATGTATACAGGAACACCATCCTGCGCGATAAATTGACGGAAGCGATCGCCGCGGACCAGCCGCCCAGCGAGGAACAGGTTTGGGCGCGCCACATCCTTGTGGATTCCGCGGCCCAGGCTGTGGCAATCTCCCAACTCCTCAGGAACGGCTCAGACTTTGCCGAACTCGCGAGGAAATATTCCAGCGATACCGGCTCCGGCTCGCAGGGCGGAGACCTTGGCTGGTTCGGAAGAGGCGCCATGGTGGCCGAATTCGAGAATGCCGCGTTCAGCCAGCCGATCGGAGAGATCGGCGAACCTGTACAGAGCCAGTTCGGTTATCACATCATCCAGGTGCTGGCCCGGCAGGAACTCCCGCTCTCTGCCAGCCAGGTGGAGCAGGCCCGCGGAACGACATTCTCTGAATGGCTTGTAGCTGCCAAGGAAAGCGCGGAGATCACCAACTACGATACATGGGTGAACCAGATCCCCCCGATGCCGGATTTCCAGGCGGCAGCCGCACAGTAAAGTAAATACCTGCACAAAAAAATCGCCCGTCTCGCAAGAGCGGGCGATCTGTTTTTTACTTCCGATTTCTGCTTTCTCCCCCCTACGCTCTCTTCAACATCTCATCCGTCACCTGGTCCAGCCGCAGACTGATCATTTGACTCGCCAAATCGCGCCCCATGGTGATGCCGTAGATCACATCCGCCGCCTGGACGGTGTTGCGGTTGTGCGTGATGATGATGAACTGTGTATCCCGGCTTAGTTCCACCAGCAGGTCACGGAAGCGCCCCACGTTTGCCTCATCGAGCATCGCATCGACCTCATCCATCACACAGACGGGGGTCGGCGAGACCTTGAGCAGTGCGAACACCAGCGCCACCGCCGTCAGGCTGCGCTCGCCGCCGGAGAGCAGCGCCAGCCCCTGCTCGCGCCGACCGGGCAGGCGCGCCTCGATCTCGATGCCGGTTTCCACGAGGTTGTCCGGATCGGTCAGCGCCAGACGAGCCGACCCGCCTCCGAACAGGCGTGTGAACATCGCCCGGAACTCCCTGTCCACCGCATCGAACGTCTTCGAAAACTCCTGCTTCGTCAACTCGTCCAATTCAGCGATCACCTGGCGCAGGTCTGCCTCGGCCTTGTGGAGGTCGTCCACCTGCGTGCGCATGAACGAATAACGCTCCAACTCGCGGTCGTATTCCTGCTTCGCTTCCGGGTTGATCGGACCCATGCGCCGCACCTGCGTCCGCTGGCGGATCAACTGACTCTCCAGATCGGCAGAGACCTCCGTCACAACCGGCAGCTCCTCCACCATGCCCTCGAACGGCAATGGCACAGGACCCGCCACATCGTCCGCGTACTCGAACATCACCAGGCCGAAATCGTCCGTGATCTTCTGGCGCAGGTTGTCCAGCGCCTCCTGCTTGCGCAACTGTTCCAACTGGACCTGTCCATGCAGGCGTTCTGCCGTGGCAAGTCCGCGCTGGGCATTCGCCTCCACATCCTGCAGGCGCGCCTCCTCCACCTCCGCCGTTTCCAGTTCAATTTCGGCAGGATTCATCTCCACATTCAAGTTCTCGATCTGCTCCCGCAAGGCACTTTCGCGTTCATGCAGGGATGTTTTTTCTGTGTCCAGGCCGTTCAATGACGTGTCGGCTTCGCTCAAGCGCGTCGTCAACTCGAAACGCCGCGCATCGAACCTCTCGGCCTCCCTGCCCCTTTCCTCTTTTCTTGTCATCGCATCTGCCAGTGCGCGCTCCGCGACCGCCACCCGCGTGCTCCAGTACGAAGCCTGTCCCTGCGCCTCGGCCAATTCCATCCCGCCCAACTGTGCCGACACCGCCCGCCGTTCCTCTTGCAGCTTCGTAGACTCGATCTCGATAACCGACTGCGACTCGGTCAAACTTTTCTGGATGGACTCCGCCTCATCCGCCTCGGCCCTCAATTGGATTTGCTGGCTCTTCTGCCATTCCAGCTCGCGGTGCTTCGCTTCAAACTCCAATCCGGCCTGCTTCTCGGATTCTTCGGCCTCTCCCAACCTGACGCGCGCTTCCCGCACCGCATTGGACGACTCGGTCAATTGACGATACGCATCGCTGATCCTGGCGGAAAGCGATTCGACCTCGCTATTTAGAGCCTCGATCTGCCCGCCCAGCGTGGACAGGGACTCGGTCAACTCTCGTTTTTGGCGCGGACGGCTCAAGGCTGAGGAAGAAGCGGATTTCCCGGCCACGATCAAGCCGTCGCCGCGGAAGACCTCGCCACGCAGGGTCACCACACGCGCGTGAGTCGGCAAATTCCGAATCAAAGTACGTGCGGCTTCACGATCCCGCACGATCAAGGTCTGACCGAGCATCAAATTGACTGCCGCGCGCAATTCATCCGGCGCATTGACGAGTTCGGAAGCAACACCAATTGCATCGGCATAGGAGACCTCCGAGGTCTTTAGGACCTCGGAGGTCTGGCTAACAGGCAACAACACCGCCCGTCCAGCTTCCTCGGATTCGAGCAACTGCAAAGCGTCCTCGATGTCGTTCGCATCGAGCATGACCGCATCGAGCGTATCGCCCAACGCGGCAGCGATCGCCGTCTCCAACTCCGCCGGGACATCGAGCGCCGCGCTCAACGCACCGCGCGCACCCTTAAGTTTCATTTGCTGGGCGGCTTCGAGCAGGAAGCGGGCGCCTTCGGCATACCCCGCCAGCGACTGTTCCGCCTGCTCGAGCACTTCGAGCTGGGTCTTGAAACGCGTATGTGCAGAGAGAAGGTTGGCGCGTTCTTCACCCCTGGCACGGCGCTCGTTTTCAAGTCTCTCGACTTCCTTCCTCCCTCTTTCTTCTTTCTCCTCCGCCTGTTTCAGCAGATTTTCGACTTCCTCCCGCTTCGCACGTGCGGTTGCATATTTATCACTGGCTTCGCGCGCAACGAGTTCAACCGACTCGATCGTCCTGTTCACGGCTTCCATGCGCATGTGCAGGGACTCAAGCCTGGATTTCAACTCATCGAGCCGCGCCATTGATTCGGCGCGTTGTGTGTTCCATTTTTCGATCTGCGCACGCGCAGACTGCAACTTCTCTTCCAAAGAAGCGCGCTCGGTCTGTCTGTTCTGGAGGGAACGTTGTACTTCATCATGTTGTTTTTGCGCTTCTTCATGTTCCGCTTCCAGGCGGGCGACCTCCTGCTCCACCTCCGCCAGGCGTTCGCGCGCCATGCGTTCCTCATCCGAAGCGCGTTCACGGTCCGCCAGGGCGGATGTCTGTGAGGCGAGTAAAGCCCGGCGGCGTTCTTCGAGAACCGCCAGTCCCCGGCTCACTTCCTCCCGCTGACCATGCAATTCCGCGGATTGGCGATGCCAGGCATTCAGCCTGGCGCGCAGACCCGAAAGCCGTTCACGGAATGAGTTGTACTCCTCCTGTGCCTTCAAATGCTCCACCCGAGTTTCCTGCAAGCGCGCTTCCTGCGCCTTGACCACCTCGCGCGCGTCTGCCAGTTCCTGTTGGGCCTTGTGCCAGTGATAACCGTACCACTCGCGCAAAATAACCTTCAGGTCAGCCTGCGCCCGCCCATATTCCGAGGCGCGCTTCGCCTGGCGT
Organism: uncultured Chloroflexia bacterium; assembly: GCA_963718215.1. Taxonomy (GTDB): domain Bacteria; phylum Chloroflexota; class Anaerolineae; order Anaerolineales; family Villigracilaceae; genus Defluviilinea. The sequence goes on from CAVQYK010000026.1 coordinate 75,092, forward strand.
TCAAGGCTGCGCAAACGCGGTTCCAACTCGGACATGATGTCGAGCACGCGTTCGAGGTTGCGCTGCGTGGCTTCGAGCCGCTTCATGGCTTCCTCACGGCGCGTGCGGTACAGTCCCACGCCCGCGGCTTCTTCGAACAACTTACGGCGCTCCTCGGCCTTGAGCGCCAGCGACGCGTCCACCAGTCCCTGCCCCATGATCGTGTAGGTGCGGTCGGCAAGGCCTGACGCGGAAAGCAACTCGTTCAAGTCGCGCAGACGCACCTGCTGGTCATTCAGCAGATAATCGTTGTGACCATCCCGATAGGCGCGGCGCGTCATGGCGACTTCGGTGAAGTCCACGGGGAGCCAGCCGTTCGTGTTATCGAACAGGATGTGCGCCGAAGCCATGCTGGCGCGGGCGCGGTGCTCCGAACCGTTGAAGATCATGTCCTCGGTCTTTTTGCCGCGTAAAAGCGTGTAGGACTGTTCGCCCAATACCCAGCGCAGGGCGTCAGCGATGTTCGACTTCCCCGAACCGTTCGGTCCGACAATGGCGGTAATCCCGCCTGCGAACTCGAAGCTGGTCTTCGATGCGAACGTTTTATAACCTTGTAATTCCAATGATTTAAGACGAAGTGGCATGGCAATTTACGATTTCAGATTTCCGATTTTAGATTTAGGATTGGTGGTCGAGTAGCCCTGAGCGAAGTGAAGCGGAGACGAAGAGCGTACCGAGACCCGATTTCAGGTTTTGGATTTTCGACTTACTTATACGTTATCCCAAGCGCTTCGAGCGCGGTCTGCGCCGCGATGCGGGCAGCGACACCCTTGCTCGTGCCGTATCCCCTGCCATAGGTTGTGCCCTGAATGCGGACCTCCACCTCGAACTCCTTGGCGTGATCAGGTCCCTTTGACGAGATGGTCACATATTGCGGCGTTCCCATTTTCTCCGCCTGCGCCCATTCCTGCAGACGGCTCTTCGGGTCCTGGATCTCATCCAGGATGTAATCCTGCACATCGTTCAGCATGGGATTGACGAACGCCTCGACCGCCCCCAGGCCTGCATCCAGAAACAAGGCGCCGATCAACGCCTCGAACACCGACCCCAGCAGCAGATCCCGGTCGTTCCCGCCCGAGGAGGCCTCCCCGCGTCCCAGGCGGAGCGCACGTCCCAGCTCGATGCGGCGGGAGAAGTTTGCCAGCTGCTCGTTGCGGACAATGGCAGAGCGGATCTTCGTCAGGTCGCCTTCCGGCATCTCGGGAAAGCGGTTATATGCCCACGCGCCAACGATAAAATCGAGCACGGCATCGCCGAGGAATTCAAGCCGTTCGTTGTCCTCCTGCGAATTGGGGTTTTCGTTCACGTAGGAGCGGTGTGTGAGGGCACGCGTCAGCAGGGATAAATTTGAAAAGGGCAGGTTCAGCCGTCGGTTTAGGTCTGAGGCGGATTCGATGTCGCGTGGTTCGAAGTCTTGTGTCATATCCAATTCCGGGCGGGCAGAATTGTATCATGACTGAAGTTTTAAGTTACAATCAGCCGAATTTGAACGGAGGCAGCATGGCTGAGGTAAGCAGTGAAACGCGCTTTTTGCACGCGATCGAAATGGGGTTGGGAGCATGGCAGTGGGGAGACCGACTGGTATGGCAGTATGGGCAGGGATACAGCGGCGAAGAAGTGCACGATGCCTTCAAGTTATCGGTTGAGGAGGGCATCCGTTTCATTGACACCGCGGAATCCTATGGGAACGGGCTTTCGGAGCGATTGCTCGGGAAGTTTATCAAGGAAACAGACCAGCCCGTCCTGGTCGCGACGAAGTATTTTCCCTTCCCATGGAGGATTTCTCCGCACATCTGTAACGCGTGCACTGAAGAACAGCCTCGAACGACTCGGCGTGGAAAGCGTGGACCTGTACCAGATCCACTGGCCGTCACCGCTCATGAGCATAGACCGCATGATGGACGGCATGGCAGAATGTGTGAAGAGCGAAATGACGCGCACGGTGGGCGTCTCGAATTTCAACCAGACCCAAATGCTGGCGGCGTACTCGGCGCTGGCACGCCAGAACATCCCGCTGGCATCCAACCAGGTTCATTACAGCCTGCTGAACAGGAAAGTGGAAAAAAACGGACTGCTGGCAAGGTGCCAGGAATTGGGAGTCCGGTTGATCGCCTACAGTCCGCTGGAAAAGGGACTATTGTCGGGGAAGTACAATGCAGACAGCCGCCCCCCTGGAACACGGGCGGGGATTTACGCAAATATCCTCCCTAAAATCGAGCCGTTGATCAAACTGATGACAACTATCGGGCAGGACCACGGCGGAAAAACGAACTCACAGGTTGCCCTGAACTGGACGATCTGCAAGGGGGCGCTTCCGATCCCCGGCGCGAAGAACGTCAAACAGGCGCAGGAGAACGCCGGTACGCTGGGGTGGAGGTTGACAGATGACGAAGTGGCAAAACTCGATGAAATGAGCGACAAAGTCCTGGAATAAACAAACTGCCCGCGAATTCGCGGGCAGTTCTTTCAAGCATGACCTTATGCCTGTACCTTCGGCTTGAAGAAAAGCACAAAGGCGTAACCGAGCCCAAACAAGACATACAGGACGATCAGGATCCACGTATTCTGGCGGAGTACCGCGTTCCCCGAGAAGGAAGCCAGAAGGGTCAAGACCAGCCCCACGAGCGCGCTGGCGAGCAACCCCCAACTCATCCCTTTTTGAACACGCTCATCCGAATCCTTGGCAAACCACAGGACCAGTCCGAGTGCAAGCATGGCAGACCCAAAGAACCGGGATGCCCACACCGTAGCCGCATATTGCTCGGTCACGCCGAGCACAGGCAACGCAAAATCAGGCTTGAACAGGAACCCCAGGCCGACCACGACCGCAACCAGCGCATTGAGAATGAACAATATTTTGTAATTCATGTTTCTCTCCTTTTGGATATTAATTGACAAAGTCAATATACAGCAGCCTCGAAACAAAGAAAAGCGATTTCGACGGTTTGACCTTGCACTTTCCTAACGGCTGACACCCCCCAAAGGACGCATGACCTGTCCGACAACTGCGCCTCTTTTACCAGCCTGAACCTGCCCCTTCACACCATGCCTTTTGCATGCTGACACTTTCCTCTGATCTAGTACAATCAGCCCATTCGCCAAAGGAGAAAAACATGGAGATCATTTCAATCCTCGGAGGCTTGGTTGGCATTTTGGGCGGGATTTGCGCCACGATCCTGCCCATCCTTGTGATGGTTGGGCTGGGAATATACATCTATCGTAACAACCAAAAGTCAAAAGCGGTGAAGGAAGCTTCACAAGCCTGGCCCGCCACGATGGGAACCGTGCTGTCATCGAGCGTACAGGTCCGGCGGACCGGGAAGAGCCGTTCCGAGATTCCCGTGGTCGTGTATCAATACCAGATCAACGGGCAGGCATATCAGGGTCAGACCGTCAAGGCGGGCGAGCAATTCTTCAATATCCGTATCATCGGACAGGCACAGGAAACGGTGAGACGTTATCCCGTTGGAGCGCAGGTGATGGTGTATTACAACCCCGCCAACCCGGCCGAATCCGCCCTTGAACGATGACTCTGTGCTATAATGCCGCCATCATGAAATATGGATTCAACTTCGCCAATAATAATAACAACGATAATGACGACCTGATGTATCGTTGGGCGAAGCCTTGCTGAGTGTTAGAGTAAAACAAGTCAAACCAATCGCCCAACGTGGAGCCAAGGCAACACGAAGGGCGATTTATTTTATATACACCATACCAACCGTCACACCTGCACCCACCGCAGGTGCGGTGTTGCGAGGAGCCCAAAGGCGACGAAGCAATCCTTCGATTGGCAGGAAATTGCTTCGGGCTAACGCCCTCGCAATGACAGAATTGGAGACAACCATGTACAGAACACACACTTGCGGAGAACTGCGTTCCAGCCACGCCGGGCAGACCGTCACACTGGCGGGCTGGGTAAATCGACGCCGCGACCACGGCGGGGTGGCTTTTTTCGATCTGCGTGACCGTTCGGGAAACGTTCAGGTCACCATCAACCCTGACTTACCCAAGGAGACATTGGACACGATTGCCAATGTCCGCTTTGAGTGGGTGTTGCAGGTCGAAGGTCTGGTGCAGAAGCGCCCGGCAGGGATGGAGAATCCCAAGATGGCAACTGGTGAGATCGAGATCATCGCCCAAAAGATCACTGTCCTCAACCCATCCAAGACACCGCCCTTCATGGTCAACGCGGACAATGACCTGCCCGACGAAAACACGCGCCTCAAGTATCGCTATCTCGACCTGCGCCGCGAACGCCTGACCAGGAATATGGTCCTGCGTCACAAGGTGGTCAAGTTCATGCGTGACTATCTCGACAAGGAAGGCTTTATCGAGATCGAAACGCCGATCATGTTCAAAGCGACGCCCGAAGGCGCGCGCGACTATCTTGTGCCGTCCCGCATCTTTCCGGGACAGTTCTACGCCCTTCCCCAGTCGCCCCAGCAGTTGAAACAGTTGCTCATGGTGGCAGGCATGGACAAATACTTCCAGATCGCGCGGTGTTTCCGCGATGAAGACCTGCGCGGCGACCGCCAGCCTGAGTTCACGCAACTCGATCTTGAAATGTCGTATGTCCATCGCGATGATGTGCTCGCGCTTGTTGAAGGTCTATATACTGCGATGATCCCTGCCGTTACACCGCATAAGAAGTTGTTGTCCACACCGTGGCGCAAGATCTCTTATCGTGAAGCAATGGAAACCTACGGTTCGGACAAACCCGACTTGCGCTTCGGCATGGAATTGAACGACGTAAGCGATGTCTTTGCCAGGAGCGAATTCAAAGTCTTTCAATCTGCTTTGGTATCTGGCGGCGTGATTAAGTGTATCGTCGCGCCGAAGTCAGCGGACATGTCTCGTAAAGAACTCGATGCGCTCACGGAAGTGGCGAAGTCGTTTGGGGCGAAGGGCATGCCCTATTTGGCAGTAACAGGCGAGGGCGTGAAAGGAAGCGTGGCAAAGTTTGTAAGCGAGGCAGAGGTCGAGGCGTTGAAGTCCAAAACAGGGGCAGGAGTCGGTGATCTTATCGTCTTCGCGACCGATACAAAAGCCATCGCCAATAAAACGCTCGGTGGATTGCGTTTGTGGTTCCGTGATAAATTGGGGTTGGCAGACAAAGACATGATGGCATTCGCGTGGGTCGTGGACTTCCCGTTCTTTGCATGGAACGAAGAGACGCAGGCGTGGGAGTCGGAGCACCACCCGTTCACGATGCCGAAGATGGAAGACCTGCCGAAGTTCGACACGAACCCCGGTGAGGTGATGTCTGACGCGTATGACATGGTGTGCAACGGCTACGAAATGGCGTCGGGTTCGATCCGCATTCATCGCCGCGACATTCAGATGAAGATGTTCCAGATGCTCGGCTTGAGCGATGAAGATATTCAGGCGAAGTTTGGTCACATGCTCGAAGCATTCGAGTACGGTGCGCCTCCGCACGGCGGCATGGCGCCTGGCATCGACCGTCTCATCATGCTGCTGGCGGACGAGCCCAACATCCGCGAAGTGATCGCCTTCCCCAAAAATCAAGCGGGACGCGACGTGATGGCAGATGCGCCTTCCGTAGTTGAGCCGAAACAGTTGAAAGAATTACATATCAAGTTCGAGTAGAACATCGGTGGTTGAGTAGTGGCGCCACGCTGAGCGGAGCGACAGCGAAGTCGAAGCGTGAGCGCCACGTATCGAAACCACCAATTACAAGAAAACCTATTCTTTGATATTTGCCCGGTATGATTGGTCTCGATACGAGCGGGACGACCACCCGCCCTACTCGACCAACGGAGCATAGATACTATGTCAATCATCGACACCAAAACCGTCAAGCACGTCGCCTACCTCGTCCGCCTCGGCATCTCCGAAGAGGAGGCGCAAAAATTCAGCGGGCAATTCTCGTCCATCATTGACTACTTCAACATGCTCAACGAAGTGGACACGGAAAACATCCCGCCTGCTTCGGATATCGCCAACGCCGAAAACGTCCTGCGCGAAGATGTGGTCAAACCGTCCATGAGCCGCGAGGAATTTCTCAAGAACGCCCCGCAATCGGAACGTGGCTATATCAAAGTGCCGACTGTGTTGGGAGATGAATAAAAAGGATTCACCACAAAGGGTCACCAAGTGTCACAAAGTTTTTTAAAGGTTTTCCTTCGTGAACCTTTGTGACACTTCGTGGTAAAAAAATTATGCAGCTAACTGACCTAACCATCCGCGAAGCCCATGAACTTCTCACCGCCAAGAAGCTCTCCTCCGTCGAACTGACTCAGGCGATGCTCGACCGCATCCACGACGTAGACAAAAAAATCAAATCCTATGTCACGATCACGGACGACCTCGCGCTTGAGCAAGCCCGCAAAGCCGATGAACGCATTGCCAAAGGCGAGAACGTCACACCGCTGACAGGCATCCCCTTCTCGATGAAAGACTGCATCTCGACACGTAATGTTCGCACCACGTGCTCCTCGAAAATTCTCGAGAACTACGTCCCGCAATACAATGCCACCGTCACGAACAGACTCGCGGATGCAGGCGCTGTGCTCGTCGGCAAGACCAACATGGACGAATTCGGCATGGGTTCCTCCTGCGAGAACTCCGCTTTCTTCAACACCCACAATCCGTGGAATCTCGATCACGTCCCTGGCGGCTCCAGCGGAGGTTCCGCCGCGGCGATGTCGGCAAGTCTCGCCACGTTCACCATCGGCGAAGACACAGGCGGTTCCGTTCGTATGCCCGCGGGCTTTTGCAACGTTACCGGTATCAAGCCTACCTACGGGCGTGTCTCTCGCTATGGACTTATCGCTCTCGTCTCCTCGTTTGATTCCATCGGTCCCATAACCCGCGACGCCTATGACTGCGCGACTGTCCTCGAAGCCATCGCAGGACACGACCCGCACGATAGCACCACGTACAACTCGCCTGTCCCCAATTACACTGCCAACATCAACAAGCCCGTCAAAGGGATGAAACTCGGCATTCCAAAAGAATATTTTGTGGCAGGCATGGAAGCGGGCGTTGAGTCGTCCATTCAGGAAGCCATTCGCCAATTCGAAAAACTTGGCATGGAGATCCACGAAGTCTCGCTTCCCCACACCAAATATGGTCTGCCCGTTTATTATCTCCTGCTCTTCGCCGAAGCCAGCGCCAACCTCGCCCGCATGGACGGTACGCGCTTCGGTCTCTCCGTTTCGGATGGCGCGAAGGATGTCATCGACATCTATCTCCAAACTCGTCACAAAGGCTTCGGGGATGAGGTCAAGCGACGTATCATGCTCGGTGCGTATGCGTTGTCTGCTGGATATTACGACGCATATTACTTGAAGGCTCAAAAAGTGCGCACACTTCTTCGTCGGGACTTTGAAACTGCCTTTGCCTCCGTTGACCTGCTCGTCGCCCCTGTCTGCCCCACCACCGCTTTCAAGATCGGTGAAAAGACCAGTGATCCGCTTGAGATGTATCTCTCCGATATTTATACCGTTGCGACGAACCCTGCGGGAGTTCCCGCGTTGGCAATTCCCTGCGGCTTCTCAAACAAGATGCCTGTCGGCATGCAACTCATCGGCAAGCACCTGGATGAACGAACCCTCTTCCAGGCCGCTCACGCCTACCAGCAAGTGACGGATTGGCATAAGCAGTTACCTAACATATGAGCACCACCCTTCTCAGCATCATCTCTGGAATAACAGGCATGTTTGGGTGGGGTTTGTATGATCTTCTGGGCGGCGTATTCGCCAAACAGATCGGACCTTACAAATCGTTTTTCTGGTCACAGTTGGCTGGGTTGGTATCCATTCTTTTGCTCGGCTTTCTAATTGCCTCAAGCATGGACGTCCCCTCAGGCGTGATGCTCTTGTTTCCCGTTGCGGCGCTTCTTTACTCGGCTGGCTACTTGTTCTTCTTCAAAGGCTTTGAGATCGGCAACATGTCCATTGTCGCCGCCGCCATGAACTTGTGGGCGGTGTTCACCATGTTGTTTGCCTTCACTTTCATGGGACAGCGCCTTCCCCCCCCAAAAAAAACCGTCGGCGTCCTGTTCCATTGCATCCGCGGATATGACCGCACGGGCATCATCGCCTTTTTAGTCCTTGCCCTCGCGGATGTATCTGTAAAAGACATCACCGCCGATTATGAGCTAAGCGTGGACTCGGTACGCGATCAGCTTCTGGCAGAAAGAAATACCACTGCCTATGAAGTTCTGCTCAAAACCTTGGAAGGCATTAATTTAGAAAACTATCTCCTCGAAGGCGGCTTGACCCAACTGGATATCTCCGCCCTCCGCACCCGATTTCTTGAACCAATAAATTAACTACTAGACTACGAGACTACCCAACTATGACCCAATACGAACCCGTCATCGGACTTGAAATTCACGGCGAACTGCTCACCCACTCCAAAATGTTCTGCAGTTGCTCTGCGGACTATGGCTCCGCGCCTGAGCCGAACACCAACATCTGCCCCACGTGCACAGGTCTCCCTGGCGCGATGCCGGTCGTCAACAAAAAGGCGACCGAACTTGCCGCGCTGGTTGGTCTCGCGTTGAATTGCTCGGTCAACAAGCACAACACGTTTGCGCGCAAAAATTATTATTACCCCGACCTGCCCAAGGGTTATCAGATCTCACAATACGAATTGCCGATCTGCGAAAAGGGCTGGTTGGATGTGTTGGCCGATTCTGAGATTCAACTTCGGGTAAGGGTTCGCCGCGTTCACATCGAAGAGGACACTGCCAAACTATCGCACGAAAAAAATTATGCGCTGGTCGATTTCAATCGTGCAGGCGTCCCGCTTCTTGAGATCGTCTCCGAGCCCGATATGCGCTCCGTCGAAGCCGCCCTCGATTACGCCACGAAAGTCCGCGCCATTTTGCGTTATCTCGGCGTCAACTCGGGCGACATGGAAAAAGGTGTGCTGCGTTTTGAGGCGAACATTTCCGTGCGCCCCGTCGGCAGTGACGAGTTCCGCACGCGCACCGAGATCAAGAACCTCAACAGCTTCCGCGCGTTGGTGCGTGCGTCGCAATATGAGATCGAGCGCCAGATCAAAATTTATGAGTCGGGCGGAACGGTGGTGCAGGAAACTCTCGGCTGGGATGATGTTCGGGGCGTGACCACCAGCCAACGGTCCAAGGAAGAGGCGCACGACTATCGCTACTTCCCCGAGCCCGATCTGCCTCCGCTGCAACTTTCGGATGCGTGGATCGAGTTCGATCCGGACTCAACTGCCCGAACTGCCTGAAGCCAGGACCGCACGCTTCATTTCGGACTTTGGCTTGACTCCGTCCGATGCGCGTTTTCTCACATCCGAACGTTCGCTTGCCGACTACTTCGAGAGCGTGGTTACCAAATCAAAAAGCCCTGCAAAAACGGTTCACTCGTGGATCGCGGGCGAGTTCATGCGCAACATCAATGACCTGGGCATTGACATCACGAGCATCGCGAGCATCCCCATCCCCGCCGAGGACATCGCTCAACTCATCGACATGACTACGGACAAGGTCATCAACAACAACGCGGGCAAAACCGTGCTGGCAGAGATGTTCAAGAACGGCGGCGGGCCCTGAGCAGATCGTCAAAGAGAAAAATCTGGTGCAGGTCTCCGACGAAGGCTTTATTCAAGAGACGATTGACAAAGTCCTTGCCGATAACACCGTCGAAGTGGAGAAATATCTCGCAGGTAAAGACACCCTCTTCCAATGGTTCGTCGGTCAGGTGGCGCGCGCCACGAAGGGGAAAGCTGACCCGAACGTGACAAAGGAGTTGTTAGTCAAGGCCTTGGGAAAAGCAAAAGAAAACAAATAGTAAACAAACGAGCGGTTATAATTCTAAAAAATAGATATGAGTGAGGAATCATCACATGGCTGAATACATCAGCGTTTCAAAAATTTCAAACTTCGTCGGGCAGGAAGTGACCATCAAAGGCTGGGTCTACAACCGCACAGACAAGGGCAAACTGGTCTTTTTGCTCGTGCGCGACGGCTCGGGCTTTGTGCAGTGCGTCGCCTTCAAAGGCGACCTTGAACCCGAGGTTTTTGACCGAGTCTCACGTTTGCCGCAGGAGTCTTCGATCATCCTCACGGGACCGGTCCGTGAGGATAAGCGTGCGCCCGGCATCCCTGGCGGATACGAAATCGGAGTGAAGCAGATCGAAGTCGTGCAGGAGGCAGCGCTCGATTATCCGATGTCGCTCAAGGATCATGGCCCGGAGTTCGCGCTCGACAACCGCCATTTGTGGATCCGCATGCAGAGCCAGTGGGCGATCCTGAAAGTGCGCGTGAAGGTCATGTCCGCGGTGCGCGAGTACCTCGATGGCAACGGCTTCTTCAACCTCGACACACCCATCCTGACCCCTGCCGCCGCCGAAGGGACAACCACCCTGTTCGAGACGCCCTACTTCGACGAGGGTTTTGCCTACCTCGCCCAAACGGGACAACTGTACAACGAGGCCAACATCTTCTCGTTCGGGAAAGTCTACTGCTTCGGTCCGACCTTCCGCGCCGAGAAATCAAAAACGCGTCGCCACCTGACCGAGTTCTGGATGCTCGAACCCGAGATCGCCTTCTGCGACCTGGACGGCTTGATGGAGGTGGAAGAGGGTCTCATCACCCACATCGTCCAGACCGTGCTGCACGACTGTGCGGCGGAGTTGAAATTCCTCGAACGTGACGTGACCAAGTTGGAGCACATTCAGGGACCATTCCCGCGCATGTCCTACGACGACGCGGCAAAACACCTGATCGAGCTCTACGAAAAAGAGACCGACCCCGAAAAGAAGGAACTGCTCAAATTCGAATGGGGCATGGACTTCGGCGCGCCGCATGAAGCCGAACTCACCAAACTGCACGACAAGCCGCTGTTCGTCTACGGCTACCCGAGCGCGGTCAAAGCCTTTTACATGGAACCCTGGCCGGACCGCCCCGAGGTCTGCAAATCCGTGGACCTGCTCGCACCCGAAGGCTACGGCGAGATCTGCGGCGGCTCTGAGCGCATGAGCGACCACGACGCCCTGCTGGCGCGCATCCGCAAGGAGGGCTTGCCCGAGGAGGCATTCAAGTGGTATCTGGAACTGCGTAAGTACGGTTCCGTCCCCCACTCCGGCTTCGGCATGGGCGTGGAACGCGTGGTCGCCTGGCTGTGCGGCATCGAACACATCCGCGAGGCGATCCCCTTCCCGCGGACGATCAAGAGGGTGTATCCGTAAATTCGGAGCAGAATCAAACATCCCCGGCGTGAGATGCGCCGGGGATGTTATGCTTAATCGGCTAATCCACCGTTTAGGGGATCTTCAGGACCTGTCCAACCTTGATCTGGTTGGGGTTGGAGATATTGTTCAACGAGGCAATCGCCGCGACGGTCGTGTTGTATCGAATTGCGATGGCATAAAGTGTGTCGCCGGTTTTGACAGTATGCGTGACCTGGGATGATGTTCCGCCTCCGTCCCCGGACCCGGAACCTGTCCCGCCTTCGTTGGGTATTGCCACTGCGACAGGGATCGCCAGCGAATCGCCCTTCTTGAGCAGTTGCAGGTTGGCGCTGACGAGTTCGCGCACAGTCACGCCGTATTTGATGGCGATGCTCTCAAAGGTGTCGCCAGCCTTGACGGTATGTTTCTTCTCCTCAGGGGTCGGCTGGGTGGTGATCTGCGCGCCGGCAAATTTGTACAACTCTTCCAGCGTGCCGTTGAAGACGTTCAGGTCCACGTTGGCATTGATGCCGTTGAGCCTGCCCTTCTCGCTGTACTGCCAGAAGGTCCACGCAAACCAGCCGCGCGGCAGGAAGGGCTGCTGACCGTCCACGTAGGTGTTCGGGTACTGCGCCAGCCAGAGCGGATAGTCCTTTGCCCATTTGGGAGGTCCGCCGCCCGCCTCGGAGAAATGATCCTGCAGGAAGTATTGACCGGAGTAGATGATTGGCTTCCTGCCGAAAGCGGCCTCCACGTCATCAAGCCAGTCCTTTGCGCGTGCGATGATCCTGCTGTTCGATTGGCCGTCGTGCGTTTCCAGGTCGAGGACATGCGGTAGTTCGCCGTTGTCCTTTGTTGTTTTTATGTAATCAATGAATTTTTTCGCCTGTTTCTTCCCGTCCACGTTGGCGCGGAAGAAATGATAAGCCCCTCGCAGGAGTCCAGCCGCTTTGGCGCCGGACCAGTTTGCGGCAAAGGTGGGATCCGCATAGAAATCCCCTTCGGTCGCCTTGGCAAAGACGTAACGCTGTCCCGTTGCGCGGACTTTGGGCCAGTCAATGCCTGAATTCCAATACGAGACGTCAATACCGGGTACAGTAGCCATGGATCTCTCCTCTATCGAATTGGTCTGTAACAAAACAAGAGTAGCACAATTCAACTGTAAAAGCAAACAAACTAACTAAACCGTCATTAATTTTACTCTACCATTGCACGGATGATTATGGTATAAAAATTGTGTCCCTGCAGTGTGCGTGATGTTGCGCTTCCCGTTTTGAGCCAACACTCACTTTATGGGTCTCAAACTCCAAAGAAATAACGCGATAGGCCTGAGCCAAGGCGGCGTTTCTGGGTCGGGACCCACCTGCGAAAGCAGGTTCAAAACTTTGCAGCACACGGCACTTGCGGGGCATCGACCACATAAAGCCTGACAGGTTTTCGCGAAGCGACCTGTCAGGCCTTTTTTTACGGGGCTTGATGGATCGCGATCGCGGCTCGCAGACCCGACTCAAACGCACCCTGGATCCAGGCATGATAAAGGGAGGCATGTTCGCCTGCGAAATGGATTCGCCCCTCGGGTTTGACGATCTCGTCGTGCAGAAGGGACTGTTGACCGGGGTCGAACAGGGCGAACGCGCCGCCTGCAAACTCATCGTCATGCCACATCCAGGAGGTTCCCACCTCGAATTCCTTCGTGACCTGCGGATGGATCTCCGCCACATCGTCGAGCGCCTGGATGATGCGGTCGTCGGGTTTGAGCGAGCCCCAGCGCTGGGCATCCTCCGACCAGGTGTAACTTGCCAGGATGATGCCGCGACCGGTCTCGCGTCCGTGGTCGGGGTAGTACAGGTTGCGGATGGGCAGGTCGGTGATCGTACCGCCGCCGAAGATGCCGTCGTCCTCCTCCCAAAAGCGCCGTTTGCACTGGAAGAGGATCTTTGCCGAGGCGTCGTAATGCAACTGGCGGATGGCGCGGTTCTTGGCGCGCGAGAACGGCTTGAGCACTTCCACGTGGCGCAGGACGGGAAACGGGATGGTAATGATGGCGTAGTCGGCGGTTTCGGAGAAGCGCCCAGCGGACGTTTGGTAGTGGATGGTCACATCGTCCGGGGTTTGGTCCATGGCGATCATCTTCGCGCCGAAGCGGATTTCGTCCTTCAGTTCCGGGAGAAAGGCATGGGGCAGGCGGTCGGTTCCGCCCTGGATCTCGATCATGTTCGTGTAATAATTGCCCGAATCCTCGCGGAAAAGCTCCAAAAAGGACGAATTCATCACCGATTCCTGATTCGCCAGCAAGCCGAACATCTCGATCATGCCCTCAGACCAGCCGTTCAGTTCGAGGAACTCGCGCGTGCAATATCCGTCATATTTGGCGACGATCTCGTCCCAGGACGCGTCGCCGTGTTTTTCAAGCATGTCCAGCAAAGGCTTGAGCGCTTCCATATAGAGTTGACCGGAAGTTTTGCCAACCTCCTTCGGGGAAACTTCAAATCCCATTAGCGACGGGTCCGCGTGGGCTTCGGAGGCGCGCATCTTCCTGCCGCCGATGTAGTAGTAGGCGTTGGGATTGTCCATGGTGAAGTCGTTCGTTTTCAGCCCGAACTTCTCGACGTACGTCATGGTCAGGGAATGGGCACGCGGGATGCGCATCGCGCCGACCTCGGCGTACAGTCCCTCTGTGAAGGGATCGCGCAGGGTGTAGACGCGTCCGCCGACGCGCTGCTGCGCCTCCAAAATGACCGGGGTATGACCAGCCCTCTTGAGTTCGTACCCGGCTGAAAGTCCCGCCAGACCCGCCCCGACGATGATGACTTTCTTCGGTTTCCCGGCGTCAAACTGTTTGGAAATCCCCCGGTTTACAACCTCGATGTAATCCTGTATCGAACGTTCGGAATGCATGAATACCTCCGTAAGAAAAGTTGACAAATCTTATCCAAAATTGCTGTAAAACACAACCCTTCGACACGGCTTCGCCAGTCAGGACAGGTCACCAATATTGCGCTTGACAAAGCCCGTCCGTGCGTATAGAATCGCCGAAATTAACAACCGAATATCGGAGAGATAGCGGCTGGGTCCCGTCTGTGGCGGGACTACGAGGTGGAGGTTCTCCCGTGCGAACGGGACGCTAACAGAACTTCTCCCTCTCCCTTTGGGAGAGGGGTTAGGGGTGAGGTGAAAATCGGATTTGATCAGCGGATGCCTCCGGAGTTTGTCACGAACTCCTTTCTCCCTTCCAAAAAAGCGCAAGGAGTGACACGCGCCCTACCATTGGGCGAAAAACGCTGTCCCCCGCATCGAAAACCGAACGGCGACGTTTGGGACAAGATAGCGCGGTGAACCAGAATGTTCTGCATGTCTGGTATTTTGCCTGGAAGGGATGTTTTATTTAATGGCTTTTGCTGTTACTAAGGCATGCCCCGGCATGCCTTTTTTGTTACCTGCGCGACCTCACCTCACCCCAAAAAAGATGATGGAATCCGGGTCGCCAGAATCGGACGCTGTTCATAGAATTGACGCAATTCAAAAGGAGAAACTATGAACACAGAACTCAAACAACTTTCCGACGATTACCTGCGCATCGAGCAGGCGATCCTGTACCTTGAAAACCATTACAAGGACCAGCCGGGCATCGAGGAACTGGCGGCAAACCTCGGCTTGAGCGAATCCCACTTCCAGCGGATCTTTACCCGCTGGGCAGGGGTCAGCCCGAAACGCTTCCTGCAATTCCTGACGAAGGAAAGCGCAAAGGAACTGCTCGACCGCTCGGAAAACCTGCTGGACGCCACGCATCAGATCGGACTTTCGAGCCTGGGCCGCCTGCACGAGCTTTTTGTCACCACTGAAGCCGTTTCACCGGGCGAGTACAAATCGCGCGGCGCAGGCGTGACCATCCGCTACGGGATCCATCCCACGCCCTTCGGCAAGTGCCTGATCGCCACCACGGACAGGGGCATCTGTCACCTGGGCTTCGTGCAGACCAGCGAAGGCGACGCAATCGATAACCTCGTCGCGGACTGGAAGCAGGCGGAGATGATCGAGGACTACAAGGCTACAGCCTCCCTCGTCAAGCCGATCTTCGACCTGCGCTACGGTGTGCGCGGCGGCGAGCCCCTCAAAGTGTACCTGCGCGGCACGAACTTCCAGTTGAAGGTGTGGGAGGCGCTGTTGCAGATCCCCGCCGGGACCGTGACCACGTACGAAGGCATCGCCGAACGGATCGGCAGACCGGGCGCAACCCGAGCCGTCGGCACGGCGGTTGGACATAATCCCATCGCGGTCCTGATCCCCTGTCACCGGGTGATCCGCAAGGTCGGCGACTTTGGAAATTATCGTTACGGCGCGTTGAGGAAGAAGGCGCTGCTGGCAAGAGAATATCTCACTCGGTGGTCGAGTAGCCCGCATGGTTTTGGCGAGGCATAGCGAAGCAGTCTCCTGCTAACAGGAGATTTCGCTTCTCGCAAACCGGTCGCAACGACATTACATGGAGATAAATGAAAACAAAACTTTGGGTAGCACTTCTGGCACTTTACATCGTTTGGGGTTCGACGTACCTGGCGATACGCTTCTCGGTGGAGACCCTCCCGCCATTCCTGCATGCTTCGATGCGGTTCCTGGTCTCCGGTGCAATTCTATACGCATGGAGGCGGATGGCTGGAGACGCCACACCGACACGGAGCAACTGGAAAGCCGCCGCCATTGTCGGGACATTCCTGCTGCTCGGCGGGAACGGATTGGTCTCGCTGGCGGAAAAAACCGTCCCTTCGGGGATCGCGGCGCTGGTGATCGCCACCTCGCCTTTCTGGCTGACACTGTTCGAGTCGTTCCGTGCCGGAGGGAACAAGCCCACCTGGCTGTCCATTCTGGGACTGGTGGTCGGGTTCAGCGGTGTGTTCCTGTTGATCGGTCCCGCTGAGATCACAGGCTCGGAGCAAAAGATCGACACTTTCGGCGCGATCATCCTGCTCATTGCGCCGATCCTCTGGTCGTCTGGGTTCGATCTACGCCAAGAACGCGGACATGCCCAAGTCCACGCTGATGTCCACGGGGATGCAGATGCTGGCAGGCGCGGTGGCGCTGTTCATCGTCAGCGTGGCGACAGGTGAGTTGAACGGCTTCAGCTTCGGGGACGTTTCGATGCGCTCGTGGTGGGGACTCGTCTACCTCATCACGTTCGGGTCGCTGGTCGGGTTTGTCTCGTATGGCTGGCTGCTGCACAACGCGCCCATCTCGCTGGTGTCCACGTATGCGTATGTCAACCCGGTGGTGGCGGTCTTTTTGGGATGGCTGCTGGCGGACGAGGAATTGAATGCACGGATCGGTGTCGCCGCCGCGATCATTGTCGGATCGGTGATCCTGATCAATTGGGCGAGGCAGGCGTCGGCGCGGAAGGAAGCGGTTCCGGTCATCCCGCAGGAGATCGAGTAGGCTATTCGCTGCCGGTGACGGCGGCTGGAGCATGAAAAACAGTCGGAAAGAGAAATCATTCAAAAAAGGAGAGAAAAATGGACAGTAAGGACTTGCTCAAACGTGTAAAGGAAGATGGGGTGAAATTCGTCTCGTTGCAGTTCACGGACGTGACCGGCACGGTCAAGAGCGTGGACATGCCCGTCAGGGGGCTCGAGGGCGCGCTGGAGGACGGGGTATGGTTCGACGGTTCGTCGGTGGAGGGCTTCGCCCGCATCCAGGAATCGGACATGCGGCTGGTGCTCGACCCCGACACCTACGCGGTGCTCCCGTGGAGTTTGGATGAGCGCCGCCGCGCCCGCATCTTCTGCGACATCCAGATGCCCGACGGCAGGCCTTTCGAGGGCGACCCGCGCGGCGTGCTGAAGCGCATGATCGCAAAGATCGCCGAACGCGGCTGGACGTATAACATCGGACCCGAACCGGAGTTCTTCCTGTTCAAGGGCGGCAACGGCGGGAGCGTTCACCCCGTGCCGCACGATGTCGGCGGCTACTTCGATTTTTCCGCGGGCGATGACGCGGTGCGCGTGCGCACCGAGTTGATGGATGCGCTGAACACGATGGGTCTCGAAGTGGAAGTGGGACACCACGAGGTGGCGCTGGGACAGCACGAGATCGATTTCCGCTTTGCGGACGCGGTCAAGGCGGCAGACAATGTGCTGACCCTGAAGTACACCGTGAAGGCGATCGCCGCCCTGCATGGACTGACCGCCTCTTTCATGCCCAAGCCTGTCTACGGCATTAATGGCTCGGGCATGCACTGTCACCAGAGTCTCTTCGACGCGAATGGCGACAACCTGTTCTTTAGCAAGGACGATGAATACCATCTCTCTCCCATCGCCTACTCGTTCATTGCCGGTCAACTCAAACACGCCCGCGGACTTGCCGCCCTCGTCGCGCCGACGGTCAACTCGTACAAGCGGCTTGTTCCGGGCTACGAAGCGCCTGTTTACATCGGCTGGGCGCAGCAGAACCGCTCGGCGTTGATCCGCATTCCGCGCTACACAAAGGGACGCGACAAGTCCATGCGTGCCGAATTGCGCTTCCCGGACCCGTCCTCGAACCCGTACCTGGCGTTCGCGGGCATGCTCGCCGCCGCGCTGGACGGCATCGACAACAAGTTGACCCCGCCCAAGCCTTTGAACAACGTCAACCTGTATCACCTCGACGCGAAAGACCGCAAGAAAATGGGCGTGGGCGAACTGCCCGGTTCGCTCGGCGAGGCGCTGGGCGAACTGAGCAAGGACAAGGTCCTCGTGGATGCGATGGGCGAATCGGCCTACGAAGCCTTTGTCCGTGCAAAAACGGAGGAGTGGGACGAGTTCCGCCTGCGTGTAAGCGACTATGAGATCGAAAGGTATTTGGAAACGGCGTAGCTGTCAGCTTTTAGCGTGTTAGCTATTAGCGTGCGCAGTAAGAATGAGACCTCCGAGGGAGAAATCCTTCGGAGGTCTTTTGTCTCAGGCATGTATAATGAAACCATAACCGGAGGTTTGCCATGTCCAACGAAATCTTCATCTCCTATTCCCGCCGCGACCAGGAATTCGTCACCCGCCTCGCTTCAGACCTGAACTCACAGGTGGCAGGTGTGTGGTTCGACCAATCCGCCATTCAACCGGGGAAAAATGGCATGATGAGATCATGGAAGGGATCCGCGATTGCAAAGCCTTCGTGCTGGTCCTGTCGCCCGATGCGGACAAGTCAAAGTATGTGCGTGAAGAGGTGAACAAGGCGCTGGAACTTGGAAAAACCATCTTCCCGGTGATCTATCGTCCCGCAAAATGGAGCGGCGAGTTCGAAGTCGATAGTCAGGGATATTCAGACACTGGACCTGAGGTCTGGCAGTTACACTGATAGTTTCCACAAACTGGTGGACGGTCTCATCGAGGCAGGGGCGGGAAAAGCCACAGGCGACACACCTTTTCTGAGACAATCAACGAAAATTGGCATGGATGTGGTCTTGAGCAAGGTTCCAGGCTGGGCGTTTGCATGGAGCCTCGGCTGGCTGGTATTCTGGCTGATCGTGTTTGTTGTACTTTTTATCCTGATCGCCATTCAAGGCAGGGCCGGGCAGGAGGACCTTCTTAATCTCCTGGTCATTCTCTTCGGAGGTGCGAGCGGCGGGTTCGCAGGCGGATTGCTTGCCGGCTTGTTCACCATGCTGGCATTACGTCCCAACGCGCCCAGCATCTCGTGGAAACACATGTCGCCGACGATCCGCATCTGGGCGGTCAGCGGTCCGCTGGGGATGATCGTATCGGGTGTAATCACCATCTTCATGCTTGGGATCGGCGCCATCAGCGTTCAAGGCGCCGAACCGGATTGCAGCGGCATTGGATTCGGTGATTGCATGGGACAAATCATCGGCTCAGCCATTGGGGAGGCGATAGGAACCTTCATTCTCATTGCGGTTGTCTTCCTGATATTTGTAGTCGTTGCCTGGTTCCTGACCGGGATGTTTGCCGGCTGGCAGGTCGTCCGCCACATCCGCAGGCTGGAGCCGGGCATCACAAAAACACAAAGCCGAGGGGTTTCCCTCGGCTGGGGTTGCGGAGCCATCATTGCGGCGATTGTGATGGCATTGATTGTTGGATTGCTTGCCAACGCACTGGGACTTTAGTGTTTCATGGTCCCCATTGCCAGTTCCATGATCTCATCCTTCTTCTCGTAGACCCGCACCAGTTTGCCATCCTGCATTTGCAGGACGCGGTCCACGTGCTGGCACATACGCAGGTCGTGCGTGACCATGATGCCCGCGCGGTTGTTTTCGTGGACCAGTTTGGCGAACGTCTCAACCACCTGAAATGCGCGCTCGGTATCGAGGGAGGCGGTCGGTTCGTCGGCGAGGACAACGGCTGGGTTGTGGATCAGGGCGCGGGCTATGGCGACGCGCTGTTGCTGTCCGCCGGAGAGTTGGGCGGGCAGGTTGTGCAGGCGGTCGCTGAGTCCGAGGCGGGCTAGGATCTCAGCGGTACGCATGCGCCCGGCTTTGTTCGCCTGTCCGTTGAGTCTGCAGCATGAATTCCACGTTTTCCTGCGCGGTCAAAAAGGGGATCAGGTTGTTCGATTGGAACGTGAACCCGATCTTCTCACGGCGCAATTTCACGCGCTCCTTGTCGTTCATCTGCGCCATATCCTGCCCATCAATGAAAACCTGTCCGCTGGTGGGAGAGAGCAGGGCGGCGAGGATGGACAACATCGTGGTTTTGCCTGAACCACTTGGGCCAACCAGTGCTACAAACTCCCCAGACTTCACCTGAAATGAAACGCTGTCCACGGCGTTGATGATCGCGCCATCCAGCGGGAACGATTTGACAAGATTTTTTACTTCAAGAGCTATTGAATTCATTTACTTCATTCCTAAAGGTGGTCGAGTAGTTCCGAGCGATAGCGAGGAACATATCGAGACCACAAGTTTTCCATATTACTGGTGGTCTCGATACGGGCTTCGCCCACTCGACCACCGGACATTTTTATCCCAACCGCAATGCTTTCAACGGCTCGATGCGAACCGCATAAATGATGGAAACCAACCCGCCCAGCGGACCGATCAACAGCAACAGGATGACCGCCGCGATGGAGCGCACGCCGTCGAAAACGAACGGGATGGTGGACGGGAGGAACAGCGAGAAGAGGTACGTCAACCCGCCTCCCACCGCGACGCCGAAGGCTGTCACCACGACGATCTGGATCACCGCCGACCAACCCACGACCCCGTTCGAGGAGCCGATGGCTTTCAAAACACCGATCTGCGGCACTTTTTGCAGGATCTGGATCTGGAAGAACCCGCCGATGACCATCACACCGATCAGCAGGGTGAAAAAGCCCTGAGTCTGGACCGTCCCCTGCTGGGCGGAATAGCCGGGGATGTTGTTGATGGTGGTCGGGATGTCCGCCACTTCGATGCGCGATACATCCGAAAGCAGGCGTTCTTTGACCGCTTCGATCTGCGCCGGGTCGGTCAATTTGACGGCGATGATGTTGGGATACGGCGTATTGCTGTTCAGATCCGCTTCGGACTGCGGGCGGATCTTTTCCCAGGTGGAAGCCGGGACGAAGATGGTCGGCTGGAAGAAGTAGGATTGTCCGTCCACCAGACCGACGACTTCGAGCGTGAAGAACTCGTCGTCCACGCCCTGCGTCGAGCGGATGATGATCTCGTCGCCGATCTGGATGTCCGAGCGCAAAGCCACATTGCGGTCGATGACCGCTTCGCGCGCCTCGCCGCCGCGGAAGTCCCTGCCCTCGAGGAGGGGAGGCATGCCCGGCTTGACCCGGTTCCGCCGCCAGCATGGAGACCTTGAGCGGTTCGTCGAGGGAAACGATCTCAGTGGAGGAAGTGTAGATCGGACCGGCATCAGCCACCCCGTCGACGCGGCGAACCGAGCGGATGGTGTTGGTGTCCAGGCGGCTGGCGGTGATCTGGAAGTCCGATTTTTCGAGGAAGACCACCAGGTCCGCATCGAGGTTGGCAACGTATTGGCGGTTGCCGTTGGCAAGTCCCTCGCCAAGCGCGGCGATGAACAGGACAAGCAGGGTGATCAGCGCGATCACAAAGCTGACGAGCAGGAAGCGTCCCTTGTTTCGAAGCACTTCCTTGATGGCAAGATAGAAGGCGAGAAATACATTTTTCATTTGGGTGCCACAGGTCCGTCGAAAGGTTGTCCCCAGTCCATGCCCATCACGCCGTGCAGGAGCAGGTCCACGGAGGGATGATCGGCGATGTCGTCGTAATAATACGGCAGGCGGATGAGCCCGTCGGGGGCGATGATGAAGGTCCCCGCCATTTGCATGGCATCCTGACCGGCGGGAGGCAGGTCAGGGTTCCAGCCGCGTTCCTTTTTCAGTCGGCGGTTGGAGCGCAGGACGTTGAGCGACAGGAACGACTGCCAGATGTTGGCGCGTTCGAGTCCGTATGCCCGGTACGCCTTGCGTTCCGGGTCGGCGAGACAGGTCACGCCGGGCGCGCGTTCCGAGCAAAAGGCTTTCGCCGCTTCGGGCGTCCCCTGTGTGACGATGACCAGCGAGAGGTTCTTATCCTTGAGTTCGGGGGACGCAATGGCGAGTTGGTCGACCATCTCCTTGCACTGCGGACAGCCGAAATGACGCGTGAAGGCAAGCACCAGCGCCTTCTCCTTCCAAAAGGAGGAGAGCAGGATGGGCTTCCCATCGGTATCCTGCAACTCCAGGTCGGGCGCAAGATCGTTGAATTTGAGGTGTGCTATTTTTGGCATTGAACAGTTTATCTCCTGACTCCCATAGTCTAATGTATTGTCCATGTTTTGTCAATATTTTGCAAAATTTAGTTTTGTAGACCGCACTAGCCACAGAGACACGAAGGCGCGGGGTTATTTGGCTCTACCGTAAGCTCAAGACCAGTCACGGATTTCACGAATTCACACGGATTGGTCTAAAAAATTTGTGAAATCCGTGTAAATTCGTGGCAAAGAATTTCCTACACATTCGGAATCCCACCCAAAAAGGGAGATCCACAAAATCAAACCACCTTCACCTCCCCACCGACCGCTTTCTTCACCGCCCGCTTCAACCCGACGGGCGTTATCGCGTCGAGATTGACCTTCTCCGCCTCCACAAACTTCGCAAAGCGAACAAGTCCCTTCGCCAGCGCGTCCGCAAAATCCGCATCCTTCACGGGCGCGTCGTCCTCGTGCCAGAAACCCTTGATCTCCAGCGTCATCGTCGTGCGGTCGAGTTTCGGGTCGAGCCGCGCCACCAGGTCGTCGCCGTACAGGATCGGCAGGACGTAATACCCCCAACGCCGTTTGTGCGCAGGCGTGTACACCTCCCACGTGTACTCAAAATCGAACAGCTTCTTCGCACGTCCGCGCGCGCTGACAATATCCAGCGGGGCGAGGAACGTCACCTCCTCCAGCGTGGTCGTTTCTTTGGGATTCCAGCCTTTGGGGATTCGTCCCTTCTCGAGCGACTCCAGCGCCGGTACATCCTCTCCCAAAAGGAGATATGTATCGCGTCCGCCCTCGACTTGAACCTGCCTCAACATCCCAGACTCGATCCACCCTTCGAGCAGACCCGCCATCTCTGCCTTCGTATAGTCTTTGCGCATGGAATACTTCAACTCCCCTTTCATCAGCGACTCGCGCTTCAACCCCATGAACGAGACAGCCTTGCGCGCAAAGAATTCCTCAGCTTCCTTCTCCGAGGCGATGTAATCATATTCCTTCGGCGCGATGTTCTCACGGAAATCATAGACTCGGTCAAAGCCGTTCCGATGATGGATCATCAACTCGCCCGAAAGCCACATGTCGAACAATGCCACCGCCGTCTCCTTGCGCCCGCGGTAACTCCAACTCTGAACCCGCTTGCCGTCAAAATCCCGATTCCCCAACGGACCACGCCTCCGCAATTCCGAGCGAACCACATCCAGAAGTATCCTGTGTTCTTTGACAAAACGCGCCACGTACGAAGTCCTTCAGCCGCTTCTCCATGTGATTGCGCCAATATGGCAGTTCTTCCATCGGATACATCGCCAGCCAGCCGCCATAATCGAAGAACTGACGTTCCTCATAGGCGACCTTATACAAGTATTCGGGCTTGTAATCCAGCACGCGGCTGTGCAGGACAATATCCTGGCTGCGCGCAATGACGACCAACGGATCGAGTTGCACGGCTTCACAGGTGCGTATAGCATTGGCCGTGCCCGTCTTCCCCTTCCAGCGGCGACCGGGCCACAGTCCCTGTTTGCCGAGGACGAACCGTCGTGCGGCTTGGTTTGATATGTTGATTGGATTCATAGTTTTTTATCTGTTCTCGGGGCGTCCTCGCCGCCGAGGACGGCGACGGGAGCAGCGCTCGCCTTCTCGATCATCCTGCAAAACGAGCAAAGGTCCGGCGCTGAAGTGGGTTGTCCACACCTCGGGCAGGGGTGCAGGTGCGCCTGTTCGACATTTTGCTCCACGAACAGGTCGCCGCGTTTGCGCGCCTCGAGAAAATTCAGGTAGAAGATCAACTTTGCGCCGGGACGGGTCGTCTCGAGCTGGTTGAGCAGTTCCTTGTAGAAAATGGACTGCGATCCTTCCGCGAACGGACATTCCTCATAGATATATTCAATTCCCCGCGCCAGGCAGTAGGCGGTCATCTCGCGTTCGTAGAAGCGGCACAACGGCTTGACCTTGCGCGCCAGCCCGTCCCCCGCCGGCAGGACCGGTCCCTGCCGCAGGAGATACTCGCCCGACCAGTTCAAGGTATTGCCAAATAGGACAGCCGCCTCGTCGTCGAGGTTGTGGCCGGTCGCAAGCACAGCATACCCCAGGTCACGCGCGATGCGGTTCATCTCGTGGCGTTTCGCCAATCCGCACACGGCGCACGGCTTGCCGTATCCGCGATGGGAGATCTCCGCCAGCACAGGGATGGATTGTCCGTATTCCTTTTCGATGTCCACAACATGCAGTTTCAGGTTGTTCTCATCGGCAAATTTCTGCGCGAGCCGTTGTGACTCGTGTGAATAGGCGATACCGCCGTCAATTCCCAAGCCAAGATACAGCCCATCCGCCTGGTAACCGAGGCGGTGGAGAATATCCCACAGCGCGAGCGAGTCCTTGCCGCCCGAAACCGCCACAAGGATCTTCTCCTCGTGCGTGAACATGCCATACTTTTTGATAAAGCGCTCGGTCTGCTCGGGAACCCATTCGAGATAGTGCTCCTTGCACAGCGCCAGTTTGTGCTGGCGCATGTTGACCGAGGCTTTGGCTCCGCATTTTTTACATTTCATGACATTTCCGTCATTGCGACCCAGCGATTGCTTCGGGCATCGCCCTCGCAAGACGAACCCCGAAATCACCGCGACCAGCCTGACCACATCGCCATCCTTGAGTATCTCATCGTCAAGGATCATCTCACCGTCGCGCGTTGCGATCACCAACTCGGGCACGATGTTGCACTTCTTCAACGCGGCAAGCAGGTTCATGCCGGGCTTTACCTCGTATTCTTTTCCACGCAAAATCAATTTGACCAAGGTTTCTCCTGTTTGGGCATTCTACCATAGGCATCTTGACAGCCGCCTCTCCAGCCTGTACGATTGAAACATGAAAATCGGCATGATGGCAGACACCTACAAACCGTACATCAGCGGCGTCACGAATTACATCGCCCTGAACAAACAGGCGTTGGAAGCCGCCGGGCACGAGGTGTACGTCTTCACCTTTGGCGATCTCGATTATCAGGACGACGAGCCGCGCGTCATCCGAAGCCCGGGCGTGCCCCTTGCGGACACGGGCTTTTACCTCTCCCTGCGCTACAAGACCCGCCACAAAAAACTCCTCCAGACCATGGACGTGGTGCACGTCCATCACCCCTTCCTGAGCGGACGCCTTGCCATCAGTTATTGCCGCTCTGAGAATATTCCCATCGTATATACCAACCACACCCGCTTTGACCTCTATGCCCAGGCGCGCATGCCGTTCATGCCTGTGGAGGTCAGTAATGGATTGCTCCAGGCGTACATGCCCGATTTTTGCTCCGAGATGGACCTGGTCATTTCCCCTCGCGCGGCATGGAGAAGGTCCTGCGCCAGTACGGCATACAAGGCCATATTGAAGTCGTCCCCAACGGCGTGGACTTGACCCGCTTCCATAACGCCACCCCCCTTTCCCGCTCCGATTTCGGCTTCAAAGATGACGACATCCTGCTCGTTTATGCAGGCCGTATCGCTCCCGAAAAAAATCTCGACTTCCTGTTTCAGGCGTTTGCAGGCGTTTCCCAGCTCATCCCAAATGTCCACCTGCTGATCGCGGGCAGCGGGCAAAAGGACCACCTGGAGGTGATCACGCCGATACCGGGTGAACTGGGCATCGCAGACCGTGTCCGCTTTGTGGGGATGATCCCCTACGACAAACTGCCATCCTACCTGGCGATGTGCGATGCCTTCGTGACCGCCTCCGTCACGGAAGTCCATCCGTTGTCAGTGATCGAAGCCATGGGAGCGGGACTTCCCATCCTGGGCATTGACTCGCCCGGAGTCGGCAATTCCGTCACGGACGGGGAAACGGGTCTGATCGCAAAGGATGACCTTGCCTCCTTTACAGCCAAACTCACCTATCTCTGCCTGAACCGCGACCTGCACAAGAAATTCGGCGCCGCGGCCCGCATCGCCTCCGAACAATATTCCATCGAGCGGACCACAAAGATCATGCTCGAACATTACAAACGCCTGACGCAGAACACCAAACCGCTCAAACCCAAACTCGACGAACGCCTGATGGCGATTCTGGAAGAGTTTTTGAAGTGAAACATAACCAGCGCGTCGGCAAATGGGGCGAAGAGACAGCCGTCGAATATCTCAAGCATAAGGGCTATGAAATCGTCGAGCAAAATGTCCGCACGCCGTATGGCGAAATTGACATCGTTGCCCGGCAAGGCGACATCACCCTCTTCGTTGAAGTCAAAACACGGACGTCGAACAAAATGGGCTTGCCTGAGGAGTCCATAACGGCGCGGAAGCGCGAGCATATGGTCGCCTGCGCCGGGCATTACGCCGCAGAACACGAAATTGACCACTGGCAGATCGATGTGATTTCGATCGAGGGGAAGCCGGGGTCAACGCCGAAGGTCACTTATTTTGAAAATGCAATATAAAATTATGCTCGAGCCGCCGTCCTCGGCGGCGTCCCACAGGGATGCTTCGCGAAGGACGCCGCCGAGAGCAATCATGACTATTTATTTCGATAATGCGATCCACTAAACCACCTCTCATCCTCATCGTCGGACCCACCGCCGTCGGCAAGACGGAGATCGCCATTCAACTGGCGGAGCGGCTCAATGGCGAGATCGTCTCTGCGGATTCGCGTCTGTTTTATCGCGGGATGGACATTGGCACCGCAAAGCCGACCTCCGAAGAACAGGCGCGCGTGCCGCATCATTTGATCGACATTGCAAATCCCGATGAGATCCTGAGCCTTGCGATCTTTCAACAGAAGGCGCGTGAGGCAATCGCGGATATTCATACACGCAACAAATTGCCGTTCCTGGTAGGGGGAACCGGGCAATATGTCCGCGCGGTGACTCAGGGCTGGACTCCGCCAGAAGTCGAGCCGGATGAACGCTTGAGGGAGGAATTGGAACGCCAAAAAGAGCAAAATGGCATCTATTGGCTATACGAAAAACTAAAGGATTTAGACCCCGAAGCCGCCGAGAAAATTGACCCGCGCAATTACCGCCGCACGATCCGCGCGCTGGAAGTCATCATGACAACCGGTAAAAAATTCTCCGAGCAACGCGGGCAAAGCGACTCGCCCTATCACCTCGTGACGATCGGATTGATGCGTCCGCGTGAGGAGTTGTATCAACGCGTGGACGCACGCATCGAGTCCATGTTTGCGAATGGGTTCGTGGAGGAGGTGCGAGGCCTGCTGGCGAAGGGCTTCTCCCCCTCCCTGCCGACGATGTCTGCCATCGGGTATCGGGAATGTGTCGGCGTGATACAAGGTGAATTAACGGAGGAGCAGGCAAAGGTCGAGATCCGACGCGCAACGCGGGTATATGTCCGCAGGCAGGCGAACTGGTTCAAGGAGTCCGATCCGAACATCCATTGGTTCAGGGCCGAGGCGGGGGTTGTGGACGAAATCGAGAAAAACATCCGCCAATTGGTTGACTTTTGATTCTTGATTGTATATACTGCGAAGCATACCCAAAAGAGGAGGCAGAATGAACGACAAACCGTGGCTTGCCAGGTACGACAAAGGGGTACCGCAATCGTTTGACATCCCGCTAGTGCCGTTGTTCCACTTTCTGGAGGAGTCTGCACGCAAATATCCCGACCGCGCCTGTACGATCTTCAAGGGCGCGGTCATTAGTTACCGGGAGATGAACGCGCTCTCCGACAGCATCGCTGCCGCGCTGGTGGACATGGGCGTGAAGAAGGGCGACCGGGTGGGCATTTTCATGCCGAACACGCCGCAATTCGTGATGATCTATTACGGCATCCTCAAGGCGGGCGGTGTGGTGGTGGCGACCAACCCGCTCTACACGCCGCCGGAGATCGAGCATCAATCCAGCGACGCGGGCATCGAGTACATGTTCGTGATGACGAACTTCTACGAGACCATCAAGAAAGCCCAGCCGAAGACCAAGATCAAGAAGATGATCGTGACCAACCTCAAGGAGACGCTTCCGCCCGTCCTGCGCCTGCTGTTTACGCTGGCGCGCGAGAAAAAGGGCGGATTCCGCGTGGAGGGCGGACTCAGGGACGGCGACATCTGGCTCCCGGACCTGCTCGCCAAATACAAGGGCGCCTCGAAACCCAAACTGGAAGTTGATCCGAACGACACAGCCTTGTTTCAATACTCGGGCGGGACCACGGGCATTTCGAAAGGCGCGGTGGCGTCGCATTACAACATCGTGGCGGACACATTGATGATCAAGAGCTGGATGGTTAACCTCGAGGAGGGAAAAGAGGTCACGCTGATGGCGATCCCCCTCTTCCACGTGTACGGCATGGTGGCAGGCATGAACTTCTCGATGGCCGGCGGCGGCACGATGGTCATGGTGCCAAATCCGCGCGACATCCCCGACGTGCTGGAAAACATCCACAAGTACAAACCGACCATCTTCCCCGGCGTGCCGACCCTCTACAACGCCATCAACAACCGCCCCGAGGTGAAGGAGGGCAAGGTCAGCCTGCGCTCGATCAAAGCCTGCATCTCCGGTTCTGCGCCGTTGATGCGCGAGACGAAAGAGACCTTCGAGGCTTTGAGCGGCGGCAAGGTGTTCGAGGGCTTCGGCCTCTCCGAGGCACCGACCGCCACTCACTGCAATCCCCTGCTCGGCGAGAACCGCACCGGCTCGATCGGCATGCCCCTGCCCAACGTGGACGCCAAGATCATCAGCCTGGACGACGGCGAGACCATCCTGCAAACGGGCGAGGTTGGGGAATTGATCATCAACGGTCCCATGGTGATGAAGGGTTATCACAACATGCCCACCGAGACCGCCAACACCCTGCGCCAGCTCAAGGACGGCAGGACCTGGCTGTTCACCGGCGATATCGCCCGCATGGACGAGGACGGCTACTTCTACATCGTCGACCGCAAGAAGGAACTCATCAAACCGGGCGGATATCAAGTCTGGCCGCGTGAGGTGGAGGAAGTGCTCACAGCTTTCCCGAAGATCATGGAGGCCGGCGTGGCTGGCATCCCAGACCCCTATCGCGGCGAGACGGTCAAGGCGTGGATCGTGCTGAAACCGGGCGAGACCACCACCGAGGAGGAGATCAAGGCGTTCTGCAAGGAAAAACTCGCGGCGTACAAGGTCCCGACGCACTATGAATTCCGAAGCGAACTGCCCAAGACCACAGTTGGCAAGATCTTGAGGCGTGAACTTGTGCGACAACACAAGGAAGAAAACAAGTAACGTTCCCACAGGCACAACAAAAAGAGCCCCGCGTAATGCGGGGCTCTTTGCTTATTCTTGTACTATTCTATACGACTGAAACAGTAACCTGAGGCGTACCGCTCTTCTTGGGAACAGGCGGCGGGAAGATGGCTTCAAAGTCTTCACGCGTCAGGGTTTCGACCTCGAGCAATTTCTGTGCGACCGCATCCAGTTGCTTGCGATACTTGGTCAGCAGTTTCCTGGCCAGCTTGTACGAGTCGTCCACGATCTTGCGGACTTCGGCGTCGATCTGTTCGGCGACCGCTTCAGAGTAGTCACGCTGCTCTGAGATCTCGCGCCCGAGGAAGATCATTTCCTCTTTCTGTCCGTAGACGCGCGGTCCCATTTCACTGCTCATGCCCAGCCGGGTGACCATGTTGCGGGCAAGGCGGGTCACTTGTTCAATATCGTTTGCCGCGCCGGAAGTAATATCGTCGAACACGAGTTCCTCGGCAACGCGTCCACCGAGCATGTAGGCCAGGTTGGCCAGCAGTTTCTTGCGCGAGTACAGCAGACGGTCCTCATCCGGGCGGAACCACGTCAGACCGCCAGCCTGACCGCGGCCTACGATGGTCACTTTTTGGACGGGATCGGCCTCAGCGATGGCGTTGCCCACGACGGCATGACCAGCCTCATGGTAGGCAATGATGCGCTTCTCTTCTTCCGAGATCAAGCGGGACTTTCGTTCCGGGCCCATCACAACGCGCTCGATCGCCTCTTCCAACTCAGGCTGCCCGATGGATTTCTTGTTGCGGCGGGCGGCAAGAATGGCGCTTTCATTGACCAGGTTCTCGATGTCCGCGCCGACAAAGCCGGGCGTGCCGCGCGCCAACGACGCAAGATCGACGTTCGGTTCGAGGGGTTTGCCCTTGATATGTACTTTGAGGATCGCCTCACGTCCCTTCATATCGGGACGGTCAAGCGTGACACGACGGTCAAAGCGTCCGGGACGCAGGAGCGCCGGGTCGAGAATGTCGGGACGGTTGGTCGCGGCAATGATGATGACGTTTGTGTCGGTGTCGAAGCCGTCCATTTCGACGAGCATCTGGTTGAGGGTTTGTTCGCGCTCATCGTGTGAGCCGCCCAAACCCGCCCCGCGCTGACGGCCTACCGCATCAATTTCATCAACGAACACGATACAGGGCGAATGACGCTTCGCCTGATCGAACAGGTCGCGGACACGGCTGGCACCCACGCCCACGAACATTTCCACAAATTCAGAACCGGAAATGGAGAAGAAGGGCACGCCCGCTTCGCCGGAAACGGCTTTCGCCAGAAGGGTCTTGCCCGTTCCGGGAGGACCGACCAACAGCACACCCTTGGGAATCCTTGCGCCCAACTGGATGAACTTCTGCGGCTCCTTCAGGAACTCAACAACTTCCGCCAGTTCCTGCTTGGACTCGTCCGCGCCGGCAACATCGTTGAAGGTCACCGTGGGGTGTTCGCCGCTGAACATACGGGCGCGCGATTTGCCAAACGACATGGCCGCGTTGTTCGATCCCTGCGCCTGGCGGAAGATGAACCAGAACACGCCCAGCATCAGCAACAAGGGCAGCAGGTAGACTAAAAATCCGCCAAGGAAACCGGACCAGACCGAGGGCGGTTCAACCTCGATCTTCACGTTCTCTGCGGAAAGTTTCTCCGGGCTGACGCCCAGAGCGGTCAATTGCGCGACGAGGGTGGAATCAGTTTCCTTGTAAGCCTCCACCCCGGTTTCCGTTTCGGCTTCTGAGCCGCTCTTGTAAACCACCCGCAAACTGCCGTCGTTTTGGATGACGACGCGGGAAATTTTGCCCAACTGGACGTCCTGCGCAAGTTCATTGATCGTCAGGGGCTGGGTTGTGGTCGATTGGTTTCGCACCATCGTCACGATCATCGCCGCCACCGCCACGACCAACAGAAAAGTCACTATAAATGATTGGTTTCTCGAATTCACTATGCCTCCGAAGTGTGAAAGGGATTATACCAACAGGCACTGCTCGGGAATAGCCTGTTGGCAAATCTAATATACATTTCTAATACAACCTTTTCCGTCCGATTGCCCTATTGGATGCAGAAAACCATGCGCCTCTTACGCCAGGATCAACTCCACCGGGCAATGGTCGGAACCAGGGATGTCGTCGTGGATGACAACATCCTTCACCCTCGGGACCAGCGCTTCGGAGATGAGGAAGTAGTCAAGCCGCCAGCCGACGTTTCGGGCGCGGGCGTTGGAAATGTACGTCCACCAGGTGTATTGGACCCGCTCCGGGTACAGGCGGCGGTAAATATCCACAAAACCGTGGTCAAGGAATTTTTGCACCCATTCCCGTTCTTCCGGCAGAAAACCGGACGTTTTTTCGTTCGATTTTGGGTTTTTCAGGTCGATCGGCATGTGAGCAGTGTTGAAATCGCCCGTAATGATGAGGTTTTCCCCATTTTTGTGCAATTTATCGCACAAATTCAGGAGTGTGGCATAAAACTCCAGTTTGTAATCCACGCGGTCCTGGCCGCGCTGGCCGTTCGGGAAGTAAATGTTGAAGAGGCGGAATCCAGGATGCAGGGTGGAAATGACGCGGCCTTCCGTATCGAATGTAGCCTCCCCCAGTCCCATCTGAACATCCAATGGCTGTTCCTTATACAAGGTCGCCACGCCGCTGTACCCTGCGCGTTCCGCCGGGCTCCAGACGAAAGGCAGTTTCAACTGACCCGCCTGTCCCTCGGTCAACTGCTCGGGGCGGGCTTTGACCTCCTGCAGGCACAGCACATCCGGCGAGAGTTCCCAGACCCGCTCCAATGCACCCTTGCCGAGCACCGCCCGTATACCGTTCACATTCCATGTTACTATCTTCATTGATTTCACTTTATGGTAAACTTCGAACAGATAATCCTATGAATGCCAAACTCAGATGCATATTATGTGTTGAAGACGAACCGGAGATGATCGACCTGATCCGGTTGATTTTGGGGCGCCGCGGTTTCGAGGTGAAAGGCGCGAACGGCGGGGTGGAGGGGCTGAAAATGATCCATCAGGAGAAACCGGACCTGATCCTGCTCGACCTGATGATGCCGGACATGGACGGCTGGGAAGTATATCAGCAAATCAAGGCGGACGAAAAAACCAGGGGCATCCCCGTCATCGTCGTCACGGCAAAAGCCCAGAGCATAGACAAGGTGCTCGGTTTGCACATCGCAAAGGTGGACGACTACATCGCCAAGCCGTTCCAACCCCAGGAACTTCTCGCAAGCGTCGAGAGGGTGCTTCAAAAGAAGGCTGCGTAAACACAACGAGGCGATCCCAAAAGGACGCCTCTTTTTTCAATTGACCCATGCCCAAGCAGATCATTGTCGAGAACACGAACAGGAAAACCGGGACTGCCGCCGCGCATCCAAGTACTGCGATACTTTCCTGACCCAATTGCGCGGATTCACCTTCCATCCCCGCCTCTCGCGTGACGAAGGCTTGATCCTGGTCGGCAGGCGCGATTCCCGCCTCGACTCTTCCATCCACATGCTGTTCGTCGCGTTCGACCTCGCCGTGTTCTGGATCAACTCCGACATGCAGGTGGTGGACAAGGTTCTCGCCAGGTCATGGCGACCTGCCTATTTCTCGAAGAAACCCGCCAAATATGTGCTCGAACTCCACCCGGAGCGCTGGGAAGATTATGAAATCGGAGAGACTGTTCAATTCAAAGATGTATAAGCGTGCCCTTCTCCTCCTCGTTTTGACCTTCGTTTTGGCCTCCACCGCCGCTCATCCCGCCTCCGCCCAAACCAGCGGACCGGTGTACATTGTGCAGGCGGGGGATACCCTTTCATTTATTGCAGCGCGTTTCAACGTCTCGCTCAACGATCTGATCGCCGCCAACCCGCAAGTTGACCCGAATTTTCTCAGCCAGGGACAGCAGCTCGTCATCCCCGGACTGGAAGGGGTGAGCGGGGTTCTCGAAACAGAAGTGATCACCTTCGGCGACTCGCTCCGCAGTCTCAGCCGCCGCACGCAGGTTGCCGACGAGCAATTGATCAAACTTAACCGCCTCGTCAGCCCGAGCGAGTTGTACGTGGGTATCAGCATGATCGTCCCGGTGCAGGAAGGGCAGACCAGAATACAGCGCCCGCACGAGCACTGCTTTAGGCGAATCCCTGCTGGAACTGGCGGTCAAGCAGGACAGCGACCCGTGGACCCTGTCGTCCATCAACAAACTGAGCGGCACATGGGACACGTTGCCAAACGACGTACTTTACTCTCCCACCGGAAACGGCGAGGGCACCAGCGGATTGCCATCCGCTTTCATCAACGCGAGCATCAGCCCGCTGCCGATGACCCAGGGCGGTACGGAAGTCGTCCGCGTGCAGGTACGGGATGGGTATTCCGTCGCTGGAACATTGGTTGACCGTCCCTTGCGCTTCTTCCCATCGGACGGCGAACAGGTTGCTTTACAGGGGATCCACGCACTTTTGGATACCGGCGTATATCCCTTGCGTCTGGAGGCTGTCCTGCCGGACGGCACCCGTCAATCCTATGAGCAGATGGTCCTTGTTGCTTCCGGCAATTATTACAGTGAGAACCTGCAGGTTGATCCCGCCACGATCGACCCGGCGGTGACCGAGCCGGAGAACCAGCAGGTCTACGCGATCACAAATCTGGTGAACGGCACAAGGTACTGGAACGGCATCTTCTCTTCGCCAGCGGTGTACCCCGACCAGTTCACATCCTTATATGGCACCCGCAGGACTTATTCAGGCGCGAACTCCGACCTGACGGTGGAAGGCTTTCATACCGGGCTGGATTTTGCCGGCGGGGAGGGCTTGCAGATCTTCGCGCCCGCACCGGGGCAGGTGGTGTTCGCCGGTCCGCTGACGGTGCGCGGGAATGCGACGATCATCGACCACGGCTGGGGGGTGTACAGCGGTTTCTGGCATCAATCTGCTATTTACGTCAAGACAGGGGACCGTGTCGAGCAGGGACAGGTGATCGGGCTGGTGGGCGGGACCGGGCGCGTCACGGGTCCGCATTTGCACTGGGAGGTGTGGGTGAACGGCGTCCAGGTGGATCCGCTCGATTGGCTGAACCAGGCTTACCCGTAGGGTGAAGCGTTGCACTTCATTCCCGTTTATGCTACACTATTTTTAATCAATCGGAGGCCCCCGTGTCAACCTCATCCATCGTAAACTTCTTGAAACAGTGCGATATTTTCTATCAGTTCACCCCCACGCAACTTGAGTTGGTCGCCAATATCTGTAATGAGGCGATGTATCAAAAGGACGATCTGATCTTCAGGGAAAACAGCGGAAGCAAGGAACTGTATGTGATCGTCCAGGGCGAGGTTGATATCGTTGTAGACCCTTCCCTTGTCGGCACATTGGAGGACGGTGTTGAGAACCGGGTGATCGCCACGATGCGGCGCGGTCAGTCCTTTGGCGAGGTGGCGCTTGTGGATGAGGGATTGCGGTCCGCTTCGGCCTGCGCATCCCAGAAGGATACGCACCTCCTGATCATCCCCCGCGATAAATTGATCATGCTGTGTGATACCTATCCGCAACTGGGATATCGCTTAATGTACAACCTTGCGGCGGATCTGGCGATGAAGATACGCAATACCGACCTGCGAATTCGGGAACAGCTTTTGTACAGGTCGCAGGAACGGAAGTAAATGTTGCGTAAATTTGCTACTTGACCCCCTGAGGGATTTCACGTAGTATTAAGGCTTAATAATCAGGATACAAGTTGTATTCAACTTTATTTATTCGTCAGCAATTACGCCAATTTCAGAGCCGTGAGAAATTCGAACCCGCTCAGGGGATTTTCTCCGGTTCTTTGTTAAATTGGAAGTGAACAAACCCAACCAAAGGAGGTGATGCCGACAAAAGAGAGCATTGTCAGCCCCATTACGTCCACCCCGCCATGAGGCGGGAGGTTATCAGAACCACTAATAATTTGGAGGAGGAAGAATGTTCAAACGTTCGTTCGCTTTGCTGTCGATCCTTGTGACAGCCAGTTTGCTTCTGGCGGCCTGCGGTCCCACCGCTTCTGCATATGAATGCACCGATCCGCTGGGGTGCGTTACCGTTGGTCCCGGTGAGCCGATTCACCTTGCTTATGCCATGGTCATCTCGGGTCCTGATGAAACCCTCGGCATCGACTCGCGCACTGGTGTCGAAGTTGCCATCGCCCTGAAGGGACAGGTACTGGGTCACGACGTTTCACTAACCGGTGAAGATGACGGTTGTTCCGCCGAAGGCGGTCAGGCCGCCGGCACCAAATTGGCCGCCGACCCGACCATCGTTGCCGTATTCGGAACATCCTGCTCGAGCGCTGCCCGCGTGGCTGTGCCCCTGCTCTCGCAGGCCGGGTTTGTGATCATTTCTGCGTCAAACACCGCTCCCGATCTCACCCGCGCTGGCGACCCCAACAACCATCCCGGCTATCTCCGCACAGCCCACAATGACGAAATTCAGGGCGCAGCCGCTGCCCGCTTCGCGTTCGAGAAGATGGGCGTGACGAAAGCCGCGACCATCCACGATGGTTCGCTGTATGCCGAAAGCCTGCAGGCGGTCTTCGCCAAGACCTTCCAGGAACTTGGCGGCACGATCACGACGCAGGAAGCCGTTGACCCGAACGCCACCGACTTCAAGTCGGTACTTACCAGCATCGCCGCTGGAGGTCCTGAGTTCATCTACTACCCGATCTTCGTCAAGGCGGGCAGTTTGATTACCCGCCAGGTCAAGGAAGTACCCGGTCTGGAGAACACCTCCCTGATGGGCGCCGACGGCATGTTCTCGCCCGATGTGGTTGAAGGCGCAGGTGAAGCAGTTGAAGGGTCTGTTCGTTTCCAGCCCCGACCTCGCCGCATTCAGCGCGGACTATCAGACCGTGTTCCTGCCGAAGTACAAGGAACTGGCTGGTGTCGATTCGCCTGTCAGCATCTTCCACGCGCATGCCTACGATGCCACGAACATCGTCTTCGCCGCGATCGAGAAGGTGGCGGTCCAGGATGAGGATGGAACGCTCCATATTCCGCGCCAGGCATTACGCGATGCCGTGTACGCCACATCCGGGTTTGCAGGCTTGACCGGCAGTCTGACCTGCACATCGACCGGCGACTGCGCCGATCCGAAGATCGCCGTGTACGAATACCACACCGGCGAGTATCCGCCGGAGCGCATCTGGCCGTAGTTCACGAACCATATCGAAATGAGCAAGTCTGGCGAGGGGCGAAGTATGTTCGCCCCTCGCCTTATAAACATATCGACAGGAGCACAAGATGTTTAGAACCTGGCGCCAGAAGATTACAGCAACTGATATTGTTGTTTGGGCCATCG
This sequence comes from uncultured Chloroflexia bacterium, assembly GCA_963718215.1. Lineage (GTDB taxonomy): Bacteria > Chloroflexota > Anaerolineae > Anaerolineales > Villigracilaceae > Defluviilinea. The sequence continues at coordinate 111,473 of CAVQYK010000026.1, forward strand.
GGATCGCCATCGCTGTGATGGTAGTCTACGGTTCGGCAAAGACCTTGGCACTTGGAAAGTACACCACAGAGACCTGGATCGACCTGGCAATCACAGGGTTGGCGCTGGGCGGTGTATACGCACTCATTGCCCTGGGTTACACACTTGTCTATGGCATTTTGCGCATGATCAACTTTGCCCACAGCGAAGTGTTCATGAGCGGACCTTTCACCGCGGCTTTCGCGGCGGAGGCGTTGGTCAGGGTGGGCTGGTGGAATCGATTTCCCGTACTAAGTCTCCTGATCGTTCTGGCGGTCTCAGCCGGCGTATCAGCCACGATCGCGATCCTGGTTGAGCGGATCGCCTATCGTCCTCTACGGAATGCCCCCCGCCTTGTCCCTCTCATTACCGCCATCGGCGCGTCCTTTTTCCTGCAATATGCATTCCGAGGATTGTACGGTTCCGGTCTCAAAGGCTACCCTGAAATGGACATCTTCAGAGGCTTCTGGATGATCGGTGGAATTCGCATTTTCAAAACACAGGCGACAGCCATTATTGGCGCCTTTATTCTTATGCTTATCCTGTTTGCGATCGTGCAACGGACAAAGATGGGGAAAGCCATGCGATCCGTATCGGAAGATAAGGAAGTTGCCGCCCTGATGGGCATCAACGTCGACAGGACCATTGCGACTACATTTGCATTGGGAGGCGCTGCCGCCGGTCTGGCTGGGATCCTTTACCTGCTTCTGTTCCCGGTGGCTCATTTTTACATGGGATTTTTCCCCGGGCTGAAAGCCTTCACCGCCGCCGTATTGGGCGGTATCGGCAATGTGCCGGGCGCTTTTCTGGGCGCGATGGTTCTGGGATTGCTCGAGTCGGTCGGACCCAGCCTATTCCTGGACGGGCTGGGAATTCCCGCCGCATATCAACTCAAGGACGCGATCGCTTTCACCATCCTGGTGTTCATTTTGATCTTCCGTCCGTCGGGAATCCTGGGCGAACGGTTGACACAGGCCAAGGCATAGGAGGAACGGCATGCAAACAGCTACTTCTCCCTGGAAACAGCCAATTCAAGCAGGTCTCATTGCAGGCGCGATTGCAGTGTTGCTGTCTCTGGTCGGCATGGTTGCCTCCTTTAGCGAACGCTTCATCGTCAGCGGCGTATTCTCGATGGGACAGGTGATCTTCCTTGCGCCGATGATTTTGATGGCGTACACAACCCTCCGTAAAAACCCCAGCTGGTCGCCGCAAAACGTACTGGTGGCTGGAGCACTTACCGGGTTCACGGGCGGTCTGGCCCTTGTGCTTCTTGTGATCCTCGGAACGAACATTGATTTGCAAATCATGTTTGTCAACTCATCACCGAAACTCCATGCGATCCTCACCTTCGGTCTGGGATTGGTACCCGGATTACTCGCCTTGCTTGCAATCAGCACCATCATGGGGCTTCTGGCAGGCGGAATTTTTCTTGCTCCACAGCGTGTCTCGTCTGCGGTCATTCAGGGTGTGATCTGGGTGCTCCTAATCGGTCTGTTGCGGGACCTCATCATCACAGTTTCTTCACGCTGGGGACCGTTGGCGGGTCTCTTCAAATCGTTGTTTGCGGTCAGCGAACTCAAGCCCCTGGGCGCCGTATTTGTCTTCGTCCTGATCACGGGCATTTATTACTGGCGAAGCGGAAGGCTGACATCCTCCGATAACGTTCCCCTGTTCGACAAACGAAGGCCGGCTTCTGTCCGCTGGCTGACTTTGGGCGGCATAATCATTCTTTTGTTATTGCTTCCGCCAATCCTGGGGCTTTTCTTCAGCAGCATTCTGGATACCGTGCTAATGTACATCCTGATGGGTCTGGGCTTGAACATTGTGGTGGGTTTCGCCGGACTGCTCGATCTGGGTTATGTAGCATTCTTTGCCATCGGCGCCTACACCATCGGCGTGCTGACATCCCCGGAACTGAACGCCAACCCGATGACCTACTGGCAGGCTCTGCCGTTCGCCATGATCGCTTGTGTCCTGGCTGGTGTAATACTTGGCTTGCCGGTGCTAAAAATGCGAGGCGACTATCTGGCAATTGTTACACTGGGTTTTGGAGAAATCGTGCGCCTCCTTGCACTCTCAGACTGGCTGAGACCCCAGTTCGGCGGTTCACAAGGCATCCAATTGATAGCCCAGCCAAAGATCGGCAGCTACGACATCAATTCATTGCAGGAACTTTACTACCTCTACTTGATAGGCGTAGGTATCGTGCTGTTCATCGCCTGGCGTCTGCGGGACTCCCGAATGGGTCGCACCTGGATGGCAATCCGGGAGGACGAGGACGTGGCGATTGCAATGGGTATCAATCACGTAGCCTATAAACTCATGGCATTCGCAACCGGCGCACTCTTCTCGGGCATCGCCGGCACAGTCTTCGCCGCCCAGTTGCAGTCGGTCTATCCGCATAGTATGAACTTCATCGTGTCGATCCAGGTGCTGAGTGTGATCATCATTGGAGGCATGGGAAGCATCCCCGGTGTCTTTATCGGCTCTCTGGTATTGTTGGGGTTGCCGGAATTACTGCGCGAATTCGCTGAGTACCGTTATCTGGTATACGGCGCCCTGCTTGTGGTCATGATGCTGACCAAGCCGGAAGGTCTCTGGCCGGACGAGCGCCGCAAACTCGAATTGCACGAGGAAGAACTGGAAGCGGCGGCAGCAGTCGCAGCCGACTCGGCGATGGAAGCCGCAAAGTAACGAGGAGATGACGGGATGAATATTCTTGTTGCAAAAGGAGTCACAAAGCGCTTCGGCGGGCTCGACGCGTTGAGCAAGATCGACCTTGAGGTCAAGGAAAAGGCGATCTACAGCATCATCGGCCCCAATGGCGCCGGGAAGACCACCTTTTTTAATTGCGTCACGGGGTTTTACACCCCTGAGGAAGGGGAACTCTTGCTCAATGACAGGAACATCACCGGGCTTTCCCCGGACCGGGTGACACACCTGGGCGTCTCACGGACGTACCAGAACATCCGCCTGTTCAAAAACATGACATCCGTTGAAAACATCCTGGTTGGAATGCACCCGCATCTAAAAGCAGGGATGATCGGCAGTATCCTTCGCAACCGCCGCACCGTCGAGGAGGAAAAGAACTCGGTCGAGGAGGCGAAGCGCCTTTTGCAGTTCGTCGGCTTGAAGGGCAAGGGCGATATGATGGCAATGAACCTGCCGTACGGCGCGCAGAGGCGTCTCGAAATTGCCCGTGCACTGGCGAGCAAACCGAGGCTCCTGCTTCTTGATGAACCCACCGCCGGGATGAATCCCAGCGAGACCCAGGAAATGGTGCACTTCATCCGCAGTCTGCGCGACGAGTTTGAGATCACGATCCTGCTGATCGAACACCAAATGCGTGTCGTGATGAGCATTTCAGAAAAGATCACCGTGCTCGATTTCGGTCAAAAGATCGCAGAAGGCACCCCTGCCGAGATCCAAAGGGATCCGCATGTCATCGAGGCATACCTGGGACGCGGAGCCGCCAGCGGGTTGGGACAGGCGCAAGCCACAGCATAGACACCGGAGAGATGAAAATGCCACTCCTTGAAGTTGAGAACCTGCACACGTACTACGGACCCATCCATGCCTTGAAAGGCATCTCTCTGACCGTCGAAAAGGGAGAGATCGTCACCCTCATCGGCGGAAATGGCGCTGGCAAAACCACCACCCTGCGGACCATCTCCGGCATGCTAAAGCCGCGTGAAGGCCGGGTCAGGTTGAATGGCGAAGACCTCGGCAAATTCAAGGCGAACGAGATCGTCTATAAAGGTATTGCCATGGTTCCTGAAGGACGCCGCGTATTTGCCCGCCTGACCGTGAAGGAAAACCTTGAAATGGGCGCGTTCAGCCTGTCCAGCAGGGAAAAGCAGGACAGCAACATGGAAAGGATCTTCAACCTCTTTCCACGCCTGAGAGACCGCCGCTCACAATTGGCGGGCACGCTTTCCGGCGGAGAGCAGCAAATGCTCGCCACCGGGCGCGCCCTTATGGCAAACCCAAGCATCCTGCTCATGGACGAACCGTCAATGGGACTTGCGCCGGTCCTGGTCGAACTCATCTTTGACACCATCCAGCAGATCAACAAAGAGGGGGTCACCGTCCTATTGGTCGAACAGAACGCCCTCATGGCGCTTGGCGTCGCCAATAGGGGATACGTCCTGCAGACCGGTGAGATCGTCTTGAGCGACGATGCCCAAAAACTAAGGAAGGACACCTCCATCCAGAAAGCCTACCTGGGCATGGAATAGGAACGATCGGATTTCCAAAAGCGCAGAGGAGAACACATACCCTCTGCGCTTTTTGCTACCTGACAAGGAGATGCAAATGCTGATTCTCAAAGCGGAAGACGTCCGCCAGGCATTGCCGATGAAGGAGGCAATCGAGGCGATGAAAAAAGCCTACGCCTCCTTCTCCGACGGGAGGGCTGTTGTGCCGCTTCGGACACGTTTACCCATCCCGGAAAGCAGCGCGCTCAGCCTCTTCATGCCCGCCTACGTCCGCGCAAGGGACAGCGAGGCGCTGGCGATCAAAGCCGTTTCGCTGTTCCCCTCCAACCCCGCGCGCGGACTTGCCTACATCCAGGCCGCAGTCCTCGTCCTCGACCCGGCGACGGGTCAGGCAATGGCACTGCTCGAAGGCAGTTCCCTGACCGCCATCCGGACCGGCGCCGCCAGCGGCGCATCCATTGACCTGCTCTCACGCGCAGACAGCAAGGTCATTGCGATCTTCGGCGCGGGGGTGCAGGGACGCACCCAGCTCCAGGCCGCCTGCACTGCCCGGGCGGTTGAGTCAGTTTTCGTCTACGACAGCGATGCGGGCAGGGCCAAAGTCTTCGCCGAAGAAATGGCAGGATGGGACCGCATTCCGAAAGACATCCAGGTAGCGACGTCACCCAAAGAGGCGGTCGAACATGCGGACATCATCTGCACCGCCACAACATCGTCCGCGCCGGTGTTCGACGACCGGGACGTAAAACCCGGCACGCACATCTCGGCGGTCGGAGCCTATACGCCCGAAATGTGTGAAATTCCGCCTGAGACCGTGTCTCGCGCCCGGGTGTTCGTTGACTCGCGCTGCAGCCTGCATGGAGGAGGCCGGCGACATAATCCAGCCCATCCGCGCGGGATTGTTCGACGAGTCGCACATCCACGCGGAGTTGGGTGAGGTCATACTGGGACGAAAATCCGGTCGGGAAACAAACGACCAGATCACCTTCTTCAAATCGGTTGGCATCGCGGTGCAGGATGCAATGGCGGCACAGGTCGCGTTGACAAATGCACGTGAAATGAACATCGGCACAGAAGTGGAATTTTGATACTGGAATCCTGAAGTTCTGCTTCAGGGGCATCTTTGCAAATGCCGAAAGTGGAACTTTCGGATTCCCTCATACAAAGGAAACACATGGACACACCAACAACAGCAGACATCGTCATCATCGGCGGAGGGGTTATGGGGGCGAGTACGGCGTATCACCTGGCACAGCGCGGCGTAAAGAACATCCTTTTGCTCGAAAAGGAGGAATTTTTCGGCACAGGCGCAACAGGACGCTGCGCGGGCGGGGTTCGCTATCAGTTCTCGACGGAGATCAATATCAGACTGTCACTCGCAAGCCTGCCGATGATCGAACGGTTCAAGGAGGAGATCGGGCAGGATGTGAACTACCGTCAATGCGGATATTTGCTGGTGGCAACAAACGAAAAGGATGCGGCGAACTTCAAGCATAATGTCAAACTGCAAAACAGCCTTGGCGTACAGACTCAACTCCTGAGCGGGGATGAGGTTCGCAGGCGACTGCCCCTGATGCGGTTCGACGATGCCATCGCCGGTACGTTCCACCAGAAGGATGGCCTCGTGGACCCGAACAGCGTCGTGATGGGATACGTCAGCGCCGCGCAGAAGATGGGAGTCAAAGCCGTCAACAGCGCGGAGGTGACCGGGATACGCGTCAGCGGAGGGAAGGTGGAGGGCGTTGAGACAAGCCGGGGCGTGATCCAGACGCGGACGGTTGTCAATGCGGCGGGTCCGTGGGCGGGTTTGATCGGTCAAATGGCAGGAGTCGACCTCCCCATCGTCCCCCTCCGCCGGCAGATGTTCACGACAAACCCGTTGAGGGAGGTGCCGGAGGATTACCCGTTCGTGATCGATTTCGCGCAGTCGTTGTATTTCCACCGCGAGGGCGAGGGACTGCTGATCGGCATGAGCAACCAGAATGAAAAGCCGGGCTTCGACCAGGGCGTGGACGAGGAGTTCGAGCTGGTGAACCTGGAAGCCGCCATCGAACGGATGCCGATCCTCGAACGCGCCAGCCGCGCCTCGCACTGGGCTGGGCTATACGAAGTGACGCCCGATGCGCACCCCATTTACGGCGGGACGAACGTGGACGGTTTCCTGGTCTGCACAGGGTTTTCGGGGCACGGTTTCATGCACGGACCCGTCTCAGGCAAATTAATGAGCGAATTAATCCTGGATGGTACATTTTCAACCGTGGACGTCTCGATGCTTGATCTGGCACGCTTCGAGCAGGGAAGACTGATAAAAGAGTACAATGTGGTTTAATATTTTGCTCCAGCCGCCGTCGCCGGCGGCGAGGACGCCGCCTGGAGCCTTTAGCTTATGCCCTCAGCAGAGATCATCACCATCGGAACGGAAATATTACTCGGCGAGATCGTGGATACTAACACGCGTTACATTGCGCGTACACTGCGCGGACTCGGCGTGGACCTGTATCGCACCATCACCATCGGCGACAACGTCGAACGCATCGCGGACGCCATCCGCAACTCGATGAGCCGCGCCGAGATCGTCATCACCACCGGCGGGCTGGGTCCCACCGTGGACGACCCCACGCGCGAGGCGGTCGCCCGAGCCGTCGGCGTGGAGACCGAATTCCGCGAAGACCTGTGGCAACAGGTGGTCGAGGTCATTTCACGCTATGGTCGCAAGCCGTCTGAAAACCAGAAACGGCAGGCATACGTCCCGAAAGGCGCGATTGGGGTTTCGAACCCGGTCGGCACCGCTCCGTGTTTCATCGTCGAAACGGAACGCAATGCGGTCATTTCCCTGCCTGGCGTGCCCAACGAAATGGAACACGTCCTGCACGAGTCCATCATCCCGTACCTGCAAAAGCGCTTCGACTTGAACGAGATCATCAAGATCCGCATTTTGCATTGCTCAGGTCTGGGCGAGGGCATGATCGACGAAAAGATCGGTGACCTCGAAACCCTCAGCAACCCGACGGTCGGGTTGGCGGCTCACACCGGCATAGTGGATATCCGCATTGCAGCAAAAGCGCGGAGCGAAGCCGAAGCCGACGCCATGATCGCGGAGGTCGAAAAGCAACTGCATGAACGGCTCGGGGACTTCGTCTTCGGAGCGGATGAGGACCGGCTGGAGGATGCGGCTCTGAACGCTGTGGCAAGACGCGGCTGGACGTTGACCGCGATCGAGTTGGGACTCGACGGTCTGCTGGCGCGCAAGATCCCGCACACCGCCTCACATCCCGATCTGACGCCTGCCGCCCTCATGGACGCCTTGCGCGCCGCCCGGGCCGAATCCAATGCGGATGTGGCCCTGGGCGTCTCGATCTACCCGGACGAACGCGCCGCCGAGATGGCGCTCATCACGCCGCACGGCGAAAAGACCCACCGCATTACCTTCGGGGGACCGCCGCGCAGCCTGCCGCGCTGGTCGGTCAACCTGGCGTTGAACTGGCTCCGCACCACCGCGAGGGAGGAAAATGCCGCCTAAAAAGCGCGCCTCGCACTCGTGGGTGTACGCCGTCTGGGGGGTGAATGCCCTCGTTGTCGTTTGCCTGCTCGGCGGCGGGATCTTCTACCTGAACAGCCAGCGAGCCTCCGCCGCCAACGACCCGGCCGGGACGCCGCGCGCCGCATCCACCCAGAAGATTCCCCCCACGATCTACTTCCTGCCCACGCTGACGCCGAACCCCTATTCCACGCCGTATGTTTTCACAACTTCAACGCCGTTCATCCTCGACCACGGACAGCAATCCGTAGTCATCGGTCTGTCGCACGGCGGGCGTCCGATCGACGTATACACCTTTGGCAACGGGGAGCGCCAATACCTGATCGTGGCGGGCATCCACGGCGGTTACGAAGGCAATACCATCGGGCTGGCAAACGAACTGATCCGCCATCTCATTGACCATCCGGAAGTCATCCCGGAGGATGTGACACTTTACATCATCCGCAACATGAACCCGGATGGCGAAGCGCGCGCGTCCGGTGTGGACGGCCGCGTCAACGATCGCGGCGTGGATTTGAACCGCAACTTCCCCTCCCGCAACTGGGTTGTGGATTGGGACCGCGACGGGTGCTGGGTCTGGCGTCCCACCACCGGCGGCGACTATGGCGGCTCGGAACCCGAGACGCGCGCCGTAATGAGTTTCATTTCCACGCATGACATCGAAGCCATCATCAGTTATCATAGCGCCGCGCTGGGCGTCTTTCCCGGCGGCGACCCGTGGGAACCGGACTCCGTCCGTCTTGCCAGGGCGCTGGCAAAAGCGACCGGCTATCCCTACCCCCCACTTGACACGGGATGCGAATACACCGGCACACTCGCCGATTGGGCGGTCGAGAACGGTGTCGGTGCGGCGGTTGACATGGAACTCACCAACCACAAGGATACCGATTTCAAGCAAAACCTGGAAGCCCTGAAGGTATTTCTGGATTTTGTACCGTAAAATCGCCGTAGGGGCACGATATATCGTGCCCCTACGAGAACAGGAGAAATTATGACCAACCAAGCAGACACCCTCTTCCTCAATGCCCACATCCTCACCATGGATGAGCATCTCACGCAATACGTCCCCGGCTCGCTCGCCGTGCGCGGCGACAGCATCGTCGCGGTGGGACCGGAAGCCGAGATCAAAAAAGAATACACCGCCGCAGAAACAATCGACTGCCAGGGCAAAGTGCTCATGCCCGGGCTGGTCAACGCACACACGCACGTCCCCATGACGCTCCTGCGCGGCATCGCCGACGACCTGCGCCTCGACGTCTGGCTTCAGGGCTACATGTGGCCTGTCGAGCGGGAATTCGTCTCGCGCGAATTCGTCTCGCTGGGCACCTCCATCGCCTGCGCCGAACTTATCCGCAGCGGCGTGACGGCATTCAACGACATGTACTTCTACGAGGAGGAGGTTGCCAAAGCCACTGCCCAGGCGGGGATGCGCGCCGTCTGCGGGCAGTCCATCCTCAAGTTCCCAACCGCCGACGCGAAATCCTACGAAGACGCCATGGAGCAGGCGCGCGACTACATCCAGCGCTGGAAGGGGCACCCGCTCATCGTCCCGTCCATTGCGCCGCACGCCCCCTACACCACCACCGCCGACATCCTGCGCGAAACCGCCGAACTCGCCCGCGAATTCGACGTCCCGCTCCACATCCACCTCTCCGAAACCGCGCTCGAGGTCGAGAACATGCGCCGCGACGAAGGCATGCCCGTCATCCCCTACGTCAAAAAACAGGGATTGCTCGACGCCAAGGTCATCGCCGCGCACTGCGTCCACATCGACGCGGGCGAGATCCGCTCGCTCCACCATGCGGGCGCGGGCGTCTCGCACAACCCGTCCTCGAACCTCAAGCTCGCCTCGGGCTTTGCCCCGGTCACCAAGATGCTTGCCATCGGACTCAACGTGGGCATCGGGACGGACGGTCCCGCCTCCAACAACGACCTGGACATGTTCGAGGAAGTGCGCCTCGCCGCCTTCATCGCCAAGGCTGTGACCAACGACCCGACCTCCCTGCCCGCCTCGCAAGCCCTGCTGATGGGGACGCGCCTCGGCGCACAGGCGCTTCACATCGGACATTTGACCGGCTCGCTGACCCCCGGTCGTCGCGCCGACCTGATCCTGCTCGACCTCAGCCCCGCGCATAACTCCCCCTCTTTCCGCCGCTCCTCCGAAAATGCCTACGCGCAAATCGTGTACGCCAGCAAGTCCACGGACGTGAGCGACGTGATGATCAACGGCAAATGGGTGATGCGCGACCGGGTACTGCTCACCCTCAACGAAGCGGAACTGCTCGCCCAGGCTGCGGACATCGCAAAGAAGATCGACGCCTTCCTGGTCGAGCGTGAGCAATCGGTGCTGTCGAAACTCATCGCGCTCGGCGGCTCGATGGAGGAGGAATCGTTCGAGGTGCAGGTCAAGGTCAAAATCGCTGAATCAGAACCAATTGTCAAGGCGTTGATGCGGGATGAGATCGACATCATATACGAACGGCATTACCGTCAGCACGACACGTATTTCCACTTCGACGACCCGTCACAGGGACGCCTGCGCTACCGCGAAGACGACTTTCTGGACGACAAGGGCAACGTCACGAACGCCCGCGCCCGCCTGACCCTGCTCGGTGTTCTGCGCGAAGGTGAGTTTGCGAACGACGTCCTGCTCTCGCGCAGCCGCTTCCTTGCTCCCGCCGCCAACTCCCTGCGCTTCTACCGCGAGTACTTCAAGCCTGCCTCGGAGGTGAACATCGAGAAAGACCGTCTGCGCTGGCTGATCAAATACAAGGACACCGAGTTCTACATCAACCTCGATAATGTGACCACACCCGGGTTGGGATATTTCCTGGAGGTCAAGAGCCGCACGTGGAGCCGCAAGGATGCCCAGAACAAGGCACACCTGGTCGGCGAACTGCTCGCCCTGCTCGGCGCGGCGGATGCCGAGGTGGTTACGAGAGACTACATCGAGATCGTAAGCGGACAATGAAGACGATCCAGACAACTTTCGCCTGGTTTTGCGCCGTCATGCTCGTCATTTCAGGGGTGGCGGCGCTCCTGCTGTTCAACGTCGAAAAGCGGGCTTTTTCCGCGGAGGCGTTCCAACAGGCGTTCGAGCGGCAGGACTTGTACACGCGCATGCCGGCGATATTGGCGGGCGCGTTGCAAACGTCCATTGCGCAGAATGGAAACACAGACCCTTTCCTGACGACCCTTTCGCCCGTCGAGTTGGAGGCGGCTATCACAGACCTCCTGCCGCCGGAAGACTTGAAGACGCTCTCGGACGAAACGCTGGATTCCGTGTTCAACTACCTGAACAAACAAACTGATTCGGTGTCTGTCTCCCTGCTCCCCATCAAAAGCCGTCTGGCGGGGCCAGCAGGTGCGGACCTCGTCAACCGCATCATCAACGCCCAGCCGGATTGCACGCTGGAGCAACTCCTGCAAATGGGCATGGGCTTTTTCAGCGGGGACATCGCCCTTTGCAAGCCGCCGGAGGAGATGATGGGGTTGATCGCCCCCATGATCGAATCACAATTGCAATTCGTGACAACTGCCATACCGGACCAGGTTGTGCTGGTCTCCACTGAAAACAGACCCGCAGGGCGATCCGCGCATACGCTTGAACGGCGCCCGGCTGGTCATGAAATGGTCACCCATCCTGCCCATCCTGTTTCTGGTCACGCTCACAGCGCTCGCCGTCCGCAGTCTCCCAGACTGGCTCAAGTGGTGGGGGTATCCCTTCCTTGCGGTAGGAGGTATCAGCGTAGTTGCCGCCTTGATCGGCTCTCCCATCCTGGGGCTGGTCATTCGAGGGGTGATACAAAGCCAGGCAGGCTTCCTGCCGCCCATTTTGATCTCTACCCTGGGGGAAACGGTCAGCGCGGTATCGAGACAGATATTGAGCCCGGTCGTCATCCAGGGCGCGGATGTTGGGATTTGTCGGACTCGGGATGGTCGTCACTGCCACGTTTCTGCGTAAGAGATGATTTCCCAAAAACTACGCTGGAGATGTGGGGGCTTTAAAACCGGAAGACAATCACCGGCACCCGTTATTCAGATGCTCCTCGAACGTCTCGGCAAAGTTATGGTACCCTGACCCATCGCACTTCGCGCGGAAGAAGTAGTACGGCGTCTGTGCGGGGTAGGCGACCGCAGTTCAAGGCGTCCATGCCGGGGTTGGAGATCGGCGTGGGGGGAAGTCCGCCGTAGACGTAAGTGTTGAAAGGCGAGTCGAACTGCAGGTCCGCGGCGCTGAGCGGATTAGTCCACCAGGTGTTTTGGAGGGCGTTGTAACCGACGGCGTATTGCACGGTCGGGTCAGCTTCGAGTTTCATGCCGATGTTCAGGCGATTGAGGTAGACCGAGGCGATCTGGGGGGCTTCTTCCGGTCGAACCGCCTCACGCTGGACGATGGAGGCGAGGGTCACGGCCTGGTAGACGGTCAGTCCCTGGTTTTGGTAGGCAAGTTCCAGGTCACGGGAGAGGCGCAGGGCAAAGTGACGGACCAGCTCAGCGACCAGGTCGTCGGCGGTCAGTGTGCGGGGAAAGATGTAGGAGTTGGGGAAGAGGAATCCCTCGGCGGAACGAGGCACCGGAGAGGAAGTCGAATCCCTGCGGAGGGGTGCTTACAGCGGCGAAAAAGTCCTCGGGCGTGATGGACAGGCCCGAGGTCGAGAGAGAGGCGGCGAGTTCCTCCATCCGCCAGCCGGGCAGGACAACGAAGGTCACTTCCTGCGGGGTGGCATCCTGTAGTTCGTGGGCGATCTCGATGGCGGACATCGCCGCGCTGAGTTTGTATTCGCCCGCCTGGATGGACGTGTCGAGACCCGAGTAGATAAGATAGGCGCGGAAGGCGTCGGCGTCGCGGATAAAGCCCATCGCTTCGAGGTTTACTGCGACGGAGTTGACCGACTTGCCGGGCTGGATCGTGAAGGACAGTTCTGCGCCGTTAACGTCGCGAGGACGGGTGAGCAAGCCGTCGTACCAGAGCAGTTGGGCGGAGTATTGTACGCGCTGCGTGATCGTCAGCCATACGGCAGGCTGACCGTAGATGCGCTCCGCTTGGGCAGGGATGGTGACCAGGGTTAGGACGAGGCAAATACAGAGGAGTATGATGATGACGAGGATGGGGAGAAGTTTGCGCATTACGATTTACGACCCTTCGACAAGCTCAGGGCAAGTTTCAGATTTACGATTTGCGATTGGCTTCAATGTACGACCGCAAGATCATCACCGCCGCGAGGGAGTCGTGGTGACCGGCGCGTCGCTTGCGCGAAAATCCCAGTTCGATGACGGTCGAACGCGCATCCTGTGTGGAGAAGGATTCGTCGAACAACTCGACGGGGATGTGGGTCTGTTCGCTCAAGGCTTCGGCAAATTTGGCGGCGCGCCTGCCTGCGAGGTTCGGATTCCCTTCCTCGTCGAACGATTGACCGATGACGATCAGCCCCACCCCGTTTTCGGCGGCGAGGTTCGCCACCTGCGCGGCGTCCATCAGGCGCGAGACGTGCTTGATGACGGTCAATGGGCTGGCGAGGGTCGCAGTCGGGTCGCTGAGCGCGAGACCGATCCGCTTTTCGCCGTGGTCAACTGCGAGGATTCTCATACGCCCCCCATTTTCCCGAGCACAGAGACGCGGAGATCTTCGAGCGGTTCTGAGACTCCGTGTCTCTGTGGCAGAATAACAGTAATCATGGAATCACCACTTCAATGCGGAACGGCACGATCGGCACCCAGGGCCACCAGGAGGGAGTGAGCGCGATCTTCGGGTCGCTTTGCAAGGGGAGGTTCCTGTCCAGCAAGGATTGCGCCTCGGAGGCGCCAAGTCCCATGACCAGGCGGGTCACCTGCGCGGCATCCACCTGTTGGACGATTTCGCGTTCGGCGCGGATCGTCCAGCGGGCGGAGCCGTCGTCTTGCAGTTGCGGGGCGGTCGCGGGTTCGACGGTCAACGCGTCAGACGCGGGGAAAAAGCCCGAGGGGAGGGAAGCGTTCAGGGCTAACGCGGCAAGCTCGGTCAGGTCCGAGGCGGCGACATATTGGATGGCATACTGCGCCTGCATGGTCAGGGTCAATTGGGAGCCAGCCGCGCCCGGCGGCGGGTCATAGACCTCCGAAAGGACTTCCACCAGCGCGAACGTTTTATCGAAGGGGACGTCGCCCGAGGCGAGGTCGTCCAAAAGCCGTGCACGCGCATCCGCCTCCAGGCTTCTCAGCAAAAGACGTTTGGCGCGCGCGCGGTCGGAATCCGTTGCCTGCACCGAGGCGCGCTCGCGACCGCCGGTCGTCGGCTCGGGGTTGGTCACCGCCAGCGAAAGCCCCAGCCTGCCCTCGACCACATTGATCGTTTCGGCATCGAGGTTGCCCGAAAGCCCGCCCGTCACCGCTTCGATCTTCAACTCGACCGTCTCACCGGCGCCGGGGTTGAGCACGCCCAGTTCGGTCGTCACAAAACGGACCTCGCCCGCCGCCACGACCGTGCCGATGGGAATGTTCACCGCGTTCTGCGTCAGGTTGCGGAAGACCGCCGCGCCCTTCGCCTTCGATTGCGGCACCACGCCCTCGCCCGTCACGGTCACCTGCTGCGTCCCCTCGACCACGATGCGTTTCTCGCGCGCGGGGATGCTGCCCGTGATGAAAACCCTCTCCACCGACGGGCTTGCCATGACAGGGATCTCGACACTTTGCGTTTTCGTGACCGGTTTCAACAGGACTTGCGCGCGCGGCAGGAACAAAGCGACCAGCGCCAGCACCGCCAGGACGCCGACGGAGAAGGCGACGACTCGTGTCACGGGATGCGCGCGCCACGCCTCCTCCCTGACCTGAACCTGCTCCCGTTGCTCGCGCAGGGTCTTATCTGGAGCCTTTCGCAGCCACTTTCGGCGTCTCGGCTTGGGCCACTTCAACCGTTGCGCCTCCTTCGTGGACTTGAAGACCGGGATGCCCAGCGCCTCGGCATCCGCCCGAACCCGCCGCTGACGTGTGACCAGTCCCAACTGTGCCCCCAGCGTGGAGGCGTGTCTCTGCAGAACCTTCAAATCCACCTGCCGCAGCGTGACCTTCTCGAACTTGGGCCACACCATCAGGATGCGCGGCGTCTTCGCCCACGACATCCTGTCGCGGACGGAGATGAGGTCGTCGTGTGATTCGAGCGTGATGATCTGGGTTTTCATCCAGACGAATTATACAACGGCGCATGTCATTGCGAGGAGCAACCCTGAGCGAAGGCAAGCGGAGCGACAAAGCAATCCCCCAAGCATTAGCCACGGATTTCACCGATTGGCACGGATTTATAAATTGTTTCAATCTGTGTTCATCCGTGTAATCCGTGGCTGAGAAGATTACTACTCCACCCAATTCCCCGCGCGGCGCATCATATCCAGCAGGTCAGACATGTCCTCGTCCCTGCTGAAGTATTCGCTCACGCGGACGGCTTCTCGATAGACATCATCCATCGAACTGCCCTCCGCCCAGTAGCTTTGCTTGAGGATCTCGGCATATTCCGCGACGATGACTGTCCGCTGGAAATACGGGTTGGCACGCTCAAAACTTCTTTCGAGGTCACCCACCTGGAAGTCTTTCGACAGTTCCACAACCTGGCGCGTAGTCGGGGTCTTCCCAGCGCAGGAAGACGGTGGCGATATTTCCGTAGGCTTCGGGGTACAACTTGACCTCATACAACGCAGTGACGGAATGTCCCGCGCCGATCTCGCCTGCGTCCACGGTGTTGTCGCGGAAATCGTCGTCGGCGATGGCGCGGTTCTCGAACCCGACGAGGCGATAGCGCATCACGACCTCGGGGTTGAAGTCCACCTGCACTTTGGCGTCCATGGCGATGGTCTGGAGCGTGCTGGTCAGGTTGTCGATGAAGAGACGCTTCGCCTCGCGCATGTCGTCCACGTAGGCGTAGAAGCCGTCACCATTGTCGGCAAGCTGCTCCATGAGGGTGTCGTTGTAGTTGTCCATGCCGAAGCCGATGGTCGTCATGGTCACGCCTTCCTCCACGTGACCGCGGATCTCGTCGAGGATCACTTCCGCTTCGGTGTTGCCGACGTTGGCGACGCCGTCCGAGCACAGGATGACGCGGTTGATGCCGTCGGGGTTGTAGGCACGCAGTGCCATCTTGTAGCCAAGGCGGATGCCCGCTTCGGCGTTGGTCGCGCCTTCGGGTTGGAGGCGGTAGATCGCGGAGAGAATGGCATCTTTGTCGGAACCAGGCGTCGGGTCGAGAACGACGCGGGCATCCGTCCCATAGACCACGATGCTGACCGTATCGTTCCGTCCCAGTTGTTCGACGAGCAGTTCGAGCGAGCGTTTCACGAGGCCAAGACGGTTATCCATGTCCATCGAGCCAGAGACGTCGATCACGAAGACCAGGTTGGCATCCTTGCGTTCGTAGTCAGGGACTTGATAGCCCTGAATGCCGATGCGCAGCATTTGGTAGCGCTCGGTTTGCGTGAAGGGCGAAGGCGCGCCGTCCACGGAAATGTTGAAAGCCTGATGTGCGGGCGGATTTTCGTAGCCCTGATCGAAGTAGTTGACATACTCCTCCACGCGGACCGAGTCCGGCGGGACTTCGTAGCCGTCCTTGAGGTAGTTGCGCATGATGGTGTAGGAACCCGTGTCCACGTCGAGCGCGAACGTGGAGAGGTGGTCGTCCTCGGTGTCAATGGACGGGTTGACCCCGTAATCCTCGAAGAATGTATCGTAGGGTTCCCGTTTCGCGGGCGGCGCTCCCCAATTCTGCGTGGATGCATCGGGCGCTCCCGCGGGCACTTCGGCTTCCGAACTGACATAGGTCGGCGCGGGAGCCAGCGGCTGATACGGTGCGGGAATGGCAGGCTCTTCGGCAGGCGCGGAAGGTTCATCGCGCGGCGCTTCGGTGGCAGCCCCGCCGCCACAAGCGGCAGTAAAGAGCAACAGAAATAACATCCCCATCAAAAGGGCATTGCGTTTGGTGAACATTTTCTTCTCCTTTTTGAAATGAATCGAAAACGGCATGGCTGGCAACGGGTCGGCGTTCCCGTTGCTGTCTGGCGATATGATCAGGTCATAGGCGCTCCGTTCCGGTGAATGTGTTCACCAAATATTCTTCCGTTTGATTTTTGGACGACAGGCGGATGAGAATGTTCCCCTGAATCAAAAAGGATGAGCCGTTCAACTGCTCATCCTTTTGTATACGTGGCGCATTGCGCCCGCTTGGACGGTCAGATCACTGATAGGTCAGGAACACCAGCGAACCTGTCCCATCGGTTGTAATGGTAATGGTAACCAGGCGGTCATCCTTCTCGTAAGTCAGCAGGGCGCCGCTGCCCGTCTCGGGCATGGAGAAGAACTCGTTCCAGCCAAGGTTCGTCATTTCGGCTTTGTAGTAATCGAACACTTCCTTTACGGTTGCGGTCGTCTTGAAACTGTAAATGCCGCCTGTCTCCTCCCCGCTGGTTGCGGAGGGGATGACCGGGATCCCGTTCCATTCAGGGAGCGGTGCGCCCTGCGGATCCATCGCATTGCCGATATCCGGCATGGCGGAGGGGAGCGCTTCGATCGTCGCAAGCGGCAGAGCCGTCGCAAACGACTGGAAGGTTTCGATCGGCAGCGCAGTCGCCAGCGACTGGACCGTCTCGACAGCCTCCTGCGCCTGGTTGATGGGCTGGGTGATGAAATTGCACGCCAGCGTGAAAACGATCAGGGATATTAACAATAGAACCCGCGATAGTCGTGACATACGTGTCTCCTTTCGGCAAATCATAACCCAACCCACTGCCCTTTGACAGGTAAATTTGTACCAGCCCGATTGGATGGACACCTTCGCACAAAAATCCGATGGCTTTTTAATGTAAGAACCCGGCTGGTCATGTATACTGGATGTTGTTGTAAAAACTTGCAATAAGGATGAATATGACCTGTTCCACTGAATACACCTCCCAACTCCGCACCCGCGGCTACCGTATGACGCCGCAACGGCTGGCGATCCTGCATGTGCTCCGCCATGAGGGGACTCATCTCTCGCCGGGGGAAGTCTATAAAAAGGCTCTCGCGGAACTACCCGGGTTGACCGAACCGACCGTCTACCGCACGCTGGATTTCCTGGCGGAGAACGGTCTGGCGCGGTCTTCCCACGCCGGAAGCGGGCACCTGACCTATGAGATCGCAGACACCGACCACCACCACATCGTCTGCCGCATCTGCAAGGCTGAGATCGAAGTGGAACACGGTCTGCTCGCCTCCCTCTACCAGACGCTGGAAACCGCAAGCGGATTCAACAACATTGACAGCCATGTGACCTTCTTCGGGGTATGCCCGAAGTGTCAAAACAACTAAAAGGAAAAAATCATGCATTACGCACCCGCCCCTCTTCACATCCCTGATGGATTTTTGAACGTCGCCGTTTCGGTCATCTTCTGGGTCATCACAGTCGTCATGATCGGCATGGCGGTCTCGCGGACGAACAAATCGCTCGGCGAGAAACAGGTTCCGCTGATGGGTATCATGGCGGCGTTCATCTTTGCCGCGCAGATGATCAACTTCCCCGTGGCGGGCGGCACGTCCGGTCACCTGCTGGGCGGCGCGCTGGCGGCAATCGTGCTCGGTCCGTGGGCGGCGATGCTGGTAATGACCGCGGTCATCGCTGTGCAGGGATTGCTCTTCCAGGACGGCGGTCTGCTCGTGATGGGCGCGAACATCTTCAACATGGGTCTGCTGACCGCCGCCATCGGCTATGGCTTGTACCGCTCGGTCATGAACAAGTCCACAGGCACAAAACTGGCGGTTGCCGGCGTTGCGGCGTGGCTTTCGGTCATGGCGGGAGCGCTTGCCACGGCTCTGCAACTATGGCTGAGCGGAACCAGCAACCTGCAAACGGTGGCAATTGCCATGCTGGGCGTCCACGCGCTGATCGGGATCGGCGAGGCGCTCATCACGGTCGCGGCGTTGTCGTTCATCTTCCGCACGCGCCCCGACCTGCTCGGTGAAGGATCAGCTTCCGCGGAGGGCGGACGCGGCTGGGTGATCGCCGGGGTGGTCGTTGCACTGATCGTTGTCCTGCTCTCGCCGCTCGCCTCCGGTGACCCCGACGGGTTGGAGCGCGTCGCCATTGACATGGGCTTCATCGACGCCGGTCAAGCCGCGCCGTTCGAGATCATCCCCGATTACACCGTACCGTTCCTCGGCGAGACGCCCCTCTCGACCATCCTTGCCGGGGCAATTGGCGCCCTGATCGTGCTTGGCATCATGGTTGTGACAGGGCGCTCGTTGCAGAAGAAAACGTCATAAAGCCAATATTGGGCGGGATGACCCCGCCCCTACTCGACCACCAATCTAAAATCGTCAATCTGAAATCGTAAATCGCCCCATGCATTCCGACGTCTTTGACCGTTACCACGCCACCGACAGTTTCATCCACCGCCTCGACCCGCGCGTCAAGGTGGTGGTGACGCTTGCGTTCATCCTTTCGAACGCGCTTCTGCCCGATGCTGCGTGGACGGCGTTTGGGCTGTCGTGGCTGTTCCTCCTGTTCGCCAACGCCCTCGCAAACCTCGGGCTCGGCTTCACACTCAAACGGTCGTTCGTTGCCCTGCCGTTCGCACTGGTGGCGGTCACCGTCCTCTTTTCGATCCCTGGCGAGCCATTGACCACGTTCCGCTTCCTGTTCTGGAACCTGACCATCACGGATGCGGGATTGCTCCGCTTCGTCAGCATCGTCATCCGTTCGTGGCTGTCGGTGCAGATGGCGATCCTGCTGGTCGGGACCACGCGCTTCCCCGATGTCGTCCATGCACTGGAGCATCTGCGCGTGCCGTCCATCCTGACCACGATCATCGCCTTCCTCTACCGCTACCTCTTCGTGCTCGTGGACGAGGTCTTCCGCCTGCTGAGGGCGAGGGAGGCTCGTTCGGCGGCAGTGGCAGGCGTCAGGGCGGGAGGAGGCGTGGCGTGGCGGGCGGGGATCGCCGGCAATATGGCGGGTCAACTCTTTTTGCGCAGTTACGAGCGCAGTGACCGCGTCTACAATGCGATGCTGGCGCGCGGTTATACGGGTCATCTGAACACGATCAATCCGCATGAAATGGGGCGCGTGGATTACGTCACGACCGCGCTGGCTTTGTTCGTCATCCTGTTGTTTCAATTGGTTGGAAGATTATGACTTACGTAATATCTGTGCACGACCTGCATTTTTCGTATCACGATCACCACGCGGCTCTGCGCGGCGTCTCGTTCGACCTGCGCGAGGGCGACAAGGCGGCGCTGGTGGGACCGAACGGCGCGGGGAAGTCCACGCTGATGCTGCACCTGAACGGGATCTTGACCGGGCAAGGGCGATGTGACCGTGGGAGGCGCCCGCATCTCGCGTGACAATTTGCCTGCCATCCGCGCAATGGTCGGACTCGTGTTCCAGAACCCGGACGACCAACTCTTCTCGCCGACGGTGTTCGAGGACGTGGCGTTTGGTCCGCTCCACATGGGATTGCCGAAGGACGAGGTGCTCGCGCGCGTGGAAGCCGCGTTGCAGGCGGTGCGGATGTCGAATTACCGTGACCGCATGTCGCATCATTTGAGCGTAGGCGAGAAGAAGCGCATCGCCATCGCGACGGTGTTATCTATGAACCCGCAGATATTGGTTTTGGACGAACCCTCGGCCGGGCTCGATCCGCGTGCGCGGCGGACGTTGATCAACCTGTTGCGCGAACTGCCGATCACGATGCTGGTCTCCACGCACGACATGAAACTGGTCGAAGAACTCTTCCCGCGCACGATCGTGATGGATGAGGGTCTGATTGTGGCGGACGGGGATACTAGAGAAATTCTCTCTGACGAGAAGTTCTTGAATGAACATGGGTTGGAGAAGCCGTAGTCAGGGGGAAGTGGAAAGTGGGAAGTGGAACATGGAAAAAGACAACTCCGTCTTAAGAGGCGGAGTTTTTTGTTGTAACAAATCTGTGACACCCGTCACCTTGTTTTTGTGAAAGTTTTTGGTCTATAATGATTTTGTCAGATTTGTCCAGGCGGTAAGATCCAAATTTCAATCAGGGAGGAAATCTCCCGGGGAGAATGGCCATGTTCACAAAAACAAAATTCCACCAGGTCATGACCGTCGTCATTATGCTCACCATGCTGTTCTCAGCGATACAGCCGATGGCTGTCTCTGCGCAGGACGGTGATGAAGGCAGGCGTCAGGACACATCCGCGTTGGAGGGCGATGGCATCAAACGCCAGGCCAATCCCCAGAGCGGACGCGTCAGTTTCATCGGTCCGGAGAGCGGACGCGCCCTGTCCGCATCCCGCGCGTTGGGCACGTTCGCCCGTCCGCAGGATCCAGCGAGGGCACTGGCGGATCGGTTCGCCCCCGAATTCGGGTTGAAAGATCCTGCGCGCGACCTGTCGGAGATGAAAGCCGTTCGGTCCGAGGATGGACGTGTGACCGTCCGCTATCAGCAGGAGTACAACGGCATCCCGGTCATGGGCGGGGAATTGATCGTGAACACGAACGAGCGGGGCGACCTGTACTCAATGAACGGGGAGGTCTCGGCGGACCTCGCGCTTCCCACCGCGCCGACGATTGATTCGGCGCAAGCGGCAGAGACCGCCCTTCAGGCGATGGCGAAGTGGTACCAGGCACCCGCAGACGATTTCGTCACATCCGAACCCGAGTTGTGGATCTACGACGAAAGCCTGCTGCGCCCGAGCACCCGCCCCGTGGAACTGGTCTGGCGCATGGAAGTGACTGCGAAGGACAACGCCATGCCCGTGCGCGAACTGGTGCTGGTCGATGCCGAGCGGGGTGGCATCTCACTGCATTTCAATCAGATCGATACGGCGTGGACGAGGGAGGAGAATACAACGGTCGCCCCCTCTGAGGAAAATATCCCTGCCCTGGCTGGCGCCACCTGGTATGTGGCAACGACAGGGGATGACACGAATTCGTGTTCTGCACCCGATGCGCCTTGTGCCACTATCAACGGTGCAATTGGCAAGGCGGCAACGGGAGATACAATACTAGTAGCTACTGGAATTTATACTGGTACAGGCTATGAAAGAGTTACAATCAATAAAAGCCTCTCACTCCTTGGAGGATGGGATTCCTCATTTACTATGCAGGACGGGAGTTCCACCATTGATGGGCAGAACGCTCGTCAGGGAGTCTGATATTAACTTCAATTTAGCAATTGTTTATCTGGATCATTTCATTATTCAAAACGGATTAAGTAACCCTGGTTCCGGTGGGGGGATTTGGAATTCTGGAAATTTAACCATTACTAATAGTTCCATCCAAAACAATTCTGCGTCTCAATCTGGCGGCGGAATTTACAATTATGAAAATGGTAATTTGACTTTAAATAATGTCACAATCCACAACAATTTCGCACCATATGGTGGTGGAATTTATCAAAGTGGTTTTTTTCAAAATAACAAAAGTATAGTGCTAAACAATTCTACTGTTAGTAACAATTCTGCATCTTCAGGTGGCGGTGGAATTTACATTGGGAACGACAGTCTGATCCTGAATAACACTACCATCAGTGGGAATTCTGCTTCTTCTGGTGGTGGGGTTTACAATCTTGCCAGTAATGATATCTCTCTCCGGAACAGCATCCTTAGCGGCAATACTGGGACAAACTCAGCTCCGGACTGCTTCGGCACAATTACTTCTGCCGGGAACAACATTATTAGCAACACTGCCGGTTGCACAGTGAGCGTCGTCAGCGGCGATCAATTCAACGCAAATCCAATGCTGGGACCCTTCATTTCGACAAAAGGCTACCATCCACTTTTACCTGGCAGTACTGCCATTGACGCAGCGAACCCCGCCACCTGTCTATCCACCGATCAGCGTGGAGTGGTGCGTCCTCAGGGAAGTGCTTGCGACATCGGCGCATTCGAATATCGTGGAAATGGCACCATTCCTGAGTATATCCTCGCATACAGCGGCAACCCACAGACAGTTCAGGTAGGTGGAGCATTTCCATCAAACCTAGAGGTACTTATTATTGATGAGAATGGTGACACAGTTCCTGGCATTAATGTCATCTTTACCGCTCCGCCAAGTGGAGCCAGTGCAGTTTTTGCAAGTACCGGCGCCAACACTTCAACTGCGGTCACCGATTCGAAAGGAATTGCAACTTCTTCCACCGTAACAGCCAACAATATTGAGGGAACCTTTACTATCTCAGTAACGACATCCGGCGTGGCGACCTCCGCCGACTTTCAAATAACCAATTTGGATCTGACTATTCCAAAAGCGATACGTGTCGAAAGTGGTTCCAATCAGATAACCCAGACACAGACACAATTCTCATTACCATTGAAGGTGAAGGTACAGAACGTTCTTGACCAACCTCTTTCCGGTGTCACCGTAACGTTTACCGCCCCCGCCAGTGACGCCAGCGGTACCTTTGTTGACACGAGTACAAACACAACAACAGCAATCAGTGACTCTAACGGCATCGCCACCTCTTCCGCATTCTCCGCCAATGCAACAAGAGGCGGCTATATTGTCAAAACAACGGTCAATGGCCTGGTGGACTCCGCAGACTTTCAATTGTTCAATGGTGCTGAACGGGTGGATACTTACACAGCAAACAGCACATCATCACTACCTGGCGCCTTTCTTTGCAACCAAACCCAGCCGAACTGCACGAATAGCAGCAATCCTCATGCGGATGGCGCTCACAAGTATGCCATCGGCACATACAATTTCTACGCCACTAACTTCCTCCGCGACAGCATCGACAACAACGGGATGCCGATCATCTCGACCGTGCAGTACTGCGAACCCGGGTTCCCCTGTCCATTTGCCAATGCCTTCTGGTCAGGCACGCAGATGGTCTACGGCAGTGCCTACGGCTTTGCCCTGGCGGACGACATCGTGGCGCACGAACTGACCCACGGCGTGATCCAGTACGAATCCAACCTGTTCTACTACTACCAGTCCGGCGCCATCAGCGAATCCCTGACGGATCTGTTCGGGGAATACTACGACCAGACCAACGGTCAAGGCAACGATACGGCTGGCGTCAAATGGCTGTTGGGAGAGGATGTCACAGGCCTGGGAGCCGTTCGAAGCATGAGCGACCCGACCATTTACGGCGACCCCGACAGAATGACCAGCCCATACTATTTTGTGGGCGCCGATGATAACGGCGGGGTGCATTGGAATAGCGGCGTCAACAACAAGGCGGTCCACCTGATGGTGGATGGGGGAATCTTCAACGGAAAAACAGTAACAGGCATCGGCTGGGTAAAGACCGCTGCCATCTATTACGAGGCCAACACCAACCTGCTGACCTCCGCCTCGGACTACTCCGACCTGTACCTTGTCCTCCAACAGGCCTGCACCAACCTGATCGGTCCGCAGCTTGGCATCACAGCAGATAATTGCATACAAGTGAAGAATGCTCTGGATGCCGTGGAAATGAACACCCGTCAGCCGTTCGGTGACTTGGAAGATCCGAGCTTTGAATATTCCTATGCAACCTATCCGTATTGGTACCAGTCATCAACAAATTTTGGGTCTCCTCTATGTACGATTGCGGATTGTACGAATGGTAGCGGAACCGCAGGTCCGCGCACAGGTTCCGTCTGGGGCTGGTTCGGCGGCGTCACAGCCTATGAGAATGCAACCCTGTCACAAACCGTGTATTTCCCCGACGGCTATCCATCGCTCAGGCTCAAATTCTATTTATGGATCGGAGCAGCTCAATCTGGTAGTGATGTCAACGATGCCTTCTATGTCCAGGTTGACGGTGTAACGGTATTTTCGGCGAACGCCACGCAGAAAAATTCCTATCCGGGCTATACGCCGGTCACTGTGGATGTCAGTGCTTTTGCAACCAACGCCCTGCATACGATCACCTTTTCATCTGTAACAAGTGGGCAGGTCGTCAATTTCAACCTGGATGATGTTTCCCTGTCCGATGTCTCTCCCACCATCAGCGGCAATGCCGGGATAGCGGGTGCGACGCTCAGCTACCTGCAAAACAGTCTCAAGACGGTGACAGCGGATGGGAGTGGGAACTATTCCATTATCGTGCCATATGGCTGGTCTGGGACGGTGACACCGTATAAGACCGGTTATCATTTTTCACCTGTCAGCAGAACCTACAGCAGTGTACAAAGCAACCAGACGGGTCAGAATTACACCGCAACCAGCCTGTCCTACGTGTGCAGATGTCAACGTGAATATCGGCGGGAACTCGATTGGGGAATTACACCCTGGCGAGCGGCGAAGAGAAGCGCGAGTACTACCCAGTCAGCGGCGGACCGGTCAAGGTGGAGAGCACCAATGACAAGGACATCGTCTCCGCCATCCGCCTGCAGTCGTTTGCGAACAACACCCTGTACAGCTTCGTCGAGACCATGGGTGTCCCGCAGGGTCTGCTCTCGCACAAGTACTACTTCCCCACCTACAACAACACCTGGGCTCCCCTCAACTCCCAGGTCCGCTTCGGCAACCTGGATGCCGCACAGACGAGGATCAGGGTCACCATCGGCGGGGTGAACGTCTGGGAGCAGGATGTCCCAGGTCTACAGGAACGACGCCTGACCTTCAACGTCAGCGGCGGGCCGGTCGTCATCGAGAGCCTGGATCCTGCCAAAAAGATCGTGGCTGCCATCCGCCTGCAGTCCTTTGACAACTCGAATACCCTGTACAGCTTCTCCGAGACGATGGGCATCCCGGACCAGGTCCTGTCGCATGAGTACTACTTCCCCACCTACAACAACACCTGGGCTCCGCTCAACTCGCAGGTCCGCTTCGGCAACCTGGATGCCGCCCAGACCCGCATCCGTGTCACCATCGGCGGGGTGAACGTCTGGGAGCAGGATGTGCCGGGGCTGGCGGAGCGACGCCTGAACTTCAACGTCAGCGGCGGACCGGTGAAAGTGGAGAGCCTGGACCCGAGCAAGAAGATCGTGGCTGCCATCCGCTTGCAGTCCTTCACCAATAACACCCTGTACAGCTTTGTCGAGACGATGGGCGTGCCCGGCGGGCTGTTCTCGCACAAGTATGTCTTCCCGACCTACAACAACACCTGGGCTCCCCTCAACTCACAGGTCCGCTTCGGCAACCTGGATGCCGCCCAGACCCGCATCCGTGTCACCATCGGCGGGGTGAACGTCTGGGAGCAGGATGTGCCGGGGCTGGCGGAGAGGCGCTTGTACTTCAATGTCAGCGGCGGACCGGTGGTCATCGAGAGCCTGGATCCGGCCAAGAAGATCGTGGCGGCGATCAGGCTGCAGTCCTATCCGTCGGATACCCTGTTCAGTTTCTCCGAGACGATGGGCATTCCGTCTGAGTATTTGTCGGATGTCTACTACTTCCCGACCTACAACAACACCTGGGCTCCACTCAATTCGCAGCTGCGGTTCGGCGTGCCGTAAATCACAGACAGAGTGCAAGGAATTTACACAGCGTCCGTCTCTTACAAGGCGGACGCTGATCAATCTTCTGCACAAACTGCCAATCACGATGCCGGTCTCCACAAATGATATGAGGATTTTTTGAACGAACGTGGGTTGGAGAAACTTTAAAAAGTGGGGCATTGAAAAAGACAACTCCGCCTCTTGCGAGACGGAGTTTTGTTAGTAAAAAGACGATCATCATTATCTTGTTCGGTGTGGAACAAATACCCTCCATACGTCGTTAAATATTGTGCTTGAATCGTGTGATTTGCAAAAAGTCATTTGAAATCAACAAATTCGGGAATATTTCCCTGATTACATTGAAATGAGGTGTAAAACCGCAATACCCATCAACATTAAATCCAAAATCGAATTATGATCAGGAATAAAGACACTACTATTAAGAGGAGGTCCCAATGTTCACACCTGTTAGAAAGATGTTTCTTGCCAGTATTCTCATATTGATTGTCTCACTCTCAGGGGCATGGCAGGGCGATCATGTCGTTCTTGCCGAGAGCCGGACCGCAAGCATGCCTGAAATCCCTTTGTATGCGGGGCTGACGTGGAAAGATCTGGGAACTACAACCCAGGATGTCAGAATTAATATCAAGGGAGATGTAATTTCCCTGCCAGGGAAAAGATATGAAGCCGTGGAGCCATTTGTATCCGGTCTCCCTCCAGCTGTATCGGACTACTATTCGAATGGACAGCTCGCACAGGCTGGCTGGGTTTCATATGACTCATTTGATAAATCTGGCGGGATGTACCATGTTTTTCAACACGAATCCGGCGGGTATCTTTCAGTCGAGTTCCTTAAGTGCCCTGATGCTCAATCCGGCATTTGTGTTGCGGTTTGGATGAGTGAACCAGTGGAGCCTGCATCTTTTACACCAGTCAAAACCGCTGAACCAGAAGGCCTGGCAACCATAGCCGCCACTTTTGAAAAAAAGACGCCTGCCAAGGGTGCAACGAATTTGAATCCGACAAGTCTCGTTTTATCATGGCAGGCATATGTTCCCACCCCGGATAAATACAGTTATTGTGTGAAAGAAGGATCGGCTTGTGCCGCGAATGACCCGGATTGGACAAGTACGTTTAATACAAGCGTTACTTTATCAAACCTAACATATGACAAAACCTACTATTGGCAGGTACGGGCTGTAACCTGTGTGACCTGTGTTCCCAAAACATTTGTCTATGCCGATAATGACACTGCATGGACATTCAAGACGAAGTTGAACACCCAGTCCGTCATTCTTGGGAACGCTGGGGTGGCCGGAGCGGTATTGAGTTATACGGACGGCGTACTCAAAACTGTTACTGCGAACGGCTCCGGTAATTACTCAATCACAGTGCCTTACGGCTGGTCCGGAACGGTCTCGCCTGCCAAGGCAGGCTATGTGTTCCTGCCGAAAATTGCCAGCTTCAGCAACCTCACAGCCGTTCAAACCATTCAGAATTTCATAGCCACGCCGGTTTATGTAATCAGTGGGAATGCAGGCCTGTCGGGGGTGACATTGAGTTATACCGACGGCACAGTGCAGGTGGTTTTATCGGATAGTAATGGTAATTACTCAATCATGGTGCCGCAAAATTGGACAGGCACGGTCACCCCATCACATCCCTGCTACACCTTCACCCCCTCGAACCGCACCTATCCCGCCCTGACCGCCAATCAGACAGGACAGAACTACACCGCCACCTTCAACCCTGCTTCCGGCTGTTCGAACATCAATGTGAATATTGGGGGGAACTCATTGGGGAACTACGGTGTCCCGGTTGGCGGCGAGGCGCGCTTGTACTTCAATGCCAGCGGCGGACCGGTCAAGGTGGAGAGTATCAATGACAAGAACATCGTCTCCGCCATCCGCCTGCAGTCCCTTGTGGGAAACACTTTGTACAGCTTCGTGGAGACCATGGGTGTCCCGCAGGGTCTGCTCTCGCACAAGTACTACTTCCCCACCTACAACAACACCTGGGCTCCCCTCAACTCCCAGGTCCGCTTCGGCAACCTGGATGCCGCACAGACGAGGATCAGGGTCACCATCGGCGGGGTGAACGTCTGGGAGCAGGATGTCCCGGGTCTACAGGAACGACGCCTGACCTTCAACGTCAGCGGCGGTCCGGTCGTCATCGAGAGCCTGGATCCTGCCAAAAAGATCGTGGCTGCCATCCGCCTGCAGTCCTTTGGCAATAATACCCTGTACAGCTTCTCCGAGACGATGGGCATCCCGGACCAGGTCCTGTCGCACGAGTACTACTTCCCCACCTACAACAACACCTGGGCTCCCCTCAACTCACAGGTCCGCTTCGGCAACCTGGATGCCGCCCAGACCAGGATCAGGGTGACTATCGGCGGGGTGAACGTCTGGGAAGAGGACGTGCCGGGGCTGGCGGAGAGGCGCCTGAACTTCAATGTCAGCGGCGGACCGGTCAAGGTCGAGAGCCTGGACCCGACCAAGAAGATCGTGGCTGCCATCCGCCTGCAGTCCTTCACCAATAACACCCTGTACAGCTTCGTCGAGACGATGGGCGTGCCCGGCGGGCTGCTCTCGCACAAGTATGTCTTCCCGACCTACAACAACACCTGGGCTCCGCTCAACTCGCAGGTCCGCTTCGGCAACCTGGATGCCGCCCAGACCCGCATCCGTGTCACCATCGGCGGGGTGAACGTCTGGGAGCAGGATGTGCCGGGACTGGCGGAGAGGCGCCTGTACCTTCAATGTCAGCGGCGGGCCGGTGGTCATCGAGAGCCTGGATCCGACGAAGAAGATCGTGGCGGCGATCAGGCTCCAGTCCACGGATCCTGTCCCGGGTACCCTGTTCAGTTTCTCTGAGACGATGGGCATTCCGTCGGAATACTTGTCGGATGTCTACTACTTCCCGACCTACAACAACACCTGGGCTCCACTGAATTCGCAGCTGAGGTTTGGCATGCCTTAGACAATCCCGATCACCGAACAAAAAAGCGTCCCCAAGTTGCTTCGGGGACGCTTTTTTGTTCGGCTGGGGATATTCCCGTATTACTCATTATTGATTCCGCTTCCAACCTCCATCACAGGATTTCCCTGATCCATCCATTCAAAACATTACCATCTGTGAATTGGACTTTTCGAGCGGGTCACTCGTGATCTGTTCCTCGAACGTGTCACGCGTCAATACCGGCACCTCGATCAGTCTCCGCAGCAAACGATATTTTACAAGCCGATAGCTCTTCATGCGCGCCGCCAGCGATGGGTCACGTTGTACTTTATACTGGACCAGCCCCGCCCGCCCGCCGGGGATGACGATAACGGTCTGTTCAGGCGGATAGGGCGTTTCGCTCATTGCCCTCCCAACGAGTGCCGAGGCAAGGATGTAAAACGCATATGCCGCCTTGCTCTCTCCGTGATCCCCGGCGGACTCCCAAAGATAGTTTCTATCGTGTCTGCGGGTGGCATAGTTCAATCGTGTGCCGACAGCTCCCAGCATGGCAGTGATCGTGTTCAACTCATTGCGCCGCGCGCCGGCAAAATCCTCTGGTCGCAGTTTCCATGCCGAGCCGTTCCTCTCGGCGTACGATTCGAGCACCGCATAGATCATCCGTTTCGATGGTGTCAACAACCCTGGGAAGCGTGAATACAGGTCATCTTCGATCTCGAGATAAAAAGTGTCGGGATTTTTTTGCAGGAATGTGACAATTGCAACTTCCATGCGGTCGGAGAGTGAAGCGAGATCAGCAGGGATGGGGTTTCCCTGCCCCTGCTGTTCAGACAGCCCCCACATTCCCGTATCCACATTCTCTCCGGTTGAGTAATGAACAAACCGTACATCCTCCGACAAGGCTGTCTGGACCACAGATTGTGTAATCCGCAGCGCCTGGTCGAATTCCTGATCCTTCATTTTCAACGCATGCGATTCCGCCAAAGCGATCAGCCCCGCCGCATGGACGTGCAAATAACTGGCAGGTTCGCCGCGTTCCGTCAAATGCGTTCGAATGGCTCCGCGCACAGCTTCCACATCAGGGGCGTTCACTTCGCGTTTCAAAGTTTCACCGCGCCTCCAAACAAGCTGGACCGGGTCATGTTCCGTGCGCAAGGCAAGCGACGTCAGGTCAAAGCCGGCCGCGCTGGCGGCAGTTAAAGCCGATGTCAGGAAAGGCGGTTCGGGTTCAGGCAACAATCCAAAGAATGGCGTGCCGAGTGGAAGCAGTTCGAACAAATGCGCGAATGCTGCGTTCAATGCGGTCGCATTCCACGCCCAGTCATATCGCCTGCGGCGTAACGCGATCTTATACGGCTCCACTGCCTCACGCCCCCACAGCCATCCCGCCCACAAGGCGGACAATGTCCAAAACGCCTGATTCGGACGCGGCACCGAGCCGACGACCGCCGCGATGGGTATCTCCTTTTTGACTTCGTGTGCCAGATCTTTGAGGCGGCCTTCGTAGATGCAGACCCCGCCGCTTTCCGGGATCTTTTTGGGCCACGCCTCAAACTTGACGCCTGAACCTGTCTCAGCCCACAGACTTGATCCACGCTCGAGCATCATCCACAAGTTGTGTTCCCGGAACTGGCCTGGAACATTAAGCTGCTTCGGCCGCGGCCTTCCGGTGGGATATCCCCACAGGGTGTTGCCCGCGTCACAGGCGAGTAATATCATCGCAGTCAGTGCGCGTTTGCGTTCCGGGGTCAGTTTCAAACCATCAAGGCGGTTTGTGACAGTGGTGAGGAAATACAATGGACGCGGCAGGTAATGTTCGATGGCCTCTTCTGCGTAGATACGGTCTTCGTCGTGGATCGTCGCCACTCTTTCGAAGGCGCGCGAGCGATGCAAGCCGTCCGTGGCGGCGATTGTTCTTGCGCGGTCAATGTCAGATGGCGTTGCCGCGCGTTCCCCTTCATCCTGGCAATGCTGGCATTTGTAGATGCGGGCATAGGGCGCGTCCTCGCCTTTTCGCCAAAGGAAGGACTCTGCCTGTATTTCCCGCTCGCATTTTTCACAGGTTGTGAGATAAAGGGCTTGAAGATGCGCCTGTAGTCTTTCATCCCCTTTTTTGATGACAGCCAGGTCTGCCAGTGCGGCTTTGAAATCGGACTCGGATGGGGGATTTGCGGACATCTCGAGCAGGAAGCGCGTGATCGGGTTGTTGACCGTCACCAGCACGCGGTAGCCTGCGCGCGCGGCTTCGAGGGTCAGCCGCGGGGAGAATCCGAATGGGTCGAGCACCCAGGAACCGGGTCCGGCATGAAGCGGGAGCCAGCGTGAGACCACCCCCTCCTCCAAGGGAGGGGTGAAGCGTGAGAGCGGACCAGGATCCGAGGGCATCATCCCCGGGATGTAAGGCTGATGATCCATCCTGGATTAAGTATACATCCCCCGCAAGTTTTGGAGTCAGGGAGCTTGCTGGCGTATTACGGGAGCAAGCTCCCTGACTCCATATTACGGAATTGGCCCCAATGTTGGCGCGCAGACGATGTCGTAGTATTCGAGTTCGGTGGCTTTGTTCTGGTCGGCGTAGGCGGCGGCTTCTTTGCCGATGTTGCGGACGTTGTCGAGGTTTGATTGCACCTGATAAGGCCAGTAGCGCGGGATGACCATGCGAGGGTCGTCCACGTAACCTTCGGGGAGGTAGGCGGGGCGGGCGGGGTCAGCCTGGTCGGCGAGGGGGATCCAGTTGTACATGACGGGGCCGCGCGGGTTGATGGTGAAGCCGAGGCGGAAGCCGTACTGACGGGCAAATTGCACGGGCCGGGCGCCGAAACTGCCGCCGGGCCAGATGATGGCAACGGGCGTTTTGTTGAAGTTTTGCTGCAGGTCGGCGATGGATCTCTCGAACTCGGTCTTGATGAACTCGTCGGTGGAGGAGTCGCTCATGTTGATGTTGTGGATGTAGCCGTGGGACTGGTGGTCCACCCAGCCTTCGGCCTCGAGGGCGACATTTTCCTGCAGGCTGATGGCACGCGGACCGTCCTCGGCGCTGATCCAGGAATTGATAACAGGCCAGCCCCATTGCTCGTAATAGGGGCGGAAGTGTTCGTTGAAGTTTGCCCCCATGCGGCGGTCGTCCTGGATGAGGAGGACGGAGCGTTGGGGAATCCAGGCGTTGCGGTCCATGAAGTCTGCCATTTGCGCCGCGTTGATCGCTTCGAATCCCTGCTCTTTCAGGTCGCTCATCATCTGGCGGAAGTCTTCGACGGTGATGTCGTTGGCGGTGACGTCCGACGCGCTCTGTTTGATGCCGTGGAGCATGACGACCATGACGATGGTGCCGGGCGCGGCGTTGTTCGAATTCCATTTGTCGTGGAGGTATTGGCAGGTGTCCGTGATGTAGGTGTGAGGCGGGTCCAGCGGGTTAAGCTGGCTTGTGACAAAGCCCGGGGAGAGCGCCGGCGGGGTGCGGACAGCGGTCGGCGGGGGGAGAGGCGTGTTCGTCGGTACCGGCGTCTCAGTGGGTTGAAGCGCGGCAATGGCGGTTTGGACTGCCTGGGTGGAGATGGCGCTGACGTCCACGGTCGGAGAGGCAGGCGCCGGGGCGCAGGCGGCGAATAGCAGGGTGAGCAGGCTAACGGTAAGGAGGAGGCGTGATGTCATGGTCATGAGGCGTAGAGTCACGTCTGAGACTGTGACCTTACGCGGATGTATTTATTCCTCGCTTTTGCCGGAGATGAAGTCTTCCACTTTTTGGCGGCATTCTTCGTCGCGGAACTGTTTGGGCGGGGTCTTGAAGAAGTAGGAGGACGGTCCGATGATGGGACCAGCAAGTTCGCGGTCGAGGGCGAGTTTGGCGCAGCGGACGGCGTCGATCATGACGCCGGCGGAGTTGGGGCTGTCCCACACTTCGAGTTTGACCTCCACGTTGAGCGGCACGTTGCCGAAGGTGGTGCCTTCCATGCGGATGTACGCCCATTTGCGGTCGGTGAGCCACGGCACATGGTCGCTGGGACCCACATGGACGTCCCCCGGAGCGAGTTCGTAGGGGATCATGCTGGTGACGGCATTGGTCTTGGAGATCTTCTTGCTCTCAAGGCGTTCGCGCTCGAGCATGTTGAGGAAGTCGGTGTTGCCGCCGAAGTTGAGCTGGTAGGTGCGGTCGATCTTGACGCCGCGGTCCACGAAGAGGGTGGCAAGCTGGCGGTGCAGGATGGTCGCGCCGACCTGGCTTTTGATGTCATCGCCGAGGATGGGCAGACCAGCGTCGGCAAAGCGTTTGCCCCAGTATTCGGAGGAGGCGATGAAGACCGGGATGCCGTTGACGAAGGCGCAGCCCGCTTCGATGACCTGTTCCACGTACCATTTGGTTGCCATTTCGGAGCCGACCGGCAGGAAGTTGATGACCACGTCGGTTTTTGTCTCGCGCAGGAGTTTGACGATGTCCGCAGTGGGGCCGGGCGCCTTGTGGATGATGCCGCTCAGGTACTTGCCCAGCCCGTCGTGGGTCATGCCGCGCACGACAGGGACATTGAGGTGCGGGACGTCAGCGAATTTGTAGGTGTTGTTTGGTTCGGCGAAGATCGCCTCCGAGAGGTCTTTGCCGACCTTCTCGGCATTGATGTCGATGCCGATGGTGAACTCGATGTCGCGGACGTGGTAGTCCGCCAGTTGGGTGTGCATGATGCCGGGGATGATATCGTCCTTTTTGGCGTTCTTGTAGAACTGGACCCCCTGCACGAGGGATGACGCGCAGTTCCCCACCCCGATGATAGCAACACGTACTTTTTTATGTGCCATTTGTCGAAATTCTCCTTATGTATGCTTGGTGGCAGGATTTTACCCGCCTTTACAGACTTTGACGCCCTGCCGTGGATATGTGGTTGTATAATTCAGGGCATGACAACCAATGAGCGCATTGACCATCTGGAACGCTTGCTCGAAGTGGTGCGGGGTTTGACGACGGCGCCCGATCTCGAATCCTTTTTGCAGACGATCATCGCTGAAGCCAGCGAAATGACGGACAGCGAACTCGCATCCATTCTCGAATACGATCCCGAAGCGAAGGAATTGAGATTCCTCTCCACGATCTGGTTCGACCGCGACGTGCTTCGTCCCATGGGCGTGCCGCTGGAGGGCAGCGTTGCCGGGGAGGTCTTCCGCAAGTCACACCCGCTCATCATCCAGGACACAAAGGCGGACCAGCGTCACTTCAAGGTTATTGACCGCGTGACGAAACACGAGACGCATTCGCTTGCGGCTGTTCCCATCATTGTGCGCGGCGAGACCATCGGCGTCCTCGAGGCGCTCAATAAACGGGACGATGCCCATTATACCGAAGAAGACCTGACCATCCTGGCGACTCTTGCCGCGATCGCCGCACAGGCAATGCGAAACGTCCACCTGGAACGGAAGGTCAGGGTTGCACGCATCCAGCTCGCCGAACTCGAGCGCCTCAAAACGGACTTTATAGCGATCACCTCACACGAACTTCGGACTCCCCTCGGCCTGATCCTCGGTCACGCCACCTTCCTGAAGGAACTTGCCGGGCAGGAATATGAGTCCCAGTTGGATACGATCATTAAAAACGCCACAAGGCTCAAGGACATCGTCGAGAACCTGTCCGATGTGGACAATGTGCAGACCGGCGCCGCACGCGTCCGCAGCCACAAGGTATCCATGGTAAAGATCGCGGAGGATGTGGTACTGACATTTCAGGACGAGGCAAAATCGAAGAACATTACCCTGGGCAGCGATTGGGGAAATTCGCCCCATTTCATTGAAGCGGACGGCGTGAAGATCAACATTGCCCTGAGCAATCTCGTGAAGAATGCACTCCAGTTCACCGAGCCGGGCGGAACCGTGCATATCAGCGTGGGAGAGGACTCGGGTTATGTGAAGGTATCCGTGAGCGACAATGGGATCGGCATTCCCCCCAGGGACCTGCCAAAGGTGTTTGACCGCTTTTTTCAGGTGGAAACACATCTCACGCGCAAATACGGGGGCATGGGGCTGGGACTTGCCGTCGCCAAGTCCATGATCGAACTGCACGGCGGGCGTATCTGGGTGGAAAGCGAGGAAGGCAAGGGTAGTACTTTCACCTTCCTATTGCCTGTCGAAGGGGCGGCGAAACCGGTCAGATCAACAGGTCCATTTGTTGGATGAAGGTTGCTGAAAATTGGAAACAAAAAAGGCTCACGTCAATTCGTGAGCCTTTCGTCTTCCAGCAGGGGATTACGCCCAACCCTGACCCTTGATGAAATTGGTCACGATGGGGATTTTGACCATCTGTCCCTGATAAGCCTGGTATGCCCAATACAGGAACACCAGCCACAACAACGGTACGCAGAGACCGCCAAAGCCAATGGTCACGGTGGTGAAAATGGTCGCCACGATCCAGAAGGCTATGCTGGCCGCAATGGACTGAACGGCATGGAACTTGATAAAAGGACGGTTTTTCTTGTCCTCCATCAAAAGCACAATGATGCCGATGAGCGGGGCAAAGACATAACTCAATGCCGCCCACAACTTATCATCACTGGTGACATCCATCATAGGTTCGTTAGACATAAGTTCCTCCGAATTGAAACTGAGTTTGGGATTTCGAGTATTGTACAACCAATCAGGACAAAAATCAACCAAATTTCATCAGCCATAGGTAAGGGCAGGGTTTGTACCCAGCCCCTACTGGTAAAATCAACCCATGACAAGAATTGTTTTCATGGGTTCGCCTGATTTTGCATTATCCGCGTTACTGGGCTGGTTGGTAGGGGCGAACGTCCCTACGATGTTGTTGGCGTGGTCACACAACCTGACCGGGCCTCCGGACGCGGGCGTGAGATGAAAGCGCCGCCCGTCAAATTGCTTGCGCAGGAACTCAACATCCCGGTCATACAGCCTGAAAAACTCAAACAACCCGAAGCGATGGAACAATTACGTGCCTGGGCTCCCGACCTCATCGTCGTGGCGGCGTTCGGGCAGATCCTCCGCAAGGATGTTTTGGAATTGCCGCGTTTCGGCTGCGTCAACGTCCACGCCTCCTTGCTCCCGCGCTGGCGCGGCGCGGCGCCGATCAATGCCGCCATCCTTGCCGGGGACGAGGAAACAGGCGTGACCATCATGCAAATGGATGCGGGAATGGACACCGGTCCCATGCTGGCGAAACGTTCCATCCGCCTCACACGGGACGATACCGCTGGTTCGGTCTTCCAGGCTTTGTCCACGCTGGGAGCGGACCTCCTGCTCGAAACCCTGCCCGATTACCTCATCCGGCAAACTCCGCCCGTACCTCAGCCCGAAGAAGGCGTGACCTATGCGCCCATGCTCAAAAAAGAAGACGGCAGGCTGGATTTCGCCTCCGACGTGAACGAATTGGAGCGGCGTGTGCGGGCGTTCAACCCGTGGCCGGGCGCGTTTATGGATTTTGACGGGGCAGTCCTCAAGGTCCATCGCGCGCACGTGGAGGCGGGAAGGTGTCGGGCGGGGCAAAGGTTGGTGGTGCAGAACCAGCCCGCGGTCGGGGCGCGAGGCGGAGTCCTCGTCCTGGACGAAGTGCAACCTGCCGGGAAAAAGTCCATGAGCGGGAAATCCTTCCTCTCCGGCGCGCGGAATTGGTGACCCCGGGCTCGATATAATCCCGAGGAACGGGAGACCCGCCGAGTGGTAGAATAATTCCCTATGCCGCCAAAAAAGCCAAAAATCAGCGTTGACCTTGTCATCCCTGTGTACAACGAGGAGGGGGTGGTCGAGCAGACCTACGCGGAGATCTCCAGGTGATCGACGCGTCCCCGCACAAATTCAACATTTACTACATTGATGACGGCTCGGAGGACGGCACGGTTTCGTCCCTGAACGCGCTGGCGGAAAAGGATAAACGGGTCATCGTGCTTGGAACTTTCCCGAAATTTCGGGCACCAGGCGGCGCTGACCGCCGGCCTCGACGCTGCGCAGGGTGATTTTGTATCTCGATGGACGCGACGGACAGCACCCGCCTGAGATGATCCCGCAGATGGTCGGCTGCTCGAGCAGGGCTATGACATTGTGCAGGCGCAGCGGGTGGAGGACTGCGCGCTCGGCCTTCAAAAAGGTGACATCCTGGGCGTTCTACGAACTGATCAATGCCATCAGCGGGACCGAGATGGTGCCCGGCGCGGCGGATTTCCGTGGCATGACGCGCCAGGCGGTGGACGCCTTAAAGTCCATGCCGAATATCACCGTTTCCTGCGCGGCATGGTCTCGGCGATGGGGTATAAGGCCGCCATCCTGCCGTACCACGAGACGAAACGGGTCGCCGGGCGGGACCAAATATTCGCTTGGAAAAATGTTCCGCCTCGCCATGGATGCGATCTTCTCGTTCTCGCTGGTGCCTTGTACATCGGTATGAGCGCGGGCGTGATGTTCCTCTGTCTTGCCGCGCTCGAGATGGTCTATGTGTGTTCCTTCTGGCTCACAGGCGAAACGTCCACGCTCGCGCCGGGCTGGAGTTCGCTCATGTTTGTCATCCTGATCGCCAGCGGGTCATCCTGATCGTGCTCGGTTTCATCGGCGTTTACGTTGGTTACATTTTCCAGCAGGTCAAACAAAGACCCGCTCCATCAGCTGAAGAACAGGGGGGAATGAGCTCGAACCAAAAACCTGTCTACCAATTCTTGTCTTTGCGCCACGGCGAGTTGCTCGGCAACGCCCAATCGCGTGCAGGGACAGTCTGATTACCCGCTCACCGAGAAGGGACGCGCGCAGGCATGGGCGCTTGCAGAGCGGTGGAAGGCGGAGAACGCAAAGTTCGATCTGGTGCTTTCCAGTCCACTGGGGCGCGCGAAAGAGACGGCGGAGATCGTTGCTTCGATGTTACAGGTCAAAGTGGAGTTCGACCCGATCTGGCTCGAACGCGCCATCGGCGAAATGGAGGCATTGACCGAGGAAGTCCGTCAGAAACCGCGGCCTCCCTACACAACCCCGTATGACCCCATCGGCGGTGACGGCGAAGGCGATTGGGCATTGTTCCTGCGCGCCGGTCAGGCTTTGCACAACCTCCTAAGACGCCCGCCGGCATTTACTGGATCGTTTCGCATGGCGGCATGCTGAACCAGGTCATGCACGCCGTCGTGGGCGTCCCGCCGCATGTTGACCCTTCGGGCGTCCGTTTTCGGTTCGAGAACACGGCTTTTTGGTGCTGTGCATCTATTTCCCGCACCAGCACCGCTGGGTGGTCTATGCCCGGCGAATCTCACCGTGGACATTGACATTCCCTGAAATAGAGAGAAGCATGTCATTATCTGAATTTGCAGGTCACATCAACGGCAAATTGACAGTGCTTACCTTTTGGCGCCCTGCGCCATTGGCACGTACATCGGCGGCAGTCTTGCGCTGGCGGGGAATGAGGTCGTTTAGCAAGATAAGGTGGTGGAGGCAACTGACGTGAAAAAGGTATGCGCCTCGACCTCACCCTGGACACG
>CAVQYK010000027.1:0-24317 GCA_963718215.1 uncultured Chloroflexia bacterium
ATGCCCGACCAGGAAGTCAATTTCCCTGCATTTACGTACTGGGAGGGAGCCGTCCGCTTTGAAGGGACGTGTGATGGCAAGTCTGTGAATGGGAATGGCTACATCGAGTTGACGGGGTATGCCGGGAACCTGCCCCTGCCGTAGTTCATAAGCATTGTTTATAAGTCATCCGCACAGAGAGCAAGAACGTAGGATAATAAGAATAAAGAGAGGCAAACATGGCCGAAACCCCAAAGTATTCCGTATCCAGGAAACAAAACGAAATTGAAATTCGACAATATCCAGGTTATATCCAGGCCGAGGTGACTGTCGACGAAAAGAACTACAAATCAGCGATCGAAAAAGGGTTCAATCTTCTGGCGGGCTATATTTTCGGCAATAATATTTCGCGGCAGAAAATCGAGATGACTACGCCTGTCCAGGCTTCTCAATCCGAGAAAATTGCCATGACCACACCGGTGACCGTCACCGGCGCATCCAGCTTCACCGTGGCTTTTATTATGCCTGCGGAATATACCCTGGAAACGCTGCCTCAACCGAAGGATACCCGTGTTCATTTCACGCACATCCCAGCCCGGACGATGGCTGCCGCTCGTTTTTCCGGGTATTTCCAGCAAGAGACGATCCAGAAAAACAAGGGGCGCCTCAGTCATTGGCTGGATGAACAGGGGCTTGAAACCGAGGGTGATTTTATCGTTGCCGGCTATAATCCTCCGTGGGTGCCGGGGTTTTTGGCGCGTAATGAAGTCCTGATCCAGATCAAAAGCGATGATGCGGTGAAAAAGTGATCAAGTATTTCAAACCCTACTTGTTTCACTGGCTGCCTTACTGGCGATTGACCTGCTTTGGCTGGGTCTGGTAGCGCGTTCGTTTTATCAGCAGTATCTCGGCTTTCTGATGGCCCCCAGCCCGAATTGGTTTGTGGCAATTATTTTCTATCTGCTCTTTATCGTGGGAATCTTGTTCTTTGTGGTCGTTCCCGGGCTGGAAAGCAACTCACTCAAAGCCACCCTCCTACGGGCGGCATTGTTCGGGCTGATCACGTATGCCACCTACAATTTGACCAATCTCGCCACTCTAAAAGATTGGCCCGCACTGCTCAGCATTGTGGATATGTTTTGGGGAACGGTCTTGAGCGTTTTGGTAAGTTATATCAGTTTTATGGCCGGCAAGCGGCTTATTTAATGCGATAATCAGTGATCGATCTATTTGACAAAAGGAGACAATGAAATGACATCCAAGAGTGTCGAGACAGCCAGTTCAGCCAGCGTAATGGATAGAAAGTTCACAGGGTTGCGGCGTTTCAACGCCATCATGGGATTCCTGCATCTCGTTCAGGGCATTTTCATGATCGCGGTCAGCCGGGCCACCACCTACCCCATCTTCACCAACTACCTGAGTTTTGATGCGGCCACCCGCTCGCTGAAACCAAACCCCCAACTATTCTATGAACTCCCCTTTGGGCCAGCGGTTGCGATGTTCCTGCTTATCTCGGCCGTGGCGCACTTCTACCTGGCAACGATTGGCTACGGACGCTATGT
This sequence comes from uncultured Chloroflexia bacterium, assembly GCA_963718215.1. Classification (GTDB taxonomy): domain Bacteria; phylum Chloroflexota; class Anaerolineae; order Anaerolineales; family Villigracilaceae; genus Defluviilinea. Next base: position 1,542 of record CAVQYK010000027.1, read on the forward strand.
GGAGAACCTGAAGAAAGGCATGAATCCGGTGCGTTTTTATGAATATGCCCTGAGTTCTTCGCTGATGATCGTGCTGATCGGCATGTTGATTGGGCTTTGGGATCTGGGAGCGATCATCCTGATCTTCACGCTCAACGCCGCGATGAACCTGTTTGGCATCATGATGGAACTGCATAACCAGCACACCAAAAAGACGGACTGGACCGCCTTCATCTATGGCTGCGTTGCAGGGTTTGTCCCGTGGGTGGTGATCATGCTGTACTTCGTGGGTGCGGTAAATTCTGGCGATGGCAGCGCCAATCCGCCCGACTTTGTGTACGCCATCGTTCCCACGCTGTTTGTCTTCTTTAACATTTTTGCCATCAACATGGTGTTGCAGTACAAAAAGATCGGCCCCTGGAAGGATTATCTATACGGGGAACGCGTCTACATCATCCTGAGCTTATCGGCCAAAACCGTCCTGTGCTGGCTGATTTGGACTGGCACGCTGGCCCCGGTTTAGTGCAAGCCGCTGGTGGCGGTATTCACGGTTATTGGGAGAGATCGCCTTGTGGATTTCTGGTATGGCAATCTCTCCCAATCTGTGTAAAAGCATGATAGATGTGAACAAACGGTCGCTCATCGCCATGATCTTGAAGGTACTTGTATGAAGAACTCACGCTTGTTGACAATTTTTGTGATCGTTTAAGTGATATTATTATCAAAGACAAATTGGCAGCTCGCAGCGCATGAAAACACAAAATTTCAAATTGATTTAGATATTGCGGCCCGTTTGCTTTGGGAAAAGTAGTTCCTGTAAATGCTCGCAAACTTAAGAAATATAGGAGAAACCCAATGAAAATGCTATTTCGCCTCTTGTCGGTCGCTATGATGCTGAGTCTGGTACTCTCGGCTTGCGCCACAACTACCCCCACTACACCGGCCGCCGGCGGCACGATTGTGATCCGCGCTGGCACCGGGGACGGTGGTGATGGCCTGACTCCTCATCAACAGATCATCCAGAACTTTGAGGACCAGAATCCCAATGTGATTGTCCAGCTTGAGCCTGTCTCTGGACGGGATTACTATGCCCGCTTGCTTACCCAGTTGGCAGCCAAGGCCGCCCCGGATATTATGCAAATCGGGGATGATGCGGTGCCTTCTTTCGTAACGAAGGATGCTTTTGTCCCTCTGGATACATATCTTCAGGACAGTAACTTTGACGCCAGCATTTATCTGCCCGGACTGTTGGATCCGGGCAAGGTTGACGGTAAGCAGTATCTCCTCCCCAAAGACTACTCGCCGCTGGCTGTGTATTACAACAAGAAGCTGTTTGACGAAGCTAACGTTCCTTACCCGGTTGAGGGTTGGACCTGGGAAGATCTGCTCGCTACTGCCCAAAAGCTGACCCTGAAGGACGCCTCTGGTAACGTGACCCAGTGGGGGATTCAGTTGCCGGCGGCCTGGACGACCGGTTTTGAATACTGGGTAGCTGCCGCTGGTGGTTCGCTGATCAGCCAAGATGGCAAGAGCTTTGCCGGCGCAATGGATTCCCCCGAAGTGGCCCGGGCTGTACAGTTCTATGCCGACCTGTACAATAAACACCAGGTTGCTCCACAACCTGCGGATATGAATTCCTTCGGTGGGGGAAACAGCGAGTTTGCCAACGGCAAAGCGGCAATGATGCTTTTTGGGCGTTGGCCGCAAGCTGGCTTCAAGACCAATCCCAATATTTCCCTGGGAGTGGTGGCTCCGCCGAAGGATAAAGTGCGCGCCAACATCCTTTTCTGGGGTGGTTTTGGTATTGCCACTTCATCCCAAGAAGCGGATACTGCCTTCAAATACTTGAGCTATGTTTCCGGTGAGCCTGGCGCGCAGGTATGGAAGGATTGGGCGCTGCCGGCGGTCAAGAGCGTCGCCGATTCCTCCGGGCTGTCCAAAGACCCGATCGAAGGCGTATGGATTGGGGAACTGAACTACCTGGCGCCCCGCGCATACACCTTCACCCCCTACTGGAATGAAACAGCGGACCCGGCGCTGCGTAAGGTGCTCGAATCGGTCATCCTCGATCCGAATGCTGACGTGACGGCGCTGCTAGCCCAGGCCGCCAAAGACGCCCAGGCTGCCCTGGATAAATTAGGAAAATAGCGCCTTCACATTTAGTGGGATTAAGTGATATGTGTGCAGGTGCAAGACTGCACACATATCACTGTATGTATTGAATGAGACAGAAATCAGTATAGCATTGCGGACTTTACAACGAAAAGAAGCGCTGAGTTTTTATATCACCATCGCGCCCTGGCTGGTGGGTTTTTTGCTATTCACTGCCGGACCGATGTTGATCTCGCTTTTGGCCAGCTTTACCGACTGGGACCTGTTGACCAATCCGCAGTGGGTGGGGCTCGACAATTATCGTGATATGGCGACGGACCCGCTCTTCATCCAATCGATCAAGGTTACGCTAGCCTATACCGCAGCGTACGTTCCCCTCGACCTGGCTGGCGGCCTGCTTCTGGCGCTTCTGGTGCGCCCGCACTTCAAGGGAATTGGTATCTTTCGCACTATTTTCTACTTGCCGACAGTCTTTTCTGGCGTGGCTTTTGTAGTGGTGTGGCTGTGGATGCTTAATCCGAACGGCGGGTTGATTAACCTGGCTCTGAGTTGGTTTGGAATTGAAGGGCCGCGCTGGCTGCTCGATCCGAAATACTCCCTATGGTCCCTGGTGATGATGAGCTTCTGGGGGTGGGGCCGTTCCATGGCGCTCTATCTTGGCGGCATGCAGAATATCCCTGGTGAGATTTATGAGGCCGCGGCCATGGATGGCGCCGGCAGTTTCCGCCAGTTTTTTGCGATCACTCTGCCTTTGCTCTCTCCCACCATCTTTTTCAACCTGGTGCTGAGCGTGATTGCCACCTTCCAGTCCTTCACCAGCGCCTTTGTGGCGACAAATGGAGGCCCGCTTGATTCGACCCTTTTCCTGGTCTTATACATCTACCGTCAGGCCTTTGAGTTCTTCAACATGGGCTATGCGGCTGCCCTGGCCTGGGTGCTGTTCATCATTGTCCTGATCTTAACCCTCCTGCTGTTGCGCAGTCAGAAATTTTGGGTGTTTTATCTCGGAGAGCGAAGCGAATGAAAATGCTCTTGATTTCAGCCTTCAATCCAGACGATCGATGAAATGAAAGAATTTACAACCCCCATTTTACAGCCTCGTGGATGGCGTAGAAGCTTGCAAATCAGCTTGCTTGTCGCCGTGGCGTTATTATTCCTTGCTCCCGCCCTGTGGATGATCTCTTCCTCACTCAAGCCCGATTATGAGATTTTTGCCACCCCACCCACCCTCTGGCCAATCAGCCCGCGCTGGCAAAATTATTCCGAGGCGCTGACCTCTCTGCCTTTTGGCCGCTTCACCGTCAACACTTTGATCATTGCGCTCAGTACAATTGTAGGGCACCTGCTGTCCTGCTCGATTGTGGCCTACGGTTTTGCCCGCCTGAAAGCTCCGGGCAAGGGCTTCCTTTTCGTCTTAATGCTCTCCACCCTCATGCTGCCTTATCCGGTGACCATGGTGCCGCTTTTCATCATCTTTTCAAAATTGGGGCTCATCAATAGTTTTGTACCGCTGATTTTGCCGGCATTCTTTGGCAATGCTTTCTATATTTTCTTGCTGCGCCAATCATTTAAGCAAATCCCCCCCGACCTGGAGGATGCCGCCCGAATGGACGGAGCTGGTACTTTCCAGGTGCTGCTGAACGTGATATTACCGTTGTCACGACCTGCACTGGCAACTGTGGCAATTTTCACCTTCCAGGCCGCTTGGAATGATTTCCTAGGTCCTCTGATTTTCCTGCATAACCAATCGCTTTACACGCTGCAGCTCGGATTGAGTCTTTTCCGCGGCGCTTACAATGTGCAGTGGGCGTACCTGATGGCGGCTTCACTGGTGGTAACGCTGCCGGTTATTGCCATATTCTTCATTGCACAGAGATCCTTCATCGAGGGAGTCGGTTTTACGGGCACCAAAATCTGAGTTCGCCAGCGGTTGCGCTCTTCCTGCTCATCTCGGCTTTCTGATGGTCCCAGCCCCAACTGGTTCGTGGCGATCATTTTCTATTTGCTTTTCATCGTGGGAATCTTGTTCTTTGTGGTCGTTCCCAGGCTGGAAAGCGGCTCACTTAAAGCCACCCTTCCGCGGGTCAGATAGCGTGTGCTAAAAGTCTGGAGTAAGGATTCGGCTTGAGATCATAGTTCGTCCGTAAGTTCAGCCAAAACTCCGGGAATGTTCCTGGCGCCTGTGCAAAAAGCCAGGCAGTTTCGGGGTAACTCCACGCTTACCGCACACAATTGCATTGACCAACCTAAGGCATGTTTTTTAAGCAAATGGAGACCGCTTGATGCAGTCTCCATTCTTTCATCTTTCCTGTTTCCTTGTTTCCTACTCGTTCAAATGATACGTATGGTACGCATTCTGGCACGGATTGCCCCAGGCAATGTGCATCTCGCGCACCGTCAGGTCAATGACCAGGGAGCAGATCGTGCTTTCGCGGTCGAGCGGATCGATCCCCTCGATGTTATGGTTGCAGATCGAGTTCGGCAGGTTGACGTGGTCCTTCTGGATCGCCTGCAGCGACTTGATCGTATGCTCCGAACTCTGCCGTCAACAGGCGGTCCGCCCGGAAATAACGCACACGCGAGGAGATCAATTCCTCCGGGTCCTGCTCGATGGCTTTCATGGCCTGGGACAAATAATGATTGGTATGGACAACATACCCATCCGTGCCGTGCAGGATCTCGAACTTGCGCGCCGAGACCTCCACCGAATACAACTCCCCGCTCTCATGGGCAAGCAGGTGGTTATACCCCGCCGCCCGATGCGAAACAAGCGTCCGACCGATGGCGCCGGAGAGACGTCTCGAGGCCAGGACCGCCCGCGCAACCACAAGGCGCGGGATCCCCATGCGCGAGTCGTTCGGGTACACAGAGTCAATGAGCTGGGCAATGCCATAGGCGTTGAATCCCACATTGGGCAGGAGCCCGCCATACGTCATGGCAAGGAACGGGGGTTCCTTCGCCGGTTTGGCGCTGATGACGTAAACGTCTTCTTCATCTTCGGGAATCCAATCTTCGTTATGTGCGACAAGCACATTACCATCCGCCGTACGTTCCTCATTCACCGCAAAACTGGTGCAGCGCGTGAGATGCAGGGCATCCACCGTGACTGCCTCCATCACATTGAGCGTCACGATCTCACTGAATGAGACATTTGCCCCCTCCGCAATGCCGCGGCACTCCTCCACATACTGCGGATACCGTTCCTCGGCAAACGGCAGGTACTTGCGCGACTGGATCTGCGCGCCCTCCCAGGTCAGTTCGAGCGTGCCATAAGCCTGTTCGATCAACTTGCGCGCGTTCTCCACACTATGCTGCACCTGTTCGCGGCGCGCCTCCCCGATCTGTTGTCCCATCTCGCGGTGCGTGCCCGCCACCTCGATCAGGGGCGGCGGCGTCTTATGAACGACCGTGTCCGGGACAGCGATTTGCTTTAAAGCCATAAAATCCTCCAAAAAATCAAAACCCGCCCCAAAAAGTGACTTGGGGCGGGTGGAATTATATCACCCGGGGATTTTACGCCTGCTGGGCGGGAGGCGGCGCCTGACCGGCGTCTGGCGGGGGACTGTAAACGCTCATCGCGCGACTTTGAACTGCCTGCGCCCCGAACCGCGTGATCACCACCGAACCGATCGCCAGCAGACCGACCACCGCCGGGATGATCCAGGTAAAGCAGCCCACGACCCATGAAAAGTTATTCACAGCCTGAATGGATCCGACAACGGACATGAGCAGGAAGGTGCCCAAACCCGCGTTGAGGACCATCGCCCAATCCTGTCGCAAAGCCCGCCCCAGCCGCTCACCGATCTCCTTCCCCAGGGCGACCACACCGAACAACCAGGCAAAGACCAGTGCAACCACCGGAATGACCGTCAGGAACAGGGCCACACCGACAATGACAGACAACAACCCCACACCACCGACCATCAGCGGTTGTGCGATGACGGCATGCGAGACCTTGTCCAGGCGCTCCTGAAAGAACAGGACTGCCAACATCGCCAGGAACGCCATCAAAAGCGCTGTGGCAAACACCCGCCCAAACTCGAAGAACGGATTGAAATCCACGTTCACAACATTGGGGAGGCCGGGGACACCCGGCACATCGGGCACGCCGGGGACATCCGGCACAACCGGCGGGACTTTTCCATTGGGGATGTCGATTTGCGGGGCAACGTTGTTGACCAGGTCGCCTTCGATCTTCGCTCCCTCGGCGCGTTGGATCTGCCCGCCGACCAGCACCACATCGCCGGAGACGACAGCGGTCGCCTCCAGCCTGATCTGCCCGCCGACGACGACCACATCGCCGTCCAGGGTGCCGTCACTCACGATATTCCCGCCGATGACGACCAGGTCACCGTTCAGTTCGGCATCAGCCTTGACGGTCACATTACCGCCAAACAGCACAAGGTCGCCCTCAAATGGCTCGCCGCTCTCAATGGTGATATTGCTCCCAAAGATGACCCGCCCACTGCCGGGACCCGGTCCCTGCGCGTACACGGAACCCGTGGGCAGGAGCAACAGGGCCAGCAATAACAGGAAGGTTATGGTTTTATACTTTATTTTCATTTCACACTCCTTGCGGAACACGGGTGAACCGCCAGATGGATACCGACCAGATCAGGCTGATGCCCGCAAAGGCCGAGATAACGATCATCCAGGCAAAGGGGGGCACAAAGCCGGGGATGACATGCAGAAACACCTCTCCCGCCTGCGTCATCGCCTGCAGGGTGGTTATAACGAATATGCCCCACTCCACGAACCCCGCGATCCAAACCTCGGGCGAGGCGAGGAACCTCAACAGGGATGGACCCGCCAGCCATAACAGGAAGAACAAGCCCCCGGCCAGGAACAGGATGGAACCCCAGACCCTGCGGCGGCGCTCGACCAGTTTCCGTTCCGCCAGACGCGCCTGAAAGCGCGCCGTAAACCCTTCGGCAGGCGCGACCATTTTCACCGAACGCAAGGCGGCTCCCGTTTCAAGCAGCGCAGAGCAGTAGGCGCACGAACGTGCGTGCAGGTCAAGTTCGCGCTTCTGCTCGGGGGTCAGGGGCGTTTCATTCAACAGCCACTCTTCAAAAGGCTGGTGTTTCATAGGCTCTCCTTTCGGGGCGGGTGCTGGGCTTCTTTTCATCCTGCCACATGCCTGCCAGCGCCCGTCGTGAGCGGTGCAGGCGGCTTTTCACCGCGCTTACCGTAAGATTTAAAGATTGTGCGATTTCAATTTCGGAAAAGTCATACCAGTAACGCATGATGACCGCGGCTCGGTCGGTTGCATCCAGGTCTTTCAGCAAAAGGTGGAGGCGGTCGCGCTGTTCCTTTCGGACGGTCTCAGCTTCCGGGTCGGGCGCTGAGGCGTCCGGCAGTTCGAAGGTCGCACCGTCGTCGTTCTCGGCATCCATCGAGAACATCGTGAACTTTTTTTTGCGGAGGTTGTCTATGCAATAGTGCGCGGCGATGGAAAGGATCCACGTGCCGAACGGACGGGACGCGTCGTAACGATGCAGGTTTTGGTACGCCCGCAGGAAGGTTTCCTGCGCGGCATCCTCCGCCGACTCAGGTTCACCCAGCATGCGGTAGCACAGGTTATAGACTGGCTTCTGATAGGTTTCAACGAGCTGTGTAAATGCCTCGTCACTGCCTTGTTGCGCCTGGGCGACCCAGGCTTTTTCGTCGGTCACTCTCGCTCCTAAAAGACTTTCCTATGAATACTTACGGCTCAAACGGGGAAAAGTTGCTCCTAATGGACGTGTCCATGCCCCTCCCCGCCTCCCTCCGGACCGAGAACCTGCTCCCACCGCCCGAGCGAATCAGCCCTGAGGGCGAACAAACTGGCGATGGCTGTCGCGAGCGGCACAGCGCTGACCAGTCCCAGCGACCCGACCAGCGTCCGCACGATCTCCTCGGCGATGAACTCAAAATTGACCAGATAACCCAAATCGCCCTGCCCAAGCGTGAACAGCAGCAACATGGGCAGCGAAGCCCCCGCGTAGGCCAGAACCAGCGTATTGACGGTAGCCGCCACATGGTCCTGCCCGATGCGCATGGCGGAACGGAACAGGGCGCCGAATCCGAGCGACGGGTTGGCATGATGCAGTTCGAAAACCGCCGAAGCCTGCGTCGTGACAAGGTCGTCCAGCACCCCCAACGCGCCGATGATCATGCCGCCCAACAGCAACCCGCGCAGGTTGATCTGTGTATTGAGCATTTGCAGGAGAAAAAGCGCGTTCTCATCCCCGGAACCCGTCAATTTCGTGAAGGTGACAAAAAGGGCCGCCAGCGTCCCCGTAATGAGCAGGACGAGCACCATGCTGATGACAGCCGCATGGGTCTTGAGGTTCCAGCCATAGGTCAGGTAGAGCGTCACCCCGAGCAGGATGATCGAACCGATGATGCTCACCCGCAACGGGTCTTCGCCCGCGAGGATGCGGGGGATGATATAGCCGATGATGACCGTCAGGCTGAAAGCCATGCTCAACAACGAGCGCAGTCCCTTCCAGCGGCTGATGAGCAGGATGGCGGCGGCGAAGAGGGCGGTCAGCAAGAGCAGCGGAGTTGTACGGACAAAATCGACAAAGTAGACGGTCAGCACCCCGTCCGGGCGCGAGCCGATGGTCACAAGGACGGAATCGCCCGGCTCGAGATAGACCGCGCTCGAAAGCACCTGTCGCCTGCCGTAGTCCATCTCCATGACAATGCCCTGATACTCCCCCTCCAGCAGTTCCACGCGCGCAACCTGGTAACGCTGGATCACTCCGCCCAGGTCAATTTCGCCGTCTTCGATGATCTCTGTCACGCGTGCCCGCTCGGTCTCCGAGCCAAAAACAGACATGGACACGTTCGGCAGGTCCGCCGGTCTGAACAGGAAGGACAGGGCAATCAGGACAACAAACAAGATGCCCGTACGGATCAGATTATGGGATTTCATATTCCCAGTATACCCCGCCCAACAAACAAAAAAGGACACTTCCGGTGTCCTTTTTTGTTGCAATCACAAATTTATTCAGCTTTTGCCGTTCCTGCCATTCTTCCTGGATTTCCGAAGGCGTTCCATCATGTTCTTCGGCTGGGTTTTGATCGCCGTAATGGCGCTCTCGATACCCTGCGCCACATCGGAGGGCACTTCCCCGTGCTCGATGAACGAGATCAATTTCTTGGAGCGTGAAGCAGTTTCCGGTTCCGTGGTTTTGTTCGAAATATAGTCGCCGTAATATTTGGGCGAATACAGGGAGCGGTATTGATAATCGTAATAGCTGTTGGCGCTATGTTCAGAAACCTTATTAAAGACAATTCCAAGCAGGTGCGCGCTGGAGCGGTCCAGCTGTTCCTTGATCGTCCTGGCCTGTTCCTCAGCCGTCTGGCCGGGCTCCAGGACCAGGATCACACCATCAACCCTGGAGGCAAGGTTGTACGAGTCTGCAATGATCAGCGGCGGGGCATCCACGATGACGATCTCGAACCTCTCCCTGAGGTCAGCCAAAATCGAGCCGATCCTTTTGGACCCGACCACCTCGGTGATATTCGGGGGGATGTTTCCCGCAGTGACCACCTTCACGTCACTGCCATACCAGTTACGCACGACATCCTCAATATCCGCCTTGTTGCGTAGCAGGTCTGAAAGCCCGGGCTCCTTGCTCATATCCAGCGCCTTGTGAACGGCAGGTCTGCGCAGGTCCGCATCGACGAGTACGACATCCTGCTCCCCCTGTGAGATCGACAGGGCCAGGTTTGTGGCAACCGTGGTCTTCCCATTTCCCTGGTTTGGGCTGGTGATCAGGATCGTCTTGACCGGCTGGCTGATCTGGAAGAATTCGATATTGGACCGCAGCAATCTGAAATTTTCAGCAAGGATCGAATCGGGTTCCTTCAAGACATAGGTTGCACTATTCTCTTTTTCCGTGAGTTCGGCTATATAACCGATGACCGGCAGTTTGAAAATACGCTCGACATCGGATGTGGTCTTGACAGTGCGATCCAGGAAATCAAGCAGGTATGCCGCACCGGCGCCAAGGCTGAAGCCCACCAAACCGGCCAGGGCAATGATAATGATCTTGCTTGTTCCCTCTGCGCTCGCAGGCAGATTTGCAGGCTCCACAACAGAGAGGATATTGAGCGCCCCTTCCTGCGAATTCGCCAGAAAACTGGCATAACTTTCCCGCAGGCTGTTCAGTTTTTCAGTCTGGTCCTTGATATCCTTCTCGATGTTCGCGATCTGGCTGGCGCTGTTCAGGCCGATCAGGCTGGTATACAGTTCCTCCAGGTTCTTTTCGGTTTCCTGGATCTGACTCTGAAGATTCGATAGTTGCCCGCGAATGAATTCCTGGCGGACACCGGTTTCCGTACCGCCGATCGCCGGGCTCTGTTGGATCAATTGCCGGGCCAATTCATCTGCAATGATCTGTGCGCGCTGCGGATTCGTATCCGTGACGGAGATTTCCACCATCTGTGCGTTCGGCACAGGTTGGGACTGATACTGAGGCAGCCAGTCGATCCCCAATGCATCCATCGTCGCCTGCTGGATCGGTTCGCGCTTCGCCATATCCGCGTAGATCTGGGCAAGCTGCTGGGCAATGTAAATCTGACCCGAATCAGGGTTGGGGTCCAGGATGGTCGTACCAATCACCAGCGTGGTCCTGGAGACGTACACATCGGGCTGGAACATGGTCGACACACCGCTGGCAACCACAGCAAGCATGGTCACAATGACGACAAGTCTCCACCAGCGTACGAGAGGTCTTAGATAAGCGTTGATTTCCATATGCAGGTTAAATTAATAATCACCAAAGGTAATAGGGCAGGTTATGAAAATATACCACAACCCGTCCCAAATATATATCTTATTACTAAATCAAGACGCAAATTGCGTAAAATTGTTACTTGAAATACACAGGCAGATGTATATACGCATTCTAAATCGACTTGGCCAATTTTCATCGAACAATCTAAAGACAGCCTGAGAACATACTATGACGTCATCAGTAGCTTTATAGTGCTAAGGCGATCCTGCAACATCGTGACAATCAATCTCTTCCTGCCCCGTAAATTGCACATAACACACCGGGCGTGCGGGGTTGGCATCCGCAACGTTTTGAGCCCACGGCAGGGGGCCGGGCACATCCAGCATGGGATACGTGTCCCGAAGCGTTTCCAGATACCAGTCGAAATGCAGGAGTTCCTCGGCAACGACCGACCACATCCGGGCGTTGACCTAATGCAAAGTGGAAATACCAGGCGGTGAACACTGCCCGATCACCTTTGAGGAAGACCAGCGCATCATTCGGGACCTCGGACATGACCTGTCTCCCAAACATCTCAGCCTGAAGATCGTTGGATGCATCCACTTTACTTGCATAACCGGAGGCGTGGAATAAGAAATAGCCAAGGATAAAAATACACATCCCCCACCGCATGGCATTCGAGGTCAATGTTTTATAAACATGCCCAACAGCCAGTCCCATCCATATCGCAAAAGAGATAAATAAAGGGATCAAGTATAAATACGAGTCGTCAGACGAATACACAAACGCGAACGCGCTGTACGCCACACTTATCCAGATCGTATACAGGTACAAGCGGGAAGGCTTGAATAGAAGGATCAAACCAAAAACCCCAAGTAAGAGTCCGAGCCAGCCAAATTGCTGAAGCAACAGTGAAGCCCAGGCTTGCAGGCGCCCCCCAATATCCCCAAACTGAAATTGCAGATAATAACTTTGGTACAACTCGCCCGATACCAGCCACCAAAAACGCTTGAGCGTGGTTGGGTTTCCCCAATTGACAGGCGGGTCGGTCAATCGCCCGAAGCGGAAGGGTCAGGTAGATGGACAGGCCGATCGCAAGCCAGACCAGTTGTCGGGCCAGGGAAGATGCGAAGGATCCAGGGTTCTCAAGGGTCCGTTCGCCTTGCCGCCCCGTGATCCCGGAAAAGAATGCCAGCGGTATCAGGAACACCGTTGTCACATGATTCCCCATTGCCAGACCGAGCACAAGTCCGCGCAAACGTTCCAGATGCTTTTGTTCCAAGGCTCGAAACGGAAAGATATACAGGTAAAGGATCGATACGGTCAGGAACGCCTGCAGGGTATGGACCTCCGTGATGACAGCCTGTGACCAGAGGAGCGGGGATAGTCCAAATGCAAACCCGGCGGTCATACCGGCAAACCATGTATGTTCAAACCCCAGGTCATCGAGCGAGCGGGACACAATCCGGTAAAGGAGAACTGCGGACAGGACCGCAAACAAGGCTGACATCAAGTTGGTGCGAAATGCCAGGGAACCTATGGGAATGAATTGAAAGAGCCTTGCAAGGATCAGGTAAAGGGGATATCCCGTTGGATGTGCAATTCCACCCGTATAGGCGGCAGTGATAAGGTCGCCGCCGTCGCTCCCATCATTCGCCCACGTAAGCCCTGGAGCCAGCGTATACAGGTAGACGCCCAGGAGCGATGAGGCCAGAATGAGCAATGGCAGATGGCGGTAAACGGACCTGGTAACGGGCATCTTCTGAAAAGAAAAGCGGGGAAGAGGCATGCCTCTTCCCCGTCATTGAGTTACATTTTTAACACAGGGCTGGTTATTTGCCGATCAGACCGTACACCCCGGAAACTTGAGTGAAGGCACAGGCGGTCTTTTTGTCAGTATCCACCCGGGTATCCAGCGTGTCCCATGTCCTGGGCAATTCAGTCCTCTTATTGAAACGCTTCCCATAGAAGTCATAGAAGTAGAACTGCGCCTCTTTATCGGGCGGAAGGGCATAGCATGTCTCAACGGTTCCGTCTCCTGGCGGGACGTCATACACCAGGCGGCCGTTCAAATAGACGCGCAGGAACAGCATACGGGCAAGCGGAGATCCAACACCGTCCGGAAGGCGATGGATCTGGAACCTCGGGTTCCACAGAACCGCCTCGATGCAATAACCGGGTTTCAGGTCCTTGATCTCTATGGTTGCAACCCCGCCGACGGAATAGATACCGTTCTCACAAGCATAGAACACCTCCGGCGGCGGCTTGACCGAGCCTGGTCCCGGTTCGGCCGGGAGGACTGAAAAATCGCCCTGCCCCAAAGCGACAACCGAATCCGTGGTCTCACTCTGATCCGCCCAAGCCACCTGTCCCTTTGCCATCAAGGCAATCCCAAGGACCACAACAACCGCGAGGACCGCACGCAAAAATTTAGTCTTCATGATGGTTCGTCTTCCTTTCCTTCCATTATATCCTAGCACATCCCGCAAGGGAACAAAATTCCAATTCCGTTCCCATTTACTGGACGTGAAAAACCACTTCAAGATACACATCAGTTCGGAGATCTGTTTCGATCAGAAGGTCGTCTCCTTGAACCAGCGCCTCCAGATTGACCGTTTCCACCTGGGAGCGGTTCGGCAAATGAATGCGAATGACCAGCGGATCGGCCAGCCTCCCGGGCTGTTTTTGCACCTTCAGGCGATACGTAAACCGGTCCGAACCCTCCGCCTGCGAAATGACCGAGGCCGGCAGGGCAAATTCAAAGCCAGTGCTGAGCGACTGTCCGCCCGGCACGACCAGCAGTGTTCCAAATCCCTGCACCCCGTCGATTTCCTCCTCAAGCAAATCCACGCGCGCGGGTACAGTTCTTCCCAGCATGATCCACTCGGCAGGAATTTCGTGCGGGCTGGCATCCATCAGTTCGACGCCTGATTGCTTGTAAACACGGAAATAATTCCAGTAACAACGAGTCCATAGCATAGAAATAATCCTCGTACACTCCCCTCAGTCGAAATGGATGCACTCCACATCCTTGCTCGAATTGTTCTGATGAGTGACGTATCAGAACGCCGGTCGGTGCGGAGAGGTCGGTCAGGTCAACATCATAGGACAGGCTGACTCCACCAGGGCATTGGTCTTGTTAAAACCGATATTGCTGTCAGTGACCATCAGGAAGTCGCCATCGCACGGGCGAACCGCCTTATCCCAGCCATTTTCCGCAAGCAGGGACGCGACCGTTGGGTCATCAAATTGCAATACAGGTGGCGTTCCTCAATGGCCTGAACCAGCACTGCGGCAAGTCCGCGCCAGTCGTTGTTCCCGCCGCCCAGCAAGTTCTTCAAGAATGCATCGGCCATGTCGCCGATGAAGTTCTTGCGATACCAGTCCGCGGGGAGCGGTCTGGTCTGTCGGGGGTTCCTTGGCGGAACGCATGTACTCGATGACATTGTCGCTCGTGATCGGGTAAGGCGCGCCCGTCCACTTCCAGCGGGACCGAGCGCTTGCAACAGGATGCACGAGGAACTGTTGATCGAAGGCAATGACGCCGTCCGATGGCCGGGATGGTTGTAGGTATACAGATACTCGGCCCATCTGGCGCTGGTGGGAAAGTCGGCAAACCAGTTCGAATCGCGCAGGATCAGGACTTCAGCATTCATGTACTCCTGCAACTGCCAGGGAGCGGCGGGGAACGGCTTTGTCCAGTCCTCTTCGTTATCCACGCCTTCGAAGTCCAGGCTGATGATCCGCCCGTTTTGCAAGATCAGCTTGCCGACGGTGGTGATAAACCCACCCGTCGCGCGCAATTCATCTTCGTTTTGTGCGAGCAACAGGTAGGTTTTTGGCCCACTGCCATCAGCGCCCAAAACGACCGGCAATGCCGTGGACAGGGAGAGCCCGTCATCCATCAACCCGAGAAGCGGATCGAGTTCATCCACCAAAAGACCCTGCAGGCGGGGAGACAATTGTTCAACCTGGACTTGGTTTCGAGCTCCAAGCGCCAGATCGAATTCCTCCCGGATCTTTAGCAATTCAGGCTGGGCATCTACAAGCAATGATGTCAAACCGGCCGGGTCAAGGGACGAATCCGGGGAATTCATTTCGTTCAGCAGTGGTTCAGCGGCTTGAAGGGCAGTGACAGATACGTCCACCAGGCGATCTGCCAGGTCGAGCAGGTCTGGAGCGTTCGTAAGATCTCCCCCGTAAGTTGGCACCCATCCCAATCTGGAGGACAGCCATAAGGCTGGCCCTGCCTCCTCTGAAAATGCGTCAAGATTACCCTGTAGATCCGTCATTGTCGAGGTGACCGTCTCAAGATCCCCAAGAGCAGCGGGGTTTTGCATCAGCCCTCGCAGGACAGTTACGTCCCGGTAGACAAGCATGCCTTTTTGATAGATCCGCCAGCCTTTCATTCCTGCGATCGCCAAAACGATGAGCAATAGAATAACAGGCAGCCAGCGGAGGAACCTTTGCCAGCCTGATCTCTGTTTTCCAGTTTCAGAATTGGATGCGTTCATCTTTGTTTTGTGTGGTTCCCGCTCAATTCCGATCAGGCAATCCGCCTTCCAACCGGACCGCGAGACTGCAAATATTCCCATAGCCGTTTTGAAGGAGATCGTAAAGGTTGATGCCGATCTCCATCATGGACTCGACCGAATCGATCAGGTCCGGGATATCGTAGGTGCGATCCTCCACAGCCTGTGACAGGAGATAAACGCGTTCGCTGTTGGAAGGGAATTCGTTCTGGAGCGCCTCCCTGTGACCTGCCTCCATGACAAGGATCAGGTCCTGGGCGGCGAGAAGCGCTTCGGTCACCGGTTTGGAACGGTGCCGGACAAGGTCAAGGTCATATTTGCGGGCTATCAGGGGGACTTCGGGCAGGATCGGCAATCCGGGAACCGTCCAGGTGCCGGCGCTGTCAACATTCCAGGTCCCTGTCACGGCAAAATCCGCCAATGCTTTTCGAAAAAAGGCAGCTGCCAGCGGGGAACGGAAACGATTGGCGGTACACACGAATAACACGGAAGGCATTGATGAATCCTTCAGGAGACGAGAGGAGGATGGATCCAACCTGATCCCCCTCAGCAGGAACACCTGACTTTAAGTCTCAGTCACTGGATGAGTTAGTGGGCGCGACCTCTTCCAACTCCGAATTGGCAGTGGAAAAATAACCCTTGCTGTCGCTGTAGGGTGAATAGTACTTGTAGCCGCCATAGTAATAACTGCGATTGCGGGGAATGCGGTTCAGGACCACACCCACAACCCGGGCGCCCGCACGCCGATACAGTTCCATGGAACTGCGCGCGGCTTCGGCGCTGGTCTTGCCCGGCTTGATCACGATCAAGACAGCATCCACCTTGGCCGCCAGCACCTGGGCATCTGCAACCAGGGAGGGAGGCGTATCGATGATGATCATATCGGCAATGGATTGGAGTTCTTCCAGTATCCAGGTCATCCGATCGGACCCCAATAATTCAGCAGGATTGGGCGGCAAATGACCAGTGGTGATGATCGATAATTTGGGCAGATCCACCTTGCTGCGGGAGACCTTCGATACGTCCGACTGGTCCCGGAACAGGTTGCTCAAGCCGTCGCGGTTGGACAGCCCCAGATAGCGATGCACGTTCGGATGGCGCATGTCCGCATCCACCAGGGCAACGCTGCGCTTGGCCTGGCTGAAGATCGCGGCAAGGTTGACCGCCACCGTTGTTTTGCCTTCCGAGGGTTCGGGGCTGGTCACGATCAGGGTGTGGATGGGTTTTTGGACGGAGGCATATTCGAGGTTGGTGCGAAGCGAACGGAAGGCTTCCGAAACAGGAGAGCGCGGCTGACGTGCCACGTAGACTTCATCCCCCTTGCCTTTATATTGCATCTCTGCAATAAAACCAAGCACAGGGACACCCAGAACGCGTTCCACCTCGTCGGGCGTTTTCAATGTATCGTCCAGGTACTCGACCAGGAATACAATGCCAGCCGCCAGCATCAAGCCCCACCACGGAAGCAAGGATGGTGTTCATCATGGTGCGCGGGCGGATGGGCAGATCGGGCACGGAAGCGGGTTCGATCTGGACAATGTTGGGAGTGTTCTGCAGGCGGGCAAGGCGGATCGTCTCCAGGCTGTTCAACAGGTTGATGTAGATCTGCTGATACAGGCCCAGGGTGGACTGCAATTGCACCAACTGCGGGTCATCGCTCCCGTTCTGGATGGGTTCCCCAAGCACGATCAGGTTGGAATAGATCTCCTGGTAGAGGGTCAACAAAGGTTTGATCTGATCGATGCGGGCCTGTTTTTCGGCAATGACGATCTTGTTCTGGGTGATGTAGGTGGGCAGGGCGGCAATCTCCTGCTCCAGGGTCAATATTTCCTGTTGCAGGGGCGTGATCTGCGCCTCCAACTGTGAGATCTGGTCCTTCAAGTTCTGGCTCGAGATCTGGCTGATAATGGTCTGCAAGCCGGAGATCTGGGTCTCCATTTGCTGGACCTGGTCGCGCAGGCTTGCCTCTGCGGAATTGAAACGCCCCGCCTGGAATGTGTCGTTCTGCTCGATCAATTTGGCGACCAATGCGTTCGCGATCTGGGCGACATGTTCGGGGTTTTCATCCTCGACCGTCAATTGGATGACCTGCGTATCGCGGATCTGCTGGATGCTGATCTGCTCCAGTTCGACCTCATACCCCAGTTCCGCCGAGGCCGCATCCAGGACCGGCTGCGTTGTCATCAATTGGACATAGGTCTGGGTGAGTTGCTGCGCGCTCAGGTAGGTGTAATCGGAGGCGCTTTCCTGGGACGGGCGCATGACCATCACCCGCGTGGAAGCCTGATAGACCGGAGTCTGGTAACCGCTTGCAAAATAACCACCTGCCCCGCCCAGGACCAAGCCCAAAATAAGCAACCACACCCAGTGCTTAATGATCCGGAAATACTCTTTCAATTCCATCGAAAACTCCTGAACTCCAGGCTCAAACTGGTCAAACCAGCAATGAGCGCCACCTTCTATTCATATTGTACACTCTATCCGCCGTTCCGATCAATAAAGGAACAGAATTGTCATGTAGAAACTTTGATTACGGTCGCCAGCGAGGCTCGCACCGCCTGGACCACCAGTTCGATAGAGGCATCTGCAAGCGTTGGATACAGGGGCAGCGTGACCTCGCGCGCCGCCACGGACTCGGTAAGCCCCAGATCCTGCGTTGGGGGGGCGTCCATTTCACGATACGCGCTGAAGAGATGGATCGGGGGATAATGAATGCTGGTCTGAACGCCCTGTGCCTTCATATTCTCCATGAAAGACTTCGCGCGAAGCCCTGCCGGAAGCAGGATCGGCAGTAAATGACAGGCTGAAATGCCGGGATGGTCTTCAAACGGAACAACGACCTCAGGGCAAAGTTCCCCGAGCAATTCACGATACAGGGAGGTCTTCTCCCGCCGCAATTGGTTATTGTGCGGGAGTTTTTTCAACTGCTCCCGCCCCAACGCCGAACGGATCTCGTCGATGCGGTAGTTATATCCCAGGTCCACCACATCGTAACTCCAGGCGTGACCCTTGTGACGGTCCCAGGTCAGGCTGGTCATGCCGTGCGAACGGAGGATGCGCAGGCGCTCCGCCAGTCCATCGTCGTCCGTGACGAGCATCCCGCCTTCACCGGTCGTCATGTTTTTGTTGGAAAAGAAACTGTAACAACCGACCTGCCCCCACGTGCCCAGCATGCGCCCGTCAAGTTCCGAGCCGACCGCGTGCGCGGCGTCCTCGATGACGGCCAGCCCATGTTTCTGCGCAAGCGACAGGATGGCCGGCATATCGCAGGCATAGCCGCCGTAATGCACGACCAGGATGGCACGCGTCCGTGGGGTGATGCAGGCCTCGATGGAGCGCAGGGAGATGTTCAAACTGTGTTCGCCTTCGATATCGGCGAAGACGGGAACGGCTCCAGTGTAGCGGACGGCATTGGCGGTCGCGACAAACGTCAGGGAGGGAAGGATCGCCTCGTCGCCCGGCCCCAGCCCGCCGCAACACAAGCCATATGCAATGCCGCCGTGGCATTGGTCACCGCAATGGCATGACGCGCGCCAGTATACGCTGCGAACTCGCGTTCGAACTCCTGGGTCACAGCGCCCATGGTCAGCCAGCGGCTTTTGACGACCTGTTGAACGGCTTCCAGTTCTTCCGCTCCAAAATCAATGTCAGACAGTGGGACGCGCCAATCCACAGATCACTCCTCGGGCAGGAATTTTTCGCGCATGCTGGCAAAATCATCGGCGGCAAGGGCGTAATCGTCCGGGCGGCCCAAATCCATCCAGTAGCCGTCAAAGGCGTACCCAACCACCTTCTCGCCAGCTGCGATCATCTTCAAGACGAGTTCAGGGAAATCAAGATACATATTAAAGGGTATGAATTTCATCACTTGCGGCTCGAACACGTAGATGCCCATGCTGACCGTATAGTCATAGGTCGGTTTTTCAAGGTAACCGCCGATGCGGCCATCCCCGTCCCACTGGATGACCCCCAGGTCGATCTTGACCTGCCGCTTATGGACGGCGATGGTGGCAATGCCGCCGTGGGACTTGTGGAAAGCGACCAGTTCCCTCAGGTCCAGCGTGGTCAGGACGTCGCCATTGGTCACCAGAAAGGTCGAATCCAGATCCTTGATGAGCGAGAGCGGTCCCGCCGTCCCCAACGGTGTCTCTTCATAACTATACGAAATATTCATGCCCCACTGCTGACCGTCCATGAAGAACGTGCGCATCAGGTTGGCAAGGTGCCCGACGGTCAAAATGACATCCGTGATCCCGGCGCGCTTCATCTGCTTGAGCATCACCTCCAGGATGGGCATATCACCGATCGGCATGAGCGGTTTGGGCAATATCTGGGTATAAGGCGCCAGGCGCGTGCCTTTCCCGCCCGCCAGTACGACTGCTTTCATCCTTCCCTCCTGGTGCTAGAACTCATACGTCCCAATTCGATAACGATCCAAATTCCCGCGGACCCAGGCAATGGTTCGCTCCAAGCCCTGGTCCAGCGTGAACTGCGGACGCCATCCCAGGCGCTGGACGGCCAGCGAATTATCCGATAACAAGCGCATGACCTCGGACGCTTCGGGCCTTAGCCGCTGGCTGTCCTCTGTTATCCGGACGGTTCTCCCAACCTGGCTTATGATCTTCTGCGCCAGGTCGCCGATCGAGATCTCCTCGCCGGTCCCCAGGTTGAACACCCCGCCTTCCACATCCTGCGCCTCCGCGGCCCGCAGGAAACCGCCCACGGTATCCGTCACGAACGTGAAATCGCGCGTGGTGGATAGATTTCCAAGTTTGATCTCATCCTTCACCAAAGCCTGCGTGATGATGGTGGGGATGACCGCCCGCGCGGACTGGCGCGGACCGAACGTGTTGAACGGGCGCACCGTCACGGCGGGCAGGCCGTAGGCGGCGACAAAACTCTCGACCAGTTTATCCGCGCCGATCTTGCTGGCGGAATACGGGGACTGTCCCTGCAGGACGTGGCTCTCATTGATCGGCACCTGCCGCGCCGTGCCATATACCTCGCTCGTGGAGGTGTGCACCAGCCGTTTCACACCGTGTTCGCGGCAGGCCATCAGCAGGTTGAGCGTGCCCATGAAGTTGGTGGATGCCACCTCGGCGGGATGAAAATACGAATACGGGATGGAGATCAACGCCCCCAAATGGAAGACCTGTTCGCAACCCTTGACGGCTTGATGGATGGCGTGCTCATCGCGCAAGTCACCGGCGATGACCTCAACCTTGGAAAGGTCTTCAGGGCTGAGCAGTTTGAGCAGGCCCAGGTCATTGCGGGAGGTATAGCGCACAAAGGCACGGACCCTGGCGCCCTCATGAAGCAGGGCTTCCACGAGGTGGCTCCCGATGAAGCCGCCCGCGCCGGTGACCAGTACCTGTTTGCCGTTCCAAAAGCCGCTCATGCCTTGATCTTCTCCCTGGGGGTGTTCACATTCAGAGGTTCGGAAGCAACCTTCCCGTTGCGCGGACCGGCTTTGGTCAGCTGATGGTGCAGGAGATCGAGGACCTCCGAAAGCATGACCACGTGCAGGCCGGTCTTGTTGCAGGTGGTCAGGATGCGCTGGTTATCTTCCGGCGAGATGCGGGCAATGGTGTAGAAGATCACGCCCACATCGTAGCGCTTGACCAGTTCAGGGATGTCGGCTGTGGAGCCAAGCACATGGAGCCCATCATACCGCATTCCCTGCTTGGCGGGGTCGTCGTCCACGAGGCCGACAATGGTGTAGATGCGTTTGAAGTCGCGCCGTCCCAGCAGCCATGCCGCAAACTCGCTCCCCTCCCCCGCCCCCACCACAAGGACGCGTTCCGGGGCGCCAAAGGTGCTGTTGCGGAACGTGATCCAGCGGCTGGCAAGGCCCGTGATCAGGCGCAGGCGATAGCGGGCAGCCACAAATCCAAACAGGACCACCAGCCCGGCCGTGGACATGAAACGCACCGGCAGGAAGGCCTGCGGGCGATAGATCGCTTCCACCGCCACCACAGCCACGGTGACCAGCGCGCAGGAGACCAGCAGACGCAACACATCCTCGGCGGCGGGGTGCGCCCACGAAACGGACTTCAACCCGAGCATGGCATTGAAGACGCCGAACAGGAAGGCCAGGATGACCGCCATGTTGACGGCGCGGTTCAGGCCGATATCCAGCGGACCGCTCGATACGCCAGAACACGCCCACCAAACCAATGCCCAGGAGTGCAACCACGAAGTCGATGACGAACCAGTTCAGGTAGCGGCGTGTGAAGCGTGATACAGGCCCGCCGAAGAGCCAGCCCTCGGAGATCTGTCTTTCGCCGAGGCGGGGGATCATGATGACAAAGGTCCAGAACAGGGCATCGAGATCGGACAGGAAGTTGTGATGGTGCACGTAGAGCTGGTCCAGGCGCAGCTTGTCGGGCAGGATGTTCTCCATGTAGTCGTCCATCACACGGTCGGCGCTGAGGCGTTTTTCCTCATCCCGATACAGGACGCTGGCGGGGCTGGTCATGCCCGGGCGCATGGACAGGATCTCGCGCTGCAGCGACTCAGGCCAGGTCTTGGCGATCTCGGGCACCTCGGGGCGCGGACCGACGAGGCTCATCTCGCCGACCAGCACGTTCCACAGTTGGGGCAGTTCGTTCAACTTGGTATCGCGCAGCCACTGCCCCAGCGGAGTGATGCGAGTGTCGTTCCGCCCGGTGATGGAAGGACCCTCATAACTGGCGGGTTCTTCGCGCATGGTGCGGAACTTGAGGATCTTGAAGGGACGCCCGCCCATGCCCATGCGCGGACCGCGGTAAAAGACGGGACCGGGCGAATCGCGTTTGATCATTCCCCCCAGCAGGAGGAAGAGGGGCGAGAGCAGGAGCAATCCGAACCCGGCGGCGATGATATCCACGAGGCGCTTGAAGAGGTTCGAGAACCAGCCCGCCAGCGTAAATTCCTGCGGCGGGACGGGCATCAGGGCATTGATCGTAATTCTGTCGTTTTCCATGGCATAAATCCTTAAGACATCACCCTTACAGAGACCTGTTCATAAAGAGGCTTTGGAACCAAAAGCGACCATCATCGGGAGAGCGACCTGTGACCCTCGATAAGGTCCAATTAGCATGACGCTCCCGCATCGTCCGGGGTACAGGCGTCCCAAAATATCACTGATTCTGCAATGTTCGGGAGGGCTCGAGCGTTTGCAACGGCGGCGGCAGGGATTGCTGCGCAAGCGGCAGTTTGCCCTGTAAATAAAAGCGCAGCATGCCCTCGGCTTTGGAGAGCGTCGGGTTCCCGGGCTTCAAACGCAAGCCCGCCCGCACGAGCGCATGGCTGGCATCGTTCATGAACGGACGCACCCACGGGTGGAAGACCACCCTCTGCCGCACCGGTTTGGCAGTATACCCCATGCGGAACTTGAATTCATCCACGCTGGGAGGGGCATCGAGGGAATGCAGGCCGTA
>CAVQYK010000028.1:0-47529 GCA_963718215.1 uncultured Chloroflexia bacterium
CACCTTGAAGATCCAGCCTACTACATAACCAGCCATCGCGCTTACTGTGCCGATGACCGCCATTTCCAGTCCACTGCGGAGGGGTTTGCCGACCGTCACGCGCGCTTTGTACACGCCGACGACGAAAGGGTCAGGGCGGCGATGATGATCGAGATGAATGATGCTCAGGTTCACGTCCCAGAAGAAGAACGGAAAGAGGGGGATGAACGAGCCGACCAGGGCGGAGAATCCGACCTGCAGGGCGGAATTGAACGCCTTGGATGTTCAGGCGGCGTCAATTGGAACTCCTCCGACATCATCACGTTGACCCAAACGTCGGGGTTGGAGGTGATGACATCCACGATCTTGTCGAGCGTCTCGCCTTCGAAGCCCTTTTTACGGGAGAGTCGCGGATCTCCTCGACCTCCACATCCGGCGCGAGGTGGATGTGACGGTACTGCGCTCGCGCTCGCTGTGATAGAGTCGTTCTCCGCCAAAGTTGAGGTGTAGGGACCGCGCCCATCGAGATGGATTTCGGCAAAGGTCGCCGCGAGACCCGCCGCGATGACGATGCGGGCGTCCGATGTTGCCGCGCCACACCGAGGATGACGCCCAGCACGTTGACCAATCCATCCTGTCCGCCGAGGATCACATCCGAAAGGCGGAATTTACCGTGATGGGGGTCGTGATGGTCGTGGATTCTGACCTGCTCGATGATCCTGCTGTGCCCCTGTTCCGTATTTGACATGGGATTTGCTTCTTTCGTGTTTTCGCTCATCGCCGTCACTGGCGAGAGTAGTGTTTACCTGTCCAGGTATATATCTTCCATGGAGAGTTCGTCTTCGGCAGGCTCAAGGTGTGTAAAAACCGTGACCGCGCCTCCCAGCGCCGCGCGGATATCGTCTTCAAAGTTCTCCACAATGTGATGCGCATCGTGGACGGTTGTATTCCCTGCGACAAGTACATGCACCGAAATGAACCTGCGCGCCGCAGCCTGGCGCGTGCGCAATGCGTGGAAATTGACGCCTCTTTCCTGATATTTCTTCATCACCGCTTGAATGAGCCCCTGCTCGTTCTCAGGCAAAGCCGCATCCATGAGACCTGAGACCGAACGCCTCACAAGTTGAAAACCCGTCCAAACGATATTGAGCGCCACTGCAATCGCAACCAGTGGGTCGAGAATGCTCCAACCGGTGACACCCGCGACCGCCACACCGCCGATCACGCCGACAGAGGTCCACACATCGGTCATGAGATGACGCGCGTCCGCTTCCAGCGTGATGGAATTTCGCTTCCTGCCTGCAGTGAGCAGGATCCGTGCGACGATGAAATTGATCAGCGACGCGGCAACCGAGACTCCCAGACCTATGCCTAGTTGTTCAATTGGACGCGGGTCAAATAATCTTTGGACCGCAGTCACCATGATGCCGATCGCCGCGCCAAAGATGAAACCCTTCTGTGACACTGGCAAAGTATTCCGCCTTGCTGTGCCCGTAGACGTGGTCTTCATCCGCCGGGCGCGCTGCGATGATCAACATGACCAACGCCATGACCGCGCCTGCCAGGTTGACAAGTGACTCGATGGCGTCGGATAACAAGCCGACAGAGCCTGTCAGGGAATAGGCGCCAGTTTTGAGCGCGATGGTCGCCACCGCCGCGCCGATGGAGAGCCAGGCAAATCTGGTGAGCGAAGCGCGGTCTTGCATCAGGTCGTGTTGTTTCGCTTGTTTGTGGGGCATGAAATGATGATACAACCATGTTGAATTATTGAGAATGGACAAAAGTCACGATTAAATCAAAACGGGACAGAAGTACGCCTGTCCCGTTTCAAATGGAGATTTCGTCAACTTACTTCTTTTCAGGGTGACTCTTGTACCACGCCACCGTTTCACGAATTGCTTCGCGCATCGGCGTGGCTTTCATGCCAAAGGTGGTCTCGAAGCGGCTCGAATTGACGATAAACGGTTTCTCGAACTCGTACATCATCTCCACTACTTCTTTCATTGCTGGGATAAATAGTCCAAGTAGCGACATCATGAATGTACCAGCCGCCTGAACCTTCGCCGGCACGCCTGCTTCCTCGGAGATCAACTGGACAAACTCACCCTGCGTAATGCGTGGCATATCATTCGGAACATGCCAGGCCTGGCCATCCGCTTCCGCCCTTTCACCGAGAATCACCAGCGCCTTCCCGAAATCGGGAATAAATGTATTGGTATGCGGCAATTTCGTTGAACCGGCAATTTGAGCAGGTTTCCCTGCCAAAAGCCTGTGAAAGACGCCGCTTCCCATGCTCGAAGCCGTTCCCCAGCGACCAAAGTAATCTGAGCCGCGTCCGATTGCCACTTTCACCTTTCCTGTCTGGTGTGCGGCGAGCGCGGCTTTGCTCATTTCGCTGCGCACCTTTCCCTTTCGGGTGTGCGCGTTGTGCGGGAAATCCTCCGTCATCGGCACGCCATGCGACTCGCCGTACATATACAGGTTTTCCACAATGACCAATTTCGCGCCGCTTCCTGCCAGGCCGTCAATGATGGATTTCTGCAATGGAGGGAATTTTTCCTGCCATTCGGAATACTCCGGCTGGGCGGATTGGTATACCACCTTCGCCCCGCGCATCACTTCCTTGACCTGAGCCTGGTCGTACAGATCCGCGGCTTTGACCTCCACCCCGGTAGGGACCTCGTCCATCCGCCCCGAGCGGTTCACCATACGGACGGTTTCCCCGCGCCGCACGAGTTCCTCCATGATGGCGCGACCGATCGCGCCCGTGCCTAACACAACATGATTTGCAGACATACGTTATTCTCCTTTTCAAAAACCTGATGGGGTTTGAAATCTGTTTTGAATATTTTCCTACATCGGCGGAGCGGGCATTTTGAAGCCCGATTGCATCATTTCTGGGGTGGTCAAGCCAGCTGCCTGCAACGGTGATGGATGCTTGACCTTGGACTGTTTGCCTTCTCGCAACATGCGTTGATGCGCTTCTTCCCAGTTTGGCAATTGCGCATCGGCTTGTTGCCAGCGCGCCACAGCTGCCTCATTGCAAATTTCCGAGAGAATGCGCATGGCGATCTGATGCGCGCCTGAACCGCGATATTTTTTCATGGCGGCTTCATCCGTCCAGACGGTTTTCGTCCACACGACGTTGTTTTTCTCGAAGCGCGTTTCCACACCGAGGACACCCTCAGCTTTTTGTGCCTGGGTCATGGTACGCATGGCGTGCAGCATAAAGAGCGGCATATAAAAGACCGAACGGACGCGCAAACGGGTAATGGATACGTTGTACATTTCTATACTCCTAATAATATTTATGATTTTTGATATGGTTTGGCTCGTAATTGTTTTTGTGCACCGTATTGCCTGGCAGTCTGCCTCCAACCGAAACCACCCATCAGTTTATACATCCAGCTGGGGATGATGGGTTTTGCCATCAACTCGCGGGCAGATTGTGGGATGGGTTTGCCTTGTGAAAGTGAGTCGGCAGTCAACTCGAGAGCTTGCTTGATCGGCATTGCGCGTCCATCCAAATCTTTGAGCGGGGTGCCATGCACGATACCTTCTCCCGCGCCGAGGGCGAGACCACCTTGCCAGGCAAATCCATTTTGGCGGGCGAACTCAGCGCAAATGGCAAGGGCATTATCGGTGTGATGTGCTTCGGGAAAGCCGCAATTGGCAATGGCAGAAAAATGGGAATTGGCAGATTTGTTTTTGCGATGCAGCGCAATTTTTTCGAGCAGGTTGATGACCGGCGCAGGCAGGGTATCGACGTAGAGCGGGAAGGCGAGCACAGCAAGGTCGGTTGAGTCAAGCGCTGCGAAAAGTTCGTCCATTTTGGCAGGCGAATTGAGCATGGTGTAAATCTGAAAGGTCTGGGTTTCAACGCCGCGCAGATTTAATTGTTCGAAGAGATAATCGCCCAATGAAGCGGAGGTGCTTTTCTTTGTGCGCGGGCTTCCCACCAGCAGCACGGCGCGTTTGACGGGAGCGGCAACAGCGGAGGAGAAAGTTTGGGTCGGCAGGGCAGGCACGGAGGAGGAGGAAGCGTGGGCAATCGCATCGAGCCAGGATTCGGTTTGGGAGGTCAGATCAGAGTTTGAGGGCTGACCGGTTACCAATCCTGTGACGGTGGTCTTTGAATTCATGTTGATGGACATGCG
The DNA here is from genome assembly GCA_963718215.1 of uncultured Chloroflexia bacterium. GTDB lineage: Bacteria > Chloroflexota > Anaerolineae > Anaerolineales > Villigracilaceae > Defluviilinea. Next base: position 4,137 of record CAVQYK010000028.1, read on the forward strand.
TTCGACGAGATGGCGAAAGATGGCTTCGGTTTGCGCTTCGGGTTCGTCCATCCACCCGACGACGAGGATGTTCGGGTAGCGGTCGTAACGCGTTTGATGATGCGTTTCACCGTGAATGGCTGTAAAGAATGGCGCAATATTTTGAATTTGATGATCGACAATGCGTTTGAGGGCGGAGGAATAACCGCCAAACGTGACAGGGGTGAGATAGATGACGAGATCGCTTTGCATGATTTGTTCAGCAATGACGCGATTGTCATCGGCGGTATTGCACACGCCGGGCGATTTCACCCAGCAGAAAAAATCTCCGGCGCAATTGCCGATCTTTTGTTCGCGCAAGACGACGGTGTGCGCATCCCAGGCGCGCATGTTTAGGCTGGCTTCGAGGCTTGCAACCACCCGCCTGCTGAAAGCATCATTGGCATGGGAACCGTCGAGGATAAGCGTTTTCATGGTTACACCTTTATGAATTGTTTTTGAATCGATTCGATTTCATAAGCGTAAAGCGAAGAGCCGTCCACGCCGAAGGGCGGCATGTTTCCGGATATCTCCAGCGAGACCAGGCCATGCACGCGGCTCCAGACGAGCATTGCGACCGAGAGCGAGTAGATGTCGTAATCGCCCGCGAACTTTTTCCAGACTTCGAACTGTTCTTTGTACCCTGGCTGGACGGAGGGATACCCGTCAGCTTTGAGTTTGCCGGCGAGACGCAATTGGTCGATCACGCTGACCAATGCGCTGAGCGACCGCGCCCCGGAAGGCAGGACCTCCAGAACCGGCGCTACATAACCGGGGATGGGCGTGCCAAAGATCAATTGGTAACGCTGAGGGTGTTCCAGCGCCCATTGGCGATACGCATGACCGATGGCGGCCAACCGCCCGGGCAGGTCGGCGGCGGAGACAGAGTCGCGCGCTTCGATCTGCGAGTCACCAAAGGAGGTGTAGGCGTCGATGATGAGCGCGGTCACCAGCGCGTCACGATCGGAAAAGTAGTTATAGATGGCCGGCGCAGTGATCTTGAGTTCGCGGGCGATGGCGCGGAGCGATAAGGCAGGTGCGCCAAACTCAGCGATCTGTTTCCATGCCGTTTCCTTGATGGCTTCCTGAAGATTGGGGATCTGTTTCTTTTTGACGGGTCTGACCATGTTTACTCCTTATTAAATTTACAGTGTAAATATACAGTGTTTATTTCATCCTGTCAAGAGGCAATAAAATCGACCGCCCCTCGAAGGTGACAGTCGATTGAATGCCCGGAAGTTGGGAATATCACTTCCCCATTAAGATGGACTTGCCGATTCTCCTTTGCATCAACCCCTTCGTATTTGGCGAAGGCATTTTTTACCACAGGCACACTTGAATATGCTAAAATACATCATCCCGATTTGGAGAGCCCATGCCTGAGATGATCGAAGTTCAAATAGACAGCGTCCGTGTACATTTGATGACACCCCAGCGTCTTGTTGTTTTGAAACAAAAAAATTCCGAACGCTACCTCCCCATCTGGGTTGGTCCATACGAAGCGGAGGCGATCACGGTCGCATTGCAGGAAGTGGAAATGAGCCGTCCGCTTACCCATGATCTGCTCAACAGTGTCTTTGGCGCGTTCGATGCGCGCGTGGTACGGATCGAGATCGTCAAACTGCAGAACGATATTTTCTACGGCAACATCGTCGCTGAAGTGAACGGCAAGGAGATCCACATCGATTCGCGTCCATCGGACGCGATCGCGCTGTCGGTGCGGGCGCATGTCCCGATCCTCGTGCATCCCAGTGTGATGGACGAGGCGGGCATCCTGCCTGAGGAGAATCTGCCTGAGGGCGGTGAAAAGCCGTCTCGAAGCGAACCAGCCCCGTTATCCGAGGAGGGAAGCGCAAGGCTGTCCGTCTTCGAGGACTTTCTTGGAAAACTCGATCTCGACAAACTCGACGATACCGACAAACCTGATGAGGACACGCCGTCCGATAAGCCAAAGAACAAATGACCGACTACCTGCCACCTGAAGAAATCACCGCCCCCGCCCCATCAACGGCAGTCCCTCACAGCCGAGAAGCCGAAGAAGCCGTCGTAGGGGCGGTCTTCATTAACTCTGAAGTGTATTACGACATCGCGCAGTTCTTGACCGCCGATGATTTTTACATTCACAGACATAAATGGATCTGGGAGACGTTCAACAGCCTGCACGAGCAGCGCGTCCCCATTGACCTGTTGACTGTTTCGAACGAACTGGACAGGCGCGGCCAATTGAGCGAGATCGGCGGACCCTCGTACCTGACCTCGCTGGTGAACCAGGTGCCTTCGTCGCTCAACGCCGAGTCCTACGGGCGCATCGTGGAGGGATATTCCATCCGCCGCAAGATGATCAACGCCGCCAACCAGATCGCCTCGATCGCCTACAACGAAAAGACAAGCGTTGACGATGTGATGGACGAGGCGGAGAAGGCGGTCTTCAACGTCAGCGAGCGGCGCCTCAAACATGACCTTCAGCCGATCAAGGACGTATTAAGCGACTACTACGACCGCATCGATGACCTCGCCAAACGCCCGGATGACGTTGTCGGTGTGCCGACCGGCTTCATCGACCTCGACAAAATGCTGACCGGACTTCAGCCCTCCGACCTGCTGATCATCGCCGGGCGTCCAGGTCAGGGCAAGACGGGTTTTCTGCTGTCCATTGCGAAGAACGCGGGATTGACGCACAAGAAGCATGTGGCGATCTTCTCGCTCGAAATGTCCAACGAGCAGGTGGTGCAGCGCCTGATCGCGCAGGAGACCGGCATCGACTCGCAGCGTCTGCGCACGGGTAAATTGCAGGAGAACGAGTGGCCGCTGTTTACCCACGCCATCGAGGTCTTTGGCGATACGCACATCTACCTCGACGACACGCCCGCCATCACTCCGCTTCAACTACGGACGAAATGCCGCCGCCTGCACATGGAATTTGGCCTCGACCTCGTCATCGTGGATTACCTCCAGTTGATGGGCGGCGACACCCGCACCGACAACCGCGTGCAGGAAGTTTCGTATATTTCACGCAACCTGAAGGTCCTGGCGCGCGAGTTGAACGTGCCGGTGCTGGCGGCGGCGCAACTCTCCCGCGCCGTCGAACAACGCTCGGACAAACGCCCGGTCCTCTCCGACTTGCGCGAATCCGGCTCGCTCGAACAGGATGCCGACATCGTGATGTTCATCTACCGCCCGGACCAGTACGAGAAGGACACGGTCAAGCAGAACGTGGCGGAGATCATTATCGCCAAGCATCGTAACGGTCCGGTGGGGAGCGTGGAATTGGTCTTCCGCGGGGCGCTGGCAAAGTTCGAGAACGCGGCGACGCGGGTGTTCAAACCGAATGAATAATTATTGTAGGGGCGGGGTGACCCCGCCCCTACGCGAACCATGAGCAAATTCAAGGGCTTTACCGACTCCGAAACCTTCACTCAACTCCCCGACGGATTGTTTCATCAATTATTGAAGGAGATCAAAGACGCGGATGAGTTGAAAGTGACGCTGTATTTCCTGTGGCGCGCCGAGCACATGGACGGTCCGTTTCGGGCGTTGACAAAGATGGATTTCGACGTCAAGGCTTTGGGATTGAGCGCGCAGGAGATTAAGCGCTGGGCTGGAGAAAGCTGTGAGGCGCGGGAGCCTGCTCAAAGTCCAGAAAGAGGCGGTGGTTTACTTCCTGTTGAATTCCCCGCGCGGACAGAGCCGGAGTCCAGGCGATCGAAAGCGGAAAGTGGGACCCGTCCAACAGCCAATCTGCTCCGCCGATGGAGCGACCTAACGTGTTCAGGCTGTACGAGGAGAACATCGGTCCGCTGACACCGTTGATCGCGGACACGTTGAAGGATGCGGAGGCGTTGTACTCCGATGAATGGATCGCCGACGCGATCGAACTGGCGGTGAAGAACAACAAGCGCAATTGGAAGTATTGTGAAGCGATCTTAAAGCGTTGGAAAGAAGAAGGAACGCATGGACAAAAAACTCAGCAAGGCTCTGGAAAAGGTTCAGAGCGATACACAAAGAGCGAGTTCGAAGAGTATCTCAAGCGGGATTAATCCGGCACCCCTGCTCGGCAAAGCGGACTGCCCGCATTGCGGAGGCGTCGGTTTCCTGCGCGTGGACGTTCCAGTGGGACACGAGAAATTCGGTCGGCTCGAGCCGTGCGTATGCCGCGCCAGTGAGATCGCTACGAACGCCAAGCAGCGTCTCTATGAAATGAGCAACCTCGACCGGCTGAGTCATCTGACGTTCGAGAATTTCAACACTTCGGGCAATCCCAAGGCGGAGTTTGTCTCGCCGCAGGAGGTCGCCAGCCTGCACGACGCGTTCAACGCATCGGAGGAGTTTGCGCAAACAATTGAACGGATGGCTCCTGCTCGAAGGCGCCTACGGATGCGGAAAAACGCATCTCGCCGCCGCAATCGCCAACCATGCCGTGCAAAGCGGCGTTCCAACTTTGTTCATCACCGTGCCCGACCTGCTGGATTCACTACGCTTCGCCTACAACGACCCCGAAACGACATTCGAAGCGCGCTTCGAAGATATTCGCAATGCAAATTTGCTGGTGATGGACGATTTCGGCACGCAGAACGCCACGCCCTGGGCCCAGGAAAAACTCTTTCAGATCATCAACTACCGCTACATCAACAAACTGCCGACGGTCATCACGACCAACCTGATCCTGGATGAGATCGAGAGCCGCATCCGTTCACGCTTGCAGGATTACGAGTTCGTTAGATACATCCGCATCAGCGCACCCGATTACCGCCGCCCCACCGAGACGAGCAACCCCGGCATCTCGATGCTGTCCTTCCCGCACATCAAGGAAATGTCGTTCGGGAATTTTGAAACACGGGATGATGAGGTCGGTAAGGAGATCGTCACAACCATCACCAGGGAAAAACAGGACCGCTTCGGAAAACCGTTCAAGGACAAGGAGATCATCCGCGAGAAGGTCACGCCTCAGCATATCAAGCGTTTGCATGAGGCGCTGGATGCGGCAGTCAAGTTTGCGGAGAACCCAACCGGCTGGCTGGTGATCCTCGGACAGTCGCATTGCGGAAAAACACATCTCGCCGCGGCAATCGGGAATTACCGCATCCTTCTCGGCGGACAGGTAATTCTCACTGAAGTCTCGACCCTGCTCGATTATCTGAAAGCGACCTTCCGCCCCAACTCGGACGTCACGTTTGATCGCCGTGCTTACGAGATCCGCACCACCCCTTTACTCATGCTTGATGACCTGAAGGAAAGCGGGATCAGTTCCGTGTGGGCGGAGGATAAACTGCACCAGATCCTGAATCATCGCTACTATGCCGACCTGCCGACGGTCATCACCTCCACGCTGGACCCCGATTCGTTCTCGAAAAGTTATCCCAGCCTGTGGAATAAGATCCTGGACACGAGCAAATGCCAGGTTTGTGTGATCGATATGCCACCCTACCGCCGCGCGGGGAAGGCGAAGAAGCCTGCTGCAAAGCGAAGTACCAAGGGATAAAACGTCTCAATGCAAATAGAACGGGCGGACATGAGTCCGCCCGTTTTGTTATTTCAACTTCTCTTCGATCAACTTCGGAAGTCTGCCAAGCGCCTCTTTGACGTCGCCGGCGATGCTTCCCTGCGCCAGATTGGGACGCCCGCCTCCCTTCCCGCCGATGCCTGTGATGAGATCGCCGGCTTTAAAGCCCCGCTTGAACTAGCTCTTTGTCAGCACTGCAATAACCTTACCCTGATTGTTAGCGAGACAGTGCACGCCCAGCGGTATATTTCTCGCGCGAATTTATCCGCCAGCATCGCATTGTATCCATGGTCAACATCTGGCATTTCAACCCCAAGCACATGGAAATCACTTGACACGTCGTCTGGACTTTTGACAGTTGTATGTTGAAAACCGAAAAGCGCTTGCTTTGCGCGCAGGCTGGCAAGTTCCTTCTTCAGGTCCGCGACTTCGTCCTGGAGCAGTTCCACTTTGAGGGGTACCTCGTCAAGCGATGTTTTCAGCGTGCCTGCCGTCTGTTTGAGTGTCTTGAAGCGTTTGGCGATCAGCCGTGGGCGCCGCGCCCGGTGACGGCTTCGATACGGCGTACATTTGCCGCCACCGAACTCTCACTGACGATGATGAACACACCGATATCGGACGTGCGTTCGAGGTGCGTGCCGCCGCACAGTTCGTAGGAGTATTTCCCGACAGTAGAACTGTCGGATTCCAGATCGGACTCCGTAATACTGATCGTCCTGACCGTTTCGCCGTATTTTTCGCCGAACAGCGCCATCGCGCCTTCTTTTTTGGCTTCCTCGAGCGATTTGGTCTGCTTGTAGACCGGCATATCCGCCGCGATGGCCTCGTTGACCATCTTCTCGACACGCTCGATCTGTTCGGGCGTCATCGCTTCGGGATGGTTGAAGTCGAAACGCAGACGGTCCGGCGCGACGAGCGAGCCCGCCTGCTTTGCCTGGTCGCTCAGGACGGCATGGAGCGCCTTATGGAGCAGGTGCGTGGCGGTATGGTTGCGCATGATGTCGTGGCGGCGTGCCATATCCACTTCAGCGACGGCTCGGTCACCTACTTTGGGCTGACCGGAGATGACCGTCCCGATGTGGACGATGACGCCCGCCGAGGCGCGGCGCATGGCGGAGACTTCGATCTCCCAGCCCCCCGCTTCGACTGCGCTCCCGTTGGTCGCTCCGCTCAGCGCGACAGATTTTATATACCCGGTATCATCCACCTGACCGCCGGCTTCGATATAGAAGCCGGTCCTGGGGAGGATGACTTCGACCTGGTCATCCAGCGAAGCGGACTGCACCGATTCGCCGTCAACGATCAGCGCCAGCACTTCCCCTTCCACGCGCGGACTGTTATACGGGTCATATTCGACGCCGTCGTTGCCGAGTTTGCCCTTCGCCTGCAGATCGCGCAGGATGCCCGCAAAGAATTCCGCATCTTCGCCGCCCAGTTTGCCCATGGACTTGCCGCCGCCGGAAGCAAGTGCGTGTTTCTCCTTGGCTTCGTTGAAGCCCGTTTCGTCCACGTCGAGACCCTGTTCGCGGGCGATGTCGCGGGAGATTTCGAAGGGGAGACCGTAGGTGGCGTAGAGGTCGAAGGCTTTGTGACCGTCGAGGACAAGCACGCTCTTCGACTGCGCTCCGCTCCGCTCAGAGCGGAGGCTCGAGAGTAGATTCTCCAGATGGGCTGTTCCAGCCTCCACCGTACGCGCGAAGCGGATCTCTTCCCGCGTCAGGTTATCCAGAATGGCGGGCTGGGCTTTGCGCAGTTCGGGGTAGAAATCGCCGTATTCCGCAATGACCGCTTCAGCGACTTTGGCGAGGAAGGGTTCGTTCAACCCGATCTTGGTGCCAAAGCGCGCCGCGCGGCGGATGATCATGCGCGCCACGTAGTTGCGACCCGCGTTGCCCGGGACGACGCCATCCGCGATGAGGAACGCCGCCGAGCGGACGTGGTCGGCAATGACACGGTAGGGCGTGAAATCGGCGAGCATTTCCTTCTCGCTGTGACCGGTGAGGGAACGCAGGACTTCCAGCGAGCCGGTGAAGAGGTCGGTCTTGTAGTTCGAGTCGACGCCCTGCAGGACGGAGACGATGCGCTCGAAGCCCATGCCAGTGTCCACATGTTTGGCGGGGAGCGGCTCGAGACGCCCGTCTTCGAACTGGTTGTACTGGATGAAGACGTTGTTCCATAGTTCGAGGAAGCGGGTACATTCGCCGTTCACACCGCAGACGTGTTCGGTGCCGCGCAGGTTGTCGCGTTCCTCGCCAAGGTCAAGGTGGATCTCGGAGCACGGTCCGCACGGACCAGTCTCTGCCATTTGCCAGAAGTTCTCCTTGCGCCCGAAGAACAGGACATGGGAAGGGTCGAAACCAGGTTGTGCCTTCCAAACATCAGCAGCTTCGTCGTCGCGCGGGAATGTTGCCTTTGTCGTCTTCGAAACAGGTGGCGTAGAGTTTGTCCTTGGGGAGCCCCCACACGTCGGTGAGCAACTGCCACGACCAGGCAATGGCTTCCTTTTTGTAGTAGTCGCCAAAGGACCAGTTGCCGAGCATTTCGAAGAAGGTGTGATGCGTATCGTCGCGCCCCACGTCTTCGAGGTCGTTGTGCTTGCCTGCTACACGCATACACTTCTGCGAATCGACGGCGCGGGTGTAGGTTTTTTTGTCGGTGCCGAGGAAAACGTCCTTGAACTGGACCATGCCCGAGTTTGTGAAGAGAAGCGTCGCGTCCCCGCCCGGGACAAGCGACATCGAGGGCACGGCGGTGTGTCCGTGTTCGACGAAAAAGTCTATGAAGGTCTGGCGGATCTCATTGCCTGATAGTTTTTTGCTCATATTGTCTCCAAAAAAAGATAACGACGGGCGAATTATACCAACGGACTGCCCCGTCATTGCGAGGAGGGTTCTCTTCCCGACGAAGTAATCCAGTTGCCTTTGGGGATTGCTTCGCAATGACGGATTAACAAAAAAGTCCCGAACCTGTGTAGATCCGGGACTTGAAGGAACCAAGTTCAGTCTCTCGCCGTTACAGGTTCATAGAGCAGTCCCGAATTGGGCTGCGCTTGTAGCTGCGGAAGCGGCGGCTTGCATGGAAATGTGTTCAAATTCCTTGCTCATGGCGCGGATTATACCACTCTCGAAGGCAAATTTTCCCGAAAAATGGGAGTAAACACACCGGCGGGCTTGTTTTTTCCCATCTCATTCATGCTATACTCATATTATCGAGTCAGGCAGAAACATTACGAAACAAGGATGTGGATCATGCAAAGACTTCTTTCCCTGGGTGTAATCATTGTCGTCCTGGTTGGCATCCTGTATGCCTGCGGTACCGGTGGGGGCGATTCCGCCACCGAGCGGGCCGCCTTTTCAGGGGATGTGACCGCCCTCAATTTGACCGTCCAGGCGCAAAGCGGGACGTTCAACACAGTGGGACAAACCATCGCCTTCCAATATACCGTGGCCAACCAGGGAAATACACTCCTGGTTGGACCTGTCTCGATCACCGATAGCAAGGTCATCGCCGCCTGCCCGGCGGTCAACACTGTCGGCAACCTGAATGACAACCTCGACGCCGGGGAGAGCATCGCCTGCGTTGCTTCCTATCCCATCACACAAGCCGACCTGAACGCAGGTTCTGTGATCAGCACTGCCATTGCCACCGTCGGAGGTGTCAACTCGAACACGGTCACCACCACCGTACCGATGACCCTCAACAAGGTGCTCGAACTTGTCAGCATTGCCAATCCAACAAGCTACAGTAATTCAGCACAGCCGATCGCCTTCTCCTACACCATCCGGAACACAGGCACAACCACCCTGGGACCTGCCCAATTCGTCATTCGGGAAGCCCGCCTGGGCACTGTCAACTGCGGCGGACAGGATACGATACTCACCGCGGGTGCGTCCTTCTCCTGTACGAGCACCTACAACACTGTGGAAAACGACCGCACGGTCACTCAACTGGTCTTCAACATGGAGGCCTCCGGCGGCGGGGCGACCAGCATCCAGCCCGTCAGCGTGACGGTCACGAACACGGCTGTGACGGGAGGCAATCCACCACCTTCGGGATTGACAAAGGGCGCAACCATCCAGCACCAGGTCATAAAAGGAGAATGGATGCTCCAGATCGCACGCTGTTATGGCGCCGATTTCAACGCCGTGAAGCTCGCCAATCCGCAGGTGAAAGACCCCGCCAAGATCTGGCCCATCGACAAGCTGACCGTCCCCAACATCGGCAGCAACGGAACCATTTACGGTCCGCCATGCATCATCTATATCACCGCCCAGGCGGGCGATACGTGGGAATCCATCGCACGGAACCACAATGCCAGAGTTGATGTTCTGAGGGAAGCAAATCTGGGCGTCTCACTGGCGGCCGGGGTCAGTGTCAGGGTACCGCGCAATTCTGCTGGCGGGAATCCAATTCCAGTCGGGAATGTTCCGATCCGTCTTAATCTGACGGCGGGTTCCAAGGTCACACTTTCCGGCACGGTGGCGGTATCCAAGGTCAGGGAGCGCTACGTCTTCACCGCCGCGCAGGGACAGACCCTCACGGTCACCCTGACTGCCACCACGGGCGGCCTGGAGTTGGCGGTTCTCCCCGTCAGCGGGACCGCGCTCAAAGCCCAGAACGCCACACTGACGTGGAGCGGGACCATTCCATCCAACGGGGATTATTACGTGGACGTGGTCAACGTGACCACCACCGACAGGCAATATTCGCTGGAGATCGGTCTGGCCGCCCCGGTGGTTGTCACCACGGAGCGAGTGGCGGATATCAACCCTGGAGCCGCGGATTCAAGCCCCGCCTACATGGCCACGTTCGGCAACGCCCTATACTTCAGCGCCACAGGCAATGACAACACCGGAGCAGAACTATGGAAGTACGATGCCGCTACGAACACTCCCGGCCGCGTGAAGGATGTAATGCCGGGCGCAACGGGCTCGAACCCGGCATTTCTGGCGGAGTTTAACGGGTTGCTCTACTTTAGCGCCAACGGCGACAGTTCAGGCATCGAACTGTGGAGGTTCAACGGCACGGAAGTCGGACGCCTGACCGACATCAACGCAGGCGCCGGCAACGCCAGCCCCGCGTACATGACCGTCTTCAACGGCCGCCTGTACTTCAGCGCCAGTTCCAGCGACGGCACGGGTGTGGAACTCTGGCAAACGGACGGTAACACAGTGGGACGTGCTGCCGACATCTACAGCGGGGACGGCAACTCGAACCCGGCGTATCTGGAGGTTTACAACGGCGCCCTGTACTTCAGCGCCACCAGCAACGACGGTTTCGGCACGGAAATCTGGAAATATGACGGCACCAATCCCCCCACCCGTGTGACCGATATCAACCCCGGTGTGGGTAACGCCAACCCCGCCTACCTGACAGTTCTCAACGGAATCCTGTATTTCAGCGCCAACGCCAATGACGGTTTCGGCACGGAACTTTGGAAATACGACGGCACCACCGCCAGCCGCGCAGCGGACATCAATGTCGGGGCGGGCGACTCAGCCCCGTCCTACCTGACCGTGTTCAACGGCGAACTGTACTTCAGCGCCAATGGCAACGACGGTACCGGCTACGAACTCTGGAAGTTCAACGGCACCGCCGCCACCCGCGTCAGCGACATCAACAAAAGCGGCGACTCGTTCCCATCCTTCCTGACCGCCTACAACAACCAGTTGTTCTTCCAGGCGAACGGCGGTGACGGCACCGGCAGGGAGTTGTGGAGATTCAAGCTGCCGTAGTTCCTTTTCAACCCCAAAAGGTGCAGGAACAGATAGCCGTTCCAGCACCTTTTTTATCCCTGGAATTACAGCAGATTTACTGGCTACACGCTCCTCAATATTCGTTGGTTAACCGCAAACATCCCCTTCTCCGGTCACATTGCCAAACGCATTTCACGCAAGGTGCGGTTCGGACTCTTCTTCCACGACGCGATAGACGACATCGTGGTCGTGAACCGGTCCAATGACCTTGATCGCCACATGGTCACCGGGTTTGACCCACACCACGGGGTGATGCTCCACCTCGATGGAGTTGACACGCTGGACAAAGTCGGTGGTGTGACCGGTGATGTGGATCTTGTCGCCCAGTTTCAGGTTTTCGTTCAACTGAAGCACCGCCACGCTCAGGTGACCGTAGAAATGCGTGACCCTTCCGATCTCCACTTCCATAGGTTTATTCCTTTCCCGGTCCCTTCACGATCAGGACCGAACACTTCGAATAGTGGACGAGTTTGCGGGAGACGCTTCCCATCCACCAGCCTTTGAACTCGCTCAAGCCGCGCGAGCCCGCCACGATCAGGTCCGGTCGGTGCATGTCGACGTATTCGATGATCTCGGTCGCCGCGTCGCCGCGCGTCAGCACGGAGGTGGACCTAAGCCCGTGACGCTGGAGCAGGCTCGAGGTCCGTTTGAGAAGCGCTTTTCCGATCTTCGCCTCCCGTTCCTCGATGGCTGCCTCCTCCTCCTGCGAGGGGAACTGGGCATAGATGGTCTGCCATCCGCCATAATGGGGTTCCATCATGATCGGGCGCCGCATGGGAGGCAGGACGTGCATGACGCGCAGGTCCAGCAATTCAGGGAGCGGAAATTTGCCGAGATACCGCACCGCCCGCTGGCTGTACAGCGAGCCGTCCGTCACCAGCAGGATGTGACGCAAGCCGCGATACGGCGCACGCACGATGAGCACCGGGCAACAGGCATACTCCACCACTTGTTGCGCCACACCGCCCAGCAGGATGCCCGCCGTTGCCCGCAGACCCTTTGCCCCCAGGACGATCAGGTCGGGTTTTTTCTCCTGCGCCCTCTCAAGGATCATCTCTGCCGCGGGACCCAGTTTCAACTCGGTCTCTACGCGGAAATGACGGTTCGAGAGCTGTTCCTTCGTGCGTTCGAGCATCCGTTCGTATTCAGGGATGAGCGGCACCTGTCCGGAGTTGAACGCATGCAGGACCGATATGCGGCTGTTCGGGGGGAAGGGAATGTCGTTCAGCAACTCAACTGCCGCCTGGGCGTGTTGAGAGCCGTCGTCAGCGAAAAGAATGTTCAGTCGTTTCTTCGGAGTCATGACTACCTCCTTTCATGGGACGAACATCTCTTTTCTATACTGTAGCATAAAACAGGGCGGAATTCCAGTACCTTTGACCGACCTTCGGACAGGAGTTCGGACAAAAGGCTCTTAGCCACGGATTTACCTTTCGGGCACGATGTCACGAATTCTCACGGAAAAAACAAAGAAAAATCAGTGCAAATCTGTGTCAATCCGTGGCAAAAAAGAAAATGTCCGAACTTTCGTCCGAACATCGGCTCCCTCTTGACAGCCGTGCTATACTTTTTGTAGAGATACGAACATCCCACAAAGGAGATTCCCATGGACGCGATCTATCAACTTGGCATCCGTTTCATCCAGGCATTGCAGACCTTCAGCCCCGCCCTGGACGACCTCATGAACGGCTTCACCTTCCTCGGGCGCATCGAGTTCTACCTCGTTCTGATCCCCTTCATCTACTGGGCAGTGGACCGCCGCATCGGCTTCCGCGCCCTGTTGATCCTCATTTACACCGACTTCATCTCCAGTTCGTTCAAATTGCTCTTTCACGAGCCGCGTCCGTATTGGGTCGGCGACGTCAAAGCGTTGAGCACTGAGACCAGTTACGGCATCCCCTCCTCGCACGCCAGTGATTCGCTCGCGGTGGGCGGATACCTCATATCGAAGGTCAAGCAGAATTGGGCTCGCTGGTTGATCGCCATCGTGGTTTTCTTTGTCGCCTTCTCGCGCATGTACCTCGGCGTGCATTTTCCGCAGGATGTGCTCTTCGGCTGGCTGATCGGCTTCACCATGTTGTGGGCGTTCTCCAGATGGGAGAAACCTGTGCGCGACTGGTTGAATACAAAATCCCTCGCCGTTCAAATTGAACTGGGATTTCTCTGTTCGATCTCCATGGTTCTTGTCGGATTCATCATCCGTTCCATCATCGCAGGGACGCCTGATCCCGCCGAATGGAGCAGTTTCTCGACCGAAGCCCGCAACATCAACGGCTTCATCACACTGGGGGGCGCGGTCTTCGGGACATACACCGGCTACGCGCTCATGCGGAAATACGCATCCTTCTCCGCCAAAGGCACACGCGGACTGCGCGTCGCACGTTACGTGGTCGGCATCATCGGCCTGCTCGTGCTTTACTTCGGCCTGGACGCAGCCTTCTCCGCCATCGCCGCTGATGAGTCCACGCTCGGCTACATCCTTCGTTACATCCGCTACGGACTTGCCACCTTCTGGGCGACCTTCCTTGCCCCGTGGATCTTCTTAAAGACCAGGCTGGCACAGCCCGAGTAACAGGATGTCATCAAACCGCAAGATAAGTAGGGGCGACCCGTCAGGATTTATTGAACAGACCTGCCCATGCTGGTTGGGTCGCCCCTGCACTTAATTTATAGGAGAATACAATGGCTGAACTCAAGACAAAGGTCAACAAAGCGAGCGTGGACAAGTTCATCAAAGGCGTCAAGGACGAGCAGACCCGCGACGATTGTTTCAAGATCGCGGAGATGATGCAGAAAGCCACCAAAGCCGAGCCAAAGATGTGGGGCACGAGCATCGTCGGCTTTGGCACCTACCATTACAAAGGCGCATCGGGCCGCGAAGGCGACTGGTTCGTGGCGGGCTTCTCCCCGCGCAAGCAAAACCTCACGCTCTACATCATGACCGGCTTCGATGAATATGAAGACCTGCTCGCCAAACTGGGCAAACATTCCACGGGCAAGGCCTGCCTGTACATCAAGAGACTTGCGGATGTCGACCTGAAGGTTCTCAAGGAGCTCATCACAAAATCCGTCAAGCACATGCAGAAAACCCAGTCGGGCTGACTGCGCACGAAGTGGAAAGTAAAGATTCCCAAAACTGAGTCGTCCTAAATTTCATCCAAGGTTGGAACGATACAATCTCTCATCGTTCCAACCCAAAAAGGACTTTAGTGATGAACAGACTTAAATCTTACTGGTTGATGCTTGGGATTCTTACATTGGCGCTCAATGCCTGCGGGACGACCGTCGCCGCTTCCCCTTCCACGCTGACCGTTGCCCCGCCTCCCACTGCCACAACTTCGCCGACGCTTTCTTTCACCGAAACTCCCTCCCCCACATTTACCCCCCTCCCCACAGCGACACCGATTCCGCATCCGCTGGAGATCGCGGCGATGCGGGCGCGTCAATATCCCGGCAGTGACATTATCATCGAGGACGAACTCGACCCCGGCGTGGGCTACAGCCGTTACTACGTCTCCTATCTCTCCGAGGGATTGAAGATCTATGCCCTCATGACCGTCCCGAACGGAGAAAGACCCGCCACCGGTTGGCCGGTGGTCATCTTTAATCACGGTTACATTCCCCCGGATGTGTACGTCACCACCGAGAGATACATCGCCTACGTGGATCTGATCGCGCGCAGCGGTTATATCGTCTTCCGCTCGGATTATCGAGGGCACGACCGTTCCGAAGGTCAGGCCGGAGGCGCTTACAGCAGACCCGATTACACGATCGACGTACTCAACGCGGTCGCTTCGATGAAGCGTTACCCGGACGCGGACCCGGATCGCATCGGCATGTGGGGTCATTCGATGGGCGGATACATCACCCTGCGTTCGATGGTCATCACCGGCGATATCAAAGCGGGCGTGATCTGGGCGGGGGTTGTCGCATCCTACCCGGATCTTTTATACAACTGGCGGCGCGGACCGACCGCCTCCCCGGATTCAACTCCGCGCCCCGGTTCGTGGCGCTCCACCTTCGTGGATACGTACGGCACGCCCGAGGAAAATCCCGGCTTCTGGAATTCGATCTCCGCAAACTCTTTCCTGGGCGAGATCTCGGGTCCCATTCAACTCCACCACGGCACCGCGGACACCGACGTGCCCGTGGAATTCTCAGAGACGCTGTTCTATCAAATGCTCGAAGCCGAACAATACGTGGAACTGTACAAATACGACGGCGACAACCACAACATCTCGGGCTACTTCAGCACCGCCATGCAAAGGACCATCGAGTTTTTTGACAGGTTCGTGAAGGCAAACTAAAGTAGGTGACAGTCACTTCCCAAGTGACTGTCACCTTAATACCCGGGGCAAAGTGTTCTTCAAAGACAGTCCGCCCGTGGACATTTTCCACGGGCGGATTTTATTTTGTCACGGGGAAGATCAAATTACAGCGTCTTACTCAAATAATCCCGCAACACGTTGACCTTCGTGAGCCCAAATACCATCCACGAATTTTTCACGAATGCACGAATCCGCCATCATCCATTCGAGTATTCGTGGACATAATTCGTGGACGGTTTCTCATCACAACTCCCCCATGAAAGCCTTATCAAGAATACCCGGCATCAACGTCCGCCCAACGAACGGGCGCAACTTCTTATCATACCTTTAGGTGCCCCGCACGGGAAAACGACCTCAACTTGTCCTTATGAAGCAAGCATACCCAAAAAACTTCGTGCGGACAAGGTGAGGATTGTTACATTATCCCGCCAAATTTTGCACCTTGGATAGTCCGATTTGCCCTGAGAACAGGGGAAGACCTCTGTACTTCGTAAATCCTCCTTAAACGCCCTTCCCGATGGTCGCAGCACGGACGGTATCCCACTCGCTGCGCTCGGGGACGATGACAACGCGTCCAATTCCTCTCCCGTTTGGGACTGTAACATCGTCCCCTTGTGGGATATCACCCCCTTGTGGGGCTCCCGCAGCGATATCATCCCCTTGTGGGACGCCAGCCGCACTTGGACACTATCGAGATACGCCACGATAAGTCGCTATTTGTCAGGGTTCATAACATCGTGAACGATTTTATCTCAAAAAAGGCTCAAGACATCGTGAACAGCAATAGCCTCTTGACTGGAGGCTCCAGTCTCTTGCATGCTTTCTCCGAAAGTGAGAGAGCATGGACGAGAAACAAGAGTTTCGATTACGCCGCAAGGCGATCCGAATGCATGTGCAGGGCAGCGCCCAACAAGAGATTTTGGTAAGAGTTCAGCGGTGTCGCGCCTGGTTAAGCAAATGGCAAACACGTTTCGATCAAGAAGGTACTGCAGGGTTACACAGTCGTTCGCGACGACCAGCCCATATGCCAACAACTTACTCATCGAGGATCAGGCAACTGATTGTTCAAACGCGGCGGCGTCTGGTCAAACAGAAAGTTGGTTTGATCGGCGCTCGTGCGGTCCAGCGCGAGTTGCGCAAAGTGATCGGAAGCAAATCTCTCCCATCGCTCTCGACGATCAAACGAGTATTGCGCCAGCGTGGACTGATTGCCCAGCCCAACCAAGCAAAACGGCTGTACTTTCCGAAACCCTTGCAGGCGGTGTCTGGCAGCCTGCATGCGCTAGATTGGACCTGTCGCTATCTCGAAGAGGGTCTCAAGATCTATGCCTTTCACACCTTGAATTTGCACACGCGCGCTTGCACGCAAACGATTGCCACCGACAAAAGTTACGAAACAGTCCGGAGACATTGCCTCCAGACCTGGAAATCCCTTGGAATCCCGCAATTTTTGCAACTCGACAACGATGCGGCGTTCTGCGGAGGCTACAAAGCACCGCGTATCTTCGGGCAGTTCGTGCGGCTATGTTTGTCTCTGGGCATCGAACTGATCTTCCTGCCCATCGCCCAACCGGAGCACAATGGCGAGGTCGAAGAATTGAACGGCTTATGGGGACATGCCTTCTGGGAACGCAGGCGTTTCATGTCCTTCGCTCAGGTGTGTCGCACCAGTCCAGCCTTCGTCCATTGGTATATGACGGAGTATATGCCACCGTTTTTGATCGACACCACCCCCCAACAAGCGCAAGCTCGCCAAACACTCCATCGTCTCACAGCCAAACAGGTCTCGCATTTGCCCGATCCCTTGCCCATTACCGCCGGACGGATCCATTTCATTCGCCAAGTCCAGCCCGATGGCACCATTCCCATCTTCAACGAATCTTGGAAAGTCAGCAAGCGTCTGGCAGGGAAATATGTTTGGGCTACGATCGAAACTGATTGCAGTCGCTTGGAAATTTGGTATCAACGTTCGGCTCAACATCCTTGGCGCCTATGCAAAAACTATGCGTATGATATCTCCGAAACCGTGGCGCGGCTCAGACCCGAATTTGCACACCGCTCAACAGCTTGATCCAGTTCACGATGTCTTGAACACTCCACGAGATAAAACCCATGCCGAATTGTGTTCACGATGTCTTGGACCCTTACAGCTATTCCCTAAATATTAGGATGGACAATGTTCACTTTATAAAACCCCAAAATGCTGTGACGATTGTTATGACGAAAACTATGAGAGCAACTAGCCAATGATCTTTGATTAACTCTCCTACACCTCTTGGTGAAACACCATAAACATCCCAAATTGTAGCGTCAGTCTTAATGGAACCATCTGCCAACCTTCCTGCTAATGTCGCCAGAACATCAACTTTTCGCAAAGTAGATTGGTGCAGTTTTACATATTCCTTACTTTCAAATGCTTTTGCTTCTTCATCACCCTTTAAGAACTCTTTTTTGCTAATATTATTTTTATTTACAATATTTGGAAGCCTAGGATGTGAAATATATTTAGGACCAAAAATATCAATAAACAAACTAGATAAATCTTCAAGATTTTTCTCGTAAATTTCAATAGGCTTGCCACCTAAAACTTGATATCTATGAGCGATAGCTGGAAATCCGTAGTTGATATTACGCATATTCCAATGTAGCCATAAATAATCGACGTGACTACTGACATATTGGTAAAACTCATCAAGCATTTGTTTTTCAAGTTCGTTGTAGTAATTCTCAATATCTGTAATTTTGAGACCTTTTCTTTCGGCAACTTGATGTATTGAGAATGAATGGGCTTGACGTGATGCTAAAGTTAATAGCAGCAATTGAAGTAATTCTTGGAGACGTGCCATCAACTCTATCGTAAAAGGTCTCGCAACTATAATGAATAACTAACACCTGCTCAGGACGCCTAAATAAATCCTCGAGTCTCTGTAACGCATCTCTTCGTTTCTTTATCCTATCTAATATTACTGTCATATTATCCTCCTATCACAACTCTCCCTTAAACGCTATCTAGCACGAACGGTATCTCACTCGCTACGCTCGGGGACGATGACAACGCATCCAATTCCTCCCCCGTAGCGGACTGTAATATCACCCCCTTGTGGGGCTCCCGCAGCGACGCCAGCATACTCATTTGGTTCTCATCCATTAACTTCGGAATCCCAAGTTGCTGTCTTATCAAACTAATCAACAATGGTTTTGCGACTTCAAACGCAAATCCACCTGTTTTTGCCATAATTTCTTTTGCTTTATTCCAAATCGTATTATCGCGCGGCCGAATCAAGAAATTCATGTCCCTGCCAAGTTAGCCTTTGGAATCGACTGTATATCCTGCATTCCTGAGAGGTCTCATTGCATTCACAAGACCCGCTTCATGTAAAAGCATGATATGGTAATAGACTTGTTCATCTGTATAGCCTTCAAATTCACACGAAATATTATCGTGGTAATTTTCTTGTGCTTCGATTCGCATCAAAATAAGTCGCGCGAGTTCCACATCACGTTTCATATGTTACTTCCTCTTATCCTTCATAGTTCAACTTTGAATGTTCTATCCAAAGTCCTTAGTGCCAACGTGGACAATTCTTCCTTGCCGGGAACTGCCCCAGCTTGTCCTTGTGAGGCAAGCATACCCAAAAAACTTCGTGCGGACAAGGTGAGGATTGTTACATTATCCCGCCAAATTTTGCACCCTGGATGGTCCGATTTGCCCTGAGAACAGGGGGAAGACCCCTGTACTTCGTAAATCAGCCCAACTCGCAGGGAATCTGTAATAACAGTCGGCGTAGTTTTGATTCCACGCCTGCTGTGTTGATTCCCCTCCGTACTTTTCTTGATTCCACGCCTGCTGGGTTAGTCAGCACCCATACTGACCTTGATTCCACGCTCCGTATATTGATTCACCTCCTGATAGTTAAGTCCGCTTAATGAATGTATTTTGATTCCGCGCCTGCTGGGTTCGTCGGCACCCATACTGACTTTGATTCCACCCTCTCGTGGTTTAGTTCCCCCGCTCACTGGTTTTAACTCCATGCCTGCAGGTTTAGTCTTCCTGCTCGTTGATCTACATTCCACGCTTCGTGATTTCGATTCCACCGGGAGTAGCAATGTTTTTTCGGCAGATATGTTAAACTGTGAGCTAAAGGATATTTCCCCATGACCACCCGTCTTTACCTCATCCGTCACGGTGCCACCCCGCTCACCGCCGAGGATCGATTCTCCGGCGCGGCGAATGTATTTCTCTCTGAAGATGGCCGCTTGCAGGCGAAATACCTGGCAGAACGCCTGGCGGATGACAACATCCACGCCATCTACGCCAGCCCGCTCGACAGGACGATTGAAACCGCCGCCATCATCTGCAAACCGCACGGGTTGACTCCCATCCCGCGCGACGGATTGCGTGAGATCAGCCACGGCCACTGGGAGGGACTCTCCCGCCGCGAGGTCGAGGAACGCTTCCCGGGCGAATACGAAACCTGGGAGTCTGATCCCTTCACCTTCGCGCCTGCCGAGGGCGAGTCCGGTATCAGCGTGCTGGCGCGGGCCTTACCGATCATTCGGGAGATCGTGGAAAGTCACAAGGATGGGAATGTGATCGTGGTCTCTCACAAAGCCACCATCCGCCTGCTCATCAGCAGCCTGCTCGGATTCGATGCGCGCGGCTACCGCGACCGCCTCGACCAGGCTCCCGCCTGCCTGAACGTGCTCGATTTCAAAGACCCGACCCGCGCGCGGTTGATGCTGTTCAACGATATTTCCCACTACGCCGACCACCCGAACCGTCCGCTCAAGCATCTTTCTTCCTGGTGGGATCTGACAACTCCGCAAAGCGGCAAGTAATCTGACCAACCCCTTCCATTCGTTCCATACCACCGAGTGACAAAAACACGGGGGGTATTGAAGTGAGAGTGTCCAACTGCACGGGCTTAGCCACACATCGTCCCGACACCTGCACCCACCGCAGGTGCGGTGTGTCCTTCGGGAGAGCCCGCACCGTTCGTGCCGCGAGCACGTCGGTGCGAGACGGCAGAGATCTTTGAGTTTTTTCTCAATAAACTCAGTGCTCTCTGCGGCTACAGGTTTCCAGCGGGGAAAATGTCCCCGAAGCAGGGTCAAACCTCCCGTCAGGATGAAGCGGATTTCCATCCATTAGCAAAAGAACGACATGGGGCGGAATCCAATTTGGAGTAAAATCAGTCAATCACTACTTAAATACTCCCTTTTCCGATCCAGACATATTGTTCAGGAGGACCCTTCATGTTCAAGACCCAGAATCTTTATCAGAACGATGAGAAATGGAAGAACACAAAGCTTGGGAATTCATCCGAAACCATCGGCGGCTGGGGCTGCCTGCTGACCTCCGTCACCATGATGCTGAACGGGATCGGTTACAACGAAACTCCCGAAACCGTCAACGAGAAGATGAAAAAGGCTGGCGGGTTTCAGGGAGCCTTTTTTATCCCCAGCGTCCTGCCGTACGTGTGGCCGAACTGCGCCTACCGCGACATGCAGCCCTGCGAGAGCGTCCCCGCCCCCCTCGCGCAGATCGATGCGGCGATCGCGGCCGGCAAACCTGTCATTTTGCAGGTGGATTGGAACAAGCAGGTCGGGATTCAAACCCACTTTGTGCTGGTAAAGGAAAAGAAGGGGGACGATTATGTCGTGTATGACCCCTATAAATATGGCGGCGACAGCCCTGAAAAAGAGGTCCTGTTGACTTCACGTTACAAATTCAACGGTGCAAAAGCCGAATCGGAGATCAGCGCCGTGTTGTGGTTCGATTCATACAGCGCCGTGCCGCCGGAACCTCCCAAGATGACAAAAGTCCCCGTCCCCGCCGACAAGTTTTTCCTATACGCGGCGGAGGATGATCTCGCCCTGCGCGCTGACCCATCCGTCAGCGGATTTTTATGGAAGCGCATGCTCAAGGGCACCGAGTTGACCTGCCTTGAACCAAAAGTGACCGCCAGGGCCAAGATCGGCGCGAACGGTCAATGGATCAACGTGCAGGATCCGAACGGCGACCAGGGATATGTCGCGGCGTGGTACGTCTCTGAGACAAAGGGAGCCCCGGCTCCCACCGCCCCGAAACCTGTCACATCCGGCGCGGCCTCCGCTTCACCCAAGCCTGCCACACTTGGAAAACCGCTGCCTGCCGGTGCTTTGCTGTTCCTCCCCATTGAGGAACTTGCCTTCCGCTCGAGACCCGAGATCGCGCCGGATACGCTCATGCGCCGCATCCCGGTCACCGAGCAGTTGGTCTCGCTCGAACCGCCCGATTTCGCCATTCCAAAGGTCGGCGTGACGGGTAAATGGCTCAAGGTGCGCGACCAGCAGAACATCGAAGGTTTTGTGGCGGCATGGTACGTCAAATACGCGAGCGGCTCCACTGCCCAACAGGCGGCTCAAACTACAACCCCGAACGTCCTTGGGATCATGGGTCCCTTGAAGGTGAAAGCCGCCGTGGAAGGGATCGCTCTCCGCAAACAGCCCGTGGTCAGCGATGCCAGCCTGATCAAACGCCTGCCGCTCGGCGCGGAGTTCACCGTGGCCGAGCCGAATGCCGAAGGCAAGATCGGCAAAAACGACCAGTGGCTGAAGGTCAAAGACCCGGGCGGCGTGGAAGGCTTCGTCGCTGCGTGGTTCGTGGCGTTCTAGCAACAAGAACCTTTGAAAAAAGAGGAACCTAGTATGCAAACCGAAGCGCCAAAAACTGTCCCCATTCTAAACATCGCCTGGACCAGGTATGCCTATTTGGATGCCGCCTCAGTACGGCGTTCACGCGCCAATTCCCGACTTCGCTATTGGATCATCGTCCTGGGGGTTTTGGCAACCCTTTTTGCCATCCTTACCCAGATCTTCTTTTCCGGTCTCGATGCGGCAGAAACGCCATCCGGTTTGATCGTGAAAATAATGTTCGTCACGACGCCAATCCTTGCATCCATCCTGGCGGCGTTCACGGCAAAATTCTATGCCAATGGAAACTGGCTTCTTACCCGATCGGCGGCTGAAGAGATAAAGAAGGAAATTTACATCTTCCGTACCATCCTCCAAAAAAAAGCGGGACGGCGGGCGCACCTGGAGAAAAGGCTTGCAGAAATCCAGAGAGGACTCTTCCGCAGTCTGGCGGCCGACTTCTCGTTCGAGGATTACCAGGGATCGATCCCGCCTGATTACAGCCCCGACGACCCCAACAGCGATCCGGGCTTTACCGACCTTTCTGGCGATGAATATTTCCGATATCGCCTGCAAAACCAACTCAACTGGCACAACAAAAAAATCAACCAGTACAAGTATGAACGGCGCAGTATGACGATATTCATCCTTGCCGCCGGAGGGTTGGGATCGGTATTTGCCGCCTGGGGCGGTCCGCTAAGCCTGTGGGTGGCATTGACCTCCTCCATCACTGCCGCGCTGATCGGATGGCAGGAACTGCGCCGGGTGGACGCGACCATCAGAAACTACAGCAGGGTGCTCGTAGAATTGACCATCCTGTCCGATCATTGGCAAAACCTGGAACAGGAGGAACGGACACAGGCGGAATTTTATAAAATGGTCCGCAGCACGGAGGAAGTGCTATGGTCACAAAACGTTCAGTATACAAAATTCATGCAGGAGGCATTGCAGGAATCCAACCTGGATGATGAAGCCAGTTTGATCAACCGCGTCATCAACGAGTCGCTTACTTCCGCGGAACGGACAAAGCAGGCAATGGCTGTTCAAATCGCGGATTTCACCAGGGAAACCCTCGAGGAAAACGAACAAATCATCGAAGAGACCCTCAGCGAAACCCTGGGCTCGCTCGCCGAGGAAGCCAGATCCGAACTTGTCCAGCAGGAACTTGCTGCCATGCGCGGGGCGGTGACAGATATGGTTGAAAATGCGCTCGAAAATTTGTCAACCGTCTCACCTTCCCTTGCAGACAAAATCAAAGAGCTCGTCCATGGCGATATCGGGCGTGACACTCCGAAAGAGGAACTGAACACCATTCTAGCCAGCCTGCCAAAAACAAACGATGTGAAAGGCTGAACGAACTTGCGATACCCCCTGATAGATGGAAGCGCAATTCCCGATCCGATCTAACAAAAGACGCCTGCTGATCATTCAGCAGGCGTCATGACTTCATCGATCTTCTCCTTCGGATAAGGCCAGATCTCGCCTTTGATCCCTTTCGCCAGGAAAAAATCCCCCGCACGCACCGTTTCGGCCCCTTCAAGGGAGACAACCGTCACCTTCTGGTCGGGGTCTCCATTCGTGACATCCGTGAGCGGAACGAGCAGAGTGACCGCATTCTTGGCGCAGTAGCCTGGGCGGGTGATGAGATAGCTTTCCTCGAAGATCAGCGGGTCAATGGGCCAATAATCATGCGGAGCGCTCACTTCACTGACCAAAAAATCCCCTTTCTTTGCAGTTAGAACGGCTCCCCAGGGAGTTTTCACTTCCAGGGTCTGGGGATCGCCGTTTTCAGGCAGGAATGGAACGACCCGTCTTTCCACCTTGCTTCGATAAGGCTTGAAATCAAGCGCTTCCAGGATGGGGTCATCGGATGTGATTACGATGGGCTTGCTCATATATTCTTTTTGAGATTTTACCATAAGCAAACCGGAGGCAAAAGTTGCAATAACACATCATATAATGTCACCGGTTCCGCTTTACAATTTGCCCGTCTGTGAGGTGCAATGCCATGAACAAACTCATCACCATCATCGGTCCAAGCGGGGTGGGCAAGACCGCGCTCGTCCAGGCGCTTACGAAAAAGTTCCAATTTGAAACCGCCCTTGAACAGCATGTCGAACGCCCCTTTCAGGCGCTGGCAAAAGAAGATGCCCGCTATATCTTCCCAAACCAGATGGATTATCTTCTCCTGCGAGCCGAACAGGAAAAAGCACTGCGCGGCGCATCCAGGATCGGATTGATGGATGGCGGCCTCGATCTGGACTTCCACGGATTTACCCGCCTCTTTCTCAGCCGCAACCTGCTCAACCAGAATGAATTTGACCTGTGCCGGCGCTTCTACCACCTCACCCGCGAACTGCTCCCCCTCCCGGAACTCATCGTCCGCTTGCGAGCGGATGAGGGGACAGTGGCAGGCCGCTTGTCCCGCAGGAAGCGTATCAACATCGCCAGTGCGGAAGATACAGCCCTGTTTAATTCCTTTTTGGACGAATGGCTGGCTCCGCATCCGTCGGGCCAAATCCTCGAATTGGATGTCACAAACGAAGACTTAAACTACACCAAAGCGTTGACATCATCCTTGATACAATCGGACAAATCTTCTGACCGGAGGCGTCTATGAAATCACAAGATATTGTCCCTGTGGTGCTGTCAATCGTCGTGATCGTTCTCGTGGCGGTACTGGAGAAACAGAGCAAACTCTTCGCGGCATTGACCGCTACCATGCCGCTCACCGCCCCGCTGGCATTGTGGATCGTTTATTCAGCCAACGCCGGTGAAAAGACAGCAGTAACAAATTTCAGCTTGAGCCTGTTGCTGGGACTATTGCCCACGCTGGCGTTTCTGATTACGGTCTGGCTTGCGGCGCGGGCAGGGATGAAACTTGGCCCCGATGATCCTGACAGAGGCTACAGCGTCTGGGGGATTGGCGCGCTGATCCTGTACATGTTATGGAATACAATCGAAGCATAAAGTAACAGGCTGCTATACTTTACAAGGTATCCCAACTTGAATAGGAGAGAACATGTACACAACAGACATGTACGAGGGCGTGCTCGCCGAGACCGTCACCCTGCCCGGTGCGAACGGGGATATGATCAATGCCTACTTTGCGCGCCCGCTCGGAGCAGGTCCCTTCCCTGCGCTGGTGCTGGCACATCACATGCCGGGCTGGGACGAGTGGTACCGCGAGGTGACCTTCAAGTTCGCACTGCATGGATATGTGACCGTCACGCCGAACCTTTACTTCCGCAGCGGGCATGGAACGCCCGAAGATGTCGCCGCGAAGGTACGGGCGGATGGCGGTGTGCCGGATGAACAGGCGGTCGGCGACCTGGCGGGTGCAATGAAAACCTTGCGCGGACTTCCCTACATCAACGGCAAGGTGGGCATCTTTGGCACGTGTTCAGGCGGCAGGCATGCGTATCTTACAGCCTGCCGCATCCCTGGTTTTGACGCCATCATCGACTGTTGGGGCGGGCGCGTGGTTATGCCGCCCGAGGCGCTGAACGAGAAAACTCCTGTCGCTCCCATTGATTATACGAAAGACCTGCCCTGCCCGATCCTGGGATTGTTCGGCAACGACGATACCAGTCCCACACCCGAACAGGTGGACCAGCACGAAGAGGAACTCAAGAAATATGGCAAGGAGTATGAGTTCCATCGTTACGACGGCGCCGGGCACGGGTTCTTCTATTACATCTACAAAGCCTACCGCCAGGAACAAGCCATGGACGGATGGAAAAAGGTCTTCGCGTTTTTGGAGAAACACCTTTCTTAAGGCTGCCGCCGCCGTCCTCGGCGGCGAGCATTGCTACCACCCGCTCGCCGCTTCGGCTCGGGGTCCTCGCAATGACAGATGGAAAGGATATTTTTATGTGCACAATGATCGTGGAAAAAGTGAAGATCGAAGGCAGCGGCAAAGGGACGGGCGGCTGGTTCAAGCTGGAAGGGGCCAATATCTCCTATGACCATCCTTTCAATGCGCCCTACGAACACGCCCTCAACATTGACTTCGTCAACGAGGCGCAGGGACCTTCGGCGCGCGTCGCTGTGGAGTTGAGCGAGAACGCCGCCCGGGAGCTGGTCAGGACGATCCTTGCCGTGCTTGACAAGGCGGAGGCGGGCGGGCATTTGGAGAGCCAGCGCCCGGCGAGATAAGGCAGAGGCGGGCGGGAATCAATTATCAGTAACAAGGAAGCGAAGGCGCGTCCAATCCCCAAAGGAGCAGATCATGTTTGATAATATCAGTACGAACCGTGAGACAAGATACGGCATGCCCGCCGCCGACCAGGTCGTGGTCAACAGGTTCTACACGCTCGGGTATTCGTATTACTTCAGGCAGGCAAAATGGGCGCTGGAGATCGTCGACCCGGATGCATCGGACGTGGAGCGCTTCGACAACTTCCGCCCGGACCTGCGCATCCCCGAAAGGTTCCGCGCCGACCTGGCGGACTACGAAGGCTCGGGCTTCGACCGCGGCCACCTTGTGGCAAGCGCAAACCAGGCTGAGTTCGAGATCCAGAACAGTGAGACCTTCCTGCTCTCGAACATGTCGCCGCAGGCGCCCAAGTTCAACCGCGGCATCTGGAAGAACCTTGAAGAGGCGATCCGAAGACTGGACGCGCAAAAAAGCGTGCTGGAAACCTATGTGATCTGCGGACCGGTCTTCAACTTCGACGTGCCGATCGTGACGATCACGCCGAAGGGCGGGAAGGGTGTCACGCTCCCGATCCCGCATGCTTTCTTCAAGTCCGTGCTAACGGAGGACAACCGGGGAAGACTGCACATGTGGTCGTTCATGATCCCCAATGAAGAGACAACCCAGCCGCTTGAGACATTCCTCGTGACGACGAGCAAGGTGGAGCGCTATTCAGGATTCGTGCTGTGGCAGAGGCTGGTCGGCAGGGAGATCGACAGGGAGAAAAGCAACATCCGCCCGATGTGGAAGGTGTGAACCGGAAAACACGCCATGAACATCCATGAACTCGAACAGCGGCTCATCGAAGAAGGCTGCAACCGCGGTTCCTTTGCCATCGGCTCGCGCGGATCCGCGTCCGATGCCTACTGCCTGACCCACAACGGAGGGGAATGGCAGGTCTATTACACGGAACGGGGCGTGGACCAGCCGCCGATCCACACGTCAGCGGACGAGGAACAGGCTTGCGAGTACTTCTACAACTTCATCATGAAGTTTCGGCATGACCACTGTGTGGGGGTGTTCCTCTCCCAAACGCTTGCGGACGAATTGCAGGCAAAACTCGAAGGGCTTGGGCTGCATCCGTTCCAGGACAGGATCCCCGTTCCCGTGGTGAAGGAGCCGCTTCACCGGGTGTGGGTCTCGGGGAAGGAAATATTTACCGTGAAGGAAGCTCTTGGCGCCGTGTATTTCACGGACAATCCGTAGAAGAAAGGCGGCAGAAATGACCCTTGATCGATCGTTTGTCGAACTCAACCGCGCCTCCCGTGAAAGGATGCGAACGCTGGCCAGCGATCTGTCCGACGAGGAGATGCAGACCAGGGTCGGCGAACACTGGACCGTCGGCATCGTCTATGCCCACATCGCCTGGTGGGACCGGCGCGTGATGTACGTGCTGGATATGACCGAAAAGGACGGCAGGCTGTTCATCCCGGAGATGGACATCTTCGTGAATGACCTGTCGCTTCCGCTGTGGGCAGCCGTCCCGCCGCGCGAAGCGGTGCGCATCGCCATGGAAAACGCCGAGGCGTTGGATAAACGCCTGGAGGAGTATCCACAGGCACTGCTCGAGGAGATTTACAATTACAATAAGCGCTGGGTCGTCCGCGCCCTGCACCGCGGCGAACACCTGGACGAGGCGGAGGCGGCGTTGAACCGCCGCTGAAAGGAGAGTATCGAAATGGCAACAAAGACCATCATCGAGTTGGAAGTCAAGGCGGGGATGCGCGACGAACTCTTAAGAGCGCTGGAAGACATGCACGAAAAAAGGAGGGACGCGCCCGGGTTTCTGGGCTTTTCAAGGTACGAAGTGATCGACGACCCCAATAAACTGGTCGAGATCACAGAATGGGAAAATGCCGAAGCACGGCAGGCCTGGCTCGAGAACAGCATGGCATTGGGAGTACTGAACCGCCTGATCGGCCTGCTTGCCACCCCCTTCAAAGCCGTCACGGTCAGGAAGATCAAGTAGATCTGATGAAGCCCGCCAGGAAATCATTGTCTTTGCGATCCTGCTGACGCCCGGTATTGCCCTGTCCGGATGTGGAACACCCGCAGCTCTCTTCCGCGAGCAACAAGGACGTCTCACCGCGCTCTCCACAAATGACACTCAGACCGTCATCCCCAATACAGGCCACAACCTGCCAGGAGAAAATCCAGCGGTCGTGATCGATGCAATTCGGGAGATGGCAGCCACGCCTTGACACGAGGTAGTCACGTGACCATTTCCTACCGCAAAGCCAGCCACGACGATAACACGGCCACCTTCACCGTCTTTCTCAAATCCATCCTGGATTACAGCCAGCGCGCAGGCGTCACAGGCATTACAGGCGGGCATGACCCCGCAAAGATCAAAACGCTCTGGGAACGCCGCCGTCTTTTGTGGGAACACCTGGCAGACACCTGCGATCAATACTGGGTTGCCGAAAACGACCAAAATGAGGTCATCGGGTATGCGCGCAGCATCGTGCGCGGCGACCATCGCGAACTGACCGAGTTCTTCGTCCTGCCGGGGGAGCAATCGGCAGGCGTCGGCAGGGGACTGATCGCGCGTGCCTTTCCTCCCGACACACCGCACCGTTCCATCATCGCCACCACCGATTTCCGTGCGCTTGCGCGCTACTTGAAGGCAGGCGTCTATCCTTTTATCACCGAACTCTTTTTCGAACGCGCTCCCGAACCCGTGACGTTCGCAAGCGACCTGCAATTCGAACCAGCCAACCGTGAGGACGAAGCGCTTCAGACCACGGCGGAAATTGACTCGGTTATCCTCGGGCATCGCCGCGACGCCGACCACTTTTACCTCATGCAGAACCGCACCCTGTACCTGTACCAGCGCAGCGGACAAACCGTCGGCTACGGTTACATCTCAAAGGAGTATTGCGGTCCCTTCGCCGTGCTCGACAAAACGGATTTCCCCGCCGTGCTGGCACATGCCGAGACGCAGGCGCACCGCCTGGGGGCGGAGACCGTCGGCTTCGAGACGCCCACGATCAACACCATCGCCATCGACCACCTGATGAGCCGCAATTACCGCCTTGAAGGCTTCATCACATCCATCCTGTCCGACAAACCGTTCGGCAAATTCGAAAACTACCTGCTGACCAGCCCGCCGTTCTTTCTATAAAGACCGGGGATGCATACTGGCGGAACTGTATGGTTTCCCCATTATCGCGTGACGAACCCGGAATTGTGCGGCACGATTTCACGCGAATTAAGCAAATGGGACCAATTCTGTCCTGGTCAACGACAGGTTGCACATTTTTTGAACCACGGAGTCACTGAGACACGGAGAAAAAGAACAGTAAAAATCTCTGTGTCTCAGTGGTGAAAGAGTTTGTTCAAAACAGTCCTGAGAAGGGCAAAATGGGGCGAATTTGGAGAAAGCCACAGGCAGAACTGCGATCCTCCCCGACAGAACCCCAAAAGTGTGATTTAATTGGATTACACACCGTCCCGAAGATTGGCAACCCCAGAGACACTTCAAAAGAAAGCCTTCGGGACGTTTTCTCAAACATGAGCGACACCACCATCATCGTCATCAGCATCCTTGCCTTCCTCCTCATCCTGTTTGGCATGACGGCGTGGCTGTTGTTCGTCTACTTCCCCAGGAAGACGTTATCCATCGCAAAGGAACTGGCGGACACGGTAAAGAATACGCTTGGGATGACCCCGCAGGTGACGATCAACCAGAAGATCATCTACAAGCGCACCAATGAGATCCTGCAACTGGCGATGATCGAGCAGGATTTCGACGTGGAGCACGAGACCAGCCACACGTGGATGAGAAGCGAGAAGCGCATCAGCCTGCACGGCACCTACCGGGCAAAGATCGGCTTCGACCTGCAAAGAGGCTTCAACATCGAAGTGCGGCGCGGAGCGTTCCTGAGGCCGGGGCAGGTCATCCTGCAGTTGCCGCATGCCGAGATCCTGTCCGTCGAGCCGCTGGATGTCCAGAAGACCAAGACCTCCGGGCTGATCAACTGGGTGACGAACAGGGACCTCGAGACCGCCACCCGCGAACTTGCCGAACTGGCCCGGGACAAGGCCTCGAAACTGGACATGCTGGACGACGCCGAGAAACGCATCGAGAACAGGCTGAACGAGGCCTTATTGCCGAGGCTGGTCAATTACCAACTGGGACACAAGGTGGAATTTCTTGAGATGGGAATTTCAGACGGGGGAACTGCAACGGATGAGCGCCTGCAAATAACGGCGGGATAGAAAGTACAAACCCAGGGAAACGGATTAATTCCCATCAGGCTCAATACCCTGTCGCTTGCAAAGGCGCACGGGGGAGCGTCGGCTGGCGGCTATCCCGACGACGTAACCTTATATTACCCGTTGAGGGTTGTATTTTGCTGAGCGCTTGGCCTTGTGGACCCAAGCCGCCTGCGCTGCTGCCATAGATAGCACCGTTTTGATTGCACGCGGTGCCGTCTGGCATTATACTGATATTTGTGAAGTCACCAGGTTTTTCATACTTCCATTGACAGGGAAGCCCATTGGACCAAATCGGGCTGGCATGGCTGGGTCTATGACTGGAAATGGGACCTCATTGTAAGCGCCGCTTGCCATGTATGGTTTGCATTCGCACCCGATGTCACCTCTGCCAACGTGGCAGATAATGAGCAAGCGCCAGCCTTGATCGAAAACCTGCCACCCGGAACACACTTCTTGTTGGGAGACCAGCACTACTATGATGAAGTATTGTTCATACCTGTTCGGTCAACAAGGAACTTTGCTGGGAACCTCGCACAACGGCAAGAAGAACCCGTATCACGACCATGATGCTGGGGTAGAAGTACGCAAAATCTTACACAAAATCCGCTCAATTGCCATTGAAAATTTCAACGACCATTTAAAAGGGATGCTTGACGTGCATGTTTCGTTTCCAACCAAAGGTCGGGTTGCCACTCGGCGCTTTGTCCTGAGCGCTGTCTTTGTCTATCAGCTGGCTATCCTCTATTGCCATCTGCACAACCTGGACTTGCGGGTCGGCTTCAAGGCTCTCACGAAAGGAAAAATCAATATGCTACGAAAAACCATCATAAACCTTTCAACCATACTTGCGGTTCTGCTCATGTCGCTGGGGGCAACGACGACCGCCCATGGAGCGGAGGGGCTCCCGAACTATCAACTCCAGTTCCTTGGTCCCGGTTCACCTGCCGCGATCAACAATAACGGGGTTGTCGTGGGGGCAAAGCTCAACGGAAACAATTACGAACCCCTTGTCAGTGTGGGGGGAGCCCCATGGACGCCGCTGCCAGTTCCGAGCGGCGCAATGAGCGTCTTTCCGACGGATGTCAACGACAGCGGCGTGATCGTGGGAGTCTCCTTCGATACGGGCTGGAATCCTGTTGCGGTGCGCTGGACGCCTTCCGGCGGTGGTTACACTCTCGATGTCCTGCCGCGCCTGGCGGGCGACGCATCCTCCTACGCCACCAACATCAACAACCTCGGGCAGATCGTGGGCGCCAGACGGGCTTTGGGATACACACCCACGGGCACCGGCTGGCTGTACAGCGACGCGCTCGGCCTGGTGGACCTGACAACCTACGGCTTCTGGGTTTGGCCAAACGGCATCAACGACAGCGGCTTCATCATCGGCGGACAGGAAAGGCTGAACCTCAATACAGGCGTCATCGAGGTCACCGGCGCTGGACCATCGAATTACAATGCGGTGGGCTCGGCTGCCATCAACAACAGCGGCATGATGGTGGGCACCGCATCGCTTCGTTCCAGTTCGTTGAACATCGTCTCGGTCTTCCGCTATGAAGGCGCGGCAGGCTGGCGCTTCATCGCAGGCACGAGCAGATACACCACTGCATCAAGCATCAACAACCAGGGCGACATTGGCTACGGCGAACAGGGCGCCGGGCTCTACCTGGATGGACTGGGCACATACGCTTTGTGGAGCCTGATCGACCCGGCGGTCACCAATGCGGGCTGGGCGATCACCGGCAGTTCGCCCAAGATCAATGACCAGCGCGTCGTCGCCACGACCGGTCGCAACTCAGTGACCGGTCAATCGGGCGGCGTTCTGCTGACCCCGACAGGCACGTTACAGCCGCCGACCGCCCCTGTAAATCTTCAAGGCATCGCACACACCGCCACGCGCATGGAACCGTACAACTCCATCAATTTGACCTGGGAGAACACCAGCACGCTGACGCGCTCCTACGAGCTCGAACGCCGCGAGGCGGGCGGAGCAACCTGGACGCTTCTTTCTCTCGTCCCGCCCGGCACAGCGACCAACCACACGGACACGACCGTGGGTGTGGGCATCACGTACGAATATCGCATACGCGCGGTGGGACTTGGCGGAGCCAGCCCCTGGTCCAATACTGTGACCGTGACTTCCCCCGCCACGCCGCTGGACACCACGCCGCCGGTCGTGACCATCTCCACGCCGTCAAACGGCGCGGCTGTTTCCGGCACGGTGACCGTCTCGGCCCAGGCAACGGATAACGTCGCCATCGAATATTTTGAGATCAGTTATTGGAACCAGTATCTCGGCCAGCAGGTGATCCTCGGGTCGGTCTCGAACGCAGGTGCGTTATCGGTCAACTGGAATACAAGCGGCCTGACGCCCGCGGCGTACGCGCTGAGAGCCTATGCCTACGACACGCTCGGCAACTGGACCCAGACCGAGATCACGGTCAATGTGGGCGTTTCGGCCAGCTCCATGAAGGTGACCAGCATCAGCCTGAGCGGATACGTCAGCCGGGGACGAGCCTACATCAGCGGGTATGTGTATGTCAAGGACGCAAGCGGCAAGACAGTCCCGAATGCGACCGTCTCCATCCGCTGGACCCTGCCTGACGGTAGTATCCGGACGGCATCCGCTGTGACCAATTCACTTGGGCGGGCATCCTTCTCGGTCTCGGGAGCGCGCGGCCTTTACATCCTGACCGTGATGAACGTCGCCAAATCGGGCCAAGTGTTCGACAGCGCCGGGAGTGTTCTGACAAAGAGCATCACCAAGTAACACAAGGGGTCCACACAACCGAATATCCAGCAAGTCTTCAGGTCTCAGCCAGGCACGTGGCTGGGACCTGAAGTTTTCTGCAAGAAATACAGCAATTGCCGGTTGTATTTCTTGTTTTAAGTTGTAGAATACTTTTGTGGGGAATTTCACAATAACTTACTCTTCTGGCGGAACATCACAGCGACATGAAAGCATCAGTCCGCCATGTAAAAGGACGAAAAACCATCATAAACCTTTCAACCATACTTGCGGTTCTGCTCATGTCGCTGGGGGCAACGACGACCGCCCATGGAGCGGAGGGGCTCCCGAACTATCAACTCCAGTTCCTTGGTCCCGGTTCACCTGCCGCGATCAACAATAACGGGGTTGTCGTGGGGGCAAAGCTCAACGGGAACAATTACGAACCCCTTGTCAGTGTGGGCGGGAGCCCCATGGACAGCCGCTGCCAGTTCCGAGCGGCGCAATGAGCGTCTTTCCGACGGATGTCAACGACAGCGGCGTGATCGTGGGAGTCTCCTTCGATACGGGCTGGAATCCTGTTGCGGTGCGCTGGACGCCTTCCGGCGGTGGTTACACTCTCGATGTCCTGCCGCGCCTGGCGGGCGACGCATCCTCCTACGCCACCAACATCAACAACCTCGGGCAGATCGTGGGCGCCAGACGGTCTTTGGGATACACACCCACGGGCACCGGCTGGCTGTACAGCGACGCGCTCGGCCTGGTGGACCTGACAACCTACGGCTTCTGGGTTTGGCCAAACGGCATCAACGACAGCGGCTTCATCATCGGCGGACAGGAAAGGCTGAACCTCAATACAGGCGTCATCGATGTCACCGGCGCTGGACCATCGAATTACAATGCGGTGGGCTCGGCTGCCATCAACAACAGCGGCATGATGGTGGGCACCGCATCGCTTCGTTCCAGTTCGTTGAACATCGTCTCGGTCTTCCGCTATGAAGGCGCGGCAGGCTGGCGCTTCATCGCAGGCACGAGCAGATACACCACTGCATCAAGCATCAACAACCAGGGCGACATTGGCTACGGCGAACAGGGCGCCGGGCTCTACCTGGATGGACTGGGCACATACGCTTTGTGGAGCCTGATCGACCCGGCGGTCACCAATGCGGGCTGGGCGATCACCGGGAGTTCGCCCAAGATCAATGACCAGCGCGTCGTCGCCACGACCGGTCGCAACTCAGTGACCGGTCAATCGGGCGGCGTTCTGCTGACCCCGACAGGCACGTTACAGCCGCCGACCGCCCCTGTAAATCTTCAAGGCATCGCACACACCGCCACGCGCATGGAACCGTACAACTCCATCAATTTGACCTGGGAGAACACCAGCACGCTGACGCGCTCCTACGAGCTCGAACGCCGCGAGGCGGGCGGAGCAACCTGGACGCTTCTTGCTCTCGTCCCGCCCGGCACAGCGACCAACCACACGGACACGACCGTGGGTGTGGGCATCACGTACGAATATCGCATACGCGCGGTGGGACTTGGCGGAGCCAGCCCCTGGTCCAATACTGTGACCGTGACTTCCCCCGCCACGCCGCTGGACACCACGCCGCCGGTCGTGACCATCTCCACGCCGTCAAACGGCGCGGCTGTTTCCGGCACGGTGACCGTCTCGGCCCAGGCAACGGATAACGTCGCCATCGAATATTTTGAGATCAGTTATTGGAACCAGTATCTCGGCCAGCAGGTGATCCTCGGGTCGGTCTCGAACGCAGGTGCGTTATCGGTCAACTGGAATACAAGCGGCCTGACGCCCGCGGCGTACGCGCTGAGAGCCTATGCCTACGACACGCTCGGCAACTGGACCCAGACCGAGATCACGGTCAATGTGGGCGTTTCGGCCAGCTCCATGAAGGTGACCAGCATCAGCCTGAGCGGATACGTCAGCCGGGGACGAGCCTACATCAGCGGGTATGTGTATGTCAAGGACGCAAGCGGCAAGACAGTCCCGAATGCGACCGTCTCCATCCGCTGGACCCTGCCTGACGGTAGTATCCGGACGGCATCCGCTGTGACCAATTCACTTGGGCGGGCATCCTTCTCGGTCTCGGGAGCGCGCGGTCTTTACATCCTGACCGTGATGAACGTCGCCAAATCGGGCCAAGTGTTCGACAGCGCCGGGAGTGTTCTGACAAAGAGCATCACCAAGTAACACAAGGGGTCCACACAACCGAATATCCAGCAAGTCTTCAGGTCTCAGCCAGGCACATGGCTGGGACCTGAAGTTTTCTACAAGAAATACAGCAATTGCCGGTTGTATTTCTTGTTTTAAGTTGTAGAATACTTTTGTGGGGAATTTCACAATAACTTACTCTTCTGGCGGAACGTCACAGCGACATGAAAACATCAGTCCGCCCTGTACAAAAGGAGATGTGTGTGATGAAAACCTCGAGCACCCCATCGACAAGTCTGAGCATTGCCATGCTGGCTGTGCTGCTGCTTTCCACGTGCAGTCCGAAAGATTCCTTCCCCCTGTCGGAGCCTGGACCGTATGATTTCGGCACAAGGGGCGGGTTTAGCGAAGTATGTGTTCACAGATGCCAGCCGCGGGAATCGTGAAATCAGCGTCATGGTCTGGTATCCTGCCAAACTGCCTGAGAATGCCGAGCCCAGCGATTACAACATCTGATGCAGAACCAGACTTGAGCGGCGCGCCTTATCCGCTAATTCTGTCATCTGCAAAAGTGGGAAGCTTATTTGGTCCACATCTTGCGTCTCATGGCTTCGTTGTGGTGGGTGTCAAAGGTTTGGATTTCTATGCCCCATGGAATGAAAACCTGTTCAATCAGCCATTGGATATTCTCTTTGCCCTCGATCGGGTTGCATTGAATCCGCTTGACGGTCTGGAAGGAATGATCGATGCGGAACATGCCGGGGTCATGGGGTATTCTTTTGATGGCTACAATGCCCTGGCAAT
Organism: uncultured Chloroflexia bacterium; assembly: GCA_963718215.1. Taxonomy (GTDB): domain Bacteria; phylum Chloroflexota; class Anaerolineae; order Anaerolineales; family Villigracilaceae; genus Defluviilinea. The sequence continues at coordinate 40,535 of CAVQYK010000028.1, forward strand.
GAGCGGCGCGCGTGTGGATCCCAAATTCTATCTGTCGCAATGTGCCAATGTTTCCGATATTCAACCTGCACTTTCAGAAAGTGACATAAGGATTTACTGTGATCCGGCATATCATTGGGATGAATTCTCCGCTCACGCCGGGACCGCGTTAACTGCCAGTAGTGACGGATTGTGGCAGGCGATGACGGATGAGCGCATCCGCGCAGTCATTCCGATGGCTCCCGAAGGGGCAATGCTGTTCGGTGAGCGCGGTCTTGCAGAAGTTGACCGCCCGACGCTGATCCTTGTGGGGACGGAGGACACCGGTTGCGACTACAACCGCGAATCTGTCTTCATTTATGAGCATATCGGCACGCCCGACAAGACCCTGATCTCCTTTATCGGTGAAACCCATGATATGCTGTTCAGCGACGAACCCTACCTGCGGATGAAGCATTTCGTCACGGCGTTCTTCGGCTATCACCTGCAAGGCAGGGAAGAGTATGCCGATTACTTCTCGGAAAAGGTCGTCTCGAAGCAGAATGGGCTGGCCTGGGGCATCTATGAGAAGTGATGAATATATGCATTCGTTCGTAACACGAATGTTTGGCAGAGTTCTCAAAGGTGCTCCAACAAATGTATAATGACCATCAAATCCTTGAGAAACTCCAGATTTGCTTATCTTTCCATTCAATATATCCTTGCCTTTGGGGCTATTTTTGTCGTAACGGGGCTTCTTTTTACCCTGCGAGGCGTCCTTGACACGACCCTGATCGCGCTTTTGTACCTGATACCACTGGCATTGATCACGTCCTATTGGGGGCTGGGTCCCGGTATTGCAAGCGCCGTGCTGACTTTTCTTGCGTTCAACTATTTTTTTATTCCGCCCTATTACAACTTCCTGGTGCATCGCCCGACGGACGTGGTCATCCTGGTCATGTTCCTCGTGGTGGCGATCGTTTTCAGCCAGTTGGTCGGGCGCATGAAAGCGGGTCTTGCCGCAGCGACAGCGCGCGAACGGGAGGCAACACAGTTATACGAGCTGAGCACAGCCCTTGGCGGGCTTCAGGATGGGAACATTATTCTGGAGACCCTGGCGAAACAGGTGCATAATGTCTCGAATTGTGAAGCAGTGGAGATCAGCACGACTGGCACACAGCCCGCCCGGATCCATCTGCCTCCTGCCCACACGCCTCATCGCCCTCCAGAACTGGTGCTCCCCTTGCAATTGGCACATACTCTTCTGGGTGAGATCAAGGTCTGGAGGGCCGAACCAGGCCTGACGCCAGGCGAGAAGCGGATGTTACAAACATTTGCAAGCCAGGGCGCACTGGCGCTTGAACGGGCGCGGCTTGCGCAAGCCGAGGCGCGTTCAAAAGTCCTTGAAGAAAGTGACAGGCTGAAGTCTGCGATCCTGTCCTCTGTTTCGCATGAATTGCGCACCCCCCTATCCACGATCAAAGCCGCTTCTTCCAGTTTGAGAAGCAACGAAGTTGACTGGAACTCAACCGCCAGGCCAGAACTGATCGCCGCGATTGACGACGAAGCCGATCACCTCAATATGCTGGTCGGCAACCTGCTGGATATGTCGCGCATCGAATTTGGAGTGCTCAAACCAAAGCGGGAGTGGAATATCCTGTCCGAGATCGTCGGGAGCGTGCTTACGCGCATGAAGCACCTGGCAGGCGAGCATCGCGTTGAGGTGGACATCCCTGAGAACATGCCGCTCGTGCCCGTGGATTATGTACAAATGGAGCAGGTCTTCACCAACCTTTTGAGCAACAGCGTAAAGTACGCGCCAGAGAAGACCGCCATACGCGTGCAGGCGTTCATGGACGGAGAGGCAGTTCACATCGTCGTCAGCAATCAGGGACCCCCGGTGCCTGATGAGCATTTGGAAAGGATCTTCGACAAGTTCTTTCGGGTCACCGCCTCCGACCGCGTTACCGGCACAGGACTTGGACTTTCCATCTGCAAAGGCATCATTGAGGCGCATGAAGGAAAGATCTGGGCGGAAAACACCCCCGCTGGACTTGCCTTTCACTTTAAAATACCATTGGTTTGGGAGGGAGTTCCGCCTCCCCAAATGCCGCCCGACATGGAGACCGAATGACCAACGCACCGCATATTCTCGTCATTGACGATGAGCCGCAGATCCAGCGGGCCATCCGTACCATCCTGTCGGAAAAAGGCTTTGCCGTCACCACGGCCAGCCGCGGAGAGGAAGGTTTGACCCTGGCGGCAACCCGTGAGCCGGACATCGTCATCCTCGATCTCGGACTGCCGGATATGGACGGCGTGGAAGTCTGTACCCGCCTGCGTGAATGGACGCAATGCCCGATCATCATTCTGTCGGTGCGCGATGGCGAGCGGGACAAGGTGGAGGCGCTCGATAAAGGCGCGGATGACTATCTCACAAAACCGTTCGGGATCGAAGAATTGCTGGCGCGGGTACGGGTTGCGCTGCGGCATGCGGCAGGCAAGCAGGGTGCAACCAGCAAGGTCATCCGAGCCGGGGCGATCACCATCGACCTGGCCTGGCACAGCGTGAAACGTGACGAGGAAGAGATCAAGTTGACCGCCACAGAGTACAGACTGCTGGCCTACCTGGCTGCGAACCACGGCAGGGTGCTCACGCATCACAGCATTCTCACCAATGTTTGGGATGCCGCGGACGCCGACCACACGGAGTATCTGCGTGTCTACATGCGGCAGCTCCGCAAAAAACTTGAGGTCGATCCCGAACGACCGCAGATCATCCTGACCGAAGCGGGGATCGGCTATCGGTTCATCGTTGACGAGGAATAGCCTGTAAACAGAGCCTGCTTTTTGAACTTACAATGCCCTGACAAAGGGCATTTTTTATTTTTTCTTTATGCATTTGCCCGAAATCTTTGTCACCGTTTTATGCCGGGCGGATAGGATTTGGTGAGTGAGGTGACATGATCACACAAACTTCCCATCCACAAACGACCTTCCCGATGGCAGGCAGCGAGATCCCCCCGCGGATCATCGTTCTTGTGCCAGACGCTGAAATAAACCTCGCCCATGCGGCGAAGAGAATCTGGGAAATTGCCGCCGCCGCCCAGGCAGGCGTCCAATTTATCGGTCTCTGCGCCGATTCATCCAGGGAGCCCCGCCTGCGCAGGCAGATGGTGACCCTCTCCGCCTTGGTGGAGGCTGAGAATATCGCGGTTCGATCCAGGATCGAGATCGGAAACGATTGGCTATACGCGCTAAGGACCGAATGGCGGCAGGGAGAACTCATTGTTTGTTTCGCAGGCGCGCCGTCGGGCTTTTCACGGAAACCGCTCATTCAATTGCTGGAGTCGTCCGTGAGAACGACCATCTATGTCATTGACGGGCTTCTCCCCCAGGCACAGCAGTCACGATCTGAATGGTGGTCCAATGTCCTGGCCTGGGCTGGATCGCTCGTGATCATTCTCGGCCTGTTCTGGCTGCAAACAAAAATAACGCAGATTCCCACCACCGATTGGGCACGGACATTGCTTTTCTGTATTTCCATATTTATCGAGCTTGGAATGATATGGATGTGGAACAGCCTGTTCAGCCAGCGGCCCAGATAATACAACCTTTAGCAGGATTATATGATCAACCCAAAGACAAATATTCAGACTTCCATTATCGAAAGAGAAACAGACCATATACCGCCGCGAACCATCCGTTCATGGTTCATCGGACGTCCGCTTTCCACGGCGGATGCCCCCCATCAGACGATCGGCAAGGCGGTCGGTCTGGCCGTTTTCGCCTCCGATGCGCTCTCCTCGACCGCCTATGCCACGCAGGAGATCCTGGGCGTCATCGCCGCGGCTGGGACCGTGGCGTATGGATTTCTGTTCCCCATCGCCCTCGCCATCGTCACCCTGCTGGTGATCGTCACCATTTCCTACGAGCAGACCATTCACGCCTACCCGGGCGGGGGCGGCGCCTATATTGTCGCCCGTGACAACCTCGGTGAACTTCCCGCCCAGACCGCTGGCGCCGCCCTGCTCACCGACTACATCCTGACCGTATCGGTGTCCGTCTCTTCCGGCGTGGCGCAGATCGTTTCCGCCTACCCTCACCTGTTCCCGTATCGGGTATGGATCGCCGTGGGCGCAGTTCTATTCATCATGCTGGTAAACCTGAGAGGCGTGAAAAAATCGGGCACTGCATTTGCCATCCCGACCTACTTCTTTGTGATCGTCATGACATTTACGGTTGGCCTGGGGATCTTCAGATATCTCACTGGTTCACTGGGGATGGTCGTGGACCCGCCCCACTTTGAGGCTCACAACGTCCTCTCTGTGATCACGCCGTTCATCCTGTTACATGCCTTTGCCAACGGGACGACCGCCCTGACAGGCGTTGAAGCGATCTCGAACGGCATTACCGCATTCAAAGAGCCGCGCAGTAAGAATGCCGGCATCACCCTGATCTGGATGTCCCTGATCCTTGGCTCGCTGTTCCTTGGGCTTTCCTTTTTGACAGCCCAGGTACAGGCTGTTTTCTCCGAGTCAGAGACTGTCATTTCGCAGCTTGCGCGCACGATCTTCGACGGCAGGGGCATCCCCTATTTCATGCTCATTTCAGGCACGACGGTCGTTCTGATCATGGCGGCGAACACAGCCTTTGCAGATTTTCCGCGCCTGGGCGCCTTGCACGCCGGCGACGGGTTTCTCCCCCGCCAGCTTACCTTTCGCGGCAGCCGCCTGGTCTTTTCGCGCGGGATCGTGGCGCTCGCCGTCATCTCCTCCCTCCTGATCATCCTCTTCCAGGCCAGTGTGACGCGCCTGATCCCGCTCTATGCGATCGGCGTATTCCTTTCCTTCACTCTTTCCCAAACGGGCATGGCGCGCCGCTGGTGGAAGATCGGTCATTTGAAAGAGGGGGAAGAGATCGTCGAGCCAGGCTCCACACTGCGTTACGAAAAGGGCTGGCGGTTCAGAATGGTGATCAATGGGTTTGGAGCCGTTTGTACTGCGGTCGTGATGGTGGTCTTTGCAGTGACGAAGTTCAGGGAAGGGGCGTGGGTCGTGTTGATCCTGACGCCTGTCCTGGTGACCATCTTCTTCGCCATCCATCATCACTACAAACGCCTCGCAAAGAACCTTTCCCTGGATAACTTCGGTTCCGTCCCGCCGCATACCCTTCGGCACCGTGTGATCATGCCGGTCAGCGGCGTGCACCAGGGCACACTGGCGGCGCTTCGTTACGCGCGCATGCTCTCCGACGATGTGACCGCTGTTCACGTCTCCATCGAGCCTGCGGATGCCGAAAAGGTCCGCAAGAAATGGGAAACCTGGGGCGACGGCGTCCGCATGGTGATGTTGAACTCACCTTATCGTCTCTTCCTTGAACCGCTGTTGGGATACATTGCCGAGATCATGAAACAACGACAGACAGGCGAGACCATCACGATCGTGGTGCCTGAGTTCGTTTCGAATAACCGCCTGGCTGGGGCGCTGCACACCAACACCGCCGACCTGCTGCGCAGTCAACTCAAGCGGCAGGAGGGCATTGTCATCATCAACGTTCCCTATCATGTGCACGAAAATGAAAAGCATTGAGCAGGGCGGGTCTATGACCCGCCGAGTGCAAGATTCCAACCCGTAGTGCTGCGCTTCAACCCTCGGGACGGCTGTCCCTTCCCCCCTGTGGTTTTGCCGCCCCTGATGCGGTTCGGATCATAAAGCTCTGCACACTGGCCGCCCAAACGATAAGGGCTGAATCCCAAAACCATCCAGAGAGAAATTAAAAGACATCCTGACGCCTCGACAGAGACTTTACCAAGTCTCTATTGGGACTTCACTATGTCTAACGGAGACTTTACTAAGTCTTGACTGAGACTTCACTATGTCTCGACGGAGACTTCACTATGTCTCGGCGTGGACTTCACTATGTCTCAATGGAGACTTCACTAAGTCTCGAGAAACTTCCCAGGAGAGCTTTTGTAACTTTCAAGCAGAGGTTTGGGGACTGCTCAGGGGAGCTTTTTGAACTTTGCCGCAGACAGGGCCTGTTTGAAGCGTTTGCCGGGCATGAAACGCGGGATCAGGCTGCGGATGTGGCTGCCGTTCACTTCCTCCGCCCTCTCTGCCCCCTCGGAAGTGAACCTGAGCCAGAAATTGCCGAAATCGCCCAATTCCACCACCTTCCCTTCGGCCAGCGCTTCGGGGATGATGGCTAAAAAGCTTTCGATGGCCGCCATCATGTCGGGTGTGCTGAGCGTGGACCTGTCGGAGGCAGTTTCCGCGAGCTGACGCAGGCTCATCCGGTCGCTGGATCGAATGGAGGGATAGTATTTCTTCGGCGCTTCGGGTTTGGCGGGGTTGCCGCGCTGGACAACGTTGAATTTGATGGGCATGACGGCTTCTCCTTGTGGCGGGTGTGGTTTGAAGCGGATTTTACCGCTTGTTTCATAAATAATTTTGCTTCTTGAACTTAACCGCAGGTTGAGATTCAAATTTCGAGTTTACCGAATTATGCGGCACTCTGTAATCCAAAATTATGGGTGAGGGCTGATTACCTACAGAAGAGAGTGGCGAAATCAGTTTGTAAAAGACAGCTTTGCCACAGAGAGCACTGAGCCCAAGAGAGAAAAACTCAAAATCCCTGCCGTCTCGCACTGACGTGCTCGCGGCACGAACGGTGTGAACTCTGTGGCTTTACATACCACAATAGCTGCTCCCATACAGAATGCTTCCTGGACGCAGATGAACGCTGATTTGCGCTGATAAAAAAGGCAAATCCGCGTTCATCTGCGTTTACACCGTACTTGCGCTCGGCCGTCTCGCCCTGGCGGGCTTGTGGCCCGAACGGGGTGCAAGTGTCAGCGTCCCGATTCCGAATGTGTAAGGTATACCGCACTCGGTCACAAATTGCGCTTTTTTGAATGGCGGAAAGTGCAATTTGTGACCGTGGGTATTATAATCAAAGGCGACAGTCACTTTTGCGGAGAACTCCCGAAGCGAAAGGTGGGAGACAAAGTGACCGTCACCTGATGACACTGCCTT
>CAVQYK010000029.1:0-42698 GCA_963718215.1 uncultured Chloroflexia bacterium
CGGTCCCGACGGGATTCGAACCCGCGATCTCGGCCTTGACAGGGCCGCATGTTAGGCCGCTACACCACGGGACCTCTAACAAGCGGGCGGGAGTTTACCATGTGGATATGGTTGTGTCAATACGCCCAATCCTTGTAGAGCGCCGGGTCGGTGGGCGTCTGACCGGTGGTGTCGTAGACGTGAACAAAGTCGCCCACATTTGCCCAGTTATACAGCCAATGTGAATCGCCCACGGATAGATTGATACATCCATGCGATTGAGGGTAGCCAAATCGCGTGCGCCAGTAAGCCCCATGCAAGGCACGCGCCTTGTCGAAGTACATCGTCCAGGGGACATTGTCGAGATAGTAGTAGTCCGTTGGGTCGCTGTTGCGCATGTTTTCGGTGGCTTTTTTCTCGTAGATCTGGAACAGGCCGGGGCGGGTCCAGAACGGTTCGAGTCCGCTGGCGATGACTGTGGCAAAGACGATCTCACCGTCCTCATACACAGCCAGGGTCTGTTCAGCAAGGTCGACATCGATCCAGCGGTTTACGGCAGCCCCCTGCGGCGGGACATTCTTCGGCGTGACAACAGCGACTTTGCGGGCTTCCACCCACTTGCCAGGACCGATCATGTTCCAGTCAGCACCGTCCACGTTTTTTGTATCATAGACTTGAAACACTTCAGCAAACGGATAGAGATACACGCCGGTTTCGGGCGTGTTGTAGCCGGGTGCCTTTTTGACTGGGATATATTCAAAAGCCCATCCAAATGGATTGTTCGGGGTCGTACGAAATTCAAGCCCCTGAATGGCTGAGATCTCTGAAACGCGCGCGCCTTGACCGGCGATCCACGCCCCGGATTCGAGCATGTAATAGATGCCATTTCCAGTGTCAGCCCGGTCTACGTAAGAGACATAGACAAAGCCGGGAGGGTAGACCTGCCCGTTCTGTCCCCCCTCCGGGCCAGTTAACTGGGGAACTTCTTCTTCGTCCAGTCTGAAATAACGATAGGGCAGAATTGTAAGGGCTGGGTCTGGTCTTCTTGTGTGCAGGGGGCGTTGTGGGAAGGTTAATCCCAGATCTTCCAGTTCATTCAGGTAGGCAGATGGACCTGCAATGATGCAGTTGTCTGCTGTTTCAGGGCGGATGCCAGGTGCGCATACAACAGCCCCGCTTTCAGGTTCTGCGGTTTGCGCACGTGCACCGGTTATTTCTGTGGCTGAACCAGCTAACAAAAAGGCCAAAATCAGGCTGAAAAGCATCATTTTCATACTTCTTATATTACCAGATGATGTTTTTGGCACAATATTTACATTTCTGTTAGAGGCGGGTGGATTTTTGAGGGGGTTGGCTTGACACATTTTCTCCACTACGCTATATTATCTACAATCCTTGTCAAATATCCAGACAAAATATTGGCTGGAGAATTCTTCTGTGCAGGAGGGCTGTCTTGTCCAAGTCACGAACGCAACAAATGGTTGATCGCCTTCGCGAGTTGCAGGCATCTTCACCCGATATCGAGGCGTCCGCAGTTGTTAGTGTGGACGGCTTGAGTATTGCTTCCGCGCTGCCTCAGGGCGTGGAGGAGGATCGTGTGTCGGCAATGTCTGCAGCAATGTTGTCACTCGGCGAACGTATTGCAACAGAACTGGGTAGGGGCTCATTGGAGCAGGTCTATATCAAAGGGCAAAAGGGATATGTTGTATTGATGTCGGTAGGAGAGGAAGCCGTTCTTACCGCTTTAGCCCGTGAACAAGCGAAACTAGGCTTGATCTTCCTGGACATGAGACGCGCCGCCGAAGATCTGGCAAAACTGATCTAACTGGAGTCAAGCATGAGTCCTGTTCAAAACGCCGGTTTATATTATCCCAACAAATTTGGGCGCATCATGATCCAATCCCTGGAAGAGGTGATGGGCAAGAATGGTCTTAATGCCATCCTGAACCTTGCCGGCTTGAATCACTATATTGAAAGCTACCCGCCCGACAATCTGGATAAAGGCTTTGACTTTGCAGAACTATCTGCCATTGGAACAGCGCTCGAGGAAATGTACGGTCCTCGCGGTGGGCGTGGGCTGGCCCTGCGGGCTGGACGCGCCACCTTCGCTGAAGGATTGAAAAATTTCGGTGCGCTCGCAGGCGCGGCGGACCTGGCATTTGTCGTCCTGCCTCTTCAATCCAAGCTGAGAATTGGCCTGCCGGCCTTCGCCAAGATCTTCTCCCAGTTGAGCGACCAGCACAGTACAGTCGAGGAAAAGGATACTGAATTCATCTGGACCATCCATAAATGCCCCGTCTGCTGGAGGCGCACGAATGTGGATAAACCAGTGTGTTACGTTGCAACGGGACTTTTGCAGGAATCGCTCAAATGGGTCTCAGGCGGCAATGAATTCCGCGTGAATGAATCCAAGTGCGTTGCAATGGGCGATGCTGTCTGCGAATTTGTCATCCAGAAAGAACCCCTTTCCTAAGAGCGGGGAAAACGTGGCAGAAGCCAAACACAAGATCCTGATTGTCGAGGACGACCCTGATGTGGCGGAAATGCTGAACGCCTATTTTCGTGTTCAGGGATATGAGGTGTTTACAGTTAATTGGGGCGAGGACGGCGTACGTGCCGGCCAGACCGTCCTGCCAGACATCGTCATTCTGGATATCCGCCTCCCTGATATTGATGGCTATGAAGTGGCACGGCGTTTGCGCGCAGACCGTCGTACGCAGGAAATCCCCATCATCTTCCTCACAGAGAAACGCGAACGCGTGGACCGCTTGCAGGGGTTTGAGGTCGGCGCCGACGATTACATCACAAAACCATTCGATGTTCAGGAGTTGCGCCTGCGTGTTCGGAATGCGCTCAAGCGCGTCAGCCAGGGTTCCCTGACAAATCCCGTCAGCGGATTGCCCGAAGGTCCTCTCGTCGATGAGCGCCTGTCCGATGTGATCCACAAGAGCGGCTGGGCACTGCTTCACATATCCATTCTCCATCTGGACTCGTTCCGTGAGGCTTATGGGTTTGTGGCGTCCGACGATGTATTGCGGGCGGTCAGCCTGATGATCCACAATACGATCAAAGAATCAGGCGCGGCGGAAGATTTTCTCGGCCACATCAGCCCGACGGATTTTGTTGTGGTCATGCCCCCGGATGCCATGTCTGCATTTCAGGAGCGGATACGTTCCAGGCTTGAGCAATCGCTCGATTATTTTTACCCGATCAGGGACCGTGAACAGGCATCGAAGCAGCCGGACAGACTTTCGATCAAGGTTGTTGATGTCCCCTCGGTTTTTGGGCGCTATTCAAGCGTTGACCAATTAAAGAAGGGCCTGTTGAACTGGCAGTTATGAAAATCACAGTCGTTTTACCGACCTATAATGAAGCGGAGAACCTCCCCAAATTGGTCTCCGCTCTTTTTTCGCTTCCGTTGGACCTATCCATGCTCGTGGTGGACGATAACAGCCCGGACGGGACCGGGAGAATCGCAGATAACCTGTCAAAGGATGCTGCAGGTCGAATTCAGGTCCTGCATCGTGCCGGGAAATTGGGTTTGCGGTCTGCGTATCTCGAAGGGTTCGCAATGGCTTTCGAAACGGGAGCAGATGTCGTGGTCCAGATGGACGCGGATTTCTCCCATGATCCGGTGGTCCTGACTGAGATGGCGCGTCGCATCGAATCCTGCGACGTGGTGATCGGGTCCCGTTATACAAAGGGCGGTTCACTTGCCCGACGCTGGCCTCTTTGGCGAAAGGCATTATCCTCGTTTGGCAACACCTATGCACGGACGATCCTCAATTTTCCGTTGCGTGATGTGACGACCGGTTACCGCATGTGGAAGCGTAGGGCATTGGAAGGGATCCCGCTTGACCGCATCCGATCCAACGGGTATGTGTTTTTGGTGGAGATGGCATACGTAGCCTATCTGATGGGATACGACATTTCCGAAGTGCCCATCCATTTTTCGGACCGGCGTTGGGGAAAATCGAAGATGTCACTGAAGATTCAACTGGAGGCGGCTGTGCGTGTATGGGACGTGTGGTGGCATTATCGTGACCTGCGAAGCAGGAGCCGTCCGCACCAGATCAGGAGTTGAAAACTGCTCCCCGACAATAAGCAGGGGAGCAGTTTTATTTATGAAGTTTGCACAACATCTGCCACTCTTCAATGCTCAGTGTTTCGGCGCGGCGCATTGGATCGATGCCTGCGTTTACGAGCAAGGATTCGACTTCCGGAGCGGCTAGATGCAGTCCCGCTGAAAGTGAATTGCGGAGTGTCTTGCGCTTTTGGCTGAAACCTGCCTTGATCAGTTTGAAGAAAGTGTCAAGTAACTCGGGTGGAATTTTGGGCGCTGCATAAATATCCACGCACAGGACGGCGGAATCCACCTTGGGGGCGGGGAAAAATGCGTTCGCGGGGATGCGTTTTGCGATGCGCGGTTCCCCGTAGATTTGTACACTCAATGCCAGCAGGCTCATGTCACCCGGTTTGGCGCAGATGCGGTCTGCGACCTCCTTTTGTATGGTGAGCACGATGCGGCGCGGTTTGGGTTCATTCTCCAGCAGGTGACGGATGATCGCGGATGTAATGTAGTAGGGAATATTGGCAACGACCAGATAACCCGGCGCCTGGATCAATTCCTTCGGGGAAATTTTCAAAATGTCGCCATGGACGATGTGGATGTTGTCATAGGGCTTGGTGACCATCTGCAGCGGCGGGATCAGGTCAAGGTCCAGTTCGACCGCAACCACCTGGCGGGCGGATACAGCAAGATAGCGGGTAAGGCTCCCCAGGCCGGGGCCGATTTCGAGGACGGTGTCCGTCGGCTGAATCTCTGCAGCAGAAGCGATGGATCCAAGAACCAGGGGATCCTGCAGGAAGTTTTGCCCCAGTTTTTTGTCGGCACGCAGGCCATATTGCTTGAGCAGGGCGGATGTGTTCAGCGGCGGGATCTCGTTCATTTGCAAAATGTTGATTCTCCTTCCTGTGTACCTGGGTTTGCGATGGCGGCATGCGGCCAGTCGCCAATGTTGAACTGTTGGACGTAGTCACGAAGGATCTCGTGATCCACTTTCCATGCAAAGACGCTCTTCTTGAAGACAGGGTCATATACGCGGTCCTGTTCGAAGAGTTCCTGCGGAAAACCGGCAAGGAGGATGTTCTGCGGTTCGACTTGTGTGCTTATGCAGGCAAGCTGGCTGAGCTGTTCGGGGCTGAGGGATGTCTGCACTGCGCCCTTGAAGGACTGGATCAAGGCGGGGATGTTGGTCACAACCTCCGGGTTGGTGAGTTTATCCCGCAGGGCGCACAGCACGCGGTTCTGGTTGTCGGCACGGGAAAATCCCCCTTCAATGCGGATGCGGGCAAGCGTCAGGGCTTGTATCCCGTTGAGGTGATGATCTCCGCTGGGAAAAAGCAGGCGCTGGCTTGTGTCGTCTGCGGTGCGGCCATCCACGGTTTCAGGGAGCGTAATGTCGATGCCGCCAACGGCATTTACGATCTTTTCGAACGTCCGCATGTTGACCGCGGCATAATGGTCGATTTGTGTGCCGAAATTGAGCATCAGCGTGCGCGCAAGCAGGCCGGGACCTCCCGCCGGGTCATTTGAGTAGCCGAAGCCGGGGTTGCCATACAGATAAGCCTGGTTCAGTTTTTCGTGATCCTGTCCGTTCAGGTTGTCCGCAATATCGGGGATTTCCACCCACAGGTCACGCGGGAACTCGAGGACGGTGACCTTCGGGTTGACAAAGTCCACGCGTACGAGGCGGATGACATCCGCAAGACCGTAGAGGTAATTCTCCCCGCGCGCGTCGCTCCCGATGACGAGGATGTACATTGGCGAAGCGGCTCCACAATTGCCGATGGTCCTGGTCACGTTTTCCGGTGTGGATAAGGCGTACGGGACAGAAGCAGCTCCAGGCGTGGAGAGAGCCGGGTCTGGAGTCCAGGTCGCGGGGAGTGGGAGCGGTGTCGCGAGCGAATTGTCGAGGGACGGTCCGAGAGGCTGTCTCCAGACCTTCTGGTAGACCCACAAAAGAAACACTGTCATGATGACAAGCATGAGGGTCGAGCAGGGCGGTGACGAACTTTTCGAGTTTTGCCATGTTCATGCTATTCCAGAACAAAAACGATGTTTTGCGGCACAGGTGTGAGGAAGTACACCGTGACCCACCAGTACCATGCCTGGTAGTTGCCGTCGCTGTAACCGAGGTCTATCCAGGGCCTTCCGACACAGCCGCCGCAGGCATCCTCAACGGTGGCAAAGCCATAACCTGGAATGTACAACGGCTGTCCCTCTAAGGCTTCGGTAAAGGTCTGTACGGAGCGCCACGACGCCTTTCTCCAATTGCTTGCCGCTTGCGGTTGTGGAGCCGCAAGTGCTCGTGCCAAGCCTGCACGGCGAATAGGATGTGGCGTACATCTGCACTGCGCGCCAGTATTCGATGGTCACCCCGTCCACCACTGTGGTCAAGATCTCCACCTTTGTGCCGTATGCAAGCGTGCGTGTCTTGGGAGGGCGCACAAGCGTTTCCTCTTCCGTGACGCGTGAGACCTCCACTCCGTCCTCGTATCGGACCCGAACGCGCTGCACACTGAGTCCGTTCTCGCCGGGCGATAGGATCTGCGTTTGATCGAGCGGAACGTCTGCCGAAGCGACCAATTCGCTTTCAAAAGGGATTGGCTTCTGCGCCAGCACTATGGATTCGCTGACTCGCACCACCTTGACCTGCCCATCGGACGGCAGCGCTTCATCCTCCGACGGGAGGCTGTAATCGAGCCCAAGGAGCGGAATCCCCGCCTCAGCCAACGCCTCGCCAACTGTCCGCGCGGACGATTGGGTCTCTACGACCTTTCCGTCTGCGTTGATGGTCAGTGCGCGGGAAGGAAGATAGTTAATGATCAATTTGTTTGTTATTGACGTATTTATTGGCGGTTCAACATTGTCACCTGCGCGAAGCCTGATTCCGGCCACCTGTAAGACTTCTCCCACTGTGAACGCGGATGATTGAACCTGCCGCTGTCCCTCAGGCGTGATGATCGTCACAGTCACCGCACGGCGGACCTGGAGGATGATCGGGTCATTTTCGACTATTTGATCGATGGCAGCGGGAGATCCGTTTGCAAAAACAGTATCGCTTGGATTGAGTGTTATTCCAGCTTGCATTAATAATGCCGAAACGACGCGCTCCTCTGTTTGGAGCGTAATGACCTGGTCTCCGTCAATGATCGTGACGGTAGGGGGAGTGGCTGGCTGGCAGGCGAAGAGAAATAAGGCGAATAGCAGAGCCAGTCCGCGTTGGAATTTCATGGGGTAATTATAAAGCAGGCACACTACCGTCTTCTATTTTCTCTCCAGTCTTAGGCAGGTGCACGGATACCCGTTGTTTTCACCAGGAAAACGCCTTGTCTCCTGGAAACCTTCGCTTTCGTAGAGTTTGATCGCCTTGTGGTTTCCATCAAGTACGATCGTCCACGCGTCTTCGCCGATCTCACGGAGTCCGATTCGGAGCAGTTCGCGGCCGATCCCTTTGCCGTAATGATCCGGGTCCACGTACAACCAGGCGAGGTACTTGCCATCCACCCCAACAAAGCCCACCACGGTCTCGCCATCGCAGGCAACGAATTTTCGGCATGCCTTCAGGTCCTCCGCTTCCTTGTCCTGTTCGATGGGAATAAATCCGCGCGGGTCGCAGGAGCCAACCAGTTCGTCAGGCCGTGCGCGGTCATGGATTTGGCAGATGGCTTTCCAATCTTCATCCCTATATTCGCGATAGGTGATCATACAGATGTTTTCTCCAGGGTGTAACGTATAAAATCGAGCGTCCGCTTCAAGTTTTCAGGGTCGGATTTCATGCCCGGATTCTGTCGACCCATCCAGGCGTGTTCGATCAGGGGCGACCACTCGGGTTCGAGTGTCCGTTTTGCCCATTCTGCAGCGGCGGGTTTCGACACGATGGTCCCGTATGCATATGTGTGCAGAATTCGGCACAGGGTCAATACTGTGTAGGATTGATAGCCGCGATTCTCCAGGATACGAGGATCGTCAAGGAAGCCTTTGATCCAACTGTTCAAAATATCCACAACCGCCTGTTTGAGGTCTCCTGAAGAAACGGGGTCGATCAGGACCTTCGGATCGGGTCCCTCGACGATGATCCCGCGTTCGCGCAGGATGTGGCGCTGAATGACCCAGTCTCGGTCGTGTTGCATGATTTTAAGCTTTTCGCCCTTGTCCCGGTCAAGGTGCGGATGTTTGTTGTTGGCGGGGTCGTAATGCCGGAGCGCGCCTTTGGGAATGTACGACACTTCAAGTTGGAATGCCCAGGGGGAATTGATCATCGAGATTTTCTCGTGCATTGCAGACAATGCTGAGAATATGTCCTCCGAAATTTCATCTTCGGTGACGGTAAGGATATCAATGTCACTGTTTTTGTCAAAATCGCCGTTGGCGAGCGAGCCGAAGAGGTACATGCCGACGAATTGCTCCTTCAGGATCTCTTTTGCATAGTCAAGCAGGCGGCCAATAATCTCATTGACATCAGGGTGGGAAGTGGGGGATGGGTTCATTCTGGTTTTCTTGTGGGGCAAGTCCGAGACCTGCCCCTATGGTATTTCGATCTTTCCATCTCTCACATTCCACACATCGGATGCAAAGCGCTCGAGGAAATATCGGTCGTGGACGACGGCAAGGATCGTCCCTTTGAAATTGGCCAGCGCTTCCTCAAAGCGTGCCCGCGAAGGGATGTCCAGATGGTTGATGGGTTCGTCGAGCAAGAGAAAAGTGCATCCCTGCGCGACGAGAGTTCCCAGCTGCAGGCGGGCGCGTTCGCCGAAAGACAATCCGGATGTTGGACGCAACGCGTCATCACCTTTGAAGAGGAAGTAATGCAGGAAGTTGCGTGCTTCGGTCTCATTGAAAGATGCGACACTTTGGACGGTTTGCAGCGCGTTGAGATTTGGATTTAGCAGTTCCTGCTCCTGCGCCATATAGCCGAGTTTAACGGTCTTTCCCAGCTTGAAGCTGCCAGCCAGTGGACGCAGCTTCCCTGCAATGGTGCGGATGAGAGTCGTCTTGCCTGTTCCGTTTGCGCCTGTCATACCAATGCGTTGACTTGCGCGGATATGGAGATTCAAATCTTCCAGAAGCGGATTCTCTGGCGTGTAGCCAATAGAGAGTGATTCGGTGACCAGTACGTCCTTGCTTTGATGCGCCGGCGCGCCGAAGTCCAATTTCATTTGCCAGTTCTGTTTTGGCCTTTCGATACGGTCTTCCGTGAGCAGTTTTTCGATACGCGCTTCGATGTGTTTGGCGCGTCCCGCCACATTTTTGGTGGCTCGGTTGCCGAAGAAGCCTTTGGCAAATTTATCGCCGCCATCCGCTTTGCCGCCTTTTTTCATCTTGGTCAATCCGCGGATATGCGCTGCCGCGGAACGTAGTTGTGCGATCTCGTCCTGTTGGTCCTGCCAGGCTTGTGACTGTTTTTCTCGCTCAGTGAGTTTCTGTTCGAGGTAATCTCCATAGTTGCCCGGGTAGGACCTGACTCCATGTGTGGTTGGGTCGATCTCCAGAACGGATGTGACGGTATTATCGAGAAAAGCACGGTCGTGGGAAACGATCAGCGCCGCGCCCTGGAAACGCTCCAACCAGTCTTCCAGCCATTCGAGCATTTCAATGTCAAGATGGTTTGTTGGTTCATCGAGTAGGAGCAGGTGTGGGTCTTCCAACAGGACACGCGCCAGCATGAGACGGGTCTTTTGTCCGCCGCTGAGGTGCTTGACAGGAGTATCAAGGGGAATGGCTGCAAGGCCGAGCGGACCAAGCACAGTGGAAAGTTGGGATTGGGAGGTGGAGAGGCTCGTAATGACAGAGTCGTATTTGGCTTGGAGGGTCGAGTTGTCCGGGTTGGCGGATAGGGCGTGGGCGAGGGATGCGATCTCAGTTTCGAGTTCAGCCTGGGAAACAGAATTAAGCTTGAGCGTGGCCTGAAGCGTCTGTTCGGGGTCGAAGCCCATCCCTTGGGCGAGGTAGCCAATGCGTAGATTCGGGCGCGTCGAAGCGATAGTCCCCGAATCGGGCTGTTCAATGCCAGCCAGGATGCGCATGAGGGTGGTCTTGCCGCAGCCGTTGGGACCGATGAGCCCAATGCGCTCGTGGTTGCTGACGCTGAAGGAAATGTCGTGCAGGATGGGCTGGATGCCATAGGTTTTATGAATGTGGTGTGTAGTAAGCATAAGGTTGACCTGTATATTATCCCCTGATGGGGACTTAAAACAAAAACCGAGGGCAAGCCCTCGGCTGGAATCAAACAAGTAGCCACATGGGTTTAGTGCCCTGAAAAATCGTATGGTCTACAGGTTGTCTGTCATTTCATGCTCCTGTCACCGCTTTGCGGTGCTTCGTAATCGCGGACGGGCAGATTATATCACCGGTTTTTATTATGTCGAAATACATCTGCCGATCCTTGTGATGTTAACGCAGTCCGCTCCTTGAATTGGGTAATTAATTCGTTGAGTTCCTCTTTTGCAGAAGCTTGATACAGGAATTCAAGATGAGCTTCATTGGGTAATTGAATCGATAAGGACAGCAGGTTGCCGTCCACATTGCGAAGTGTCAGATCAGTGATTTTATTCAGCGGGATATAATCCCAAATGCCGCCGTATCGATCTTACCCGCCATACTTTACCTCTTCCCGAATCATGATCAATTCCCGATCTGTCAGGATGCTCGCGTGAGCAGGGGAGATGGTCTTGTAATAAGTTCTTCCAAATATCTTAAATCCATTTGTGCGGATTTCGGATTGCAAGATGGAATGAAACACTTTCTCGCTTCCCATCAGGCTGCTCCTCGCGTAATTCATGAACTTAAAGCTCGGCTTCGCCCACTCGTCAAACTTGTCCATTTCTGTTCTCAGAGCTTTCAAGTCGGGATCGGTCTCGAAGCCCCGAATCCTTCTCAATATCGGAGTGAACAGATAATCGGTGACCGAATTGAATTGGATAATCGACGTTTTGGGAGTACCGCTCTTTGTAGTGCCTGTTATTTTTATGCTGGAGTTTAAAAGGATCGCCCTGACTTCCACATAACTGATCTCCGGGACGGGATGGCAAACCCCGGCAAAGTTGTTTCCATTTCTTTCCAGAATGTGGATCCCGGAATCAAGGATGCATACAAGTTTTTCGTTTGCCCGGTGTTTGTATCCACGATGTGCCGGCGTAAGTACCGTATACGGAAATTTGTGCCCATCAACGATCAGGGGTTCGAAGAAACTTTTATATGCATCGGGCACGGTTTCCCAGGATTCGATACCCCTCGAAAAAGAAAACCTTGTTGGTTCCTGCACAATATGATGTGCGCCCCATGGCAACTTTTGCGCTGTGGTTGGCATTTGTTCACCTGCTGAAAGCCGCCCACTGAGGATTGCGAGTACCACCTAAATTTCTAAAATATAAGTTGTCAGGCGGCAATGATCATCTTCAATCTGGATTATAGCACCGCTGCCCGCTATACGGAATTGCCTTACGTTTCTCAATCATCCTCGCAGTCACATTCCATTCCTGCGGCTTTTTCGAAGGCTTCTTTCCCTTCGTTGTACGAAAACCAGATCAGCCCGAGCGCGCCGATGGAATCCACGAAGCCAAACCCTGTCAGTTCGTAGACAAGGCTGGAAATGAGCAGCACCACCGACATGTATATACAAACCATCGTGCAATTCGCGTCGGAGAGGATTGGCTGGGAATTGAGCGCGCGTCCCACCTTGCGCTTGCCAGCCACAAGCGCCCACATCATGGCTATCGAAATTATCGAGATGACGAGACCGGGCAGAGTCGTTTCGGGTTTGTGCCCCACAACAGTATTGTAAACGGCCGTTATGGCAAGCCCGACGACCAGCAGGTAAAAGGCCGTCCCTGTGACGCGGAGCGCAGTCCGTTCGAATTGTGAGCGGGGTGCGTCCGGGTTCTGGCGGATGCGTATCACCATGGCGAGAATCCCAATCCCCGACATGACCTCGATGAACGAGTCTACGCCAAAGCCGAAGAGGGTCAGTGCTTCATCGGAAATTCCGAAGAAGATAGAGATTAGTCCCTCTGCAAGGTTGTAGAAAATGGTGAAGAGGGCAAGCCACAGGGCGTAGGTCCAATAACGGTTGATATTGATTTGTGAAAGAGTGGCCATCGAAACTCCTAATAACACCGAGTATATTTCATCAAGTTTACTTTAAATTGGCGGATTGTCGGCACACAAAATTGGATTTTGATATCAGATTTTGTAAATTTTAAAAAAACAGCATCCATTCTGTTATGGCTGTGTTAAGAACTGTAAACCTGTTTCTCACGGAGCGTGCCAATGAATAAAATTCTGTTTGTATTATTGGGGTTGACTCTATTTCTCTCGGCGTGCGGCGCTGGCGGTCCCACTACAACCATCAATATCACGATGACTGACTTCATGTTCGAGCCAAAGGAGTTCACCGTTCCTGCCGGACAGGAGATAACGGTCAATGCCACAAACAATGGCGCGGTACTTCATGAGTTCGTCATCTTTAAATTTGGTACAGACGCCGGCGAGAAATTCGGCGACGAAGATGAAGAGAACATCTTTTGGGAGGTGGAGGTGGGGCCCGGGCAATCATCAACGGTAACTTTCACCGCGCCGACCGAACCCGGCGAATATTCCGTGACCTGCGGCATCGAGGGTCACCTCGAAGCGGGCATGAACGGCAAGTTGACCGTCGTTGCTGGTGAGTGAAGATCAGAACTCGGAGTTCCCTGAAACCTCCGAGTTCTTGTGTAAAATGGGGATATGAAGAAACCTCTCATTGCCAGTTTGAGCAACTCTCTCGTCAAACAGGCGCGCGCCCTGCGCCAGAAGAAGGCGCGGCGCGAAAGTGGACTATTCCTTGTGGAGGGCATCCATCATGTGGGGGAGGCGATAGAAGCGGGGTGGGAAGTGGAGTCCGTGCTGTATTCACCTGACTTGCTGACAAGCGGTTTCGCCCACGACCTGATCACCCGCCTCGATTTCACGCCTCAGCCTGTCACACCGCAAGTGATGGAATCCCTGGCTGACAAGGAAAATCCGCAGGGCATCCTTGCCATCGTCCGCCAAAAGCAAACCCGTTTGGACGAACTTGGGCAGCTGAAATGCGCGGTTGCGCTCGTCGCTCCGCAGGACCCCGGCAATGTCGGGACCATCCTCCGCACAATGGACGCGGTCGGTGCGGGCGCGTTATTCCTGCTCGATGGCGGCGTGGAACTGTACCATCCCTCCGTTGTCCGCTCCAGCATGGGGACGTTGTTCTGGAAACCGGTCGTGCAGACAACTTTTGGAGACTTCATCCAATGGGCGCGCGGACAGAATTTCCAATTGATCGGCACATCGGCGCATGGCGATGTGGAATATCACACACTTGTCTCTCAAACTCCCTGGGTGCTGGTTTTGGGCAACGAACAAAAAGGATTGTCGCGTGAGCAGATGGATGCCTGCGATGTCACCGTCTCATTGCCCATGCAGGGACGTGTCAGTTCGTTGAACCTGTCTGTGGCGGCGGGAGTGTTGTTGTACCAGTTCAGTAAATGAAAAGGGACACAGCGTGAGCTGTGTCCCTGGTTGATCGTGAGCAGATCAGGCGTCGGGGCGGAACGAAGCGCTAGAACTCGTCTTCGTCCTCTTCCCAAAGATCATCCTCTTCTTCCTCTTCGTCCTCATCCCACTCCAATTCCTCCTCTTCCTCCCATTCCACAGCAGCCTCTTCTGAAGGTGAATAGGTGCTGCACCCGGCGTCCGGGTCGATTTCCACTGCCGCGGCACTGCAATAACCTTCGTCCAAAAATACACAATCGGCGTAATGACACTTAATGCGGGGCATTCATTCCTCCTGATGGAATTAGGGTTGTCGAACCACTCGAATGACCGAAATGATAAAAATGATGGTCATAATGACCTGCGAAACCAGACAGAACGGGCAGAGTGCCTTGATGAGGGCGATCTCCACATAGATCAACCAGAGCGTGAAGAAGAAACCGAGCAGTGAAATGCCGAAAAGCATCATGCTCCCGTTCGCTTCGAAGAACTCGTTCCGTCGCTCCAGCCAGTGGATGCCAAGGATGGCGGCATACCCAAGGACACCGATCAGCGCCACCGGGATGCCGTACACTTCCGAATAGCGGCTGGCGTTCACTACGCTGCAATCACCGGAACCAAGGCACATATTGTCGTTGGCGGTGACTTTATAGATGGTCATGTAGATCGAGACGAGGAGACCGAGTACGGAGAGTGCGATGGTGATCTGTGTAAGGCGTTTTTCCATGATTTCCTTATAAAAGCCAGGCGTCCACTTCCTGGTCAGCAGGCACGCATTTTACACCAGCGGGGATAATAAGTAAAGCGTTCGCCTGTACCAGCGACAGGAGGTTCCCCGAGCCCTGGTGCCCGGTCAATTTTGCGACGATCTGACCGTTCTCTTCACGGACAACGGCGCGCAGGTAACTCTCGCGTCCATCGGATTGGATCTCCTCCTCGCTTCTCACGCGGACCCTTCGCCTGCCTCCGTCCGAGAGGCCTTTCAACCTCCCGATGGCATCGCGTACGAAGACCTCGAACCCGACGAACGCCGAAACCGGGTTGCCCGGCAGACCGATGAAAGGAATGCCCCGGTATTCGCCAAAAGCGAGCGGCTTGCCTGGGCGCATGTTCACGCGCCAGAAGTTCAAACTGCCGTTCGCCTCAACGACTTCCTTGACGAAATCGAACGCACCGACGCTCACGCCCGCGGAGGAGAGGATCAGATCGGCGTTAAGCAACACAGCCTGCTCGATGAGTCCCTGTACCGATTCGCGGTTGTCCTTTGCGATGCCAAGCCGCAGGACTTCCGCGCCCGTGCTTTCGACCAGCGACGCAAGCATGTACGAGTTCGAGTCGCGGATCTTGCCCGATTCGAGCGGTGCGCCTGCCTCGAGCAGTTCATCGCCCGAGGAGAGCAGGGCCACCAGCGGTCTTTTGTACACTTCCACTTCCGGGAAGCCGAGCATCGCCAGCAAGCCGACATCCTGCGGCTTGAGGGTGTTTCCCTTTTTGAGCACCGCATCCCCGGCGCGCACGTCCATGCCGCGCGGACGGACGTTGTCTCCGCCTTTGACGATTTTTTCGATGGAAATGGTTTCGGGGGCGGGGGTGCCGGATGAGCGGTCGTGGAAGTCTGTGTCTTCAACGGGGATGACCGCGTCCGCGCCTTCAGGCATGTGAGCGCCGGTCATGATGCGGGCGGCTTGACCGGGCGCGAGGGAGACCGTCGGGGTGGAACCGGCCGGGATGTCGGCGACCACGCGCAGGGTCACGCGGGTGGCGGGCGCGGCGTTCGAGGTGTCGGAGGCTCGGATGGCGAACCCGTCCATGGAGGAGTTGTCAAAGAGGGGCAGATCATCCGCCGCGACAATCTCCTCTCCAAGAACGCGGTTCACACAGGCAGTGAGCGGAATGGTTTCGGTACCGACGGGGTCGAGTTGGGAAAGGATGCGTTCGCGGGCTTGGTCAACGCTCAGCAGCGACATCGATGCCTCCAGGCGGCGACATTATACCCTCTCTTACGTCTGCGGCGGCGCACTGATTACCCGGGTTTGATTCGGTGCGCCTCCAGAACGTTGGGGAGGTTTTCAATGCGTGTAAGGATGCGGCTGAGTTGGTCGAGATTTTTCACTTCGACGGTCAGGCTGAGGTCGGCAAGCGTTCGATTGAAGTTGACGGAGACATCCGCGATGTTCACGCCCTCGCCATCGAGCAGGGTGGAGATATCTCCCATCAAGCCCTGGCGGTCGTAGGCTTTAACCTTGATCGGTATGGGGTATGTACGTTCCAGCTTGCCCCAATCCACTTGCAGCAGGCGTTCCCTGTCCTTGAGGCTCAGGATATTTGGGCAATCCTGGCGATGGATGGTGGCGCCGCGTCCGCGCGTGATGTAACCGACGATCTGGTCGCCCGGCATGGGTGTGCAACATTTTGCCATTTGTGAAAGCAAGCCTTTCAAGCCGACGACTTCGATCGAATCGGTGCTCGTGCTTTCCCTGGCCTGTGTCCCTGGCACGAGTACATCCGAACTCTCCTCTGTTTCTGCGAAGCGGCGGATCACGCGGCTGATGGACAGGTCGCCACAACCCAACTCAATGAACAACTCGTCGGGTGTTTTGAATCCCAATTCACGCGCCATGCTTTCGAAGTTCATCTCAGTGATACCAAGTCTTTGAAGTTCATGTTCCAGAGAGGCGCGTCCCTGTGCAAGATTCTGCTCGACCTCCTGCTTCTTGAACCAGGTTTTGATCTTGGAGCGGGCGCGCTGGGTTTTGACGAGCCCCAGGTTGGGATTTAACCAGTCCCGGCTCGGTCCGCCCCGCTTCGCCGTCAGGATCTCGACCTGGTCGCCGGTTTTCAATTCCTGATACAACGGGACGAGTTTTCCGTTCACGCGCGCGCCGCGGCAGCGGTGACCGATGTCCGTGTGGACGTGGTAGGCAAAGTCGATCGGCGTCGAGCCGGCTGAGAGGTCGATGATGTCGCCGCGCGGGGTGAAGATGTAGACGCGGTCCTGGAAGACGTCCGTTTTCATGCCCTCGACGAACTCATGCGCGTCGTTGACCTCCGAGCGCCATTCCATCATACTGCGGAGCCAGTTGATGCGGTCTTCGTAGACCTTGTCTGAAGCGCGCGCGCCGCCCTCCTTGTAGCGCCAATGGGATGCAATTCCGTATTCCGCATTCATGTGCATATCCGGCGTGCGGATCTGCACCTCGAGCGGGCGCTTGTCGTCGTAGATCACGGCGGTGTGCAGGGATTGGTAGAAATTATCCTTGGGGGCGGCAATGTAATCGTCGAACTCGCCGGGGATCGGGCGCCAATGAGTGTGGATCACGCCCAGGGCAGCGTAGCAGGATGGGATGTCCGGGACAATGAGGCGGACTGCGCGCAAATCGCGCACAAGGTCGAACGGTTTCCCCTTTTGTGTCATTTTTTTATAAATGGAATAGATGTGTTTGGGTCTCCCGCTGATCTCGGAGTGGATGTTATGTTTGGCGAGGAGTTTGACCAGATTTTCCTTGATGATCTCGATCTTTGCCTCACGGTCGGGGCGTTTTTCGTTGAGTTGGTTTGCGATCTCCTTGTATTTTTCCGGGTTGACGTAGCGGAAACCGAGGTCTTCCAACTCCCATTTGATCTGCCAGATGCCGAGGCGGTTGGCGAGCGGAGCAAAGATATCCATGGTCTCTTTGGCGATCCGCTTTCGTTTCTCTTCAGGGGCGTGATGGAGTGTGCGCATGTTATGCAGACGGTCCGCCAGTTTGATCAAGACCACACGTACATCATCGCCCATGGCAAGGAAGGTCTTGCGCAGGGTCTCGGATTTGAGGTCTTGTTTGCGGTGTTTGGTGGGTTCAGGCTCATCCAGTGTGTCCGAGCCGTTGTCGCCATCCTTGTCGTTGCCCGCATGCTGGTCGCCGCGTGAGACGCGCGGCAGTTTGGTAAGTTTGGTCACGCCGTTCACAAGGTTGGCTACCGTATCCCCAAAATCCCGGCGGATGTCCTCCAGTGTGACGGAGGTGTCTTCCACGGTGTCGTGCAGGAGCCCGGCGATGACCACTTCCGGCGGCACGCGTAACTCTGCCAGGATGACCGCCACTGCAATGCAGTGATTGATATAGGGTTCCCCTGAGTGGCGTGTCTGCCCGCGATGCGCCTCCTCTGCGATCCGATAGGCGCGTTGGACCAACTCCCGGTCTGCCAGCGTGTAATGCTCGGGGAGTTGTTCGATCAATTTTTCAGGCGGAATGACCTTGTTTGAATCTTTCATTGGGGAATATTGTACTACGCCGATATAAAACAAATCAGCCCCTCTTTTCAGGGAAGGCTGATTCGGAAATGGTTTTGTAATGGAACGATTCGGTTAGAGTGTTTTCAGAAGAGCCTGTCGGCTGTTGCGCAGGCGGTCGGATATGATCGTGGTGATGCGGAGCATGATCTTGTACCCGTCTACGGGATGTTCATCGAGGATCTGCATGAACTTTTCCGAGGGGATGGCGACCAGTTCGGAATCCTCTTCACAGAAAGCGGAGGCGGTGTAATGATTCGGGGTCACAACACCCGACCAGCCCAGCGTTTGGTGCGGGCGGTTGACAAAGGAAACGGTGACAGAATCAGGCCGCGAGGTAAGGTTGACGCGCAGGGCAATGCTTCCGCTGACGAGCAGGTGCAGTTTATCCGCCCTTTCCCCTTCACGAAAGACAAGGTCATCCTTCTTCACTTTGATCAATTCGCAGATGGCGGCGACCTCCTTCAAGGTATCCCTGGAAACCTCCTTGAAAAGATCGAACTCTGCCAGCATTTCCGGTGTGATCATAACTGCCTCCAAAGCGGTAAAATTTAGTAAATTTAGTATAGCACGGATGTGAATATGCCCCCTGTGAATAACGTCACCCGTTTTTTGGACGCTCGTAAGGTTTCGTATACAGCCTTTGAAACGCCGCCGGAGAAATTGAGCGCGCTGGAAGTGGCGCTTCTTCTTGACGTTGAGCCTGTCTCTGTTTTCAAGACGATCGTCGTCACCCGTGACAAGCCCAGGAAGCCGTTGCTGGTCGTTGTACCGGGTCCGTCCAACGTGGATTTGAAATTGCTGGCTTCGGCAGTGGGCGAAAAGAAGGTCCATTTGCCGACCGAGCGCGAAGCCGAGCAGTTGACCGGCTTGCAGGCGGGTGGCATTTCGCCGCTGGCGTTGATCAACAAGGGATTCCAGGTGGTGATCGATTCTTCGGCCAGGAACTTTTCGCAGATCCACGTCTCTGGCGGGCAACGGGGACTGAATATCCGCCTGTCCCCGGATGATCTGGCTACATTGACGAATGCCCGTTTTACAGCTATTTGCACAATTTGAGCGGCACACCCAAGGAGATTTTCAAGAATCCAAGGGAGGATCGCACGAAACTGTTCCTTTCGCAAATACTCCCGCATTAGAATCAAAAAGTCGGCTGTACAGCCGGCTTTTTGATTCTCTTAAGTTCTGTTACGGACTTGCCAGGGTGGTGTTTTCTGCATAGATCTTGAATTCCCACATGTCCGAATTGTTGATACATCCATATCCAAAGGATTTGGAGTTCTTGTTGGGCTCTGTCACGAAAACACTGACGTTGTAGCATCCCGTGACCAGGTCAGTGATGACCAACGAGCCGCCCTTTTCAAGGTTATATCCCCGGTATCCACATTCTCCAAAAGGGGTCAGATTCAGATATAGCGAGATGACCAGGCTGCCTTTCGTTTCATTGGACAGCCTGATTCTTGTGGGGGACCCTGTCACAGAGCTGCCAAGCGCCTTGTTGCACGGGTCACCGCCCGAACTCGCTGGAACCGCTGTGAAGGTGGGAACAACAGCCAACGCTTCCAGTGTGGGCGATGGGACAGGGGTGTCGGTAGGGATGGGAGTAGGAACGGGCGTGTTGGTGGGCGGAACAGGTGTGTTGGTGGGAATTGCCGCCTGGGTTTCGGCAACAATGGTAAACGCCGCGGCAACCGCCGTGGACTGGATATCCTGCGGGCTTACGGTTGGTTCAGCGGGCGCCCCTCCGCCGCATGCGCTTATGACCATCGCGATGGCCGTGATGACTGAGACTAGAATTATTCGTTTCATTTTGATAGTTTTCTCCTGAATTTCATTAGCAATTTGGGTAACAACCGCCGAGGGCGATGATTTTATCATTTCGGATGACAATATCCCAGCCCGCTTCTGTGATGCGGAAACCGCCAAAGACCTTGAAGTCCTTCTTTCCGTCCACATAGGCTCTGGCGGTGTATTGACCGGCAGGACCGTAGGAAAGATCGGAGAGGAAACCGCACTCACCAGCGTCGGTCATGACCCACAATGAGACGACAACCTTGTCGTCCTTCCCCTGCGGGCTGTAATCATATACGATATTGAGGCTTGCCGACGGTCCCTGCCAGGCTGTGAGAGGCTTGTTGCAAGGGTCGGCTGTCGGTCCCGATGCCGCAGGCTGGGATGCAAGCGTGGCGACAAATGTCGGCGACGGGACGGGTGATGATCGCTGGGCGGGAGCGGGGTCTCCGTCGGCGGGACGGCTGTGTTGGTGGGTATTGCCGCCTTGGTCTCGGCGACAATGGTAAAAGCGGCGACGACAGCCGTGGATTGTCTATCCTGCGCTTCCATGGCTGGCTGGGCGGGCGCCCCTGCGCATGCGCTGAGCAACAGGCTCAGTATGGCCATACCAGCCCATGTGAGTTTTTTCATCGGGATTTGAACTTCTTTCTAATTGACTTCGACTTTGTCTCTGAATATCGTGATCGTGAGGTCATCGGTCTTGTGGAGGGTGAACTCACCGACGATCTTTCTGCCGCCAACCCAGACAACATAGACGTAATAACCCAGCGGTGCATTGACCTTGACCTGATTTTTTACCGGGTATTCCAGAAATGCGGCTGGTCTGTCCGTTGGGTAGTTTTGCAGCGAAATGTACACCTGCGTCCTGGATCTATTTATTATGGTGACCTTGGCGAAAGGCACAGCCGGGGGCAGGGTTCCATATAGGAGGACGCCCGGTGTCGGCGTCACGGTGAGACTGCCCGGTGCGGCTTTCGTGGCGGTTGGGTTGTCGCCCGGTCCGCTGGTGGCAGTTACCGGGGTTGTGGTCAGGTTGGGAGCGGAGGTTGAGGAGGGCAGGGGAGTCGCTGAGGGCACTGCCTCGGTTGCTGTTGTGGTTGCCTGGGCTGTGGGTGAAGAGACAGCCAGGACCGGTGTCGCAGTTTGCGGTGGGCGGAACAGTTGTCGGCGAGGGTTGAGCCGCCAATGTCTCTTCGGCAGAGGTTCGGACAACCGAATCGATTGTCGCCTGTGTGTCGACGTCTGACACAGGGCTAAGTCCCGTTTGCAAAAATGAACAGGAACTTGCGAAGACCGCAAGCAAAGTGATGAAAACGAGGAGTCTTCTCATCGTGCCCTCCTTGGGGCTAGGGCTGGCTGACGACCTCCAGGAATTGTGAGACCGTGTCACGCAGCATGCGCTCGGGCAATGCGCCGACCTGGCGGTGGACGATCTTTCCGCCGGAGACGAATAACATGGTCGGGATGCCCTGGATGCCGTATTTCATCATCCACTCGGGGTTGTCATCTGTATTGACTTTGGCGATCAAAACCTTGCCTTCATATTCCTTGGCGAGTTTGTCGAGGATCGGAGCCACCATTTTGCAGGGTCCGCACCACGGCGCCCAGAAATCCACGATGACGGGGATCGGCGACTGGAGCACGGTCTTCTCAAAAGCGGCGTCGGTGACGTTGATGGGTTCGTTTGACATTGTGTTACACCTTTATTTCCTTGAATTTTGGCAATTTGCAGGATTGCCTGTGAACGGTCAAAAAGTATAACACAATACCCCATGATATAATCCGCCCGTTATGGCTGATTTATTCAACAAATGGCGAAGCGGGCTTGCCAAAACGAGCAAAACTGCATTCGGACGGCTTAAATCCATTCTGGGTGCCACGGAAATCACGCAGGATACGTGGGATGAACTGGAAGCGCTCCTCGTCCAGGCGGATTTGGGGATCGAGACCACGACCGAGATTTTGGATTCCCTGCAACGCGTCGTGCGGACCGAGGGGCTGACCCGCTCCGATGAACTTTCGGAGGCGCTCCGAACCGAACTCCGCTCACGGTTGACCGTCGCCGCCAGCCTTCTCGTGGACGAACAAGCCATCCGTCATCATGATGGTCGGCGTCAACGGCTCGGGCAAGACCACGACCATTGCCAAACTTGGACAGCGCTTTCACAACGAGGGCAAATCGCTCCTCTTCGGCGCGGCGGACACCTTCCGTGCCGCGGCGGTGGACCAGCTTCAAGTCTGGGGCGACAGGCTCGGGGTGGATGTGATCGCGGGCGCGCCCGAGTCCGATCCCGGAGCGGTGGCGTTCAGCGCCGTCCAGGCAGGTACTGCGCGCGGCGTGGACATGATCCTTGTAGACACGGCAGGACGCCTGCATACCCGCTTCAACTTGATGGAAGAATTGAAGAAAGTCCACCGCGTGATCGGCAAGGCGCTTCCCGGCGCGCCGCACGCGGTCTGGCTGGTGCTCGATGCAACCACCGGGCAAAATGCGATGCAACAGGCCAAGGCCTTCAAAGAGACGGTCGGTGCCAGCGGCGTGATCCTCTCAAAATTGGATTCGTCCGCGCGCGGCGGCATGGCTTTCGCCATCCAGCGCGAACTGGGACTGCCCATCCTGTTTGCCGGTCTCGGCGAAAAGCCTGAAGACCTGACCTTATTCGACCCCGACGCCTTTGTGCAGGGGATTTTAGCAAATTAGATATGGAATGCAGGAGCTCGTGTGCCCGAATGGGTATGCTCCTGCATTGCGACGGCGAGCCATCGCAATCCATAGAGGAGAACCCATGCAAGACCTTGTCAACCGCTTGACGTCCGCACAGGACCTGACTCAACAATTACTGGTGCGTCTTTGACTTGGCTGGCAAAGAAGTTCAGCTTTCACAATTCGAAAAAGAAATAGAAGCGCCTGATTTTTGGGGAAATCCATCCGAAGCCCAAAAGGTGATGAAGCAATATAACAACACCAAGACCGAATTGGAGTCGTGGCGTAACTTTTCGCGCCGCCTGCACGACGCCCTCGAACTCGCCCAACTGGACGACGAGAGTTTGCGGTCAGAATTGGAAACCGAGATCGCATCCATCGAGGAGGAACTTGAAAAGCGTTCCTTCACCGCCATGCTTTCGGGCAAGTACGACCGTGACTCTGCGATCCTCGCGATCCATGCCGGGGCGGGCGGCACCAACTCGCAGGATTGGGCGGCGATGCTCGAACGCATGTATCTGCGCTGGGCGGAAGAACGGGGCTTTTCGACCGAGATCTTCGACCTGACCGAAGGCGAGGAGGCCGGCATCAAAAGCGTGACAATCGCCGTCGAAGGCGAATATGCCTTCGGTTATCTTCGTTCCGAAAAAGGTGTTCATCGCCTGGTGCGGCTTTCCCCGTTCGACGCCGCGCACCGCCGGCATACCTCGTTTGCCCTGATCGAAGTCCTGCCGCAGGTTGCCATGGAAGATGCCGAGATCGAGATCGACCCGAGCGAGATCAAAATGGACGTTTATCGCTCCTCCGGTGCGGGCGGGCAGAATGTGCAAAAGAACGCGACGGCAGTCCGCCTGACCCACATCCCGACGGGCATCGTCGTCACCTGTCAGAACGAACGCTCGCAGTCACAGAATCGCGAGTTTGCCATGAAGATCTTGCGCGCACGTCTGCTTGAACTGAAGCAAGCCGAACGCGAAGAAGAACGTGCAGTCCTGCGCGGAGAATATACCAAAGCCGAGTGGGGCAGTCAGATCCGCTCGTACGTCCTGCATCCCTACCAAATGGTCAAGGACCATCGCACAGATCATGAAACCGGCAACACACAAGCGGTGCTCGACGGCGACCTGGATGCATTCATGGACGCCTATCTCCGTTCGGCAAATTAACGAGGAACCATGCCCGATCTCATTGCGCCACTTTCAAAATTTCTCGCAACCGACATTCTGAAACAGCCTGACCGCGTCATCTCCCCCGACGAGCCGCTCATTTCCAGCGGCTTGATCAATTCGTTCAGCCTGATGGATGTCGCCCTGTTCGCCGAGGATAACTTCGGCGTCCGCATCGAAGATACCGAACTCAATGCGGATACCTTCGACACTTTGACTCAACTCGCCGCCTTGATCGAATCCCGCAGAAATGATCTTCCCTGAACGACTGAAAGCGCTTCACTCGCAGACCCCGGAGCGGGTTGCTGTCACCCTGCAATTTTCTGGCGCCGCAGGCGCACTGACGATTTGCCCGTCACTCTCGATCAACTTTTGCGCGGTTCCCAGGCATTTGCCCGCACCTATGCCCGCGAGGGAATCCAACCGGGTGAGGTGATCGTTCTTATCCTCCAGCACGGCGAAGACTTGCTGTACGCTTTCTGGGGGGCGATCCTGCACGGCGCGATTCCCTCCATCATGCCGTTCCTCACGGAGAAACTCTCCCCGGAGCGTTATCGCGCAGATTTGTCTTCCTTGATGTCTGTCACAAAACCCGCGGCGATCGTGACCTATCCCGAATTCGAGCAGGAGGTCCGCTCAGCGCTTCGGGAGGGGGATTCGGTCCGCTCGGTGATCCTCACCGACAAGATCGAGCCGCAAACCGAATTGGATTTTGGCTCCCTGGCGGGATTCCAGCGAAAATCGGACGATATCGTCCTGTTGCAACATTCCTCGGGTACGACGGGTTTGCAGAAAGGGGTCGCGCTCTCGCATCAGGCGGTTTTCAATCAACTGGATGGGTATGGCCGTGCTCTGATAATGAGCGATGAGGATGTTGTCGTCTCCTGGCTTCCGCTTTACCATGATATGGGGTTGATCGCCGGGTTCATCATGCCCATCCTTTCGGGAATTCCGCTGATATTGCTGTCTCCGTTCGATTGGGTGCGGGCGCCGTACAGGTTGATGCAGTCGGTTTCGAAATATCGCGGCACACTGACCTGGCTTCCCAACTTCGCTTTTAACTTCTGCGCACAGAAGATCCGTGACCGGCACCTCGAAGGCGTGGATCTGTCATCGTTGCGGGCGGTCATCAATTGCTCGGAACCTGTCCGCTGGGAAAGTCATAAAGCCTTTTATGAGCGTTTCAAGGAATTTGGGCTCAAGTGGGAAGCCTTGCAAACATCGTACGCGATGGCCGAGAACGTGTTCGGTGTGACTCAAAGCCGGTTGGGGAGCGAACCAGTTGTCGATGAGATCGACCGGGACGCGTTCATGTCCGAGCGTCTAGCGAAGAGTCCGCTCGATGGGCGTCCCTCCATGAAGATGATGTCGTCCGGGCGTCCGCTGGAGAATGTGAAAATCAGAATTTTGGACGAAAAGGGGAATGACGTCCCTGACAGGATCATCGGCGAGGTGGCTTTGCAGAGCGACTGCATGTTGACGGGTTACTACAACCGCGACGACCTGACGAGGAAAGCCTTCCTCGACGGCTGGTATCTGACGGGCGATTACGGTTACGTTGCGAATGGCGAGGTCTTCGTTTCGGGACGCAAAAAGGATATGATCATCGTAGGCGGCAGAAATGTATATCCGCAGGACCTGGAGGCGTTGACGTACGAAGTGCCTGGCATTCACTCGGGACGGTCTGTTGTATTCGGCATCTATGATGAAGCACAGGGAACTGAAGATGTGGTGGTCATTGCGGAGGTTGATACAGATGACCCGCTGGAACGACAGAGAATTGCTGACTCGATAAGACTGCATGTGACAAAGAATTCGGCGATCGCTTTGCGTTATGTCAAACTTGTGGACTCGAAATGGATCATCAAGACCTCGAGCGGCAAGACGGCTCGTTCGGCAAACAGGGAAAAGTTCATCAAAGAGCTGCAAGAGACCCAGGGGATTGGATGAACACGGGGTGAGTTCCTCTGACCTTCTTCGTCAGGCCATTGAATTGGCGCGCAGCGGGAAAAAAGTTGAAGCGCGTGATGCCTTCTTACGCATAGTCGATAAGGACGTTAACAACGAACTTGCCTGGATGTGGCTGGCGGGTCTGGTTGACTCGCTGGAAGACAAGATCATTGCCTGTGAGAATGTACTTGCGATCAACCCATCCAATGAAAAAGCGCGTAATTATCTTGAGAGCCTGAATCGCAAAAAGGGTAACACTGGTCGGGCGGGGAGGGGTATTGCCACAAAGCAATCCGCTCACAGAGACCCGTTGGAGGAGGCCAAATACCTCGAGCAGGAGGGAAAATTCGACGAAGCCTTGATGATCTACAAGGTGGAGGCGGCAAAAGCCAATGACACAGACACTTTTAATGAGATCTACAGAAAGATCGTTCAGATCGAGCAGATGCAGGCGGAAAAGATCAAATTTGTATCGCCACACGCCTCGGTTGTTCGCCTTTCATTCGTTTGGCCTTTGTTGTACTTGAGTCTTGCCCTGGTTCAAGTCGGGTTGAATCCATTGAATGCCCCGACAAGTTACTTGTGGTTCGCGTTTCCCTGGGTGGTGTTGGGAAGTTATTTGATCGCAGTGGCTGAAGTCCGTTCACGGCACAAGATCTGGAAGAGATTGTTTTTGGAGAACGGTGACGGTACGGTCTTTGCCCGTTTGACTCTTGGGGCGGTCGGCTGGTTCTGCGTGATCCTTCCATTTGTTTTGATATTGATCGATTCGCTTAACCGTCTGTCCGATTTCGTAGTCCCGCCGCGTCTGTTTTGAGATGAGACAATGCTCCCGTTGAACGACACAGAAAAGAACCGCTATTCCTTTTTCCCGGTCATGACCTTGCTTTTGATCCTGACAAATTGTTTCATTTATTATATCGAGCCGTATATTGTCGACAGTTACTGGAACTTTTACATGAAATTCGGCACGACGCCCGTACTCATCCGCCAGACGGTGGGAGGCGGGACAATATCGAACATTACCACCATGTTCCTGCATGGCGACCTGTTCCACCTGTTGGGGAATATGCTCCCGCTATGGGTCTTCGGCAGGCGGGTGGAGGATGCCTGCGGGCACTGGCGGTTTCTTGCGTTTTATCTCTTTGCCGGCACCTGGGCGAACATTCTTTACATCGTCGTCTTGTCCGACTCCCCGATTCCCGGCATTGGCGCCAGTGGCGCGATCTTCGGCTTGATGGGTGCTTATTTGTTGCTGTACCCGGGCGGGCGGATCCGCACGCTGGTGTTCATAAGTTTTATCCCGCTCTGGCCTCGCATCCGTGCAATTTGGGTCGTTCTTTACTTTTTCGGCATTCAGATCATACCCGCCATTGAGATCCTGATGGGACGCGCCGATTATCGGGTGAACTATTGGGCACACCTGGGTGGCTTCTTCTCGGCAGTGTTCATCCTTTTGTTTGTCAGACCTGAAGCGTACTCAAGATATATGAGTGAGGTTTCTGTCTGAATCAAAAAGAGCAGGCTTGTGACCCGCTCTTTTTAGATCGAACTCAACTATCCGCCGGTGGGGAGGCGTTTTTTCAGTGTGCGGTTCAGGATTTCTTCCTGCTCCTGCGACACAGCGGTCTTGTTCTTCTTGATTTTGAAATCCTTGCCGTCGCCAGAGCAATTCAAGGCTTCCTGCCAGGCGATCTGCATCCCAGTCAATTCAGGTTCCTTGGGTTCTTCCGGCTGGACGACTTCCGCCGCTTCCTTCCTGGACCCGGGCTTGCCGCCCCTTCGATTTTCCTTTTTCGCCGGTTTGAACTCTTCGATCTCCGGCTCCAAAGCTTTGATGCTCAACTTGATCTGTTTCTTTTTGCGGTTGACATCCAGCACCTTGGCCTCGACCTCGTCGCCTTCCTTCACGATCTCGCTCGGAGTCTTGACGTAGCCGTGCGCCAGTTCGCTGACGTGGATCATGCCGGGGCGCTCGGCACCGATCTCGACAAATGCTCCGTACGACTCAAGCCGCACGACTTTGCCCTTTACGACCATGTCAGGTTCGATCTCTTTCCATTCGAGTGCCAGAGGTTCGATCATGGTTAGTTCGATGCGGTCTTTCTTGACCCGGCGGACCCACACCTCCACCGTCTGACCTTCCTTCACCACGTCTTCCACCTTGTTGACCGCATCCTTGCTAAGCTGCGAAATGTGGACAACACCCGGCACCGGCTGTCCCAGATCGATCAAGGCGCCTGCGAGCGTGGTCTTTAGCACCTTGCCGGTTAACTTGGTTTTTGGTTCCAACACCGATTCCGGTGCGTTGTTGATTGTTTCCATAATATACTCCTGCGTTTGAAATAATGCCGAAGATGAATTATACATGTTAGATAATTATCAGTCAATGTGAAATCTGTAGCAAATGGTAAATGGCGTGCTGTTGACGGTGGGTGGAGAGGACACAAGTCGTCGCCGCGATCCCAGATTGTTTTCGGGCTGATCTGACTGTCGGCTTGATGCGGTTTCTAATTCCTTGACTTATTATCAGAAGGGGCGTATATTGTCGATGTATGTTGTTTTCGGAAACAATATGGTGGATATATGTATAATTTCGACAAAACAGATGTGAAAATTGTTAATATCCTCCTTGAGGATGGGCGAATGCCTGCTTCGGAGATCGCGCGCCGGATCGGTGATATATCCGAACGGGCGGTTCGCTACCGCATTGATCGCATGGTTGATGCGGGCATTATTCAAATCAGCGCTGTGGCCAAGCCTCAGGCTTTTGGTCTGACGACCATCGCGGATATCTGGATGGAGGTCGAATCAGACCGCATTCTCGAAGTTGCCAAGAAAATGGCTGAATTTGACAATGTCAGCTATGTGGCTTGCGGTATCGGCGAATCGGACGTGAGCATCCAGGTGGTGGCAAAGGACACGGCGGAAATATATCAATTCATTACAGACGTCGTTCGCAAGGTCCCGGGGGTGCGCAAAACGACCACATCCATCGTACCGTTGATCATCAAGGATGTTTACCAGTGGAGGGTGCCGGAAAGGGTCGTGATCGAGATATCTGCCAAAGAAGAAGCATCATCAGACTGATTGAATTGGAGGAATGCATATGTTTGGTCCAAAAACTCATGCACTGCAAAAGCGTGCGCAGGAGATCATGCCTTTGGGGGTGAATTCGAACTTCCGATATTGGGGGAATGACATCACGCCTTACGTTGAAAAAGCCAAAGGCGCATATCTCTGGGATGTGGATGGAAAGAAATACATTGATTACCGCATGGCTTTTGGCCCGATCATTTTGGGACATTCCTATGATGAGGTCGACCGTCTGGTCATCGAAGAGATCCAAAAGGGATTGCTTTTTGCCATGACAGGCGAACTTGAGATCGCCGTGGCAGAGATGATCGCCGAGATGGCTCCGGGCGTGGAGATGGTCCGAATGGCATGTTCCGGCACCGAAGCCACGATGCACGCCATCCGCGTGGCGCGGGCGTACACGGGGCGCGACCTGATCCTGAAGTTCGAAGGCAACTATCACGGTTTCCACGATCACACCTTGTGGTCCACCTACGCACCGGTCGAAGCGTACGGGAATCGGCGGAGTCCGATCGCCGTACCGGCTTCTTCCGGCATCCCGAAGACGATGCGGGAGTTCATCATCACACTCCCGTTCAATGATTTTGATGGCTTCGAGCGGGTCATGCGTTCGTATGGCGAGCAGATCGCGGCTGTCATTACGGAGCCGTGTCAGGGAAATTGTGCGGCGATCAACCCGCAGGATGGATTCCTGGAACTCATCCGCAAGAAGACCGAAGAATATGGCTGTGTCTTTATTCTGGATGAGGTGAAGACGGGCTTCCGCATTGCAAATGGCGGGGCACAGGAATACTACCGCATCAAACCGGACCTGGCGACGTATGCCAAAGCCCTGGGCAACGGCTACCCGATCGCGGCGTTTGGCGGCAAAAGGGATATCATGTCCATCATCGGGCAGGGAGTGGCACAGGGCGGAACGTATACCAACAACAAACCCGGTATTGCCGGCGCATACGCCACTTTGAGCCTGCTCAAATCCAAACCGATCCTCAAGACCATCGAAAAACGCGGACAGCGCCTCATGGACGGCTTGAAGGAGATCTTCGAAGAGAACGATATCCCCGCTGTGTTTACGGGCTACCCGGCGATGTTCTCCTTCTCGCTCGGCGTGGAAGCGGTCACCTGCCAGCGCGATTGGGCACAGAGTGACCATGACCTGTATCTCAAATTGACCGAAATGGCGATCGTGCGCGGCGTCATGCCTGACCACGACGCCCGCGAGCCGTGGTTCCTGTGCTACGAACACTCCGACGCGGATATTGATGAGACGCTGAATGTGTATGCGGAGGTAGTGAAAGCGGCAAAGAAATAAATCAATCAAAGGTCAAACGTCAAAAGTCGAAGGTCTCGATAACTGACGCTTGACTTTCGACTTTTGACGAGGAAATTATCATGGCAAACAAGTTGACATCCAAAGAAATCATTGACCTCAACAAGGAATACACCTTCTACTCCTGGTCCAACCAAAGCCAGGTGAACCCGATTCCCATGGATCGGGCGGAGGGCGTGTATTTCTGGGACGCAGACGGCAAACGCTATCTCGATTTTGCGTCGCAGTTGGTGAACACGAATGTGGGACACCAGCATCCCAAGAGTCGTAAAGGCGATACAGGACCAGGCCGCAAAGTTGACCTTTGCCAGCCCAGGCATGGCAACCGAGCCGCGCGGTTTGCTGGGTAAAAAACTTGCTGAAATCACTCCGGGGGACTTAAAAAAGACATTTTTCACCCTTGGCGGTGCCGAAGCCAACGAAAATGCCATCAAAATCGCCCGTTTTTATACCGGGCGGCACAAAATTCTTGCTCGTTATCGTTCCTATCACGGAGCGACACACGGCGCGATGGCATTGACGGGCGATTACCGCCGCCTGCCTGCCGAGCCTGCGATTTCAGGCGTGGTCCATTTCCTTGACCCGTATTGCTATCGCTGTCCGTTCGGGTGGACGAAGGAGACCTGTCATCGGGAGTGCATCAGCCACGTGGAAGAGGTGATCCAGCACGAAGGTCCAGACCAGATCGCGGCGATCTTCCTCGAAGGTGTGACAGGCACCAACGGGCTCATCATCCCGCCCGATGAATACTGGCCTCGCATGCGGGAGATTTGTGATAAATACGGAATTCTCTTGATTTCCGATGAAGTCATGAGCGGATGGGGTCGCACAGGCGAATGGTTTGCCGTGGATAACTGGAACGTCGTCCCTGACATCATTACAACCGCAAAGGGAATCACCTCGGGGTATGTTCCGCTCGGCGCGGTGATCGTCCGTGAGAAGATTGCGAAGTTCTTCGATGACAAGGTGTTATATGCGGGTCTCACGTACAACGGTCACGCGCTGGCGTGCGCCGCGGCTCTCGCGACGATTGAAGCTTACGAAGAAGACAAGATTTTCGAGAACGCCAAAAAGGTCGGAAAACATCTCGGTAAGCGACTCGAAGACTTGAAAGCCAAACATCCATCTGTGGGTGATGTCCGTTATATTGGCATGTTCTCGGCGCTCGAACTCGTGAAGAATCGCCAGACCAAGGAACCCATGGATTTGACTCCGCTCAAGAACTTCCTGGTTGCCAATGGCGTGTATGTGTTCAATTTCAAGAACATCCTGTTCGTCGTCCCGCCGCTGGTGATTACGGAGGAACAATTGGATGAAGGGTTGAATTGTTGGATGAGGGGTTGGCAGAGTTGATGGATAAGCAGGCGAGTCTAGGGTCGAAGTCGAAGGCAGGAGCTATGCATGTACCAATGAAGGATGTTCCTTCCCTGAAGGGCTGGATTTGAATGGGCAGTGATACCATAGGTTCTCGTTGGGATTTTGATTGTTGCATTACTTTGCAGTTCGATTCTGTAATTAGCCCCTTTATTCTTTGGGATTCACGCAATAAGAACCAGTGAATGTAAAACATAGATAATGATCCGAGCAAATTTTGGTTTACTTAGCATACGATTTGAGCGCAAGGTAAACTAGGAAACAAGTTTGAAGCGGAAGAATTATTCCGTAGTCTGATCCATATCACTTGAGTGGGAATTGACGAAACAAGTGGATTAATGCTCCATCAAAATAGCAATGGCTTTAGCGATTGGAAAAGGATATGTCCTAACAACATGCAGTCGAAACTATGCTTTAATGATTGTGTCTTATCCATCTCCATATAGTGACGATGGTCTTCACGAAGTAGCCTTATGGCGGATGTTTGCAATCTTCAACTTGACAAACTTAACTGAAGAATTCCTTAGCTCAATGAAATTACTACTTACCAAATCTCTAATCTCTAATTCTCTAATCTCTACATAGGAGCAAATATGGAAATCCTAAACTACATCAACGGCTCATGGATAAAACCATCCGCCACAGAATATTTCGATGCCATCAACCCTGCAACGGGAGGGGTGATCGCCAAGACTCCGCTCGGCACAAAAGCGGATGTGGACGCGGCGGCGAAAGCGGCGAGTGAGGCGCTTCCTGCGTGGCGGCGTACCCCTGTCAATGACCGTGTGCAGTATCTGTTCAAACTGCGTGACCTCATGCGCTCGAATCACGACGAGATCGCCAAACTCATCACGAACGAGTGCGGCAAGACCTTTGAAGAAGCCAAAGCTGAGATGGTGCGTGCCTTCGAGAATGTCGAAGTCGCCTGCGGGATGCCTCACATGATGAAGGGCGAGTTTGTCGAAGACATCGCCCCTGGCATCGACGAGTTGATGATCCGCCAGCCTGTCGGGGTATGTGCCACGATCGCGCCGTTCAACTTCCCTGGCATGATCCCCTTCTGGTATCTGCCGTATGCGCTCGCCGCGGGCAACACTTACATCGTCAAGCCATCGGAAAAAGTGCCGACCACGATGCAGTACATTTTCAAACTCATCGAGCAGGTCGGGTTCCCAAAGGGCGTTGTGAACATGGTCAACGGCGCGAAGGAGACCGTAGACGGCATCCTTGAGCATCCAGCCATTCGTGCGATAACTTTCGTGGGTTCGACCAATGTGGCGAAATATATTTACGCCACCGCCGCCGCACATGGCAAACGCGTACAGGCGCAGGGCGGGGCGAAGAATCCGGTTATCGTGTTGCCGGATGCGGACATGGAAATGGCGACCAAGATCATCGCGGACTCTGCCTTCGGCTGCGCAGGGCAACGCTGTCTCGCCGTCTCTTTCGCAGTGACAGTTGCCGAAGCGCGAAATACCTTTACCGAGCTGATCTGTGACGCAGCTTCGAATCGAGTCGTGGGCTATGGCCTGGACTCTGGCGTCCAGATGGGACCGGTCATCAATGCCGCGTCGAAGGCGAGAGTCGAGTCGTCTGATTGGACTCGGCGTCCAGGAGGGAGCAACTGTCCCCGTGGATGGACGCGGAACTTCCATCAAGGGATATGAAGCAGGCTATTTCGTCCGTCCGACGATTTTGGCAGATGTCCCGCGCGGGAGCGAGATCGCCAAGACGGAGATATTCGGACCGGTACTGAGCCTGATGCATGTCAACACGGTGGATGAGGCCATCGAACTGGTCAACAGCGGCCAGTATGGCAACCAGGCGAGTTTTTTCACATCAACAGGTTCCGCCGCAAGAAAATTCCGCTACGAAGCTGATGCGGGCAACATCGGTATCAACATCGGCGTCGCCGCGCCGATGGCCTTCTTCCCGTTCAGCGGTTGGAAGGATAGTTTCTTCGGCGACATGCACGGGCAGGGCATGGACGCGGTCGAGTTCTTCACCCAGAAGAAGGTGGTGGTGGAACGCTGGCCAAAGGAGTGGACGAGGAAGTTCTAGTCCTGGGTATGCACGGGTACCTCGGGAGGGCGCCCGTATAATTTCACCCGCTGGGTCGGGAAAAAAGGAGCTTTGAAAAGAAATGGATCTTGAAGGCTATCCCTATGTTTGGCTCATCGTGACATTCATCGTGGGCTTTTTTGCCGTGCGCATGGGTGTCGGCATTTGGGCATCGAGGAAGGTTTCGAACGCCGCGGACTACATCGTGGCGGGCAGAAAACTTCCGATCTACATGGTGGGGGCGTCGGTGATGGCAACCTGGTTCGCGGCGGAGACGTTGATGGGTGCGTCTTCGACCGCCTACCAGTATGGCTTTCAGGGAGTCATTTTCGATCCCTTCGGAGCCGCAGCCTGTCTCTTCCTCTCAGGCTTTTTTTTCACCCGTGTGATGCGCCGCGCGCGCTACCTCACGGTGGTGGACTTCTTCGAACGCAGGTTCGGGAAAGCCATGACCGTTATGGCATCCATCCTGCAGTTGATGACCTACTTCGTGTGGACGGGCGCGCAGATGGTGGCGGCTGGTACGATCGTGCATGCCTTGTTCCCGTCGGTTCCGATCGAGGTCGGCATGGTACTGGTCGCGGTCTGGGTAACGGGTTACACCATGCTGGGTGGCATGCTGGCGGACACCCTGCTCGACTTCGTCCAGATGTTTTTCACGGCTGGTGGTGTGGCGCTCATCTTTGTATTTGTGTTGAACCAGGTCGGCGGCTGGGACGCGATGACGGGCATTACCGAAACACTTTATAACCCCAAACCCTTCACGCTCCTGCCCGATATGCAGGGCGAGGCTGGCTATCTTGGCTATTTTGGCTCGATGGGTTGGATGTACTGGATCGCGGCGTGGATGGCAATCGGCTTCGGCTCCGTCCCGACCCAGGACCTGTTCCAGCGTTCTATGTCCGCTCGCAACGAGTTCGACTGCGGTGTGGGGCACCTACATGGCTGGCGTGCTGTACCTGTTCTTCGGCATCATGTCTCCCCTGATCGGTATCATGATGTTCAAACTGGCTCCCGGAGTCGAAGTCACCGACGGCATCCTTGTGAAGGCGGCGCTGGATTACATGCCGCCTGTCCTGACCGCCCTCTTCATGGCCGCGCTTGCCTCCGCCCTGATGAGCACCGCGGACAGTTCCCTGTTGGCGGGCGCCTCGGTCGTGACCCAGAACCTGTTCCCGGTTTTCGGTAAACGCCTGGACCCGAAAGATGAGGTCAAATGGACGCGCATCATGGTCGGCGTCAGCGGCTTTGTGGGCATCATCATCGCGATCAGCGCGGCGGTCATCTATGAATTGGGGGTTGTCGCCTGGTCGTTGTTGCTGGTGGGTCTGTTCTCGCCCTTTGCCCTCGGCATGTACTGGAAGAGAGCCAACCAGTGGGGTGCGGTGGCGGCATACCTTGGCGGCTTCATTACCTGGGGCGTCTGCATTATCATCGCCCAGAACTACGGTTTGGGCGGCGATCCGACCCTGGTGGTCTGTGCGGGCGACACCGACTGCGCCTTCTGGGATGCGACCTACATCGCCTCCTTCCCCGCCTTTTTCATGTCGCTGTTCCTGATGGTGGTTGTTTCCCTGCTCACCCAAAAACAGGATCCTCCCAAGCCGATCACCGATATCGACGGGAAGGTCATTGACGTCAACCCGTTCCATAACTTCGGCATCAGCCCCATCAAAGACGCCTTGAGGAAGTTGCGCCCCGAAGAGTATGACAAATAAGTTCATGGTCAATGTCCCGAAGGTTTCCGTGACGGTATCAGCGGGTGAAGGGGATCTTCGGGATATGTTCCTACAGGAATTTGCGGCGAGTCATAAACACGCCTTCCAAGAATTAACTTCAAAAGAGAGATGAATATGCCTCAAAATTTGAACTCTGCTCAAGAATATGCCCAAAAATGGCTGGAGATCATCGAAAAACCGGAGCGCCCCCCGGAGGATGTAGGCAAATGGATCATCGAAGAGTCCATGTACAACTTTGCTGAGCATTTCAACAGAGGTTGGCTGGATTACCGTAAATCGGTGACGCAGGCGGGGCAATGGGCCGCCACCGAATGGACCGGGCGCGGCGCAACCTTCGAGGATGTGCTGGGGCGCAAGTATATTGACTTCCTGGGCGGCTTCGGCATGATGGACCTGGGCTGGAGTCACCCTGAAGTGGTGGCGGCTGTCCAGGCGCAGCTCTTGCGCACGCCCATGCCCAGCCAGGAGTTGATCGACCCATTGCGCGGCGTGCTGGCGCGCATCCTGGCGGACATCAGCCCCGGCGACTTGAAATATGCCTGGTTTGCCGCCAGCGGCACCGAATCCATCGAGGCAGCCATCAAACTGGCGAAGGTCTACACCAAGAAACCGGCCTTCATCGTGGCTGTCAAAGCCTTCCACGGCAAGACGATGGGTTCGCTGTCCATGCTGGGCAAGGCGGATTACCGTCAGCCTGCCGGCGTTTTGTACGGCGGACCCGTTTATCACGTCCCGTTTGGAGACGCTGAAGCGGTGGAGCGGCAACTCGATATCTGCGACAAGATCGGGATTGGCGTAGCGGGTGTCCTGATGGAGCCGATCCAGGGCGAGGCGGGTGGCATTGTCCCGCCGGATGATTTCTGGCCCCGCATCCGCGCCGCCACGAAAAAATATGATACCCTGCTCATCGCCGACGAAGTGCAGACCGGTCTGGGACGCACCGGCAAATTGTGGGGCGTTGAACATTGGGATGTCGTACCCGATATCATCGCGGTCGCCAAATCGCTGGGGGGCGGTGTGATGCCCATCTGCGCGGTCATCACCACCGAGGAGATCTTCCAGTCGTTCATGTATCCCAACCCGTTCCTGCAGACCACGACCACCGGCGGCGGCGCTCTGGCCTGCTCGGCGGCGATCGCGGCCATCAATGTGACGGTGCGCGACCGGCTGTGGGAGGTCGCAAAGGAAAAGGGGGATTACATCATGCCCCGGGTCCAGGAATTGGCGGCGAAGTATCCCAAGGTCTACAAGGCGGTCACCGGCAAGGGGTTGCTCATCGGTCAGCACTTCCAAACCCCGGAGATCGGCGGACTGGTGGCGGCGGCCTTGTTCAAGCGCGGCGTGCTCGTCGCCGGGACGCTGACCAGCGCCCAGACCATCCGCATCGAACCGCCATTGGTCATCACCTATGACGAGATCAACCAGGGACTGGCGGCACTCACCGAAGCGGTAACCGAAGTGGCTGGGACACTGTAAAAAGAGTGACCTGTCTGTCGCGGAAAATATTTTTCTGACCTCTTGCAGTAATTCCACTGCAAGAGGTCAGTTTTACAATATCAGCTTTTCTCGCGTTCGCACCGCAACGAAACGGCATGCTGCACTGTTATTGATGAGGTGCAAAGAAGATATTGGAGCGCATCCTGGCATCATTGTCTATGCCGATTTGCCGGGCGAGACGAGGCTGGACTACTTTATGCGGTATATCGTGGAATTGATCTGTCGAAGAGCCGTCATTAAACATTGCAATTGGAGAAGTTTGTTGTACAATACCCGCAAATATCTGACCGCGCAAACGGAAATGGCTCAAAGACACACTTGTGGTTTGTCCAGGTGATACCTGTAAAGTCGGTGCAGCAAACGCCTTCCGAAGTTTTCAAGGGAACTTGTTAATTCAAGGACGAATTGAAAGCTTCGGAATTTAATATATTACGACGGAGAAGAGAGATGGCAAGTGAATTTGCTGTTGAAATGCAGGACGTACTGAAACAGTTCGTCACACCGGAAGGAGGCATCCTTGCGGCTGTGGATCACGTCACCATGCAGATCAAGGATGGTGAGTTTTTCTCACTGCTCGGTCCATCGGGATGCGGTAAAACGACATCTCTGCGCATGATCGCCGGTTTTGAACTGCCGACCTCAGGCAGGATCCTGATCCACGGCAGGGAAATGAGCCAGGTGCCGGCTCATTTGCGGCCTGTGAACACTGTGTTTCAGCAGTATGCCCTCTTCCCTCACATGACTGTCGAGCAGAATATCGGTTTTGGCTTGGAGATGAAAGGCGTTGGAAAAGCCGAGCGTTCGAAGCGTGTTTCGGAAGCGCTCCAGATGGTGCGACTGCCCGGCATGGAAATGCGCCGCGCCAAACAGCTCTCCGGCGGACAACAGCAGCGCATCGCACTTGCCCGGGCGCTGGTCAACAAACCCGAGGTTCTTCTCCTCGATGAGCCGCTCGGCGCTCTCGACCTGAAATTGCGCAAGGAAATGCAGCTGGAATTGAAGAACCTCCAGCGCGAAGTGGGCATTACATTCATTTATGTCACACACGACCAGGAGGAGGCGCTGACCATGTCGGACCGCATCGCGGTCATGAGCAAGGGCATGGCGCTCCAGATCGGGTTGCCGGAGGAGATCTACGAGCGCCCGGCCAACAAATTCGTTGCCGATTTCATCGGTGAGACGAATTTCCTGGATGGCGTTGTCAAGGGGCAGAACGGCACCACCGTAGAGGTCGAATTGACCGGGACCGGGCTGGTGCGCGTGGAATCGAGTCGAAAGTTCACGAATGGCCAGCAGGTGTCAGTCGCGGTCCGACCCGAGAAACTCCGCTTGAATTCCG
The DNA here is from genome assembly GCA_963718215.1 of uncultured Chloroflexia bacterium. Taxonomy (GTDB): domain Bacteria; phylum Chloroflexota; class Anaerolineae; order Anaerolineales; family Villigracilaceae; genus Defluviilinea. The sequence goes on from CAVQYK010000029.1 coordinate 37,870, forward strand.
ATGTCCAGGATGGCAACAACCTCAAAGGACGCGTCGGAGAGATCATCTATATCGGTACAGATACGCAATATGGCGTGCATTTTGCGGGCGGGCAAAAGGTGCGTGTCCGCGAGCAGAACCTGACGCAGGCGCAAAAAATCGATTGCCGGATCGGGAGATGAAGTAATGGTATCATTTACCCGCACATCGCCCCGCATTCTTACCGAGTAGAGGAAAATCCCATGATGAATTTCTTCCGACGAAGTAAAGGAAGGCAGTTGGCTGGCCTGATCAGCCCGGGCGCGTTGTGGATCCTGCTCTTCTTCAACCTGCCCCTGTTGATCATGCTGTTCATCAGTTTTGTGGAGCGCGGGCGGGCGGGTGGAATCAAGATCCCGCCAGTGTATACAATTGAAAACTACAGGTTGTTCTTCAATTCCTGTGCGTCCCAGTTTGCGAGCCCGGATTGCAGCCCCTTCCTGTATTTGGGGATTTTTGGACACTCCCTCCGCATCGGGTTGGTTGTTACCTTCCTTTGCATTATCGTGGGGTATCCGCTGGCATATTTCATGGCGAAGCAAAAACAGGTCTGGCGTGATGCGTTGATGGTTCTGGTCATCATTCCGTTCTGGACGAACTTCCTTGTCCGCACGTATGCCCTTAAGTCGGTTCTCGCAACGGAAGGGTTGCTCAATTCATTTCTGATGAATTTGCACCTGATCAGCCAGCCGATGAACTTGCTGTTCAATGAGTTCGCGGTCGTGGTGGGATTGATCTACGGTTACCTGCCGTTTGCGGTCCTGCCGATGTACACTTCCATCGAAAAATTCGACAATTCACTGATGGAGGCCGCGGCGGACCTGGGTGCCCCGCCATACAAGGCTTTTCTGCGCGTGATGCTCCCGATGACCATGCCTGGAGTTGTCGCCGCACTCGTGCTGGTGTTTGTTCCCGTTGTAGGAGCCTTCATCACGCCTGACATCATGGGAGGCGGCAAGGTGGAGATGATCGGCACATTGATCAACCGTCAGTTTGGCGTGGCGCGCAACTGGCCGTTCGGGTCGGCAATGTCGCTCATCCTGATGTTGCTGGTATTGATCGGCGTGACCATTTACTTCCGTTCGAGCACTGAAGAAACAAGGAGGGGAATATGACCGCGAAATTCCCCGTCTATCCCCGTCAGCAAGTGCGGCTGGCAACCCGCGTCGGCAATTGGCTGTTGGGAGGTAACGCCGCCCTGGTCTTTGGGTTCCTCTATCTGCCAGTCTTGATCCTGATCGTCTTCTCGTTCAATGACACCCGCTCTGTGGCTGTGTTTTCCGGGTTCTCCACCGAGTGGTACACAAAACTGTCTCAAAATACCGAACTGCTCGAGGCGGCGAAGAACAGCTTGCTGGTCGGTTTCATTACTACCATCGTCGCGACAGTCATCGGCACATTGACCGCCATCGCCATGGACCGTTACCGCTTCAAACTCCGCACCACCTTTGATGCGAACCTGTATCTTCCAATCGTGATCCCTGAGATTGTCATGGGAATTTCGCTCCTGTTGTTCTTCAACCAGGCGCTCTTCCCGTTTCTGCAAAATGCATTTGGTATCCGAGCCTCGACCGGGCTGCATACCATCACGATCTCGCACATTGCCTTTGATATTCCCTTTGTGTATATCATTGTGCGCGCCCGCCTGGCTGATTTTGACCGCACGCTTGAGGAAGCCGCGGCAGACCTCGGCGCGGACGAATGGCAGACCTTCAAACGTATTACGTTGCCCCTGCTCATGCCCGGCATCATCGGCGGTGCGTTGATGGCATTCACCCTGTCGCTGGACGACTACCTCATCACGGTCTTCACCAAAGGCGTGCAGGAGCAAACCATGCCCCTGTACATCTATTCGCTGGTGCGTAAAGGCGTCACACCGGAGATCAATGCGCTGTCATCGGTGCTTTTGGCGGGCTCGATCGGATTGGTCGGCTTGTCGCTCACAGCCCAGAACGGCGGACCGGTGTACACGAAGGGCATGTCCCTGGGCGCAACCATTGGACTTGGTTTCTTTGGATTGATCAGCCTGCCGTCGCTGTTTGCAGGCGGCGCTTTCTCGGTCGGCGGTTTGATCCTGCGGCTGGCGCTTCTTCTGCGTTCTACTTTGCCTGGCGTTCCTACGGGAATTTCCGCGAGGAACTCGCGGATGCCAACCGTGCCGGCCGGATGCTCGCATGGATCACGGTTTTCATTGCAGGCTTCGCCGCGTACCTTTCGGCGTGGTTGTTAATCTCGTAGATCAATGTAAAGGAGGTGATGGTCTCGAAGCAGAACTGCATATACGCCTGACCTGGACGGCTATTCGCCTTGGGTCACCGAAAGTAAATAAAGAACAGATAAGGAGAGAGAGTAAATGAAGAAAAGTCTGATTTACGTGTTACTGCTCACGGCGCTTGTCCTGGCAGCATGTGCACCTGCTGCTGCGGAACAGACTGCCGAGCCATCTGGTGGGGACGAACCTGCCGCAGTGGTGTCTGAGCGCTGTGGCGATACATCCAAACTCGCCGACAAGATCTATCTATACACCTGGGTTGAATACATCGACCCCGCCGTTTACGATCAGTTCAAGGAAGAGTGCGGTGTTGAAGTTATCGAAACCAACTTCGACTCGAATGAAACACTTCTTGCCACGCTCCAGGCTGGCGGCGCCGACTATGACATCATCGTCCCATCCGATTACATGGTCCAGATCATGATCTCCGAAGGGATGTTAATGGAACTCGACTTCAGCGTCATCCCCAACATCAAGAACATGGACGACCTGAACGTCAACCAGTACTTCGATCCCGAACAGAAATACACCGTCCCGTGGTTCTGGGGCACCTCCGGTTTTGCCGTGGACACCAACGTTGTGACCGATGTTACAAATTCGTGGAGCATGATGTTCGACCCGAATTCGCCGTATTGCGGTCAGATGAGCATGCTCGACGACCAGCGCGAGACACTGGGTGCGGCGCTCATGTATCTGGGGTATTCCATCAACGATACAGACCCTGCCCATCTCGAGGAAGCCAAGAACCTTTTGATCGAGCAGTCCAAATGCGTCAAAGCCTACGACAGCCAGACCAATGACGATCTCATTATTGCCGGTGAAACTGTCCTGGGGCACATCTGGACGGGTGATGCCATCCTCGCCGGCCTGCCTGATTATGGCGGCCGCGAAGGCATAACCTATGTCATTCCGCAGGAAGGATGCACCATCTGGCAGGATAACATGGCGGTCCCGGTCAACGCGCCGAACCCCTACACCGCGATGGTCTTCATGAACTACACCCAGTTCCCCGAGATCGCCGCTCAAAATGCTGAATTCGTTGGTTACGCAACGCCGAACGCCGCCGCCAAGGATTTCATCGATCCCGATGTCCTGGCTGATGAGGGCATCTATCCTCCGCCCGAAGTGGAAGCCCAGCTTCAATGGATGGAAGATGTAGGTCCTGCCCTCGAACTCTATGACCGTATCTGGACCGAGTTCAAGGCTGCTGTGGGAAGTTAGTCACTGTCAAGAAAGTTGGTAAAAAATATCAGCCATCGTCCATTGGTGGCTGATATTTTTTATTCATAAAAGGGCTGAAATAGTACAAAATCATCACAAAAATGTTGACATTTATGACAAAAAGTTATAAAATGGCATCATGGAGAGCGAAATCGTCATCAGGTCCGATCAGGCTTTGGATGATATTGACAGGCAAATCATAGATGAACTGCAAAAAGACGGGCGCATGGCATTTTCTCAAATCGCCGAGCGCCTGAATGTTTCTCCGGGCATGATCCGCCAGCGCTATAACCGTCTCGTTGAGCAGGGTGTCCTCAGGGTTGTGGCCATCACCAACCCGCTTCGCATGGGCTTCAAAACAATGGCGATGATCGGCATCCGCGCCGATGGGAGCAAACTCCTGGAAGTTGCCGGGAAGGTTGCCAATCTTGACGAGGTGATCTACATGATCATTGCCAGCGGACGATTTGACATCTTTGCCGAGGTTGTTTGCCGCGACCACGAACATCTGCTCCGCTTTATCACGGAAAAACTCTCGACCATAGATGGCGTACGTGAATCGGAATCGTTCATGCACTTGAAGATCGTAAAAGAGATCTACTTTTAGGATATCTTCCGCCTCGTGCGGGACCCAGGCCTGCTCCCGTCCGAAATCGTTTTACACACTCTGACCTTGTTACTCTAACTCGCATGGCGCGGGTTATAAAACTAAATGGAGAAGGGATCATGAAAGTACTATTGGTGGGAGTTGGTGGGGTGGGCGAGGCGATCGCCGTGATCGCGAAAAAGCGTGCATGGGTGGAACAAATCGTGCTTGCGGATTACAACCTGGAACGTGCCAAAGAGGTTCAGAGCAAATTGGGGGATGAAAAACAATTCCCCGTCGAGTTCATCGATGCGGGTAAACAGGAAAACATCGAAACACTGGCAAGGAAATACAATGTCGACCTGATCATGAACGCAGTGGATCCGGTCTTCAACAAGCAGATCTTCGATGCTGCCTATAACGTCGGGGTGACCTATATGGACATGGCCATGACTTTGTCCGAGCCCCACCCTGACTGACCCGTTCCACAAGCCGGGCATCAAACTGGGCGATTACCAGTTCGATAAATCCAAAGACTGGGAAGCGAAAGGCTTGCTGGCACTGGTCGGTATTGGCGTGGAACCTGGCATGGTGGATGTCTTCGCCCGCTATGCCCAGGATCACCTTTTCGATGAAATCGACGAAATGGGCATCCGTGATGGGGCCAATCTTGAGATCAATGGCTACGAATTTGCCCCCAACTTCTCGATCTGGACGACGATTGAAGAATGC
>CAVQYK010000030.1:0-11991 GCA_963718215.1 uncultured Chloroflexia bacterium
AACTAAAGACAGGGATATATTCGTGAACAGGGAATTGCGGAAGACTGGGGTGGAGCGTGGTCCGCGTGTGGGAACATGAGTTGAGAGAGCCAGAAAAGGTTGTCGCGAAAATTATCCGCATGGACGCCCCCATTCGGGGATGATATAAACGTCCACGCTATTCATACGAAGCCGACTGCACCCTTCGGGCGTGCTTCGCAAAAGTCGGCTCCCCCTGACGGGGACACGAGTTCGCTTGAGCGGACTTTGTAGGTGTAGCCCGATGGTTCATCATCGGGCGGGGAATGGGAATTGCAGAAGTTGGGGTGGAGCGCTTGTGCTGACGACTGAAAGGAGTGTCGAAGCATTGTCCGTGTGTGGGACTTCGTGAGTTGAAAGAGCCATCGAAAGTGGCAAACAGGCTGAAAAAGAGCCTTTCACATAGGCTGATTGTCGGGGAGGTCAAGTCCATATATGGGGGGTAAATCCATGCCCAGGTCACCAGCCAGCGTCTAGCCAGGATCTAGCCAGCCACTAGCCAGTCACTAGCCAGTCACTCCTTCCCTTTGAAGGCTCATTTTCCCGTCAAAAACACCCCCATATATGGGGGGTGGGTATTTCCTATCTTCTACGCACTACAGGGTCATTCTTCCCCGTCTTTACGCTCCTCCCTTTGAATAAATACCGCTTGAACTGCGCCATCTTCATTGATTTCATGTCTGCCGTAATACCATTCAGCGTTTACGTCCTTCTTGAGTTTCACCAACTGGATATTTACGATGTCGTCCACACCGCCTTCATATCCCTTGGCGACTACATCAGCATCTGCGGGCATTTCAGATAAAAGAGTAAGCAGGTCCTTTACTTTCATGTTCGGCGTTCCTCTGTCTCACATGCAGGCTGCATCATTCAACCAACAACAAACTCTCCCCCAATTGATTTAACTGTGAAATGAAGGTCTCAGTTGTCGGCGCTTGAATCCAGCGGATGGATTCCCAGTCTTCTTTTTGAACGGAGCATAAGACCCGTCCCAGATCAGCGGGGAAGACGCCTGCGGCTTTGCTTTGAGCATCCGTGATGGCGGATTGAAGCGACAAATTCTTCTGGCAACAGAAGCCCCAGATGTCAGCCAGATCCTTTGGCTCTTCGCGGTCGAGCAGGGCTGTCACTTTGTTGGCGAGGATGTTCTCAGCGCTGTCCAGCCGTCCGAGTGTCGCGTGACTGTGAATTTCACCAACCCGTGCGGGCACATCGTTGATCATCTCGATCTTGAGCGAAACATCCTTTTGAATGAGATCGAGCCTGGCGAATTGTTCCTCTTTCATCAGGACGTTACATGTCCATTCCCTGTTGAGCGCCTGAATGATCCGTTCCACCCACAAACCGAAACGATTGTCATCGTTGACGAAATAATCCAGATCGTCCGAGAAGCGATGTTGAAGATAACCGCGTGATGCGGCAGTCCCGCCTGTGAGATAAAATTCCGTATCCGCGTGATTGATGACTTGGATCACGCGGTCCTGGAAGGGATATAAAGCATCAAAGTAAAAAGCGGAATTGTTAGTCATGGAGCAACTCAGGGTGTTTTTCGGGAATCGACTTCACAAGAAAGTCAAATCCGCGCACACGGCTCTTCGAACGGATGCGCCCGCGCCATTGAGACCAATTTTCCACAAGTTTTTTGTAGCCGAGCAATTGAATAATTTCATCGTATGGGGCGTATTCCAACAAGCGGCGCGTTGCCCACTCCTGATTTAGTCGTCCTTTTGTGATACGACCGTTGAGGATTTCTCGAAATTGTTTCTGGTCGAGATCGTAATCCCATAAATAGGGAAGTCGTTGTGTTGCCTGCATGGTTTGATTATACGTCAATCTTCCAGCAAATCCCCCAGCCACTCCATCAGATTTCACGCCTACTTAACGCCCTTTACCCAGGTCAAATCAAATGACTTAACCGCCTTGACCAGTCTCATATCCGCTGTCCAGAGTTCAATGTCCATCCATTCGGCAAGGGCGAGATAGTGCGCATCATATGTGGCAGGGAGGTTGTACTGTATGGCAATCTCTCTGGCACGCAGGTGTAAATTCTTTTCGTTGACCAAAGTGATCGGCAAGTCAAGGGAATATTCAAGCGATTTCCAAATGGTTTCAGGAGATAGATATTTATTCCTTTCCTGTTGATATAAACCATTGGTCACTTCATAAAACAGCAGAGACGGAGCAACCAAATTTGTTTCATTTGAAACCCAGGATTGCCAGACCTTTTTTATCGGAGCATCGTCAGGCATCAGAACATGCCTGAGAACAATACTGGCATCAATGCAGACTGTTTCGGAGTTGCTCATCGCTTCTTCCCTCCCTTGGCGAATGATTTCAGCGGGGTCGGGTAGAGTTCGTCCTGCTAATTCGGCACGGATTTGTATGTGCAAATCTTCAAGTCTCCTTCTTGAAGTCGGTACTTTTCTTTTGCCGCGACCAACTGGTCGTATGCCTTCTTGGAAAGGACAACGACTTCGGCTTTCCCGCCCCGTTCCACGATCACAGGTGCGATCTTTGCCTGTTTCATCACATCTCCGAAATTGATTCGAGCCTTTGTGGCGCTAATTGTCTTGAGCATGGCAACCTTCCGATTGATTAACCGATTAATCAATCGGAAATATACTCCCAAATGAATTGATTGTCAAATTGGTTCAAAAACCAAACCCCTTACCACCTATCTATCGATGACTCAATCCTCCAGCAAATCGCCCAGCCACTCCATCAGTCCGCCCTTCTTTTGCTTCCTGTCGGGCAGGTCGCTGGCGACGATGCCGTTCTGCCCGTTGATGAGCACGAGATGCCCCCGTCCGCCGAAGGGCAGTTCGGTCATCCACACGGGGACGAGCACCAGTTTGAACAACTCCACCGCCATGTTCGCAGACGACGAATGCACGATCCGTGTCGGCGCCAGTTTATACGGCAGGTCCGCCTTGACCTTCGCGAACGCCCGCTCGCGCGCATCCAGCGACGCCTCCGCCATGGGGATGTCGTACACTTCGGCGGGCCAGTCCGCCAGGAAGCGCGGGTCGTAGGGCTTGGCGGCGGTCAACTCGAAGGTGGGGATCAGTCTCAGGAAGACGGCGGACAGCTTGCGGGAGGCGGGAACCGGCAGGTCATTCACCATGACGGGATATTCATCCTTCACGCGTCTCACCTGACGTTGGCCTGAGCGCGCCTTGAACGGGCTTTCCTCATCCTCATACACTTCGCCCGTGTACTCGATCTCGCCGCCGATGTCGAACGTCCACAACGGCAGGTACAGTCCGCGCGGCATCTCCACCCGCTTCTCGGGCTGGATGTTGTTGCCCTCCACCCAATTCACCAGGATTTTGACCGCCTGCCGCCTGCTGAACTGATGCGGCACCACCGCGTCGGGCGCCAGCAGGTCCTTCGTGTCCTTCCAGTCCACCACGTGCGGCGAGTTGCAGTAGATGCAGTTGGCCGAGATCTGTTTCGGCGGCAGGACGAACTCCGAGCCGCAGCCTTCGCAATGGAAGACCTGTTCGTTGAGCGGTCTGCCGTGTCCGCGTGCGGTTGCCATGGCGGTGACGAAGTCCTTCTCGTCTGCGGGTGCCCGCGAAAAGCCGACCGCCTGATGGCGTGTGCAATAATCGCAAACAAGAGATTGACCGTCTGGCGCGAAACCCATCCGCCCGCCGCACTTGGGGCACATGAAACGGTCCGCGTCCGCGGCGCGCAAGCCTTCGGGCGCGGGCGGCAGATGGTCGGGGTCAACGATCTCGTCTTCTTTCAGTTTGCCGTCCATGATCGCCAGCATCCTGCGCGCGCGCGCATGTTGCAGGTCGTGCGCCAGACAGTTCTCGATGGCGTCCCGCTTTTCCTGCGGGTCGTCCGTCACCTGCGCCATCCAGAACCAGGCTTCGGCAAGTTCGTCGTGGTCGCTCAATGAATAGATGGCGCGGTCGAGGTAGCGCCGCGCCGCGTCCCTGTGGCCCGTCTTCGCTTCGATGATGCCTGTGCGTAAAAGGTCCTTGCCGTAAGTATCGAACATGGTCACCTCATCTCACGCCCGCCCTACGGGCCGGCACAGGTGTAGTGAATGAGAAGATCGCTCTGACTGGAAACTCCATTCACCGTCAATAGACCGGGGTAATAATCCCTCGGTGTGAGGGTTGCCCTGACGCCGTCATCGGGGGGCAGGTCATCTGATTCCAATTGGATCGAATATTGTCTCCCCGTATGACCGGGCGGCAGGCTCACGGGAAGCTCCAGATAACTGTCAGCGGCGATCTCACCGACGGGAAAATCCCGGCTGGCAAGGACCTGGCCATCCTGCCCATCGAGCAGTGAAAACCTCATACTGCCCGCCTGACCCTCGGGAACGGATTTTATATATACCTGCACAGCCTGCAATTCCCCGCAATAATTGGTAAAGGTCTGGGTCGCGAGCACGCCCTGGTGTATTGCCGCCTCCGGCACACCTTCCTTCTCCAGGTTCTTGTACACCGGCAGGACGCACATGTCCCCTGTGTAGGCTTCGTATCCGCAATGGGTGTAGTAGGCGGTATAGATCCCAAAGGAATAATAAACCGTGACGAGCAGGAACGAAACGACCGTGACCTGCCTCATCAGCCTTTGCAGGTTTTCACGCACGGTGAAGGACCCGGCAATGCTGAGGAAGAACAGCGGCGCAAAGGGGATGTAGTACCTTCCGTGCTTTGCAAGCGCCAGGATGCCGCCGGTGGCATAGTTTGCCGAGAAGGCAATGGTATAGATCGCAGCGCAACTCAGGAGGAAGATGCCCGCCAGGAAGATCCTCGTCTGTGCGGGAATCTTCACCGCCCGCGGTTCGGATAGGAATGCCGCGATGAGGAAAAGGGCCGAAAAGGCATAGACCGCTCCCGGCACGGTGCCTGCCCCATACCCATACCCTGCCACCCAGCCCCGGACCTGGTCTGAAAAGGTCAACATCACCGCCTGCAGGAGCAGTTTGATGAATCCCCAGGGGTCTGAAAAGATCAGGCTCGATTGGCGCGAGATGCTTTGTGCCCCCTCCGCGGAAAATGTCGAACCCTGTGAAGCCACCGACCACCAGCCGATGTTTGCCGCAACCGCCAGGAACAGGCCCGCAACCAGCAGGACGCCCCATCTTTTGGACGGCAACGGGTGTTTGACGAGGATCAATAACAAAGGCAAAAGAACGATGGCGCCTGGTTTCGCAACCCCGAGCAGCAACGAGAGACCGGCCAATATCCAGACCGAGCGGGGTCGAATGCCCGAACTCTCGTTCACATATACCGCAATGACCCACCCAATGAACGCAAAACTGACCCCCGTGGTAAAACCGTCCGCGTTCAACGTGGAGGCCTGGTACATCGCCGCCGGTAACAGCGCCAGTGCCGCAAAGATCCATTTTCCATACGGGATCACCCGGATCGCAACATACGCCCCGGCGATGTAGATCAACAACCCGGCCATCCTCTGCAATATGATCGTCGGCAGGACCGGGAAATCGAACTTCCACCACAACGCCCTTCCGATCAATGCCTGGGGCAGGAATATGACCGGTGAGTAGATCGATTGCGTGCGCACGCCATAACGGATGTTCTCCTCCGCCCTGTTGAACTTCCTCCAGAAGGTTTCCCTGCTGAACATGTCGAACGCCGGTGTTTGTACGAACCTGCGTTGATAGGAGAGGTTGCTGACCTCCTCATACATGATCGGGTTCGGGAAATTCGGCATGAAATGGTATTCCGACATGAAGTAAATGCGGGTAAGGTGCCTCTCCTCGTCAAAACCCGCCCCGTACGGAATGACAATACAAAACAGGACCCCCAGCAGCAGGGCGGCGGTCAGGAAAAACAAAGCCGGGTCAACGGAAAATTTCCTTCTCTCAAGCATGTCTTACGATCGCATCCGTCATTTTCGCCACGCGCGCCATCTCCTTCACATCGTGCACGCGGATGATGTCCGCGCCGCGCACGATACCCACCGCCACCGCCGCGGCCGTCCCTTCCACGCGCTGGTCGGCGGGCAGGTCGAGTGTAAAGCCGATGAACGATTTTCTGGACGGCCCCAACAGTACGGGATACCCCAACGCGCGGATCTCACCGAGTCTGTCGATCAGCGCAAGGTTATGCTCCCGCGTCTTTCCAAAGCCGATGCCCGGGTCGAGGATAATGCGCCTTTCCTCCACCCCGGCCTTTTTCGCCAACTCCACGCTGACGAGCAGTTCGCGCTTCACATCCTCGATCAGGTCATCGTATTCCGAACCGATATAGGCGTTCCCCAATTGCGCACGGACCTCCACGCTGGCGGGGTTGCTGCGGTTGTGCATCAGGATGACGGGAACCTCGTACCTTGCCGCAACGCCTGCCAATTCCGGGTCGGCGCGCAGACCCCACACGTCATTGAGGATGTGTGCGCCCGCCTTGAAAGCCTCTTCGGCAACGCGCGCTTTATAAGTGTCAATCGAAATGATCGCTTCGGGGAATTCTCCGGCGACCGCCTGAACGACCGGCACCACGCGTCCCAACTCCTCCTCCGCGCTGACGGTCTGCGACCCCGGCCGCGTCGACTCGCCGCCCACATCGAGGACGTCCGCGCCATGGTTGAGAAAGTGTCCCGCCTGCCGCACGGCCTGTTCGATCATATCCCCATGCGACATCAATCCATCGCCCGAGAACGAATCGGGCGTGACGTTGAGGATGCCCATCACATACGTGCGGGAACCCCAGTCGAAAGCATGGTTTCCGATTTGGAGGGGGTACATATTCCTGCTCAAGCCGCCGTCCCCGGCGGCGAGGACGCCGCCTGGAGCAGGGATGTTACGGTATCTGGTCCAGCGGGCGCGCCAGCCAGGCTTCGGCTTCGTTGATGTCGGTGAACAACTTCATCGCCGCGGCGGATTCAGCTGATGCCAGCGCCGCCACCTGACGGATCGCACTGGCGGCACTTTCATCCGCCACCACCACCGCCACACGGATGTTGCGCGCCGAAGGGTCGCTGTTCGCCTCCACCGCCATCCTGATCGCCTTCTCGGGAATATCCGCTACGGCGCGCAGGTCATACAGGTTGCGGGTGCGTCCCGTGGCGCCGAGTAAATGCTCCAGGGCAAACTCGCGCCAGTCGTCGATCGTGGCATCGGAAAGGTTTGTGAACGTCAATGTCATGCCGCCATCCCCGCGGCGCACTACGGATAAGCCAACGCCGGGTTTGGGCGTCCAGTTCAGGGGTTTGATCTCGGTCATGGTTTGCCTCCGGATAAGTATGCTGGGATTATACCCTCTGGTCTTTGGAGTTCTTCTCGTACGGCAGAATCCCATCGGTATTGCACAGCGCGATCATCTCTCGAACGCTTTTTCCCGTAACGGGATGCACATGGTCGGGTGCGATGTCCATCATGGGCAACAGGACAAATCCGCGTTCGTGCAGGTGCGGGTGGGGGACGGTGAGCAACGGGGTATCCAGCACCAGGTCGTCGTAGAAGAGGATGTCAATGTCGATCAAACGCGGGCCGTAACGGAAGGTCTCCTTCCTTCCCAGCGCCGCCTCCAGCCGTTTGAGGTGCTTGAGCAAAGGTTCAGGCTCGAGATAGGTTGTCACCTTCACCACCTGGTTGAGGAACGCATCCTGTTCGGTGTACCCCCAGGGCGGGGTTTCATAGACATTCGACCTCTCCTTCACCGCCATTTGCGGGGGGAGCAGGGTGATCGCTTGTTTCAAGTTGGCGGCGCGGTCGCCGAGGTTCGTGCCGAGGGAGAGATAAACAGTGTGGTCCATGTCCGTACTCCTGGATCAGGTTGAGGGGCGGTATGAAGTGGAAACGTCAGGCAGGGATCGGATGCTCGTCGTAGTGTCCCACCACGTCATCCCTCAGCCAGCCTTCGATGTCGCTGTTCAAAAAGGCGTCGTCGGGCAGGTCGGCGATGAGTTCGAGCATCGCAAGCCGCACCGTTTCATAATGGCGAAACAGGTCGTCATCCGACCAGGTGGAATACTTCTGTACCAGCAGGCGGTTGTAGGCATCGGCGTCGATGTTCTGCCATGTGAAGGCCGGGCTGTCCATGATGCCTGTGATGATGCGCGCGCCCTCCTCCCACCAGCCGATCACGTGCGCCACAAGACCGTGAAAGTTCTCGAATCCCTGCCCCGATAAAAATTCCTTTTGCTTTTCCTGATCGAGACGTTTGAAGCCCTCGATGTACGTCGCCCAGTCGTTCTCCAGCATGTCAACGACCAGAAATCGGCTCAACGCGACGAGATGCTCGCGCGCATGATGATGGATGATGCCGTGCAGCCATGACCTGACCCTGCGATTCTCGAAAACCGCCTCGTTCATGGACCTCAGGTCTGCCCCCATTTTCTGACGCGTCCTCTCAAAGTGAGCCATGAACTCCGCTTCGTCCCAATCCCTGTACCTGGCGACCGCCTCCGCATTGAAGACATCGAAGTCGTACTTCCTGCGCTCGAACGGACGCTCCTCCGCAATGGCAAGGATGATGCCCATGCCCTCCTCCCACCAGGCAAGGATGTGCGCCAGCATGTCGCGGAACCGTTCATATCCCTGTTCCCTGACGCGTCTCTCCTGCTCCGCCTTCGGCAGGCGCTGAAAACGTTCGACATACGTTCCCCATTCCTGTTGGATGTACTCCAATGTGCGTCCTTTTGTAATGGACATCTACAACCTCCCGAAACTGGTATTGGATTCGCGGCTTCCAAACCTATTTTACCCCAATGGAATCCCGCCAAAACGGCATTACATTCACGGTACAATTGTCTGACAAAAGCTTTTATCAATTATGATTACATCTGTAATATGAATTCCGAGATCCTGCTCATCGGTCCGATCGGTTCCGGCAAGAGCACCATTGCCGAACTGCTCTACATGCGAACCATGCTCCCGCATCGTTCCATGGACCTGTTGCGCTGGCATTACTTTGATGAGATCGGCTATGACCGGGAGACTGCCAGGGAAAAGTTCGTGCAGGATGGATTTTGGGGATTGTACCGTTACTGGAAACCCTTCGAAATCTACGCGGTCAAAAGGATGCTGGAAGACTTCAACGAGTGCATCTTCGATTTTGGGGGCAGCCAGACCGTTTACGAGGATGACGCGCTTTTCGAGCAGGTGCGCGGACTCTTCGCCCCCTATCCGCACATTGTCCTGCTCCTGCCATCCCCCGATCCAGACGAATCCATCCACATCCTGCACGCCCGCAACTCGTACGCTTCGGAGGATCAATGGGCGGTGAATGAACACTTCGTCCGCCACCATTCGAATTATGACCTCGCCAAATACATTGCCTACACAAAAGACAAGACCCCCGAACAGACCTGCGACGAAGTATTGGGATGGGCGAGAAGCAATGGCTGGACCTATGAGCCGGAAAGAGCATAATTCGCAGAGGGGGCGACCTACCGGAAGTTCTTTACGCCAGACAACACGCAATGATCGCCTTACTTTGCCAAACTCACAAAATCTGCAAATAAGCCATACGCCGTTTCGACCGGTCCGCCCTGCATGCCTTCGCGTTCGGTGACCGTGATCGAGTAATCGGGCAGAACGTCCGTGCGGAAGGTGACGCCCGAGGACGAGTTCATGATGCCGTACAAGGGGGACGAGGGATCGACCAGTTCCGGCGCGACGCGCGCCTTGACCGTATCCCCAACCTTCTCCGCCGAGCAGACCAGTTTATAGCGCTTCCCGCCCGCCTTTGCCTGCTCCACCATCCCCGGCGTGATCTCACGGATGCCTTTCCGCTCCACATCCTGCGGCTTGAGAGGGACGTCCATCAGTACCGTGACCAGCGCCGCGACCTTGATCGCCGCGTCCCAGCCGTCCACGTCTGCGGAGGGATCGGTCTCCGCAATGCCGATGGACTGGCAGTATTTCACGGCTTCCTCGAAGGTCTCGCCGTTCTCCATGCGCGAAAGGATGAGGTTGGTCGTGGCATTGAGGATGCCTTTGAACGAGTGCAATTCTGCCAGCGGGAACGTCTCGCGGAAGACCGAAAAGAGGGGTGAACCACCCAAAACCGTTGACTCGAACAGGAACTTCCTGCCTTTTGATCTTGCCAGCGCGGTCAATTCACGGTAGCCGTGCACAACCGTCCCTTTGTTGGCGGTGACGACGTGCTGTCCCGCCTCCAGCGCCGCGCGGACGTGGTCCATGGCGGGCTGACCGTTGTGATGGTCCACGGGGGAGTTCTCGAACATGACGTCTGCCTGGGAGCGTTGGATTACTTCAAGTGAGTTGTTTACAGGGAAGGATGATAGAGGAAAGATGGATTGTTTGCTCTCGACAAGTTCAAGGGCTTTGTTCGTGTCAAGACCATCCGGGTTGACAGCGAATCCATGTCTCCCCGTTGCGATGCCGGAGATGGACCAGGTAATGTCGTATTGCGATTGGAGCAGTCCGCGTTTGCGTTCGAGCAGTCGGACGAAGGAACGGGCGACGTTGCCGAAGCCGATGAGGGAGAGGTTGTATTTCATAAGTACTCCTGTGTTTGAGTTCCAAGTTCCACGTTTCAAGTGTCACGTGATACCTGGAACTTGACACCTGATACCTTATAACGGCGGCCAGGGGATGACGCGGCGGTCGCGCGGCTGGCGGGGGAAGAGTTGGCGCTTGAGGAGCAAGTCCGCGCGGGATTGGAGGGCGAGGATCTCGGTCGGGCTGAGATACGGCTGGAGGTCAGTAAGCAGGGTTGATTTTAAGTCGAGAAGCGGGAGCAGGTCGTCGGGAATGGACTGCCCGCCGAAATCCCACAGCACGGTGCGGAGCTTGTCGTCCTCGTGGAAGCAGATGCCGTGGTCGATACCGAAGAGTTGATGTGTGTCCGTTGAAAAGAAAACGTGACCGCCCTTGCGGTCGGCGTTGTTGACGAGCAGGTCAAAGAGCACGACAGGCTTGAGGAGCAGTTTGTCTTCGGGCGTGAAGTTGAAGTAGTGATAATTGGGGTCGTGCTCGATGAATTGCTGGAGCGAACCCGCGCCGTAGGGACCGTCTTCGCGCAGCGTGGTGAACGGGACGATGTGAAAGCCGAGCGCCTCGCTGACGATGTACGCGGCGACTTCGCGCAGGGCAAGCGTGTTCTCCTCAAAATCCCAGAGGGGTTGTTCGCCGCGCGTGGGTTTGTACACGGCGGGGATGACCTGGTCTTGATATTTGACATCCACGAGGAAGGTGTAATTCGAACCGAACGTGAACTGACCTTTGATCTCAAGGTCGCCGTGTTGGAAGGCGGTAATTAATTGCTCTTGATTGGGATTATTCATTATTGGTCAAACGTTAAACGTCGAACGTCGTTTGTTGACCTTTGACGTTCGACGTTCGACGCAAGGGTTAGTGCAAATGCCCGTTTTTCTTTGGGCAGAAGTGACCTTCGGGTTCCTCGGGTTGACCGCATTGCGGGCAGACCGGGCGTCCGCGCGAGATGACCGCCACGCCCCAGCGCGCCAGTTGTCGTACCTGGGTACGCGAAGCCCAAAAGCGGACGACTGCTGCGTTTTCGACATCTTCCTCTTCGGTCAATAGTTCCTTGGCGAACAGCACGACCATATCGCGGTCCTTGTCGTAGCCGAGGCCGATCTCGCCGACTCGGAAAAGCGGGTCCACGGGCGGGTTGATGCGCATCACACCTTCCACATAGTCGCCCGATGCTTCGGATAGGTCCGGGTTCTGTTCGCTCAACTGCGCCAGGAATTGTTCCACGCCGATGGCGAGCGAGTGCAGCTGCGCCTTCTCGATGATCACCGTAATGGTGCGCTGTTCCTGAAACGCCTGAATATAAAACACCCGCTGTCCGGGCTTGCCGATGGCGTCAGCGGTGAGATGGTCGCAGGGATCAACGTCAATTTCAAAACGGGGCATGGGGTACCTTTGTTTAGGCGAGTATACCAGTAAAGTATAATCCGATTATCCCGCCAAAGGAGAGCTTTATGTACGATAAAAAACAACTGGATGAATTAAGGAAGTCGCTGGAGCAGTGGGAAGAGACCAGCCTGGGC
>CAVQYK010000031.1:0-497352 GCA_963718215.1 uncultured Chloroflexia bacterium
ACACGAAGGACCTGCTGGCGCCCGACGCGGTGGTGACGCATCAGTTCAGCAGGCGGCAGGCGGTCAAACTGCTGGTGGATTGGGTGGAGGGGAACAAGATCCAGCCTGAGAAGCGGGTGGAGATGCCGCGCGGACTGTACCTGCCGTTGTGGACGTTCGACATCGGCGGCGAGATCGAGTACACGGGCGAAGTGTACGAGGATGAGGACAGCCCGTTCAAGGCGCGCTCAGGCCAGCGTCAGGTGAGACGCGTGAAGGATGAGTATCCCGTGCATGGTGGACGACCTGCCGGTTCCCGCGTCCCGGAAGCTGTCCGCCGTCTTCCTGAGACTGATCCCCACCTTCGAGTTGACCGCCGCCAAACCCTACGACCCGCGCTTCCTGGCGGACTGGCCCGCCGAAGTGTACGACATCCCCATGGCGGAGGCGTCGCTGGATGCGCGCGAGCGGGCGTTCGCGAAGGTCAAGGCGGACCTGCCGTATAAACTGGCGCCGACACGGATCGTGCATTCGTCGTCGGCGAACATGGCGGTGGAGTCGTTCAAACTGGTGCTCGTCCCCGTGTGGATGACCGAACTGCCCTTTGGCGGACGGGGGCATCTCGTGCTCATCAACGGGCAGAACGGCATCGTCGCCAGCGACCTGCCCGACAGGAAGCAAAAGAAGGGCGGACTGATGGAGTGGCTGGGCGATTTGCTGGAGGAGTGAGTCATTGACAGGGGTATAATGTGCGAAGGAAACAAAATAAATGGCGTCCTTTGAAATCATCGATGAGATCACAGACATTAAAGTGATTGCCATTGGCAATTCCATTCGTGACCTGCCCCGTCTCAGAAAACTGTATGGTGACGGTCGTTGGCGTAAGATGAAAGGAAATGCCACCATCCAACTGAATAACGGACGTGTCCGAAAAGCCGAAATCCACTGGTATGAAGCGCACGGCATCGGGCGAAAAGAGTACAAACGCAAGCGCTATTTGGAATAGGACCATGAAAACTATAAAAACCACATCCCGTTTTGTCATTTGTGTGGACAATAGCGAATACCCGGCATCGCTTGAATTGCACAAAATTTATCGCTTGATCCCCGACAAGGAGGCACAAGCCGACGGCGATATGCGAGTTATTGACGAAAGCGGAGAGGATTATCTCTTCCCCGCGGATTATTTCATTCCCATTGACCTGCCACAGACCGTTGTGCGGGTGCTGAACAAATCCTACCCACGCACACCTGCAACCGCCTGACAGACAGATAGCGCATACTGAAAAGGATGCGCTATCTTCTTTATTGCCAGCGACCTGCCCGGGAAGAAGCAGAAGTCTGGCGGACTGATGGACTGGCTGGGGGATTTGCTGGAAGAGTAGGTTTCAATCCAAATCCGTTGGTTGAGTAGGCGGCGTTCGTCCGCCGTACACTTGCACCAGCACGCAAGTGCAGGTGTCGAAACCAACAGTTATAGGAATTCTTTTGTTTATTGATGGTTTCGACTGCTGGCGCTCAACCACCGTGCATGCCTCAGATAAGGAATACCGAACATGAAAGTAAAGGACTTGTTAGCTCTTTTATCGAAAATGCCCGCAGATGCTGATGTCGTCGCCAAGGGATATGAAGGCGGCGTGGATGATATTGTAAATGTCCAATTGGTGAAGCTCAAACGGGATGTACATGATGAATGGTATTACGGCAGACATGAGATCAAAGAAGACGGTAATGTTCAGGCAGTGTTTATTCAAAGGGAGGAGCGTGTAAGTGAAGGACACGGTGACTATTCCAAAGACCGCCACAAGTGGCTGGATGATCAGGATATGGATACCGTGGTCAGGCGGATACAGGAAAAACGAAAGAGTTACAAGAAATCGAAATGAGACGATCAGCGCATCCTTGAAACGGATGCGCTGATTTTTACCGCCAGCGACCTGCCCGACAGGAAGCAAAAGAAGGGCGGACTGATGGAGTGGCTGGGCGATTTGCTGGAGGATTGACGTATAATCAAACCATGCAGGCGACACAACGAGTTCCCTATTTATGGGATTACGATCTTGACCAGGAGCAATTTCTGGAAATCCTGAACGGCCGTATCTCAAAAGGAAGGCTGGATCAGGAGTGGGCGACGCGCCGCTTGTTGGAATACGCCCCATACGATGAGATCATTCGGTTGATCGGTTACAAAAAACTTGTGGAGAACTGGTCCCAGTGGCGCGGACATATCCGTTCGAAGAGCCGTGTGCGCGGATTTGATTTCCTTGTAAAATGGATTCCCGAAAAACATCCCGAGTTGCTCCGTGGCTAACAATTCTGTTTTTTACTTTGACGTTTTATACCCCTTTCAAGACCGCGTGATTCAAGCCATCAATCAGGCGGATACGGAGTTTTATCTTACAGGCGGGACTGCCGCATCACGGGGTTATCTTCAACATCGCTTCTCGGACGATCTGGATTATTTCGTCAACGACGACAATCGTTTCGGTCTGTGGGTGGAACGGATCATTCAGGCGCTGAACAGGGAATGGACATGTAACGTCCTGATGAAAGAGGAGCGGTTCGCCAAACTCAATCTCATTCAAAAGGATGTTTCGCTCAAGATCGAGATGATTAACGATGTCCCCGCACGGGTTGGTGAAGTTCAAAACCACGCAGTTCTTGGACGGCTGGACAGTGCGGAGAACATCCTTGCCAACAAAGTGACAGCATTGCTCGACCGCGAAGAGCCAAAGGATCTGGCTGACATCTGGGGCTTCTGCTGCCAGAAGAATTTGTCGCTTCAATCCGCCATTACGGATGCGCAAAGCAAAGCCGCAGGTGTCTTCCCTGCTGATCTTGGGCGGGTCTTGTGCTCCGTTCAAAAAGAAGACTGGGAGTCCATCCGCTGGATTCAAGCGCCGCCAGCAGAGACTTTCATCTCGCAGTTAAATCAATTGGGGGAAAGTTTGTTGTTGGTTGGATGATACAACCCGAGAAGAAGCAGAAGAAGGGCGGACTGATGGAGTGGCTGGGCGATCTGCTGGAGGAATAATCCGCTGGTTGAGTAGGACAAAGCAGTATCGAAACCAGCATGTAACAAAAGCTATTCTGCTTACTGGTGGTTTCGACACCGCACCTGCGGTGGGTGCAGGTGTACGTCCCGCGACGAACACGCGGGACTACTCAACCACCGTTTCCCCACCCCCCATATATGGGGGTATGAAAAGGCAGTTTTCCGCTAACGTCTTGCAAAGAGATGTCAAGCACATCATAAGCACATCATAAGCACTGGTCAAGCACATCCCAGCACTGCCAAGCACCGCCCATTTGCGAGAAAGTACCCCCCATATATGGACAGACCAAAATGGGCTAGGAGAGACGCTTTTTCAGCCTTTCTGCCACTTTTGACGGTTCTTTCAATTCATGTTCCCAGGCGCGGACCACCCCCCACCCCAGCTTTCGCAATTCCCTGTTCACGAACTTATCCCTGTCTTTGTTGGCTTGTAATTTCTTCGCCCAAAATTCCTGATTGTTTCTTGGCATGTTCGAGTGGTTAGGTTTGGGACATCCATGCCAGAAACAACCATCCACGAACAAGGCGACTTTTTGCTTTGGGAAAACAAAATCAGGCTTCCCCAAGACAGCCTGATTTCTTCTCCATCCCGAAATATGATATTTTCGCAGAATTTGAATCATCGCCAGTTCCGTATCTTTGTTTCCCTTCCCCTTGATATGGGACATGACTTCGGAGCGTTTTTCCTTCGTGAAAACGTCTGACATGTTTATTAATCAGTTAGATGCTCAACAGGTTTTCTTGTGACACTGTTCCGTACAAAGCATCTATGTTTTTTGGATGAATACGAAACTGACTTCTTCTCTTAGTAGTTGGATTGGAAGAAATATTATCCAAATGAATACCAGGATCATAATAGACCGTTTGATTTGCCAAGGCTCTTAATAAATAGAGTGGGTCTGTTTTTTCTCCTATCAAAACAATATAACCATACGAATATTGGAGGCTTGGCTCGGCTCGTTTATTGGAAGGGACATAAACTGCATGAGCATGCTTTCTACTCCAATGCGAAATGATGTCATTAAATAGCCACGCTGCTGCAACAGTGTCATCATCAGCAACCAATATTATTGCTCCATTCACATTGGTTATCTTGTTCTTGTCCAAATCGTACCCATCAATTTTCAATGTGAGCCCAGTTTTGGAGTGACGTTCACCAACTCGATGAATACCAGAAAAATTCATCCTGTCACCAATGCTTTTATCAGGATATCCATATCGTCTAACAAACTCTTCTGCACCAACTTCTTTGTAAAGTCCACCTTGTGGCTCTGGTGTCATCAAGGTAACAGCAGAACCAGAATAGACTCTCTCAAAGTTGCTGACTTTATATTGCTTAACCTCATAGCCCATAAAATCTGGCTCTGATTTGCTGTTTGAAATCACTCCCAATTCCGCCTCTAAAAGTTAACCCACCACAGTTTGTACCTGTGCAAGTCAGAAGACCGCTTGACGTTAACCTCTTTAGTCAATCCAACCCAAATAATGTATTCTTCTAAGTTCGTTCAAAAGTATTGATTTTGAGTCAATTCCAAGCTGCAAAGATAATCTGACAAAAACACCCACCTGCTCTAATTTATCAATCCCAAGGATTTCCTTCACCAAGATTGTGTCTTTTGTTGTTACATAACCAACAATCCTTCCGTCATCGCAGACCCCGAAAAACATTACTCTGTCAGCAATTCTTTGATTCATGGTATTTGACGGGGCATTTCGAGCACCAATAAGAACCCTGAAAATCTAACCTCTGGATAATCTGGATACAAAATCAGTTGAGCATTTGGCGCTTGTGAAATCTGGTTATCATCGTTTAGCCAGTAAAAATCAACCTTTGCCTTGAAATTGTTTTTGTCTGGATAAACCCCTTGGTTTGGCAAAATTTGTATTGAGCTAAAGTCAGGTCCTAAGTAAACCTGATTTTTTGAATTGTCATTCTCGGCTAGCAATTTCATGTACAGTTTTTTTACGCCATGTGACTTCATCAATTCGCTAAATTGGGAAAAATTATTTCGCCGAGAGATCATCTCATAGTCTCCAAAAACTGCTATTCCTTGGTTTCTTCAAGTAATCGATAGTTAGAAACCTTATGCACTTCCTTTTGTGGATTTCTCAAGCTTTCCAATATTTGCAATGCAACCTGTTGAACAACGGGCACAGCAACAGAATTTCCAAATTGTTTGTAAGCCCTTGTATCACTACAAACAATCTTGAAGCTCTCGGGATACCCCATTATTCTGGCGCACTCTCTTGGGGTTAATCGGCGTGGGTTCTTTCCATTCTGAGCAATTAGAATTTCAGCGCCATCTTTATAATATCTTGCACTTAACAGTTCTAGTTACCCCGTTGGGATCAGCAATTCCGTAACCGAAGCCATTACCCTTTGCCTTATGCTTGGCGGTGAAACCCTACAAATATTTCCACAGGTTGTCGGTTAAATGTGTACTTAACAGATGATCAACGTCCATTCTCCAAAATTTTTTTGACTTTCGGGTCTAGATTTGGGCAGTTCAGGAAACTCAAAAACTGTTGGTTCTCGAAATCCAACGATGTAAATTCTTTCCCTATGTTGGGGAACCATAGCCTGAGCATCAATAACTTTTGAGTAGACTGTATAACCGAGTTCATTCCTGAAGAGTTTGCATATATTACCTTGAAGGACTTTCCCTTTATCATAACCCCTCTCAGGTTTTTTTGACATTTTCAAGTAAAAATGCCTTTGGTTGTTTCTTTCGATAGTCCGTGCAATATCAAAGATAAGGTGCCTTTGTAGCATGTTCGAATCCGTGTTCATTTGCCAAGAGCGTTATTTTTTGAAAGCCAGCAATGCTAAAGGGTTGACATGGAAAACCAGCAGTTAAGATGCCGTGATCTGGAATGTCTTCCGCATCTGATTTTTGTAATATCTCCTGCTGGTCTTTCACCGAAATTTGCTTCATACACTGAAATCCTGTGCCTTCTCGTCCCATTCAGACGAAAAGACACACTTCACGCTACCCGCTCCCCGCGTTTTCAAAAGCAAGTCGAATTCCGCCAATACCAGCAAACAAATCTATGAAAGTAAAGATTTGCTGTTTTTTCTTCGAGTGAACAGCCAGTTTTCCATTACTTCTGGTGGTTTTTCTTGTGTTCGTAGCAACAACCATTTCAGTCTGTAATCCTTTAAAGGTAAGAATTGAAAACAAGTTACTCGGTCTTGAGTAACTTGTCAGGCGAAACGCCAAGCGCCTTCGCAAGCGCGTGAATATTGATAAGGCTTACATTTCTTTTGCCGAGTTCAAGCGAACTGATATAAGTTCTGTGCAACCCCGAATGATTTGGCCAATTGTTCCTGCGACAAGCCCTTTTTTATTCTTAGTTCTCGTACTTTTTCGCCAAAATGTTTGAGTTCGTCCATAGGACGAAGATAATGCCATGTAGACAATAAATCTACACACTATGAGTAACATACAAACAAACAAGTTTTTGGTACATTTCCTTCGTGTACTTCGCGCCTTCGTGGTTTAAATTGACCCCTGCCATCCACCTTTCCCATCCTGCGCGCATCGGGAAGATAATCAAACTGTGTGGTTTATATTCCTTTGCCGACCTCTGACCAGGCGCGGGAAGATGACCAGATCGAGCAGGAGTCCCAGCGTCACACCGCCAGCGTAGGCAAGGATGTCGAGCGGGTCAAATGTGCTCCCGAAAAAGGGACGCCCGAAATATTGTGAAGCCTCCACAAAACAACCAAACCCAAAGACTGCGCCAGCCCGAAAAAGCGCAGAGCGGAGGATCCTGTTCTCGAACAGTCCCATCAACAGGACCAACGTCATCGGCAGAAGGATATCGATCATATATCCGTTCACAAAGAGCGGGAACGGTCCCTGGTAGTCTTCGCCGGTCACAAAGTGCAATGCCCCCACCATGAGGCTGATAACGACCGTGATCCATTTACGGGGTGACTGCATGTTCATCAGGTTCTCCACAACCATTAAACCATATTCAGGTACTTACTTTGTGGTCAAATATGGGCAATGCCCTCCACCATCCCCATCCTGCGCGCATATTAGCGGTGTCCCCATAGGGGATGATACGAACGACGGCCCGCCAAATAATGAATGAAAGAAGTCAGTTTCCAAAATACCACATCTTTATATAAGTGTGGTATTTTTGTTGTATAATATCCACATGGCACTCGCTTACGCACCGTACAAAAAAATCTTCGCCAATCACAATGGCATCCTGCGCGCCTCGAAAGCCATCGAACTGGGTGTACCCAAACACGTTCTTTACGAAATGGTGAAAACGGGTAAACTCTCCGCGAGGGGCAGGGGATATACCGCCTGAGTGAGAGCGATCCATTGGGGAATCCCGACCTGGTAAATCTCAGTCTGCGCGTACCGAGGGCAGTGTTCTGTCTCATCTCTGCGCTGTATTTCCACGAATTGACCACGCAAATCCCCCACTCAGTGTATTTTGCACTTCCGCGCGATGTCAAAACACCGAAGATTTATTACCCGCCCATCTGGGTTTTCC
Source organism: uncultured Chloroflexia bacterium (assembly GCA_963718215.1). Taxonomy (GTDB): domain Bacteria; phylum Chloroflexota; class Anaerolineae; order Anaerolineales; family Villigracilaceae; genus Defluviilinea. The sequence continues at coordinate 7,550 of CAVQYK010000031.1, forward strand.
ATTATTCAGATGCATCTTATAAGGCGGGCATCGCTGAATACGAACTGGATGGCGTCAAGGTCAAAATCTATGACCGCGAAAAAACCGTCGCCGATTGTTTCAAGTTCCGCCAAAAGGTGGGCATGGACGTGGCGCTCGAAGCCATCAAGGATTATGTCAGACCGGCCGAACCCGAATGTGTCCCTGCTGTTGAAGTACGCCAGAGTTAACCGCGTGGAGAAGATCATGCGTCCGTATCTGGAGGCGCTGCTATGAAAGAGCCAGTCAAGAACACCGTTGCATCCATTCTGGCACGGTTGAGGAATCAAACCGAAATATGGGAACGTCCGTTTGCAGAAGTTCTCCAATACTATGCCATGGAGAGGTTCCTGTATCGACTCTCGAAAACAAAATACGCCGACAAATTCATTCTCAAGGGCGGCTTATTGTTCTACGCATGGAACCTGTCTCTGCGCCGCCCCACGAGAGACATTGACTTTCGTGGATATGTTTCCAGCAAGAGCAAAGACCTTTTGAAGATTATCAAGGAAGTCATTGCTGAACCTGCGCCAGAGGATGGGATCATTTTTGACCCGCAATCCGTTTCCGTGGAGGAAACGCAAATTGATACTGACTATCAGGGCATCCGCGTAAAACTGACGGCTCTGCTGGAACGTTCCAGAAAATCCCTGTTCAAATCGACATCGGTTTTTCAGACGAACTCGCATCCAAAGCCGAAACCATCGAATACCCAAGCATCCTGCCTAACCTCAAAACCGTTCGGATGAAAGGGTATCCAAAGGAAGCCGTGGTGGCAGAGAAATTCCACGCCATGGTCCGCCACGCCGAATTGAATAGCCGCATGAAGGACTACTACGACATCTGGCTTATTGCGGAAACTTTTGAATTCAAAGGATTGTCCGTACAGAAGGCAATTGAGTTAACATTCAAAAGACGAGACACCGAAATTCCCGGTAAACGCCCACTTTCACTTTCCGCCGAATTTGCCCTTGCAAGTCAATCCCGTTGGGAAAACTTCCTGAACAAAATGGAACTGGAAAATGATCACGTTGTAGATTTTCAAAGCGTAATTGAAAAGATATGGAAGTTCCTCGAACATCCTTTGCAATCATCCATCAGTAAAACAAGATCAACCCACAACTGGCTACCACGCAAAGGCTGGAAATAAATTTCATAAACACTTCGCTGGTGCAAGTGTACGCTCCTCGTTTCACTCGGAGCTACTCAACCACCATCTCCCGCTTTCCTCTTTCTCTTCTTTCCTTTGCAACTAAATTCCTTTGTGCTCTTTGTGTCCTTTGTGGTTAAATAAGTCCCATGCCCTCCACCATCCCCATCCTGCGCGCGAGACGCGAACGGCACATCAGCAGGTAGTGAGACAAAACAAAACTCCGAGCTTATCACTCGGAGTTTTTCGTTTCCCTTAGCCCGCCACTGGCGAGACTTGATATTCAATTTTGCCTGGCACAGCCACCCTCTGTGATGCGTCCAAAATCTCCAACGAGACAAGATTGCCTTTATCGTCATAATCTAAAATTACGCCCGGCTTGTCCTCGTCACTTTCGGCGACAGGTGTCTCAGCGAAGATAACGGTTAGGGTGTCGGTTTCGCGGTCATAAATTACTTTCATGGCTTATCTCCAGTATTTCTCGATCTTGCTCGTTCGATAAACAGTAACAACATAAGGTGGTTTGCGGTCAATATCCACAAAACTCGTAAGAGAAAAATCTTTTGTGGCTCACTCACGGCACGTTTTGCTTGATAAACCGCCCGACCTTCTCGAACCATTTCAGTTTGTTCAGGTTCCGCCAATACAGTTTTCACATCTTCCTGACTGATTTCGCGCCGAGCCATTTCAGTCAATGCATGGTCGGTGAACACAAATTCATGAATGGGACCAAGGCTGGGCATATGTAATCAAAGTATAGCACAATCCCACTTTCCACTTTCTTCTTCCCCATTACTTCCTTCATCCTTCCACCTTCATTCTTCATCCTTTACAATACTCCCATGCCCTCCACCATCCCCATCCTGCGCGCACGGCGTGAACGACGGCTCGCCAAACGACGCACCAGCGACTCCCGCCAACGGAACGCCTTCCTCAGCGCGGGGATGCTCCTGTCCCTGCTGACCGCCGCGCTCATCATCGTCAGCGCCTTCGCGTACGCGGGCCTGACGCGCGGCCTGCCCTCGGTGGAGACCCTCCCGTCCCTGCTCAACCCGCCCAGCGGCTTGCTGCTCCAACCCACGCGCATCACCGACCGCACGGGCGGGAACGTCATCTTCACCTTTTCTCCGGATGACTCGCCGCGCCGCTACATCGCCCTCGGCGACAACAACCCGCAATACCTGCCCAAATCCCTCAGCGACGCGGTCATCGCCACGACCGACCCGCAGTTCTGGCGTCACTCCGGCTACTCGCTCGCAGGTCTCACCGACCCCGAACTGCATCCCACCCTGGCACAGCGGCTCGTCTTCGAACTCCTGCTCTTCAACGACCCGCCCAGCCTCCAACGCGCCCTGCGTGAACGCATCCTTGCCGCGCAGGTCACCGCACAGTTCGGTCGCACGCAGGTCCTCGAGTGGTACCTCAACTCCGCGAACTTCGGCCGCTATGCCTTCGGTGCCGAATCCGCCGCGCAGCTTTACTTCGGCAAATCCGCTACGCAACTGACCACCGCCGAATCCGCCATCCTGGCCGCCGTCAGCGACTCGCCGAGCCTGAATCCCTACGACGCGCCGGGGACCGCCCTCGAACGCGGCGAGGAAACGATTCGGAGGATGTCTGCGCTTGGGCTTCTCTCTGACCAGGCGACCGCCAACGCCCTCGGAGAATCTCCCCGCTTCCAGACTCCGCCTCCTGCCCAGCCGGGAGTTGCCCCTGCCTTCGTCAACCTGCTCCTCGCCCAACTCGACACGCAATTCCCGCGCGCCCGTATCGAACGCGGCGGACTGACCATCCTCTCCACGCTCGACTTTGACCTGCAAAAGGGAGCCTCCTGTGTCACCGCCTTCTATGCCGCACGACTGGCAGGCTTGCCCGATCCGCTCATCGAATGTGACGGCCTGCGGTACCTGTCCGCGTTGCCGCCCGCGATACAAGCCAGCAACTCGTCTGCCAGCGCGGTCATCACCGATCCCAAAACGGGACAGATCCTTGCCGTGATCGGTGAAACGTTGCAGGCGCAGGAAACACCTTTAGTCGGCGCGCACAACCCCGGGTCCGCGTTGGACGCGTTCGTCTATCTGACAGGATTCACCCGCGGCTTGAGTCCAGCGTCGTTAATTTGGGACATCCCCGGCAAGACCTCCGTCCAAAACTTCGACGGCGCATATCACGGACCCATGCGTCTGCGCGTGGCATTGGCGAACGATTACCCCGCGCCTGCCGCGCAGGTGCTTACACAAATGGGCGCCGAGAACGTGACGAAGATCGCCAGTTCGTTCGGCGTGTCGAGTGACGAGCAACTGTCGCTACTGAACGCCGCGGGCGCGTATGGGGTCTTCGCACAGAACGGCGTGTACTTTGGGCAGAGCCTCAATGAGGCGTTCATGCCTGTGACGATCCTGCGCGTGGAGGGCGGCGACGGCAGCGTCTGGCTCGATTGGTCCACGCCGCAAGCCAGGCCCGTGGTGACGCCCGGGCTGGCGTACCTGATGAACCACGCCTTGAGCGACGACACCGCGCGCGTGGGCGCTCTGCGCGACTCGAACATGCTGAACGTGGGCAGACCCGCCGCCGTGAAACTGGGTCAGACCGAAGACGGGCTCGATACCTGGGCGATCGGTTACTCTCCGTTGCGTGTTGTTGCGGTTTGGACGGGCGCTCGTGACGTAACCCCCGACCAGGGGGGCTCAAGCGAACTATCTCCCCGTGCCCCTGCCGTGCTTTGGAACGCCTTGATGCAGATCGCATCACAAGATTTGCCGCGTGAGGGCTGGTCTGTCCCTTTGGATGTCTCCGTGATCAACGTCTGCGACCCGTCGGGCATGCTGCCCACACCCGAATGCCCGAACCTGGTCAGTGAGGTGTTCCTGAACGGCAACGAACCGATCCAACCCGATAACATGTATCGCAAATTCTCCATCAACCGCGAGACGAATTTGCTGGCAACCGTATTTACCCTGCCGCAACTGATCGAAGAACGCGTCTACCTTGTTGTCCCCTCCGAGGCGCGTTCCTGGGCTGACAGCGCCGGTCTGGCCATCCCGCCTGCCGGGTATGATGTCATCCAGGCTCCGCCCACCAACCCCGATGTCAACATCACCTCGCCCGAGTTGTTCGCCGAAATCAGCGGGGACGTGACCATCACCGGCACCGCCGCAGGGGCGGACTTCGTCTCCTATCGCATCCTCGTCGGTCAGGGACTGAACCCGCAGGAATGGATCCAGGTCGCGGAAGGAATAGAGTCCGTGACGGGCGGTCCGCTCGCCGAATGGGACACGTCTGAACTCAGCGGGCTGTATGCGGTGCAGCTGCAGGTCCTGAGGTCAGATCAGAGGGTGGATATGGCGATTATTCAGGTAACTGTCAGCAATTAGCGATGAGCGGTTAGCACTTAGCCAAGAGCTAAAGGCTAATCGCCAAAGGCTAACAGCCAACAACTAAAACGGAGGAATGATGAAAGACTTTAGAACCCTCAAGGTATGGGAAAAGGCTCACGCACTGACCCTTGCCATATACAAGTCAACAGGAAAATTCCCAAAACAGGAGATGTATGCACTGACGAGCCAGATCCAACGGGCGGCAGTCTCCATCCCTGCCAATATCGCCGAAGGCTGCGGGAAGGATTCGGACGCCGAACTCAAACGCTACTTCCTCATCTCGATGGGCTCGTCAAGTGAGTTGGAATATCTCCTCATCCTTGCCCATGACCTTGGCTATCTCCCTGAAGACGCTTTTCAATCCATGACAAAAGACCTCGTTGAGATCCGCAAAATGCTCAATGCCTTCATCCAAAAACTCAAAGGCAAGCGCTAAAAGCTAAAAGCCAACAGCTATGAGCTAACCGCTATCAGCCAAGGAGCCAAAAAATGGATACCACCACCCTTATCGTCATCGGCTCGATCCTTTTTTCCGTTTTGCTTGTGGATGGAATATTGCTCGGTATCATCCTCTACACTCGCAGCAAAGTGGCAAAGGCCAGTAGTTGGCCGTCCACCATGGGGACAGTGACCTTCTCCACGGTGGAGAGGCGGAGCAGCGACGACGGTACGACAAATTATCCCGTTGTGCATTACACCTATCAGGTCATGGGACAGATGCTCCAGGGGAGCAAGGTCATGCCGGGACCGGAAACTGGCGGGACGGGGGCGCACAAGGTGGTGGAACGTTACCCCGCGGGCGCGCAGGTCATGGTCTATTACGACCCGAACAATCCCTCCGATGCCGTCCTTGAACGCGGCATGCCGGGCTACATCAAGTGGTTGTGGGTGGCGCTGATCCTGACCGACCTGTTCCTGTGCGGTATGGCTGTGGTCATGGCGTTTGCGTTGTAAACGAAGAAGAACTCCGAGATTTTGCGCGAAGCGTCTCGGAGTTCTTTTATTCCGCCGTCCGCGCTCTTCTTCGTTCCAACAGCCGTTGGATCCGTTCGTAGCGCTCGCGCGTCAGCGGGAACAGGGCGGTAAACAGGACGACCCCCGAGAGCATGATTGCACCGAACGGGGAGGCCAGCAGGCGGATCATCAGCAGGGCGGACTCCGGCTGGGCAAACTGGATGACCCCTTCGGGCGGAGTCTGGTACCCCGACCAGCCCAGCGCCTGGAGCGTAATAAAAATGACCAGCGCCCCCGCCACTTTACGGATGAAGGCGCGTACGCCGAAATAGACGCCCTCCTGGCGGCGGCCTGTGCGTAACTCGTCCCACTCGATGACATCCGCGAACAGGGCATCGGGCAGGGTGTAGGCGGCGGAGATGCCGATCCCCGCCAGGGCGGCGATGATGAGCAGATAGGTATCCTGTCCCGGCTGGATGGTGAAAGCCAGCAACTGCACGACCACCCAGAAACTCATGCCCAGCATGTACGCCTCCCGTTTGTTGCGGACGCGCGCCAGCCACAGCCAGAAACGGATGAACAGGATGCACACCAGCATCATGACGCCGAAGAACGCCGACTCATAAGCGAGGTCGAACCCCAGCAGGCGGATGGTGGCAAGCTGGTCGCCCCCTGCCACCCAGTACAGCATGAAGAACGGGAACACCACCGCGATCATATCCGCCGCGGACCAGTTCAACAGGTGGATCGCCACGCCGTAGCGGAACGGGATGTTCTGCCACGTCGTGCGGAGGGTCTCGCGCAGGGGCAGGGCTTCGGTCTGTTGCGGGGTCGCCCGTTCCCTGACGAAGATGCCGATCAGGAGCAGGGGGATGACGCTGATGCCCCCAAAGATGCGCGCCGACGAGCATGTATCCCTGCTGCTGGGTGAACCCGGCCGCCAGCACGCGGTCCACGATGTTGGGGGCTGCAAGCACAACGGTCAGCGACCCGAAGAGCTGGAAGAAACTGCGGAAAGCCGTCAGCGAGGTGCGCTCGTCGTAATCGGATGCCAGTTCCGGGGTCAATGAAAGATACGGCACGTAGATCAACGACTGGAGCGTATCCATCAGCATGTAGGTCAGGGTCACATAGACGAGCAGCGCCGCCTGGTTGTCCAGATGGGGCGCCGACCAGAGGATGACGAAACTCAGCCCGAACGGCACCGCGAACCACAGCAGGAAGGGTCTGCGGCGTCCGAGGCGGGAACGCATGCGGTCGGTCAGCAGACCGATGAGCGGGTCGTTGACCGCGTCCCAGATCACGCCTGCCAGCCCGCCGAACGACGCCAGCCGCGGGTCCAGCCCGACCACGTCCGTCAGGTAGATGGCATAGAAGATCGACCTCAGCATGTAACTGCTGGAGATGCCCCAATCCCCCGAGCCGTACAGGAGTTTGAGCCAGAAGGGAAGACGGGCTTTCGCGGGTCGGTTCATGGGTGGATACAGTATACAACCTGTCCGCGCGCAAAAAGTGACGTAAAAAGGGGAGCGGGTATAATCGCCCGTGCACAGGACAGAATGACTTCAGAAAAACCCTCGCTTGCGGACAGACTCAAGTCACTTGGCGTGAAGAAGGGAAGTGCGCTTCCCGCCCCGCCCAAGTCTGATTCCCGTTCCATCAACTCGGTCGTGGCTGGGAGTTATTTCCCCACCCCGCGCGGGGATGTGTTCATTGCGGAGCAGGTTTATCCGAGCGACCATATCCACGGTTCCTCGCCTCTGCTTTCCACCTCCCCGCTTTCCCTGATCTCCCAGTGGGCAAATGACCCCGAAATTGCCAACCGCCCGCTCACGAAATTCGCCTTTCTCGACACAGAGACCTCCGGTCTCTCCGGCGGCACCGGGACGTATGCCTTCCTGGTCGGTGTGGCGCGCTTCGTGGACGATAGCCTCGTCCTGCGGCAGTTCTTCATGCGCGACCCGGCCGAGGAGCCTGCCTTACTGGAAGGTCTCGCAAACTTCCTGGCGCCGTGCGAGGCGCTGGTCACGTTCAACGGCAAGGCATTCGACGCGCCCCTGCTGTCGACGCGCTACCGCCTGCACCAGATCCCCATCCCCTACAAGGGATACTCCCACCTCGACCTGCTCCCGCTCGCCCGCCGCCTGTGGCGGGACCGGCTCGAGTCGCGGGCGTTGAAATATCTCGAAGAGCATGTGCTGGGACTGACGCGCTCCAGCGAGGAGGTGCCCGGCTACGAGATCCCCTTCCTGTATTTCGATTATCTGCGCAGCGGCGATGCGCGTCCGCTGGAGGGCGTGTTCTATCACAACGCCATGGACGTGGTGGCAATGGCGGCTCTGCTGGCGCACATGAACGACATGCTGGAAACCCCCTACGATGGCAAGGTCCAGCACGGACTCGACTTCGTGGCGCTCGGCAAGCTGTTCGAAGACCTCGGTCACTGGGAGGAGGCGGCGCGGCTGTTCGAGAGAGGACTCGAGTTTGGGCTGGATGAATCAGATTTCGGCGTGGCGGTGAGGCGGCTGTCCATCCTGCAAAAGAGGCGCGGCGACCTCGATGAAGCCGTCCGCTTGTGGGAGGAGTCGGCGAAGCGCGGTCACCTGTACGCGTTCATCGAACTGGCGAAGCATTACGAGCACAAACACCGCGACGCGAAATCCGCCATGAAATGGACAAAGTCCGCCTTGAAGCATGTGGAGAAGGCTGACATGCCCGCCTACATGCGCAAGCACTGGATGGACGAGATCGAGCATCGAATGGAACGACTAAAACGCAAAGCGGGGATATAATAGTTTGGAATGCAGAAGTTTGCTTCTGCACGACAGCAAGCTGTCGCATTCCATAACCAGGAGGAGCGGTTGATGAACATTTCCGTTTCGCAGGCACAGGGGAAGGTTCCCGTAACCATCATCAAGCTGGATGGTGAATTGGATGGGCAGAATTACCAGGACCTGATCGCCAAGGCCAGGGAGGCACACGAGGGCGGGGCGCGTAATTTCCTGCTCGACTTGAGCGGTCTGACATATGTCAGCAGCGCCGGTCTGGTGGCGCTGCATACGGTTGCCCTGATGGCGGGCGGCGAGGCCCTGCCGGATACAGATGCCGGCTGGTCTGCGATCCGCTCGGTAGGACGTGCAGGCAGTTCGGGGGTCCAAAAAAACGTCAAATTGTTCAACCCTCGTGAGGATGTCAAAAGCGTACTGGATATGGTCGGATTCAGCGGCGCCTTTGAGATCTACTCCGATTTCGATGCGGCCGTCAATTCGTTCTAAACGTAGAAGCGATGCGTGAGGTGGTCCTGCGTCGCTTTTTGATTTAAGGGTATTTAATGTGAAACGTCATATCGGTAACCTGTTCATCATTGCGTGCGTCCTGCTGACCGTCGCCGTCTGGTTCGTCTTCCCGCCGGTGGACGACGGACGCGAAAACTTCACGCGAGCCTACGCCGGGGAGATCATCGGCTCGGTCAACATTGTGCTCATGGCTTTCTCCCTGTTCATCTCCGCGCGCCCCAAATGGGCGGAGCCGTTCTTCGGCGGGCTGGACAGGATGTACGTCACCCATCGTCACACCTCCACCGCGGCCCTGCTGTTGATCTTCGTCCACGTGCTGACCGTCCCCATCTCGCTGAGCGGCTGGGTGCTTGGCAACTACCTTGCGGTGTTCGCTTTTACGGGCATCGTTGCCACCGCCATGGTCAGCCTCTCGCCGCGCATCCCGTTCCTGAACCGCATCACGGGCGGCACCTACGAGGGCTGGAAGAGACTGAAAAAATTCATTGGTATCTTCTTCATCGCAGGCTTCATCCACTCGCTGACCATCGCGCATCCGCTCGACGCCTTCATCGCCATCAACTGGGTGCAGGTCTTCTTCATCATCGGCGCGGTCTCGTATCTGTACACCGAGGTCTTCGGGCGGTTCTTCAAGAAATACCTGCCGTATACGGTGGAAGCGGTCAAGCACCCGAACGGTTCGACGACTGAGGTGACCCTGCGTCCCAAAAAGAGCCCCATCCCCCGTCACCGTGCGGGACAATTCCTCTTCGTGCGCTTCCCCGGCAAGCGGACCCTCGACAAATCGCATCCATTCACCATCTCGAGTGCGCCTCATGAGGACGTTTTGCGGGTCACCGTCAAAGCGAGCGGGGACTTCACCCGGGCCTTATCCACCGACCTCAAAACCGGCATGCAGGCGGTCGTCGAGGGCGCGTACGGCATGTTCGACTACAGGACCGGCGGGAAGAAACAGGTCTGGATCGCGGGCGGGATCGGTCTGACGCCGTTCCTATCCTTTATCCGCGACATGGACGACCTCGACAAGGACGTTGACTTTTACTACACCGTCCGTCACAGGGAGGAGGCGTTGTTCCTGGATGAAATCCAAGCTGCTGCAAAAAAGAACCCGCGTCTGAAGGTACACATCCGTTTCTCCGCGGTGGACGGCTCCCTGACTGTCGATGAAATCATCAAGAACACAGGCGGGAATATTACCGGTTATCATGCATATATGTGCGGTCCATTGCCGATGATCCAGGCGTTCGAAAGAAAATTCCTGGAGGCTGGCGTACCGGCAGGGAACATCCATTTCGAGGAATTCAATTTCCGATAGAGGAGCAGCATGGAAATCAGTATCTCCATCGAGCAGGGAAAAGAGCCCATTGCGGTGATGAAACTCAAGGGCGGCATCGACGCCATGAATTTCATGGAAATCGTGGACAAGGCACAGGAGATCTACAAAAATCCCGCCCGGGACCTCATCATTGACCTGAGCGAGGTGCCCAGCATCAGCAGTACGGGACAGGTCGCCATCCACAAGATCGCGCTGATCTACAGCGGTGTGCCGCAACGGGTGGAGGTGGACGAGAACCCTGATTTCACGCACAGCTCCCAGGCGCGCAAGCATGTCAAACTGCTCAACCCGCAGCCCGCGGTGGACGAGACCCTTACAAAGGCGGGGTTGAAACTCTTTTTCAAAGTGTTCAGCGATCTCGAAAGCGCTCTCAAGTCATTCTGATTTTTGTGAGGAGTCCCCATGCGTAGAAGATCCTATACCAGCTCGCGCCGCCGTCGAAGGGACACGGATCATCGCCGCCGCTCGGTGTTCATGCGCCCAGGCGTGCAGATCACCATCCTGCTGGTGGCGGCATTGATCATATTCATCATCCTGCAGAGCGGAGGGCAGTAGGCAAACAACAACTCCCCCAGTCGACTGGGGGAGTTGTTCATGATTCGACCCGGTTGCGTCCGGACTGTTTTGCCTTGTATAACAGACGGTCTGCCCTGCGGAGCAGATCCTCGAGCGACTCGTTGGTGGAAGCGGCTTCAGCGACGCCAATGCTTATCGTCGACCGGATCAGGTGCCCGTCCAGGTTGATCGGCGAAACCTCCCACACAAGGCGGATGCGCTCTGCGACCACCACTGCCCTGTCCAGCGGCGTCTCCGGCAAAAGCAGTGCAAATTCCTCGCCGCCCAGCCTGCCGAAGGTATCCTGGGCGCGTTTTTGTTCCATTGCCACCAGGGACAAACTCCGCAAAGCCAGGTCGCCGGCGTGATGCCCGTGCGTATCGTTGATCTTCTTGAAATGGTCTGCGTCGAGGATCATGATGGAGAGGGGTCTGTGATAACGCTGGAAGCGGCGGAACTCGCTTTCGGCGATGCTCAGGAATTGCCGCCGCGTGAGGCTCTTGGTCAGAGGGTCAATGTTCGCAAGATAGGCAACCATCTCCTTGGCGTCCTTTTCGTCGATGAACGCCTGGAATGATTTACGGCGGTAGGTCTGCATTTGCACGACGGAGATCCACCCCAGCATGTGGGCTGTGAATTGCGCCGATAGCGTCACGCTCAATGTGACCGGATCGACCCCGGGGATAAAAAAGTGGAACAGTATCCCGGCCGAAAAAAACACTCCCAGCGCGATCGTATATTGGATCCTGGCTGGCGAGATCAGATAGATCAAAAAGATGAAAACGATATCGAAGGGCGCGGTCAGGTAGTCAACGGGGCGGGTGAAGTTCAACAGCAGGCGGAAAAGTATGGTCAGGAGCATCCAGACGATCACCAGGCGGTCATGGACGCGCACCTTTGTCGTCCTGTACAGGACCATGCCGAATATCCCCGTGACCGCCACGTACACGATGCGGTGCAGGACCAGGAACTGGAACAGGACGGGACGGTCCTTGAACAGGATGCCATCCACCCACAACATGAGCAGGACGCTCAGGCTGACAACGGACATATAGAGGATGCTTTGTGAAATATCGCTCCTCAAACTGGCAACGCGGTAATCTCCCTCCAGGTTGCCCAGGTTGGTCAGGGTGTCGCCAAGCAGTCTTTTCAGCATATTACTTTCCAGCAAATTCCATGATGCAGATGATAATCCATTCCCAAGCGAGGTCACCCCACAAATTAGTAATGTGCGGGAATGACGGGAGAGGAGGAATGTTACAATATCGTTAAAATCCATCCATGCGGAGGAAAAAGTGTCCACCCAGATAGACGAACTTGTCAGAATGCGCGATGCCCAAACGCTCCACGAACTCATGACCGAGGACGAGGAGTGGCTGGTCCAGCTCGAGGCCGCCGAGGGACTTGTGAAACTGGGCGACCGCCGCGGCTATGAATTCCTTGCCACGGCGCTGGCGAGCGATGACGAGGAGATCCTCGAAGTTGCAAAGGAGATCCTTGCCTCGCCCGATGTGCTGCGGATGAAAAACGTGATCGAGGCGGAATTGGAGCGCGAGCATCGGGTCCAGATCGAGGCGGCCCGGAAGCGCATCCAAAGCGGAGGAAAGGTTTTCCGTTACAAGATGGTCTATCTTCCAGCCGCGGCGCTGATGGGCGATGACCCACTCCGGAACGAATACAACGTGCCATCGCTCGATAACCATGGGCTGGCAGGCTGGGAGGTGGTCACCATCCTCCCGCAACGCCGCTCGATGCTGGTCAGCAGCGTGGACGACCATTTCACCGGCGCGTATTTCCTGCTCAAGAAGGAGATCCTCCCGCACGAGAGCGCCGAACTGATGCCGGATAAGGAAACTCCCGCCAATCTGTTATTTTAAACTCATTTTACGAAGATAAAATTCTTCTGTGACATCTGCGACCGCCCCGCGCCATAGCTCGCGTACGTTGACATGGTTGATCCTGGCCGGTGTGTTACTGTTCGTCCTGGCCAGTATTACCCCATGGAGCGTGTTCCTTGAACTCGTCTCACGTTTGAACCTTTTTGCCACGGTCTTTTTGGGGATATTCATCGAGGCCATGCCGTACCTTTTGATCGGCACGCTCGTTTCGGGCCTGGTGGAGGTCTTTCTCGACCGCGAACTGATGGCGCGCTTCATCTCGAAACGTCCCGTTCCCGCCGCGATGACCGGCGCGCTCATGGGACTGGTCTTCCCGGTCTGCGAATGCGGCGTGATCCCGCTGACGCGGCGCCTCTTCCATAAGGGACTTCCGCTATCGGCGGGGATCGCGTTCCTGCTGGCGGCGCCCGTGATGAATCCCATTGTCATCTTCAGCACTGCCGCCGCCTTCGGCTGGGGAAACATGCTGGCATGGCGCGTCGAACTCAGCCTGCTGATCGCTTTTGTCGTTGGGCTTGTCTTTTCCGTGGAAAAGGACCCTTCCAATGTCCTGCGCGCCACGATGGCCCTGTCTCATGAACATGAGCACCTCAATGAGGAAACCGACCCGTCGTTCGGTGGCAAGGTTCAGCAGGCATTGCTGATCTGCGCCGATGAGTTCTTTGAAATGGGACGCTACCTCGTCATCGGCGCGATGCTGGCGGCCGGTTTGCAGACCTTCATCCCGCAGTCGGCATTGCTGGCGGCGGGGAGCGGACCCGTGCTTTCGGTGCTGGTCATGATGATGCTGGCAATCATCCTCTCCATTTGCTCCACTGTGGATGCGTTCGTGGCGCTGGGCTTCGTCGGCACATTCAGTTTCGGTTCGATCCTTTCGTTCCTGGTCTTCGGTCCGATGGTGGACATCAAGAGCGTGCTGATGTACCTGCAGGTCTTCCAACGCAAGTCGGTTGCCTACATCGTCCTCCTGCCTCTCCTGATGAGCCTGCTGGCGGGCATTCTATTCAATTATTTCATGCCGTAACGAGGATTTACCATGCCAAAAAGACTTTACCGTTCCCTACAGGCATTGCTTCTGCTCGGCCTTTTCCTTTTTCTGATGGGCAAGGTCATCAACAACCAGTTGCTCTGGTATATCAACCTGCGCTTCATCGTCCTGACCCAGGTCGGGATCGTTTTCCTCGCCATCCTCTCTCAAAGACTTTTCGCCGAAGCCCGTAACCTGCGCGGGCAGAATACGGATGAAGAGCACGTTCACGACCATGACCATAGGCCTGCTTCCGCCAACCTGTGGATCATGTTCCTCCCATTGTTGATCGGGGTCATCATCCCCGCCCGCCCGCTGGACGCGTCCGCCGTCTCCGCAAAGGGACTCACGACCTCCTCCCCGATCATCAGCGCGGAGGCATCCAGCCGTTTGTTGGAGACCGAGTCCGAACAGCGCAACATTCTGGACTGGGTCAAACTGTTCCATTTCGAGCAGGACCTCAACCCCTACGTCGGACAGCAGGCGTCGGTGGTCGGGTTCGTATATCACGATGGCCGCCTGCCGCAGGGACAGTTCTTCGTTAGTCGTTTTATCCTCTCCTGTTGTGCGGCGGACGGATACGCGGTGGGCATGATCGTGGAATGGCCCGATGCCCAATCCATTGAACCGGACACATGGGTGCAGGTAAAGGGTCCGGTGGATGTGATCTCATTCGAAGGCGTAGTCAGCCCCCTCGTCCGGGCTGAAGCGGTGGATGTCGTCCCGCAGCCCGACCAACCCTATCTCTATCCATGAACCGGGACGATAGATTTCCAATCAACCTCCACTCTGTCGCCGGGCTGGTGGCTGGCGCGCTCCTCCTGTCCATTGCGTTGGTGATCTGGGTTGGGAATCAGACCGGGATCCGCGTAACGGCTGAATTACCTGCAGACAGCATCATCGGTCCTTTAAGATACTCTCACATTCAAGTTAGCCGAGCCGGTGGACGGCGTGCTGGCCGCGGAAAAATTTTTCATCCAGCCGGAGATCGTGGGAAGTTACCGGTGGGCGGACGATAAGACCCTGCAGTTTATTCCGCGTGAGCCCTTTCAACCCGATGCTGTTTACACACTGGCATTTGCCCCGGGCGCGTTGACCGCAAACGGACGTCAGTTGAAGGAAACTGCATCGTGGGACGTCCGGGTCCGCCCGCCGCTGGTTGCCTACATTGTTGCCGAGCAGGGACAGGGCCGCATGTGGACGGTCGAACCGCAGAGTGGAAAAAACAATCCCATTACGGACGAATCGCTCAAGGTCTTCGACTTCGACGTTGCATACAGTGGGGAATTCATCGTCTTTTCTGCGTTCAACGAACAAAATGGGGTCGATCTGTGGCGGGTGGGACGCGATGGAGGAAACCCGGTCTTTTTTGTCCAGTGTGGACCTGACCGTTGCACCGTCCCGGCCGTTTCATATCTCGACCGGCGCGTGGCATACGTGCGTGAAGCCGCCAGCCCCAGCCCCGACCTGCAATTCGGCGCGCCGCGTATCTGGGTGCTGGATCCTGAGACCAGGCAGAACGGCCCATTGTACGAAGACCCGCAGATCATCGGGTATGGGCCTGTCTGGTCGCCGGACGGGACTCGCCTTTCCTCCTTCGACGGTCTGGCAAAAGAAATCCGTTTACTTGACCTAATAACAGGCAATCAGCTGACCATTCCAAGTCTAATAGGTAACCCTGTGACATGGTCGGGGGATGGAAACACCTTGGTATTTATCGACATGGAAATAAATGAGTTCGGCATTTACACACAAATACGACAGGCGAAGTTGATCACAAACGAGATCGTCTCCATGTTCGGTGAAAATGACAAAAGGGATTATCGTTATAACTCGCTGGCATGGTCCCCGATGGAGGACGAACTCGTGATCGGATTGCAGTTCAAAGAAAATGATCCTGCACAGGTATTATGGCTGATCGACCCCATCACGCTTGGTGGCCAGGTGATCGCGGAACAGCCGGGGTACACTTATACCGACCCGCAATGGGATCCCTGGGGAAGGGCGCTTGTGTTCCAGCAGTTCAAGCTAAAGGGAACCTACAAACCCGGGATCGGCATGTGGATGCCGGGATTTGAAGAACCGGTAGTGATCGCCGAAGGTCTCATGCCGCGCTGGCTGCCGTAAAGAGCAAGGGTGCTCCTCTTGACATCCTGCTTTTTCTTTACTATACTTATTGAAAACGATTTTCAATTTCAAAAAGAGACCTCATGACGACTGACCCCTGGCTTATACAATTGCAAGAGAACGGGTACCGCCTGACCGAAGCGCGCCGCGCCGTGGTCGAGGCGGTTCAGGCATCCACGCGCGCCCTCTCCCCTGTCGAAGTCTTCGACATGGCGCGCAAAAAATATCCCGCCATCGGGCTGGTCTCGGTTTACCGCACGCTCGAAAAACTGGAGGAACTCCACCTCATCCAGCGCGTGCACCAGCCGAGCGGATGCCAGGCGTTCATCTCCGCCTGCCACGGGCACCAGCACCTCCTGCTCTGCCAGAACTGCGGACAGGTCACCTTCTTCGAAGGCGACGACCTCGACGCGTTCTTCCAAACCATTTCACACAAGACCGGCTACCAGATCCGCGAACACTGGTTACAGTTGTTTGGACTTTGCGAAAATTGTGATTAATCCAGAAGCCTGCTTCTGATTCCAAATCCAAATCCCTCATGGAAAGTGGGGGAAATCTTTTAGATCGTTTTTAATGAAAAAGATTTTCAATACCATTGTTGTGACGATGACGCTCGCGGCTATTTTCATAACCGCATGTGGCTCTGCCCTCAAAGACGGACCCGACCCTCCAAGCGATCTCGACCTCCACCACCTTTTTGGCGGACATCGCCCGCAACATCGCCGGTGACCGCGTGAAGGTGGAGTCCCTGCTCCCCGTCGGCGCGGACCCGCATTCCTACCAGCCGACTCCGCAGGATGCGGCGAAGATCGCGGACAGCCGACTGCTCATCGTCAACGGCATGGAGTATGAGCACTTCATCGAATCCCTGCTCGAGAACGCCGGGGGCGAGCGCATGGTCGTCACGGCTTCGGATGGGATCGAAGCGCTCCACGCGGAGGAACATGCCGGGCAGGAGGAGGCAGGCGAAGGTCACGAGCATGAAGCGGGCGATCCGCACATGTGGCTCGACCCGAACCTCGTCGTCACCTACGTGGAGAACATCCGCGACGGGTTGATCGAGTTCGATCCCGAGGGCGAGGCAGTCTATCGGTCCAATGCGGAGGCGTATATCGCTGAGTTGAAAGATCTCGACACGTGGATCGTCGAACAGGTTTCGCAGGTCCCGCCGGAGAGGCGTCTGCTGGTGACCAATCACGAAGCACTGGGATATTTCGCCGAGCGGTATGGCTTTACAATTGCAGGTACGGTCATCGAGAGTTTCAGTTCCGGCGCGTCGCCCTCCGCCGGGCAGATGGCGGACTTGATCGCGCAGATCCAATCGAGCGGCGCGCCTGCGATCTTTCTGGATGCGTCGGATAACGAAGCGCTTGCAAAGCAGATCGCGGACGAGACCGGCGCAAGCGTCGCCACCGACCTGCATCTTAAGTCATTGACCGACGGTGCGCCCGCCGCGACATATATCGACATGATGAAGCACAATGTAACGCTGATCGTCGAAGCGTTGAAATGATCATTATTGTAGGGGCACAGCGAAGCCTGAATTGGCCCTGACGATTGACCGTCCCGCTGTGCCCCTACGGAACAAATATGTACCCACACACCCACCACCAATCCGACCAGCCCATCCTGGATGTTTCACACATCAACGTCCGCTACAACGGACGGATGGCGCTGGAGAATGTCACTTTTCACCTGCATGCGGGTGAACGCGTTGCCGTCGTCGGTCCGAACGGCGCGGGGAAAAGCACCCTGTTCAAGGTGGTGGCGGGGGTGTTGCCGCCCACGTCGGGCGAGGTAAAGGTCTTCGGCTCGACGCCGGGCAGGCACGTGTGCATCGGCTACATCCCCCAGCGCTCGCAGGTGGACTGGAACTTCCCCGTCACCGTCGCCGACGTGGTCATGATGGGACGCTCCGCCAAACTCGGTCCGCTCAACTGGCCCCACAAAAGGGATTGGGAACACGTCCAGCACGCGCTCGAAACGGTGGACATCGCCAATCTGGCTGAGCGTCAGATCGGTCAACTCTCCGGCGGACAGCAACAGCGCATGTTCATCGCCCGCGCCCTCGCCCAGGAAGCCGAACTGATGTTGATGGACGAGCCGCTGACCGGTCTCGATACGCCTTCGCAGGAAGGCATCCTTGACCTGCTCGACCGCCTCAAAAAGGAAAAAGTGACCGTCATGGTCGCCACGCACGACCTCGACCAGGCTGCCAGTCACTTCGACCGCATCATGCTCCTCAACCATCGCATCGTTGCCTTTGGCGTGCCGGGATTTGTCATGCAGACCGAGCATCTCGTCAAAGCCTACGGCGGGAAACTACACTCGACAAACGGCGGAAACATCATGGCAATTGATGATTGTTGTAATGACGAAAATGTCAATTAATCTGCTTCTGGAACCTCTCCCATACGCCTTTATGCAACGCGGCATGATCGCCGCCGTCCTTGTCGGCATCGTCTGCGCGGTCGTCGGCACCTACGTCGTCCTGCGCGGCATGGCGTTCTTCGGCGACGCACTGGCTCACACCATCCTGCCGGGCATCGCGCTCGGTTATCTCATCAGCGGCGGCGCGAGGGACACATTGTTCTGGTGGGCGCTGGGGACCGCCGTCATCGCCGCGCTGGGCATCGGCGCGATCAGCAAGAACGCCGAAATCAAGGAGGACACCGCCATCGGCATCATCTTCGCAGGGATGTTCGCCCTCGGCATCGCCCTGATCTCCACGGTCAAATCCTACGCCGTGGACCTGACCCACTTCCTCTTCGGCGACGTGCTGAGCGTCTCGACCCACAGCCTGTGGCTGATCGTCATCTTCGGCGGACTCGTCCTCCTGGCGGTTTTTGCCTTCTACAAGGAATTCATGACCCTGTCCTTCGACCCGGTCCTCGCCGCCACCCTGCGACTCCCTGTGGGGATGCTCAACAACCTCCTGCTGGCCCTCATCGCCGTGACCGTGGCGGTCTCACTGCAAACCGTCGGCGTGGCGTTGATGGTTGCCATGCTGGTTACCCCCGCCGCGACAGCCTACCTGCTCACGCATCGCCTGTCCACCATGATGATCCTTGCCGCGATGTTCGCCTCGCTTTCGGGAGTGATCGGCTTGTACCTGTCCTTTTACCTGAGCATCGCCTCCGGCGCGGCAATCGTGTTGACGGCGACCGTGTTCTTTATGCTCACCTTTGCGTGGAAAAAGGCAATGGGCAAGTGAACCGATCTTCCGCCTGGAACCTTGCGAGGGACTTTTTCGTCAAAACTGGGAATTTATTCGGTTAAAATCCACCCATGCACAAAAACATTGCAACACTCGCGCTTCTTTCCTCTTTCCTCTTTCTTTTAATTTCCTGTTCCTCCCCCACCCCCGAAGCGATTCCCCCAACCGAGACGCCCGTCATCCCCACCGAAACGGCTTCCGCCACAGAAACCCCTCTCCCCACCGAGACCCCGACCGAGCCGCCGCTCCCTCAACCTGCAGCTGGAACGTCCGCAATACGCGATCGACCTGCAGTTGAACTACTCGACCAAAGCCGCGACGGTGGACCAGACCATCACCTACCCCAACTGGACGGGCGAATCGCTGGACCGTCTCGTCCTCTCGGTGCAGCCCAACCTGTGGAATGGCGGTTTCAGCCTCAAATCCCTCGCCGTTGACGAATTACCAATTACCAATTACCAACTCGAAAACCTCAGCCAGCGGCTCGAAATCCCCCTGCCTCAGCCACTCCAACCCGGCGGGACCGCCACCATCACGATGACCTACGGACTCATCCTGCCGCAGATGCAGGCGTACAGCAACCCGAACGAGATCCGCCCGCAGATCTACGGCTACTCCGAGCGGCAGCTCAACCTCGTGGACTGGTATCCGTTCGTGGTGCCGTATCAGCCCGGCGAAGGCTGGATCATGCACAACCCGTGGTATTACGGCGAGCATCTCGTCTATGACACGGCGGACTTCGATGTGACGGTCACGTTCACGGACGGGTCGAGTCCGCAGGTGGCGTCGTCAGGGGCGGAGGTGGCTTCGGGGTCAGCGGACAGCCGTCGGTTTACGTTGGAAGCGGGGCGCACGTTTGCCCTGTCCATCAGCACATTATTCAAGGTCGCCCAGCGTCAGGTCGGCGATGTGACCGTGTACGCGTATTACTTCGCGTTCTACGACGCGCCCGGCGAAGCGATGCTCCAAACGACGGTCGAGGCGATGCAGGTCTTCACGGAGAAGTTCGGACCGTACCGCCACAAGACGATGACCGCCGTGCAGGGCGACTTCAACGACGGCATGGAGTATTCGGCGTTCTATTTCATCAGCCGCGATTATTTCAACCTGTACGACAACACGCCCAAGAATTACCTCGTCATCATCGCCGCGCATGAGACCGCGCATCAGTGGTGGTTCGACGCCGTCGCCGACAACCAGGCGCTCGAACCGTGGCTCGACGAAACGCTCTGCACCTACAGCGAGCGCATCTATTATGAAACGGTGCATCCCGACCTGGTGCAGTGGTGGTGGGGCTATCGATATTTTGAATTTCAAAAAGCGGGCTTCGTGGATACGCCCATCTACGAGGGCGGCGGTCAGCGCCCGTACTGGGACAAGACCTACCTGACCGGCGCGCGCTTCATGGAGGACCTCCGTCAGCGGGTGGGCGACGAGATTTTCTTCGCGTTCCTCAGGGACTACTACACCCAGTTCGTCGGCAAACGCGCCACCACCGCCGATTTCTTCCGCGTCTTCCGCGAGAACTCCGCCGCCGATATTTCGGACCTGATGGCGCAGTATTTTCAGAAGACATATTAAGCTCGAGCCGCCGTCCTCGGCGGCGGGGACGCCGCCGGGAGCAGGATGGAAAAATTTATGCGACTCCCTCTTCGATCCGCCTTTCTCTTCCTTTTGCTTCTCCTCACATCCTGTAACTTATCCTCCCCCGCGCAGACGGCTCCTCCCACGCTGGTACTTGTCACTGCGGACCCCAATGCCCTGCCCACACCGACGCCTTTCCAACCCGCCGACTCAAACTACATCCCCATCGACGCGCCGACCCTCGTCTCGACCTTCACGCCCCTCCCGCCGACGAATACCCCGCCGCCGACCCTCGCATTCACAGCGACAGCGCTCCCGCAGCCGACCGTCTCGCCGCAATCCTCGCGCACGCAATATACACTGTACGCCCTGCTCGATTACTACGGCAACCAGCTCGCCGTGGACGAGACTGTCGTGTATACCAATCAAACTGGCGTAGCATTGAACGAACTCGTCATGGCGGTCGAGCCGATGCACCGCGGCGGTTTCACGCTGGAACACATCCTGCTCGATGGCAATGGTCTCAACTACGACATCACCGACCACCGTCTCACGGTCTATTTGCCGCAACCGCTCCAGCCGAACACGCAGATCACGCTGGCGATGCGCTTCCGCATCGACATCCCTGCCAAGGTCAAGGACGACCCCTACGGCTACGACGTGGACCAGGTCAACCTGACGGAGTGGTATCCGTTCGTGGTGCCGTACATCGGCGGCTGGGTCCTGCACGACGAGTATGCCCTCGGCGAGCATCTCGTCTATGATGCGGCGGATTTCGATGTGAACGTCAAGGTCACGGAGGGGAATATCGTCTTCGCCGCG
Source organism: uncultured Chloroflexia bacterium (assembly GCA_963718215.1). Classification (GTDB taxonomy): domain Bacteria; phylum Chloroflexota; class Anaerolineae; order Anaerolineales; family Villigracilaceae; genus Defluviilinea. The sequence goes on from CAVQYK010000031.1 coordinate 28,911, forward strand.
GGCGGAGTTGAGGAATCGAACGGCGAATGGACACGTTACCGCCTGTACGGCGCGCGCACGTTCGCGCTGTCAGCCAGCGACCAGTTCCGTGTGGTGGATGCAACTGCGGGCGGGGCGCAGATCCGCTCGTACTATTATCCAGGCTACGAAGATGAGGGGCTGGCGATCCTGAATGCGGCGGTCCGCGCCGTGGATCTGTATTCCGCCAAATTTGCGCCGTATCCGTATGGGAGTCTGAGCATCGTGCAGGCGGACCTGAACGACGGGCAGGAGTATGACGGTCTGGTGTTTTTGGCGACCAAGTTCTACAACGAGTACAACGGCTCGGCGCGCAGTAACCTTGTGACGATCGGGGTGCATGAGATCGCGCATCAGTGGTGGTTTGGCTTGGTGGGGAGCGACCAGGCGCTGGAGCCGTGGCTCGATGAAGCCTTGTGTGTGTACAGCGAAGCCATCTTTTACAAATACATCTATCCCAACTCGCTCGATTGGTGGTGGCAGTTCCGCGTGAACTACTTCGGTCCGTCGGGGTATGTGGATACCAGCGTGTACGAGGCGCCGACGTTCCGCGCGTATGTCAACGCGGCGTATCTCAACGGCGCGAACTTTTTGGAGGTTCTGAACTACCGCATGGGCGACGACGCCTTCTATGCCTTTTTGCAGGATTACGCCTCCCGCTACGGACGCGGTCACGCCACCGCGTATGATTTCTTCGCCGTCGCGAGGCAGAACACCACGGCGGATATTTCCGACCTGATCGCGGCGTATTTCAAGGGAGGATACTGACCTCGCCGAGATGCCGGATTTACCGCAAATGGCGTATAATCTGCCAAAACTTGGGTAAGAATTGACCATTTTAACTCGCTCAAAAGGACGTATGAACGCCATCCTGCATTGCATCTGTACCTGGCGGGGTCACTAAACCACCGCCTCTGACCTTCCAGTACACGGCTGACTGCCGCAGACGGTGGGCTTGACCCCGCAATTCCAAGTCGTCCACGGACGGCTTTTGCGTTTCTCCCCTCGTTTGCCCTGCCGGAGACATTCCGGCACGCAGTCAGCCGTTTTGTTTATCCCTGGTCATGTCATCCTGAGCGTAGCGACAGTTGCACCTGGCGCAAGTGCAGGTGAGGATCTCTCCTTTGAACAACAGAACTCTTCGTCGCCCGATCGGGCGCCGAAGAGTGACATGGCACAATATCCAAAGGAGTCTTAATCATGAAGATCGCAAACGATGTCACAGACCTGATCGGCAACACCCCGCTCGTGCGCCTGAACCGCGTCACCGAGGGAGCCAAAGCGGAAGTGGTCGCCAAACTCGAGTTCTTCAACCCCGCCCACAGCGTGAAGGACCGCATCGGCTTTTCGATGATCGACGCCGCCGAAAAAGCGGGTCTCATCAACAAGGACACAGTCCTCGTCGAGCCGACCAGCGGCAACACCGGCATCGCGCTCGCCATGGTCGCCGCCGCGCGCGGATACAAGCTCGTCCTGACCATGCCCGAGACCATGAGCAAGGAGCGCCGCATGTTACTGCGCGCCTACGGCGCCGAACTGATCCTCACGCCCGGACCCGACGGCATGGGCGGCGCAATCCGCATGGCGGAGGAGATCGTCGCTTCGGACCCGGCGAAATATTTCCTGCCCCAACAGTTCAATAATCCCGCCAACCCCGAAATCCACCGCAAGACGACCGCCGAGGAGATCTGGCGCGACACCGACGGCAAAGTGGACATCCTCATCTCGGGCATCGGCACCGGCGGGACCATCACCGGCGTGGGCGAGGTCATCAAGGCGCGCAAGCCGTCGTTCAAAGCCATCGCCGTGGAACCGGACGCTTCGCCCGTGCTTTCCGGCGGCGTGAAGGGACCGCATCCCATCCAGGGCATCGGCGCGGGCTTCGTGCCGGCCATCCTCAACACGCAGGTCTATGATGAGGTCATCCGCGTCAAAACGGACGATGCCTTCCAGACCGCACGGCGCATGGCGCGCGAGGAAGGCCTGCTGGTGGGCATCTCCTCCGGCGCAGCAACCTGGGCGGCGTTGCAGGTGGCGAACCGCGCCGAGAACGCGGGCAAGTTGATCGTGGTCATCATCCCCTCGTTCGGCGAGCGCTATCTCTCCACCGCGCTTTTTGCTGATCTGGTTGATGGATAAAATAGTATTCATGTCATTCTGAGTGGCGCGAAGCGCCACAAAGGTCTTCATTTAGTCATTTCTAATTTGTGATTCTTCGCTCCCTGTGGTCGCTCAGAATGACATGCCCTACCAGGAGCAAGCACATGTTCAAAACCATTCAAGAAGATGTCCGTTCGGTATTGGAGCGCGACCCGGCGGCGCGTAATGCGCTGGAGGTGTTGTTGTGCTACCCCGGTCTGCACGCCATTTGGGCACACCGCCTCTCGCACAAACTGTGGAGGAGCGGCTTCAAGCTCTTTGCGCGCTGGATCTCGCAGATCATGCGCAGCCTCACAGGCATTGAGATCCACCCCGGCGCCACGCTCGGTCACAACTTCTTCATCGACCACGGCATGGGCGTTGTCATCGGCGAGACGGCGGAGGTCGGCGACCACGTCACCATTTATCACGGCGTCACGCTCGGCGGCACGAGTCTCAACAAGGTCAAGCGCCACCCCACCATCGAAGACCACGTCGTCATCGGCGCGGGCGCGAAAGTCCTCGGCGCGATCACCATCGGCGCGAACAGCCGCATCGGCGCGAACGCGGTGGTGGTCAGATCCACGCCGCCCAATTCGGTGGTCGTCGGTGTGCCGGGGCAGGTCGTGGTGCGCGAGCACAAGCCGCACCTGCCCGATGAAAAAGCCGACCTCGAGCACGGCAGCCTGCCTGACACCATCGGCGAGACGCTGGCGGCGCTCATCGCCCATGTCAACTCGCTCGAGCAGCGCGTCGGCGGTCACACGCACGAGCCCGCCCTGCACGCGCCCGAACACGGAGTGTGGAAAGCGGTGGATTTTTCGATTTGATTTCAACGTCCCGAAGGTTTCAACCCTTTGGGACGTTTTGGAGATTCAATGAATATCTGGGACTTTCAAACCCGCCTCACGAATCGACTTTTGGCCTGGTCCGCGTTGAGCGTGGCTTTTGCTGCGCTGACGATTTTTTCGGCGTCACCCTTCCTGCGCGGATTGGGAATCCAGTTCTTTGCGTGGGGCGCCATCGACGCGGCGATCGCGTTCTTCGGGGCAAAGGCTTCAGCGAAGAAACGGCTGAAAATGCAGGGTCAAGCTTCGGCTGAGTTGGAGGCGAAAGAGTCCCGTTGGCTGGAAAATATCCTGTGGGTCAACACCGGTTTGGATGTGTTGTACATCCTCGGCGGTGTGTGGCTCATCCAAACCTGGGGCATGGAAAGTCCTCTCTGGCGCGGGCATGGCTGGGGCGTCGTCGTCCAGGGCGGATTCCTGTTCGTTTTCGACTTTTACCATGCGTTCCTCCTGCGAACCCAACGAATAGATTTAGGGGTCGGTTAGAACTTTTGCCCCTTCGGGTTTCTCTGGTACAATCCCGGCTCGCTTTGGAGATAGTACAAAATGGAACTTGAACACAGCACCATCGAAACCAACGGAATTAAGTTACACGTCGTGCAGGCGGGACCGAAAAGCGGCGCCCCCGTAGTGCTTCTGCACGGATTCCCTGAGTTTTGGTACGGGTGGAGGAACCAGCTACCGGCGTTGGTCGAGGCGGGATGCAGGGTTATCGTCCCTGACCAGCGCGGCTACAACCTGAGCGACAAGCCGAAAGGCGTGAAAAATTATGATGTCCAGACATTGGTCGGGGATGTGATCGGTCTGATCGACGCGCTGGGATATGAAAAGGTCAATTTGGTGGGGCATGACTGGGGCGCGGTCGTGGCGTGGACGCTGGCGATTCTTCACCCTGAACGCCTGCACAAGCTGGGCATCATGAACGTCCCGCATCCCGCCGTGATGCGGCGCTTCCTGACGCGCGACCCCGAGCAGATCCGCCGCTCGTGGTACGTTTTCTTCTTTCAGTTGCCGTGGTTGCCCGAACGCTTCATGTCCGCGGACGACTGGCGCGGCGCGGTCGGTGCCTTGCGCGGGAGCGGGAGGATCCACACCTTCACCAGGGAGGACATCGCGAAGTACAAGGAAGCCTGGTCACAACCCGGGGCGATGACTTCCATGCTCAACTGGTACCGCGCGGTCATCCGTCACATGCCGGCACTGCCGAAGGAGCCGCGCGTCAAAGTGCGGACCTTGATGATGTGGGGCATGAAGGATTTCGCGCTCAGCCACCGCATGGCGCGTCCCAGCATGGACTACGTGGACGAGGGCAACCTGATCTTCTTCCCCGAAGCGACCCACTGGGTACAGCACGACGAGGCGGAGGCAGTGAATCACTACCTGGTCGATTTTATTTTCGACAAGGCAAGCCGGATACCGGTAAAATGATATATTAGTAGGGGCGACCCGGCGGGTCGCCCCTACTTAAAGCAAAGATCATATATGATGGGGAAAAACAGGACAGGAGAGGCATCATCCATGAATGACCGGGTATCAAAAATACATCCAGAATTACAACCGTCTGCAAAGATGAGCCCCCGGGTGGATTACAGCAGGGGCAATATCTGGTTGTTCAATTTATTAACACGGCTGATACCGCCATCCAGGGCGCTCGAAGGTTTGCGTGTTGAAAACGTTCTGATTTCCCGCAAAGATGGACGCAAAAAGCTGCGATTGCGAGTTTACGAACCGGGATCTGTTGAGGCACCGACACCTGTACTGCTCTGGATGCACGGCGGCGGATATGTAATGGGCAGACCTGAACAGGACGACGGCAGTTGCGCCCAGTATGTTCACGAGTTGGGCATCAAGGTCGTGTTCGGTGGATTATCGCTGTGCTCCAAAACATCCGTTCCCTGCCGCGCTGGATGACTGCCACTCCGCCCTGAAATGGGTGTTCACCCATTCGCAGGAACTCAACATTGACCCCGGGCGCATTGCGATCGGGGGGAACAGCGCAGGCGGCGGATTGGCGGCGGCACTCGCTCAACTTGCCCATGATCAAAAGGAGATCACGCCTGTTTTTCAACTGCTTGTCTATCCGATGCTGGATGACAGGACAGTTCTCCGCACGGATATTGACGACCGCAACAACGTTACATGGACTCACAAGAGCAACCGCTTCGGATGGGAGTCCTATCTGGGACAGGAATGTGGAGCGGAAAAGGCGCCTGCCTATTCCGTCCCTGCACGCCGCGCGGACCTCTCGGGCCTGCCTCCCGCCTGGATCGGAGTCGGCGATCTGGACATCTTTCACGACGAAGTTGTTGCATACGCACAAAGGTTGAGGGAATGCGGGGTTGCGTGTGAGTGGGAAGTCATCCCGGGTGCGTTTCATGGGTTCGACGTATTTGATCCCAAGGTACCCATCGTTCAGGGTTTTAGAAAGTCGCAAATCGCCGCGCTGAAAAAATGCTTGTTTTGAAAAAAAGTGACTGTCACCATGGAGGTGATGGTCACTTTTGGAATACAATAGACGAATGAACCGTCCCTTCGTTTTCATCAACGTGGCCATGACCGCCGACGGCAAGATAGATACTTTTCGAACGAAAAGGCTCGGCGATCTCGTCACCGCGCGACAAGGAACGCGTGGACAGGCTTCGTGCCGGATCGGATGCGGTGATGGTCGGCGGGCGGACGCTCCTCGACGAAGACCCAAAGTTGACCGTCAAGTCGGAGGCGTTACGCGAGGAACGGGTGGCGCGTGGACTTACGCCAAATCCGATCAAAGTTGGCGTGGTTTCACAGGCGGAATTCGATCATCATTCGAAATTCCTACACGAAGGCGGGGGGCGTATCGTAATATTCACCACACCTCGAACATCTAATCAACAGCTCGAGTTCCTCCGTTCACAAAACACACAGGTATTTGTCCATGCAGGTGAACGGGTGGATCTGCGGGCGATGATGCAGACACTCCATGAACTGGGGGTCCGACGGCTCATGGTCGAAGGCGGAGCGACGCTCAATTTCGAATTGATACGGCTGGGGCTGGCGGACGAAGTGTCCGCGTATGTGGCGCCGATGATCTTCGGGGGAGACGTGGCCCCGACGCTGGCGGCAGGCTCCGGCCTGGAAAGAAGCGAAGCGGTCCATCTACAGTTGATCGATGTTGAACGTTGGGACGATGGCGGTGTCCTGCTGAAATATAAAATTACGAAAGCCGAATGAGGCTTGCGGAGGAAAAGATGACCACGTTAATGCACGAAAAAATTCAGGTCCTGCTGGAAGATGATTGCTGTCACGAATGTGAAGGGTACGGGGAGGATCATATCTGCGTCCACATTGAGGCGATCGCCGAACTTCCCACGCGCTTCGGCGACTTTCACATCGTGGCGTTCTCGAACAACCGCGACGACAAGGAACATGTCGCCATCATCAAGGGCGATGTGATCGGCGCGGAGGACGTGCCCGTGCGCCTGCACTCGGAGTGCCTGACGGGCGACGCCATCGGCTCGCTGCGCTGCGACTGCCGCGACCAGCTCGAAGCCGCGCTCAAGAAGATCGGGAGCATGGAACGCGGCATGGTGTTGTACCTGCGCCAGGAGGGTCGCGGCATCGGGCTGACCAACAAGATCCGCGCCTACACGTTGCAGGACCAGGGTCTCGACACCGTCGAGGCGAACCTGGCGCTTGGCTTCCGCGACGACGAGCGCGATTACGCCGTCGCTGCGCACATGATCCACTCGCTCAAGGTGGGGTCCATCCGATTGATGACCAACAACCCGAAGAAGATCGCCCAACTCGAACAGCACGGCGTCAAGGTCAACGAGCGCCTGCCGCACATCCTGCCGACCAACGAACACAACCTCTTCTATCTCCAGACCAAAGCCGCCAAGTCGGGGCACATGATCGACTTCCGCGGCAAGGAACACCTGCCCGAGCAGAGCGACCCCACGATCGTCGAGGGCATGCCCGAGAGTCAGATCAAGGCGTTGTATGAATAGAACAATTGTCATTACCGGTGCAACCGGCGCCCTCGGAAAAAAGACCGCCCACGCATTTGCCTCGCAAGGTCATTCGCTGGCATTGCTCGACAACGACCAGACGAAACTGGATTCCCTGATAAGGGATCTGAATCTCCCCGAAAATAGACTTTTCACCTCAATCGTTGACCTGCGCGACGGAGGGGCGGTTCGGGACTCAGCCGAGGCTGTTTCGAACAAATTTGGCAGTGTCCACGCCCTGATCCACCTCGTCGGCGGCTGGGTGGGAGGCAAAACCCTGCCCGAGGTCAGCGCGGACGACCTGACCTTCATGCTCAACCAGCATGTCTGGACGACGTTCCACCTCTTTCAGGCATATCTCCCCCAAACTCGCCGCCAGCGGCTGGGGACGGGTCATCACGATCTCGCCGTCCACAGTTGCCAACCCGCCCGTTGAAAGAAGTGTTTACAACGCCGCCAAAGCCGCCCAGGAGAATCTCGTGCTGACACTCGCGGCGGAACTCAAAGAGCACGGCGTCACGGCGAATATCATCCAGGTACGCGCCATTGACGTGGAGAACAAAGGCACCGGCGCCACGCCGGACGTGATCGTCGCCGCGATGCAGTATCTGTTCTCCGAACAGGCAGGCAAGGTCAACGGGGCGAGGATACCGCTTTACTAGCAGAGACCTCCGAGTTTTTCAAAAACCCGGAGGTCTGATCTTTTCACAACCCCAGCATTTCCCCAATCGTCCTTGCAATTGTCCGCGCGGCTTCGGGCCTGCCTGCGCGGCGGCAATTCTCGATCACCTTTTGTTTTTCGGCAGGGCGTGAGATCCAGCGCGTCAACGCACGGACAACCTCCTGCGGCGTCGGCGCCCAGACGCCTGCTCCCTCCTCCTGCACGAAGGTCACATTCCCATCCTCCTGCCCGGGTAGTTTTGAATACAGAATGATCGGCAATTCGGCATTGAGCGCTTCGGCGACCGTGCCGGGCCCCGCTTTTGTCACAATGAAATCGGAGGCGCGCATGAAATCCGGCATTTCGCGCGTAAAACCGTAAATGAAGGCGGGATTCTCCCATTTGTACGCCTCGAGAGTCGCTTTCAGCTTTTGATTCCGCCCGCAAACGATGACCAGACACAGGTCCAGGCCTGAAGCGTCTATTTCCTGCGCGGTCTTCGCCAGCGGCCCCATCCCCTCCCCGCCTCCCACCAGCAGAACGACAGGCTTGTCCACCGTCCAGCCGAGTTTTTTCCGCAGGATGCTTTTGCGTCCCCTGGGTTTGCAATATTTGTCGGCGACAGGCAGCCCAACCACACGGACCTTTTCCGGGGACATCCTGTATTTAAGGGCGCGCTGACGCGCGTTTTCGGTGGGGACGAGGATGAGGTCGGCGCGGTTGTCGTACCATAGGGCGTGGGTGGTGACCATGTCCGTGACGACGTTGACAAAGGGCGGTCGGTCCCTGCCAAGAGCTTTGAGGGCGAACGTGTTCGCAAAAGGGTGCACCGTGACGATGAGGTCGGCAGGGTGCATCTTCACCAGTGTTTTTGCCGTGTGACGTGCAAGGGGCCACATGGTGGCTGTGATGGCGCGCGCCTGTGCCCGCCCGTCGGTGGCATGGAAACTGGCGCTCCACAACTGCGGGGCTTTGACCATGTAGGGGTACATGTCGCCCATGCGGTTAAAGGGACGCGGCGCGTAGTCCTTGAAGATATCCACCATCTCGGTGGTAACCTTGTCCCTGTACTCGATGTTGATGGCTTCGATGATGGCTTCCGCCGCGGAGCGATGTCCGCCGCCGGTATCGGAGAAGTAAAAGACAATGTGCGGCTTCCTAGGTTTCGGTTGTTGGGTCATGTCCTTCTTCTTTATGTTCTGTGAGGTTGGCTTTGAGCCGTTTGGCGAGTTCGCGGCGGGTGAGCATGACGCGCCGTCCGCAGCCTTTGCATTCGAGGCCGATGTCCGCACCCAGGCGCGTGACGGTCCATTCGTAGGAGCCGCACGGATGCTGTTTACGCAGGCGCAGGTGGTCGTGGAGGCGGAGGTCGGGGAGCATGGTTCACCCAGACTTCGGAAGTCTCGAAGACTTCCGAAGTCTACTTGCAATCATTATAAATGAATCGTGATAAACTACGGGTCGAGAGATCACAAGAATCCAGGAACGGAACATGTCAAAACACGAAACTTATTCTGTGGAAATCGCCGGTCTGAAACGGGACCTGCGCCTTTTCGAGATCAAACCGGGGTTGAAGATCGCCATTTTGAACATTCTGGGGGATACGGAACTCGTCCAAGCCTGCGCGAAGGAACTGGCGCTCAAACTCAAGGACGTAGATTACGATGTGCTGGTGACCGCGGAAGCCAAGTCCATTCCGCTGGCACATGCGCTGTCCGTTGAGACGAAGAAGCCGTACGTGGTTCTCCGCAAAGCCTACAAACCGTACATGGGCGACGCGCTGAAAGCAGAGACGCTATCCATCACGACCGGCCAGCCGCAGGTGTTGATACTGGACGAAAAAGATGTCGAGATGATGAAGGGGAAGAAGGTCGTCATCCTGGACGACGTCATCAGCACCGGCTCGACCCTGCAGGGGATGCGGATGATCCTCGACAAGGCTGGCTCAAACGTCGTTGCGGAGGCGGCGATCTTCACCGAAGGCGACCGCGCTCAATGGATGCACATCATCGCACTGGGGCATCTGCCGTTGTTCACAGATTAAATTTACGTAGGGGCACGACAATGTCCCCTTATGGGGATGATCGTGCCCCTACGTAATCAATTTTTGTTTTTTCTCACGCGTCATCTTCTTGATGGCGCGTTCTCTTTTCATGGCAGTGACGCGGTCCGGCTGCTCCTCCACGTAGACCAGTTTCACCGGCAGGCGCATCTTCGTGTATTTTGCGCCGCGCCCCCGGTTATGGATCTTTACCCGCTTTTCGGGGTCAATTGCCCAGCCGGTGTAATACGTCCCGTCGGCGCACTCGACGATGTAACAGTAACACCTGGTCACTTGCGTTTTTTGGTGCGGTCGGAAAAGGCGTTGCCGAAGAACATGTGGTTGATGCGTTCCCCGATGGAGGGAGTGTCTATTTTTTGCCCTTCCCTGTTCGACCAATCGGCTGCGGAGCGCTCCTCGAACCAGCGGACGCGTCCGTTCCAGGCGTTTTCGAGGCGCTTTCCCAACGCCTCACGGTCGCCGTCCTCGAGTTCGTCGCGAAGTTGAAGGAGCGAAGTGATGTAGGAATTGAGCAGGCGCACCATGTTCTCGCGGTTCTCCAATGCAGCCTCCCGCAGGGATGCCGCGTCATCGTGATAGCCAAGCCCTGAAGTGACGGCTGCGTACGGCCGGCCGGCGAGTTTCTTCGCCTCCAGCCAGCCGGGCTGGTCGAGCGTGGCATCCAGAAGCGCCGCGGCGGCAAGTTGCGGAAAGATCTGGACTTTACCCAATAAACCGTCCGCTTCGTCGGTATCCATCAGCAGGGGGAGCGAGCCGAGCAGGGAGATCAGGTCTGTGGTGAGTTTGAAGACGTTTTCCGGCGTTCCATACGGCGCGGTGACAACCGTCACGCTCTTTTCGAACAGGTCGGCACTGGCGGCGGCCACGCCATAGTCGATGCCGTGCAGTTTGTCGGGATGGATGGAGGGGAAGAGCCCCACGTAGAACCGTCCCTGAGGCAAAAGTTCCTTCGCCCACGCGGCAACCGTCCCTTTGGAAGGAGCCGTGTCAAGGATGAGCGTCCCCTCCTGCAGGTCGGAAGCGATCAATTCCAGCGTCTCACGAACTTCCGCGAAAGGCAGGGCAAGGACCACAATGTTGGCATCCCGCACGGAATCGTACAGGTTGTATTTGCAGTTGTCCACCGCGCCCGCATTTTGCGCGGCTTTGGCGGTGCGCGAGTCCTTTTCGTGCCCCACAATGGTTATGTTCGTGCCGCGCGCTTTCAGGGCAAGCCCGATCGAAGCCCCGATCTGTCCGAGTCCGATAATGGTGATTTGTACTGGCATGGGTTCCTCGCAAAATGGTTTGGCGGGGGTATTATAGCGAATGTCCCCGTTAAATGCGAGAACCGCGGACGCCGACCGCGGTTCCCTTGCAAAAGGAGGAGAAGAGAAATCACCTTACTGCCCCTAATTTATCATAATGGACTCAAACCTGCTTGACGCATAACCTACGATTACCCTACGATTGTTCGACAACTTACACCGGTGCAAAGTAAAAATCCTGTATAATAGAACATATTTTCCAATATTGAGGAGAGAAATGGCCAACCACGCAATCGAGACAAAAGACCTTGGCCGCATTTACAAGATCCGCGGCAGTAAAAAGGAGAAGCAGATCCGCAAGGAACTGGTCGCGCTCGAGGATGTGAACCTGACCGTGGAACGCGGCGAACTGTTCGGACTCCTCGGACCGAACGGCGCGGGCAAAACGACCCTGATCAAGGTCCTGACCACGCTTCTCGCCCCGACCTCGGGCTGGGCGCGTGTTGCCACCCACGATGTGATCCAAAACCCGCAGTTGGTCCGGCCGCGCATCAACATGGTCTCGGGCGGAGAGTCGTCGGGCTACGGGCTGTTGACCGTGCGCGAGAACCTGTGGATGTTCTCGCAGTTCTACGGCATGCCCTCGAAGGAAGCCAACCAGCGCATCGTTGACCTGCTGAAGATGGTCGGGCTGGAGGACCGCATCCACACGAAATCGTCCGACCTCTCGACGGGTCTGCGGCAGAAGATGAACATCGTGCGCGGCTTCCTGACCGACCCCGAGGTGCTCTTCCTCGACGAGCCGACCCTGGGCCTGGATGTGGGCGCGGCACGCGACGTCCGCAAGTTGATCCGCGGCTGGCTGGATGCAGACAAATTCCGCACACTGTTGTTGACCACGCATTACATGGTCGAAGCCGAGGAATTGTGCGACCGCGTGGCGATCATCAACAAGGGACGCGTGCTCGCCTGCGACACGCCCGCCAACCTGAAGCACAACCTGCAACGCGATGCGATCTTCGAGATCGAGATTGTTGGTAGGGGCGTGGTCCTCTCGCCCAAGGCGGGGAAACCCCGCCCCTACAAATATTGATTCCATTGTTGCAGGACCAGCCTGAAGTTAAGAAAGCCGCGCTGACCGATATCGAAGGCGGCGCGAAATTGGAACTGATCCTGGTGGAGGAGTCCGCGCTGGCGACCGTCATCAATATCCTCACGCAAAAGGAAATCAAGGTCAGGCGGTTGAGCAAACGCGAACCGACGCTCGAGGACGTTTTCATGGACCTGGTCGGGCAAAAGATGGAGGATGTGGAAAAGGAGGAGGCTCCCAATGCAGGCTAATTCCTCTCTGGCGTTCTCCGCCTCCGAAAAAGTGACCGGCTGGCGGCTGTTCCTGAAGACGATCGTGGCGCGCGCCTATCCGCGTGTGATCGGGATGCAGCGCGAGAAGTCCTGGATGTTCTTCGATGTGTTCCTGCCGATGCTGAGCGTGGCGGCGTACGTGTACGTCTACCGCGCCATCGGCGCGCCGGAGGAATATGTCGGCTTCGTGGTGGTCGGCGGCGCGATGACCTCCTTCTGGATGAACGTGCTGTGGAGCATGTCCAGCCAGTTGTACTGGGAAAAGGAGCAGGGTAATCTCGCTTTGTACATCATTGCGCCGAACTCGATGATGGCGATCCTGCTCGGCATGGCGGTCGGCGGGCTGTTCGCGACAGCGCTGCGGGCGCTGGCGATCATGATCGTTGGGTCGGTCATGTTCCAGGTGCAGTATTCGGTCGCCAGTTTTACGCAGCTCATTCTGGTCTTCCTGCTTGCAATGACCGCGCTGTACGGCATGGGCATGATGAGCGCGTCGCTGTTCCTGCTGCTCAGCCGCGAGGCATGGCACATCTCGAACCTGGCGCAGGAGCCGGTCTACCTCGTCTCGGGCTTTTACTTCCCGATCAAGTCGTTCAATTTCTGGGTCGCCGCGGCGGCTTCGATCATACCGCTCACGCTGGGACTGGACGCGATGCGCCAGCTGGTCTTCCCCTCCGGCGCGCTGCTCGGTTTCCTGAGCGTGGAGGTGGAGATCGGGGTGCTGATCGGTCTGTGCGTGGTCTTCCTCGTCGGCGCCAAGTTCCTGCTCGATTACATGGAGAAATTGGCGATCCGCGAGGGCAGGCTGACGGAGAGCCGACGGTAATGTCATTGCGAGGGCGACAGCTGCGACGAAGCAATCCCCTCATTACACGGAGATTGCTTCGGGCTGTGGTTTCGATACGGGCGAGAAAGAACACTCGCGCTACTCAACCACCAGCCCTCGCAACGACATAATGGAGAATTTATGAACCGTTCCGAAATTTCTCGTTCTTTCACATGGCAACCTGGCTGGGATGGCAGGTCGAGTCGAACTGGACTGATCCCTTCCTGTTCGCCATCTACGTCATCATCAAGCCGCTGGCGTCCGCCGCCATCCTGGTCGTGATGTACAGCATCATCACCGGCGGCGCGTACAACTCGCCGCTCTTCCCGTACATTTACCTCGGCAACGCCTTCTACACCTACGTCGGCGCGGTCATGGCGGGAGTCTCATGGGCGGTGATCGACGACCGCGAACACTACAAGACGCTCAAATACATGTACATCGCCCCGATCAAGATCCCCTTTTACTGGCTGGGACGCGGCGTGGCGCGCTTCCTGGTCGGCACTGTGGCGGTCATCGTCATCCTGACGGCTGGAGTGCTCTTCCTCAACGTCCCGCTCGACCTGACGCAGGTCAATTGGGGACTCTTCTTCGTCTCCCTCTTCATCGGCGTGACCATGCTCGCCATGATGGGACTGATCCTTGCCAGCATCACGCTCATGGTGGCGCATCACTTCTTCCTGATCGGCGAGGCGGTGGCAGGCGCGCTCTACCTCTTCAGCGGCGCGATCTTCCCGCTGGAGGTCCTGCCCGCCTGGCTCCGCCCCATCGGGTACGCCATGCCCATCACCTACTGGCTCGAACTCATGCGCCGCTCGCTCATCGGCGAGGTGGCGCAAGCCTTCCCCACGCTGGCGCAGTACAGCAACCTGCAACTCATCGGCATCCTGCTCGGTTTGACCGTCATCTTCGCGGTCCTGTCCGTGTTCACCTTCCGCTGGTGCGACCACCGCGCCCGCGAACTCGGTCTGATTGACATGGTGTCGAATTATTGATGAAAGAGTAGCGGCGACCCACCTGGTGAATGCAAAAGCACTTTGCCCAACCCTGACGGGTCGCCCCTACGCACAAAACAAGACTATAATCACCATCGAGGCTTGCCCTCGGTGGTGATTATTTTTATGAAATCGAAAACGCCTGCCCCGGACCCCATCTACACCGGCGAACTGAACGGGACTCCCCTCGGAGACCTGCGCCTCGCCGCCTCGGACTTTGGCCTGGTCGCCGTCGAATGGGCGGATTCCCAATCCGCGCTGGATGCGTATCTCGCGCGGCTCAAGCGTCCCGTCCAGCCGGACGCGAAGAAGATCAAGCCCTACGCCCGCGAACTCGCCGAATACCTGAACGGAAAACGCACCGCCTTCACCATCCCCGTCGACTGGACGTTCTTCACCCCCTTCCAACGCGAAGCCTTGCAGGCGGTCTACCGCATCCCCTACGGGGAAACCCGCACCTACATTGACATCGCCCGCGAGATCAACCGTCCGCTGGCGTATCGCGCCGTGGGAGCCGCCAACGCCATGAACCCCATGCCGCTGGTCATCCCCTGTCACCGCGTCATCGGCGCGGACGGCAAACTCCACGGCTACGGCGGCGGGGAGGGATTGCCCACCAAGGAATGGCTGTTGAGGTTGGAAGGGGCGGTGATGGCGTAGGTTTCGCTAGTTGAAATGAAAGCGTTCATCACTACTCATCAAATCGAAAGTTGTATATAGTCGGCAAACATAGGCATCTCCTCCACCTCCCCGCCGGTAATTTACCCCAAGAACCGATCATAAGGTCTCCTGTGATATCTGTGCCAATCTTATCACCTGGCGTCCAACTCCAATCATGATCATCACCTGAATCCAAAGGCTTGGAAAATTCATACCAGTAATATTGATCAGCTTCCGAATGTTTAGCACGAGTGTCCATTCGACCTCTGTCAGACAAATCATCGTGCCAATTTTTTTCATCCCATCCATACTGATCCAGTGGTTTTCCGTCTCCAAACCCCATCGTATCGCTATGCCGCCAATAATCCATGAATGGGTAAGGATAGAAGTAATTTACTCCCACCGAAACTGGTGTGAAATTGGTTTTTGGTATTCTTACCATCAAATATAATCTTTGTTTATCATTCTTGACATACCAGGTTGAAGAGACAATCTTGTTACCAATACAACCCTGGCCAGATGCCCATTGGGCAAGATACAATTGTATAACACCTTGCATCTTCCCATTCAGCGGGGTAGCTGAGCTTTCCGTCCACGAATACGAAGGATGAACTTAATTTGCTCTCCATTAATAATAAATCATGGGAACCAGCCACATAGGTACATCCCGGGAGTATCGATGGTTGATTTGTGTAGAAAATAACACTAATCAAGCCAAGAATCAGTAATCCACCCAAGCCGGCAATAAGAAGGAACTTTCTGTGTATGCTCGGCAATTTGATTTGGTTTTTCTTTTCAGCACGACCTTTTTGCACCAATTTCTTCCTCGCCGTCCTCGCCACCCCTTGGCGGTCGGGATACTTCGGGTCAACCGCCCGCACCTCCCCCCACTTGTCCAGCGCCTCCTGATATTTCTCATCCTTCAACAGGCGCACCGCTTCGGCATACAAAGCTGCAAGTTTGTTCTGGCGTTCCGCCTCCTGCTCCTCGCCTGCCAGTTCCTTTTGCGCCTTTTCAGCGATCCCATCCGCGTCCGGGAAGTGGTCGTCCAGTTTTCGGATTTCCTCCATTTTTTCCAGGGCGTTGCGCCACTTCTTCGAGCGGAGCAGTCCATGCGCCTGTTCGTATAAAGTGTTGACCTGGTCGTTCTGTTTGCGCTTTTGCTCCTCCCCTGCGATCTGATTTTCCACCTTTTTCAGCAGTTTTTCCGTTTCGAGGAACCCGGTCTGGGATTTGTGCACCGACTCCAGCAGGCTGCGCGCTTCGTACCAATTCCCCGCATCCATTTCACGCAGGGCATGGCTGTACTGGTCGTTCAGGTCGGCGAGACGCTTGAGTTCCGCCACCTCCTTTTGCGCGGAGGGCAACAGCCCATCGGCATCCGGATAATTCGGCTCGAGGAGAGAGATCTGCTGAAAGACCCTGACCACCGCCTCCCATTTCTGCGCGGCGTGCAAGGCCTTCGCCTCGGCGTACAGTTCACGGAGTTGCTTCTGCTTGCGGGCATCCCGCAGTAACTGCGCCGAATCCTTGTACTCTGCGGATTTGTGGGACAACTCCTCCAGGATGCGGATCGCATTCCCCCAGTCCTCGCCTCGCACCGCCGCCGACGCCTGCTCATACAACCGGGACAGGTCCCTCTGCCGTTCCGCCTCCTCCAGTTTTTCAGCCGCGTGCTTGTGGTTGGGACGTTCGCTCAAAATGGACTGGAAGCGCTGGCAGGCGCGGTCCCAATCCTCGGTGTAGAACGCCGCCAGGCCCTCCGTGTACCACTGCTCCAGCCTGTGATCGGTCTCTTGCGCTAGAATCAGCATACGGGGCGGGTTCGACCGCCGCGTCCACCGCCTCGGCGCGCAATTTCAGGGAGCGCAACAATTGGATGAATCCGTTCTCTTCGTATAAATCCACCCAATGCCAGCGGCCCAATCTTTCAGGGACAACACAATCCTCCAGCCGCGCAGGGATCAGGAAGATCGTCCCCTCGGGTTTTTCCTCGGCGATGTCGAGCGCGAACTTGATCTCCTTCTGGACATATCCCTCCTTGGTGATGGACTTGTTCGACAGGCAAACGACCACCACATCCGCATCGCGGACGGCTTTGGGGATCTCGAGCCGCCAATCCTGACCGGGCAGCAATTTCTCCTTGTCCAGCCAGGCATCCACCCCCTCGGCAGTCAATCGTTTGTACAGGTCACGCACTGGCGGTTTGTCCCCCGAGGCGTGACAGAGAAACACCTTCAATGGCCGCTTTTCCAGGACCATATCGCCCTCCCGCTTGCCACCGCTCCCAAATCAACGCTAAAATCATTATACGGCAATTATGATAAACTCAACACACTCAATTGAGCGAATTTTGATGAAAAACGCCTCCTCCATCCTGAAAAAATACGAATTTCTCCTTCCCCTCGGGCTGTTTTTGCTCTTCCTCGTCTTCACCCTGCCCGGCATCTCGTGGGGCGCGCCGAGCGCCTGGCACCCGGACGAGATCGTGGTCCGTTCGATCAACGCCCTGTCCAGCGGCTACCAATTCAGCGAGATCAACTTCGACTACCCCGACCTGCCGCAATACGCGATGTTCTTCCTCGGGAAGGTCGTCTTCGCCCTCGGGATACTCGGTGACGGAAATCCTCGTCGCTTCGCGCGTCCTTTCGGCCCTCCTGGCGGGTCTGACAGTGATCCTCACCTACGTCATTGCCCGCCGCATCGGAGGGAGCATCGCGGTCGCGGGCTTGAGCGGACTGCTCCTGATCTGCGTCAGCGAGATGTCGCACAACGGACGCTTCGCCCACAACGACACCTACCTCGTCTTTTTCACTACTCTTTCCATCTTTTGTTTGCTGAATTATTCCGGTTCTCATCGTAAGGGCGACCCGTCAGGATTGCCGGGTGGTATTGACAGCGCTGGGCGGGTCGCCCCTGCAACTCCCAAAACCGCCTCTGGCTCTACGCCTCCTTCCTGACCGTCGGCATGGCGGCTTCGAGCAAGTACATCGGCGGGAGCCTCGTCCTCGCCCCGCTGACGGTCTACCTGCTCGAACAACGGAGGGACATCCGCAAAAACTGGCTCTCCATCGGGGAGACGTTGTTCATCAGCGCCGCGCTCGCGTTCCTCGGTTTCGCCCTCGGCACCCCCAAGGCGCTGACCTGGATGGCGTTCTACTTCAAGCGGTTATTTTCCACGTTGCAGTGGCAGGTCAACTACGGCTCCCAGCCGGACAGCGTGCGCGGCATCCTCGGTCAATACGGCGTCATGGCAAACGGACTCGGTCTCGCGCTGGTCCTGTTGTTCGGCGTCGCGCTGGTCTGGGCGGTCTGGAAGGTCGTCAATGCGTGGCGGAGCGGCGAATCCGCGCGGGAACCGCAGGCGAAATCCTTCGCCATCCTCCTGCTGGCGATCCTCGCCCTCGACCTGCCGATGATGGTCTCGTACAACTATCAACTGCGCTACTTCCTGACGCTGATGCCGTTCCTCGCCGTCCTCGCCGCGTTCTTCATCGCGGACCTCCACGCGCGGGCAAAAGCGACGGGCAAGTCAATCTATCCACTGGCGGTCAATTTGACGGTGGCGGGGATCGTCCTGTATTCCCTCGCCCGCCTGCTCAGCCTGATGTCCCTGGTCATGAACGACGCGCGCATCCCCGCCTCCGCCTTCATGGACACCCTGCCGCCGGGCAGGTCGCTCGAGCATACCTATTATCCGCCAACACTACGACGGGGAGCCACTTCGAGCGCGAGCACAACTATCCCATTTACTTCGTCAGGGGCGGGGAACCGCTGCCCACCGACAAACGGTTCGAATACAACGCCGGCGAAGCGGGTCTCGTCGACCGCCAAACGGATTATTTCGTCGTGGACAGTTTCACCTCGCGCAAGTTCGAGAACCCGCATTTCTGCGCAGCCATGCCGCTCGAGTGCGACTTCTTCAAACAACTCGAAAGCGGCGGCTCGGAACACTACAAACTCCTCGCCGAATTCGAATACAGCCTGCCGCCCTACCTGCCGCAGATCCAGTTCGAGTTCATCAACCCCGCCATCCGCATCTACGAAAGGCTCCCATGAACGACTTCCGCTCAGGTTATATCGCCATCATCGGCCGTCCGAATGTCGGCAAGTCCACACTGGTCAACGCCCTGCTCGGGCAGAAGATCGCGGCGGTCTCGCCCAAACCGCAGACCACGCGCAAGCGTCAACTGGGGATCCTCACCGAGGAGAAGTATCAACTCGTCTTCGTGGACACGCCCGGCATGCACAGTCCGCGCCACAAGCTGGGGAAGTTCCTCAACCAGGAGGCGGAGGAGTCGCTGGCGGGGGTGGATGTCGTCCTGTGGCTGGTGGACGGTTCGGTCAAGCCGACGGATGAGGACAAACAGATCGGACTCCTGCTCGAAAAACTCCCGCGTCGGACTCCGCTCGTGCTTGCCGCCAACAAAATGGACCTGGTCCCCGCTGAGGCGTTGACGCGGAATCTCGAAGCGTATCAGGCGTCGGTCAGGAAGGACGCGAGCGTCCATGTCCATCTCCGCGACGCATGGCATGCATCTCGATGAGTTGGTCGAGTTGCTCGTCTCGTTCAGTCCGTTCCGTCAGCCCGAATTCGACGAGGAGCAGGTCACGGACTCCTTCGAACGCGACATCGCCGCCGACCTGATCCGCGAGGCGTGTTTGAATAATCTGCGCGAGGAGGTGCCGCACGGCGTGGGCGTGCGCATCGACGAGTTCAAGGAGCGCGAGAACGGCATGTTGTACATCGCCGCGACGGTCTTCGTGGAGCGCGAGTCGCAGAAGGGGATCGTGATCGGCGAGGGCGGCAGTATGCTGAAGGCGATCGGCAGTGACGCGCGCAAAGAGATCGAAGAGATGGGCGGGCACAAGGTGTTTTTGGAACTGCGCGCCAAGGTGTTGAAGGACTGGCGCAACGACGAGAACGCCATGCAGAGGTTCGGGTATCGGATCGGGAAGAAGAAAAAAAGGAAGTAATTTGGAGTCAGCCAGCTTGCTGGCGATCTTGAAGAAGCAAGCTTCTGCATTCCAAAATTATTCGGGAGGCGTAAATGAATATCCTGCCAATACTTGCTTTGGTCTTCGCGGGGCTTGAGTCGCTGGCGTTGTGGAGGAAGATGAAGGGGCTGGAGTATGTGGCGAAACCTGCTGTGATGGTCTGCCTGTTCCTCTGGCTGTATCTCAGCACCGGCTTGCAGGGGGTGACGTTCTGGTTCGGAGTGGGAATCCTCTTTTCGCTGGCGGGGGATGTGTTGTTGATGCTTTCGCTTGACCGCATGTTCGTGTTCGGTCTGCTGGCGTTCCTGCTGGCGCACATTTCCTATCTGATCGGCTTCCAGAACGAATTGATGGAATTCGGCCCGTGGTCGGTGTTGCTGATCGTGATGCTCTCGGTCAGTGCAGTACGGGTAATGCGCAGGATCGTCTCGGCGATCCGCGCCAAGGGACAGGTGCGGATGGTCAATCCTGTCATCCTGTATTCGACGGTGATCACAGTGATGTTGTATGCCGCCATGACGACGATCTCAAACCCGGAGTGGAGTACGAGCGCGTCGTTTTTGGTGAGCGTCGGCGCGTTCCTGTTCTACATCTCCGACCTGGTCCTGGCATGGAACAAGTTCGTCTCCCCCATCCGGAACGGGCGCATGATCAACATCGGCTTGTACCACCTCGGGCAGATCGGTTTGATCGCGGGGGTGGTCAGTCAGTTTGGGTAAAACAGAACTCCCAGGTACCAAGCCTGGGAGTTGTAAAGACCGCTGAACGGGGGATTAATCCAGTTTTTTGTACTGGCGGGTCATCAGCCAATCCTGAATGTCCAGTTTTTCTTCCTTTTCCTTCGGTTTCACGCGGACGTACGTCCCGTCGGGCTGCATCAGGCGCGCGCGGGTGTTGTCCCGCAGGTAGGCGGCGAGGACATGGTCGCGCAGGTACTTGATGTGCTCGGGGCGTTCCACGGGGAAGACGACCTCCACGCGGTGGTCGAGGTTCCTCTGCATCAGGTCGGCGGAACCGAGGTAGATCTCCTCCTGCCCGTTGTTGTGGAAGTAGTAGATGCGGCTGTGCTCGAGGTAGCGCCCCACAATGCTGACCACGCGGATGTTCTCGCTGACGCCCTTCAAGCCCGGACGCAGACAGCACATGCCGCGTATGAACAGGTCCACTTTGACGCCCGCCTGCGAGGCGGTGTACAGCAGTTGGATCATGTGCGGGTCCACGAGGGAGTTCATCTTGAAGATCAGGCGCGCCTTGTTGCCCTTCTTTGCATGCTCGATCTCGCGCTGGATAAGTCCCTCCAGTTTTTGGCGCAGGTTGACCGGGGCGACCAGCAGTTTGCGGTACTCGGTCTGGTCGGAGAACCCGGTCAGGAAGTTGAACAGGTCGGTCGAAGTCCGCGCCGATGGCTTCGTCGCAGGTGAAAATGCCGATGTCCTCGTAGATGGTGGAGGTGACGTGGTTGTAGTTGCCGGTGGCAAGGTGGATGTAACGGCGCAGTTTCTCCCCCTCCTGGCGGACGACCATGCAGACCTTGGAGTGGGTCTTCAGCCCGACCAGCCCGTAGACGACGTGCACGCCCACCTCCTCCAGTTTGCGCGTCCAGCCGATGTTGCTCTCCTCGTCGAAGCGGGCTTTGAGTTCCAGCAGGACCGCCACCTGCTTGCCGCGTTCGCGCGCCTCGAGCAGGGCATCCACCACCGGCGAATTGCGCCCGACGCGGTACAGGGTCTGTTTGATGGCGAGCACGTTCGGGTCGCGCGCCGAGATGTTGATGAAGTCCACGACCGGGTTGAACGAATCGTAGGGATGGTGGATGAGGATGTTCCGCTGGCGGATGGCTTCGAAGAATTCGTCGGCTGTCTCGGCACTGCGGAACGCCTTGTGGATGTGCTGTTTGTAGACGGGGTACTTCAGGTCGTGGCGTTCCACGCTGTTGTAGATGTTCCACAGGTTGACCAGCCCCAGCGGTTTGCGCTGGACGAAGATGTCGCTGGGCTTGATCTCCAGGTTCTCGATCAATATGTCGCGGATGCTGGGAGGCAGTTTTTCGTAGACACTGACCTTCGCCACGGATCCGAACTTGCGCTGACGGATGGTCTGCTCCATCGATTCGAGCAGGTCGTCCGCCTCGATCTCCTGGATCTCGGTGTCCGCGTCGCGCACGATGCGGAACGGGTGCACCGAGACGATCTCCATGCCCGGGGAAGAGCAGACCGATGTTGGCGGCGATGACCTGCTCGAGCCAGACGAAATAATGATGGTAGGGGATCGTCCCATCCTTGCGGGTGGCGCCCGAGGAGCGTTTGATGGGGATGAGGCGCGGCAGGGTGCCGGGCACTTTGAGACGCGCGAATTTCTCGTTGCCCTTCTTGTCACGGATGACGATGGCAAGGTTCAGGCTGAGATTCGAAATATGGGGGAAGGGATGTGCCAGGTCCAGGGCGAGAGGCGTGAGGACGGGATAGACCGTCTCGCGGAAGTAGGCGTCCGCCTTTTCCTGTTGGGCTTTGCTCAGTTTCTCGTAGTCCAGAATATGGATGCCCGCCTTGTGCAGTTGGGGCAGGAGTTTGCGCTGGAGGCATTGATGGGCAGTGTTGAACAGTTCGAGGGAGCGCTTGCGGATGGCGGCGAGTTGTTCGCGCGGGGTCATGCCGTCGGGGGAGACCTCGATGATGCCCGCCTCGACCTGCTTGCGGAGCCCCGAGACGCGCACCATGAAGAACTCGTCCATGTTGGAGCCGAAGATGGCGAGGAATTTGACGCGCTCGAGGAGCGGGTTGTTCTCGTCCAGCGCCTCTTCGAGGACGCGGTTCTGGAACTCCAGCAGGCTCAACTCACGGTTGATGAAGAGTTCGGGGTTGAAGGTCTCTCGTTCTTTCGGCATGGATTCAGGATACTCGGGTTGATATTTTGGGCGTGATCAGCCACTCCAGGACGGCTTTGCGGTCGTAGCGCAGGTCATCCACCGAGAGACAGCACACGCCGCCTTTTTTGAGGTCGATGGCGATGTCGGCGTTCCCTGCCAGCAGGACGCTTGCCAGCGCGCTCAGGCTGGGCTCGTGACCGACCAGCATCAGTTCGTCCACGGTGTATTTCTCGTTGATCTCCCCAATCATAACATCAGGTTCGCCCATTGGCACGAGGAAATCGCTGTACGCCAGTTCCTCCTTGTATTTGAGTTCCTTCGCCAGGATGGCGGCGGTCTGGCTGGCGCGCACGTAGGGGCTGGAGACGATCAGGTCGGGCGCAGCGCCCAGGTCCTTGAGGGAGGCGGCAATCCGTTTCATCTTCTCGCGTCCCTTTTCGGTGAGCGGCCGCAGGCTGTCGTCTTCGTAGTCGGCGGAATCTTCGGCGATGGCGTGGCGTACAAGGTAGAGTTTCATTTTTTCTTCTCCCAGGGGAAAGGTTCTTCGGGCGCTAGGCGCCAGAATTCATCGAGCATGTCCTTGGCTTTGAGGTAGGTGGAAACGGCGTCGGCGTGACGGGACTCATAGTGACGGCGCACAGGATCCGGGGCGGATGAAGAGGCGGGTCAAACGTCCGCCAGTGTCTGCTGGAAGACCTCCGCATCCTGGATCTCGCCCATCAGCGTCTGATACCCGTTCATGCGTTTGAGGTTCGCTTCGGGGAAACCGTCCAGCAGGGGATGGACGATCTCGACCATGTAGCGGAATTTCTTGAAGGCGACGCGCACGCGGTGGATGGTGGCGGGCTGGGCGGGATCCACCCGGGCAAGCCGCTGCTTCGTGACCAGGAACGCGTCATCCACAGACTGGAGAATGGGCACGGACCAATCAGCCTTTTCCTCCGCTGCGAGCGTTTCGTGCGTCTTGCGGATGCGGCGTGCCACTTCCTTCAGGTCGAGTTTCCTGAGTTTCTTGCGCAGGTCCTTGAGCGAACGTTTTTCCACCCGTTCGAGATGGATCCGCAGGGGTTCCAGCCCGGGCAGTTCAAGGATGGTCTCGGAGATCTCCGCCAGCATGACCTGCGTGTCGCGCAGTTCGTCGAATTCATCGAGCTGGTTTTTGAGGGCGAGGCTCAACCTCCGCAGGCGCGGGCGCGGCTCGACCGAGTTGAGCAGTTGGACAAGTGACAACAGGCGGCGGAGCGACACACGCAGGTCGTGGACGGCCTCGTTGGAAAATTCTGCACGGCAGCGTTTGAGTTCCGCCAGATAGGTCTTCCAGCGGTTCTCGAGCGCTTCGAGCAGGAGTTGGTTCGGGGTGGGAGGTTCTGTTCGCGGGGCGATCATTCGGTCTCACTACTCCAATTCCAGGTTGACGCCGAACACTTCCTGGAACAGGGACTTGCGCTTCGCGATGGACCAGTTCCCGAGCAGAAGTTCGTCTTTGCCGGTGATCCTCATCCGCCAGCCGGATTTGGTCTCCCGCAGGAGCACATCCTGTACGTTTGCGGTGTGGCTGACGTCCATCGAATCGGCGAGCCGCAGGAGGGCGCACAGTTTGAGTACAACGGAACGGTCTTTTTGAGATAAGGCTTTGAAGTTCTCGTCCTCCGTGGTGGGCGTCCGCTTGCGGTGGTAGCGGACGAAGTTGGCGACGATGTTCTGTTCGCGCTGGCTCAGCCCGATCAAACGCGTGGCGTTCAACAGATAATAGGCATGTTTATCATGATCCACCGAGTTGATGAAGTGACCGATGTCGTGCAGGAGCGAACCCATTTCGAGCAGGAGCAGGTCATCGTCTGACAGGTTGTGAAGCGTTTTCGTCTGTTCGAAGAGGCGCGCAGAGAGCCGGGCGGTCAGGCGGGCGTGTCGTTCGTCAAAGCGGTATTTGCGCCCGAGGTGCAGGGCAGATTCCCAAGCCTGGTCGCGGCGTGAGGGGCGCACTCCTTTCGAGAGGTCCTCCGCCAGGTCGAGCAGGATTTCGTCCTTCAAGCCGACGTTCGGGATGGCGATCTGCTTCACGCCCGCCTCCTTTGCGATCAGGTGCAAAACGATGGAGGCAGGCAGGATCACGTCCGCCCGGTCGGGGCGGAGTCTCAGTTTGCGCATCCGTTCCGAATAGCTCATGTCATTGAGTCGTTCGATCAATTTCTCCAGCTCGGGCAGGGTGATGAGACGGTCGCTCTCGCCTTTGAACAGTTTCTGGCGCAGGCGTCCGATCTCCTCCACATTCCCGCCCGTCCCTGCGCAGACCTGGATTTTCTCGTCGCCGAGGTCGCGTTCGATGCGGTAGCGCGCCGCTTCGGCGTATTCCTGCACCAGTTTCCCGAACGGCTGGCGGGATTTTTTCATCTCGTCCAGTTTTTCGAGCAGGCGCACTGTGCCCATGTTATAACTTTCCGTGGAGATGATGCTCCGCCCGTTCGAAACCGTGACCTCCACACTGCCCCCGCCGATGTCGATCAACAATGTCCGTTTGTTCTTCAGTCTGAGTGCATGGACGACTGCCTGGTGGATCAGCCGCGCCTCCTCCTCCCCGCTGATGATCTCCAGTTCGATGCCGCTCGTGCGGCGGATGCGGTCGATCAACAGGTCGCCGTTGGCGGCTTCGCGCGCGGCGCTGGTCGCCACCGCCCGCAGACGCTGGACGTCGTGCGTCTCTGCCAGATGTTTGAAGCGCAGGAACGCCTCTTCCGCCTGCTGGATGGTCTTATTCTGCAAAACCCCTTCCCTAAACACATCCCCGCCCAGACGCACGGGCAGGCGCACATTCTCGATGACGTGGACCTGCCAGCGTTCGTCCACCTCCCCTATCACCATCCGCATGGCATTCGAACCGACGTCAATCGCAGAGATCTTCAACATCGGCTCTTACAGGGCAAAAAATGGATTTTCATCGTCGTTTGCATCATACAACCGAGTAGGGAACTGGTCAATCATGGCTATGTAACTTGTCAGGGTCGTATTAATGTAACATCCATCAATTAACATGCCGGGAAAGACAGGTTAACGGTTTGTAAACAGGCTTTCCCGCCTCAAAACGGGTTTGCATAATTGTTTTGCATCGGCAAACTCCCTGTAAAGCACGGATTTCGCATTCCATGCTATCTTTGGGGCAATGGTTCATCTCCTCCTTTTGTTGGTTTTGGGTTTACTTGTGGTCATAGCCATGGACGTGAGGCAGAAACGGCTCGCCTTCCTGTGCCAGCAGGACGACGCAAAAAAGCGCTTCTGAACCACTCCAGAAAAGACTACATTCTCTCCTCCTCGCAAGGGCCCGGTCTCCTCCCGGGCTCTCTGTGTCTAAGCATGTAACGCACCGTCCCGAAGGTTTAGGCGATCAATGGAACTTTCCAGTCAAAACCTTCGGGACGTTCCACAACCGGGCAAAAAATCGTTAACCGATTCTTAAACCGTCCTTGACCTGCCATTAAATGTCCCTTGATAGACTGATGGGGTAATCAAAGGAGAAAATATGGGACTTGCAGACCTGCACATCCATACCATTTACAGTTATGACGGCACCGCCTCCGTACCTGCCGTTTTGAAACGTGCTGCACAGATCGGCCTGGACGTGATCGCCGTCACCGACCATGACGAGATCGCCGGTTCGCTCAAGGCGCTGGAACTTGCCCCCGCCTACGGGGTCGAGGTCATCCCCGGCACCGAGGTGACCACCTCCGAAGGCGACCTGCTGGCGCTCAATGTCACGGAGAAGATACCGCACGCCCGGCCGCTGGTCGAGACCATCCTCAAGGTCGGGGAGTCCGGCGGTTTCTGCATTGCGCCTCACCCCATGGCGGGCGGATTTGGCATGAAAAGCCTGAGCGCCTACTCAATTTTGAAAGCCCTCCGCAATCCGGATGTCGCCCGCATCCTGATCGCCATCGAGACCTACAATGCCACCACCATAGACAAGATGAGCAACCGCTACGCCCGCATTCTCGCCGAACGGCTGGACATCGCCCAGACCGCCAGCAGTGACGCGCACGTCGTCGAAGCGATCGGGCTTGGCGCGACCGAATTCGACGGTCACACCGCCCATGACCTGATCTCCGCCCTGCATAACGGTGATATCCGCATTCGCAAGCAAGCGGAATGGACCTCCGCCCACATCCTCGGCAGTTGGGCGGCGAACTACGTTGGCAGTGCGTTCACCCGCCTGGCTGGGGCGCACGGATAGGGCAACCCGCATGGAATCGATCATCATTATCGTGTTCTTTCTGTTCTTATTGGCAATCTTCAAGGAGAAATAACATGGAAACAACCATTCTTTACATCATGATCGCCAGCCTGATGGCGGTCTTCACCGTGGACACGTTCCAAAAACGGCAAAACGATACGAAAAGCGGTAGATCGAAATGACCAAACACATCCTCGTTACCAACGATGACGGCGTCCTGGCGCCCGGGCTTCTTGCACTTGTGAGAGAAATGCGGAAGCTGGGGAAAGTGTCGGTGCTCGCGCCAGACCGAAACTGGTCCGGAGGCGGGCACGTCAAGACGCTGGACCGTGCGCTGCGTGTCAGGGAATTCCGTCTCGCCGACGGCACGCAGGCGTTTGCCAGCGACGGTGCCCCGTCCGATTGCGTGGCGCTTGGCACGCTCGGCTATTTCAAGGAACCGATAGACCTCGTCGTCTCGGGAATCAACGCGGGCGCCAACCTCGGGCATGATGTCACCTACTCCGGCACCGTGACCGCCGCCATGGAAGCCGTGATCGCGGGCGTGCCGGGTATTGCCGTCTCGCTTGAAACCGTGGATGGACACATCGGAGACATTGATTACGGACCCGCCGCTCGCGCCGCCTCGAAAGTCGTCCGCCAGGTGATCGAGAACGGTCTTTCCCACGAGATCCTGCTCAACATCAATGTGCCTTTTCTCCCCGACGAAAAACTGCGCGGCGTCATCCTCACCCGCCAGGGACTGCGCGTCTACCACAGCCGCCTCGACGAGCGCACCGACCCCCGCAACAAACCCTACTACTGGATCGGCGGCGACGCCCCGACCGGCGTCCCCGAACGCGGCACCGACGTGGGCGCGCTGGCGGAGGGCTTTGTCTCCGTCACTCCGCTTCAACTCGACCTGACCGCCTACCGCGCCCTGACCGACCTGAACACCTGGCACTGGGACGAAGCACCCTTTGAAACAACACTGCTCGAATCATCGGGAAAACTGACCCTGTTCCGCAGTGATTGAGTTTCCTCTCCTCCTTTGTACAGTCTCCCGAGGGAGACGCTGTCCGCCGCGGTTCCGGCGGACAGTTCATTTAAATTTTGGAATCAAGGAGCTTGCTCCTTGGATTTGGACAGAAATCTGTCCAAATCCAAATCAGGGCCATTAACAAGACGTTAACCTGTTCTTCTCTGGACATTAAACAGCGGCTGATAAGATTTCAACGTATAAAAAACCTAGGAGAAAAAAAGAAATGACCAAAACTGTTCGCTCATTAATGTTCGTGTTCGTCCTGGCAAGCCTCATCCTTGCCGCATGTGGCGGAGCCGCCACAGAAGCCCCCGCCGCTGAACCCACTGAGGCCATGGCGGAACCGACTGCGGCTCCCGCCGAGCCCGCTGCCCCCGCCCCCACCGAAGAAGCAATGATGGATTTGCCCATCACCCTGCCTGTTGTGGTGGAACCCGCTGACGTGACCGGTGACATCATCACGGCCGGTTCTTCGACTGTGTTCCCTGTCTCTGAACGCATGGCGGAACTCTTCCAACAGGAAGGCTACACCGGTAACATCACCGTGGACTAGCATCGGCACCGGCGCTGGCTTCGAACGCTTCTGCAAGACCGGCGAAACCGATATCTCCAACGCCTCCCGCGCCATCAAGTCCAGCGAAGCTGAACTGTGCACCGCCATCGGCCGCACCCCGCTCGAGTTCCGCGTCGGAACCGATGCCCTGGCTGTCGTTGTCAATCCCGAAAATGACTTTGTCACCAGCCTCTCCAAGGAACAACTCGGCAAGATCTTCGCCGGTCAGTTCAAGTCCTGGAACGAAGTCGATCCCTCCTTCCCCGCCGAAGCGATCAAGGTCTACTCCCCCGGCGCTGACTCCGGCACCTTTGACTACTTCATCGAAGCCGCGGTCGCTCCTGTCACCCCCAATGCTGAAGGCAAGGCGGATGTCGCTCTTGGTGAAGAAGCCCTGCTTGGTCTCGAAGGCGCCCAGTTCTCTGAAGACGACAATGTCCTCGTCCAGGGTGTCGAAGGCGACAAGTATGCCATCGGTTACTTCGGCTATGCCTACTTCGCCGAAAACCAGGGTGCTTTGAAAGCCCTGCATGTCAACGACGTCGAACCTTCCGAAGCCAACGTCAACAACGGCACCTACCCGCTCGCCCGCCCGCTCTTCATCTACTCGGATGCCAAGATCATGCAGGACAAGCCGCAGGTCGCCGCTTTCATCGCCTTCTACCTCTCCCAACTCGATGACAACATCCTCGATGTCGGCTACTTCCCCGCCCCCGTCAACGCCATCTACTCCTCCTGGGGCGCATGGCTCTCCACACAGGAATTCTCCGTGGATCCATCCCTCGTGGAAGGTGACATCATCACGGCCGGTTCTTCGACCGTGTTCCCTGTCTCTGAACGCATGGCGGAACTCTTCCAACAGGAAGGCTACACCGGTAACATCACCGTGGACTAGCATCGGCACCGGTGCTGGCTTCGAACGCTTCTGCAAGACCGGCGAAACCGATATCTCCAACGCCTCCCGCGCCATCAAGTCCAGCGAAGCTGAACTGTGCACCGCCATCGGCCGCACTCCCCTCGAGTTCCGCGTCGGAACCGATGCCCTGGCTGTCGTTGTCAACCCCGAAAATGACTTTGTCACCAGCCTCTCCAAGGAACAACTCGGCAAGATCTTTGCCGGTCAGTTCAAGTCCTGGAACGAAGTCGATCCCCTCCTTCCCCGCGGAAGCGATCAAGGTCTACTCCCCCGGCGCTGACTCCGGCACCTTTGACTACTTCATCGAAGCCGCGGTCGCTCCTGTCACCCCCAATGCTGAAGGCAAGGCGGATGTCGCTCTTGGTGAAGAAGCCCTGCTTGGTCTCGAAGGCGCCCAGTTCTCTGAAGACGACAATGTCCTCGTCCAGGGTGTCGAAGGCGACAAGTATGCCATCGGTTACTTCGGCTATGCCTACTTCGCCGAAAACCAGGGTGCTTTGAAAGCCCTGCATATCAACGACGTCGAACCTTCCGAAGCCAACGTCAACAACGGCACCTACCCGCTCGCCCGCCCGCTCTTCATCTACTCGGATGCCAAGATCATGCAGGACAAGCCGCAGGTCGCCGCTTTCATCGCCTTCTATCTCTCCCAACTCGATGACAACATCCTCGATGTCGGCTACTTCCCCGCCCCCGTCAATGCCATCTACTCCTCCTGGGGCGCATGGTATGCGGCTGTGAAATAGTCTCAAAGGTAACAATTTGAATATAATATGGCTGGCCTCTCCTCTCAAGATGGGGTGGCCAGCCAATATCTGTCTATAAGAAGTGCTCGAGTCGATCAACATGATGCAGGCAAAAAGAAAAACCGTTTGGGCAATTCAAGAAGGGCAATAAATGTCCAGTGGAGAAAAAAGCATGGAAACAGTCAAGAAGCGGGATATTCCATCCGCCGCTTTCCGTCCGAGCGACTTGAAGAGAAAACTCCGCCTCGGGGAAGGCGCAATCGAGACCAGTCTGTTCGTTTTGGGGATCCTGACGATCTTCATCACAGTCAGTATTGTCATTGTGCTCGGCGATCAGGCGCTATTATTTTTCAACGACCCGGAAGTCACACTGAAGGAATTCTTCACCTCAACCAAGTGGGTGTCCATCAATTCAGGAGTTTGGCATCTGGGCGTTGGTCAGCGCCACCCTGACCACCAGCGCCATCGCAATTCTGGTGGCAGTCCCACTGGGGATGAGCGCGGCAATATACCTGAGCGAATATGCCAGTCCACGCGTGCGCTCCATCCTCAAACCTATTTTGGAAATCCTGGCAGGCATTCCGACAGTGGTCTACGGTTACTTTGCCCTGCTTTTTGTCACCCCGATCCTGCGGAATATTTTGGGAACTGAGAACCTGGGCGTTTACAACATGCTCTCTGCCGGGCTGGTCATGGGCATCATGATCCTGCCGCTCATTTCGTCCATGAGCGAGGATGCCCTGAGCGCCGTGCCGCGTTCCCTGCGCGAGGCGGCGTATGCCATGGGGGCGACGCCTTACGAAGCCAGCACCCAGGTCGTCGTGCCAGCCGCGTTTCAGGCATCGGCGCGGCGATCATCGTTGGCATCTCGCGCGCGGTCGGTGAAACCATGATCGTGGCAGTGGCATCCGGCGCCACATCTGAATTCACGTTCAATCCCCTCAAAGCCGCGGAAACCATGACCGCCCACATCGCCCGCATCAGCGGCGGCGACCTGCCCTACGGCACCGTGGACTACAACAGTCTCTTTGCCATTGCCCTGATGCTCTTCCTGGTGACTCTGGTGCTGAACCTGGTCAGTCAGTGGGTGGTGTCAAAATTCCGCGAGCAGTATGAGTAGACACCATGGCTAAATATATCTATCCCGAAGAAAAAGACCTTCAGAAATTTGTGGCAGGTCGTTACCGTAAAGCATGGGTGTGGCAGACGGCATTTTTATCAGCCCTGCTCATTGCGATTATCAGCCTGACCGCCCTTCTGTTGAATGTCGTTGACGGCGCATTCGGTTATGTGGCGTTCGAATACAAGGAAAACCCTGCCACGATCAGCGACAAGCCGCTCCAGGAACTGAGCCAGGAGGAATTGCTCGCCATCCTGCAAGCCAATCTTTCCAAGGGAGCGTATAACAAATTGAACGAAGAAAAACCCATGGAGAGGCGCAGTCAGGCTGATCTTTACAACCTTGTCCTGGAACGCATCTTGAAGGTTGACACGAAGAAAACATATTCGTTATACGACTCACTCTTCCGCAAGGCAGAGATCGAGGCGGAAGTTAAGGAAGAATTCCCCGAGGCGAGCCTGGAATTCCGCTACTGGCTGACTCCCTCGTTTCTGACGTTCCCCCATGTCCAGCCGGGCTGAATTTGCCGGGGTGCGGACAGCTCTTTTCGGCTCCCTGTGGCTGGTTGCCATTGCGATTGCCCTGGCACTACCCGTAGGCGTGGGTGCGGCAATCTACCTGCAGGAGTACGCTCGCAAGAACTTCATCAATCGCCTGATCCAGACCAACATCAATAACCTGGCGGGCGTGCCTTCCATCGTGTATGGAATGTTGGGACTGGCGATCTTCGTCCGCGCCTTTGAGGTATTCACCAGCGGTGCCATGTTCGGCATTACCGATACCAACGGGCGCACCATCATGTCCGCCGGGTTGACCATGGGGATCCTCGTCCTGCCGCTGGTCATCATCAACGCCCAGGAAGCGATCAAGGCGGTCCCCGACTCCATTCGTCAGGCGGCATACGGGGTTGGCGCCACCCGCTGGCAGACCGTCTGGAGCCACGTATTGCCCAATGCCCTGCCCGGCATTCTGACCGGAAGCATCCTGGCGATGTCGCGCGCAGTGGGAGAAACAGCGCCGCTCATCATCGTGGGTGCATCCACCTTCATCAGCGTCGATCCAGACGGTCCGTTCAGCAAATTCACCGCCCTGCCGATCCAGATCTACCAATGGACAGCGCGCGCCCAACCTGAATTCCATAACATTGCAGCGGCCGCGATCCTGGTTCTGTTGGTGTTGCTGTTGACGCTCAACGCGACGGCCATCCTGCTTCGTAACCGTTTCCAACGCCGCTTTTAGGAGAAATATCCATGCAACCAGAAAACAATATACAATACGCCATTGAGACCCGGAACTTGAGTATTTATTACGGAAAATTCGAGGCTGTGAAGGATGTCGAGCTGAAGATCGAAAAACAGAAGATCACCGCCATCATCGGTCCGTCGGGATGCGGTAAATCCACCCTCCTGCGCGCCTTCAACCGCATGAACGATTTCGTGGTGACCAGCCATGTGAAAGGAGAGATCCTCATGCACGGCACCAATTTGTACAGCAAGGAGATCGATCCCGTGGAAGTGCGCCGCCGCATCGGCATGGTCTTCCAAAAACCCAACCCATTTCCCAAATCCATCTATGAGAACATTGCCTGGGGCGCGCGCATCAATGGTTTCAAGGCAACATGGATGAACTCGTTGAAGAATCCCTGCGCGGCGCGGCGTTATGGGATGAGGTAAAGGACATACTCAAGGAAAGCGCCTACGCTATCTCCGGCGGGCAACAACAACGCCTGTGCATCGCCCGTACCATCGCCATCCAGCCGGAGATCATCCTGATGGACGAACCCGCCTCCGCCCTCGACCCGATCTCGACCCTGCGCATCGAGGAGTTGATGCAGGAACTCAAAAAGAATTACACCATCATTATCGTCACCCACAATATGCAGCAGGCGGCGCGCGTTTCGGACTACACCGCCATGATGATGCTCTACGAAGATACCCGCTCCGGGACAGTGATCGAATACGACGATACCAAGAAGATCTTCACCAACCCGAAAGACAAACGAACCGAAGATTACGTCACCGGCAGGTTTGGATAGGTGAAAGGAGACAGAAATGACACAACCCAGGGTATTGTTTCTTTGTACGGGCAACTCAGCCCGAAGTCAAATGGCGGAGGCGTTTCTACGGTCATACGCCGGGGATCGATTTGAGGTCCATAGTGCGGGGGTTGAGCCGAAAGGTTACATCCTTCCGGAAGTCATCGCTGCGATGAAGGAACTTGGGATTGATATGGAAGGTCAGGTTTCGAAGAGCGTTTCTGAGTATCTCGGGAAACTTCATTTCGCACATGTCATCACGGTCTGCGGGGATGCGGAGAAAAATTGCCCGGCAATTTTCCTGAACATGGGGATCCATGAACACTGGCCGTTTGACGATCCTGCCGGTTTCGATGGCAGTGACTCCGAGCGGCTTGAGCGCACGCGTGAAGTGCGCGATCAGATTGCCCGCCGTGTTCAGGAATGGCTGGAAGGTCAAACCAATTGAAACTTATTTACCATTGAATTCGATTGGTGTCGAAAATGGATTCTGTTACAATAAACAAAATGAAGATGGCAAATAGAGGCATTTATGCTTAGAAAAACTTTCGAATCCGAAATCCAACAGGTAAAAGATGAAGTCCTCGTGCTTGGGAGCATGGTCGAGCAGGCGATCCTCGATACTGTCGAAGCGCTGAAAAAACGGGACATCAAGGCGTCCGAGGAGATTCTCAAAGCGGATAAACTGATCAACAAGAAACGCTTCGATATCGAGAACAAACTCATGATCCTGATCGCCACGCAGCAGCCGATGGCGCGCGACCTGCGCCTGCTTGCCTCCACACTCGAGATCGCTTCCGAGTTGGAACGCATGGGCGATTACGCCAAAGGCATCGCCAACATCAACATCCGCATGGGAGACGAACCCCTGCTCAAGCCGCTCATCGATGTCCCGCGCATGGCACAAAAGGGTGTGGACATGCTCCACAGGGCATTGACAGCCTTCATCAACGAGGATGTGGAGACCGCAAAGGCGATTCCCGTCGAAGACGACGAAGTGGATGCACTCTACAACCAGGTCTATCGCGAACTGATGACCTTCATCATCCATGATCCCAAGACCATCGAACAAGCCAACTGGCTCCTTTGGGTTGCGCATAACCTGGAGCGCGTCGCTGACCGCGTGACCAACATCTGCGAACGCACGATCTTCATCGCGACAGGGGAAATGGGAGAAATCAAGTCCACGGATGACGAGTTCTGGAAACACCAAAAACATGAGTAGAACAAAAAAATCCGCCAATCAAGTTGGCGGATTTTTTTGTCGTCTTGCGGTCTCATTATCCCATTCTGCCCGTAATATATGCCTCGGTCAATTCCTGTTTGGGCCTTGTGAACATGTCATTTGTCTTGGAAAACTCGACCAATTCCCCAAGCCAGAACAGCCCCGTGTAATCTGAAACGCGCGCGGCTTGCTGCATGTTGTGTGTCACAATTACGATCGTGTAGTCTTTTTTCAATTCGGCGATCAGTTCCTCGATGCTGAGTGTGGCGATCGGGTCCAGCGCAGACGTGGACTCATCCATCAGGATGACCTCAGGCTGGACAGCGACAACGCGCGCGATGCAAAGTCTCTGTTGCTGGCCCAGCGATAATCCCAACGCATCGGATTTTAGGTCATCCTTCACTTCATCCCACAACACCGCGGCTTTCAGCGATCTTTCCACGACCTCGTCCATGTTCACGTCCATGCCCATCACGCGCGGACCGAACGCCACGTTGTCGTAAATGGATTGCGGGAATGGGTTCGGTTTCTGGAAGACCATGCCCACCCTTTGACGAAGCAGGACCACATCCATATCCTCGCCGTAAATATCCTTTCCCTCCAGCAGGATCTTCCCCTCCACCCGCGTACCGGGGATGGTGTCGTTCATGCGGTTCAGGCATCGTAGAAACGTGGATTTGCCGCACCCGGATGGACCGATCAGTGCGGTAACCTTGCGCGGCTCAATTTCGATGCTGATATTCGAAAGCGCCTTTGAAGCGCCATAATAGAAATCAAGGTTCTTGACGGAAAAAACGGATCGCGTCTCACTCATGAGGCGATTTTATCATGCAATGACGTGAACTAAAAACTTTGGCTATAATACATTCCGATGAACCGACAACATAATCTACTGATCGTCACCCTCATTGCCATGCTTTTCATTTCATCATGCGGTCCCGCTTCGTCAGCGGAGGCCGCATCTGATTCTCAGGCGGCCTACATCGAGAACAAAGGCTCGGATACCATTGTCAACCTTGCGCTCGCCTGGGCGGAGAAATATCAGGGCGACCATCCAGATGTCCGTATTTCGGTGACAGGTGGAGGGTCCGGGACGGGAATCGCCGCCCTCATCAACGGGACGGTGGGGATCGCCAACGCCTCCCGTCAGATCAAATCCGAGGAGATCGAGACAGCCAAATCCAACGGAGTCGAACCGCTGGAACACATCATCGCCCGTGACGCCATCGCGGTCATCGTGAACCCGGAAAACCCCGTGGACAAACTTACGCTCCAACAGATCTCGGATATTTACAGCGGCAAGATCACCAACTGGCAGGAGGTCGGCGGCGATGACCGCCCCATCGTGCGCCTCTCGCGCGAGACCAATTCAGGGACGCACGTTTATTTCCTCGAAACCGTCCTGCGCCTCGGAAACAAAGAAGACAAAACCCTCTTTTCAATGGACACCCTCTTATTGCCATCCTCCGAAGGCATCATCGCCGAGGTGCGGCAGAACCCGAACGCCATCGGCTACGACGGTCTGGGATACGTGCCCCACGACCTGAAGATGATCGCCATCGCCGAAACGGAGGGCGGCGCGTACGTCCTGCCCTCCATCCCCACCGTCAACGACAAGACCTACCCGATTGCGCGCGACCTGTACATGTACACCGACGGTCAGCCGCAGGGCGCCCTCAAGGATTATCTTGACTGGATCCTTTCCTCCGAAGCCCAGGAGATCGTTGCGGAACTTGGGTTTGTACCTGTTGGGAATAACTGAGGTCCAATGGAAAAATCGCTGAACTGGCGTGAATTCATCATCACCCGCCTCATCAAGACGTCGGGCTATTCAGCCATCCTGTTCGTGGTGCTGATCTTTTTCTTCCTCGTCCTCGAAGGCTTGCCCGCCCTCGGGGAGGTTGAACTCACCTCACTCCTGAGCATCCGCTGGTATCCCATCGAGGACTATTTCGGCATCCTGCCGCTCATCACCGGCTCGCTCATCGTGACCCTCGGCGCGACGTTCGTCGCAGTCCCCTTCGGCATCGGCACCGCCGTCTACATTTCGGAGATCGCCCCGCGCTGGATGCGCGAGATACTCAAACCCCTTGTGGAACTGCTCGGCGGACTTCCCTCCGTCGTCCTGGGATTTCTGGGGATCCTCGTCCTCTCGCCATACCTGCGCGTCGTCCTGGACCTGCCAACTGGTCTGACCGCCCTGACCGGATCCCTCCTCCTGGGCGGGATCGCCGTCCCCACCGTCGTCTCGGTCGCGGAGGACGCGCTGGACTCCGTGCCGCGCGCCTACCGCGAAGGAGCCTGGGCGCTGGGCGCCACACGCTGGCAGACCATCTGGCGCGTGACATTGCCCGCCGCCAAATCGGGAGTGCTCACCGCGGTCATGCTCGGGGTTGGACG
Organism: uncultured Chloroflexia bacterium; assembly: GCA_963718215.1. GTDB lineage: Bacteria > Chloroflexota > Anaerolineae > Anaerolineales > Villigracilaceae > Defluviilinea. The sequence continues at coordinate 65,817 of CAVQYK010000031.1, forward strand.
GGCGATCGGCGAGACGATGACCGTCATGATGGTCACCGGCAATGCGCCGGTGCTCGCCCTGAAACTCGGCAGCATCTTCTCCCCCGTCCGCACCATGACCGCCACCATCGCCGCAGAAATGGGGGAGGTCGCCAACGGGAGCACGCATTACCATGTGCTGTTCTTCATCGGCATGGTGTTGTTCCTGATCTCGCTGGGCGTGAACGTCGCCGCATCGTCGATGGTGTTCCGCGCCAAGAAACGCGCCGAGAGGATCCTGTCCTGAGATGAACCGCATATTTTCCCGCAATCGCCACCTCGTACAACGGATCGGTTTCACAGGCATCACCTTGATGGCGGTCTTCACGGTGATCCCGATCATTGCCACGGTCATCTACATCCTGGTGCAGGGTGCGCCTGCCATATCCCTCGAGTTCCTCACCGGCTTCCCGCACGACGGCATGCGCCAGGGCGGCATCCTGCCTGCCATCATTGGAACGCTGTATCTGACACTTGGCACAGCAGTTTTCTCGGTTCCGCTCGGCATCGCCGCCGCCATCTACCTCTCCGAATACGCGGCGGATACGCCCCTCACGCGCATAATACGCATCGCCATCATCAATCTGGCAGGGATTCCCTCGGTTGTGTACGGATTGTTCGGCCTGGGACTATTCGTGCTTTTCCTGAAGTTCGGCACATCCATCCTGGCGGCCTCGCTGACACTTTCCATCATGACCCTGCCCGTCATCATCAGCACGGCGGAAGAGTCACTGCGTGCGGTTCCGCAGGCATTCCGCACGGTGAGCATTTCCCTGGGCGCCACCCGCTGGCAGACCATCCGCCGCATTGTGCTGAAGGAGGCCTTGCCCGGCATTCTCACCGGGGTCATTCTCGGCCTGGAACGCGCCGCGGGTGAGACCGCTCCCATTCTGTTCACGGGTGCGGCATTCTTCCTGCCGCGACTTCCCCAATCCCCCTTCGATGCGACAATGGCGCTCCCCTATCACCTCTTTGTCATTTCAACGCAGGTCCCTGAAATGCCGATCAAGATCCAGTATGGCACAGCGCTTGTCCTGCTGGTGTTCGTGCTGACCATGAATTTTATTGCAACGTTCATCCGCTCGAGAGCGAGGGCAAAACGCCAATGGTAGACAAGATCGTCATCGAAAACCTCTCGCTCCAATATTCGGATGGGACCGAGTCGCTCCGAAATATCAGCCTGAACATCCGCGAACATGCCGTGACCGTGCTCTTCGGTCCGGCGGGCGGCGGCAAATCCACCCTGCTGCGTTGTCTGAACCGCCTCAACGATCTGACGGAGGTGAAGGCATCCAAAGGCCGCATCCTGATAGACGGCGAAAACATCCTTGACCCAAAAACGGATGTGATCGCGCTGCGCCGCAAGGTTGGAATGGTATTTGCGCGCCCTGTGGTCCTGCCGTTGAGCATCCGCGGGAACCTGACCTACGGGCTGGAACTCGCGGGCGAAAAACGGCGGTCAAAACTGGACGAAGCGGTGGAACGAAGTCTGAAGCTGGCTGCCATCTGGGAGGAGGTCAAGGACCGGCTGGACGAACCCGCCATCGCCCTCTCCGGCGGACAGCAACAGCGCATCTGCCTTGCCCGTGTGCTGGCTCTGCAACCTGAGATCATCCTGCTCGATGAACCGACCTCGGGGCTCGACCCGATCTCCACGGGCAAGGTCGAGGCCGCATTGCAGGAACTCAAGAAGGAGTACACCATCATCCTTGTGCCGCATTCCGTGCAACAGGCGGGACGTGCGGCTGACTACGCGGCATTCTTCCTACAGGGTGAACTCGTTGAATATGGCGAAGGGAAAAACCATGTTCACCGCCCCAAAGGAAAAACGGACCGAAGATTATGTTACCGGGAGATTTGGTTGAGATGAAAACCGTCCTTTTCCTATGCACCGGCAACTCCTGCCGCTCGCAAATGGCGGAAGCCATCGTCAATGCGCGGTATGGCAGGGAATGGAAGGCATACTCCGCCGGGACAAAACCTGCCGGGTACGTGCATGTAAAATCCATTCAAGCACTGAATGAGATCGGCATCGCACATGTAGGCAGGTCAAAGCACATTGACGAATTGCACACCAAGGACTTCGACCTCGTGGTGACGGTCTGCGATTCGGCGGCGGAGGAATGTCCCATATGGCCGGGCCGGGCAGGCAAGCGCGTCCATCACAGTTTTGTGGACCCTGCCAGGGCGGAGGGAACGGCTGAAGAGCAGATGGCAGTTTTCCGCCGGGTCCGAAGCGAGATGCTGGAAGTCATACCGAAACTCCTGGAAGTCTAAAATCCTTGCGAAGGTTCCAAACCTTCGCAAGTTTCTTAAAGGACATCCCCATGACCAGTCTGTTTGACATTCTCTTCGAGCCGGTTCGAATTGGACCTGTAACTGCCCCCAACCGCTTTTATCAGGTGCCCCACTGCAACGGATTCGGCCACCGCATGCCGCATGGGATGGCGGCGATGCGCGGCATGAAAGCGGAGGGAGGCTGGGGCGTGGTCTGCACCGAGGAGACGGAGATCCATCACTCGAGCGACCTGTCGCCGTATTTCGAGGGGCGCATCTGGGATGACGGCGACATTCCGACTTTACAACTGATGACCGAGGCGGTGCATAAGCACGGCGCGCTGGCGGGAATCGAACTGGCGTATAACGGCATCGACGCGGTGAACCTGTATTCACGCGTGCCGCCGCTTGCGCCGCGTTCGATGGGTGTGGTGGGCGGCTCGGGCTATGACCCGGTGCAGACCCGCCGCATGGACAGGGAGGACATCCGGGACGTGCGCAAATGGCATCGCCAGGCGGCGCTGCGCGCAAAGCGTGCGGGCTTTGATATCCTTTACTGTTACGCCGGGCATGGAATGACCGCCGCGATCCAGTTCATTTTGAAGCGTTACAACGACCGCACCGATGAATACGGCGGCTCACTGGAAAACCGCGTGCGCTTCTTCCGCGAGTTGATCGAGGATACAAAAGAGGCGGTCGGCGACACCTGCGCGGTGGCTGTGCGCTTTGCCGTGGACGAACTGCTCGGCGAAGATGGCCTCACTCATCAAGGCGAAGGGTACGATGTGGTCGCGATGCTGGCGGAACTGCCCGACCTGTGGGACGTGAACGTCAGCGGTTGGAGCAATGATTCGGTCTCTTCACGGTTCGGTAAAGAGGGACATCAGGAGAAGTACATCTCGTTCGTCAAGCAGTTGACGACGAAGCCCGTTGTCGGCGTGGGGCGCTACACATCGCCTGATTCGATGGTCTCTGCGATCAAGCGCGGCGTGATGGATTTCATTGGCGCGGCCAGACCGTCCATTGCCGACCCGTTTTTGCCGACCAAGATCAAAGAAGGACGCATCGAGGATATCCGCGAGTGCATTGGCTGCAACATCTGTGTGACAGGCGATACGCGCTTCGTGCCGATCCGCTGTACGCAGAACCCCACCATGGGAGAGGAGTGGCGGCGCGGCTGGCATCCGGAGGTCATTTCGGCGAAGAAAAGCGACAGGGAAGTGATGGTCATCGGCGCGGGACCGGCAGGCTTGGAATGTGCGCGGGCGTTGGGTCAGCGCGGGTATGAAGTGTCCCTGCTCGATGCACGGAAGGAGTTGGGCGGGCGCGTGCTGCGCGAGTCGGCATTGCCTGGGTTGACTGAATGGCGGCGGGTCATTGACTGGCGGTTGACCCAGATCGGGAAGATGAAGAATGTCGTGGTCTACCCCTCCAGCCCGATGACGGCAGAGGAGATTCTGGAGTCGGGTGCGCGGAACATCATCCTTGCCACGGGCGCGACCTGGCGGCGCGATGGCGTGGGGAGAACATTGTGGAAACCGATTGCAGGGTGTGAGTTGGGGAATGTATTTAGTCCCGACGATATTATGGAATCAGGGAGCTCATCGCACTCGCAGGGTGTGCTCCCGAATTCCCAACAGCAAGCTGTTGGATTCCAAAACATAATCATCTACGACGACGACCATTACTACATGGGCGGCGTGCTGGCGGAATTGCTTGCTGAGCAGGGTTGCAAGGTCTCGCTGGTCACGCCTGCGCCGATGGTCTCGTATTGGTCGCAGTTCACGCTGGAGCAGGAGCGCATTCAGGCGAAGTTGATGAAACTGGGTGTGAAATTGTTCGTTCGGAATGTTGTGAGTGAGATCGGGAACGATTTTGTGAAATTGTCGAATACGATCTCGGGGGAGGAGGTCGAATTACCCGGGGGCGGGGTGGTGCTGGTGAGCGACAGGAAACCGAATGATGAGGTATATCAAGCGCTCCGCGCTTCGTCTGCGAGGCGCGAGGCGCGCCACTCCGCTCAGCGCGATTTGCGCATCATCGGCGATGCCGAAGCGCCGAATATCATCGCACAGGCGGTGTTCGCTGGTCACCTCGCGGCGCGGGAGTTTGATGAGGAAAAAGCGGAGGGGACACCGTTCAAGGTGGAGAGGATAAAAATATAATTTGTAGGGGCACGACATGTCGTGCTCCCTGCGAAAAATTACCACACGCGTTCCAGATTGGGGTTATCGAGCGGGGCGCGCCCGATCTTTGCCATGTCCATCCATTCGCCATGCACCTTCACGCGCACCACGTCGGCGGTGAAATCGGTCACGGTGGTGCCGTTATTGTTGAACAACGACGACCCCACCGCGTAAATATCCACAGGGACCCCCAACCTCTCGAAGCGGCGGATCTTCTCCGGGTTGAACCCGCCGGAGACCACGATCTTCACATTGCGACAATACGCACGCGCCGCCTCCTTCCGGACCTCGGGCATGCTCCAGCCTTCCCAGGCAGAATCCATCGCCTGGCGGACGTTGAACACAAGGCGCGGCGTCACGCCGAGGTCCAATGCAGGGTCGCCCAAAGGTTCGACGGAGACATCGCGCAGGCTTCCGCTTGTATCGAGGCGCACGCCGTAGAGGATGAATTTCGCGGCCTCGGTCTCGTCGCCCAGGTCCTTCAATTCCATGTAGCGCTGGAACATCGTCTCCATCACGCGCAGGGTGTCGCGGACGGAGTCGTTGTTGAAATCCACCAGCGCAATGCGCGGGATGTGGGCGGGCAGGATGCGCGAGAACTGCATCATCGCCTCGGCGGTATCGCCAAGGAAGGAGGCAATGGCGGCATGTGCCACCGTCCCGCCGCCTGCGCCGCCCCACCAGTCGCCCTGCGCGTCGGTCGAGACGAAGGGACCAAGTTCATTACCGTAATCCAGGTTGAAGCGCCGTACCGCGATGTTATAGGCGTACCCGTCCGCCGCCTGCACTTCGTGCAGGTCGAAGCGCGCCGGGAAGAACAGGATCGGTTTCCCGCGTGCCGCCAGCATGGTCTCGTAGACGTTGGTCGCCACGCGGCTGGAGCGGGTCAGGATGCCTAGTGTGGGCGTTTCGAGCAGTGCAAAGTCGCGGTAACGCCCGCGCACCCTGATGACCGGTTCGACACGCAGCGGATTCCCGTCCGATTTGACGGTGGTGCCATCTTGCACAGCCCAGACCTCGAGCTGGTCGGATGTGTCAACGAAATCCTCGCCGTCCCAATAGCCCGTGCAGTGACGGAGCATGCCGAGCGCCTTGTCCACACCGACGACGGTGGTCTTGCCGACGCGGCGCGTGAACCACTGCATTTCGACTTCGATATTGCCGACAGCAATATCTTCAGGTGACATGCCCGCGGGCAGATTGTGATTTTTCCCTGAATACGTGTAGCCTTCCGATGCAAGCACGGTCAACATGCGGCCGATGTTCTCGAAGTATTTATCCGAATACCAGCCGCGGCGCATGCGCTCGATATCGAGCTTGAAAGTTTCATTGGTCAGGCGTTTTTTATCGAAAATGGACATGAGTGCTCGATTTCGGATTTCCGATTTACGATTAGAGTTCGGATATCAATTGGTCGGATCTGATCAGGTGCATCCCTGCTTTTACAAAACGCTCATACGCCGCGTTTGCCGCGTCGGTGTGATCCACCAGGCCGGGGACGACAACCGGGGATGTGCAATCCTCCAGCAAATAGACCTTTTTGGCAAGTTCGGGGTCTGTGGCATTGATGTCTTCGAGCAGGTCGGATATCGTCCACGCGACACAATGGGATTTTGCCTGCCCGGCAATGATGAGTTTGTCGAATTGCTGGAGTTGTTCGATGAATTTGGCGTTGCGCGTTCCCAGCGTCTCACCCATGGGACCGGTCAGTACCTCGGGGCCGATCACGGAATAATTTTCGGTGAACGGCTTGTCGCCTTTGATGTTGATGTCGTATTGTGTGATGCGTGCAATGGAATGGAAGAAAAGCGCCTCCTCCACCGACGAGACCAGCGCATGACCGATGCCGCCGAGCATGGCGTGATAAGGCCAGATGGTGAGGGCATATTTGCCTTTCCGTTCCAATTCATCGGCGTAATGGACCATCATCTGCTGGCCGTATTCGGGGGAGATGCCGAATTGCGGGGCGAGTTCGGGGTTGAATTTCCATTTGCCGCCACGGATCTCGGATGCCTGAATATCGGTGTAGGGCGCGGGATGATTTCCGTCCTCGTCCACGAAGAACAAGGCATGGAAGATCTGCATGGCGCGGTGGGTGTCCATGGTGGCAGTGATGTGGGTGATGTTCCCCAGGTTGCGATAAATGAATTCGCATAGACGGAGGTTATCATCCACGGCGCCGCGTCCGCTTCGACCGCCAACATAGAGTTCAAAATCGGGGATGCAGAAGGTGTTCTGCACGTCCACCAGCGTCAGCCAGGAGCGGGTCTGGTCTGTCGAAGCAGCCTGAAGTCCGTGTTGAAGCGCCCAATCCCGTGCTCCTTTTGCGCGTTCCTCATAGGGAATCCGCCAAACGGCGCCGACCTTGTCCGCGTTAAAAAAACCAGGAATGGGAAGTTTATCCATTTTGTCTCCTTCTTGATTGTATACCCGTATAATTGCATGTCAAGTGTAATTTCCCGCCGTTGACTTTTTGGACTGAAACCTTTAAACTCATGTTATTCTCACATTAAGGAGAAATCATGGCGTCTCAATTCCAACTTATCATGCGGACGGGTCCAACCCCTGGAGCGGCTTTCATTCTGGAAGGCGACCAGCTCAATATTGGACGCGATTCAACCAATGAGATCACGATCAACGACGCGGAAGTGTCACGCCGGCATGCCCGTTTGACCTTCCAGGGCGGGAAGTACGTGCTGGAAGACCTCGGCTCGACCAACGGGACGTTTGTCAACGGCCAGCGATTGGCCGGGCCGCGCGTCCTGAAGGCGGGCGAGGTGGTTTCGTTCGGCGAGCAGATCGTGCTGGTCTTCGAGGTGACCACCAACGACCCCGGCGCAACCATGGTCTCGCCGCGCGCCGCGGCTGTGCCGTCCATTTCGCGCCCGCTGACCCCGCCGCCTCCCCCGCCGGCGGATTATGTTGGGAGCGTGCCTGCCAGTCCTGCCCCCGCCATGTCTGCTCCGGCGTCCACACCTATCAAACGGACGAATATCCTGCCGATCATCATAGGCGTGGCGGTGCTGTTCTTTGTATGTCTATGTGTCGGTGTGCTGTGGTACATTGACGCAAACTTCCTGTGGTGCACGTTCTTCCCCTTCCTGGGCGGGTGCTGATCGAATTGCCGATCCCCGCAAGATGCCTCATCTTGCGGGGATTTTTGTTTAAGGTAGGCTGGAAAGTTCACTTATTTGTGACACAAGCGGTAGAATAGGAATGACTTCGGAGATATTCATGGCCCAGACAACAAATTCCTCCCCGCGCTGGAGCGCATCCACCAAACTGTTGATCGGATTCGTCATCTTCGGCATTGCGGCATTCCTGATCTACCGCTTTTCGAGCCTGATCCCGCCGCTGTTGATGATCCTCATCCTCACCTACCTGCTCCACCCGGTGACGGCGGCACTCGCGCACGGACTGCGCCTGCCCTGGAAACTGGCGGTCAACATTGTGTACCTGCTCATTGCCGCCATCCTGGTCGGTCTGCTCATGTGGGGCGGCGTCGGGCTGGCAGGACAGGTGCAGAGCCTGGTCAGTTCCATCCAGGGCATCATCCGCGACCTGCCCAGGTACATCTCCGAACTCTCCACTCAGGTATTCACCGTCGGTCCGTTCGAGCTGGACATGCGGAATTTCGACCTCAACGCCGTCAGCCAGCAGCTGCTCTCCATGCTCCAGCCCCTGCTCAGTCAGACCGGCAGTCTGGTCGGCACGCTGGCGGGCGGCGCGGCGACCATCCTCGGCTGGACGTTCTTCATCCTGCTCGTTTCCTACTTTGTGATGTCAGAGAGCAGTGGTCTGCGCGAAAACATCCTGAAAATAGACATCCCCGGCTACACGGAAGACCTGCGCAGGCTGGGCGAGGAACTCAGCCGCATCTGGAATGCCTTCCTGCGCGGGCAGATCATCATCTTCCTGCTGGCGCTGGCTGTTTACTCCATCCTCCTGCCAGCGATGGGGGTACGCTATGCCATCGGCATCGCTTTCATGGCGGGGCTGGCAAAATTCCTGCCGTATATCGGTCCCGCCATCACATGGATCGTCATGGCGCTGGTGACGTACTTCCAGCCGTCGAAGCCTTTCGGGCTTCAAGACAACGCCCTGGTCTACATGCTGATCGTCGTGATCACCACCTCCGTCGTGGACTGGTTCCTGGACAACTTCATCACGCCGCGCATCATGGCACGGACCTTGAGGGTGCATCCCGCCGCCGTCCTGATCGCCGCCATCATCGCCGCCAACCTGCTGGGACTGCTCGGGGTCATCATCGCCGCGCCGTTCCTCGCCACGTTCCTCCTGCTGGGCAGGTACATCATGCGCAAAATGTTCGATCTCAACCCCTTTCCCAAAAAGGAGCAGGTGCCTCCCCCGCCCAGCATCAGGGAACTGCTGGGGAACTTCATCAAAGCCCCGAAAGCGCGTTTCGCCAGGATCTGGGAAGATGCAAAACCCAATAAAAAGGAGCAGAAAAAATGAGCAACAACCATAACGAACCAAAAACAGAAACGATCGCGGAAACCGATAATTTCTTTGCATGGAAAGCCGAGGAACCCGATGGTGAGACCACCTATCACATCGAGTTGAACAACGTCACCGTGCACTTCTTCGAGGAGGAGTGGAAGGAATTCCTGCAACTCGTCCGCAATCTGGGATGATGTTTGCTCCCGCCGCAGTCCCCGGCGGCGGGGACGCCGCCTAGAGCAAATATGAACCTCACAAACGCCATCACAGACGTGCGCGGTATCGAAGTGGGACACGCGCAGGACGATGAAGCGCTGACCGGCTGCACAGTCATCCTTTGCAGCAAGGGAGCCGTGGCAGGCGTGGACGTGCGCGGCGGCGCGCCCGGCACGCGCGAGACCGACCTGCTGAACCCGGTAAATCTTGTCGAGAAGGTTCATGCCATCGTTCTCTCAGGCGGGTCTGCCTTCGGGCTGGACGCAGCCAGCGGCGTGATGAAATACCTTGAAGAGAACAAAATTGGATTTAATACCGGCGTTGCGAAAGTTCCCATCGTCCCCTCAGCGATTCTCTACGACCTGAACCTCGGTCGCGCCGACGTTCGGCCTGATTCAGCGATGGGATACCGGGCCGCCGCCTCAGCCTCCTCCTCCGCGCCGGACGAGGGGAATGCCGGCGTGGGGACAGGGGCGTCAGTGGGGAAAATGTTCGGGTTGAGCCTCGCAACCAAAAGCGGAGTCGGAACCGCCAGCATGTCCATCGGCGGAGGCGTCACGGTCGGCGCGCTGGTCGCGGTCAACGCCTGGGGCGATGTGGTGGATCCACAAACGGGTGAAATAATTGCAGGACTGAGATCTGGCAAGGTTGGCCCTCTGCGCATAGGCGGAAAAGAGCGCTTTGCCGATACACTGGCGATGATGAAGAAGCCAGTCGGGCGCACCCTGTTGGGATTTGCATCGCGCGCGAACACGGTCATCGGGGTGGTGGCGACGAACGCAAAACTGACCAAGGCTCAGGCGACCAAGGTGGCGCAGATGGCGCAGGACGGCATCGCGCGCACGATCCGCCCCGCCCACACCATGCTCGACGGCGACGTGCTCTTTGCTCTTTCCACCGGCGCCCGTAAAGCGGACGTCACGACGGTCGGTGCGTTCGCAGCGGAGGCGATGGTCGAGGCTGTTCTGCGCGCGGTGAGACTGGCAGAACCGGCAGGCGGTTTGCCGGGGTTCGGCACGGAATAACCCCTCTTCATGGAACAGCGTAAATACCTCCCAGCCATCCTCCTCAGCGCGTTGGCATCCTTTTTCGCGTTGGGCTTCTTCCAAAACTTTTACACCTCGCTGTGGGGATCCGTCCTATTCACTGTCCTGCCGACCATGGCTTTCACGCTGATTTTTGAGATCATCCTTGAGCGGGTCGTGGGCGCATTACGGAGCGAACCCAAAGAAAAACCTGTTTCCATCGGCATCCTGATGCTCGGCATGATATTCATGGTTCTTACCTTCCGTCTGCTCATCCAATACCCCAATCTGTTTTCGTTCGATTTCTTTTTGCCTGATCCGCAGTTTGTTCTCCCATTTCTTGGTCTGACCATCCTGTCCCAGAGTGGTTTGGCGCTCCTCCGCCCAAAACTGGAATCAACCCGCTGGCGAACTTCTCCTTTCGTCCTGTGGATCAAACGCAACCTGCCAGGACTTCTGCTTGCCTCCGCCATCTCGATCTCTGCCTATGCTCTGGCGACTGCGCTCGTGGAAGCAGAACCCGGTTTTGCGGATAATTACTTCGACACCGATTCCCCCTTCTGGCTCAACTTTGTCACCGCTCGCCCCGATCAAATGATGCCCATGCGGGCGGTCCACCCCATCGCGCTGCTTATCCTCCGTCCGGCAGTCTGGATGTTCTCCCTGCTCCTGAACGGGGACAAGTTCCACGCCGCACTCCTGCTCAATTCGCTTTTTGGGGGTGTGTGCACATTTCTGGCCTGGCTGTTTTTCAAGGGACGGACCGGGAATACGAGCTACGCCCTCTTGATCGCGTCCCTGCTCGGGTATTCGACCTCCCACATGCTCCTGAGCGTCTTCTTTGAGTCTTACATCTTTTCGGGAGCGGCTCTGCTTGCGTTCGTCATGCTCCTGGGAAGCGGGGAGAAGCGGCTCGCGCACCTCGTCCCGGTCGGGCTGTTGACCTTTGGTATCACGATCACAAATTTCATTCAAACCTGCATTGCTTTTCTCCTGGTGCGGCGGAACTTCAAGGAACTCTTCAGGTATGTCTTGATCGTACTGGCGCTGGCGGTCGTGTTGGCGTTCGTTCAACATACCCTTTACCCATCCAGCGAGCCCTTCTACATTGTCAGCAACCTGACCGGCGAAAGCGTCTACCGCTACAACCTGTTTGAGGTCCCGAACTCGGTTGCTGTCAGCCGCGCGAATGTCATCTTCAGGAACATCACCCTCTTCAGTGTCGTGGCGCCGCGTCCGCTCGTCTTCCTCGAGGAACTCGGCTGTACCTTCCCCTGCTTCAACACCATCCGCTACTACCGCGGGGCATACCAGTATGCTTCCTATATCGGTTTTGGTAGTCTGCTGGCGCGTACCTGGTTCGTTTTGCTGATTGTGGCGGGCGTCATTTTTTTATGGAAACTATTCAAATCGCCGCGAGACGCGTCCCTGCAGGCGGCGCTTGCCCTGAATTTGCTCTTCAACTTTGCCTTACACATGAACTACGGTGACGACCCTCTGTTGTATTCCCCAAATTGGACATATGCACTCATATTATTCTTTGGCATATCGTTCGAAAAACTGGCGGATAAAAAGTGGTTCCAGGCCGTCCTGTTGGTCTTTTTAGCCGCGCTCATGGCCAACAATCTGGAATTCTTCCGAAAAGTGCTGGAAGCGGTCCTGCCTTTCAAGTAGATGGATCTTAAATCAAAACGGGACGGTCTGCGTTTTGCAAACCGTCCCGTTTTATTCTGCGCGGTTGTTCTAGCGCCTGCCCTTCAACTCGTCCTTCAGGATCAGCGTCATCAGGACGCTCACGACGCTGACGATCAAACCGCCGAGGAAGGCGTTCCACCAGACCGGTTCACTGATGACCAGCGCAATTCCAAACCACTGACCGACGATGCTCGTCAGCCAGAACAGGAAAGTGTTGATGACAAGCGTAAACAGGCCGAGGGTCAGGATGATCAACGGGCAGGTGAGGAACTGGAGCAGGGGGCGGAACAGCGCGTTGACAATGCCGAAGATCAAGGCAAGCCAGACGATCGAAACCAGTCCGCTCATTAACTCGATGCCCGGCAGGACCTGAATTGCCAGATACAAGGCAATCGCGTTGATCAGCAGGCGCAGGATGAATTTTGTCATTTTTTCTCCTCTTTAAATTGTTGCTACCATTAAGTACGGAAAAAATCATGCTGGGTTGCATGTTCGGCGCGCATCCATAACAGGGTGCGGCGCTCGGTGAACCCGGCCGCCAGGAAGGCCTTTGTCATCTCTCCGGCGGGATGTTCGAGCGACAGCCTTGGCTGACTGGTCAGCGTTCGGCGCGCATGGATGAGGAGTTGGTCCAGCGCTTCAGGTCCGGACCCTTCGCCTGTCGCGGCGATAAGTGACTCTGACCTGCCCCCATGCGGCGCCCAGGCCAATGTGGCAAGCAATTTGTCGCCGCGCACCGCCGCCCATTGTTTGATGTTCATGTCCACGAACAGCCTGTAGAGCCAGTTTGCGAGTCCCGGCCGCAGGGTGTTAAGGCCGAAGGAACGGTACCAGCCCAGGGCGTCGGGATGGAGGCGGCGAAGCCAGTCCTGTTGCAGGGGCCAGAAGCGCGGGTGGCGCGGCACGATCTGAATATTGGAGGCAGGCTCCGGGAGGTGCGAGTCGGGCTTCGCGGTCCAGGTGGTGCGGCGGGCGATCTCCTGGAATCCCAACTCCTGATAGAGGCGGATGGCGCCCGGGTTGTCGTCGCGGACGTGCAGCCAGAGCGCGGACGCCTTCTTTTCCCAGCCGTATTTCATGGCCCGCCGGGTGAGGATGCGGGCGATGCCGCGGCGGCGGAATTCGGGATGCGTGGCAATGTTGGCGATGAGGTAGATGCGCCTGCCCTGGTCGCGGAACGGGATGATGCTGGCGTTGCCAATGATGCGCCCATTCTCCTCCCAGACGAACCCCGTCAGCGGCAGGGAGGCGCTCTCGGTCATGTGCGACGCCCATTTCAGGAAGCTGTCGTCGCGGCTGGCGCGGCGCATGTCGGCAATGTAGCGCTGACCGTCGTTGTCCATGGTGCTGGCGAAACACAGTTCGATCAGGTCGGCGACGGCGGGCAGGTCGCGGAACATGTTCATCGCGCGCAGGTGCGGATGCGGCTCGGTCGTGTTGACGGGGATGGTGATGGAACTCATCGTGGGGAATTATAGTCGCATCTGCGGGATTTGGAATTGCAGGGTCGTATAATTGGGGGAGAAAATTATCCAAATCATTTCACACAGGAGGCAACAATGGGTTACACCGTAAATATCGAGGGTTTTGAAGGTCAGCAAATCGAGGTGAATGTCGGCTTTTGGTCGGGTCCCAAGTTACTTGTCAATGGTGAGCCAGCCCCCAAAGGAAATAAAAGAGGGGAAATGGTATTGCAACGCAATGACGGCAGGCAGGTCGTTGCAACGTGGAAACCGCAGATTTTGGGTTTGGATGTCCCCCAACTTCTTGTGGATGGAAAGGCTGTAAACCTTATAGAGCCCCTGAAATGGTATCAGTGGATCTGGGGCGGTTGGCCCGTTGTTCTCCTTTTTGTGGGCGGTGCGCTTGGCGCCATTGCCGGTTTGGTCGGTTTTTCGATCAACGCCAAAATCTTTCGGACGGAAATGAGTGAGGTTCTGAAATATGTTGTCACCGGGGCGGTTTCCGTCCTGGCTGTCCTTGCTTATTTCGTTGTCGCCCTGGTCATTTCGATCCTTATGAATTGACGGGGAATTTTGCAGACCAATCCGTTTCTGGAAGCAGGGGCACGGCGGGACGATCCTGCCGTGCCCCTGCCCGCATCTCATCCTTTGTTATAATCCCCATAATTCAACCAAAGGAGAGAGAAGCATGCCCAAAAAGCAGGGCTCTGTTGCACTTCCCCTCGAGAAAGAAGAGATCATCAAGGATTACCGCCTCGCCTGGCAGAGCAGGCAGGCTTCGCTGATCGGCAGGCGGGAGGTATTAAGCGGCAAGGCAAAATTCGGTATTTTCGGCGGCGGCAAGGAACTTGCCAACCTCGCCATCGCCCGCGCCTTTCACAAAGGTGACTGGCGCTCAGGATATTACCGTGACCAGACCTGGATGTTCATGTTGGGGGTGATGAGCATCCAGGAATTTTTTGCCCAACTCTACGCCCACGCCGACCTGAAGCACGAATCCAATACGGGCGGGCGCTCGATGAACGGTCATTTTGCCAGCCGTTTCATCAACCCGGATGGTTCGTGGAAGGACCAGACCGAGATCTACAACACCGCCGCCGACGTCTCGCCGACAGGGACGCAGATGCCCCGCACGGTCGGGCTGGCGTATGCATCCGTGCTGTACCGCAGCCTGGAAGAGCTCAAGCAATTCGCCCATTTCTCGAAGAACGGGGATGAGATCGCTTTTGCGAGCATCGGCAACGCGTCCACAGCGGAGGGGATGTTCTGGGAATCGGTCAATGCCATCGGCGTATTGAAAGCGCCAGCCATCCTCACCATTTACGACGACGGCTACGGCATCTCGGTCCCGAATCAATTTCAAATGGTCAAGGAAAACATCGGTTCGATCCTCAAAGGCTTTGAGCGCGACGCGGACCTCCCGCTTGAAAAAGCCGAGCATGGCTACAATCTCTACAGTGTGCGCGCCTGGGATTATCCGGCGCTGATCGAAACCTATCTCTCCGCGGCTGAGATCGCGCGCGAGTATCACATCCCATCGTTGATCCATGTCACCGAAATGACCCAGCCTCAGGGACATTCCACATCGGGGAGCCACGAACGCTACAAGAGCCCCGAACGGATGAAATTCGAGGAGGAGTTTGACTGCCTCCGCAAGATGCGCGAATGGATGGTCGAGAACCGCGTCATTTCTGGACCTGAGCTTGATTCTCTCGAAAAAGAGGACTACAACGCTGTAGAGGGAATCCGCAAACTGGCATGGGACGCGTACCTTGCTCCGATTTTGGAGGAGCGCAACCAAGTCATGGACATGCTCGACGAGATCGCAGGCAGTTCGAGTCACGCGTCAGAGCTGGAAAAGGTCAAGGAACGGCTGGCAAACCTCCCGTCGGTGGCGAGGCGTGATATCCATGCGGCAGCGCATGAGGCGTTGCGAGTCCTGCGCGATGAAGCGAATCCCTCCAGGCAGGTGTTGGTCCAGTGGAAGCAGTGAGCAGGATGCGATCAATCTTGAGCGGTATGGGTCGCATTTGTATTCGGGCAGTGCGTTGAAAGTGGAGGAGGTCAAGCCTGCGTATTCCGAAAAATCGCCGACCATGATGGGCTTCGAGGTGATGAACGCGGCGTTCGATGCGATCCTGGGGCGCGACCCGCGCGTGATCGCGTTCGGCGAAGATGTCGGTTTTCTCGGCGACGTGAACCAGGGCTTCAAGGGGATGCAGGAAAAATACGGCGCTCTGCGTGTGACGGATACGGGCATCCGCGAGGCGACGATCCTGGGGCAGGCGATCGGGATGGCAATGCGCGGCTTGCGCCCGATCTGCGAGATCCAATATCTCGACTACATTTTGTACGCGCTGCAGATCATGAGCGACGACCTTGCGACATTGTATTGGCGCACCGCAGGCGGGCAGGCTTCGCCGGTCATCGTGCGGACGCGCGGACATCGCTTGGAGGGCGTCTGGCATTCGGGGTCGCCGATGGCGGGCATCATCCACCTTGTGCGCGGTATGAACGTGCTGGTGCCGCGTGATATGACGCGTGCCGCAGGTTTCTATAATACGCTGTTGAAATGCGACGAGCCTGCGATCGTTGTGGAAGTTTTGAATGGTTATCGTGTGAAGGAAAAGCTGCCCGATAACATCGGCGAGTTCACGGTTCCACCTGGCGTGCCCGAGGTGATACGAGAGGGAAGCGATGTCACGATCGTCACGTACGGCGCGTGCTGCCGCATCGCGATGGACGCGGCGAACAAATTGTCGAAGGTTGGCGTCGAAGCCGAGATCGTGGATGTGCAATCGTTATTGCCGTTCGATATTCATGGAAGAATCGTTGAATTGTTGAAAAGGACGAACCGTGTCCTGTTTTTGGATGAAGATGTGCCGGGCGGCACGTCCGCGTACATGATGCAGGAAGTGATCGAGAAGCAGGGCGGGTATTATCACCTTGATTCGGAACCGAGAACACTGAGCGGCAAGGCGCATCGTCCCGCGTATGGGAGCGACGGTGATTACTGGTCCAAGCCAAATGCGGAGACGATTTTCGATACGGTGTATGAGTTGATGCATGAGGTTGATCCTGGGAAGTATCCTGCGATTTATTAACCACTGAGACACGGAAACACTGAGAATAAAAACTCCGTGTCTCAGTGTCTCCGTGGTTAGGCATACAAGGAGTATTTATGGCGACAAAGGTGCTTGTTCCACTGCTCGGCGAAGGCGTTGAGGAAGTAACCGTAATCAAATGGCTGAAAAAGGAAGGCGACACTGTAAATGAGCTGGAGCCTTTGCTTGAAGTGAACACGGACAAAGTTGACACAGAAATCCCTGCACCTGCATCGGGGACGGTGTTGAAGATCCTCGCGGAGGAGGGAGTCCCTGCGAAGGTGGGGGCGGTGTTAGCGTTTATCGGGAAACCGGGGGAGCATGTTGAAGTGTCAAGTGATCAGGTGTCAAGTGTCAAGTCGCCAGTTATGGAAAAGTCTCCGGTCAAGGAAAGCGTGTCACCTGGATCTTCGCACACGGCGCGTGATTTTGGCTTTATTTCCCCCGTTGTGGCGAAGATCGCCGCGGAACAAAGTGTCAATTTACAGGATGTGACCGGCACGGGGTTGAATGGGCGCATTACGAAGAATGATGTGCTGAATTACGTAGAAAGTCAAAAGTCGAAAGTCGCCACTGCCCTACCATCCACGCAATACGCAACACCTATTGTTACTCCAATCGCTGGCGACCAACTCATCAAGCATTCCACCATCCGCAAACAGATCGCCGAGCACATGGTCATGTCCAAGCGCACGTCGCCGCATGTGTTGACCGTCATGGAAGCGGACATGTCTCACGTGGCGAAACATCGCGCCGCGAACAAGGAGACATTCGCGCGCGACGGCGTCAATCTCACGTTCACGGCATATTTCATGATGGCGATCGTGGCGGGGTTGAAGGCATATCCGCAGGTCAATTCCTCGTGGACGGATGAAGGCTTGTTGATACACAAAGCTGTGAACATCGGCATGGCGACTTCGTTGGGCGAAGAAGGTCTGATCGTGCCGGTCATCAAGGGCGCGGACAATTTGTCCCTGCTGGCGATGGCGCGGACCGTGAACGACCTCGCGAACCGCGCCCGTTCGAAGAAACTTCAGCCTGATGACGTCAAAGGTGGGACGTTCACGCTGACCAATCATGGCATCAGCGGGTCGCTGTTCGCGTTCCCAGTCATCAATCAGCCTCAATGCGGGATTCTTGGTGTCGGGGCGATGCAGAAGCGGGTTGTCGTCATAAATGACGCGATCGCCGTCCGTCCGATGGTGTATCTCTCGTTCGTGTTCGATCACCGCATCCTCGACGGGGCGTCCGCGGATTGGTTTTTGGCGAAGGTGAAGGAGACATTGGAAAACTGGAGTTAGATATAAGCAGAAGATTGCTTCATGGCGCAAGGCGCCACTCGCAATGACATAGGAGAATTATGACCAACTTCGATGAACGCGCCAAAGACTGGGACTCTGACCCCAAGAAAGTAGAACGCGCTCGCGCCGTGGCGGAGACGATTCGCAAGGCGATTCCGCTTTTCAACCAACATGAACGCCCTCGAATACGGATGCGGCACAGGTCTGCTTGAGTTTTGCGCTTCAAGAAGATTTGGGGCAGATCACGCTGGCGGATACTTCACAAGGCATGTTGGACGTGCTGGGTGAGAAGATCGCGAGTTCTGGTGTGAGGAATATGCATCCTATTCGGCTCGATCTTGAGACCGAACCTTTGCCAGCCGAGAAATATCACATCACCTATTCATTGATGGTCCTGCACCACATCCATGATGCGCGAGGGATTCTGAACAAGTTTTACGATGTGCTCGAACCGAATGGATACTTGATCGTCGCCGATCTGGATAAGGAGGACGGCTCCTTCCACACGGATGGGACAACCGATGTGCATAAAGGCTTTGATCGGCACGAATTGCGGGGATGGGTGGAAGCCATTGGGTTTGAGAATGTCAGGTTCTCAACGGCGTATGAGATCAGAAAAGAAGTGGATGGCAGGGAAAGGACGTTTCCCGTGTTCCTGATGTCAGCGCAGAGACCGGACAAGTGATGCGCTGACCAGCCAAAAGTCACGCGTGAGGCGGTTGCAAATTAGAACGCACGTTCGGTTATAATCGGGTCAAAAGGAGCGTGATTCATGTCCATCAAAAAATCCGAGATCAAATTGGATGTTGGAGGAAAGCCGGTCAACGCGTATCTCGCATCCCCCGTCAATGGTGGACCGGGGGTGCTGGTCCTGCATGCGTGGTGGGGATTGAAGCCATACTTCAAGGATGTGTGCGACCGTCTCGCGGGGCTGGGATTTGTTGCGCTTGCCCCCGACCTGCGCGGCGGTCAGATCGCAAAGACCATCGAAGAAGCCAAGGAGTTGATGGCGAAAAGCGACGGTCAATTGATCGGCCAAACCGTCTTTATTGCGAAAGACCATCTGCGCGAAATGACGAAAGGCAAAATTGGCGCGGTCGGATTTTCGATGGGCGCGGCGTGGGCGTTGATCGTCGCTTCCGCTGTCCCCGACCAGGTGGGGGCGGTGGTCCTTTTTTACGGAAATGAAGATGTGGATGTCACGAAGATCACATCGAAGGTGATGGGACACTTCAGCGACAACGACGAATGGGAACCAAGCGAATGGGTGGATAAAAAATTCGGCGAGATGAAAGCCGCGGGCGTGGACGCGACGCGTCATACCTACCCGGGAGTTGCCCATTGGTTCATGGAATCGGACCGCCCCGAATACGACCCCGCCGCCGCGCAACTGGCATGGGAGCGGACGATCGAATTCCTGAACTCGTCATTGCGAGCCCGATAGGGCGAAGCAATCTCGGGGATTGCTTCGTTGTCGTGGAGTTTACGCTGAGCCTGTCGAAGTGATCCTCCTCTGCAATGACATAAAAAGGGTTAAGGGTATAATTTCCTTAACCCTTTTACATTTAGGAGAAAAAATCTCTATGACAGAAAATTTTGACGTTGTCGTGGTCGGTGCAGGGCCTGCGGGATACGTTGCTGCGATCCGCGCTGCACAACTGAAGCAGAAGGTCGCGATCGTGGACAAGCAATGGCTGGGCGGCGTGTGCTTGAATGTCGGATGCATCCCGTCGAAGTCGCTTTTGAAGAATGCCGAAGTGGCGCATACCCTGCGCGAACGCGGCAAGGACTTTGGCTTCTCGTTCGAGAATTTGAAGCTCGATTACAGCGTGGCGGTCAAACGCTCGCGCCAGAACTCGGACAGACTCACCAAAGGCGTGGGTTTCCTCATGAAGAAGAACAACATTGCCGTCTTTATGGGCGAGGCGAAGTTCAATACGAAGGACACCGTCAACGTTACGGATAAGGACGGCAAAGTGACCGAGCTCAAGGCGAAGAATATCATTGTTGCCACGGGCGCCAGCGTGATGGTGCCACCCGCATGGAAAGTGGACGGCGAGAAGGTCGTCTCGTATTGGGAGGCGATCCTTCAGGATAAACTTCCAAAGTCTGTTGTGGTGATCGGCTCCGGCGCGATCGGCGTGGAATTCTCTACCATTTGGAATTCCTACGGTGTGGACGTTACCATCGTTGAGATGCTCCCGCGTCTCGTTCCTTTGGAGGATGAAGAGATCTCGAAGGAACTCGAAAAGGAATTCAAGAAGCGCAAGATCAATATCCTGACGGGGCACAAGGTGGAAGCCGTCGAAGCGACCGCGGCAGGTGTTAAGGTCAAGGTGTCGGCGGAGGGCAAGGAAACGGTTCTCGAAGCAGACCAGGCGTTGGTGGCGATCGGGTTTCGCCCCAATTCCAAAGGCTTGGGACTGGAAGAGGTCGGCGTCAAGATCAGCGAGCGCGGCTTCGTCGAAGTCAACGAGAAGATGCAGACGAACGTCCCGGGCATCTGGGCGATCGGCGATGTGACCGGCAAGTTGATGTTGGCACATGTCGGTTCAGCAATGGGGATCGTCTGCGCCGAGAACATTGCCGGCGCTGAGACGGTCACTCTGGATTATGAAATGATGCCGCGTGCCACATATTGCCATCCGCAGATCGCTTCATTTGGTTTGACCGAGGCGCAGGCAAAGGAGCGCGGATACACGGTCAAGATCGGGCGGTTCCCGTTTCAAGCGAATGGCAAGGCGTTGGGACTTGGCGATTACGCGGGCTTTGCGAAGATCGTCGTAGATGAAAAATATGGCGAGATCCTGGGCGCGCACATGATCGGCCCCGAAGTGACCGAGCTGCTCCCCGAGTTGACGCTCGCTCATCTCATGGAACTGACCCCTCACGAGATCGCCCGCAACGTTCATGCGCACCCGACGCTTTCGGAGGTGTTGATGGAAGCGGCACATGGGGCAGAGGGAAGCCCGATACACATGTAGTGAAGTTAAATCTCCGAGTTCTTCAAGAACTCGGAGATTTTTTAGCGGGGGAGATGCTGAAAAAGAGGGAACGGCTTCGAGCGGCGAAAGAGGCGGCCTTTCCATCCGAATAACCAAAAATCCACGAGGCTTGACAGGGAAAGCGAATTGCTGTAGAATGCTCTATATAACAGAGTACTCTAAATAAAATACAACTCTATAGGATTAGAAAATGAACATTTCCCCTTCCGAAGCCGAAGAAGCCCTGGCCGCCATCCAGGCTGTGATGCACAAGACTCGCCGGTCCATTGCCAATAGCGGCGCCTATTTATTCCTTATCGTCTGGGGAGTCATCTGGTTAATCGGTTTTCTTGGTTCGCAGTTCCTGACGCTGGAGACTGCCGGTAATGCATGGATGGTACTGGACATCTTTGGCGGGATCCTGTCCGCTGTGATCGGCATCCGCATGGGCAGAGGCGTGCGCAGAACATCCGCCACCACATCCGGGAAGCGCATCGGGCTCTTCTGGATGCTTCTCTTTGTCTATTGTATTGCCGCGATTGCCGTGGCATGGCCGACGGATGGCAAACAACTGGCCATGTTCATCATCCTGTTTGTCACTGTGGGTTGGGTGGCAATGGGATTGCTTCTTTCGTTTGCGTCTGCCTGGTGGGGCCTTGCCCTGACCGCCCTGGCATTGATCGGTTATTTCCTGTTGCCTGGCATCTTCTACCTGTGGATGGCCATCCTGGGCGGCGGCGGGATGATCGCCCTCGGTCTGTACATCCGCTCGAGGTGGTAAACATGGCTGAACTGAATGAAACCATCCACCAGCCGGTGCGCCTGCGCATCATGGCCGCTCTTGTGAGTCTGGATCCGGGGGACGAGGTTGAATTCACCTACCTGCGCAATCTTCTGGATGTCACCGACGGCAATCTGGGCGCCCACCTGCGTAAACTGGAAGAGCCTGGTTATATCGCGGTCAACAAGGCGTTTGTCGAACGTAAGCCGCGCACCTATGTTTCCGTCACAGCCGAGGGCCGCAGGGTCTTCCAGGAACACGTGGCGGTATTGGAATCGATCTTGAAAAGCAAGTGAGGTAAGTATGGGTACCATCGTTCAAGTTGATGGATTACGCAAAGTCTACGGCGCGACCGTTGCGGTGGACGGAGTCTCGTTTGAAATTCGGGAGGGCGAGATCTTTGGGATGGTCGGTCCGAACGGGGCTGGCAAGACCACAACCATTGAATGTCTGGAAGGTCTGCGCAAACCGGACAGCGGGACCCTGCGAGTATTGGGAGTTGACCCGCAACGCGATAGTCAGACTTTACGCATGCGCGCCGGGATGCAATTACAGCAATCCAACCTGCCGGAACGTATGAAGGTTTGGGAGGCGCTCGATCTGTACGCTTCCTTCTACCCCAAGGCGGCCGACTGGAAGGAATTGCTTGTCCAATTGGGCTTGGATGACAAGCAGGATACCCCCTTTTCGAAACTGTCCGGCGGACAGAAACAACGCCTGTTCATTGCCCTGGCGCTCCTGCCTGACCCGCAACTGGTCTTCCTTGATGAGCTGACCACCGGTCTGGATCCGCAAGCCCGTCATGCCATCTGGGAACTTGTGCGTAAAGTCCGCGCCCGGGGCAAGACTGTCTTTCTCACCACCCACTTCATGGAGGAGGCTGAACGCTTGTGCGACCGGGTTGCCATCCTCGACCATGGCCGGATCGTGGCACTGGATACTCCAGAAGCCCTGATCCGGGGATTGGGAGCGGAGGAACGCGTCGTCTTCAGCGTGGATGGGAATCTGCCCGCGGCCTTCAAAGAAGCCCTTTCCTCATCAGCCCGGATCGAGGTCCAGGGAGAGCGGGTGACCATCCACGGGAAAAACGGACGGTCGGTACCGTTGGTCAGTGAGGTGGTGGGTTTGCTAGGCGCGCAGGGTGTTCCGTTCCGGGACCTGCGCACCGAACAATCGAACCTCGAAGACGTTTTCCTGAGCCTTACCGGCCGGGAAATGAGAGAGTGAGGTGTACGATGAAAAGCCTGTTGAAAATGACATGGATGGAAGTCAAGTTATTCCTGCGCGAGCCCGTGGGTGCTTTTTTTACACTGGCTTTCCCGCTGATGATGCTGTTCCTGTTCGGCAGTATCTACGGCAACGAACCCACGCAGATGTTCGGCGGTTACGGGACGATCGATATATCCGTGCCGGCTTACACAGCCATGATCATTGCCACCAGCGGACTCATGTCGATCACAATCACGATGGCCGCCTACCGCGAAAATGGCGTATTGCGCCGCCTGCGGACAACACCGGTCAGTCCGTTGGTGGTGCTGGCCGCGCAAGTGATCGTTGTTTTCACAATGACAAGCCTGGGGATGGTTCTGCTGATCGTCGCCGGGAAATTGGTCTATCATATGCGCTTCGATGGGAATGTCTGGAGCGTGCTGGGAGGATTTGTCCTGGGCAGTCTGAGCTTCTTCGGGCTTGGGTTCATCCTGGCCAGTGTTCTGCGGACAGCGCGCACTGCCCAGATCGTCGGGATGGTACTCCTGTACCCGATGTTGTTCCTTTCCGGGGCGGGATTCCCACGCGAATTGCTTCCTGAAACGATCAAGAAAGTTTCGACCTTCCTGCCGTTGACCTATGTAGTCAACCTGTTGCGCGGCTTGTGGATCGGCGAGGCCTGGAGCCAGCATATTACCGAGGTCATTGTGTTGGTGGTCATGCTGGTGGTGGGTGTTCTCATTTCGGCAAAGATGTTCCGTTGGGAGTAGGATCTGTATCCTGCAGCGACACACATCAAGTGACTGCACAGACTTCCGGGTTTCCAAAAACCCGGAAGTCTTTCTCGGTAGGGGGAAAAGATTCTTGGATCGAATCAAGCTCAAGGGAGGAAAGATGCGGGAACTTCATCGGACCAAAACCAGTCTTATGGGTATAATGCAATCCCACCGTCATTCTGGTGAGAATTCTTGATGGAAATTATCGCAAATAGGGTAGGAGGTCATATGAATGACCGCAAAAGTACATCTCCGTCTCCAACACAGCCTCAGGGTAAAAATGGTCATGTTTCTCAAAGGGGGATGTTGAGCCTGGCCATGTCGCTGGTCAGCCTGGTCGCGCTGGGCATTGCCATGCTTGGCGGCGCAAAACTGGCCTACGACTTGCTCGCCAACCCGCAGGGAGTGAAAACAAGTCTGCTCGCGGCGGTGATCGCGCTTGGCATCACCTATGTGCTGGGGTGGCTGGCCGCAATGGTGGCGATCCGTGTTTACGCAAATCTGATCCTGCCGATCCTGCTTAACCTGGTGATGTGGGCATGCCTTGCGGGGATCTGCTATCTATATGTCGAGATACTGGTTCGCTTATACGGACAGGAGTACGATTTTTGGCGGTTTTTGAAGTATGTGCTCGTAATGCTCGCGGGGTTGGCGGTCCTGGTCGGGCTTCATCTGGTCATCGAAGACCACAACCTGCGCCCATTCTCGATCCCCTTGTTGTTCACCAGCCTGATCCATCTGGGCTTGATCGTGTTTCGTTACGTGTTCGTGGGCGGGAAGTTCATTTATATCTTTGGAGACCTGTTCTTCCTGTTCGGGATGTCCGCTTTTTCGATCCTGATGCTGGCGCATGTGGGATTGCTCGACCCGTTGCGGACGCGCTTCACGAATCACTTCGACAGGAACAGCGTCTCGATTCGGACTCAGGATTAACCTGCTTCTGTTTCAATGAGAACTTCCGAGGCTGACAGCGGCTTCGGAAGTTTTTGATTCGGGTAATTCGTCGGTGGGGAAGGGCAAGATAAGAGTTTGTTAAGAGCCGATTTTACCTCTTGACAATCTGGACAAAAGCTGTAAAATACATAAATAATCTGTACAAAATATGTACAGAAATAAAACAAGAAATTTAGAATTAAGGAGTAAAGAAGATGAAACGTTTTAGTATTTTCGCCATGCTGTTGACCGTGACAGCCCTTGTACTTGCGGCTTGTGCGCCTGCCGCCACCCCCACCCCGGCTCCCGAGCCGACGCCGATGCCCGAGCCGACCGCCATGCCGGAACCCAAGCCGATGGATATCGTTGACACCGCCGTCGCCGACGGCCGCTTCCAGACCCTGGTCGCCGCAGTGACCGCCGCAGGCCTGGTCGACACCCTCAAGAGTGAAGGTCCGTTCACCGTGTTCGCCCCCACCGACGATGCGTTCGCCAAGCTCCCCGCTGGCACGCTGGACAGCCTGCTCCTGCCTGAGAACAAACAGGCCCTGACCGACATCCTGCTCTATCATGTGGTCTCCGGCAAGGTCATGGCTGCTGATGTGGTCGGCCTTGAAAGCGCCACCACCGTGCTCGGCAAGGATGTCGCCATCAAGGTTGACATGGGCAATGTGTATATCAATGATGCCAAGGTTATCATTACCGACATCGAAACATCCAACGGTGTCATCCACGTCATCGACACGGTCATCCTGCCCCCGGCTCGACGAAGCCGCCGCCCCTGGCACCATCGTTGACATCGCAGTCGCCGACGGCCGCTTCAACACCCTGGTCGCCGCAGTGACCGCCGCCGAATTGGTCGAAACCCTCAGTGGTGAAGGTCCCTTCACAGTCTTCGCCCCCACGGATGATGCCTTCGCCGCCCTGCCCGCAGGCACGCTCGACAGCCTGCTCCTGCCCGAGAACAAGCAGCAATTGACTGACATCCTGCTCTACCATGTGGTCTCTGGCAAGGTCATGGCTTCCGATGTGATCGGTCTCTCCGCCGCCCCGACAGTTCTGGGCAAGGACATCACCATCACGATCAAGGACGGCAAGGTTTACCTGAACGACACTGTCCAGGTCATCATCACCGACATCGAAGCCTCCAATGGTGTGATCCACGTGATTGATGCGGTCCTCCTCCCGCCTCAATAACTCTTCTCCTCACGTAATGGATTTGGAATAAGAAAGGACGGGCTTGACGCCCGTCCTTTCAATTCTTGATAAAACGTCCCGAAGGTTCAAAAACCTTCGGGACGTTGAAGCTACTTCGCCAGCGGGATGTGGATGATGAAGGTACTGCCCGGCAGTTTCTCCTCGTCGTAGCCGGGGCTCTCACACCAGATCCTGCCCTGGTGTGCCCTGACAATGCCCGCCGCGATCGCAAGACCCAGGCCTGGTCCACCGCCCTTGAACTTGGTCTTGCCCGAGGAGTGCAGTTCCACCTTGCCCACCTGGTATAGTTTCTCGAAGATCATTTCCTTGTCCGCGTCGTTGATGCCGATGCCGCTGTCCCTGACGCGGATCTCGCACATATCGCCGCGCTCCCCGTTGACCGTCGAGGCGCTGATGCGGATCGAGCCGCCATCCGGCGTGAACTTGATGGCATTGACCACGACGTTATCCAGCGCCTTTTGCAGGAGTTCGGAGTCGGCCCGGATGGGGGGGAAGTCATTGAAGCCGGGATCAAGCTCGAGCGTGAGTTGACGCGCTTTTATATCCTCCGCATAGTCCTTTTGGATGAGCCGCAGGAGCGGTCCGAGGGTCACCGTCTCGAAATGCGGGGAGAGCACCTGGCTTTCGAGCCGCGCCACGTCCAGCATGCTGTTGACGACCTGGTGCAGGCGGTCGGTGCCCTGCAGGACGCCGTCCATGGCAAGCGAGAGGGTCGGGTCCTGCTTGATGGGCGGGGCGGATTTGAGCATGCCCATGTAGCCCTTGATAATGGTAAGGGGGGTGCGCAGTTCGTGCGCCGCCACCTGGATGAAGTCGCTTTTGTTGCGGTCGAGCTTTTCAAGGCGGGTGACCACCCGGTTCAGTTCAGCCACGCGTTCCTCGACCATGCGTTCCAACAACTGGTTGAAACGGTTCAGGTTGTCGTATAGGCGCGCATTGTCGAGGGCGATGGATGCATGAACGGCAAATGTGTCGGCGAGCAGGATCTCGTCCCGGTTGAACGAATCTGGTTCCGCGCGGCTCATGGTCAACAAGCCGATCACCTTGTTCTTTGCGTAGAGAGGGATGCCCAGCCAGGAACGGTCCTTGGGGAGCCATTCGGGCTGTCTCCAGCCTTTCATGTTTTTCACATCGCTGACCAGCATGTGTTCGGCTTGTTTGGCGATGGTGTAATAGACGTTCTTTTCATCTACTTCATAGGCCAGGTCTTCGACCGGCACATATTGCGGAAGCCCCAGATGCCCGCTCAGGCGCGGCTCGCCGTTGACATCCTCCAGGAACAGCGCGCAGCGGTCCACCGGGATGATCTGGGACAACTGTGTCACGATCTGTTGCGGGACCTCCGCCTCGGTGGACAACGACGACAACTGACGCGACGCCCGTGTCAGCGCCTCCGCCGAGTGACGACGCGCCTGTTCGCTGGAATAGAGCTTTGCATTCTCTGACGCAATGGCTTCGGCAAATTCCTTGGCGATTGCCAGTTCCTGCGTCCGTTCGCGCGCCTCCGTCAGGAGCCGTTCCACTTCCTTTTGCGCCTGTTCCCTCTGCGAGACCAGCATCGTGCGGAGCAGGGCGCTGCTGACCAGGTTGCGGATGCGTACGTAGATCTCCCAGTCGTCCGGCCCCATTTCGACCCACATGAAGCCGAAGCGGTTCTTTGCCAGCGTCAACGGCATGACCACGGCGGTGTAGCGGTGGTCTTCGGGCGTCTTGCCGCGCGGCACAAGTTGACCGGTGCCGATAAAGGTCTGCTTGCGGGGGATCTCGAATTTCGTGTTCTCGTACTGGAACAATAACCTGTAACTCTCGGGGAGCGGCGCGGAGATGGATTGCGGCGAAGTCACATCACTGTAGAACATCACGTACCAGCGCCTGATGCCCATCTCGGGGAAATGCTCCGAGATGGCGGCGCCGATCTCGTCAATGCTCATGGCGGGCGCCATCGAGAAACTGAACCCCTGCAGGAGG
Organism: uncultured Chloroflexia bacterium; assembly: GCA_963718215.1. GTDB lineage: Bacteria > Chloroflexota > Anaerolineae > Anaerolineales > Villigracilaceae > Defluviilinea. The sequence continues at coordinate 93,432 of CAVQYK010000031.1, forward strand.
TTTTCCTGCTGTTCCAGCGCCAGACGCTGGTAAGCCTGCCAGCGCTGTGACAGTTCCCCCGTTAGCAGGCGTGCCTGTTGGAAGAGGTTCTCCGCCTGCAACATGATCGTGTGACTGGTAATGCCGCCCAGGGCATAGCGGCGCATCATCGAAATGACATTATGCCAGATCAGAGGCGGAAGGTTGTACTTCTGCATGAGTTCGATCATGGCATTGACTGTCTTGAGGAACCCATCGCTGGTGGTCTTTTCGTTCAAAGCCAGGAGGAAGGCGTCCCAGACGCGCCCAAAGGCATCCCTGAACTGCGCCATGGCGGGGTCCTGGTCCATCATGCCCGCCGAATTCAGCAGGGCGCGCATGGCGGCTTCGCGTTTGTTCTCCAGCCTGCCGGTCTTCGAGACATCGCGCGGGGAAACCGCCGCCTGGCGCACGTTCTCCGGCAGGCATCCGCACGACCAGCGGATGAGCATCTGGGTGGGCGTGACCACCTGTCTCTGGACGGTATTTCCACTGATGCGGCTGACCAGCGACCGCAGGGCATTCTTGCCCGCCGTGTAGAAGGACTGCCGTACAGTGGTCAACGGCACGCCCATGGACTGGGCTTCGCGCAGGTCGTCGAAACCGGTCACAGCCACATCGTCCGGCACGCGAACGCCGCGCTGTTGAAGTGCCTCCAATGCCCCGAACGCCATGCGGTCATTTGCCGCCACCACCGCCTGGAAGCGCAGTTTGCGCTCGTCCAGCAGGATGCGCACCGCCTCGCGACCGCTTTCCAGGGAGAAGTCGCCGGCCACCACCAGGTCTTCGTCGAAGCGCAGGTTGTGCGCAATGAGTTCATCCTTGTATGCCTGGAAGCGCTGTTCGGAGTCGATCTGCCCCTTCAGCCCGCGAATGAAGGCGATGCGCTTGTAGCCGTGTTCCTCGATGAGGTGGCGCACGAGGGCTCTCATCCCTTCCGCGTTGTTCGGGATGAACATCGTCGCGCCTTCCAGCGGCACGGACTGTGTCACAGCGGGGATGGCGCCATAGACGGAACGAAAGATTTTCAGGTCGGCTTCGCTGACGCCGTGGGCGACATCGGCGGTCAATATGAGACCGTCGAGCTGGCTCGGCTTGGCAAGATCGTACAAACCAAAGGAAGGCTTGGAATCGTCGCCGGGAACGGGCGCAAGTTTCCCCCCGATAAAATGCACAAGGTTCACGTTCAGTTCCTGCGCCGCATCTGTGACACCCGCGAGGAACTGGGTACCCCAGGCGCGTCCCACCTGCGATGCAAATACGCCGATCGTTTTTCGTTCTGAGAATGCCATCTACACCTAACTCCCGGGGAAGGATGGCAAAATTATATCCGCAAAACCAGCCCAACGCACAATAAAAGGATGACAAATCCATGTTCGATTTTGGATTAATTCGCTTGAATCTGGATGTTAAATCCTGTACAATGGTTTAGTACAGCCCCTTTTTCATTGTTGGGAGGCTCCCATGGAGATGATCAAAGTTTCTGCAAACTCCCGTACCTCTGCTGTTGCCGGGGCAATTGCGGGTGTCGTCCGCGAACACAAGCGGGCAGAAGTGCAGGCGATCGGCGCCGGAGCGGTGAACCAGGCGGTGAAAGCCCTGGTTCTGGCAACCGGCTACCTCAAGAACGACGGGTTGGACGTGATCTGCATCCCCGAGTTCGTAGATGTGACGATCGAGGACAAGGTGCGCACCGCCATCAAGATCGTGGTCGAGCCGCGCTAGTCCATCTGTACTTGGACATTCCATCATAAGGGGGCTTATAATATCGGTATGGACGTTTGAGTCATCTCCCGCCTCCTGCGCAGGGAGGCCTGTCTCAGCGTTCTGGTGTCGTTTCTTCTCTTAGACCTTTATGCGAACCCGAAACCCCTTCGCCCGTTCCCTGTTCCTCCTCTTCCTGCTCGCCTGTCTGTTGACCGGGCTGGCTGGGACCGTGCGCGTCCCGGTCAGCGCCGCGCCGATGATGCAGACGGGGACAAATATCGTCATCAGTCAGGTTTATGGAGGAGGGGGAATGCAGGAGCACCTTACCTCAATGATTATGTCGAATTGTTCAATCCCAGTAACACACCAATTCCAGTGAATGGTTGGTCAATTCAATATACAAGTCCGACTGGAACGGGATTGTTTAGCTCCAATGTCGTCAATCTTTCTGGCTCGCTTTCCCCTGGTCAGTATTACCTTATAAGGCTAGCTTCAGGTGGCTCAAATGGCGCTGCATTACCCCCGTCAGATGCTACTGGCACAATAGATATGGGCGCAACTAATGGAAAGATAGCATTAGTTAACACAACAATTGGATTATCTTGTAATGGTGGAAGTACACCATGTACCCCATCAGACCTTGCCAGCATAATTGACCTTGTTGGATATGGATCTGCCAACTTTTTTGAGGGAAGTGGTGCCGCCCCAGCAATAAGCAATACAACGTCTGCCTTGCGAAATGCAAATGGTTGCACCGACACAAACAACAATAACACAGATTTTGCGACTGGTGCCGCCACCCCTCGCAATAGCTCACAAGGGAATATCTGCGGCATAGGAACGTTTACCCCCACCCCTCCCAACGTCGTCATCAACGAAATCGCCTGGGCAGGGACGCTTGCTTCCTCCGACGACGAATGGATCGAACTCTACAACGCCGGCGGAACCGACATTGACATCAGCGGCTGGCGGCTGGTGGCGCAGGATGGCGCGCCTGACATCATCTTCCCGAGCGGCACGGTCATCACTGGTGGAAGTTATTTCCTGCTCGAACGCGCCCGCGAGCAGGTCACGGATGTCCCGTCAGACTTTATCTACTTCGGCGCCCTGGACGATACCGGCGAAATCCTGCGCCTGCGCAGGCCCGACGGCACGGTTGTAGACACCGCCAACGCGAACGGCGGTCCCTGGCCCGCGGGCAGTATCTCTCCCAACGCGAGCATGGAACGCTATAACACCAGCATCGAGAACGATTTCATCTGGGGCTCCAACAATGGCTCGGTCGTTCAGAACGGGTTTGATGCGGCGGGAAACCCGATCCACGGCACGCCGAAGAACGCCAACTGGGCTTTTTCTGTCACGGCAACCCCCACAAACACATCCACCCCCACTGTCACGACGACCGGCACCGCCACCTCCACAGGCACTCCTACCCGCACCGGCACCCCCACCAATTCCCCTACCCCGGTGGGATTCCTAAGCGTGATCATCAGCGAAGTGGCATGGATGGGCACCGGGGCGGATGGTAACGACGAGTGGATCGAATTGCATAACCCTGGCAATGCCCCCATCAGTATTGCCGGTTGGGTATTGCGGGCCGATGACGGCAGCCCCAATATTACGTTCCCGGCTGGGGCGGTGATTCCACCCAGGGGATTTTTCCTGCTTGAAAGAACCGACGACAGTACGGTGATAAATGCCGCCGCTAATCTAATCTACACCGGGGCTTTGAATGATTCCTTCGAGGTGCTTAGGTTGTATTCTGATGTCACCTTGACAAGGCTGGTCGATACTGCCAACTCGAATGGCGGCAGTTGGCCCGCAGGCACCACCTCCCCGCTCGGGAGCATGGAACGCCGCGGCGTTGTTGCCGATAGCGACACCGCGTGGATTACGAATGTCAATTCAGCCTCCTGGACGAAACACGACGCAAGATGTACAACCACGCCCTGCTCTTCGACTTTCCTGATCCGCGGCACGCCCGGTTATGCCAACTGGGCCTTTTCCGTGACGGCCACCCCCTCTCCGGTCCCCACCGCCACGCTTAGGGCAACTCCCACCCGCACACTCACCCCGCCTCCCCCGCCTCCTCTCATCGCCATCAACGAATTCGTCCCGCGCCCCGGCAGTGACTGGAACAGCGACGGCGTGGTCAACACCGATGACGAGTACATCGAACTCCTCAATCACGGTGTGGTCCCCGTCAATCTGGGCGGCTACAGGCTGGATGACGAGGTCAATATCGGGTCCAATCCCTATACGCTTCCGTCAACCATCACTCTACAGCCGGGCGAACGCCATGTTTTCTACGGCAGTGAAACCGGATTGCTCCTCAGCGACGGCGGCGACGGCGTCCGTTTGCTCAAGCCGAACGGACAACTGGCGGATGCCTATAACTACTCTGTGGTGGAATTCCCCGACCAGGCCTTCTGCCGCCTGCCCGATAACGGCGGCGCGGACGATTGGAATACGAACTGCTTCCCGACCCCTGGCTTAAAGAATTCACTGAGCGGGAGCATTCTCCGCCCGCCCACACTGATAGATGTTGACCAGACGTTATGTCCCATCGCAGACACGCTCCCCGAGGGATTTATCCTTGCAGAGTGTACGCCCTTCGGAAATAACATCTGGAGCCGCTTCAATATTGGGATAAATTCGGCTGGTATGGCGGAAAGGTCCCTGCTGAATGTGAACGGCAAATGGGAAGTCTTTGCGGACTAAATCGGCGTTTCAATTCCCCCCCAACATATTTAGCCACGGATTTATTTGCAAAATCTGTGTGGATTCGTGCACGGATTTTGTCCTGGTCAACGACAAGTTGCACATTTTTTGAAACACGGATTTCACCGGTCACTGAGCAAAAAAGAATGCCGTGAAAACTCAGTGACTGCAGTGTTTGATCTGTGGCTAAAAACACTCAAAACAGCCCCAACACCCACACGATCAACGGCGCGACAAGGAGCCCCGGCAGCATATTCCCCACGCGGATCTTCTTGATCTCCAACAGACTGCTGATCGCCAGTCCCAGCAATATGACGCCGCCCGTCGCGGTCAATTCGTTCATCATCGGAGCGGTGACGATCGCGTTCAACTGCGCCGCAAACAAACTGATCCCACCCTGAAAAACGAGAATCACGATCGTCGAGAACATCACCCCCACCCCCAGCGTGGACGTGAACGCCAGCGCCGCGAAACCCATCCAGCACGGATTTGACCGCCAGCAGGTTGTAATCGCCCGTCAAGCCGTCCTGGATCGAGCCGAGGATCGTCATCGGTCCCACGCAGAACAACAGCGAGGCGGTCAGGAATCCGCGCACGAATTTGTTCGAGCCATCATCGTCTGCTTTTGAGAAGCGCTGTTCGAGAACTTTCCCCAAATTCTGCAAACCGTCTTCGATCCGCCACCACTCGCCGAGCAGGGTGCCGATCAACAACGCGCCCAGCACGATCAGCGGATTTTCCGTCTTCAGGAACATTTGCAGTCCCATCGCGGCGGTGAAGAGACCCATCCCTGCGATGACGGTCGCCTTCAATTTGTCAGGGATGCGCGCGCCGAAGATCAAGCCGATGACCCCGCCGATGAGGACGGTTGCGATGTTGAGGAATGTGCCTGTCATAATAAACCTTGTAGGGGCACAGCGAGACGAGAGATCGTCAAAATCTTTCCCGTATCCGCTGTGCCCCTACGATTAGATTATTCCTTCGCCAATGTCGTCTTATGCCCCGCCGCCTTGTTCTCCAGCAACTCCAAGACGAAGCACAACGACGACAAACGGTTCAAATACCTCTGCAGGTCGGGATTCGAGAGTCCGTCCGTGTCGAACATTTCCACCACGCGGCGTTCCGCCCGGCGGATGATCGCCCGCGCCAGCGACAGCGCCGCGCCCGCCAGCAAGTTGCCGGGCAGGATGAATTCCCTCGGCATCTCCACGACATTGGACAACTCGTCGGTTTGTTCTTCAAGCCACTTCACGCGCGAGGAATCAATGAAGCGGAACTTCTCGGCATTCTCAGGCGTTGCCGCCACCTCCGCCATCAGGTGATACAAGTCCCGTTGGGCTTCGAGCAGGATGAGGCCCGAGCGTGGATCCAGACATTGGGCACGCGCCAGCCCGAGGGCGGCGGTCAATTCGTCCAATGTCCCCACGGCTTCGATGCGCGCGTCGTACTTCATCACGCGTCCCTCGCCCAGCAGTCCCGTCGTCCCGTCGTCGCCTTTTGCAGTATAGAAAGTCATGCGGGCATTATAACGCCTATCCCACGGGTATAATCGGCAAATGCTCACCCAATACCACATCGAGATCATGCTTGCCTCGCTCGGCGGACGCTTCAGCCCGCGCGCCATGTCCGTCATCATTCAGGCGAACGTCGGGCAGGACCGCCTGGCAGGGCAGGTCGGTCACGACGAATTTCATTTCGACAACAACGCCTTCGAAAAGACCTACGCCTATATCGAGGAACAGCGCGCCCTCGTGGTTTCGTCCTTGAGATCGGGCGACGCGAACTCCGCGTGGCAGGCTTTTGGAAGATTTCTACATTCCGCGCAGGATTTCTACGCCCACAGCAATTACATCACCCTGTGGGTTGATCGCTTCGATCCTTCGACAGGCTCAGGACAAGCTGCGCTTCCTCCCCCGCCCGAAGTTGATCCGTTGGACCCCAGCCTGATCCACAGCCCGGACCTGCGCTCGGGCAAGATCTATCTTCCCCTCGACGCGTTGTACTTCATCAAGCGCCTCCGACCGCTCATCCTGCGCCTCATCCCCCGCGACTCCCACGCCTGGATGAACCTCGACACCCCCGAGCAGGGCTTCAAATTCGACTACGCCATGCACGCCGCCATCAAACGAACCGTGATCGAGTTTGAGAAAACGACCGAGGGATTTTCAGAGGAGATGTGCCGGTTGTTTTTGGATACTCAAAGCAAATAGGCATGTCATTTCGAAGGAGCGGAGCGACTGAGAAATCTTTTCCCTGACAATAAGAAGATTTCTCCTCACTCCGTTCGTCGAAATGACAAAACCAAACAAAAGCAGGTAAACAAGTTACAAACTTGTTTACCTGCTTTCTTAATTGTGCTCAAGCCGGCGTCCCCGGCGGCGAGGACGCCGTCGGGAGCATATTTTACAACTTCTCCAACTCATCCACCATGCGGCTCAACACATCGAACCCGCCCTGCCAGAACTTTGCCGAGCGGATGTCCACGCCTGCCTCGGCAAGGATCTTCGCAGGCGCTTCGGATCCGCCCGCCGAAAGGATCTTGAGGTATTTCGGCTTGAACGAGTCACCTTCCGCTTTGAACTGCTGATACAGCGAGAACACCAGCAGTTGACCGAAGGCATACGCATACACATAGAACGGGGTGTGATAGATGTGCGGAATGGACACCCACTCCCATTTGAACTCGTCGCTAAGCTCCACCGCGTCGCCGAACTGTTCCTTGAGGTTCTCCAGATACGACTGCGCACAGTTCATCCACCGAGGCGTTCTTCTGGATCATGTCATGCGCTTCGCGTTCGAAGAGCGCGAAAAAGACCTGGCGCATGATGGTGGCATAGGCGTCGTCCATTTGCTTGAAGAGGATGTCGCGGCGCACGGCTTCGTCGGTCTCTTCGGCGAGCAATTTTTCGGTGAGCATCATTTCCCCGAAGGTTGAGGCAGTTTCGGCTAGGGGAAGAGACGAGTGGAATGTGAACGTGCTGTGATGCGACGCCAGCATCGCATGGATGGCGTGTCCGAGTTCATGCGCCATCGTCGCCACATCCCGCGCGCGTCCCTGGAAGTTCAAGAGCACGATACGGCGTCATATCGGGCAGGACCGACCAGCAGAACGCGCCGTCGCGTTTGCCCTTGCGGACCTCACTGTCCACGTGTTCCTGGTCGAAGACACGCTGCGCCATCTCCGCGATCTGCGGGTCGAACGAACGGAACGAGTCGAAGACCATTTTGGCCGAGTCGTTGTAATCGAACTTCTTTTCTGACTTCGCGACGGGTGCATAAATATCGTAACGGCGGAGCTTATCAACACCCAACAACTTCGCTTTGATCTTGAAATAACGCTGGAAGACTTTTGCGTTCCTGCGCGTGACATCCAACAGGGCATCCACCGCTTCATCGGGGACATCGTTCGCCAGGTTGCGGACAGACATGGCGCTGGAGAACTTCCGCAGACCGATGTTCTCATTATGCCAGTCGCGCGCGCGCGTCTGATACATCTGCCCCAGGATCGGACCGTCCGCGCCGTATACGCGATACAACTCCTGATAGGCCTTGGCGCGCAGTTCGGGGTCGGAACCCTGCACATAAGCCATCAATTGTCCGCGTGTGAGTTCCTTCGTTTCGCCGTTCACTTCCAGTTTGAACACATAACGGTTCGTGATCGCATCGTACAAGGTTTCCAGTGCGCCCACGCCCGTCACATCCTTGATGTTGATGACCTTCTCCTCCGCTTCGCCCAGCGTGTACGGTTTGAAGTTGCGCATCGCTTCGAGGTAATAGCGGTAATCACCCGCATCAGACATCAAACGTGCGGCGTTCGTCTCGTCGAGTTCCTTCCACCACAGGCTGAAGAACAACGTGCGGTTCTGCATCTCCGCCGCGAACTGTTGCACGCGCGCCATGTAGGTCTGCGCGGTCTGGTCCTGCGTGTCGGACGAGAACGACAATCCCGTGAACGCGTAGATCTTGTTCACGATGCGGGTCGTCGCTTCGGAGGCGCGCACCACTTCAAGGAACGTTTCCTTGTCCATGTCGGGGTTGAGTTTGTTCCTCACACCCTCGAACGACGTGACCTGTTCCTCCACGTTGTCGAACGCGCCCTGCAATTCAGGGCTTTCAAAGGCTGGAAAAAGTTCTCCGAGATTCCATTTGGTCAATGCGTATGCCATGTGTGTTCTCCTGAGTGATGAGGTGACAGTCACTTTTACATAGCACTCCCAAAGCGTAGCCAAGGGAGCGAAGTGACTGTCACCTATTTTTTTACCACAACTTCTTTAGTTTTCGTAGATACGGAAGAAGTACTCTTCGTGTGGACGACCTTGTTACAGACTAGACCGGATGTGGACGATGTCCCCATCTTTGACGATATATTCCTTGCCCTCCAGCCTGAACTTGCCCTTTGACTTCGCTTCCGCCATCGACCCGAGGCTGATGAGGTCGTCGTAAGCCACCACCTCCGCCCGGACAAATCCACGTGACAGATCGGTGTGGATCTCCCCCGCGGACTCCTGCGCCGTCGCGCCGATCTTCGTCTCCCACGCGCGGACCTCGTCCTCGCCCACCGTAAAGAACGACTGCACCTGGAGCAGGTCATACGAAAGGCTGATCATCTTGTTCAGGCTGAGTTCCTTGATGCCGTATTCCTCCATGAACATGGCGGCATCCTCGGCGGAGAGTTGCGCCATCTCCATTTCGAGCTTGCCCATCAACGCCACGGACGGCACATCCAACTCCATCTGCGGCGCGGATTGCCCTTCGCCCATGTTGAAGACCACCAACACAGGCTTGCGCGAGAGCAGGCCGAACGAGGAGAGTTCCTTTTGTTCCTCGTGGCTGTATTCCAATTTGCGGAGCGGAATGTTCTCATTCAACGCCTCAAGCAAACGGGTGAACAGCACGGTCTGACGTTCGTTCAAGGCTTTGTCCGTGCCGCCTTTTTTCTTTTCGTCGGCAAGACGTTCGAGTTTGCGCTCGACCGCGATCAGGTCATTGAGCAATAATTCGCTCAACATGGACTTCGACATCGCGCTTCGGGTCCACGCTGCCGCTCGGGTGCATGACCAGGTCGCTTTCGAAGGCGCGGATGACGAGGAGGAACCCGTCCATTTGGGCGAGTTGGTTCAGCAGTTGCCCGGAAATGCCGCTTTTGGCGGACCCAGCCTCCAGTCCCGCGATATCCGCATACGTCACCTTGGCGTAGATCGTCTTCCTCGGGTTGAACATCGCCGAGAGTTTGGTCACGCGCTCGTCGGGGACATCCACCACTGCGGTATGGACTTCGAAGCGTCCCGCCGAGGCGGTGGTAGGGGCATTGCCTCGTGTGAGGGCGTTGAATATGGTTGTTTTGCCTGATTGGGGTAATCCGATAATTCCGAGTTTCATCTATCTTGACCTTCGTGTTGGGAGTGGTATACTTGCGAACGCCCCGCAAAAGCGGGATCATCGACATTAGCCGAAGTGGCGGAATAGGCAGACGCGCACGACTTAAAATCGTGTTCCCTACGGGAATGAGGGTTCGATTCCCTCCTTCGGCACAGCCGATTATACCCTGAAGGGTACTCATCCAAACGCCCTCCAGAGTTGGAGGGCGTTTTCGTTCCTGTCACAGGCGGGGGTATAATGCGGAAATTTTATCGCAGGAACTCTCCATGCACCTCAACCAGCAATTCGACCTCGTCCGTCAATCGCCGACCGTCTCCCTCTCCGACCGCATCAACGCCCTCAAAGCCAGCGGGCGCGCGCTCATCGGCTTGCAGGTCGGCGACCCCGACTTCAGCACGCATCCCGCCATCATCGAAGCCGCCCTCCAAGCCATGCAAAGCGGGCTGACTCATTACGGTCCAGCCATCGGCACGCTCGAACTCCGCAAAGCCATCGCCGCCAAACTCCAGCGCGACGAAGGCGTCACCTACGACCCCGCCTCCGAGATCATCGTCACGCACGGCGGCATCCACGCCTATTACCTGGCGATGCAATCCATCCTCAACCCGGGAGATGACGTCCTGATCCCCGACCCCTCCTGGGCGACGCACGAAAACATGGCGACCATGCTCCGCGGGAATGTGATCCGCGTCCCTGCCCCGCCCGAGGCTGGATTCGTCCCCCAGTTCAACTCCTGGCTGAAAGCGTTGACTCCTCAAAGCCAAAGCCATCGTCCTGAACTATCCCTCCAACCCGACCGGCGCCTATCCCACGCGTGAATATCATGCAAAAACTGCAGGATTTCGCCAAAGAACACAACCTGTGGATCGTCAGCGACGAGGTATACGGAAGCCTGTACTACGGCGAACGTCCCACCTGCGCCGCGGCATTCGACGGCGCCAAAGAACGGACGCTCCTCGTCAACAGCCTCTCCAAATCCTATGCGATGACCGGCTGGCGGGTCGGATTCCTCGCTGCGCCTGCGCGCGTCATCGAGAATGCCTTGAAAGCAGGGCAAAACTCCATCACCTGTGTGGCTCCCTTCATTCAAAAAGCCGCCGCCTTCGCACTGACCGACCCTGAAATCCAGGAGGTCACCGCAGAGATGCGTGCCGCCTACGCCCGCCGCCGCGAATTGGTCCTGCGCCTCGCGCACGAATTGGAATGTGAGAAAGTCCTCGTCACGCCGCCGCAGGGAGCGTTCTACTTCTTCCTCGATGTCCGTCCGCTGAAAATGACCTCGGCGGAGGTCTGCGAGAGATTGCTCGAAGAGGCGGGCGTGGCGCTCGTCCCCGGCTCGGCGTTCGGCGAATACGGCGAAGGCTTCGTCCGCATGACGATCGCCGCCTCGGACGAGGAAGTGGAGGCGGGGTTTCGGAAGATCGTGGAGTGGGCGGAGATGCAATAGTTGCAGGTCAAAAGTCGAACGTCAAAGGTCAGGCGACCTTCGATCTGTGACCTTTGACCATGTTTTGAGGAGTTTATATGAAAGTATCCTTCCAGGGCGAGCCGGGCGCTTACAGCGAGCAGGCGGTCTTCAATTATTACGGGGAGGTGGAAGCCGTTCCCTGCGAATCGTTCGACGCGGTGTTTGATTCGGTCGCGCTGGGGGAGACCGACTTCGCCCTCGTCCCCATCGAGAACTCGCTGGCGGGGAGCATCCACCAGAACTATGACCTGCTCCTGCGCCATGACCTGCACATTGTTGGGGAGTATCTCCTCCGCGTGCGTCACTGCCTGATCGCCCTGCCCGGCGTGAAGAAGGACGATATCAAGAAAGTCATCAGCCATCCGCAGGCGCTGGGACAGTGCGCGGGCTATTTGCGAAGTCACGGCATCAAAGCGGAGCAAGTCTACGATACGGCGGGGAGCGTGAAGATACTCAAGGAGTCGGGGGCGCGGGATGTGGCGGCGATTGCCTCCCGGCGCGCGGCGGAGTTGCATGGGATGCAGATCCTCGAAGAGGGGATCGAAGATAATGCGGAAAACTATACGCGTTTTCTCGCTGTCGGACGAGAATCAGTTGTCCCCGCCGCTCTGAGCGTGTCGAAGGGTGAGGGAGATGCGAAGACGTCCATCGTGTTCACGTTGAAAAACCAGCCGGGCGCGTTGTTCAAGGCTTTGAGCGTGTTTGCCCTCCGCGAATTGATCTGACGAAGATCGAGTCACGTCCGATTGCAAGGCAAGCCGTGGGAGTATCTCTTTTATATTGACTTCATCGGCTCGATGCATGATGAAGTTTCAAAACGCGCGCTTGACCATTTGGGAGAATATGCCGTGACCCTGCGCGTGCTGGGTTCGTATCCGAGATTTCGCGGGTAAATTTAACCTTGCGTGATTAGAAAAAGTGTTCTAAAATAAGTCGACGTTTTATCGGTAGAGGAGAGAACATGGATACGAGTTCGGTTGACGATTACATTGCAGGTTTCCCCGAAAGCATACAAAAACAATTGAAACGAATACGGGCTGTCATTCGAGCCGCGGCGCCCGAGGCGCGCGAGAAGATCAGTTATAAGATCGCAGGCTATGAGTTGAACGGCAGGAACCTGGTCTATTTTGCAGGGTGGAAAAAGCATATTTCGCTGTACCCGATCCCGGCGGGGGATGAAGCGTTCGAGAAGGCAATATCCAAATATATTGACGGCAAGGGTACATTGAAATTTCCACTCGATGAGCCTCTTCCAATGAAGTTAATCAAGAAGGTTGTGGAATTGCATGTGGCGGCAAATAAGAAGAAAGCCAAGGGAGAGTCAAAATGAAAAAGATCACGCCGTTCTTGTGGTTCGACGCGCAAGCTGAAGAGGCGATGAATTTCTACGTTTCGCTGTTCAAAAATTCCAAAGTTCTCAGCGTCTCACGCGGACCCGATGGCAAAGCATTCACCATGTCGTTCGAATTGGATGGGCAGGAGTTCATGGGCTTGAACGCCGGTCCTCAGTTCAAGTTCAACGAGGCGGTCTCGATGTACGTCAACTGTGAGGATCAAGCTGAGGCGGATTATTTTTGGAACGCGCTCACCGCCGATGGCGGCGAAGAGTCCATGTGCGGCTGGATCAAGGACAAATACGGCTTGTCGTGGCAGATCGTCCCGAAGCAGTTGGGCGAGTTGATGGGCGACCCGGACCCGGTTAAATCCAAGCGTGTGATGGATGCGATGCTCAAGATGAAAAAGATCATTGTTGCCGATCTGCAAAAGGCGTACGATGGATCATGATGTGGTGCGATCTGCCCTGTACGGATTTTGCACCTTCCTGCGTTCACCATCCCATAGTTTGGCAAATCGTTCAAAAATATCAGCAATGATTTCAAGTTCGCTTTCAGAGTAACTTGAAATCAATTCGTCCTGTGCGTTTCTCGCCGACTCAAACCATGACGCCATTTTTTCGGCGCTCGATTTTTCAGGAGCGATCAGAGTCCCGCGGCGATCATCGGGATTGGGTCGGCGTTCAATTAATCCAGCCTTTTCGAGCCGATCGAGCATGGCGGTCGTTGCACCAGAGGTGAGACCTGTAAACCTGGAAAGTTCAGAGGGTGTGGCAATGCCTTTTTGGAATAGAAGCCTGAGACATTCCATGTCGGTTGCGTTGAGTCCCGCCCATTCACTCATGGCGTTTCGGAAATGCGTCAAATTAACGCCGTAATCCCTGACTGCCATCAGGGCTCGTTTTTTCAAGTCTGTTTTTGTTGGTTTCGTCATAGAAATATACCCTTGACATTGTCTTTATTTTGAAGTATCTTTATTATAAAGATAAATTGATTTATATGCAAGTGTAAAAGCAACCCCAAGTCAGATAAGGAGATTGTTATGAGCCCAAAGGCAGATACGAAAAAAAATACCAAGAAGTCTGGTGAAGGATTTACAGCCGAAGAAAAAGCCGCGATGAAGGAGCGCGCCCAGGAGTTGAAGGCGGAAGCGCGTGCAGGCAAGGACAGGGCAGAAGGTGAAAAAGCCATCCTTGCGGCGGTCGCTGCGATGAAAGATCCGAACGATCGTTCGATGGGGAAGCGGATTCATGAGATTGTCACAGCCGCCGCGCCGGGTCTCATGCCGAAGACCTGGTATGGTATGCCCGCCTATGCCAACGAAGAAGGCAAGGTCATTTGTTTCTTTCAAGCAGCCAGTAAGTTCGGCGTGAGGTATGCCACGTTCGGCTTTCAACCTGATGCGAAACTTGACGAAGGCAATATGTGGGCGGCTTCTTTTGCGTTGGTCAAGTTGACCGCCGCCGAGGAAAAAAAGATCATTGCGCTCGTGAAAAAAGCGGTGAGTTGAGTGTAATTCCGCCATGAATGCAAACGCCTTCCGCCATTTGTACGGTTATCATTTCGCTGAAGACCACAAGATCTGGGATTGCGTCGCTCAACTATCCCATGAACAGTTTATGCAGCCATCGGGTTACTCTCGCGGATCCGTTCGAGACCAGATCGTACATCTCATTGACGCAGATGAGGTATGGTTCAGCGAACTGCGCGGTGTCGAACCATCAAAACCGCTTCCTCCGCCCAGCGGCGACGACCGGGAGGCCATCCGCGCGCATTGGGACAGTGTTGAGCAAATGATGCGCGGGTATCTGGCGGAATTGCGGGATGACATGTTGTTCGCCAAGCCGATAAAAGATCCCGAGGAAGACAAAGACCTCATCCTCTGGCAGGTGCTTCTCCATGTGGTCAATCACGGCACGGACCATCGCGCCCAAACCCTCAGGCTGTTGAACGATCTGGGAGTCGAGACGAAGTCCCAGGATTATATTTTCCACGTTTATGACAACCTGCTGATGGGATAAATCATGGATAAGAATCGAAGCGATCTCCCCAAAATCGGCGCTCCCGCCCAACGTGCACTTGAAAGCGCCGGCATTACCACTCTTAAACAACTGACCGATGTCACCGAAGCGGAACTGTTGATGTTGCACGGCATGGGTCAAAAGGCGGTTCGAATCCTGCGTGAGGAGTTGAAGACAAAGGGATGGTCTTTTCGTGAGCCAACACAAAGAGGTGCAATGGACAAAACCATCCGCACACACCTGGATAACATCCGTTCAACAGATGGGGAGTTGCAAAACAAGTCCTATTTCTTCCTCATGGAGAAAACCGAAAAGCCCGCGGACTGGGCATACGAAGCATGGGATGAACTGGTCGAAGGTTTGACGCACAAGGACAATCACGTCCGTGCCATTTCGTCGCAACTACTTGCCAACCTCGCCAAGAGCGACCCGAAAGGCAGGATGCTCACAGACTTCGGCAAACTGCTCAATGTGACAAAGGATAAAAAGTTCGTCACCGCACGGCATTGCCTCCAGTCCATTTGGATGGTGGGACTGGCGGGCAAGAACCAGCAGATCATGGTGGTGAAAGGCCTGGAGAAACGATATCAGGAATGCGTCAAGGAAAAGAACGGATCTCTCATCCGCTATGACATTCTTGTCGGGTTACGCAATCTCTACGAAGCCACCACCTCCAGCGAGATCAAAGAGAAGGCTTTAGAGTTGATCGAGTTGGAGAAGGATATGAAGTATAAGAAGAAATATGCGACGGTTTGGAAGAAATAAAACACAACCTGTCATTGCGAGGAAGCCTGTAAGGCTGACGAAGCAATCTCCACTACGGGAATGGGGATTGCTTCGTCGGGCTACGCCCTCCTCGCAATGACGGATGAGGAGTAAAAATGAAAATCCACCTTGTTGACGGCACATACGAATTATTCCGCTCCCACTTCGGCGCACCACCCAAGAAGGCTCCCGATGGCATGGAGATCGGTGCCACGCTGGGACTTGTGCGGAGCATGATGTTGCTCCTCTCCGACCCCGAAGTGACGCATGTCGCGGTCGCTTTCGACCATGTGATCGAGTCGTTCCGTAACAAGATGTATGCAAACTACAAATCAAGCGAAGGCGTTGACCCTGTCATTTTGAATCAATTTGAGCTGGCTGAGAAGTTGGTATCCGCTTTGGGGTTGGTGATCTGGCCCATGGTCAAGTTCGAAGCGGACGATGCGATTGCCACGGCAGTGGAGCGATTCAAGAAGGTCAAGTCTGTGGATCAGGTCGTCATTTGCTCCGTTGACAAAGATTTAACGCAGATGGTGGAAGGTCAAAAAGTGATTTGCTGGGATCGCCGCCGCGAGATTCTTCTAGACGAAAAAGGTGTAGTGGAAAAGTTTGGCGTAAGTCCTGAATCGATTCCCGATTATCTTGCGCTTGTCGGCGACTCGGCGGACGGCTACCCAGGGATTCAAGGCTGGGGAGCGAAATCCACGGCGACGGTGTTGGCGAAGTTCAAACACATCGAGTCCATTCCCAAAGACCCGAAGAAACTCCCGCTGGGATTGGGGCGTGCGACAACTTTGGTTGAGAATTTACAGGCGAATTATGAAGATGCCTTGCTGTTCAGGGAACTATCCACACTTCGCAAGGATGTTCCGCTCAAAGAGACTCTCAACGACCTGAAATGGCAGGGAGCGTATCCGCGCTTGAAGAAGTTATGTCACGAATTGGGGGACGAGAGGATTCCAGAACGGATTCACGAAGTGGCGGTGATCAAAATCGACTTTCAGTCAGTGTGTTTGGGTGGGGAAAATGCCCCTGAAACGAGGGGCAGGCTGGAGGTCGATTTTGAGGCGTTGACGGGGAATCCGAGTGTTTGGTTGTATAATTCCTCCACTATACGGAGTAACCAGGAGGATATCCCATGGCAAGTCCCATGAAACCCTATATTACGAAGGATGAGCCGTTCGGTCCGATCGATTCGACCGATATCGATCTCAAGGATATCAATGCCCTGGAGAAGTTGTTCGAACAACACAACCGCATTTACAAGAACCTTCATCACCGTCCGTCCATCATCATGGGGCGCAAGGGTTCGGGGAAAACATCCTATCTGCGAGCAGTATTTTTCGACAAAAAGTACAATTATTTCACCGAAATTCGCACGGCGCATGTGCTTGCCCACATTTCGAAGGTCATTCAGAGAATTACGGGGAAGGCAGTCTTCCCTGAAACGCTGGCCGAGTTGTGGGAAATGATCCTTTGGATCTGTGTGCTCTCTGAAATTCGCAAAAAGGACCAGTTACTGTCGCAGGATAAATTAAGTCTTGTAAATGTCTATCTGGAAAAAGTGGGGGTTCGTGATACCAGCACTGTGGACGAAGTGCTTTGGAAGCTGGCGGGCATCTTCGACAAGGTCCTGGAGGAACATCCAGAAGATGGTATTACTGAGATCATCAGGCGCTTTGACCGCGTCACGTTCGACAATACAACTTTGTCTGTAGTGGACAGCCTCAAGGCGGCTGACAGAAACTTCGTGATCCTGATGGATTCACTGGATGATTTCCAACTGGACATCGAATCAGTGTCCAACTCGATGATGGGACTGTTGAAATTTGTCGGTTCGATGAACAAGCCGCGGGATGTGGTGGACATCCGCTTCTGCCTCCCGACCGAGCTGTATCGCCGCATCGTCAAGATCTCATCCAACCCGAACAAGGACTTCCGCCGCTCGCTGAAACTGCAATGGACGGCCACCGAACTGATCCTGATCGGCGCCCAGCGTTTGAAGATCTACCTTGA
The DNA here is from genome assembly GCA_963718215.1 of uncultured Chloroflexia bacterium. GTDB lineage: Bacteria > Chloroflexota > Anaerolineae > Anaerolineales > Villigracilaceae > Defluviilinea. The sequence goes on from CAVQYK010000031.1 coordinate 110,861, forward strand.
GTTGTATTATCCTGATTTCCTGCAAAGACTGCTCCCGCTAGACCCGACGGGCAGGGCGGATGCACTGAAATTGTTCAGTGCGGTGCTTCCGAAGATGATTACCAACCATGCCGGTTTTCAGGAGGAGACGATCTCCTACATCCTGCGCCACACCCAATTGCTGCCGCGCCACTTCCTGATGCTGTTGAACTCCATTTTCAGGAGCAACGGCGGCACGCAAAGCCTGAATCCGTTCCCGGTCAGCGAAGCGCGCATACTGAACGGCATCCGCCAGGTGGAGGAGCGTATCGTCACGGAGATCTTTGTGGCGTTCAAGTTGATCCACCCCACGGCGGAGGAGGCCTGTAAACGGTGCATCCCCGAACTGGGACATAAGTTCAGCGTGGGTGAACTCCACCGGGTCTATACCCGCCGCGGCAAGGCGGTCTTCGACGGGGAGAACCTGTTCGAATTCCAGCGCATGTTGTTGGAGATCGGTGCGCTGGGCAGGGTCAAACCCGGCAAGGCGACCGATATTTATATTCAGGGCAACTTCGAATATACGGTGGAACACGAGATCCCGATCAGCCACGACGATGAGTTGTGCATCCATCCGCTCTTTTCGGGGATCTTCGGGAACGACGAGCATGACCGTCCCGTGTACCCATACGGAAGCGACCTGGACGATAAGGATTATCGCGAAGATTTCGAGTAGACCTACGGTTCCAAGACAGTTGCCCTGTCCAATCCGGGCAGGGCAACTATGCTAAAATAAAAACAAATGAACGCCAAACTCCCTCAACCGGTCCACGAATCCTACAAGCGGCACCGCAAGCAACTTGCGTGGCAGATCATCCTGCCCATGGTGTTGAGCGTTGTACTTTGTATTGCGTTGATCGTGCTCATTGAGTTTGCCACCTTCCGTGACGGCGGGGATGTCGGTCGCTGGGCGGCGATCTCCACGATTTGGATCGTGGTTCCCATCATGATCGGGTCGCTGATCGTCCTGGCTATAGTGGGCGGTCTCGTCTATCTGATGGCGAAACTGCTCAATATCATGCCGACCTATACAGGCATGGCGCAGGACTATGTGCATATCGCTGTGAGCTACATCAAACGCGGTGCGGATGCGGTCGTCAAGCCGGTTTTCTTCGTTGACGGGCTTGGCGCAAGCATCAGGGCATTCCTTGGAAGGAAATAATTTTATTCTTCGGTTGCTCTCAGTGGCGTCCCCGCCGCCGAGGACGGCGACTGGAGCATGATGGAGAGAAATTAACCATGAACAAAAACAAAACTCTATTACTCGGCGCCCTCATCGGCGCAGTGACGGGACTGATCGCGGCAAATCTGCTCAACCGCCGCGCCGAGAAGACCGGTACGGAAATGGCAATCACCTCAGGCGATGGAATGAAACTTGGCGTGCTGGTATTTGGTCTGTTGAGGGCGATTGCAAGTCTGGGGGATGATTGAAGTAAATCCAGCCAAACGCGGAATTTAACCAAACCGCGTAGGGGCACAGCATGCTGTGCCCCTACCGTTTAATACACACCAACCCTTTGAGATAGGCGCCTTCGGGGAAATGCAAAGAGACGGGATGATCGAATCCCTGTGACAAATGCTCGACGATCTGCGCTTCGACTCCCGCGTCGAGGGCTGACCCTGCCACGATCTTTTGGAACAACCCTGCATCAACTCCGCCCGAACACGAGAATGTGACCAAAATCCCGCCGTGCCGCAAAAGTTTGAACGCCAGCAGGTTGATGTCCTTGTAGGCGCGCGTCGGCTTTCTCGGCATGGGCGGCGGTGGGCGCGAACTTCGGCGGGTCGAGGATGATCATGTCGAAGGAGCGGGCTTCGTCGCGGAATTTGCGGAGGAGTTGGAAGACGTCGCCTTCGAGTATGGTATGACGATCCGCGGGGAGATCGTTGATCGCAATGTTCTCTTTGCACAAGTTCCAAAGCGTCGGCGGATGAGTCAACCGACAGGACAGATTTGGCTCCGCCTGCGAGTGCGTTGACAGTGAATCCGCCGGTGTAGCAGAAACAATCCAGCACGTCCCTGTCTTTTGCCAGTTCGCGGACGCGGAGTCGGTTCTTGCGCTGGTCGAGGTAAAAGCCGGTTTTATGTCCGCTTTGCAGGTTGACGAGGAATTTGAGGTCGTGTTCGATGATGGTAATCGGTGATTGGTAATTTTCTCCGCGCAGTAAACCGACTTTGGGCTCCAAGCCTTCGAGTTCGCGCACGTCTGCGTCGGAGCGTTCGTAGATGGTGGTACAGTCCCGTTTCTTCGAGGAGGAGATCGGTGAAGGTTTCCTTCCAGTATTCGGAGCCTGCGGTGAGCGATTGAAGGACGAGCACGTCGCCATAGCGATCCACGATCAAGCCGGGGATGCCATCGGATTCGGCGTAAATCAACCGATAGGAATCGGTTGCATGACTGTCGAGGTTCAAGGTTCGACGCGATTTCGAATGGCTAATATGGATCCGTTTGCGGAAGAATTCCCTATCAACGAGTTCATCTTCAAACGTCCACACGCGTGCGCGGATCTGGGAAGTTGGGGAGTAGGAAGCCCGGGCGAGGAAATTCCCGTCGGAGGAGAGCAGGTCAACGGTCGAGCCTGATGCGATGTTTTCATCCGCATGCTGAAGCGCGCCGGAGAAGATCCACGGGTGGCGGCGAAGCAGACTCTTTTCGCGTCCCGGTTTGACGCGAAGCGTGATATTCATGAGTCCTGCCTTTCGCCGGGGAACGGGCGGAAGAGTTCCATCCACTTTTCGGGGTTTTGCAGGTCGTGCCAGCCGAATTGACGGTAGAGACCGTGGGCGTCGCGCGTGGCAAGGGTCCAGCGGCGCAGACCTTGCAGGTCGGGGTGTGACATGACGGTCTCGATGAGCCACTTGCCGAGACCGTGGGCGCGGTAGTCTTCGTGGATGAAGACGTCGCACAGGTAGGCGAAGACGGCGTAGTCGCTGACGACGCGGGCGAGACCGATCTGCCGGTCGCCGTCGTAGAGGCCGAATACCAGCGAGTGGTCGAGGGCGCGTTCGGTGCGTTCGCGCGGCCGTCCCGACGCCCAGTAGGCGCGCGCGAGGAAACCGGCGATGGCGTCACGGTCGAGGCGGGAGGGATCGGTGCTGATGACGAAGTTGTCCTTGCGGACTTCGATCATTTGCGGCATGGCGTGAGTGTATCATAGGTGATATGATTTCCGCCGTTGCGAGCCCGAACGTAGTGAGGGCGTGGCAATCTCCTCACCGTGTAGGGGATTGCTTCGGTCGCTACGCTCCCTCGCAATGACGTTTGTAATAAGGAGAATTAATGTTACGACCCATCCGCTGGAATACTTTTGTAAGGGATTTTTTCGTCATACAGATCGGCTTTTTGTTGTATGGTCTGGGGTTGACGTTATTGATCCGCGCGGATCTGGGGACGAGCACCTGGCTGGTGCTGGAGATCGCGCTGGCGGATATTCTGGGCATTTCCATCGGCACGATGACGGTCTTGATGGGGTTTGTGGTGTTGGGGATCGCAATGTTCTCCCGTGAGAAGATCGGGTGGGGGACGCTTGGGAACATCCTGAGCATCGGTCCGTGGTTGAACCTGTTCCTGAGGTGGATCTCGATCCCGCACGAAAGTTTCGCCCTGCGGATCTTTTTGTTCCTGCTGGCGGTCGTGATCATTGGCGTCGCTTCGGCGGTGTACATCGGCGTGGACGCGGGTGCGGGTCCGCGCGATAGTTTGATGCTGGCGATCCATCGCCTGACGGGGGTAAGCGTTCGGGTGGCAAGAGGTTCCATTGAGGTGGTTGTGGTGACCATTGGCTGGCTGTTGGGCGGTCCGGCAGGCTGGGGGACGCTGGCGTTCGCGCTGTTGATCGGTCCGGCAGTGCAGTGGGCGTTCAAGTTGTTCAACGTGCGTCCGCACAAGCCCGAAGATGTGATCGTCCCTGCGGTGGCGGTGGAAGACTAGGAAAAGTGATCAGTGGGAAGTGATTGGTAAACAGTAGACTTGAGGTCGTAAGGAGAGTTTTGTCGTGATGGAAATGCAAAATGATTTGAATCAACCTGTTCAGCCGCAGAGCGCACCGAAGAACCGATCCACGGGCGCGTTGGTCCTGTTTTTGGTGTTTGCGGTTCCCATGCCGGTCTGCATGTTCATTTACCACTTCGTGTTGTGGTCCATGGAGCAGACGGCAATCGCGTCGGGCAGTCTTGGAAATCTCGCCTGGGCGGGACCGCTTGGTCTGGCAGCGCAGGCGATTGTAATGACGGGCGTCATTGCTGCGTTGTGGTATTTCACCAAAGACGACCGCTTCAAGCCGGTCTACGGGGGGTGGCTGGGTGCGGCGGTGATGGCATTCCCTGCGCTACTGTTGCGTTTTCTCGGTCCCAACAATGACCAGTTGGGGGCGCTCTATCAAATTTTCATTTGCCTGGTTGCATTTTTCATCGTTTCCAAGGTCCGCAAGGTGAGGATTGATTGGAAAGCGGGTAACGTCTCGATTGCCCTCCTGCTTGCGGCGTTCGGCGTGGCTCCGTTCGCGGTCTTCGGCGCGTTCGGTTCGCCGACCGACGCCCTGCTCGGTCTGCTGGCGGGACTCTCACTCGGTCTGCTCGCGGCGGTGCTGATGGAGTCCACGACCGGGAACAGGTTCCTCGATGCGTTCGGCATCGGCGCGGCGCTGACGTTGCTCGGTTCCGCCATCGGGTATGACGGTGCGCAGTTGATCCTGATCGCGTTGCTTCCGTCGTTCGCGTTCGCGGCGGCGACGGTCCTGCCTTCGCGGGTGGCGGGGATGATCCTCACCGGCCTGGTCACAGCGGCGGGGTTTGTGTTCTTCGATCCGACCGAGCTGACGATCGTGCTGGGCGACGTCGGCGCGCTGGCGGTGCGGGCAGGGGCATTCGCCGTCGGCTTGGGGTTGGTCGTGGGACTCCTCGGGTTGGTGATTCAACTTGTGGCAGGAGCAGGCTCAGGGTCAGGTATGAAGCGGGCGCTTGGCTGGGTCGGCGCGGGCGCGGCGTGGCTCGTCGTCCTCATCCTGTTCTTCACGAACGGCAACCGCGGCTTTTACGGCGACCGTCTGTTTGTCATCATGAAAGACCAGACGGACCTGTCGGACGTGCGTCAGATCCCAAACATCGATGAACGGCGGACGGCGGCTTACAAAGAGTTGACGCAGTTGGCGAATGAGACGCAATCTGGCTTGCGGGAAACTTTCGATACTTTCGGTGTGGAGTACACGCCATATTACCTCGTCAATGCGATGGAGGTACGCGGCGGGACTCTTGTGCGGCTCTTCCTGCTGACCCGCCCCGAAGTGGACCGCGTCATTCCCAGCCCGAGGCTGAGACCTGCCCAAGCGGTCGAAGCTTTGGCTTTGAACAGTTTGTTCAACGAACCCGCGCCAAGCGGCGTGCAATGGAACGTGACGATGATCGGCGCGGACAAAGTATGGGAGGAGTTCGGCGTTCGCGGCGAGGGCATCGTGATCGGGCAGTCCGACAGCGGCGTGGATGCGAACTCATCCTGAGGTAGCAGACAGTTATCGCGGTAAGGATTCGGGCGACGACTACAACTGGTTCGACCCGTGGTATGGCGGGACCTTCGCCGTATGACGACAACGGTCACGGCACACACACGCTCGGCACGGTGTTGGGGCAGAACGGCATCGGCGTGGCACCTGGCGCGACATGGTTCGCGTGCATGAATTTGAACCGCAACCTCGGCAATCCCGCGTTGTACCTCGATTGTATGCAGTTCATGCTGGCGCCGTTCCCGCAGGGAGGCAACCCGCTCACGGACGGCGACCCAACCCGCGCCGCAGACGTGCTGAACAACTCATGGGGCTGCCCCGAGATCGAGGGATGCGACCCGCAGGCATTGCTCTACGCGGCGAACCATCTGCGCGACGCGGGCATCTTCGTGGTCGTTTCGACGGGCAATGACGGTCCGAATTGCAGTACGGTCACTGCGCCGTTGTCGTTGTATGACTCGGTCTTCTCCGTCGGTGCGATCGACCGGGACGGGAATGTGACCGAGTTCAGCAGCCGCGGACCGGTGACGGCCGATGGCTCGAACCGCATCAAGCCTGATATCGTCGCGCCGGGCAGGGACATTCTTGTCCGCGCTGCCGGGCGGCGGCTATGGCGCGCTGGAGGGCACGTCCATGGCGGGACCGCATGTGGCGGGCGTGGTGGCGCTATTGTGGTCGGCGGATCCAAGCCTGATCGGCGACATTGACCGTACAGAGCAGATCCTGATCGAGACAGCGGCACCGTATACGGGAAGCATGTCCGTGGGGTGTTTCGATGGCGGAGTTCCGAACGCGGGGTATGGGTATGGGGTGGTGGACGTCTACGCGGCGGTGAAAGAAGTGCTGGGGAAATAATCGCTTCATTCGGTATATTTGTCTGATATAATCTCCTTTGTCGGAAGAATTTCGAAATTTCCGACAAAGGAGATTATTTATGCTGAACGTGCGAGTTAGCCCCAAAGGGCAAGTCACCCTCCCGAGAGAGATCCGCCGCAAGTTGAAGATCAAGTCAGGCGACCAGATGGCTGTCATTTTGGACGGCGATCAAATCGTCTTCAAGCCCTTCACAAAGACACTGCTTGAAATACGCGGAAGCGTCAAAGTAAGCGGCGAACAGGATTTCGAGAAGATTCGAGCGGATGTTCTGTCAAAACGGGCAAAAAGGAACGCGAACGATGAAGGTTGAACGCATATTTGTCGATACCAACCTTTTCCTCCGTTTCCTGACAAACGATGTGCCCGCCCAGGCAGACGCGGTCGAAGAACTGCTTCGCCAAGCCGAACAGAACAGGATTTTATTGATCACAAATGGCATGGTCATTGCCGAGATCGTCTGGACTTTGGAGAGTTACTATGAGTTGGAACGGGGCGATATTCAAAGCAAGGTCATGGCAATTCTTAATACGCCGGGGCTGGAGATGCCTGAAAGCGACCTGATCCTGAAGTCCATTATCTGGTATGGCGAGAAGAATGTGGATTTCATTGACGCCTATAATGCCGCCTGGATGGGACAGGAGGGCATCGAAAAAATATATACTTTCGACCAGAAGCATTTTGCCCGTTTCGATGATGTGGAAGTGCTCAAGCCCTGATGATGTGAAGAATTCCCTGTCACATGCGGTTTGTCACCCAAAGATGGCGATGGTCAGGATACCGGCAAAGATGACGATGGAGCCCAGAACGCGCATGCCGCCCATGCTCTCGCCGAGGAACTGCCAGCCGAGGAACGCGCCGATGACCACGCTCATCTCGCGGATGGCACCCGAGTAACTGACCGGCGCGATGGTGTACGCGAAAAGCGCAAGCAGATAGGCGACCACGCCGAGGATCGAGGCGAGGATCAGCGGCAGGCGCGGCCCGTCCCAGGCGGAGAGGAAGCGCTTCCAGCCAAAGCGGCGCAGGTTGTAGGTCGTGGTCAGGACCGGGACGAGCGCGAACATGGTCAGGGCGTAGGGCAGGGGCGAACCGTTCTGGACGGCGCTCCCGTCCACGAAGGTGTAGAGAGAGATGACGAGGGCAACGGTCAGGGCGGTGAAAATGCCTGTAAGGCGGACCCGCCTTCCCTGAGTTTGAACGAGGCTTGTCGTCCCGATGACGATCATCCCGCCGACGATCAGGAGGATGCCGATGATGCCGCCCGGGGTCAGTTCCTCCCGCAGGAACAGCACCGACCAGACCATCAGGAAGGCGGGAGCGGTGCCGCGCGCGACGGGATAGACGAGCGAGAAGTCGTGGTCGGTGTAGGCGTTGGAGAGCAGGATGAAGTAGACCGCCTCCAACAATACGCTGATCGCGATGTAGGTCCAGAGGGAGCGCGTCGGCAGGCCGGTGAAAAGAAGCAGGATGCCCGAGAAAATGCCGCCGAGCAGGACCATCCAACCCATTGCAATGTACTTTTCCTGTGAGCGTTTGAGGAGCAGGTTCCACAGCGCGTGCAGGGAAGCGGAGGCGAACAGGAGCAGGAGGGCGGTGTGGGGCATGCAGGTGCGAATGTACCATGAATCCGTTGTTCCCAATTGTAATTAAACTGATAATTTCAGGGATTGTATAAAAACTATCAGGTACTATATACTAGCGGCATATTTCAAAAAAGGAGAATGTGATGAAAGCGTTTCGTAAATTGTTCTTATTGACCTCCCTGCTGCTCGTGGTTGGGCTTGCCTGTAGTCTGGGCGGCGGCGGAAATACCCCTGCCCCGCAACAGGAACCGCCCGTGCAGGTGCAGCCGACAGCGGAACCGTTCAGCAACCGACCGATGAGCCTGCGCCCGAGCCGACCAATCCGCCTGCCCCCACGGCGGAACCCGCACCCACCGAAGAACCAGCCCGTTCGATGTTCTTCACCGAAGAGTTCGATTCTCCGCTTTCCAGCGACTGGGTCCATTTTTACGGTGACTGGGTCCGACGATGCGGATCCTGACAAGGTCACAGTGGAAGCTGAAGATGGCATGCTGGTCTGGGACTTCGACAGTGAGTATTTGTATTACTATCTGTTCTACAATGCCTTCGAATACGAGGATGTCCGCCTCGAGGTGCGCGCAGACAACCGTGGCCGCAATAACAACTCCGTAAGCCTGATCTGCAGATATGACCCGGACGGAGGCTGGTATGAATTCAACATTACCAACGGAGGTTTGTACGACATCCTGTATGCGGAGATGACATCCAATGGGAACATTTCATATAACGAGATAACGAACGGCGGTTCGAACGCCATCCGTCAGGGTAAGGACGTAAACGAGTATGCCATTGAATGTGTGGGCAATGAACTGACCCTGTATATCAACGGAGACGAAGTGAACTCAATTAACGAAAGGACGTACGATCTGCGCAAGGGGCAGATTGGCGTTTCGGTATCGTCCTTTAATGTGTTGCCCATCCAGATCGAGATGGATTGGATAAAAGTCAACGAACCGTAGGCTCTGCATTAATGAAAAAGCCCCGGAACCCGCAGGTTCCGGGGCTTTTTGCTTTAATTCCGCGAAGTCAGGTACATGGTCTGCATGGGGGACACAATGCTGATCTTCTGTTTGTCGAGGGCGTCCTTGACCAGGGACAGGGCGGCATCCCGCGCGGCGACAGGGTTCGTCAGGGCGGTGTCGATCCAGAAATAAATGCTCAGTTCCAGTGCGGAGTCGCCAAAATTCGAGAACCCGACCAGAGCCGCCGGTTCCGGGACGAAGCCCGGCACGTTCTGGACTGCCTCCAAGACCACTCTGCGGACGGTGTCCGGGTTGGCTTTATAACCCACACCGACCGGCAGTTCGATGCGCCTGCGCTCTGCGCGGGTGTAGTTGACGATGGGGTTTGCGAGAATGTCCGCATTGGGGATGCTCACGATCCGCCCGTCCAGCGCTTTGATCTCGGTCGAGCGCAGGTCGATTCTCAAGACCGTGCCGTCGAAGCCCCCCGTGCCGATCACCTCGTCCACGTGGAAGGGCTGCTGGATCAGCAGGATGACGCCCGCCGCGAAGTTCTTCATCACATCCTGCAGGGCGAATCCAACGGTAAAACCGATGATCCCCAGGCCGGCCAGGAAGGCGGTCACATCGAAGAACCTCTGCATGGCAGTGATGCCGCCGATCGCGATCACGGAAACCCGCGTCAACTCGGCCAGAAGCTGGGTCACGCCTTCGGGCGCCTTCCGCCTCTCCAGCACACGCTTGATGACCCTGCTCAACCCCCGTGCAAGGTACAGGCTGACGACAAAGATCGCCAGCGCTGTGAGCAGGTTGGGGATGCCTTTGATGAAATTCTCGATAAACGCGTCGAAAAGAGTTCCCATGTGTCAACTCCTTGGCTGAATATTCGCTATCTTAACCCAAAGCAGGGCATGAGTCCAATTCCATCCTTGCTCAAAGCGCCGTCCTCGGCGGTTGTAGTCTGAGACTTCCGTGCCTGGTTTATACCGCTCTCGGTCACAAATTGAGCTTTCCGTTTATGAAAAAGCGCAATTTGTGACCGCAATGGGTATAATCTCCGAGATGCCCGTTCTCGATGAACATTCGCTTGATTTTTTCAGCCGCAGTCCTGAACAGACCCGCCGCCTCGGCGCGCGTTTGGGAGCTGTGTTGCGCCCCGGCGACGTCATCTGCCTGCAGGGCGACCTTGGCGCGGGCAAAACGACCTTCGTGCAGGGCGTTGCGCAGGGATGGGGTTCGCTGGATTCCGTCTCCAGCCCGACCTTCGTCATCGTCAACGAATACCGCCGCGCCGACGGGGACCTGCTCTTCCATATGGACGCCTACCGCCTCGAGTTCCATGCCCGAGGCTGAAGAACTCGACCTGGACTCGATGCTGGCTGACGGCGCGCTCCTGATCGAATGGCCCGAGCGCCTCGACGGACTCGTCCCGGCGGAGCATCTATGGATCAAACTCGAACATGTGGACGAGGAAGAGCGCGAGATGAAATTCCGAGCCGTCGGGGGGCGGTACGATGACTTGCTCGAAACCATCCGCCATACCGTGGGAGGCGACTGATGTTGCTGGCTGTGGATACATCCACCGCGCAGGTGGGGCTGGCGTTATATGACGGGGGGCGCGTCCTTGCCGAATTTTCCTGGCGGAGCAGTCAGCGGCACACCGTGGAACTTGCCCCTGCCATCTCCGAACTTTTGACCCGTTGCGGCACGACCATGGACGATATCCATGTGCTGGGCGTGGCATTGGGACCGGGGTCGTTCACCAGCTTGCGGGTGGGCTTGGCGCTGGTCAAGGGGCTGGCGTTGTCCAGACATATTCCACTGATTGGCATCCCCACCTTGGACATCCTCGCGTGGGCGCAGCCCGCTGGACGGCATCCGCTCCTGTGCGCCATCCAGGCCGGGCGCGGACGGTTCGCTCTCGGCGCGTATAAAAGCTCGAGGAAGGGCTGGCAGGCTCAGGGTCCCGCGCGAGTCGTGAGTCTCGAAGCGTTGATGGCTGAGGCGCAGGCTCCAGCTGTGGTGTGCGGGGAGTTTTCGGCGGAGGAGATCCAGAAAATGAAGGATGGGGGCATCCGCCTCGCCTCTCCCGCCCAGTCGGTGCGCAGACCCGCCGTCCTGGCCGAGCTGGCCTGGGCGCGCTGGCAGGCGGGCGACGTGGACGACGAAGCCTCGCTCGCGCCCATCTATTTGCACACGGACGGGTCGCCGCCCGCATGAACGGCCTGGACATACGCCGCATGACGCTGGAGGATGTGCCGGCTGTCGTTGAGTTGGATTCGCTATCGTTCACCCTGCCGTGGCCGGAGCGGTCGTTCCGCTTCGAACTGACCGAAAATACCGCTTCACGCTGCTGGGTGGTCGAACTGGAAGGAAAGATCGTGGGCATGCTCGTCGCCTGGCTGCTGGTGGACGAGGCGCACATCGCCACCATTGCCACGCATCCCAATCACCGCAGGCAGGGAATTGCCAGGAACTTATTGAAGTATGCCCTGCGTTATATGTCGAAGGAAGGCGCGGTCACGTCCTTTTTGGAGGTGCGCGAGAGCAACACAGCCGCGCAGGATATGTACCGCCAGTTCGGCTACGAGGCGGTCGGACGCCGCAAACGTTACTACAAGGATACCGATGAAGACGCGATCCTGATGACCTTGAACGGGTTGGATCGTTTTAACCTCACCCCCAACCCCTCTCCCTTGGGAGAGGGGAGTTAAGGAAAAGAATGTCTACAAAAGAAACTCTCATCAAAAAACTAAGGGATAAGACAGCCCGGATTGGGATCCTGGGACTCGGCTACGTGGGACTGCCCCTGGCAGTTGTCTTTGCCGAAGCCGGGATTCCACGTCACGGGCATCGATCCCGACTCACGGAAGGTTGATTCGCTCGCGAAGGGCATCTCCTACATCCCGGACGTGAAGACCGAGGTCGATCGAGAAGATCGTCAAGTCCGGTCATCTCACCGCCACGACGGATTTCTCGGTCCTGAAGGAGATCGACGCGGTCAGCATCTGCGTGCCGACGCCGCTCCGCCAGACCGGCGACCCGGATATGTCGTTCATCATCTCCGCCACCGAGGAACTGGCGAAGTACATGCACAAGGGCATGGTGGTCGTGCTCGAATCGACCACGTATCCCGGCACGACGCGCGAACTGCTCCTGCCCAAACTCGGCACGGAGCGCGGACTGACCATCGGCGAGGACTGGTTCCTGGCCTTCTCGCCCGAGCGCGTGGACCCCGGCCGCGAGGATTTCACCACCATCAACACGCCCAAGGTGATGGGCGGCATCACGCCCGCCTGCAGCGAAGTGGCGACCGCCTGGTACGAAGGCGCGATCAAGATCGTGCACTCCGTCTCTTCGGCAGAAGCGGCGGAGATGGCAAAACTGCTCGAGAATACCTTCCGCATGATCAATATCGGTCTCGTCAACGAACTGGCGATCATGTGCGAGCGCCTCGGCGTGGATGTGTGGGAGGTGATCGACGCGGCCGCCACCAAGCCGTTCGGCTTCATGAAGTTCACGCCGGGACCCGGCCTGGGCGGTCACTGCATCCCGATCGACCCGCTGTATCTCTCGTGGAAGATGAAGTCGTTCAATTACAACGCGCGTTTCATCGAACTGGCCTCCGAGATCAACACCAACATGCCGCGTTACGTGGTCAGCCGCGTGATGGAGGCGATGAACGACCGCGGCAAGGCGCTGAAGAACTCGAAGGTACTGGTGCTCGGCGCGGCATACAAACCTGACATTGACGATGTGCGCGAATCGCCCGCGCTGGATGTGATCGGTCTGCTGAAGAAGAAGGGCGCGCAGGTGGAATATCACGACCCGTACATCCCGCACATTCACCACGAGACCGACGGCTGGCAGATGGACAGCGTGCACGGACATGATGAAAGCCGTCCGCGAGGCGGATGCCGTTGTAATCATCACGGATCACAAGGTCTATGATTACGAGGCGATCGTCCGCGAGGCGAAATTCGTCTTCGACAGCCGCAACGCGACGAGGAAAGTCGTCAATGCTGGTGAGAAGGTTGTCCGACTTTAGGTGTCACGTTCCAGGTGTCAGGTCTCAGGTTTTGTAACCGGCCGACATGACACCTGGCACTTGGCACGTGGAACTTGAAATATGGCAAATTACCTGGTTACCGGCGCGGCCGGGTTCATCGGCGCACGCACATCCGAAGTCCTGATCCAGGACGGGCATACCGTCTCGGGCATAGACAACCTGAACGACGCCTACGATGTCCGCATGAAGGAATACCGCCTGAGACGTTTGCAGGCGCTGGGCGGCTTCACCTTCCACAAACTGGACATTTCCGAGAAGTCGGTCATTGACCACTTCAAGGGTCAAACCTTTGACGGCGTGATCAACCTGGCGGCGCGGGCGGGGGTGCGCTACAGCGTGAGCGATCCCTGGGTCTTCGTGCAGACCAACATGGTCGGCACGCTGAACATGCTGGAGTTGTGCCGGCAGAACGGCGTGAAGAAGTTCATCCTTGCCTCCACCTCGAGCATCTACGGTGAGGATCCGCCCTACCCCACGCCGGAAACGGCGTCCAGCAGTGAACCGCTCCAGCCGTACGCGGCAAGCAAAAAGGGGGCGGAGGCGATGAGTCACGCCTATCATCATCTCTACGGCATAGACGTCAGCGTCCTGCGCTATTTCACGGTCTACGGTCCCGCCGGGCGCCCGGACCTGGCGCTCTTCCGCTTCGTGCAGTGGGTCAGCGAGGGACGCCCGGTGCGCGTCAACGGCGACGGGGAGCAGTCGCGCGGCTTCACCTACATTGACGATATCGCGCGCGGCACCATCCTGGCGCTGAAACCGGTCGGCTACGAGATCATCAACCTCGGCGGGCATGAGGTCATCACCATCAACAACCTCATCAAACTGGTCGAGGACGTGGTCGGCAAAAAAGCGGAGGTGCTGTACGGTCCGCCCAACCTGGCGGACATGCGCTCGAACTGGGCGGACGTGACCAAGGCGGGACAGATGCTCGGCTGGGAGCCGCAATACGACATGCGCGCCGGGACCGAAAAACTGGTCGAGTGGTACAACGCCGAACGCGAATGGGCGAAGGATACTGTGCTTGACCCCGTCGTCAGTTTTCTGGTACGCAAATAACGCAACATTTTGCGAACCTTCCGCCTGAAGCTTCAATCCGATTAATCTGTGTTCATCTTGGTTGACTTCCCATGTCCTTCATCCAGAAGATCAAATCCTACCTGCAGAACGACCCGCTGATCCGCCGCGTGCTGCGCAACAGCAGTTACCTGTTCAGCAGTAACACGCTCGCCTCGGCGCTCGGCGTCCTGCAAGGGCATCCTGGTCTTCCGCCTGCTCGGGGATTCGGGCGCCGGTCTGTTGGCGATCGTCATGGACTTCCCCTCCAACGTCAACCGCCTGCTGTCCTTCCGCATGAGCGAGGTGACGGTCAAATATGTGGGCGAGGCGCTGGAGCAGGGTAACGAGCGGCGCGCCGCCGCCCTCGTCAAGGGCATCGGTCTGGCGGAGGCGGTCACGTCTGTGATCGCGTACCTCGTCCTGTACCTGCTGGCGGCGTGGGCGGGTCGGACCTTCGCGGAAGGTCTGCCCATCGAGCCTCTCTTCCGCTTTTACGGCTCCTTCCTGCTCGCCAACCTCGTCTACGAAACCTCCGTGGGCGTGCTTCAGTCCACCGACAATTTCAAACAGGTGGCGCGCGCCAATTTTTACCAGAGCATCGCGCTGACCGTCCTCATCGCCGCCGTCTTCCTGCTCGACCTTCTGCAGATCACAAACTGGGGGCTGACGGGCATCCTGGCGGCATACCTCGTCGGCAAGACGATTGCCGGGGTCGTGGTGACAGGCTCGGCGTCCCGCGAATTGAACCGCAGACTGGGTCACGGCTGGACGCGCGCCCCGCTCGAACTCGTCCCGGACTGGAAGCCCATCCTGCGCTTCGCCTTCAGCACGAATCTCAACGGGACCGTCAACCTGTTCGCCCGCGACAACATCCGCCTCTACATTGCGGCTTTGCTCTCGACCGCCGCGGTGGGATATTTCAGCCTGGCGTCGAAACTCATCAACCTGATCATGGTGCCGCTCGACCCGCTCATCGCGCCGACGTACGCCGAGATCACGCGCACCATCGCCGGGCGGCAGTGGGCGGCGACCCGCAAACTGCTCAAGCAGGTCAGCGCCATCAGCGCGGCATGGACCCTGCTGGCGGGCGGCGGTCTCGCGGCGTTCGGCTGGTGGCTGATCCCGTTCGTCTATGGGCGCGACATGGCTCCCGCGTATCCGTGCTTTTTGCTGCTCCTGATCGGCTACGGCGTCGCCAACATCGCCAACTGGAACCGTCCGCTGTTGCTGGCGCTGGGCAAGCCCGCCTACCCGCTCCTCATCGCGGCGGTCACCGGCGCGGTGGAAGTGGCGCTCATCTTCCTGCTCGTCCCGCGCGGCGGATACCTCGTCGGCGCGGCGATCGTCGCCGGGTACTTCGTCGTCTCCATCGGCTGGACGGTCCTGCTCGGGCTGAGGATCATGAAACGGGAGGAGGAGACAGCATGAAGATCGTCGCGACCGCCGGTTCGCAGATCCCCTCCGACACCGCCAACAGCATCCAGGTGATGAAAGCCTGCTCCGCCCTCGCCCAACTGGGTCACGACCTGACCCTGCTCGTCCCCACCGTCCAGCATCCACCGTCCACCGTCGATCTGAAATCCCACTACGGCTTGGGTGCCGACTTCCCCATCGAATGGCTCGCCTCGTCCAGCCGCCGCCTGTTCACCTGGCAGTCCGTCCAGCGCGCCCGCGCCCTCCACGCCGACCTGCTCTACACGTGGTTCCCGCAATCGGCGGTCTTCGGACTGCTCCATCGCATCCCCACCGTCTTCGAGATCCACCTCCAGCCGACCGGCGCGCTCGGTCCCGCCTGGCACCGCGCCTTCGCCGCCCTGCGCGGACGCAAGCGCCTCGCCTCCATCACGCAGGCGCTGGTGGACGTGCTCGAACGCCGGCACAACATCCGCTTCAAAGCGGACGAGGTCGTCATCGCCCCCAACGGCGTGGAACTGGAACGCTTCGCCTCCCTGCCGCGACCCGGTCACTGCCCGCCAGACCCTGAACCTTCCCCCCGCCCCGACCGTGATGTGCACCGGTCACCTGTACGCCGGCCGCGGCGCGGACCTGTTCCTCGCGCTCGCCAAAGAACTGCCGCAGGCGCACTTCGTCTGGGTCGGCGGCCGCCCCGCAGACGTGGAATCGTGGAAAAAACGCGCCGAATCGGACAACATCACCTTCACCGGCTTCATCCCCAACCAGGATCTGCCCCTCTACCAATCCGCCGCGGACATTTTGCTCATGCCCTACAGCCGCTCCATCATGGGCTCCAGCGGAAGCGCGGACTCCGCCAGCGTCGCCAGCCCGATGAAAATGTTCGAATACATGGCGGCGGGACGCGCGATCGTCACGGCTGATTTGCCGGTGATTCGCGAAGTGTTGAATGAGAAGAACGCGGTCTTCTGTGAACCGGATAATTTGGAAGATTGGAAATTGGGAATTGGGAAATTGCTCGCCGACGAACCGCGCAGGCTGTCACTGGGCAGGCAGGCGAGGGAGGATGTGAAAGACTATACCTGGCTGGCGAGGGCGGAGAAGATTGTACGGGGTATGTAATGCTACCCGTTGAGTTGGGCAGCGGAGTGAACAATAAGCTATGAAGGATCTAATCGCGTCTGGAAATATGGTAAAAATCTTGGCGTCGATTTAAGAATTGCTTGTAGGGGCAATCTTCTCTGGAAAAAAGACGAAATACCAGCGATAGTTAATAACAAAAACCATGATGCCAATAAAAATGCCAATGAAGTAAATCAGCTGAGGCGCGCTTCGTTTAGAGAAAGATAAATAGCACTAGAGTTCAAGCCTATTAAGTACTAAGTTCTGATGAACGAATGACCATTGTTTATCCAATTTTTTGTCCGAGATCCATTTGCCTGAACAATCAACCATTTGCATTTTCCATGCCTGATTGAATCAATTGTCTACATTCAATGTAAATTTGCCCTAAATAGGCTCGAACTTCAGTTTAACTTCTGTGCTATCTTAGCTGACTATGACGAATATCAACATTTCGATGCTAGGAAAAACCTATGAATGCTACAAGGAGACACAGATATTCCATAGATTCAATGGCTTCCACTGAATTCTGTGTACCACCTTCGATATTAAACTGGCACGTAGATAGGCCATAATTACATGCAACCTAAAAATAGAAAACAGCCATGAAATGATTGAATTGTAGCTCAAAAGATTTTTGCATGAAATCCATATTCAGATAATAGGATCGTTACCTTGTCGTCGTCATAATTGGGCATTTCGTCTCCCTTCACGTATGTTATAATCTGCTACCCAACTATGAGTTATACAGAACCATTTTGTATAACCGCTTATGCGATAAATTATATCCCCAACCCGCGAAAGGGAAGTTGTTGGTGGCGTAGGGGATTGTATCGCCACGGCGCCACGCGACGCTTCGTCGGCTGCGCCTCCTCGCAATGACGAGGTGCAAGTAGTGTAGAATTGCCCTGTATGAACTTCAAGAATAAACTTGCTTCTGCGATGCGCTCCAATGGGCAAATCATCGTTGCAATAACTGTTATCGTCGCCTCGCCTTTACGGTGCGCCTGCTCGTCGGGGTTTCGCTCCACCTCGGTCTGCCCCTCTACGGTCACGCGGACGAGGACGACCAGGCGGGCTACGTCTTCACCGACGCGCACATCCGCGACGACCAGGCTTGGAAACTCGCCAGTTCCGACCGTCCCATTTTGGATGCGTTCAGCCGCAAATTCTCCTCCGACCAGTACGGCGGTCTGCTGGCGTTCAGCGCCTTCGTCTACCGCTATCTCTCGCCCGATGCCCAGCGTCCGCTGTTGCTTATTTTGCTCTCGGCGCTGGTCGCGGCGCTGGGTGTCCCGTTTTTGTGGATGGGGACGCGGCAGGTCTTCGGCGAAAAGGTCGCTTACGCCGCGGCGTGGATCTTTGCCCTGTACCCCGAAAGCATCCTGCTCGGTTCGTCCGCCATGCGCGAGCCGTACCTGCTGACCTTCAGCGCGATGGCGTTTTATGGGTTTGTTTATGGAGTCAGCGAGCTCGCTGGCGAAGGCGGGAGCATACGCTTCGGCCACGAGCTGGCTGAGTCCAAAACGGCGCCCCGGATTTGGCTCGCCCTCGGTCTGCTCGGCATGCTGCTGGTCTCCCCCGCGATCGCACTCGCGCATCTCATCATCTTTGCAGGCTGGGTCTTCTTCACGGACGAGAACCGCTCCCTTTCGTGGAAGCCCATTCTCGTTTTTGCGCTCATCTTCGGCGTGGGCTTGCTTGCCCTCTCCGCCTCGCTCAACCGCTCGGGGCAGTTCGACGACGCCTCGCCGCTGCGCGTGGTCAACGACTGGCTGCGCCTCGCCGTCAAATGGGACGCCTATCAACTCGAGCGGAGTTCGGGCTGGGTGCAAAAACTCTTCGACGGGATGCCCGAATGGATGCGCCTGCCCTTCGTGGCGGTCTACGGCGTCCTGCAACCGGTCCTGCCGGCGGCGGTCTTCGAGCCCGACAATTCCCTGTGGCAGGTCATCTACCTCGTCCGCGCGGCGGGATGGTATCTCCTGCTCCCGATGCTGATCCTGTCTTTCGGAGCCGCGGCAGGACAGGGCGTCGAAGCAGAAGCGGAACGTCATCCTGTGGCTCTCGCTTCTCGCGTGGACCTGGATCCTGCTCTCCGCCCTGCGAGGCGGCGGCGACTCGTGGGACAATCCGCGTTACCGGACGATCCTGTTCGTCTGGGAGGCGGTGCTGGCGGGCGTCGTCTGGGTCTGGTGGCGGGAGACGCGCAATGCGTGGTTCGGGCGTGCCCTGATGTGCGAGGCGGTCTTCCTGCTGGTGTTCACGCAGTGGTATGCCAGCCGCTATTTCCATTGGGGCGGTCAACTGCCGTTCCCGGTCATGATCGCGCTGATCGTGGCTTTATGGGGGATCATCCTGGGGCTGGGGTGGCGGCTGGATAAAAAACGTGTTCACGGACGGGGAATGTAGGTTATAATTCAGTCACTGAATTTTGAACCAAGGAGTATCGATGCCTACCGCATTAATCACAGGAATCACGGGTCAGGACGGGTCATATCTGGCTGAATTATTGCTCTCGAAAGGATATCGTGTGGTCGGCGTGGCGCGCCGTTCAAGTACGGTGACATACGAACGCATCAACCACCTGCTGGACGACATCACGGTTGTCCAGGGCGACTTGCACGATCAGGGCTCGCTGCTTGGTTTGATCGAGGAATATGAGCCTGCAGAGATCTATAATCTGGCCGCGCAATCGTTCGTGCCAACCTCCTGGAACCAACCTGCCCTGACGGGTGATATTACTGCGATCGGTGTGACGCGTATTCTTGAAGCGATCCGCTTTGTGAACCCCAGGATCCGTTTTTATCAGGCATCCTCCAGTGAGATGTTCGGCAAGGTGCTGGAAGTTCCGCAAAATGAGGATACACCGTTCTACCCGCGCAGCCCATACGGTGTGGCGAAGGTCTACGGGCATTGGATCACCGTGAACTACCGCGAGTCGTTCGATATGTTTGCGGCTTCGGGCATTTTGTTCAACCACGAAAGTCCGCGCCGCGGGCTGGAGTTCGTCACGCGCAAGATCTCGGATGGTGCGGCAAAGATCAAGCTTGGGTTTGGCAAAAGAACTGCGTCTTGGCAACCTCGAATCGCAACGCGACTGGGGGTTTGCGGGTGATTACGTGGAGGCCATGTGGCGCATGCTGCAACAGGACAAGCCCGAGAGTTACGTCATTGGCATGGGCGAGACCCATTCGGTGCGGGAATTCTGCGAAGTTGCTTTTGGTCATGTAGGACTGGACTACAAGGAGTTTGTCGTCCAGGATGAACGTTTTTACCGTCCCGCTGAAGTGGACCTGCTGATCTCCGACCCGACCAAGGCGCGCACCGAACTTGGCTGGGAACCGGCTGTCAGTTTCAAGGAACTCGTCACCATGATGGTGGACTCGGATATGGAGCGGCTCGGCTCGAAGAAGTAAATATGACAGACCTTTCGCTTGTCGTACCGGTCTATAACGAAAAAGACAACCTGTCCTTGCTGATGGATGCCATCGAAGCGGCTTTGGCGCCCATCGACAAAACCTGGGAGGTCGTCTTCGTGGACGACGGCTCGCGGGATGGAAGCCTCGATGTCCTGACGGAACTGGCGGAGAAATACCCGGATCACGTCCGGGTGGTGGTCTTCCGCCGCAACTTCGGTCAGACCGCCGCCATCGCTGCGGGGATCGACCATTCGGATGGAAGCATCATCGTCCTGCTCGACGCCGACATGCAAAACGACCCGGCGGATATCCCCATGCTGCTCGCCAAACTCGACGAAGGCTACGACCTGGTCAGCGGCTGGCGCAAGGACCGCAAGGACAACCGCTTCACCCGCACCATCCCCTCCAACATGGCGAACGGACTGATCTCGTGGGCGACCGGCGTGCACCTGCACGATTACGGATGCACGCTCAAAGCCTATCGCCGTCAGGCGCTCGAAGGTTTCCGTCTGTACGGCGAGATGCACCGCTTCATCCCGGTCTTTGCGCACTCTGTCGGGGCGAAGATCGCGGAACTCCCCGTCCGCCACCACCCACGCAAATTTGGAGTGGCAAAA
Source organism: uncultured Chloroflexia bacterium (assembly GCA_963718215.1). Classification (GTDB taxonomy): domain Bacteria; phylum Chloroflexota; class Anaerolineae; order Anaerolineales; family Villigracilaceae; genus Defluviilinea. Next base: position 131,501 of record CAVQYK010000031.1, read on the forward strand.
TACGGCCTGGAAAGAACCGTCAAGGTCGTCCTCGACCTGTTCACGGTCAAATTCCTGCTCGATTTTTCCCACAAACCGATGCGCCTGTTCGGCGGGACGGGTGTCAGCCTGATCGCCATCAGCGCGTTCCTGCTTGCCTATCTGTTCATCCGCAAGGTGTTCTTCCTTGTGCCGGTGCTCACTTCGCCGTTCTTCCAGATCAGCGTCATGCTCCTCATCCTCGGTTTTCAATCCATCCTGATGGGTCTGATCGCCGAACTGCTGGCGCGGACGTATCACGAATCGCAGAGCAAGCCGACCTACACCATCCGCGCCGTGCTGGGGAAGAAGCGCTGACATGTCCGCCTGGTGGAGGAGGAACCGCCGTCTGGTTTTGCAATCGGCGGGGACCCTGCTGGCGGTCATCCTGCTGGTCGTCCTGCTGCGGGACGGCGGGTGGGATGAGATCATTACCGCATTCCGCACGATCAAAACCGCCGACCTGCTCTGGGTGGCGCTTTTATTTTTAATCTCCCGCCTCGCCACGGTCGGCAGGTGGCACGTCCTGTTGCGCTCCGGCGGCGTGGACATCCGCTTCAAGGACAGCGCGTCACTGACCTTCACCGGTCTGTTCGCCTCGAACTTCCTGCCCACCACCATCGGCGGCGACGTGGTGCGGCTGGCAGGCGCCATGCAGATGGGCTTTGACCGCGCGGTCTGCCTCGCCTCCATTGCCGCCGACAGGTTGATCGGCATGGCGGGCATGACGATGGTGCTCCCGGTGGGTATCGTCCATTCGTGGAGCCTGCTGGAAACCCTGCCCGCCTCCCTCTCGACTGTAGCCTGGCTGCAACGTCCCCTCGCCTTCCTCAAGCGGACGTTTTCCGTCTTCAGCCTGTGGCTCAACAAACCGGTCTCCCTGCTGGGATCGCTCGCGTTCACATGGGTGCACATGCTGTGCCTGTTCGGTTCCATCTACATCTTTGCGGACAACCTTGGGTATCACGTCTCCTTTTGGGTGATCGCCGGGCTGTGGAGCCTGACATACTTCATCACCTTGATCCCGATCTCCGTCAACGGGTACGGCTTGCAGGAACTGTCCTTTACCTTTTTCATGACCAACGTCGCCGGTTGGACTCCGGGAGTAAGCCTGAGCGTGGCGGTCCTGATCCGCGCCTTTTCCATCCTTGCCAGCCTGCCCGGCGCGCTCTTCCTGCCGTCCATCATGGCGGTCATGGCGGAGCAAAAAAGGGACACGTCATCCGGTGAAATCCTGCTGTAAAATTGGATTTCGATGGATCAACCCTCCACCTCCCGTTCCTTCTGGCTAACTCTCCTCACCTTCCTCCTCATCGCCCACCTGACCATCCTGCGCGCCGCGTACCTGCGGCTGGTCGAACTGGGCGTGGACCTGACGCGCGCCGCCTGGAGCGGGATACTGGTCTTACTTCCTCGCCATCGCGGTCTTCTGCGCCTGGCTGTTTTTCCGCATCGCGGCGAACCGTTCCAATTTTGTCGAACGCGCCGAACGCCTCACCTTTGACTCGCCTCCCCTGCGCCTCCTCGGCGGGGTCGTCTTCCTCGGCATTCTTTTCCTCATCCCCTACGTCAAATTCACCTACCAGATCGGGCAGGAGGTCAAACAGCCGGTCTATGACCCCGGCCTGTTGCTGCATCCTCTACTACTGGGCTTGCGTATGGCTGGTCCTGCTTGCCATGACCGCCCTCAAAGCCGCCTTCCGCACCACCTGGCTGGGCGGTTTCGCCGCCGCGCTGATCCTCCTTGGTCTGGCGTACGAGGTCTTCTTCCGCTACGGCTACGTGACGGACTATCCGCTTTCGCTGGGCTGGTCGGAGGGAAGCCGCTACTACTACGCCTCGTTGTGGCTCTCGAAGCAGATCTACGGGGAGACCTTCCCCCTGTCCACGCTTCATCCCACCCGCTACCTGCTCCAATCGTTCCCGTTCCTTTTCCCCAGCCTCGGCATTTTCGCCCACCGCCTCTGGCAGTTTTTCCTCTGGATCAGCCTGACCGCCGGCGCCTCCCTCGCCCTGACCGGGCGTGTCTTCAGCGACCGGGAAAAAGCCCTGCGCTGGCTGGCGGCAGGCTGGATCTTCCTGTTCCTCCTGCGCGTGGGGGTCTATTACCACCTCGAGGTCATGGTCATCCTGCCCCTGCTGTTCGTGTCCGTGAAAAAGCCGTGGCAGACGCTTCTGGTCGTGATCGTCTCTTCGCTGTGGGCGGGGATCAGCCGCGTGAACTGGTTCCCCATGCCTGCCATGATCGCCATTGCCATCTACCTGCTGGAAGTTCCCTTTGGTTCACAAAGCGGCGAAAAACCATCCTTCAAACAGATCGCAAACTACCTCTCCCAGCCTGCCTTGTGGATGGTAACCGGTCTGGCATCCGCTTTGTTTGCGCAGTGGGCGTACGTGCATCTCTCCGGCAACACGGAAAATGCAGAGGCATTCACTTCCAGTTTCACATCAGACCTGTTGTGGTACCGCCTGTGGCCCAACGAGAATTTCCCGCTCGGGGTCATTCCCGCCATCCTCATCCTGAGCGGACCCCTGCTCCTCGTCATCCTCCTCGCCGCCCGGCGGACATCGCTTCACGGCATCCGCTGGCTGGGATTGACCGCCATGCTCGTCGCCCTGTTTGCCGGGAGTGCCGTGGTCAGCACCAAGATCGGCGGCGGCGGCGACCTGCACAACATGGACACCTACGCCGTGCTGGTCAGCCTCGTGTCGCTCTACTTTTTCAGCGGGCGCATCGAGGCTGAACCCGGCCTCCAGTCCCGGCCGACCCGTCCGTCCGCGCTCATTGCCTTCGCGGTGATCCTGCCGGTCCTGACCCTGATCCCCATGCTGAGTCCGTATCCGAAATACAATGAGGGCAGGAATCTCGAGGCGCGTCAGCAACTGGTGGATATCGTGAACGAGATCGGCAAACAGGGACCTGTCCTGTTCATCAACGACCGCCAACTGGTGGCGCTGGGTGATGTGGATGTGCCCCTGATCTACGACTACGAAGTGGTCACGTTGATGGAAATGGCGATGTCCGGCAACCAGGCATACCTGAACCGCTTCCATGATGACCTCGAAAACCATCGTTTTGCGGCGATCATCTCCGGCAGGCAGAATACGGTCATCAAACAGGAGGGCGTGTTTGCCGAGGAGAACAACGTCTGGAATACCTTTGTCTCGCCCTACATCCTGTGTTATTACGAATCGAACACCACCATCGAAGCCGACAACTCGCGGATCGAGGTCTACCAACCGCGTACCCAAACGGGGAATTGCCCGTCTGGGAAATAGTATGCTATAAACCAATAAAGGAACCACCATGACCGAAAAACAAACTGTGATCGTCACCGGCGGGTGCGGATTTATCGGCACCAATTTTGTCCGCCTGCTGATGCAGAGCGGCGTCTATCGCGTGGTCAACCTCGACGCGCTGACCTATGCCGCCAACCCGCTCTCCCTCGCCGACCTTGAGGGAGACCCGAACTACACCTTTGTCAAAGGCAGTATCACGGACCGCGAACTGGTCACCTCGCTGTTCGAGAAATACCAGCCTGCGGGCGTCTTCCACTTTGCGGCGGAATCCCACGTGGACCGCTCCATCGTCCACGCTGAGGATTTCGTGCAAACGAATGTGATCGGCACCTTCACCATGCTCGAAGCCGCGCGGAACTACTGGAACGGTCTGCCTGAGGACAAAAAGAAAGCCTTCCGCTTCCTGCACGTCTCCACGGATGAAGTGTTCGGTTCACTCGGACCCGACGGCTGGTTCACCGAAGAGACGCCTTATGCGCCCAACTCGCCTTATTCCGCTTCCAAAGCCTCCAGCGATCATTTCGTCCGCGCCTTCCATCACACTTATGGTCTGCCGACGGTCATCACGAACTGCTCGAACAACTATGGACCGTACCAGTTCCCCGAGAAGATGATCCCCCTGATGATCCTGAACGCGCTCTCGGGGAAGCCTCTGCCCGTCTACGGTGACGGCTCGAACATCCGCGACTGGTTGTACGTGGAGGATCACTGCAAGGCGGTGAAACTGGCGTTCGAGAAGGGGACGCCAGGCGAGGTGTACGTCATCGGCGGGAACAACGAACAGAAAAACCTCAACCTTGTCCACGAGATCTGCGATATCCTCGATGATGTCGCCCCGCCGGAGGAAGTCGCGCAATTGCGCGAGCAGGGATTGAAGAGCTATAAGGAACTGATCCGCTTTGTGACGGACCGCCCGGGTCACGACCGCCGTTACGCCATCGATCCAGCGAAGATTCGGCGCGAGTTGGGCTGGCAGGCTGAGGTCGGGTTCGAGGCGGGTCTGCGTCGCACGGTCGAGTGGTACCTGCACAATCCAGATTGGGTGGACCAGGTCAGCGGTGGGTCGTACGGCGAGTGGATCAAGAAGAATTACGCCTGGCGCGAAGCGAAGGAGTCAAAATGAAGGGAATTATCCTGGCGGGCGGGAAGGGCACGCGCCTGTACCCGCTGACGATCGCCATCAGCAAGCAGATCCTGCCGGTCTTCGACAAGCCGATGATCTATTATCCGCTTTCGATGTTGATGCTGGCGGGGATACGCGAGGTGCTTGATTATCAGCACGCCCGAGGCTTTGCCGCTATTCCGTGACCTGCTGAAGGACGGTTCGCAGTGGGGCATGAAGTTCGAGTTCGCCGAACAGCCTGAACCGCGCGGACTTAGCCGACGCCTTCCTCGTCGGGCGCGATTTCATCGGCGACAGCCCGGTCTGCCTGACGCTCGGGGATAACATCTTTTACGGCGAGGGGATGGTCTCTCTGTTGCAGAGTTGCGCGTCTCTTCAAGATGGTGCGATAATCTTCGGTTATAAGGTGCACGACCCCGAACGGTACGGCATTGTCGAGTTCGATATGAACGAGAACGTCTTGAGCATCGAGGAAAAACCAAAAGAGCCAAAATCGGACTGGGCGGTTCCGGGAATTTATTTTTACGACAGGCAGGTCGTGAAAATTGCCGAATCGCTCAAGCCTTCGGCGCGCGGCGAGATCGAGATCACAGACCTGAACAGGACTTATCTGGAGCGCAAACAATTGCGGGTCAAGACGTTTGGACGAGGGGTGGCGTGGCTGGACGCCGGTACGCATGAGTCCCTGATCCAGGCGGCGTTATTCATCCAGACCATCCAGGAACGGCAGGGATTGATGATCTCATGCCCCGAGGAGATCGCTTATCGTATGGGCTTTATCGACCGCGAACAACTCCTGAAACTGGGGCGGGAACTCTCCAGCAACGGTTATGGACAGTACCTTCTGGACCTTGCAAAGAGCGCAAAATAGGAAACGACATGCCGAACGAATTTCCCTACCAGCCCGGCGACGGGTTTTCATTTGAAAGACATATCTCAGCGGATGATGTGAAGCAATTTGCTGAAATTGTCGGGGATCTCAATCCAATCCATCTCGATGCTGGATTTGCCGAAAGGTCGTTCTTCAAGAAGCGTATCGTCCATGGGGCGTTTGTTGCCGGGCTGATCTCCAAGGTCCTCGGCATGGATTTCCCCGGTCAGGGCACCGTCTACATTTCGCAAAACTCCGTGTTCAAACGACCCGTCCATGTGGATACGACCGTCAAAGTCGAAGTGAAAGTAACAGAGGTGATGACCGAGAAACGCCGTCTTGTCCTGGAAACCAATGTCCTGAACGAGAATGGCGAGGTCTGTCTTACAGGTTCCGCCACTGTGTGGATCCCGGAATAATTTTGGAGAGTACCATGCCAATCCCATTTAACAGACCGACCACCGTTGGAAAAGAATCCGAATACATGCAGCAGGCACTGCAAAGCAGTCACATCTCGGGCGACGGGCAGTTCACCAAAAAGGCGCATGCCCTGCTTGAGGAAGCCATCGGCGTTCCCAAGGTTCTGCTGACCACCTCCTGCACGCATGCACTGGAAATGTCCGCGCTTCTTTTGGATTTGAAGGAGGGCGACGAGGTGATCGTCCCTTCGTTCACGTTCGTCTCCACGATCAACGCCTTCGTCCTGCGGAACGTAACACCGGTCTTTGCCGACGTTCGGCCTGATACGCTCAATATGGATGAATCCAAGCTTGAGGCTTTGATCACCCCAAAGACGCGTGCCATTGTCGTCGTCCACTACGCAGGCGTCGGCTGTGAAATGGACGCGATCATGGAGATCGCGAACCGTCACAATATTCCCGTCGTCGAGGACAACGCGCATGGTCTGTTCGGCAAATACAAAGGGAAACAACTCGGCACGTTCGGCGTGATGGCGACGCAGAGTTTCCACGAGACGAAGAACTTCACTTCCGGCGAGGGCGGCGCACTGCTCATCAACGATCCGAAATATATCGAAGACGCCGAGATCCTGCGCGAGAAAGGCACCAACCGCAGCCGCTTCTTCCGCGGGCAGGTGGATAAATATACGTGGGTCAACGTTGGCTCGAGTTACCTGCCATCCGATATGCTCGCCGCCTTCCTCTTGGCGCAACTGGAGGAACGTGAACAGATCCAGTTACGTCGTAAACAGATCTGGGAGACCTACTACAAGGGACTCAGCGCCTGGGCGGAGGAGAATCACGTGAGCATGCCGTTCGTCCCTGCGCACTGCGAGCAGACCTATCACATGTTCTATATGCTTTTTCCAAGCCTCGAAAAACGCCAGGCGGCAATTACCCATTTGAAGGAGCGAGGCATCCAGGCTGTCTTCCATTACCTGCCCCTGCACCTTTCCCCGATGGGTGAAAAATACGGTGGCAAGGCAGGCGACTGTCCTGTCACCGAGCAGGTCAGCGACCAGCTCCTGCGCCTCCCGTTCTACACGAACTTGACCGATGAAGACCAGATGCGCGTGATCGAAGCGCTCAAAGAATTCTCTGTCTAGGAATATCTCAAGCGGAATAGATGTTGATCTTTTTCCTGGCATTGTTCATTTTGTTGGCGGGAAGTCTGCCGTGGGTGGCGGTTTCCCGCCCGCCGAATAAACCTGCCTGGTTGCTGGCCTATTACCTGGTTTGCAGTGCCAATGTGGTTTTGACGGGGTATAGCGTCAACAGTTTTCGTCTGCTTGAGCAGCAATGGGTGATGATCGCAGTCCATGCCGTTCTCGGAGGACTTGGATGGCTGATCTGGGGAAGGCGGGGAAAACCGTCCCTCTGGGGACCTTTTCAGGGTTGGAAACCTCAATTCAACGTCCAGTGTTTGAAGCGCGAACCGCTCCTGGCCTTGCTGATATTTTTCACCGCCCTGTCCTATGCTTTTGCGCTGGCGCAGATCATCCACATCCCCCAAAACAATATGGACAGTCTGAGCACGCATCTCTCGCGCATCGTTTTTTGGCGCCAGAACGGTTCGTTCCTGCCCTGGTCCACCACCATGCTCGATCAGGTGTGGTACCCGGTCAATGCCCAAATACAGACCTACTGGACATTGTTGTTCCTCGGCAGTGACCAACTTGTGGGAATCGCCCAGTGGCTGGCGGCACTGGTTTCCGCGATGGGGGTATTCGGCATGGCGCGCTTTTTTGGATATAACCCGCGCCGATCCGCTTTTGCAGCATTGATATTCCTGAGTTTCCCGTTGATTGCCCTGCAGTCCACCACTACTCAAACCGACCTGGTGACAACGGTGTTCTTCATCCCGGCAATTTACTTCCTATTTCTAGGGTTGCGGGATGGACAGTTGTCCCTGCTCTCCCTTTCTGCGATCAGCGTTGGTCTGGGAGTCGGCGTAAAGAAAAGTTATTTCCTTCTATTACCCATCCTGGCGGTACTGGCTTTACTTGCCCTTCTGCAATTTGGCAGGCGCAGTTTGAAACCGCTCCTGTTTTGGTCGTTTAATCTTGTCATCGGAATTGCGCTTTTTGGCGCCTACATCTACGTGGTCAATTGGCGGTATTTCGGCAATCCGTTTGGAAATCCAACCTATATTGATACCATGATCGAAGTGCCTCAGTACCCGGATGATGCAACTGGAGTGGCACCTGCCCAGGATTACGCTCCGCATCTTGCCGCCTTGACGGCTGATCCGCCGCCCGGTACTGGGATTCTCCTGGAACTGGTCTACAACACCCCGCGCCTGCTCTACCAGTCCCTTGACACAAGCGGCCTGCCCAGACCCCTCGACGGGTACGCCCACAAGGTCAAGATGCGGGTGGTGCGGGCGTTTTTCCAGTGGATCGGTTTCGATGAAATCGAAGGGACAGCCTATACGGCATCTGGTCACACATTCAGTTTTACTGATAAAAATATCAACGAGGAAAGCCATGCCTGGTATGGTCCATTGAGCTTTCTTCTGATTTTCCCGGCACTCATCATAGCGGGACGGCGTGGAGTGAGGCAAAGATCTCTCCTTCTGTTGGGACCGGGCATAGCCCTGCTCGTTTTCCTGCCGTTGGAGATTATTCTGCGACCCGGTTGGGACCCGTTCCAGGGACGCTATTTTGCCCCGCTGGTTGCCTTGTGTGCCCCCTTGATGGCATCCTGGTTCAGGGAAAAGGGCACTGTGGTCTATGAGTGGTTGATCGGCACTCTGGCAGATGGTCATCCTTGCAGTGACCCTGCTTTACAACCCGGCCAAACCGACCCTTGGCAAATTTGCCGAGGAATTTCATATTTGGAACAACGATGATCGCATCTTCATCCAAACCATCCAGCGGAAAAATGACCGCGAGATGTATTACATGGTGGAGAAATTCATCCCGGCGGATGCTGCACTGGGATATTACATTCCCTTCTTCATCCTTGATTACCCATTGTTTGGGGAAGATCTACACCGCCGACTGGTGCCGATGGTTTCACCCGCTCAAGTTTCAGATCTTCAATGGCTGCGCGACCAGGAGATCGAGTATCTGTTATTACCGGCACGGGATGGATTCCCTGTCCCGCCAGCAGAGTATCAAGTCGCCAGCCGGCGCGAAGGGTGGGACCTGTATGAATACGCGCCTGCCCCGTGATTTGACCCTTCCTCCAAGACACATTCCTAAACGAACTTGATCCGCCGCGCCGCAAAGGCGACCATGCGTAACAGCAAAACCCCGTGTTTCCAGCGCGAGATGTTGGTCGTGCCGTACGTCCGTTCGCGGTAGCGGATGGGGAGGTCCACGATCTTCAGGTTGAGTTTTGCCGCGCCGAAGATCAGGTCGAAGTCGCCGAAGGGGTCGAAGTCACCGAAATAGGAACGGTTCGCCGCGATCAGTTCATAATCCTTTTTATACAAGACCTTTGTGCCGCACAACGTATCCTTGATGGACTGTCCCAACAGCCACGAGAACGCCATGCTGAAGAACTTGTTGCCGATGAAATTGAGCGTGCGCATGGCTTCCTTCTCCATCGGGTAGACGAGGCGCACGCCGTTGATGAACTCGCCTTTGCCGGAGACCAGCGCCTCGTAGAAACGCGGCAGGTCCTCGGGCGGGACGGTCAGGTCCGCGTCGAGGATCATCAGGATGTCGCCGGTCGCTTTTTCGAAGCCGGCGCGGATGGCGTCCGCTTTGCCGATGCCCGGTTGTTTGAGAAGTGTCGCGACGACGCCACGGCGACGCAGGCTGGGGGTCGAAGGCTTGCGTTGAGTGGCGCCAATAGCGCCATCGAAACGATGCGAAGCGATCTCCCTCTCTATCGTGGCGTAGGTGTCATCCTTGGAATGTCCCTCCACGAAGACGATCTCGGTCTCGCGTCCCATTTGCGGGACGCGTTCGAAAATGGCTTTGATATTCCCCGCTTCATTCCTCGCCGCAATGACGACCGACACTTTCGGCTCCTCCGCGCGGACAGGGGCAGGACGTGCGATCACGAGGTTGGACAGCGCGAAATGGTTGAACGGCCACAAGCGGACAAGGAATCGATTTGCCAATCCGCCCAGCGGAAGGGGCCAGAGCACTTCCTGCGTGGCGCGGATGGTTTCGAAGCCAGCCAGGTTCAAAAGCGAACTGATATCCTCGCGCGTGAGCCAGTTCTGGTACAGGTTGGAGGTGGCAAGGTTGAGCGCCTGCGCCGAGCCAAGGATGACCTGCCACAGGCGGCTGTAGAAGTTCAGGATGACCCGCGTGTGCGGCGTGGAGAGGCGTTTGATCTGCTCGAGGACGCGCTGCACGTCCCACAGGTCGTTGACGAGGTCGGAGAGGATGATGATATCGAAGGTTTCGTTGATGGCGGAAAGGTCGTGCGCGTCCGCAGGGATGAATGTGAGTTCCGGGTGGTGTTCTTTCGCGCGTTTGATCATTTCCTCTGAAAAGTCGATACCAACGCCGTACGCAGGCTTGAGGTCGGCAAGGAGGCGTCCGTCGGCGCAGCCGATTTCGAGGACGCGCAGGTTGGGCGCGACGTGGAAGCGGTAGATCTCGGCAAGTCGGCGGTGGTACCAACTGCCCATGCCCTGCCACGCGTCGCGTTTGCGGGCGATGGCGTCCCAGTGGGAGATGCGGGTTTGCTGGTAGGTCTGACCAGCGGCGTCAAAAATTGGATTTGCTTGTAGCATGGCCATGATTTTACTGGAAATATGAGGTTTGGATGAAAACAACCCCGGGGTAGAATTGGGGTTATTCCTCTCGAAGCACGGATGGTGCCTCCGGCCTGCCATTGAAAGATCAAAACACACGCACCCCATGAACATACTTTTGCCCCTCCTTCCCGTCATTGGCTACCTCTTTGGCTCGCTCCCCTTCTCCATCTGGGTGACGCGGTATGTCAAAAATGTGGACGTGCGCGATTCAGGCTCGGGTCACGCGACGACCACCAACACCATCCGCCAGGCGGGCTTTGGCTGGGGTGCGCTCGTCCTGCTCCTCGACATCGCCAAGGGCTTTCTCCCAACCTGGCTTGCCCTCGAGTTCAGCGGCGAGACCTGGGTCATCGCCCTCACCGCCGCGAGCGCGGTCATCGGTCATTGCTGGCCCCTCTTCGCCCAATTCCGCGGCGGCATGGGGCTGGCGACCTTCGGCGGTGCGCTCCTGGCGGTGGACTGGTTCGCCTTCGTCATCGGACTTGGGCTATTGCTTCTGCTTACCCTCACCATCCATCACAGCGCCCGCGCCAGCGTTGCCACGGGCATCCTCATTGCGCCTGTCTTCTGGCTTTTCAACCTGCGCGGCGTTGAATTCTGGATCGCCCTCGCAGGCGGGCTGGTCATCGCCTTCCGCTTCCTCATCGACTGGAACCGCCAGTACCGCGAGCTCTGGCTGGACCGGGAGAAAACATGAAACTCGGAATTGTCACGGACTCCACCTCCGACCTGCCAAAATACCTGGCGGAACAACACGAGATCGAGGTCATCCCGACCATCCTGATCCTCGATGGGAAGGAATATGCAGACGGGAACGGCATCTCGCGCGACGACTTCTACGACCAACTGCCCTCGCTTCGCACCCCGCCGACAACTGCCGCACCTTCGATAGGCGACTTCGCCTCCCGCTACGACTCCCTTTTTGCCCGCGGCTGTGACCATGTTATCTCCATCCACCCCCCGGGAAAGTTGACCACCATCGTCAACTCAGCGCGACAGGCGGCGCAGGATTTCCCGAACAAGATCACCGTGCTCGACAGCGGCTCACTCTCACTTGGACTTGGCTTCCAGGCGATCGCCGCCGCTGAAGCCGCCGAGGACGGACTTGACGCCGCCCTGGGCGCCGTCAAATCGACGCGGGAACGGCTCAAGGTCTACGCTGCGCTCGAAACGATGGAATACCTCCGCCGCAGCGGACGCGTCCCCGGCGCGATTGCCACACTGGGCGGACTGCTCTCCATCAAACCGTTGATCGAACTGGCGGAAGGCGAGGTCAAAGCCATCGGCGCGGTACGGACGACAAAACAAGCCAACGAACGGATGTTGAACCTCCTCCTGCAGGATGGCGAACTCGAACGGTTGGCAATCCTGCACACGGGCGCCGAAGCCCGCGCAAAGGATTTTCTCAATACCCTGATGCAGACCGTCAGCCAGTCCGTGCCGCGCGACATCCTGCTGGTCAACGTGACCACGGTCATCGGCACGCACGTCGGTCCGCACGGGTTGGGGTTCGCGGCGGTGAGGAAATGATACAAAACTCGGAGGTCTCCACGACCTCCGAGTTTTTGCCCGTCTCCCCATGATAAAATACTATTTATGCAGCAATCACTGGAAAAATTACGCAAATTCTTCCGTCTCGAACACGAGAACGGATACTCCAACACCGCCATCATCGGCGGACTCGCCAAAATGCTCGATTACTGGGAGGGGGAAGCCCGCGTAGACGGGATTCAAGAAGAGGTCATCCAGGCTGTCGTGCAGAGACTCCGCTCGTATGACGGACTCAGCCCCCAGTCACGCGGTGACGCGCTGAAAGGGTTGTGGAAACGCATCGGGGATACGTATCCCGAAGCCCAGCAGAAGCCCCAGCAAAAGCCGCGTCCTACACCGCCGCCACAGCCTCCCCAACAGCCCCCCGAACCGTCCGAAAAGCAGGAAGTTCATCGGCAGGAAACGCGCGAACAACGACAGCAGGCTTCCCCCGCTTCAGGGGCGACGGGAGGGGGTCTAAACCGCGCCCCCCAGCCCCGCCGCGCTCGGAATCCGTTGCCGGGGCAAAGACTTCCGCCACGCCCGCCGCACTCGACGCCAAGTTGACCGTCCTGCAAGGCGTCGGACCGCGCAACGCCGAGTCGCTCGCCAAACTCGGCATGCAGACGCTCGGCGACATGCTCTATTACTTCCCGCGCCGCTACGACGATTACTCGCAGCTCAAACCCATCAAGGAACTGTTCTACGGCGAGCAGGTGACCGTCATCGGCACGATCCAGAGCGTGCACTCGCGCCCCATCCGCGGCGGAAAGGCCTCCATCGTCGAGGTCATCATCGGCGACGGCACGGGCGCACTGCGCCTCAGTTACTTCAACCAGCCCTGGCTTGCCAACCGCTTCAAATCGGGCGATGCCATTTCCGTCTCGGGCAAAGTGGACCAATACCTCGGGCGGCTCATCATGAACAGCCCCGACTGGGAATCGGTTGACGCCGAAAGCCTGCACACCAACCGCATCGTCCCCGTCTACTCGCTCACCGAGCGCATCGCGCAAAAATGGCTCCGCAACCAGATGAAGCAGGTCGTCGAATACTGGGCGCGGACGGTGGTGGATGCGCTCCCCGAAGGCGTCCGCAATTCGGCGCGCGTCATGCCGCTGGGCGAGGCGCTCTTGCAGGTGCATTTCCCCGACTCGCAGGATAAACTCAAAGCCGCGCGCGAACGCCTCGCCTTCGACGAGATCTTCTACCTGCAAATGGGAGTGCTCCGCCAGAAACGCGACTGGCAATCTGTGGAAGCCCGCCGCTTCCCCGTCTCGGACGAGTGGCTGGATTCGCAGACGAAGAGCCTTCCCTTCACCCTGACCTCCGTCCAGGCGAAAGCCGTCTCGAACATCCGCGCCGACTTCGACTCTGGCAAACCCATGAACCGACTCCTGCAAGGCGACGTGGGTTCGGGCAAAACTGTAGTTGCGGCTTTAGCCGCTGCCATGATTACCAGCAACAATGCCCAAGCCGCGATCATGGCGCCCACGTCCATTCTGGCGGAACAGCATTATCGCAGTTTTACCAGGTTCTTTATGGAATCGGACAGCTTGCTGTCCAATACGCAGGAGCAAGCTCCTGCAATCCAAACAATTCGCCTTTTGACCGGCGATACGCCAGAAGCAGAGAAAGAAGAAATTCGCAACGGGCTGGCGAATAACACGGTCAAGATCGTGATCGGCACGCACGCGGTCATCGAGGAGCCGGTCCAATTCGCGGACTTGCAGTTCGTGGTCATTGACGAACAACATCGCTTCGGCGTCGAACAACGCGCCGAACTGCGGAGCAAGGGCACCAATCCGCACCTGCTGGTGATGACCGCCACTCCCATCCCGCGCTCCCTCGCCCTCACCCTTTACGGCGACCTCGACCTCTCCATCATGGACGAAATGCCCGCCGGGCGGAAGCCTGTCAACACCTTTGTGCTGCGTCCACAGGAACGCGAGCGCGCCTTTACGTTACTGCGCGGTCAGATCAAGGACGGCAAACAGGCTTTCATCATCTATCCGCTCATCGAGGAGAGCGAAAAGATCGATGCCCGCGCCGCCGTGGACGATTACGAGACCCTCTCGAAGGAAGTCTTCCCCAACCTGAAACTCGGTCTCCTGCACGGACGCATGCGCCCCGACGAGAAGGACGATGTCATGCACAAGTTCCGCGACAAGAAATATGACATCCTCGTTTCGACGACGGTCGTCGAAGTGGGCGTGGACGTGCCCAACGCGACCGTCATGCTCATCGAAGGCGCGGACCGCTTCGGTCTGGCACAGCTCCATCAATTGCGCGGACGCGTCGGGCGCGGCGGAGACCAATCCTACTGTCTACTGATCCCCACGCACGAGGACAAGACCGAAAACGAACGCTTGCAGGCAATGGTGGAATCGACAGACGGGTTCTTCCTTGCAGAAAAGGATTTGCAGATCCGCGGTCCGGGCGAATTCCTGGGGACGCGCCAGTCGGGGTATGCCTCCAGCCTGCGGATGGCGAGCATCACAGATGTCAAATTGATAGAAAAGGCCCGGTTGCAGGCGCAGGCTGTTTTCGAGAAGGATGCGGATCTTCGTCTGCCCGAGCATGCCCTGCTTGCCGAGACCCTGGGAAGGTTCTGGGGCGAAGGCAAGGGAGACGTTTCATAGGGGCACGATATATCGTGCCCCTACGGTCACAACGGAGAATTCATGGTCAGAGCATTATTCCCAGGGACATTCGATCCCATCCACTACGGTCACATTGACATCGCGACCCGTGCCACGCGCATTTTTGACGAAGTTGTGATGGCGGTTTACGACAAGCCGTTGAAATCCTTGATGTTCTCTCCCGAGGAACGCATGCACCTTGTCGCGGAAGCGCTAAAAGACAACCCCAAGATCAAAGTGACGGGTTATAGCGGTCTGACCGTGGACTTTGCCCGCCAGATCAACGCAAACGTGATCGTGCGCGGCCTGCGCGTCTTCTCTGATTTCGAGTTCGAATTCCGCATGGGACTGGCAAACCAGCGCCTCGCCAGTGATATCGAGACCGTTGCCTTCATCACCGCCGAGGAACACACGTTCCTTTCCTCGAGCACCGTCAAGGAGATCGCCTCGCTGTTGGGTGATGTTTCCAGCATGGTCTCGCCGCATGTGGAAAAAGCGCTCAAGGACAAGGTCCATAAACTGGGCGATGGACATTCCCCTCCGAACGCATTGCGCGATTAATCTGTGCTAGAATTGCTGTTAATAATTCCTTCGAGTGAAGGAGAACCCTTATGGATATACTTCAATTAATCGATCGGCTTGAAGAACTCTTCAATGAGAGCAGGTCCATCCCCCTCACGCGTAATGTGATGGTGGATGAGGACCGCATGCTCGACATCATTGACCAGATGCGTATCGCCATCCCCGAGGAAGTGAAGAAGGCACAGCAGTTGCTCGGTCAACGCGACCGTGTGCTTGCCCAGGCGCAGGAGGAGGCGAATCGCACCCTTGAACTTGCCCGCCAAAAAGCCGACCAGATGGTGACGAAGGAGATGGTCGCCCAGGAGGCTTCGCGCCGCGCTGAGCAGATCGTCGTACAGGCACGCAATGAGGCGGAAAACATCCGTACCGACGCGGACGATTACGCCATGAACAGCCTCACCCAGCTTCAGGACGAACTGGAACGGATCTCGAACCAGGTCGCCAACGGCATCCGTCTCTTGAAGGATGAACTGGCCAGGAGGGAATCCACCTCCGTTTCGCAATTGGAAGATGAGTAGAACCATACGAACCGCAAAGAATACAGGAGCCTTCCAGAATTTCGGAAGGCTCCTGTGTTTTATTTGATTTGATGAGAATGGCAATCAGAGGATCAGGGCGGGGGAGGGATGGTTGCCATTGACCAGTCTGTCAGGTATTTCCAATTCAGGATCAGGGCGATCCACCCTCCGCCCGACAGCCTGCCCCAAACATTCGAAGCGGATGGGTGGTACTCAACGATCCGCCCGGTTTCCCCTTCTGAGAATTCAGAGCCGGTTTCCTCGGCATCCGATCCCGGCGCCTGCCTGATCTTTTGTGTTGTCTTCGCGGTTACGACCATCGGCAGGATCGGGAAGGGTTCCAGGCGTTCCATCTGGATCCAGACGTCACGGCTGACGACCAGGGGCCAGTAAATATCACCCACGGGTGGGTTGACCCAGTAGGTCGTCTTTGTGTCCTTCCTCCATGCAACCACGACGAATTTGTGCACCAGGTCGGGTCTTGTCACATAATTTACATCCTTGAGGGCGCCCGGATTGGTGTAATTGATCGTGTTAACCCTGCCCCAGTCCCCTTTGATCTCAAGAAGCGTTATGATGTTCCCCCCCATGGTTAGACTCTCCATTTTTGGAAAACCTGCCCCGTTAAACAAGGCGGTATCATTTGCTTTCAGATATCTCAATTTTTGTTTGTGCTGCCCATTCAGGGCGTCAATGTAGACTTCCCAATTACCATCCACAACGGTCCTGTGTGTGCCAATGGACAGCACCGGCTGGACGAACAGCGGCACAACCTCGGGGGTAAAAAGGTCAACGCCGATCCAATCATTGGCGGCGGTGCGGGATCTGTAATCGTAGATCGCAAGTTGGCTGTCATGTTTGACGCGGAAATATTGCACCCGCTGAATGGGCGTTAGCGTGGGAAAGACGATGCCGGGCACGGTGGTGGAGGTGGATTCGGGCGTGAAGGTGTTCCGCGGCGTGGACGTCACGGTCGTTGTGGGAGGGATCGCCTCCTGCGTCCGTATGGAGGCGGCTTCCGCAGTTTGCACGATGGATGTGTTGATCACGTTCGGGTCGAGCGGCGGAACAGGCGTGACCATGGACGGGGTGCAGGCCAGGATCAAAACAAACGCCATGCCCCACAGTATGAACTTTTTACCGGTACGTGTCATTCTTCGACGATCTCCTTGACGCGTCCCACCTGTCCGCTTTCCAGGCGGACCTTGATACCGTGCGGATGGTTGGGTGACTTGGTGAGAATATCCTTCACGATGCCTTTTGTGAGTTTGCCTGTACGCTGGTCCTGTTTTAAAACGATAAGTACCGTCATGCCAGGTCTGATGGTTGAGCGTTTTTGCCCGTTCATGGAGAATTCCCTATGGCGACGGGGTGACCGGCGTTTCGGTTGGCGTCGGAGTCGGTGAAGGCGTTTCGGTCGGGGGCGGCGTAAACGACGGCGTAGGCGTGGCAGGGACGGTTGTATCCGTCGGCAGGGAGGTGGGCGGGGCGAGAGTTGGGGTGAGGGTTGGGGTGGGAGTCGGCTCCGGGGTTGGGGTGGGCAGGCTGAAGGTCAGAAAGACGCGTTTTTCGGCGTAGAAGTCCTCTCCGTTCATGAGGTAGATCCGCAGGGTGATCCTCTCCCCGTCCAGTTCGTTCAGATCCCATCTGTAAATGGTGTCGGGTTGTTCGAATTTGTTCTGTCCCTCTGCAAGGAGCGTCCATTCGGAGGGGTCCTCGCCTTTGCCGTATTCAAGGCGCCAGCCCGTGAAGCCGCCTTTGGTGACGTTGATGAGGGCGCGGACATCGAGCGGCGACTCTGCGATGGTGTCGATCTCTTTAAGATTGGCGAATTCAAGCACAGGGCGCGGGTCATCGGAACTGCATTCGCGTTCCGGTTTGTAGAAGGGGTTGCGGGGCAGGTCGTTCGATTCGAGCCAGGCGCGCCCGTCGCCGGTCTTGAACCATCTGCGCGCCCATTGATCGGTGACGTTCATGACCTGTTCTTCTTTCGCAAAGTCCTGGCAGGCATCCCCGGCGATGAGCCCCGTCCATGTATCTATGGTGGTGCGGGTGACGAGGTCTTCACTGCGCGGCAGGGGAGGCTGGTCGCTGGCGTAGAATTCAGTGCGTTGACCGCCGCGGCACCATTGCGAAGGTTCCGCGCCCGAAAGATTGCAGACGATCCTTTCGGTAATGCCGGAGGGGATGGTAAAGGGCCGCGGGTTGTTGTTGGTGACATACGGCACGGCAAATTGCATGAACTGTGACCAGATGGGCGCCGCGCCGGAAAGCCCAGTGGTGTTGACCATGGGGGTGTAATCGGCGTTTCCGATCCACACGCCGGTGGCGAGGTCGGGGGTGTAGCCCATCGTCCAGTTGTCGCGGAAGTCGTTGGTGGTGCCGGTCTTGGCGGCAACCTGGAACGGGAGGTTGAGCGCGGAGTTGCGTCCGAACATCATCGAGCGGGCGTCGTTATCCGAAAGAATGGACGAAATGAGGAAGGCGTGTTCGGCGCGGATGACCTGCTCAGCCTCGGGCGGCTGGTATTCGTAGATGACATTGCCCGCAAAATCCACGATCTTCAAAATGGAGACAGGCGGGACTTTCTTCCCGCCGTTCGCGAACACGGAAAAAGCGGATGTCATATCGATCAGACTGACATCGCCCCCGCCCAGCGTCAGGGCGAGACCGTAATCCGGGCGCGTCAGACTGGTGATGCCCAGCCGTTCAGCCATGGCGATCATGCCCTCTTTTTCCGGCGTATTCGGGTCGTCATACACGCCGACGAATTCGAGCGCCTTGACCGCCGGGATATTGAACGAGTTCGCCAGCGCCGTGCGGACGGTCATGCCGCCGTGGAATTTGTTGTCATAATTATTGGGAACATAGGGCGGGTTGGCGCCGTCAGGGAATTCGGTTGGCACGTCCCAGATCCAGGTGGATGGGCGTCCATCCTTTTTCGAAGGCGGCCACATACGCGATCGGCTTGATGGATGAGCCCGGCTGGCGCGTGGGGCTGGTCGCCATGTTGACCTGGCCGGAGATGGCGTCGTTGTTGAAGTCGGGCGAGCCGACCATGGCAAGGATCTCGCCCGTGGACGGTTGGATCGCAACCAGCGCCCCGTTCCTGGCGTTCTTATCGGTCATCTGCGCCACCTGCTCGGTGACCAGTCTTTGGGCTTCGTTTTGAAGGGTCGGGTCGAGGGTGGTGTAGATGATGAAACCGGAACGATAGATCGTCTGTGCGTCGTATTGAGCTTCCAATTGCGAGCGGACAAAGTTGACCCAATGCGGATAACGCGCGTCGATGTTCGGCGAGGCGAAGGTGCGGTCCTTGATCTCATTCGCCGCGTTCACCGCCGTAACCTGGTCCACACAAATGGGCACTTCGCTGTTGCTGACGGTGATACAGCCCTCCTGCTGGCTCAAGGTGAACATCAGCACGAGCACCTGTTGCTGGCGTCCCAGCGTCACTTCGCGGTTGGTGTAAATATCGTAGACGGCGGGGGACTGCGGAAGACCTGCCAGGAAGGACGCTTCTGCCAGCGACAGTTGATTGGCGGTCTTGCCGAAGTAGGTCTCAGCGGCGGCTTCGATGCCGTAGGCAAGGTTGCCGTAATAGATCTCGTTCAGGTACAGTTCGAGGATCTCGTCCTTGGAATAGCGGCGCGTGATCTCCGCCGCCAGGATGATCTCGCGCGCCTTGCGCGCGTATGTCCGCTGGGCGCGCTCTTCGGGGGAGAGCAGAAGTGCGCGCGCCAGTTGCTGGGTGATGGTGGACGCGCCGCCGCCCTGACCTTCCGTGGTGTAGTTGACCCACAAGGCGCGGATGATCGCCAGCGGGTCAAAGCCGGGGTGGGTATAAAAGCCCTGGTCTTCGGTGGCAATCGTCGCCGCGATGAGAACCGGGGAGATCCTGTCGAGAGGCACATAGGTGCGGCGTCCCGCGTTCGGGTCGAGGATCTCGTAAAGCGGATTCCCGTTGCGGTCGAGGATGCGCGTGGTCTCGAATTGGGAGGCGCGGTCCTTCAGGTCGTCCACGCTGGGAAGCGTGCGCGCGATGCGATAGTACGAGATCATCAGCACGGAACCGCCGATGATGGCGAGGATGACCAGCCCGAACAATGAAATGACAAATCCGCGTGCAAGACAACCTCCCCATCCGCTCATCCATTCCAGCGAGATGGTCGGACGGCTGGGAGGCGGTTGGCTTGGCTCGGGGTCGCGGGCTGTGAAATACCGTGCGGCTGACTCGTCTCGGCTGCGCTGGGCCGTGAAATGCTGCGGACGGCTTGCCGGTTCGTACGCGGCAGGTGAGACGCGTGTGCTGCCCATATCCACCTGGTCGACGC
The DNA here is from genome assembly GCA_963718215.1 of uncultured Chloroflexia bacterium. Taxonomy (GTDB): domain Bacteria; phylum Chloroflexota; class Anaerolineae; order Anaerolineales; family Villigracilaceae; genus Defluviilinea. The sequence continues at coordinate 151,597 of CAVQYK010000031.1, forward strand.
GGCGCGGCAGGGGCAGGTTGTTTTCATCCAGTTCGATGGGAGGAGGGGGCGGCGGCACGGGACGCGGCGCGCTGGTGCGCGTGGTGCCCTGGATTGGCTGGTCCGGCTCGTTATCCGTGGCAGGCTCGAAGGGAGGTTCCGCCCGTGTTTCGGCTTCCGAGTCCAGCAGTCTTTTGATTCGTTTGGCGCGTTCTTCTTCGTTTGTCATTGGTGTCTTGGTAATTGGTGCCTTGTAATTGGTAACTGATCAATCGATTGCAAATTCAAAATCAAAAATCTGAAATCGTAAATCTGAAATCGCAAATCAGGATGGTTTGCTCATGACCAAAACGACCCATGTGCCGCGGTGGCACACTTCATCGTTCTGGTTCTTCACCTCAAGGGTGATCGTCACGGAGCCGCCGCCGATGCGCGGCAGGGCCTTGGTTTCCTTCACTTCCAGGTCAACATGGATGGTGTCGTTGATGAAGATGGGCTTCACGAATTTCCATTCGGCGATCTCTCGGAAGACGAGGACCGTGCCCTCAAGGATCCCCGTCCGCATGGCGAGACCGGAAGCGATGGACAGTCCCAGTATCCCGTGGGCGATGCGCTGACCGATGGGTGTATTCCTGCTGAACTCCGCATCGGTATGGATCTGGTTATAGTCACCCGAAAGACCGGCAAAGGTATTGATATCGTACTCGGTTACAGTGCGCCCAACCGTGGTCACTTTCTGCCCGACAAAAAATTCCTCAAAATAAAGTCCCATGATTTCTCCTTGGGGTCTAAGAGTCGTTGGTCTGATAGTCGTTAGTCTAATAGTTGTTCATTTTTCCTGCATCCAATGAGACTATAAGACTCCAGACTAACCGACTATCCGACTAAATTATACCCTTTGACCTCTTGACAATCTGCCCGTACAATACTACCCATGCGTGACTGGTCCCTCGCCTCCGGCGACCCGCTCTATCTCACTCTCGCGGCAGATTCACGCCTTTCCATTCCTGATTACCTCAACGACCATATCTGGGAACTCGTCCTGGGCGGGGGCGAACCGTCCGCCCTCTCGCTTCGCACCACCTTCGGCCTGCGCGCCAAAGCGATGCGCCTTTTCCCGCGCTTCGGCGAGAACGGCAGATCCGTCAACAACCCGTCCGATTTTGCCCTGCCGCCGACCATCCGCCGTTTCTACCCGAACTTCCTCATCGTTGACTACTCACCGCTACCCAACATAGACGTTTCCACCGAATACTGGGTTCCACAGTCCAATGCCGTCAGCGGGCGCGTATCGCTCTCGAACAGGTCCAATGCCACACGCAAGCTCCGTTTTGATGTGTGCGCCGTGCTCGCTCCCATTGACGGGCAGAGCATGGCGCCCAACCAGATGCAAATGGTCAACGTTCTGACGGGGCAAACCAGCGGACTCTTCCCCATCCTCTTCATGACCGGCGGCCCCGCGCATGGGACCGGTCCCCACCCCTCGCTCTTTCTGGACCTCGAACTGGGTCCCGGTGCGACGCGTCAACTCACCTGGGCACAAGCCGCCACGGACACCCTGCAAGCCTCGTTCGACCTCGCGCGCCAGGTCGCCGCACGCCCCTGGGAGGCCGAACGCGCCCGCCTCGAACTGCTCAACACGAGCCAGACGGTTCACATCCACACCGGCGACAAGGACTGGGATGCGGCGTTCGCGCTGGGCCAGTGCGCGGGCTACAGCCTGCTCTTTCCGCCGAATCAACATTTGCCAAAAACGTCCTTTGTCTCCGCCCGCGGACCCGACAACGGCTACTCCCCCAAAGGCGACGGCACGGATTATCCCGTCGCGTGGAATGGGCAGACTCCGCTGGAAGCGCATTATCTTGCCAGCGTATTGCCCGCCTCGCAGACCGCGCAGGAACTGTTGAAGAACTTCCTCTTCGTCCAGAAGGAGGACGGGACGATAGACGGCAAACCCGGCCTTGCCGGTCAACGCGGGCGGTATCTCGCCGCGCCGATGCTTGCCAGCCTCGCCTGGAAGATCTATGAAACAAAAGAAGACGCAAATTTCCTGAAGGAAGTCTTTCCGCATTTGCATAAATTCTTCTGGGCATGGTTCTCGCCCGAATACGATGAAGACCGCGACGGACTCCCGCAGTGGAAACACATCCTGCAAACAGGCTTCGAGGACAACCCCCTGTTCGACGCGTGGCACACCTGGTCACTGGGCGTGGACATCACACAGGTCCACAGCCCGGCGCTCGAGGCCATGCTGTACCACGAAGCGTCCTGTCTCGTCAAAATGGCGGAGATACTTGAAAGGAACGACACACTGGCATTGCTCCAGGAACAAGCCGCAAAGTTGCGCGGCTCCATCGAATCCACGTGGGGGGCGCGGACGGGGTTGTATCATTACCGCGACCGCGAAACAGGTTCGAGCCTGGCCGGCAAGGTGTTGGTCAAGCAGCAAGGTTCGGGGACGATCAGCCCGAAGTTGAATTTCGAGGCGCCGACCCGCTTGTTGATCGAGGTGCAGATCAAAAGTCCAGCCGCGAAGCGCCCCGAGATCCGCATCCATCAGTTCTCCACCAAACCTGCGGACGAGGTCATCTCCAGCGGCGATTATCAATGGCGGGACGGCGGGGCGGTCTACACCACGCAAAAGGTCTACCCGAAACTGGCGAAGATCGTTGTCAAAAATCTCGGCGACGACGACACGGTGACGGTCAAAACGCTCGATTTCACCACCGAGGACCACACGCTCTTCATGCCGTTATGGGCGGGCGTGCCCGACGAGGGACACGCGCAGATCATGATCGGACGTGCGCTATTGGATTCGAAGCGATTCAACCGTCCATTTGGGATCCCCGCCTGCCCGTCCCTCGCTTCGCGCGTACGGGAGGCTGAATCGGTCTCCCAGGCTGTGCACCTGCCCTGGAACCTGTTGATCTGCGAAGGCCTGCTGAGATACGGATTCCGCTCCGACGCGGCGCGTTTGGTGGTGCATATCATGACCGGCATCATCCAGAACCTGAAGCAGAACCGCGCCTTCTACGCGCGCTACCACGCCGAAAAAGGGACGGGCATCGGCGAGCGCAACGCCCTGAGCGGACTTGCGCCTGTGGGTCTGTTCCTGAAGGTGCTGGGCGTGGAGATCCTCTCCGCGACGCGCGTGCGGCTGGAGGGCAGTAATCCCTTCCCGTGGGATGTGACGGTTGGCTACAAGGGTTTGCGGGTGATACGGGGGGCGAACAAGACGGAGGTCATCTTTGCGAACGGCAAGTCCGTGGCGGTGACGGGGGCGGAGTCCACGCTGGTGGAGTTGTAAGTTTCAAAATCTTTCAGTCACGGATTACACAGATGAGCACGGATTTTTAGATCAGACCTCTTGCATAAGTGCTCCCGCCGCAGTCTTCGGCGGAGGGGACGCCGCCCTGAGCAGGGTAAGAAAACGACTTTTGCAGGAAGTTTATTGCATATGGAAAAATCATTATGACAACTGGGCTTGACAATCAGTCAATCAAAGACAGCAACCATAGCACCATTGCCTCAGTTTTCCGTTTTCCTCCCTTTCGTACCATCCTGGGTGCCGCCGGACAAATTCTGGGGCAATCGATGATTTATTGGGTGTTATTCAGTCTCACCTTTATTGTGTGGGTGATTAATCCAGCCACATGGGGAAACGACCAAGTTTTATTGGCTCTTCGGGAAATCACCAAACTACTAGCTTTTACCATTTCGGTCTTTATTGCAACAAAAGTCTTGGCAGGACGCGACCTTGTCGATCTGGGACTCAGGCTAGACCGATGGACACTGTACGATTTCTTGGTCGGCCTATTGATTTCATTCTTGCTGGCAGGCGTTTACTTTTTCGCCAGATTGATATTCGGCGAGATCAAAATAGTCGGCTTTGCATGGCAAACGTCCACATCATCCTTCGTAATTGGGAACTTATTGATCACATTCTTGATCTTTTCATTTGTTGGCTGGAGCGAAGAGCTTTTGTCGCGAGGTTTTCACTTGCAGACAATCTCAAAGGGGCTAAATCAGTTCTGGGGCGTAGTTATCTCTTGCACCATCTTTGTCTACTTGCACCGGTTAATTCTGACTTTGATTTGTATTACATAATCTTCTTGTTCGCCGGCGGGCTCTTTTTCTCCTATGCCTACCTCAAGACTAGACAGCTTTGGCTCTCCATAGGGCTACACGCCGGGTGGGATTACTTTATGGTAGTCATTTTCTTCGGATGGCCAATTGGTGATTTACGGATATTTCGTCTTATGGATGTACAGATTCTATCCTCTTCAGATTTAGTTCACTTGGTAGCAATCTTGTTGTTACTGCTTGCAGGCGGTAAGCTAATTCAGAGATATTCCAAGTTTCGACGACAAAGGGTAAATCCCGCTACGTAACTCTTGGAAGGATTGAGATATGATTGTACTTATTGATAATCGGAAAAAATCACTCGAGTCCGTTTTACGACTACCGATTAACAGCAGTGTCAAGGGATGAGCTACAAGAAGATCAGAAAAACAGCCAGAAACCAAAAGCGGTTCGGATTTTGCTTCATCCGAGCCGCTTTTTTACTGTCTTCAATATAACCCTACAAATGCCTGTCCAGCCACTCGATCATCACCTTGAACACTTCCGCCTGTTCGGGTTCGTTGTGGAGTTCGTGATACATCCCCTCCCATAGTTTCAAGGTGACGTCCTTGTTCGTCGCGCCGGCGAGTTTGGCGAATTCCACGCTCCCGCTGGCGTAGGTGCTCCGGTCTGCTTTGCCGTGCATGATGAGGAGCGGCGGTCGGAGTTCCTTTGCGCGCGCAAAGCACAGGTCAATGGCGCTGAAGCCTGCCTTCGCTAGTCCCAGGCTGGATTTGTCATGCACGAGGGGATCTGCGAGATATTTTTGCACCACATCAGGGTCGCGCGAGATCGTCTCGGGAGGGAGGCCGGTGGGGATGGTCAACCCGGGCAGGAGCGACCCGAGCAGGTTCACCAGGGCGACCTTCCCTTTTTGCTCGAGCACCGCTGACCGCAGTCCCGCGCCGCTGACGATCACGCCTTTCAAGCCTTCGCCGTATTGAATTGCATACGCAAGGGTCAAGCAACCCGCCGAGGCTATGACCGTATAAAAAGACCGGCATACCGGGGTGGTTTTGTCTTTGGAACGCGACAAACTGGCGGATGTCCTGCATGACGGCATCGAGCGAGGGAATATGTCCGCGCGGACCGCCGGTCTGTCCGTGACCGCGCAGGTCGAAGCCGAAGAGGGCATAGTTCGCCTCGTTCAGTGCCGCGCCCACGTGCGCATAACGCCCACTGTGTTCGCCCAGTCCGTGGACGAGGCAGACCACGGCTTTGGTCTTCCCTTGCGGTTCCCAGCCTTGCATGTAGAAGGTGACGTCATCGTTCAGGTCGCTGTCTGGTTTGGTGTTCATGGTGTTATCCAATTTGGGCGACTCAACAAGTCGCCCCTACGACGCAATTATTTCCCGCCGGTGATGGTAAATTCGCAGGCTGACTCGCCTTTTGCCTTGCAGGAGGTCTCTTCGACGGTGTAGTCCTGCCCGGTTGCCCAATGCAGGCTTTCGCGGATGAGTCCCTGAGTGACGTAGCAGATCGGCGCGGGAGCCGATTGGCCGTCGGTGGTGGGGGAGGCATGGTCGGCGAGGAGCAGGTCCAGGTCGAGGGTATGAACCGTGATGTCGCTTGGCCCGGCGCCGATGAATTTGGCGAGCAGTTCCAGGGTCAACTTGCGGCGCGCCGAAAGGGGCAGTCGCTTGATGATGGCGGCTTGTGTCTTGCTGCCGAGCGCGGCATCCTTCAGCAGGTGCCCCCAAAGGCTTTGTCCCACGCGGGTGAGCACGCCCCGCGCGCCGCGCCCGTAATAGGTGCGCATGGCAGTTTGCAGGGAGGCATACGCCTGCGCCGCGCCAGCCGGGTCCATTTTGAGGAAGGTTTCGGGTGTCGACCAGTCCGCGGGGAATTTGGACAGGGAGAGCATGGCATTGAACTGGTCGCTTCCCAGTTCCCTCGCAACCGTTTCGGCAAAGCGGCGCAATACCCGGTTCGAGAACTTCACCTGGTCACTCCTTTGCGGCTCCCACTTCGAACCGGCAGAATTCATCACCCTTTGCGGAGCAGTGCGTTTCGATGATCTCATATTCCTTGCCGGTCGCCCATTGCACGGCCTCGGTAAGGGAGCCGATGTAAAGGTGGCAAATGGGACGGTCGCTGTGGCGGCTGTGGCAGATGGCGCACGTGGCATCCACGTATGCCAGCCTGTCGCCGCTGTCATCCACCCAGGCGTTGACCTGCGCGTTGCTCTTCTTCAGCGCGTCTGCCGTGCTGTTGAGGATGAACTTGATGCGCTGTCGCTCGGGCAGTAACTTCAAGGCGACCCCGGCAACGCCCAGCAGGGCGGCCTGCTCGCGTACCGCGTATTGGAAGGATGCCTTGCCGATGCGGCGCAATATGCCCTTTCCGCCGCGCCCGTAGAAATCTTCGATCGCCTGGTTCAACTGCGCGTATTGCGATGTCTTGATGGCCGGTTCCAGGTCGTTCGGCGGGAAATTGCCCACGAACCGTTCCAGGCCGCACGACTTGAGAATCGCGTTCAAACCGTTATCCCCCATTACCTCCTGCATCGAGGTCAATGCCTGCCTCACGAGCGAGTTGACGATGACCGCATCTTCCCTGGCTGTCATACTGCCTCCTTTTCTGAAACCTGTCACTCTGAGGGAGTGGTGCTTTGGCACCGCGACCGAAGAGTCTTCTGCATAAGAACAGAGATCCTTCGCTCAGGATGACGGAACCCTGAAAGTATACACGGGATACGACTCGCCCGTACGGACAAATCCCATCCGTTGGTATAGCCGCAGCGAGACTGGGTTGTCGCCCTGCGTGTTCACAGAAAGCCGCAGGTATCCGTTCTGCACCAGCCTGTCGAACAGATCCCCCAGCAAAGCCCTGCCCACACCGCGTCCCTGTTTCGAGTGGTGAACAGCCAGGCGCGCAAGGTGCGCCCGCGTCCCCGTCCCGGTGGTCATTTGATAACCGATCACGCCGCGCTCGTCCTCCGCCACCGTTGCGAACAGGGATTGTACGAACGCCCGCCGCAAGGTCTCCTGCGAGTTATGCCATACCGGATCGAACGATGCGCCGTCCACAGCCGTGACATCGGGAAGGTCCGCCTCGGTCATCCTGCGGATGCGGACTCCCTCCGCTTCGCGCGCCGCCCAGGGCTGATACGACCACTCGAGCATCACAATACTCTGACGGTTTTCGAACCCGTTCGATTCCAACACCTTCTGGAACCATGAATGCTGCACAATGGCGGCGACCGTCGCCCCGCCTGCCCCGGCAATATCCCCCCTTGCCGCGTCCCACAGAGCGGTCCACGCGTTCTCCGCCGACCAATACCCCGAATGAACGAAAAGCCGCACCCAGGCGATCCCCTTTGTTTCCTCGGGGCATGCCAGTGCGGCTGTGAGCTGCGAGCCTTCCTCCACCGTCCAGAAAAAACGGTCGCCCAGCCATTCCAACGGTGAGCGCCAGTCCAGGTGACGGTGAGAGCGGGTCTCAAAGAAGATCAGGTTCGAGAGTCGCTGATGATCGTTGAGGTCCGCCGGGCGAACCAGTGTGCTGATCACTATTTGATGAATCCGATCCGCTTGAGGACCTTCATGATTCGTTGGGTGAGGTTCGGCTTTTCGACGAGGCGCAGGGAGTCGTACACATCCATCTGGGCGGCGGTGATCCGTCCGCGTTTGAGGTTGATGTTCGCGGCGGCTTTCCGCACGACCGAGTGCATGTCGCCTTCACCCGCCTCTTCCAGCAGGGATGCGGCGCGTTCATATTCCGCCAGCGCCTCGTCCACCTGTTTGAGCCCTTCCAGTGCGGCGGCGCGGTTCGCAACGGCGATCCCCTGCCGTTTCAGGTCGCCGGCTTTCTGAAAGACAACTTCAGTTCCATCGGTCGCCTTTAATGCTTCCATTGCCTTTCCAGCCTGCAGAAATGCCACGCTTTGGTTGTTCTTCATCTCCGCCGCGTTCAGTTCGTCCTGCGCGTTCGCGTAGGCCTGCGCGGCTTGCGCGAACAGGTCGGCGGCAGCGGCATGGTCCCCTTTTGCGTATTCCTCTTTCCCCTGTTCAGCCAGTAGGATGGGGTCGTTGTTGTCCACGTTCAAATCCTATAACGTGATATCCAGCAGGTCTTCCGCGACAGAGCGCAGCTTGTCCTTGGACATGTTGCTCAACTTCATTGCCAGCTCGAGGTATGGACGGTTCACCGGCAGTGCCACGAACTGGCGCAATTCCTGCGGCAGTTCCAGGAAGTTCTGGATGGCTTCCTCGTTCGTCAGCCACTGCCCGATGGGGCCGCTGCGGTCGAAGAAGGTCTCGATGTGTCCGCCCAGGGTGGAGACGAGCACCTCCAGTTCAGGCAGGGGGATGGGACGTTCGCCCAACTCGTAGGCTTTGATGCGCGCACCGGGGATGCCCGTCTCTTCGGCGAGGCCGCGTATGGAGATGCTGGCGTTCATCCGTTCCTGCCGGAGCAACGCGCCGATCTTCCGCTGGCGGACAGCCATCAGTTTGGAAAGATCGAGCGTCTCGATGGGCAGCGGCGCATTGGATTTGATCTCCCTGCTCCAGAAATGGTCAATGTGCAGGTCCAGATAGTAGACGAGAGTTTCCAGTTCAGGCAGGGAGGGGGATTTGCGTCCCTCTTCATAGGCGCGGAACACACCGCTTTTGATGCCGATCGCGTCCGCACATTCCTTGATATTTCGACGCGCCGCCATGCGTGCATCGCGGATCAATACGCCCAACTTTTTGGTGCGAATGGTGATCTGGGTCTTTTTGTCCATGGTTCCTCACTGCCTGATTATAGCAGAGGCTCTCCCGGTTATCTTCTTGTGCCTGCCGCCGATCCCTTGTTGGGAGTCATGAAGACATCGCCGCTGAGTTTGAAACCAGCCGCCTCCAGCCGCGGACCGAAGATCGGGCGGATGCCGGTCGCCCTGAGCTCGCCCAATATCTGTCCATCTTTTCCGAGCCCGGTTTGTTCGAATTTGAACACATCCGTGAGCACGACCGTATCCCCTTCCATGCCCGCCACTTCGGTGATGGCTGTCACTTTGCGTGAACCGTCCCTCAAACGGGTCTGCTGGATGATCAGGTCAATGGCGGATGAAACCTGCTGGCGCACCACTTTGAGAGGCAGGTCCACTCCCGCCATCAATACCATGGTCTCCATACGTGAAAGCGCGTCGCGCGGGGAATTGGAATGGAGTGTGGTCAGCGAGCCGTCGTGACCGGTGTTCATGGCCTGCAGCATGTCCAATGTCTCGCCGCCGCGGCATTCGCCGACCACAATGCGGTCCGGGCGCATGCGCAGGGAGTTGCGCACGAGGTCACGGATCGTCACCGCGCCCCGCCCGTCAATATTTGCCACCTTTGTTTCCAGCCGAAGGACATGGTCCTGCTGGAGTTGCAGTTCCGCCGCATCTTCAATGGTGACGATACGGTCGGTCTCGGGAATAAAACTGGAGAGGACGTTAAGAAGCGTTGTCTTGCCCGAACCTGTGCCGCCCGAAACGACGATGTTCAAATGGGCATGCACACAGGCGCGCAGGAACTCCGCCATGTTCTTTGTCAGGGAACCATACCGGACGAGGTCTTCGATCTGGAGTTTATCCTTCTTGAACTTGCGGATGGTGATGCACGGACCGTCGATCGAGACGGGGCGGATCACCGCGTTGACGCGCGAGCCGTCCGGCAGGCGCGCGTCAACGGTGGGACTGTCTGCATCCACGCGGCGGCCGAGGGGGAGGATGATGCGGTCAATGATCCGCATGACATGCTCATCGTCGTCGAAGGTGATTCCGCTCTTCGTCAACCGGCCGTTCTTTTCGATGAAAACCTTTTTCGGCCCGTTGACCATGACCTCACTGACGTCCGGGTCGTCGAGCAGGGGCTGGATGGGACCAAAGCCTGTGAACTCATCCACGATCTCGTGGATGAGATGCTTGCGCATGTCCTCCGGCAGGTTCACGCGGGATTGGGCGTAGATCTCGGTCAGGCGTTGCTTAATGATCTCTGCACGGTCGCCGAGTTGCAGGGGCTCGCCCTCCATCGAACGGCTGACGTTCTCGACCAGGTAGCGTTTGAACTTGAGCAGGTCGGCTGAGGTCAACCCCTTGGAATTGGATGATATGGGGGCTGCCATCTAGGAATTCCCCTCCGCGCCCGGTCTTTGTTCGGGCATGACCCATACAATGTGGTCGCGCCGCACAGCCAGGAACGGGCAATGGAACAGGGTCTGCCCATCGGGTCCCTGGACGTGCACATCGGTCAAAGCCAGGAAGTTCTCGTTCCGGTCCAGCTCGTCTTTTACGCGCTGGTCACGCTGTACATGCATGCGCCCGCGCATCATGTGGGTTGTGGTCTGGACGGTCACAAAGATCGAGACCTTTGAGACGATGTCCGTAAAGACCTTCCCCTTCTCGTCATATTCAATCGTCATGGCACCTCTTGTCCACGAAAGCAAAGTACTGTTTTGCCACCCCGTTCATTTTGGACGGCTTTAGATCAGACAGGCATTGCTTCCTGCTTTTGTAAGATGACTAAAGTGTAGTCGAAGTGGGCAGAAAACGACTTTACACTTTAATTAAGACCGGCGCGTGCACGCAATTGACGGGCGAGTTTGACCATGTCGCCTGCAACATCCTTGAAAATGATGGTGGCTGTGTCTTTGGGATATTTCGTGATGATCGGCTGGTTGAGGTTGTTTGCCAGCGCAAAATTGCTCCCCATGTACGGCAGTGTCGTCTTGATCGGGAATCCGATGATCTGCTCGGCCTCCGCCTTGGTCAAACCTTCCAGCCCCACGGCGCGGTTCAGGATGGCATAGACGTTCTGTGTGTCGATCCCCAGTTCGTGCAAATACTCCCAGACCGTCTTGGTCAGCTTGACAGTGCTCTGGTCGGTGGAGACGATCAGGGGGATGAGGTCGGCTTGCTGGATGAGAGGCAGGCTGAAGCGTGAGAGCGAACGTCCGATGTCCAGGATGACAAAATCGTACGCGGCGCGGAGCGTTTCCACGATCTGACCGATGCGGTCGACCTTCAGGTTGCTCCCATGCTGCGGATCCGGAGAACCAGCCAGCAGTTGGAATTTCCACAACTCCGGCTCGGGCAGATTCTTGAGGAAATATTCCCCGTTCGCCTGTCCGGACGGGAGGTTTGCCGCCGTGACGAGATTCACCTGCCCCCCGTAGCCGACGATCTGCCCAATGGAACCGATGGGCAGGACAAGGTCGGCGACGACCACGCGCGCCTCCGGATGTTGTTCCTTGATGGTCATGGCGAGGTTGGCGCACAGGGATGAAGTGCCCGTGCCTCCCTTGGCACTCAGGAAGACGAACAGCAATCCCTTTCCCCGCGAGCCATGCCCCGACTCTGAACTCCCCGGTATGGTCGTCCCGCCGCTGAAGATGCGGTCGAGCGCCTGATGCAACTGGGAAAGCGCCCCCGATGACTTGACGATATATTCGTCCACGCCGGCTTTCAGGCAGGCCTCCCTGCGCGCGGGCGCCGGGTCGCTGGAGAACGCAATGATGGGGGTTTTTTCTGTGCGCGCGTGCTGGCGCAGTTTTTGGATGAACTCCACATCCTGAATATCAGAAAATATGGGGTCGAACAATATAAGGTCAGGGTTGTCGCGCCAGGCTGAGATCAATGCCTCTTTTCCGGAACCGACCTCAAGGGTGTCGAATTGCCTTTCCTTTAGCACGCTCGAGAGGTAACCGCGAGTGGCTTGATTTTCATCCACGATCAGGACCGTTTTTCCGATCATAACAACTCCTTTTCCGGTCTACGTACAATCACAGTAATTCTGAAAGGTATTTGAGCAAGTTTCACGTAATAAAACCAAATTTAAACTTGCAGGACTTTCGTGATTGCACTTAGTCTTCGATGGGAGGCATCAAATACCCGAGACCGGAGCGGGTCACAATGTGAATCGGGCTGTGGGCGTCATCCTCAAGTTTTTGCCGCAGGCGGGCGATGCTGACCCACAGGATCTCCTTGTCGGTGCGGTATTCAGGTCCCCACACGCTGGTGAGCAGGTCTTCGGAGGACATGATCTTGCCAACATGATGTGCAAATTGCAGCAACAAACGATATTCGGTCGCAGAAAGCGAAATAGCTGTTTCGCCCTTCCAGACCTCGGCGCGGGCAAAATCTATCTTCAGGCTCCCGTGCGTGAAGAAACGGGACTGTCCGCCCACCTCGGCTGTTGGCTGGGCGCGGCGCAGGACAGCCCGGACGCGCGCCAGCAGTTCGGTGGCTGAGAACGGCTTGACGAGGTAATCGTCGGCGCCCAGGTCGAGACCACGCACACGGTCCTGTTCGTCGCCTTTGGCTGTAAGGATGATGATGGGGGTGTTGGAAAATTCGCGGATGCGTTGTGTGGCGCCAAACCCATCCAGTTTGGGCATCATCACATCCATCAACACCAGGTCTATCGGCTGGTTGGTAAAAACGTCAACAGCCTGCAACCCATCCGAGGCGGTGACGACTTCGTAGCCTTCCGTCCGCAGGTTTGCTTCCAGCAGGCGGAGATAACGGGGTTCGTCGTCCACTATGAGAATGCGTTTTGCCATGACAGCCTCCTTCACGTTATTGTTAATTGGTTAATGGGCAGTTCGATGAAAAACGTGGTTCCCTGACCCGGGGTCGATTCTGCCCAAATCTTACCACGATGTGCCTCGATAATCTGCTTGCAAATGTATAGTCCCAGCCCGGTGCCCGTGGCGTTTTCGGTGCGGAGCCGGTAGAAGCGCTCGAAGATCAGCGGCAGGGATTCGGCAGGGATGCCGGGACCATGGTCGGTGAACGTGACCACCAGCAGGTGCCCTGCCTGCTTAAGCCCTACAATGACCGCAGAACCGGGCGCATATTTCACCGCGTTCGTAAAAAGGTTCTCGAAGACCTGCGCGATGCGCACACCGTCCGCCTGGATGTTGGCAGGCGCTTGAAGTTCCAGTCGCACGTCAAGTCCCTTATGGCGGACGCGGATGCGGGTGGCGACATCCCTGATGACGGCATCCAGCCTGAGGGGTTGGAAGCGAAGCGGGAGCGTCTTGCTTTGCAGGCGCGCCGATTCCAACACATTCTCGATCAATAAAGAGAGGCGGTCGGCCTCCTCGTCAATGATCGTGAGGAACTCATGTTGTGTTTCCGCATCCCAGGATGCGTCCTCGCGCAGGAGGCTGGTGCTATACCCTTTGATGAAACCGAGCGGGGTGCGCAGTTCATGCGAAATGGTGCTGACGAAATCCTCCTGCAACTGGATCTGTTGTTGTAGTTTCCCCATTTCGTCATTCATCTTTCTCCATGCGCGGCGTTCGAAGAGCACCGAGAGCAGCGCCGCGCCAAGCGTGGCCACGGTGACATGCTGCTCAGTGTAGGCTGGCCCGCCAAAACGCACAAACACCAGTGCACCGTTCAAGATGCCTTCGGCGTGCATGGGGAGTCCCAGCAGATATGCCTGGTGTACACGATCCTCCGAATCGGAAACGGACTCCGGCTCATGGATCAACGGCTGTTTTTTTGACAGCACCTGGTTTGCAATGTCCTCGCCCCAGGCCGCATCGGCTTCGGCGGTCTTGGCGCGTCCCACCGCGCGCGCATAGACGATCTCAAGCGTTCCCGTTTCGGCATCCTGCAAATATGTTGCAACGTTGTCAAAAACAAATTCCCTGCGAAGCACCGCCAGGAATTTCTCGATGACCAGGCGTGTATCGCCTTTCCCGTTGATGGCTTTCAGCAACTCGTTCACATAGGAAAATGACTGATTGTCCATGGATTATCTGGAGCCTGCCACAGCCAGCATGGGGAATTTGAAGGTCGTTCCGTGCCCCTCCACGGATTGTACATCGATCATCGAGCCGTGCGCTTCCACGATCTGCCGCACAAGAGAGAGACCCAATCCCGTCCCGCCGTAACGGCGTGTGGACGAGCTGTCGAGCTGGTGAAACGGTTCGAAGATCTCGTTCAGACGGCTGGGAGCGATGCCGATCCCGGTATCGGAGACGGAGACGATGACCAGGTTCTCGCCTTCGCGTTTGACGCTGACCGCCACGCTTCCGCCCGTGGACGTGAACTTGATCCCGTTATCGATGAGCTGGCTCAACGCCCAGGCGATCTTCTGCGAATCGCCCTGCACGAAGGGGCACGTCCTCGTCGATGACCGCGCTGCAGGTTGACGCCCGCGTCCCTGCGCCCTGGCCCATGAACGACTTGACCGCCAGGCTGGCGATGCGGGGGATATCCATGTCGTCGAGTTTGATGCTCATTTCGCCGCGCGAAGCCAGCGAGACCATGATCAGGTCTTCGATCAGCCCTTCCAGCCGGCTCGACGATTGCTGGCTGACCTGGAGCGCGTGCCGCTGTTCCTCGGTGATCGGGTCCCAGCGATTCGGTGACGAGCAATTCGAGATACCCTTTGATGTGTGTAAGGGGGGTTCGCAGTTCATGCGAGATGTTCGAGATGAAGTTGGCTTTCAACTGGCTGAGTTCAGAGACGCGCTCGAGCGCCTTTTGCAGTTCGGCGGTGCGCTCCTGCACGCGGCGTTCGAGGGTGCGGTTGGCGGCTTGCAGGGCGGAGCGCAATTGCAGGATCTGTTCAGTGACAGCCTGGTCAAGGTCGGCGCGTTCGATGAATTTCAGGTCGATCAAAGCCTGCCCGAGCAGGATGGAATTCCCCTTGTCCGTTTCCTTCAGTTGATGGTCGAGCGCGGTTTGCAGGTTCTCAGCCGTGATCAGGCCCTTTTGAACAAGGTATTCCCCCATGCGAGGCACGAGCATTTCGGGAGATAGTTTCGGCTGCGTTTGCGGCATGGATTTTTCGCTCATATTCTGCATTGTTTCCCATCTATATTACTTAGAGGGATCATCGGTAAACCCATTCTCCAGCCACCATTGTAGCCGAGGACTGCATGGAGAGCAATTCATCGGGGTCGCAGGTGAAGGGATCACTTTCGAGGGCGATCAGGTCGGCGAGGTGACCGGGCGCAAGCCTGCCGAGGCGGTCTTCCATATAGGCGGCGTAGGCGGGACCGAGCGTGTACGCCTCCCAGGCTTCAGCCATGGATAATTTTTGTTCGGGGTACCAGCCGTCGGCGGAGGGGGAACCGTCGGCGCGGCGGCGCGTGACAGCGGCATGCAGTCCCCAGAACGGATTCGGGGAGTCCACCGGCGCATCCGATCCGAAGGCGAGCCGCGCGCCGTGGTCCAGCTGGGTCCGCCAGGCGTAGGAGAGTTTGGCGCGTTCTGCTCCCCAGTAGTCGTCCGCCATTTTCATGTCGGAGATGGCGTGGATGGGTTGCATGGAGGCGACGACATCCAGCGTGCCGAGGCGGGCGGTGTCGTCGGGGTGGAGTACCTGGACGTGTTCGATGCGGTGGCGCAGGGCAGGGAGGCGGTTTTCGCGCTCGTAGTTGCGGAGCTGTTCGTAGGCGTTGAGGACTTCGTGGTTGGCGCGGTCGCCGATGGCGTGGACGGTCATGCCCAAACCGACGCTGCGCTGCTTTGCGGCCATGCTCGAAGAGTTCCTCGCCGTCCATGTTGAGGATGCCGCGGTTGTTCTCCTCGCCGAGGTAGGGCTGGAACATGGCGGCGGTGTGCGGACCGAGGGCGCCGTCCATGAAGACTTTGACGTTGCCGATGCGGAGCATGTCGTCGCCGAAGCCGCCGCGCAGACCGAGTTCGTGAGCCTGGTCGAGCAGTTCGACGGGCAGGTTTTTGAGGACGCGCAGTTTGAGCCTGCCCTGCGCGTGGAGCATTTGCAATGCCATGAAGGAGTCGCGGCGGTCGAAATCGTGGATGCCGGTCAGCCCCATCTTCCACAGGATCGGCTGGGCTTTTTCCATCGCATCGGCGATCTCCGCCTCGGACGGGTCGGGGATGATATGCGCCGCCAGCGCCATGGCGGTTTCGAGCAGGATGCCGGTCGGGTTGCCGTGCACGTCGCGCTGGACCTGTCCGTGCTGGGGGTCGGGCGTCTGGGCGGTGATGTTCGCCAGCCGCATGGCGGCGGTGTTGACCCATCCGGCGTGCAATGACTTTGCGGTGAGATAGACGGGGTTGTTCGGTGCGATGGCGTCGAGGTCGGAGGCGTGAGGCCACCCCCCTCACCTCTGCCGGGAGAGGGGAGCCAGGTGTTCTGGTTCCAGCCGTGACCGAGGATCCATTCGCCGGGTTTGGTGGTCTTTGCGCGCTCCGCCACGCGGCGCAGGCATTCCTCCTTCGTATCCGTCTCACATTCGACCTTTTGCAAGCCGAGCGCGTACGCCTTGAGGTGGATATGCGCGTCGGTCAGCCCGGGCAGGATGACGCGCCCGTCCATGTTCTCGGGTTGCGCGCGGGTGAAGCGGTTGAACAACTCGTCCGTCCCGCCGACGGCAAGGATGCGGTCGCGGTCAATGACGATGGCGGAGGCGGTCGGTTGGGATGGGTTTTGCGTGTAGATATGGGCGTTGTGGAGAAGTTTCATGTGCGTTTCCGGTAGGGGCGAGGTCATCTCGCCCCATTGTTGGGCGGGAAAACCCCGCCCCTACAAGTTATGTCAATTTTCCCAGCAGGGAGTCCAGTTCCTCATCCGAATAATAGTAGATGACGACCCTGCCGCCCTTTTTGCCGTGCTTGAGCGCGACTTTCGTCCCGAGGCTGATCCGCAAACGGCGTTCGATATCGGTCACCTCCGCGCTCTGGCCTGTCCGCTTGCCCGACGGCGTCTTCTTCCCCGAATATTTGCCTGCCAACGCCTCCGTCTGGCGGACGCTCAGGTCGAGGTTGACGACCTGGTTCAACAGGTTTTCCTGCTTTGCGGCGTTCAAAGTCAGCATGGCGCGCGCGTGCCCCTCGGTGATGCGCCCGTCCACCAGCGCCTGTTTGACCGCCGCGGACGCCTCGAGCAAACGCAGGGTGTTCGTCACAGCCACGCGGCTCTTGCCCACGCGCTCGGCGATCTTCTCATGCGACATCTTGAACTCCCGCGCCAGGTGCTGATACGCCTCCGCTTCTTCGATGGCGTTCAAGTCCGCGCGCTGGACATTTTCGATGAGAGCCAGTTCCAGCAACTGCTGGTCCGTCGCCTGGCGGATGACGACCGGGACAGACTTCAACCCAGCCTTGCGCGAAGCCTGCAAACGACGTTCACCGGCGATCAGGGTGTACACCCCATTTTTCCCGGGGGAGACGATAAGCGGCTGGATCACTCCATGCTCGCGGATGGAGGCGGCGAGATTTTCCAGTTCATCCAGATCGAATTTTTCGCGCGGCTGGCGCGGATTGCGCTGGATCAGGTCGATGGAGATCTGGGTGATGCCGCCTCCCACGCCGCCGGGTCTTGCTTCCCCAGACGGGATGAGGGCGTCGAGTCCTTTACCGAGACCGGTTCGTTTGGGCATGATTTCTCCTTGCATGATTGGGTAGGGGCACAGCAGGCTGATAAAAGACCATGATCATCTACTGATTCGCTGTGCCCCTACAAACATTATTTCACAGAAACTCCGTCGCCTTTCAGCAGTTCCTTGGCGAGGGATTCGTAAGCGGACGCGCCCACGGAGGTCGGCGCGTAGGCGGAGATGGGAAGTCCGTAGGAGGGCGCTTCCGCCAGACGGATACTGCGCGGCACGATGCTCTTGAAGACCTGTCCCGGGAAATGGTTGTTGACTTCCTTCACGACATCGTGGGCGAGGTTGGTGCGGGGGTCGTACATGGTCAGGACGACGCCGCGTACCTTCAGGTCCGGGAAGAGAAGCGATTGGACGCGCTGGATCGTCTGTGTAAGCTGGCCGAGTCCCTCGAGGGCGAGGTATTCGCACTGTACCGGCACAAGCACACCCTGCCGCGCCGCGACCAGGCCGTTGACGGTCAAAATCCCCAATGAGGGCGGGCAGTCGATCAGGATGTAGTCATATTTTCGATCAACCGATTCGAGGGCGGTCTTGAGGCGGAACTCGCGTCCCATCTCATCCACCAGTTCGACCTCCGCACCCGCCAGCGCCGGGGAGGAAGGCAGAAGCGCAAGCCGCAGGCGTTCGTTGAAAAGGATCGATGAGTGCGGCACTTCGCCGTTGAGCAGGGCGTCATAGGTGCCGACCTGCACGGTGCGTTTGTCCACGCCGAGGCTGGATGTGGCGTTGGCTTGCGGGTCGAGGTCCACGACGAGCACGCGCTGTCCCAGTTTGGCGAGATAGGCGGCGAGGTTGATGGCGGTTGTGGTCTTGCCCACTCCGCCTTTCTGGTTGACAAGGGTGTAGATACGGGTCATTTGATTTCAGATTTCGAAGATTGTACGATTGACGATTTTTTGATCATGGGATCACGACCATCATGCATTGTTCGATCTCGAGCTTGGTGGGAATCCCATCCAAGCCCGGCACGCTCAACAGAATGGGATGCAAGCAGGGTGGCGAAGCGCGTCGCTTCCCACGGGTCGCGGGTGTTCAAATAGCGGACGAAGAAGGCCGCGGCAAAGATGTCGCCCGCGCCGGTCGCATCCACTTCCTTCACTGACGGCGCGCGGAAGCGGCGGCGGTCCCCGTGCCAGTACAGGACCGCACCCGCCGCGCCTTCGGTCACAACCAGGATTTTCGTCTGTCCCGCCATGTGTTCGATCAACAAATCGTCGCCATTGACATCCTCACGGCTGAGCACCACTGCACCTGCCCGTGCCAGCGCGGATTCTGAGCCCGCCCACTCGCAGGGGAAGACAAGCCCATCCGAGTCCCATTGGCGCATCCAACCTTGAGGCGTCAACCCCAGGACCGACGGTGAAAAAACGCCCGGCAGGACGGAATCCACTTCGTTCGCGATGGGGCCGAGGTGGATGATCGGAGCGGAGCGCCAGGGAGCAGGCACATGGTCGAGGTCGATGCGTGAAGCCTGCGAGCGCAGGTATTGCACGCGTCCCGCCTCGGTGTAGATGTTTTCGTATGTCGTGCTGAAATTTGACTCAATGGAGACGATGGGGATGCCGTTCAGCGCTTCAAGAGGCGTGTCCGGGCCTGCCGCGGTCACGATCCCCACACGCAAGCCGAGCGCCCGGGCGGTCAACGCCGAATAGGCGACCGTCCCGCCCAACTGGGGACCCTTCGGGGTCAGGTCGCGCGCAACGTGACCGACTGCAAGGTAATCCACCGGTTCGAGCGGAACGAGGTCAGACATGGGTGAATTATACCGTGAGACGATTTATTACCCGCTTAAAAGACTTTCCTCTTTCGCCTTTCACATCGGATGGAAAGAAGAAAGAGGAAAGCAGAAGGCGTTGCAAAAGTAAGGCTAGTACTCCAACAACCGAAAGTTGAAAGGTTGAATACGAGTACTTCTCATATTTTTTACCCTACAGTTTTATCTTGTTCGAGTACTAGTCTTCCTTGGGGAGAATGACCACTTTACGATAGGGTTCCTCGCCGGTGCTTTCGGTTGTCACGGCGGGGTGGTCGCGCAGTGCGATGTGAATGATGCGGCGTTCTGCGGACGGCATGGGTTCAAGCGTCTGCTTGCGCCCGTTCTTGGCAACCTGGTCCGCCATGCGCTTTGCCATCTGCACCAGTTGCTTCTCGCGGCGGTCGCGGTAGCCTTCCACGTCCACGGTCAATTGGATGAACTGTTGGGTTTCCCTGCCGATGATCAGCGAAGCGACATATTGGAAGGCGTTGAGCGTCTCGGAACGGCGTCCGATCAGCACGCTCAGGTCACTGCCGCGCACGTCCACGTTGATGTAGCGCCTGTCGTCACGGTCCGTCTCGCCGTAATGGGCGGAGACCTGCGCCTCCATTCCCATCAAGTGAAGCAGTTTCGAGACGACGGATTCCGTGTGGTCGAGCAGTGGATCATGATCCAGCGGGGATCTGACTTCCTTGACAGGCCCAGGCTTGGATTCGGTCTCTCGGACGGGAGCAGGCTTCGGTTCCGACTCGGAAGCGGCTGGTCTCGTTTCGACAACTTCCGGCCCGCCCGGTCCGTGAACCGTCAAACGGACGCGCACCTGCGTTTTCCCCAGTCCAAACAGGCCTTTACTGCCGGCGTCCAGCACTTCCACGCTGACGGCATCCGCCGTGAGACCGAGTTGTGCGAGCCCCTGCGCGATGGCTTCCTCGACGGTCGGTGCAATGATCTCCAGTGTTGTTCTCGCGTTCATGCCCGCCTCCTTATCCTTTTCTCAAGCCCTTCGGCAGGAGATTGCTCCAGTTGGCTTTGCCCTGTGCGGCATATTGGACGATGCCGAGCACATTGCTCGTGATGAAGTAGACCGCCAGCCCGGATGGGAAGGTCAGCGCAAACCAGCCGAGCATGAGCGGCATGGTGATCGCCATGGACTGTCCCATGGCGGCGCTCTGGTCGTTGGGGTTGGTGGAGGGCGGCAGGGTGAGTTTGGATTGGATGTAGGTCGTTGCCGCGACCACGATGGCGAGGATGTAATACGGCTCCGGCTGCCCCAGGTTCATCCACAGGAACTTGCTGTTGAGGGGGATGAGGTTGGCAACATCGAGGAAGTCAGGGTTAATGCTTTGCGACAACTTCAGCAGGTCGAGCGGGGTGGCTCCCAATGCGCGGATGATGCTCTGGTACAGCCCGATGAGGATCGGGAACTGGATCAGGGTGGGCAGGCAGGAGCCGAAGGGGTTGATGCCTTTTTCGCGGTAGACGCGCATTTGTTCCTGCGCCAGTTTTTCGCGGTCCTTGGCATATTTCTTCTGGATGGCCTGCCATTCCTTGTCGTTCTGCAGGTCCTGCATGGCTTTGGCGCCCTTCATCTGCTGGGCGTTGAGGGGCCAGGTGACGATGCGGATCAGGATGGTGAAGAGGATGATGGCAATGCCAAAGTTCTGGCCAATGGCATTATAGATCCACAACAATACGTTTACGAAAATGGAAACAAACAGATCCCACATGGTTCCTCTAATTCTCCGGGGTGAAGGTCCAAACCTGGCGGCCGGTCGAATCGAGCGCAGCCAGGTAGAATTCGGCTCCCAACGGCGCAACCAGGATCAGATCACCGGCAGCAACAGGGGTGGTGTATATTTTTCCGCCCACTTCCTCGAACCACAGGGTTTTTCCGTCCTTGTCAATGGCATAGATGTTGCCAGACTCGGTGGCGAGCAGGAGGTGGTCATTTTGCAGGATGGCGTTGGCGGTAATGGCTCCGTCCGGTTGAACGCTCCAGTTCAGGGCACCCGTGGTGGTGTCGAAGGAATAGAAGTTGCCCTTCAAGTCACCGAAGAAGAGCGCGTTGCCGTCCAGGGTGGGCGTGCTCCAGATCCAGTATTCGGCGTCGAGAACGGAACCGTGCTGCCCTGTTGCAGGGTCGAACTGTTCCAGTTTTGAGGCCAGGGAACCCACGTATAGTTTTCCGTCCGGCCCGATGGCGGGTGAGCCCGGAATGGCGGCGCCCAAATCCTTGTGCCAGACGATTTCATAGGTTTCCAAATCAACGGCAAAAATGCTGTGATCAAGCGAGGTGACGAATACTCGCTCACCATCCGTTACAGGCTGTGCCCATAAACGCCCTGGTTTTTTATCAGGATCTTCCGGATCAACAAGCAACACTGTTTGCAATGCCTGTTTCTGTGATTGACCGTCGTTCAGGTCGAGCACATACAGGTTGCCGTCCGCGTTGGGGGCAAAGAGCATATCGTTCACGATGAGAGGGGAAGCCACCCATCCGCCGGTCGCGCCGGTGAAGGTCCATTCGACGGCAGGGGATTTGATGTCGCCGTCGGCGAGAAGATCACTGGGGTCAAGAGCATACAAAATATGTTCCCCCGCGCTGCTCCCAACGATCACCAGTCCGTCAGGGGTGAGGACAGGCGCCGCATAGAACTGCGCCTTGTTGTCGTTCCGGTCTGAAAAACGCCACGTCTCCTTGCCGTCCTGCAGGTTAATCCCGTATACAAAAGGCAGGTCAGCCAGATAGGCGGTTGTTTCGTCGGCGGCCAGCCCGGGCCAGGTGGTCCCGCGTATGGCTCCGCCACAGGCGCTCAGAAGGACGGCGCTGAGCAGAACCAGTGTTAATAACAACAGTTTCTTTCTCATGGAAAAATCTTACTCCTATGGAACGGGGTCGTAGCCCCCGGGATTGAACGGATTACAGCGCAGGACGCGCCACGTCGCCATTGCCGTACCTTTGAACACGCCATGCTTGTAGACAGCCTGATATCCGTAGTGCGAACAGGAGGGATAGAACCTGCAGGTGTTCGGCGGGAGTCCCTTTGAGACCGTCATCTGGTACAGGCGGATCAGCGCCAGCAGGGCGATGCGCGGCAGATTCCAGATCGTACGCGGCATGTCGCGCAGACGCGGCTCATTGGGATAATCGTGCTGGTGGGATTCAGGATTTCATGTACAGGGAATGGAATTTGGGCGCGCTGCAGAAGGTTGAGCAATGCCTGGCGGGTCTCCTCCAGAGAGGCGGAGGCAAGTCCGGGGCGGGCGATCAGGATCAGGTCCAGACCGGAGGCGATGTTTGGGAGGAGCGATCGAATCGCTTCGCGCAGGAGACGCTTGGACCGGTTGCGGAGCACTGCGGTGCCGACTGTCCTTCCAGCGGCGACACCCACGCGCAAACGCGGCTGGTCGCTCTTCTCGCTTTTCAGCGCAATCAACACAACAAGCGGGTGGGCATAGGACTTACCAGAACGCCGCACCCGCTTGAAATCTTCGGACCGGGTCAGACGGAACCTTCTCTGCACCCGCGCCTCGTAAGCGCTGATTACCAGCGAACCTTTTTGACGTGTTCGTTGGCTGTGACTGTCAGTTTGTGGCGGCCGCGCAGGCGGCGGCGCTTGAGCACGGCGCGGCCATCAGCCGTGGCCATGCGTTTGCGGAAGCCGTGCACACGCATGCGGCGGCGAATTTTCGGTTGATACGTTCTTTTTGGCATTCTTTCTTTCCTCGTTTCAAAAATAATTGCTTATACGATATTTGCCCTGTCACATGGAACAAGGCACAACATTATACCGTAGGGCTTTCGATTGGTCAATTCAAAACTCGGCTTGTTTCTTCCCATTCCTGACCGGATAATTGGGGAAAGCAAGCAATTCCGCAAGTATTTTCACGCCTTCGGCGCTGGCAACCGCAATGATCTCGTCGTTTTCCTGGAGAGTGCTGTCGCCGCGCGGCAGGGTCATGACGCCGTCGCGGATGATGGCGGCAATGACGCAGTGCTCGGCAAGTCCCATGTGTTTGAGTTCGATGCCGATGGCTTTTGCGCCGGCAGGTACTTTTTCCTCCACCACGGAATAGCGTCCGCGGCGGATCTTGAACAGCGTCATCATGTCGCCCAGCGACATCTCCTCCTGGATCAGGTGTGCAAGCACATCGGATGAATTGAGCGACACATCCACTTTGAACTTTTCGTTGAAGAGCCAGGCGTTGTTGGGGTTGTTGACGCGTGCGATGGTGCGCGGCACATCGAACAGGGTCTTGGTGACAAAGCAAATCGCCAGATTAAGCGAATCGTCACCGGTGACCGCGGCGATGACGTGTGCTTCGCGTGCGCCGGCCGCTTCAAGTACAACGGGGTCGACCGGGTGGCCCTCATAGATCACCTCGGTGGGGAGTTCCTGGTGCAGGTGTGACAACAGGTCGCGGCGGTTTTCAACAAGCCGCACCTTGTAATTCTGGTTGATCAATAGATTGGCAAGACGCGCCCCTGTACGGCCGCCGCCGGCAATCAATACGAACATGTTACGCCTCCGCCTTCCTGGATAGACGCGCCGTCAATTCCCCAATGCCCTCGAACGTGGAACTGACATTGAGCAGGTCATCCACATGCATGACGGTCTCCGCTTCCGGCAGGGACGAGCGGCCTGCCCTCGTCAAAGCGACCGGACGGCACTCCTTGAGTTGGCCCAGCAACTCGCCCAATGTGCGGTTGTGCCACTCTTCGGGAATGCGGACCTCATAGATCTCCACTTCGCCATTGCCTGCGGAATACACCACTTTTTCAGACGGATTGATCAGCATCTCTTCCACGCGTTGGGCGCCCCAGATCGTGGAACCGACCGTCTGCAAACCGAACGTTTCGATCAAACCGCGCAGGCTGGGGTCGTAATTACGGGCGACCACCACCGGCACATTGAAGAACTCACGCGCCGCGTGGGATACCACCGCGTTGAGCGCGTCCGAATTTGTGACCGCCGCCAGCCCGTCCGCTTCCTGAATGCCGGCGCGCTCAAGGACGTTTTCAGCCAGACCTTCGCCTTCCAGTGTACGCCCGCGGAAATCCGAGTGCAGGCGGTTGAAAGCCTGTTTGTTGGCATCCACAACGACGACCTGATGCCCGCTTTTGAACAAATGATGGGCGAGTTCCGCCCCCACACGGCCGCATCCAATGACGATGAAATTCATGGGTCTTACTCCTTCTCTTCCTTGTGTACGTGATAGGGTACGTCGGTGACCACGACCCCATGTTTGGATAGTAATTCCTGCCGCAACACGTCGGCCGTGCGCATATGCAGGGCATTGTGCCAGCGTTTCGACGGGATGAATTGCGGGACGACAATGGTGACCGTCTCATTCGGCTGGCGGCTTTCGATGATCTCTTCGATGTAATCCAGGAGGGGTTCAACGAAAAGGCGGAACGGGGAATCGAGAACGACAAGGCGCGTTCCCTCCCCCCATGTCTTCCATTTCTTTTGCACCTTTTCGGTCTCGGATTGGTCGAGGGAAATATGAACGGCTGTCACGTCATCGGAAAGGAGTTTTGCATACCGCAACGCCTCCAATGTTCCCTGGTGCACGCCGCTGACAGGCATGATCACACGGTGACGTGTCTGGCGGGCGGGCAATCCTTTGAACTTGTCGAGCGTGAGGCGGGATGCAAGGTCCTTGTAATGACGATGTATCGTAAAGAACATCGAAACAAGAAGCGGGATGATGATGAGCACGATCCATGCGCCTTCGGTGAACTTGGTCACGGCAAATACGCCCATGACGATGGCGGTGCATAGCGCGCCAAAACCGTTCACGAACATCTTGAAACGCCAGTTCTTGTCGGGACGCAGGACCGATCCCGTTTCGACGATCTGCTCACCCTCTTTCAGTTGACCGATCTTCCGCCAGCGGAGCGCCATGCCTGTCTGTGACAGTGTGAAGGAAAGGAACACGCCGATCGCATAAAGGGGGATCAGCAGGGATACGCTGGCTTTGAAGAGGATGATCAGGATGGAGGCGATGATCGAAAGTGTCACGATGCCGTTCGAGTACACCAGGCGGCTTCCGCGGAAGGTCAATTGGCGCGGGAGGAATCCATCCGCCGCGGCAAGCGCGCTGAGACGCGGGAAATCCGCGAATGCGGTATTGGCCGCCATGAGCAAGATGACCGTGGTCGCGGCAAGCGTTGCGAGATACATCGTACCGCGCCCATCGTAGATGGTGCGCGTCAACTGCGAGATGATGGTCTCGCCATCGTGCGAGTAAATGCCTCCGATTTGGGCGGTCAGGAACGAGATGCTGATGAAGAGCGTCCCAAGGATGACGGACATCCAGATCAAAGTGATGCCGGCATTGCGGCTGCGCGGTTCCTTGAAGGCGGTAATGCCGTTCGAGATGGCTTCCACACCGGTCAATGCCGTGGTGCCGTTTGCAAAGGCATGGAGGATCAGGAATGCAGTGACAGGGGCAAGCGTTTCTGCAAGATGCACTTCCGGCGGGTCAATGACCATTCCCAGCGAGCCGGTAAAATAACGGAACAAACCTATTCCCACGGTGATGAACATCATCACAACAAAGAAGTAGGTGGGGATCGCAAACGCCGTGCCCGATTCCTTCACTCCGCGCAAGTTGATGAGCATGACGAGGAAGACGGCGGTCACGGCGATATGGACGCGATAAGGATCAAGCAATGGATAGGCAGACACGATCTGCGCCACACCCGACGAAATGGAGACCGCCACGGTCAGGATGTAGTCCATCAGCAGGGCTGATCCAGCCACCTGCGCGTAGGATTCGCCCAGGTTATCCCTCGACACGATATAGGCGCCGCCGCCGCCCGGGTAGGCGTGGATGGTCTGTTCGTAGGAAATGGTCACGATCAACAAGAGGATGACAATGGCAATGGAGATCGGGAACACGTAGCCGAAGCGCAGCCGTGCCTGCCACAACAAGGACGCCCAGGATTTCCTGTGTGGCGTAGGCTGTTGACGACAGCGCATCCGATGCAAAGACAGCCAGACCGACCCGTTTCCCGATGGTCTGGTGGGGCGCGTCAGCCGTGGACAGGGGGCGACCGATGAGCCAGTGGCTCACGGTGCGCGGCGGCTGGTAATCGCTTTGCCGCCGCATGATTTCAGTTTGTTCGTTTTCAGGGGTTAACATTTTTCTCTTACTGCCTACAAAAATAGACCCTCGCGCATGGGCGAGGAGCGACGATGATTATAGTCCAAATTGTGAAATTAGGGAGTTGGTTTACTTCTCCTTCGATTGTGTAAGCGGGATCTGCAAAAAGAACGTGCTCCCCTTGCCCAATTCGCTCTCCACCCAGACCTTGCCGCGGTGACGCTCCGCAATGGACTTGACGATGGCCAGTCCCAGCCCGGTGCCGCGCTGGGCAAGCGCTTCACGATGCGTGCCGCGGTAGAACTTCTCGAACAGGCGCTTCCTATCCTCCGGCTGGATGCCGATGCCGCTGTCCTTGATGGCAAAGGTCAGGGTATCCGGTGCGGTCAGCAGGTTGAGGGTCACTTCGCCGCCATCCGGCGTGTACTTGATGGCATTCTCCACTAGATTGTAAACCGCCTGATGTAATAACGCCTGGTCGGCTTCCACGGCATGCGGCATATCGCGCGGGATTTCCACGGAGAGCGCAATATTCTTGTCCCGCGCCGCCATTTGCAGACCGCCGGTGACGCGTTCGATGATGTCGAGCACGGGGATCTGATCGACCTGCAAGCCGACGCCGAAATCGATGCGCCCGAGATCAAGCAGGTTGTTGACGAGCTTCGACATGTTCTCCACGCCCTGCACGATCATCCTGACGTAACTCTTCTGCTGGTCGTTCAACTCGCCCGCCATCTCGAGCATGGTGGCATAGCCGCGCATCAGCGTCAACGGCGAGCGCAGGTCGTGGCTGACGGTGGAGACGAACTCGGATTTCAGCGTGTCGATCTCCTTGAGCTGGGTCACGTCGCGCATGATGCACACGCGACCCACGGTACGCCCTTCGGCGGTCATGGCGGAGGCGGTGGCGAGGAAGGTCCTGCCGTCCGGCATTTTGATCTCGGAGGTGCGTTTCTCGTCGGATGCCTCCTGCAACAGGTCGTACAGCGACTTGATCTGGATCGTGCGCTGGAGGTCCTGGCGTTCGCCGCGGCGGATGACCACGTTGAAGAGTTGACTTGCCGCCGGGTTCGCCAGAATGAGACGGTTGGACGCGTCGGTGACCAGGACCGGGTCTGGCGTGGAGTTGAGAATTGTTTCAAGCTGACGCCTGCCCGCGTCCACCGCCAGGAACAGGCGGATGTTCGCAACCGCCAGCGCCGCCTGGCTTGCCAGCGTGGTGAGGAAGCGGATATCGGCTTCGTTGAAGACCTTCTGCTTTTTATACGCCGCCCACAACACGCCGAAGTAGCGGTTCTCGTGCCGCAACGCCACCGCCGACAAGGATTCGGGGTGGGGCAGGTTTGGGTCGATGTCCAGGCCGCGGGTCCGCGAAAGAACCGCCATCACGAGGCGTTCCTGTTTTTCGGTTATCGAGAGGATCTGTTGGTCCAGATGCGCGTATACATCCTTATCCGGTCCGCTCGAATAATGGAAGGGGATCTCGACCAGGCCGGGGATCATGTCGCGCACCAGCATGATGCGCGCCGAACTGGCACCGCTTTCCACAACCGCCTTGAGGATGGCGTCGAGGGCTTCATCCAGTTGGAGCGTGGAGGCAACGCCCTGCCCCGCGACCAGCAGGCGGTTCAGTTCGTCGAGGCGTCCCTGCAGGCTGATGCGCATCTGCTCGAAGGCGCGGCGCAGTTCACCGACCTCGTCCACGCCTTCGGTTTGCAGGGGACGGTCGAGTTTGCCCGCTGCGATGTGCTTCGCCTCGGTGGCAAGACCCTGCAGGGAGCCGGTCACCGCCCGCAGGCTCAGGCGCAGCGTGATCAGCGCGAACAAGCCGAGCAGGACGATCATGACCGAGATGGGCAGTGCGATGTCGATGGCGATCTTCTGCGTTTCCTGCGCGGGGACGGTCAGCACGATGGTCCAGGGGTTGCCGGGGATCGGTTGGTAATAGACCAGTTGCCGGGTGCCGTTCGAGGCGGTTTCCTGGAAGAAGCCCGCCCCGGCGGGACGTCCGCCGGGATATTGGGTCATGATCTGCGAGGCTTGCGGGTGATAGAGGATGGTGCCCGCATCGTCCACCAGCATGCCGGCGCCGTTCAAGTCCTGCAGGCTGTTCAGGCTGTCCACCAGCGAGCGCATGGTCGGGTTGGTCTGCAGGTCGGTGCGGGCGATGAGCACGCGCCCCGCGCCGGGCAGGGCGGCAAGGAAGGAGATGCGCGCGTCGCCGCCCGTCTCGGCGGGCGGGATGGAGTACATCTGGTACGGCACGCCCTGCGCCGAGATCGCCGCACCCGCCTCCTCCTGCGCCGTCAACTGGGAGGATGACCCGGGCGGATAACTGGCGAGGACGAAGTTGGATGTAGAGTCGAACAAGATCAGTTGATTGAAGTACGGGACGGAGCGCATCTGCTCGCCCAACAAGGCGGAGAGGTCGCCCGAGCCATCGTTCAGGCGTGGATCGGATGCGATCTGACCCGCGAGATTCTGCCCCGCTTCGAGGAAGAACGGCACACTCTGTGAGCTGACCTGCGCCACGCTGGCGAGACGTTCCTCCAGCAGGCTGCGGGCGGCGCGCCCGGCCAGGAACCAGTCACCGAGCAGGAGCGTGACCAGCAAAATGGTAATGATCGTGCCTGTGCCCGAGACGAAGCGCGTCTCGATGCTCCGTTCGGCGGGCGAGGGTTGCAGGGAGCCGAGGCCACCCCATTGGGCAGGGAGGGCAGCCGAGATGATCTGCGCCACAAGTCCCGCAATGAGCATCTCGCCGCCGAACGCCAAAGCGACCCTGCCGGCGTTGCTGAGGGCGTAGTCCAGCCGTTCGGTGACCGAGGCGGATGAGACGGCAAAGAAGGCGCTGAAGATGAAGACGAGTACGTGGAGAGGTACCAGGCTGAGACCAGCCGCCAAAGGCTGGCGCAGGATCTGAAAGAGGGGCGTGCGATATTTCTGCCGCACAAAGACTGCGAACAGAGCCGCCATCAGACCCAGATCGAGGATGGTGAAGAAGTTATGCGTATCCCAGACGCCGCGCAGCAGACCGCTGAGGATGCCGAGTCCTGCCGCGGCGAGCGGTCCGAGCCAGCCGCCTGCCAACGTCCACGGGATGGCGGAGAAAAGCATCAGCGTGGAGCCGGGCGGTTCCTCGGGCAGACCAGGCACGGGCAGGGATGAGCCGGTGAACTTCAAGCCAAAGAAAAGGGATGCCACGACCGAGGCCACAGCCAGGACAGCGATATATCCCCAGGCGCGGCTGTTCCATCCCGTTTGATACCCCCGCCAGTTGTAAAGCGCCAATCCCAGCAAACCCGCCAATCCCAGCCAGACCAGCCACCCCGCCAGCGGGAGGGGGTTAAGGTAGGGCAGGTTGGTCAACAACGACGCAAGGAACTGCATGGGGAGGATTATAGCGTTAATCGGCTCCTGTTATAAGCAGGTTTGGGTCATGAAATAAGAACTGATAAACAGGAGACTTGTTCGGTGGAAGTTGTCAATGCCGACGTTTTGTTGAAAAGGTTGATACAGAAGTCGAAGGCTTTTTGAGAGGAATATCATCGCTTGCCAAACAATCAAATCTTTGCGTATGGATACGGCACAGACAATACACAAAGTGCATCTTCCCAAAGTATTCCTCTCACTCGTCTAGCTTCGTCCATCCTCGTTTGTAATACCCTCTGAAATTAAGTGGAAATGCAACTGCGGGAAATCCTGGTTCTCCCCGCCGTTGACGATCAACCGCCAGGCTGGGAGTTGATACTCCTCCACCAGGCTTTGCACGGCAGCGGTTAGATCCGTCAGGAACGCTGAACCAGGCTCAAGGTCCAGGAAGGAAGCGATCGTCTTCTTCGGCACGAGCAGAATGTGGAAGGGGTACGACGGCTTCGGGTGACGGAACGCCATCAGGGAATCCGTCTCGCGCAGGCGTTTTACAGGGATGGCAAAACTCATGTATTCAAATATCCAGCCGATGAGAGGGGCAAGGAGCCGGAGAAGATTACGCATGTCTTGGAGTCCGACAGCTTGCTGTCGAAAGTTCCAGAAGCAAGCTTCTGGATTCCAAATTATGCCGGTTCCCCGAACACGATCTTGTCGCTTTCCATCGAAGTGATGCACGCCAGCGAATGGATCGGCACCCCGAGCGATTTGAGCGCCGCGCGTCCGCCTTCGAAGAGCTTCTCGATCAACGCCCCGATGCCGACGATATGCGACCCGGAAGCCTCCGCCAGGCGCGCCAGCCCGAGGATGGTCTGACCGCTGGCGAGGAAGTCGTCAATGATGAGGACCTTTTCGCCGTTCGCCAGGTATTCCGGCGAGACGATCAACTCCACCATGCGTCCCTTCGTGTGGGATGGGGCGAGGGTCAGGTACACCTGGTCGGGCATCGTGATCGGTTTGTGCTTGCGCGCGTACACCACCGGCAGACCGAGATGGATCGCCGTTGTCACGGCGGGGGCAATGCCCGAGATCTCGGCAGTCAGCACCTTCGTCGCCCCGACCGAAGCGAAGAGCCGCGCAAACTCCCTGCCGCAGGCATCCATCAACAAGGGGTCCACCTGATGATTCACGAAACTATCCACCTTCAAAATTCCCCCGCCCAGCACCTGACCATCCCGCAGGATTCGCTCCTCAAGTTCCTTCACAGCCGCCTCCATGACCAGACAAATTTTTGTCATTGTACAACGTGTACCACCGAATTGCAAACTCACTTTTGCTTAAGTCGCCTGTGATAGAATCTTCACCCGTGACCCTCATCCTTGCATCCAATTCACCGCGCCGCCGTCAATTACTCGCACTCGCCGGCTGGGAGTTCATTGTTTCCGTTGCCGATGTGGACGAAAGCCAGTATGAGAACGAATCACCTGCCGAGTACGTCTTAAGGCTTGCCGAAACAAAAGCGCGCGCGGTCAAAGCGGATGCGGACCAGCTCATCCTCGCGGCAGATACAACTGTAGTGGATGGTTCGGACATCCTTGGCAAGCCCAGAGATGGATGCGGAAGCGACAGCCATGTTGACCCGCCTGCGCGGACGCACGCATCAAGTCTACACCGGAGTTGCCCTGCTTCGAACGAGCGACAGTCTCCTCCTGACCGACCTCTGCGTCACCGACGTGCCCATGCGCCATTACTCGGATGAGGAGATCCAATCCTACGTTGCCACCGGCGACCCGCTCGACAAGGCGGGAGCGTATGCGATCCAGCATTCTGGATTCCGTCCCGTTGCCAGCATGGACGGTTGCTACGCCAGTGTGATGGGATCTGCCGTTGTGCCACGTTGTCAGGATGATGCGCAGAATGGATGTTCAGCCGAATGCAGATGTGCCGCAGAATTGTCAGAAATTGTTGGAATATGATTGTCCGGTTTACAACAAGTATTTGGACTCAGCCAGCTAAGTGCCCCGAAGGGTATGCTGGCGAATACCGGGAGCGAGCTCCCTGATTCCAAAATTTTGAAAGGCAAAGAATGAAATTTTCCCGCTGGTTAAATCTTATTGTCATCATGACATTCCTGAGCGCCTGCGGTTCAGGCGGCAATGGCATTCTCCCTGTCGCTGTGACCGACACCCCTCTGCCGCCTCCCGCCGTGACCGTGGTCTCTGCCCCGGACCCGAATTTGACGCTGACAGCCTACCTTGAAGCCTACAAGGTGGATGATTACAACACCATGTACAGCCTGATCAGCAAAGTGACCCAGGACGCGGTCCCGCTCGAAGATTTCGCCAAACGTAACCGTGACGCATTGAACCAGATGAGCGCTGGTTCGTTCGATTATGAATTGCTTTCCTCCCTGGTGAACCCCTACGCCGCGGAGATCGCCTACAAGGTGACCTATCGCACAGCGCTGGTCGGCGATATCCAGCGTGATATCGTCGCGCGTTTCGTGCTGGAGAACGGCGAGTGGAAACTGCAATGGGACGAATCGCTTATCCTCCCGGAGCTGGCGGGCGGCAATGTCCTGCGCATGGATTACAGCATCCCTTCACGCGGCAATATCTATGACAAAGACGGTGATGTAGTTGCGGCACAGACGGATGCCTTTGCTTTCAGCATCATTCCGGGCAACGTCACCGAAGACAGCCTTTCAACTTTGCTTTCCGAAGTCTGGAGGCTGTGCGGCATCGGCATGGAGGACCTGGCGAATCAGATCGCCAACACCCCGGCATTCTTCCCGATTCCGCTGTGCGAAGCCTCAGAACAGGAATCGGAACGAATCCGAAGCGTGTACCCGGCTGGTCTGCAATGGGTCCAGTACAATTCACGCTTCTATTTCGACCAGGGTACCAGTTCCAACGTTGTAGGGTACACCCAGTTCATTTCGGAGGAAGACCTGGAAGAATATCGACGCCTTGGTTACCGGGGGGATGAGAGGGTCGGGGCAAGCGGGATCGAGAACTGGGCGGAGGATTACCTTGCAGGCGTACATGGCGGCACCTTGTACGTGGTCAGCCCGTCCACAGGCCAGATCGTGACGCGCGTAGGTGAAAGCGCACCGGAACCTGCCGACTCCGTCTACCTGACCATTGACGACAACCTCCAGTATTATGCCCAACAGGCGATCAAAGGCTTCAACGGCGCGGCGGTGGTCATTGAAGTGGATACCGGACGCGTGCTTGCCATGGCATCCTCGCCCGGCTTCGACTCGAACGTTTTTGAGCCGAACAACCCGAATAGTCAGGCATTGATCGCTGAATTATTCCAGCGCACCGACCGTCCGCTGCTCAACCGCGCCGCACAGGGACAGTATCCGCTCGGTTCGGTGTTCAAGATCATCACGATGGCGGCGGGCATGGAAAGCGGATTGTACGAGCCTGCGACGACCTATGATTGTCAATATGACTGGACGCGCCTGCCCGATACGGTCCGCCATGACTGGACGTGGCAGCACTGCCAGGACAGGCTGGCGTCAGGTCGGGAATGTAACACCACTGACAGTGTGCCTTCAGGTTTGCTCACGATCTCTGAAGGATTGATGCGCTCCTGTAATCCGCTCTTCTGGGATATTGGCTACAACCTTTACCTGAACAACCGTCCCAACGACATTGCCAACATGGCGCGTGCCTTTGGCCTGGGTCAGCCGACCGGCATCGGGCAGATCGCTGAAGCGTCGGGTCAGATCACCGACCCGCCCACCGATATCGACATGGTGAACCAATCCATCGGGCAGGGTGATGTGCTGGTCACGCCGTTGCAGGTGGCATCCTTCATTGCGGCGCTGGCGAACGGCGGCACCTTGCACCGTCCGCAACTGGTGGAGCGGATCGAACCGGTGGACGGCGGTCCGGCCGTTCAGGTGTTCAAGCCTGAAGCGCGCGGCACCCTGCCGATCCAGCCTTTCCGCATGGAACTGATCAAAAATGCGATGATCGATGTGGTCAAAGACCCGGCGGCACGGCCTATTTCAGGCTGCGCGGTCTGGATATTCCCGTTGCCGGGAAGACAGGGACAGCCGAATCTGGCAGCGGCCTGCCGCACGCCTGGTTCGCAGGATATACGATGGCAAGCGAGAATACCGGCCTGCCGGATATCGCCATTGCGGTCGTCCTTGAGAATATCGGCGAAGGCTCCGATTACGCCGCGCCGGTCTTCAAAAGGATCGTGGAAACCTATTATTACGGCACACCACGGACCTTCTACTGGTTCGAATCCAACTTTGGCGTGACGAAAACACCGACGCCTCTTGGCGGCATCCCGACGGAAACGCCGGAACCGTAAAAATATGCTCCCAGCGCTGTCCACGGCGCTGGATTTCACCAATGCAAGAACGCCGCCGTGGACGGCGGCTGGAGCAGGATGAATATTTGACGAACGAATCAACACTTCAAGGTCTGATCATCAAAGCCCAGTCTGGTTTCTTTACTGTGGAGATGTCGCCACGGCGCCACGGCGAGCCAGCCGGGCTTTGTAGTTTGTCAACTGCGCGGCAAGTTGAAACAGGGAAAGGCAACAGGTGACATCGCCGCCCTTGGGGATAGGGTGCGGGTCACGGTGTTGGAGGATAAGAGCGGGGTGATCGAAGAGGTCGAAGAGCGCAAGCAGGCCATCGTCAGGCTCGACCCGAGACCCCAGGGAGAGTATCAGCAGGTCCTGCTGGCAAATGCCGACCAGGCTGTCTTCGTGTTCGCGTGCGCGCATCCGAATCCGAAATTAAGAATGCTGGACCGTTTCCTCGTCATCACGGAAAAGCAACGCGTGCCTGCGGTCATTGTGGCCAATAAGATCGATCTCGTTGAAAATGCAAAAGAACTTTTTGGATTGTATGAACCGATCGGTTATCGCGTGATCTACACTTCGACCAGGACCGGCGTGGGGGTCGATGAATTGCATGACACATTGAAGAATAAGATCTCGGCGCTGGCGGGACCGAGCGGCGCTGGCAAATCATCCCTGCTCAACGCGATCCAACCGGGACTTGGACTTGCCGTGAACGAGATCAGCACGGCGATGAACAAGGGCAGGCACACGACCGTGACGCGCCAGATGTTCCCGTTGGTCGGCGGCGGTTATGTGGCCGATACGCCCGGCTGGAAATCGCTGGCGTTGTGGGATACGGAAGCGGTGGAGATGGAAGCATACTTCCCCGAACTGCGCGGCCTTGTGCAGGATTGCCAATTCAGCGATTGCACGCACACGCACGAGCCGAATTGCGCGGTGCTCGCCGCTGTGAAGGATGGACGCGTGCATCCCGAACGGTTTGATTCCTTTTTGCGGTTGACGGGCGGGACAGGAATAGTTGCGACACCTGCACTTGCGTGTGATTTGCCTGGCAAATCATGCAAGAGTTGACGATTTACGATTGACGATGCTTCGACTTTGCTCAGCACAAGTTTACGATTATGATTGGAATTGATGAATAACAATTGGGACTTGATCGGTCACGAGTGGGCTGTGGACATGTTGAAGAAGCATGTCATCCACGGGACGATGCGCCATGCGTATCTCTTCTGTGGACCTCCCGGGCTGGGCCGCCGCACACTGGCTTTGCGTTTCGCCCAAGCCTTGAACTGCACGACTCCCGCCGAGCCGGGCATCCCCTGCGGAACGTGCCGCGACTGCAAACAGATCGAAGCCATGCAGCACGCGGACTTGACCGTCATCCAGGCAGAAGACTCCGAAGGTGGGACAATTTCCGAAAATGGATCCAGATCCGCAAATTCGCGCCAAAGACATTTGATGCTCAAACCGTACCAATCCAAATATCGCGTGGCTTTGTTCCTGCGCTTCCAGGAAGCGAACGATAACGCTGCCAATGCCCTGTTGAAGACCCTCGAAGAAGCGCCCTCGTATGCGGTCTTGATCCTGACTGCCGACAACCCGGAGCAGCTTCTGCCGACCATCGTTTCTCGATGCGAAGTCCTGCGATTAAGACCGTTGTCCATTGAAGGAATAAAAAAATACCTGGAAAGTAGAGGCGTGGAAAGCGGGCGGGCAAAATTGATCGCGCACATCTCCGGCGGGCGTCCCGGTTATGCGCGGCGGTTGGTGGAGGACGAGTCCCTGCTCGACAAACGCGAGGAACGCCTGAACGACCTGCTGACCCTGCTCCCCGCCTCGCGCGTGGAAAAATTCGCCTACGCCGATAAACTCTCCAGGGACAAGGACTCCATGCGGCAGGCGATCCTGTTCTGGCTCTCGTACTGGCGCGATGTGATGCTGAGGACCGCCCAGGCGGAGACTCCGCTCGTCAACGTGGACCGCAACGTGGAGATCGAAGGCCTCGCCGGGCAGTTGGACCTGTCCGCCGCGCGGAAAGTGGTGGGAAATCTCGAAAATGCTCTCGAACAAATGGAAAAGAACGTCAATCCGCGCCTGCTGGCGGAAGTCTTATTGTTGGATCTGCCGAAGGTTTAGGAGTATTTTATGTGCCGAAGCATCAAAACACTACGCAATGCCGAAGTCCCCGCCACGGAGGAGGAGATCCGTGCCGCGGCGTTGCAGTACGTGAGGAAGATCAGCGGGTATCGCAAACCTTCCAGGGTCAATGAGGAGGCGTTCGAGAGGGCGGTGGATGAAGTGGCGGGGGCGACAGAAAAATTGTTACAAACTTTATTGGCAAAATAAAAGATTTACTTCCGCAAATGATAGGGGACATCGATAATGATTTGCTGAAAACCGAAATTGCGTCTTCGATACAACATGGCCGCCTTGAGAAGCCAGGCCGTCTGGTTGTGCAACAGTCCCTGCCACCATTTGGCGGGCACAAATTCTGGCAGGATCACAGCTGCCAACTGCCCGTCATTGTGTTGCCTGTCGGTCTCGTCGAGAAAATCAATGATCGGGTGGATGATCGAGCGATAGGGCGACTGCACCACCGCCAGCGGGATATCCGGAAAGAGACGGTTCCACCTCTCATGCACCGCATCTGCCTCCCCCGGTTCGAGTTCCTCTTAGACAGCGGTCACATCATCCGCAATCCTGCTCGGTATATCTTCTCCGCACAGTTTTGCTATCACAATCATAACCAGAATTGCAACCAGCGGATATCGTATGCCTCTTGGCTTCTGCCTATCCTTCAAATCTTGCAGATGGGCATATAGACTACCCACATCAAAAATGACCTTTTCACCCCACTTTTTATGACTTTAAGAAAGCCTTGGTGAGGGAATTTCCTGTTGTTAAATCTGGCATTGGATGGACTACAATAGGAGCATGGATGAACCCACTGAAGAGGATGCTTCCAGTCATAACGGGGGATTTTTGAGCCAAAAACGGGTCGCCGGTTACATGCCGGAACGTTCGTGGCGCACCTGGCTGATCGGGAACCCACTCCCCACTGCTGACGCCCCTCATCAGACCATTAGCAAAAAAGTGGGGCTGGCGGTCTTCGGTGCGGATGCGTTGTCGTCCATTGCATACGCTCCGCAGGAAACGCTTGTGATCCTTGCCGCGGCGGGGGCACAGGCATTTGGGTATGCCTTTCCCATTTCACTCATCATCACAGTGTTGCTTGCCATCGTCACGATCTCCTATCAACAGACCATCCATGCCTACCCGAGCGGCGGCGGCGCGTACACGGTTGTAAAGGAAAACCTCGGAACAACTGCCGCGTTGGTGGCAGGCGCGGCGTTGATGATGGATTACATCCTGCTCGCGGCGGTGGCAATTTCCTCTGGCGTCGCGCAGATCGTCTCTGCGTTCCCCTTTCTCTTTCCCTATCGTGTGCTCCTTTCGGTTGTCTTTCTGGTGTTGATCGCCGTCGCCAACCTGCGCGGCGTGAAGGAATCTGGAAAAGTGTTTGCCGCGCCGACGTACTTTTTTCTGTTGATGACTGTGCTCACGGTGGCAGTTGGATACATCCGCTATTTGAGCGGGACTCTCGGTATGGTCATTGACCCGCCTCATGTGGAGACGCTTCATACCGAACCGTTGACCCTGTTCCTTCTGCTCCGCGCCTTTTCCAACGGGACGACTGCCCTCACAGGCGTTGAGTGCATTTCGAACGGCGTGAAATCCTTCAAGGAACCGCGCGCCCACAACGCTGCGGTGACCATGATATGGATGTCTGCCATTCTTGGCACGCTCTTTGTCGGCATCGTCTATTTGCTTGGCGTGATCGGCGCGACCCCCTCTGAATCTGAAACGGTTATTTCCCAACTTGCCCGTACCGCCTTCGGGAATCGCGGGGTGCTTTATCTCGGCACGATCATCGCAACGACCATCATATTGGTATTGGCAACGAATACAGCCTTTGCAGGTTTCCCAAGTTTAAGCGCCATTATTGCCGAAGATGGATATATGCCCAGTCAATTGGCATATCGCGGAAGCCGTCTGGTTTTTTCACGCGGCATCGTTAGTCTGGCGGCGATTGCATCCTTTCTCATCATTCTCTTCAATGCCAGTGTGACCGCTCTCATCCCGCTTTGGGCGGTGGGCGTATTTCTTTCCTTCACCCTCTCACAGGCAGGGATGGCGCGTCATTGGTGGAGGGCGGGTCATCCTGTCCCCGATTCGGCGATCAAAGACGAAGCGGCTCCTCTCGACAGTCAGGGCTGGCGCTGGAAACTGGTCATTAACAGTCTTGGCGCGGTGACAACCGCCATTGTGACATTGATCTTTGCCGTCACAAAATTCGTGGACGGTGCATGGATCATTGTCTTGCTCCTTCCCACAGTGGTGATCAGCTTCTTTTACGTTCACAGGCATTATAAAAACCTTGCCCAGGACCTCTCCCTTGAGAAATATGGCGAGCCGCCTCCTTCCAAACGACACCGTGTGCTGATCCCCGTCTCCACGATCCATCGCGGCACGCTGGACGCACTGGATTACGCGCTGTCGTTGTCCGATGATGTGACGGCGGTATATGTCTCCATGGATCAGGAACAGAGGTCGGCTCTGGAATACAAGTGGAGTCTGTGGGGCAAAGGCGTGCGCCTGGTTGTCATCGAATCCCCATATCGCACCTTTTTGGAACCTTTTCTGGAATACGTGGATGAACTGTGCAAGATCCTACAATACAACGAGCGTATGACGATCGTGGTGCCGCAGTTCATTCCAAAGCATTGGTGGCATAACCTGCTCCATACCCAGACGGCGTACTGGCTGCGCTTTGCCTTGTTGAACAAGCGCGGGATCGTCATCACTGAAGTGCCCTATCAAGTGCGTTGAAAAGCATGGTTTCGCAACCCATCCGTCCCGACCCAGATGAATTGCTCAAGCACGCGCAGGTAGATGAACAGGCGCGCCAGCGCTCGGATCTTATTCAGTTTTTTCTCGTGAAGTTGACGGGTGGGAAGCCGAGGGCCGATCAGAAGATCTTTTATTCTGGTTAACATGAGACGAGTATACACCTGCATAAAAAAATCGGGATACACATTTGTTTGTGCATCCCGATTGATCAACCAATCGTCTCTTTGAGTTTTCTAGCCAGTTTGCCAAAATGGGCTGTGTAGCGCATTTCATCCTCACGTGGGCGGGGCAGGTCTACTTTCATGTCCAGTTTTACACTGCCGGGACGTTGGGTCAGCACAAGGACACGATCGGCCAGAAACAACGACTCGTTGATCGAATGCGTCACCATGATGACCGTCTTTTGGCGCGCCTGCCAGATGCGCGAGAGTTCCGTCCACATGCGTTCGCGGGTGAGGGCATCCAGCGAGCCGAAAGGTTCATCGAGCAGGAGCAGGTCGGGGTCATGGATGAGCGCCCGCGCGATCGCCACGCGCTGTGCCATCCCGCCGGAGAGGTCGCGCGGGAGCGAGTCTTCGAATCCCTGCAATCCGACCAGTTCGATCATCTCCTGCGTTTTGGCGCGGGCGGTCGCATCATCCACGTTCTTTATCTCGAGCGGAAGTTTGATGTTCTCGGTCACGGTGCGCCAGGGCATGAGGGTCGCCTGCTGGAAGACCATGCCAATGCTTGGCTGTTCGCCGTGACCGAAGGTGAACGAACCAGATGTCGGCTGGATGAGACCCGCAAGGATGCGCAGGAGGGTCGTCTTGCCCGAACCCGAGGGACCGAGCACGCAGATGAACTCGCGCGGATGCACATCGAACGTGACATCCCGCAGCGCGCGCAAGCCGCCGTTTTCGTCGGGGAAGACGGTGGTCAGGTTGCGGATGGTGAGGATGGGAGTGTGACTCATAATTCCTTAGCCACAGAGTCACGGAGACTCAGAGCTTCTTTTTTTCTCTGTGTCCCTGTGTCTCTGTGGCAAATCGTTACGGTATGAACTCATTCGTGAACGCCTTGCTCAAATCCAGTTTTTCGGCGAGCAAGCCCATGTCCAGCAGGACGTCCTGCATGTTCTCCCAGGCTTGCGGGTTTGCATAGCCGAGACGCTCCCCCTGCCATTGTTCCATGGATATGGCAAGCACCTGCTTTTGCACATCCGCATCGAGATCGGCAAAATTGGGGATGTATGATTCGCTCAACGTGAATGCTTCATCGGGGTTTGCGATCGAGTATTCCATGCCCTTGACGAACGCGCCGACGAACGCCCGCACCATGTCGGGATTTTCCGCAAGGAACTTCTCACTGGTGAGAATACCGTTCGCCGCGAGTTGCACGTAATCCGCCACGCGGAGCTCGGTCACGGCGATGCCGCGCGAGCGCAGTTGGATCGGCTCATTGGCTGTGTACCCGACGACGATGTCCTGGGTCCCCGCCGCCATCGTCTCCACCTGGTTGAAGCCGATGGAGTCCAGCGTCACGTCCGCTTCGGTCAATTTGCCTGCGTTCAACAACGCCCGCAAGCCGATATAATTCGCGCCGAACAGACCGGGCAAGCCGATCTTGCGTCCCTTCAGATCCTGCGGGATGAGCACCCCCGCCTCGCTCTTCGCCACCACCGACACGGGATACTGCTGGTACCACGCCGCCACGTACGTCACGGGCAGTCCCTGCGCGCGCGCCAGCAGAACCTGCTCGCCCGAAACCACTGCGAACGGCAGTTCGCCCGCGCCCACCAGCGCCACGCCGTCGGTCTCGCGCTTGTAATCGAACTCAACATCGAATCCCGCCTCGCGGAAAAAGCCCTTTTCGACGGCGACATACAGCGGCGCGAACTGGATGTTGGGGATGAATCCCAGCGGCAGGCTGATCTTCGTCAACGCGCCCGCTTCATTCTGGACCTCGGACCTGCCGCACGCCGATAAAGCGATTGCCATCCCAAACATGAGTAAAACGATTTTACGAAACATGGAAACTCCTTTTTCTATGTCATTGCGAGGGCGGTGTTCATCCGCCTGAAGCAATCCCCTTCGAGGACGATGTCTCCTCGTCAAGTTGGGGATTGCTTCGCCACTCGCTCCGCTCGGGCTCGCAATGACATTAATTTAGCCACTTCAAAAACCTGACCTCCAACAACCTCACAACTCCGTAGAGCGCCAGCGCCAGTGCGATCAACGTGAACACCGCCACGAAGACCATCGGCGTATCGTATTGGAAGTCGCCCAACTGCAACAAAAAGCCGAGACCTTCCTCCGCATCCACCAGTTCGCCCACGATCGCGCCGATCACCGAAGCGTCGCGCCGATCCGCAAGCCGCCGAGGAAGACGGGTAATGATGCAGGCACTTCCACTTTCCATAGGATCTGCGCGCGCGTGAAGCATGCAGGGAATTCATCAGGTCGTATAGTGCCGTCGGCACAGCCCTCACGCCCACAATCGTATTCACCAGCACTGGGAAGAACACGATCAAGGCGCAGATGACCACCTTCGAGAGGATCCCATCCCCCAGCCAGATGACCAGCAGCGGCGCGATGGCAATGATCGGAATCGCCTGGCTCGCCACGATATACGGCGACAGGACCTTTTCCAATGAACGCGATTTGGCAAGGATATATCCCACAACAGTTGCAAACGAGACGCCCGCCAAAAGCCCAAGCACGATCTCAAGCAACGTGATGCCTGTGTGATAGATCAGGCTCCCATCATTGAGAGCTTTAAGGAAACGCGTCCACACGCTGAGCGGGGATGGCAGGATGAAGTTCGGGATGCCGCTGTA
This sequence comes from uncultured Chloroflexia bacterium, assembly GCA_963718215.1. Taxonomy (GTDB): domain Bacteria; phylum Chloroflexota; class Anaerolineae; order Anaerolineales; family Villigracilaceae; genus Defluviilinea. The sequence continues at coordinate 193,344 of CAVQYK010000031.1, forward strand.
GCGCGTGAAGAGGTGCCAGGCGAGCAGGAAGGCGAGGGAGGAGAGGAGGATGGGGGTGATGCGTTTGATCATGATATTTTGTAGGGGCGAGGTCCTCTCGCCCTTTACTAGGGCGGGGAGACCCCGTCCCTACGAACAAAAAAAGCCTCGTGAGACGAATCTCCGGGGCGCAGAATCAGGACTCGGTTAAGTCTGAGCCGCGTTGCTGTCCAAAAAATCCCGAAAACACGCAGTGCGTTCTCGGGACAGTCAAATCAGACTCGCATAGAGCCTATCTCCTTCTTTTATCCAGACTATAACTGTCGGCCCCGGAGTTCCACCGGATCATGCTTTTTGGAGTCAGCCAGCTTGCTGGCGTAATTGCGGAAGCAAGCTTCCTGAGTCCATATGCTCGTGGGCTGTACCACCGATCGGGAATTGCACCCTGCCCCGAAGGTAAATATTCAATTGTGACTATTATAACATTTACAGCGTGTATAGCGCGCCGTATTTGGTTTTAAGATAATTGATATAAGGTTCGATGGCCAGGGCAGAACCGCTGGCGCGTTCGAGGATCTCAGGAGCGGTGAACTTGCTTCCGTGACGGTAAATGTTCTCGCGCAGCCAGCCATGCAATGTGTCGAACCTGCCCTGCTTCATCTCATCAGGGATCGAGGGATGCGCCTTGAGCGCCGCGTTGTAGAACTGCGCCGAAAGGATGTTGCCAAGCGTGTATCCCTGGAACGAACCGCCGATGACGCCCGCATACCAATGCACATCCTGCAAGACGCCGTCGCTGTCGTTGGGCGGGACAATCCCAAAGTCATGTTCGAAGCGTTCGTGCCAGGCTTCGGGCAGGTCGCGGATCGAGAGCGTCCCTTCAAGCAGTTGCAGTTCGAAGTCGAAGCGCAGCATCACATGCAGGTTGTATGTGACCTCGTCCGCATCGGTGCGGATGAGCGATTTCTCGACCTTGTTGATGGCGGCGTAGAATGTATCGAGTGAGACATCCTTGAGTTGTTCAGGGAATTTTGCCTGGAGTTTGGGATACATGTACTCCCAGAAGCCATGACTCCTGCCGACGATGTTTTCCCAAAGCCTGGACTGCGATTCATGCACACCCGCGCTTGTTCCGCCTCCGAGGGGCATCCCCTCATACGACATATCGATGCCCTGCTCATACATGGCGTGACCTGCTTCATGCATGTTGCTGAAAAGACATTCGCCGAAGTCGTTTTCCTTGACGCGCGTGGTGATGCGCACGTCGCCGAGCGAGAACTTGGTCATGAAGGGATGATGGGTCTTGTCGATGCGGCCGCGATTGAAGTCGTAACCAAGTTGTTTGACCACTTCCGTGCCGAACGCCAGTTGGTCGGCCTCGGGGTAGTGTTTGAGAAGCACGGAATTATCCGCAGGCGGTTGTGACGTGATGGCACGCACGATGGGCACGAGTTGATCGCGCAGGTCGGCAAACAAGGCGCGGATGCTGGATGCCTTCATGCCGTAATCGGCAAAGTCGATCAGCGGATCGGCGATGTGTTCGTAGCCGGGGAAGAAATCCGCCAGTTTGCGGCTGAGGTCGAGTGTCTTTTCAAGGTTGCCGCGCACCTTGCCGAAGTCATTGGCGGGACGCGCCTCCGTCCAATCCTGGTAGCCTTTGGTGCCATGCTCGTTCAACTCACCGATGAATTTGGGCGGTACCCTGAGGGCACGTTCGTATTCGCGGCGGGTGACGCGGATCAGGCTGGCGTCGTCCGACTCGTAGGGCAGGCTTTCCTCGTACGGACGCAGGTCATCGAGCAGTTTGCCGATCTTCTTGTCGATGAACTTTTCCTGCGCCATCTGCGCCAGCCGCGCGGACTGGCGTCCGCGCGCCTCGGCGCCGCCGGGCGGCATGTACGTGGACTGGTCCCATTCGAGCAGGGCGTTGATATGGTTGAGGTCGCCCACTTCGAGCAGGCGGGTCTTGAGTTCCTGTAGTTTCTTTTCGGGTTTTGCCATGAGGTCTCCTTGTAGAGGGAATTGTTCTCAATTTTATCAGCAGTTGAAAGGAGGAGACCCCTCTCGGGGACGGATGAAAAAAAGCAGGTCACGTTTCAAACGTGACCTGCTTGATCTTACTTCAACTGCGCCTTGATCTTCTCTGCTGTTTCCTTGTACGCGGCGAGTTTATCGCGTTCCTTCTGGACAACCGGTGCGGGAGCTTTGTTCGCAAAATCGCTGGAGAGCAGTTTCTCAAGCCGCTCGATGTGGGACTCGGTCTCTTTGAGTTCCTTCTCGAGACGGGACTTTTCCTCGGCGAGGTCCACCATGCCAGCCAGCGGAATGTAAATTTCCGCCATGCCGACCACAAGCGCGACGGAATCCTTAGGTTTATCGGGCAGGGACTCTGCAATGGTCAATTCCGCTTCGTTCAAACCCGCAAGCGAGGCAAGGACCCCGGCTTGTTCACGCAAAAGAGCGGTCTTTGTACCCGCCGAGATACTGGCGGCGATCTTCTTGGATGGAGCCACACCCTTCTCCGCGCGCAGGTTGCGGATGGAACGCACGATCTCCTGGATCAACTCAAAATCCGCTGTGCGATCCGCCTCCCAGCCTTCGATTTCGCGCGGTTCGGGCCATTTCGCAACGATCAAAGCCGTAGGCCAGTCCTTTGCCACATCCTTCAGGGACGACTCCAATATGGCACCGCGCAGGTGACCCCAGAGTTCCTCGGTCACGAACGGTGTGAAGGGATGCAGCAGGCGCAGGCTTATGTCGAAGACGCGGGCGAGGGTATCCGCGGCACGGGCAGCGCGTGGACCGCCCCGCGAAGCATCCCCTTCAGGGGATGAGGCCAGTTCCAGTTTGGCGATCTCCACGTACCAGTCCGCGAAATCGGACCAGATGAAGTCGTAGATCTGCTGACCGGCCTGCCCGTATTGGAAGTTCTGGAACTGACGCTCCACATCGCGGATGAGCTGCTGCATCTTCGCCCAGATCCAGGAATCGGCCAGAGTCCAGTTATCAGTGCTCAGTGATCGGTTATCAGTGCCTGATACCTGAGACGTGACACTTGACACTGCACTTATCACAAACCTTCCCACATTCCATAGCTTATTGGCGAAGTTGCGGTTCGACTCCACTTTCTTAAGCCCGACATTGGTATCATTTCCGGGGGTGGAGCCAACCAACAGCGTGAAGCGAAGCGCATCCGTGCCGAATTGGTCCATCACATCCAGCGGGTCGATCACGTTGCCGGTCGTCTTCGACATCTTGCGCCCGATCTCGTCGCGCACCAGTCCGTGCAGGTACACGGTGTGGAACGGGATCTTGCCGGTGTACTCCAGTCCGCTCATGATCATGCGCGCCACCCAGAAGAACAGGATGTCGTAACCCGTCTCCATGTAGGAGGTGGGGTAGAAATATTTGTAGTCGGGCGTTTCATCGGGCCAGCCAAGCGTGGAGAAGGGCCACAAGCCGGAAGAGAACCATGTGTCGAGCACGTCCTCATCCTGGCGGATGTCCTTCGAGCCGCAGGTACCGCACTCGGTCGGGTCTTCGCGCGTGCACGGTCATGTGCCCGTCGGGGCAGTACCAGACCGGGATGCGATGTCCCCACCACAACTGACGGCTGATGCACCAGTCTTTGATGTTTTCCATCCAGTTGTAGTAGGTCTTCTCGAAACGCTCGGGCACGATCTTGATGCGCCCGTCCTTCACGGCTTCGAGCGCGGCTTTCGCCAGCGGCTCGATCTGTACGAACCACTGCTCGGAGATCATCGGCTCGACGATCTCCCCGCCGCGCTGGGAACGCGGGATGGTGGTGCGGTACGGCTCGGTCTTGATGACGAGACCCGCCTCTTTCATATCCGCCCAAAGCTGTTTCCTCGCCTCGAACCGGTCCATGACCCTGATATTTTCCGCCGTTCTCGTTGACCTTTGCCTCCTTGTCGAGCATGGAGATGATGGGCAGGCCGTGACGGTGCGCGATGGCATAGTCGTTCGGGTCGTGACCGGGCGTGATCTTGAGCGCGCCGGTGCCAAACTCCATGCTGACGTATTCGTCCGCGATCACAGGGATCTCGCGCCCGAGGATGGGCACAATGACAGATTTGCCGATGAATTTCTTGTAGCGCTCATCGTCAGGGTGAACAGCCACCGCCGTGTCGCCAAGGATGGTTTCGGGACGGATGGTTGCCACAGGGATGAAATCGGAATCCCGAAGCTCTGCTTCGGAAATGCCAGAAGTAGAACTTCTGGATTCCGGTTTGAGCATGTACTTGAAATAGTACAGCGTCGCATCCTCTTCCTCGTATTCCACCTCGAGGTCAGAGACGGCGGTCTTGAGTCCCGGCGACCAGTTGATCAGGCGCGGTCCGCGGTAGATCAGTCCCTTTTCATAGAGGTGGACAAAGGCCTCTCGGACTGCCCGGCTCAGCCCATCGTCCAGGGTGAAGCGTTCACGGCTCCAGTCGCAGGAAGCACCGAGGCGGCGGATCTGGTTCGTGATGATGCCACCGTACTTGCGCTTCCATTCCCAGGTGCGTTTGAGGAATTCCTCGCGTCCCATTTCTTCGCGCGTCACCTCCTCGTTCTTGAGGATGTCGCGTTCCACCATGAGCTGTGTGGCGATGCCCGCATGATCGGAACCGGGGATCCACAGCGTGGAATAACCCTTCATGCGGTGGTAGCGGATCATCAGGTCTTCGATGCTGACGAACATGGAGTGGCCGATGTGCAGTTCGCCGGTCACGTTAGGCGGCGGGATGGCGATGACGAACGGCTCGATGTTCGGGTCGAAGCCCGGTTTGTTCGGGTCGTTGTGCGGCTTGAAATAACCGCCCGTTTCCCACATCGCATAGATGCGCGGCTCGGTGGATTTGAAGTCGTAGGCTTTGGGTAGTTCTTTTGTCATTCTCGCTCCTTCGGGCGAGGCGGCATCATGCCGCCGTCGCCCACTCCGATCTCAAGGGAGATCGGAGCGTGTTTTGCTGTAACCTATCCAGGGAAGTTCGATATTCTCGCGGGTTCCCAGGCATTCGTATAATTCGCCGGTGTGTTGTTGGACATGCCGGATGTTGATAAATTGCAATTCCAGTTTGCTGACCGGGTACCAATGGAAGCCTGATTCTGCTTCCAGGTCTGTGACGGGAACGTGCTCCATCACCTGTTTCTCGACAAAAGCCAGATATTCCAGAACTTCGTCTTTTGTGAATGGCACTCCGCCATCAGGGTCATGATGCTTTTCCCAGGGTACAAAATCCTTCTCGGCATTCTGAAGATATAAATGCACATAGAACAGCACGTGATAGGACTTGCTCCAGAATTTGAATTTGTCACCCGGGGCATCCCATAATGCCTCCGGGCATTTAACAATGACCTGCTTTAGCATCGCCAGTGCGGCAAGATATTGAGACTGGATGACCTTATGTGGATTCATTTCTGAACCTCCAAAACGAACTTGACAACTCTTTCATCTTCCAACCGGGAAAGAATTCCGGATCGACTGCTCCAGCGTTAGCATGGGTTCCCAGCCCATCTCGCGGCGGATCTTTTCGTACGAACAGGCTTTGTCCACGTTGACCTCCGAGAGGCGGCGGATGCCGGGGTTGAGTTTCACCAGGTCCAGCGCCCACAGGAAGACGTCCATCACTTTCACGCCCCGCCCTGAGAGCGGGACGACCCACGCCTTCCTGCCAGCCAGCCGCAGGACGGTCCGCGTGAATTCGACCATGCCCTCGTTCCAGGCGGTGACGATGTAGCGCTCGCCGTTCCCGCCGCGGGTCAGCGCCAGGACGACAGCCTGCGCCGCGTCCCGCACATCCACAAAGCTGTTGACGTACTGCAACATCGGGATGACCGGCAGGATCTTCGCGGCGCGCATCGCCATGTCCACGCGGTCGGAGCCGGGACCGAGGATCACGCTCGGGTTCAGGATGACGACGCGCATGTCGCCCGTCATCCCCCGCAGCTCCGCCTCGCTGACCAGTTTGCTGTAGCCGTAGGCGTCGGTGCGGCGTTTGGTCTCGAGGTCCGGGTACATCGTCTCATCGGTCAGACCGCGCGGGTTGAACCCGACCGAGGAGATGGAACTGACGAAGACGAAGTTCGGACAGTCCGCCGCGCGCGCCGCTTCCGCCAGATTCCTCGTCCCGTTCACATTGGACCTGAAAACTGCCTCCGCCTCCGATTTGCGGAACGACACCATCGCCGCGTTGTGCACGACCACGTCCACGCCGCGCAGGGAGTTGGCATACGTCCCAGGCTGGAGCAGGTCCCCGCGCACCCATTGGATACGGTCCAGCAACTCGATGCCGAGGAACGTCTTTCGCTGTGTGCGGACGAGGACGCGCAGTTCAGCCCCCGGGTCGTGGTCGTGAATCGCCTTCACGATATATTGCCCGAGAAAACCCAATCCGCCGGTGATGAAGTATGTGGTCATAGTCGCCAGTTAAACAAAAACGCCTCGTCCAGGGAGAGGACGAAGCATTTGCTCCGCGGTACCACCTCGATTTCCCGCACTCGCCGTTTAAGGCTCGCGGGACACTCTGTGGCTGACCATCATCAGCCTGCGCTGTAACGGTGCGCACCCGTGATCGTTCTACTCGGCAAACGCCTTTCTTCGTCACTTGATTCAGACGACTTCGGCAACCTTTTTCTGCGAAGGCTTACAGCCAATGACCTTCTTTTCTGCCAGAGAGACGATTGCTTACTACTTCTGAATAACCGGCATTATACAGTTTGCCTGCCCGAAATGCAAGAGGCTGTGACGGTATAATCGCATCAAAGGAGAATTCACCATATCATGACCCCGATCCAATACGTACTGATTGCCTTCGCCGCGCTGGCGGCTGGAGGGGTGAACGCCATCGCCGGCGGCGGGACGCTCATTACCTTCCCGGCGCTTACCTTTTTAGGCGTGCCTGCTGTTTCCGCGAATGTGACCAATACTGTGGCGCTCTGTCCCGGCTATTTCGGCGGGACATTGGCGCAATGGAACGACCTGAAAGGACAGAAGGACCGGCTGTGGTTGATCGTTCCCGCCAGCATCGTTGGCGGTTTGCTTGGCGGCTGGCTTCTTTTACAAACAGGCGAAAAACTATTCAGGGATCTGGTCCCCTATCTTATTCTGCTGGCTTCCGGTCTGCTGGCGATCCAGGACCCTGTCCGTGCGTGGTTGACGCGGCGGATGACAGCAGGGCAGGGTGCACAGTTGGAAAAAATAACCTGGCTCCCCGTCACGCTGGCATCGGTCTATGGCGGGTATTTCGGTGCGGGATTAAGCGTGATCGTGCTTTCGGCCCTGGGCCTGACCCTCGAAGACACGCTCACGCGTCTGAACGCCCTCAAGCAGGCGGTGGCGTTCTCGGTCAATATCGCCGCCGCGATCTACTTCCTGTTCTCCGGGCAGGTGCTCTGGTCTGCGGCATTGGTGATGGCCATTGGCGCGCTGATCGGCGGCTGGCTGGGCGGAAAACTGGCGGGAAAGATCAAACCGTCCACGCTGAGGTGGACGGTGGTAACGATCGGCGTGATCGTCTCCATTATTTATTTCGTGCGCGGATAACCTCATCGATGCCCGATGCCCATGCCCTTCTAATAGAACTTCTTGATCGCGAAGGCGCGGTTTATCGCGTCGTCGAACACGAGCCCGAGGGCCGCACGGAGTTCATTACACAGATCCGCGGGAATCGGCTGGGGCAGGCGATCAAGTCCATGGTGGTGCAGGTGCGGATGAGCAGGAAGGAAAATATCTACTGCCTCGCCAATGTGCCCGGTGACTGCCGTGTGGACCTGGATGCGATCAAAGGTCATTTCAACGCGAAAAGCATCGGTGTGGCACCGCGCGAAAAAGCCGAAGCGCTGACAGGATGTGTCATCGGGGCGATCCCGCCCTTTTCGTTCAGCGACCAGCTTCAAGTCCTGGCTGACCCGTTGATCCGGGAAAATGAAGAGGTCGTTTTTAACGCAGGTCGCCTTGACCGGTCGATCTTCATGAAATTGGATGATTACATCCGCATCGCAAAACCGTTGCTTGTCAACATTGCCCTGCGAAGCACGGATCAGCAGGTCTCCCCGTCATCATCCACGTAACAATAATCACCCTGGTACAACTGCCAATCGCGCATCAATTTTCCCAATTCTTTGATGTACGCAGGGATGTCCTCACCGCTGACGATCCTTTCGTTATTGGTTATCACAGGGAGCGGCATTTCTGCGCCGAATAATTGCGCGGCTTCGTCCGCTTCAACCACCATACGATCATAACCAAGCACCATTTCGCGGAACTCGGCTTCGATCGTGTCGGCCATCGGACTGTGCTCTTCACGATAAAGTTTGATCATCTCATGCCTTTCTGCATTATGATTATACCGTTCGTTGTAACGGGTTCGTCAATCCAACTTTAAAGGTGCAGCATGGACAACTTCGAAAAGAACTACGAACGTACAGTGGACAAGGCTGTCAATGCCGTTGAAAAGGCTGGCGGGGTTGCCAACCGCCTGCAGATCGGGTGCTGGACGATATTCTTCAACCTGTTCTTCGCCGGTTTTTGCTTGTGGGGAGCCTACGCAGGATATGTGAGTTGGAAGCTGGACAGTGAAGGGGAAAAGACCACCGGCAAAGTGATACGCCTTGAAGAAAGCAATGATTCCGAAAGTGGGTGCTGTGTGTATTCGCCGGTCATTGAATTCGAGGCAAACGGCCAGACCTTTACATTCGAAGGCGATAATGCATCCGATCCGCCTGCCTACAAAGTCGGCGAAGCAGGTGGAAGTGATCTACGATCCTGCCAACCCAGATACTGCGCAGATCAACAAATGGACGGAACGCTGGTTGTTCCCGATCATCATCATTCCGGTCATGATACTTGCCGCGCTGGTCATGAATTTCTTCATGATTCGCTCGTTTGTGCGGAACGACCCAATTTCCGAATAAATGACTGCGTCACTTCATCTCCCCGCCCGCAAACCTTTCAACTTCACATCCGTCCTCAACTCGCATGGATGGCTTCAACTCGCGCCGTTTTCTTATGATGAGAATACGAACACGTTATCGTACATCCTGCACCTGTCAAAAGGACGTGTGATCGAACTGAAGATGAGCGACGGAAAGGACGGCGTCAATGTCGAAACGGACAGGCTCAACAAGGCTGAACAAAAGGAAGTGATGGACGCGGTCACCTGGATGTTCGGCCTCGACATGGACTTCTCCGCCTTCTACGCCGCTTCACGCGCGGAACCGAAACTGGCGCGTGCCAAAAAACAGGCTCTTGGCCGGGTCCTTCGCTCCCCTACCCTGTTCGAGGACGTGGTGAAAACGATCTTCACGACCAACACCCTGTGGGGAGCCACCAAAAACATGACAAAGAGGCTGGTGGAGGAATTTGGCGCTTCGATGAACGGAGGCTTGAGTAGCCCAACGGGTGTATCGAAACCCGTGGTCGAAGCGCCGCAAACCAAGGCCTTCCCCACCCCTGAAGCCATCGCCGCCTCCAACCCGGAAACCATCAAGGAGAAGATCCGCGTCGGCTACCGCGCGCCAGCAATCCATGAACTTGCGGTCCGCGTTGCTTCCAGGAAGTTCGATCTCGAAGCGCTCAAACACTCCTCCCTGCCCACGCTCGAACTTCGCAAGGAACTGATGACCATCAACGGAGTCGGTCCGTATGCGGCGGCGAACCTGCTGTTGATCCTCGGTCGTTCGGATTTCATTCCGGTTAACTCATGGGCGTTGAAACTCGTCTCGCATGAGTGGTATAAGGGCAAACCCATCACAGCCAAAGAAGTCGAAAAACGCTTCGAAAAATGGGGCGAGTTCAAAGGTCTCGCCTTCTGGTTCTGGGATTGGAAATATAATGGAGGCTGAATGTACGAGCATCATAAACAACCATTAGCCAGTCGAAAGGTATTTGCCCAGCGTCTTGGGCGCAATGGCTTGATTGGATTGATATTACTGGCATTTTCGCTGGGCGTTGGCATGTTCGGGTATCACTTCCTTGAAGGTCTCTCGTGGATCGACTCGCTTCTCAATGCATCCATGATCCTCGGTGGCATGGGACCGGTCGATCCCATGAAGACAAACGCCGGGAAGATTTTTGCATCCTTTTATGCAATATATTCGGGGGTTATCCTTTTGGCTTCGGTCGGTATTCTTATCGCGCCGATCTTCCATCGCTTTCTGCACCGTTTCCATCTTGCGGATGAGAAGTAGCGATCCACCCGCTAAAATGAACCTACTCGCAAACGATACCCCACTCCTGCTTCGGTGATCAAATACTGCGGCCGCGCCGGGTCGGGCTCGATCTTGCGGCGCAGATTGCTGATATTGACCCGCAGAATGTGCATTTCGTTTTCATAGGCAGTTCCCCACACTTGTCTGAGCAATTGACGGTGCGTGAGCACTTTGCCCGTGTTTTGCATGAGTAAACGCAAAATATCGTATTCAGTTGGGGTCAATGAAATTTCTTTTTCGTCCACGGTCACCAAACGACGCGACAGATCCATTTTCAAATTATCAACCTGCAAAATCGGCTCATCGGGTTTGGCAGACAACCGCCGCATTACGACGCGCATTCGAGCCATGAGTTCGCCGGTTCCAAATGGTTTGGTAAGGTAATCGTCCGCGCCTGCATCGAGAGCGGCGATCTTGTCATTTTCCGCTTCACGGACAGACAGAATGATGATCGGTGTCTGCGACCACTCGCGCAAACGCCGTGTGACTTCGATGCCATCGAAATCGGGCAAACCTAAATCCAGGATGATGATGTCTGGTCTATCGCGCAAAACTGCGGTTAAGGCTTCCTCCCCGCTCGCGGCTTCATGTACGATGAATCCCTGTGCGCTCAACGCGGCACGCAAATAACGCCGAATGGAGTTTTCATCGTCCACAACCAGCACACGTTGACCGGTATCCGTCATGGTTTCATTCCGTGGTTTTCAATGGTAATTCAATTTGGATGATCGTGCCGCCGCCTTCGCGCCGGAGAGCTTGAATATTACCGTTGTGCGCTTCGACGATGCCCTTGCTGATGGACAGCCCCAGCCCGGTGCCGCTGACACTGTCGGGGCGTTGGACTCGGTAGAATTTGTCGAAGACGCGTGAAAGGTCATCGGGCGGGATGCCTTCCCCTCGGTCCGCGATTTTGAGGCGTGCCTTTTCATCCAATAATTCAGCAGAGACTTCGATCGCACAATATTCAGGCGAATATTTCACGGCATTCTCCAGGACGTTGACCATTACCTGCACCATCAAGGTGAAGTCCATGGGCACGAGCGGGAAATCATCCGGCACATCCACCTGTACTTTGCGATGCGCGATGCGCCTGCCAAGTTGATCGAGGGCGGTTCCGATCAAATCCTGAATATCGCCAGGTTCGAGGTGGAGTTTGATCGCGCCGCTCTCGATACGAGTCATCGATAACAGGTTGCCAACAAGCCGATTCAACCGATCTGCCTCTTCACGTGCTGTAACGATGAGACTCTTGCGGTTTTCATCATCAAGGTTTTCAGATTGCTCATCGAGGCTGGTGAGCGCGCCTGTGATGGAAACGAGCGGTGTGCGAAGATCATGCGAAATGGAATTGAGCAAAGCCGTTTGCAATTTTTCCGTTGCCTGAAGCAGCTGCGCCTGGCGCGCCTGCTCCGCAAATTGGACGCGCTCAATGGCAAGCGCTGACTGGCTGACAAAGGCTTCCATTAATCGTCTTTGTTGCGGTGTGAGATCAGGATCCGATGGTTCAGGACCCTCGACGCCGAGTACCCCCACAACTCCCCGGGCGGTTTTCAGCGGAAGATAACGAAAGAGCGCAGCGGGCAATGTATTGGTGTGACGACCTGCAGGGTCGCCATGCCGGTATACCCAATCAGCGACCGCAAGTTCGTCCTCATCCAGTTTCAAATGCGCGCTCGCCAGACGCGTGATGAGATGCCCATTCTCAGGAAGCAGGATGGCCGTATTCCTTCCAAAAGTCTCTTCCACGTGTTGGACCAAAACCTTCAGAATATCGTCGAGCTGGCGCGCAATTGCGAGATCACGGCTGAGCGCATACAGTTCGGCGGTCTCTGCCTCGCGCTGATGAGCCGCATCCGCCTGTTCGCGGGCGCGCGCTGTCAGTTGACTGATGACAATGCCGACAAAAAACAAGGCAATGAATGTAATGATGTATTGCGTATCCGAAACAGCGAATGTGAAGTAAGGCGTTACGAATAAAAAGTCAAATGCCAGCACGCCGAGAATGGACGCAAGGATCGCGGGTCCGCGTCCGAGATAGATCGCGGCGATGACAACCGTCAAGAGGTAGAGCATCACGAGGTTGGTCGGTTCGATGCGGCCGCCGATCAAAAAACCCAATCCCGTGGCTATAACGACCAGCATCAAACTCCACAAATAACGCGATAATGAACTATGTGTTTTCAGCGGATTATCTTCAGGCGGCACAGACGGCTGATCGGAACTGGCAACCACATACACATCAATGTCGCCGCTGTGTCGAAGAAGGATATCGATCATCGAACCGCGTATAAATTCCTGCCAGCGCGGGCGGAGCGGTTTCCCCACGATGATCTTTGAGATGTTGTTCTTTCGAGCAAATTCCAAAATCGTCTGTGCAGTGGCGGACACAGAACCGCTGGAACCAAGAACGGATGTCCGCGCGCCGAGTTCCTCCGCCTGCCGTAAAATACGCGCCACACGCTCGCGCTTTTCAGCGGACATGGTGGCAAGTTGCGGCGTTTCCACATAGATCGCCATCCATTCGGCATTGAGTTCGTCTGCCAGCCTGCGCGCCGATCGGATGAGACGTTCGCTTAAAGGACTCGGGCTGATACAGACCAACAATCTCTCTGTGGCATGCCAGGGTCCGGGGATGGAGCGGGTCTGCATGTAGGAGCGCATCTGGTCGTCCACGCGCTCCGCCGCGCGGCGCATGGTCATCTCGCGCAGGGCGGTCAAATTTCCTTTGCGGAAGAATTCGCGGATGGCACGCGCCGCCTGCTCAGGGATGTACACTTTTCCGCTTTGCAAACGGGTGAGCAATTCGTCGGGCGGCAGGTCGATCAACTCGATCTCGCTGGCTTCGTCAATGACGCTGTCGGGGATCGTCTCGCGCACGATGACGCCCGTGATCTGCGCGACCACATCGTTCAAACTTTCAAGATGCTGGATGTTGAGTGTCGTATACACGTTGATCCCTGCATCGAGCAGCTCTTCCACATCCTGATAGCGTTTGGGGTGACGGGAGTTTGGCGCGTTCGTGTGCGCCAGTTCATCCACCAACACAAGCGTGGGGCGGCGTGCAATGACCGCATCCACATCCATTTCAGTGAGGGCGACATTATGATATTCGATTGACCTGCGCGGCAGGATTTCCAACTCGCCCACCATCGCTTCCGTCTCGACCCGCTTGTGGGTTTCCACATACCCAATGACAACGTCCACCCCTTCATTTTTTCGCTGGCGGGCGGCTTCGAGCATGGCATAGGTCTTTCCCACACCAGCGGCATAGCCCAAAAATATTTTAAGCTTGCCGCGCTTGCGTTGTGCTTCTTCAGCCTTGATCTGCTCAAGTAACTGGTCGGGGTCGGGGCGATGTTCCATCGAATTGATTGTATTCCCATTTGATGCGTAGGTCACGTCTACGACGTGACCTACTTAATTTCATCCAAAGCCAAATTCAGCAACAGGACATTGACACGCGGCTCGCCCAGGAAACCGAATTGACGTCCCTCCGTAAATTGATCCACCAAAGCGACGACATCCGCCTCATCCAACCCGCGGGCTGATGCCACACGATGGACCTGGTACAACGCTGACGCCACGCTGATGTGAGGGTCGAGTCCGCTCCCCGAAGCAGTGACCAGGTCAACAGGAATCGGAAGCGTGTTGTCGGGGTCAGCCGCTTTGAGGGCATCGATCCGCGCCTGGGCTGAATCCAACAATGCGGGATTCATGGGTCCATAATTTGAACCTGATGACGCGGCGGCATTGTATCCAGCCGTGGAAGGACGTCCCCAAAAATATTTCGGGTCATCGAACTGCTGACCGATGAGTTCCGAGCCGATGACCACGCCATCCTTTTCGATCAGGCTCCCGTTGGCTTGATGCGGGAATGCCATCTGCGCGATGCCGGTCACAAGTACGGGGTAGACCACGCCTGTGATGAGGGTGAACAAAACCAACAGGGTAATGGCAGGACGAAGTTGTGTTTTCATGGATTGAACATCCCTGCACAATAGGCGAAGACCCACAAGATGAAGGCGACATATACCCACGGGCGAAAGCCTGTTGATATGTGAAGTGTAGCGGGCGCAAGTGTCCCCGCGCTCAACGCAACGAGGACAAGCCTGCCGAACCCTTGCAGGAGTCTTTGCTTGAAGGACAGTTCGCCCGCCTGGATTTCCTCCTGGGGGTCGTGACGAAGAATGATGTTCCCGTCCTCTTCCTCGCGGATAAACAACAAATTATTGTTAGTCATAGAAATCTCCATGTAGGTCACGCTTTCGTAGTCCCCGATAGGGGGAAGCGTGACCTACCAAGCAACCTACGCTAAATGAAATGCAACCAGCAACATATCGATCAACTTGATGCCGATGAACGGAGCAATCAAGCCACCGAGACCATAGATGAGCAGGTTATCGCGCAACAACTGCGCCGCGCCGACCGCACGATACGGCACGCCGCGCAATGCCAGCGGGATGAGGACAATGATGATGAGTGCATTGAAGATTACCGCCGAAAGGATCGCACTCTCAGGCGTTGCCAGCCGCATGAAGTTGAGCGTATTCAACACGGGGTATGTCGAAGCGAACGCAGCAGGGATGATGGCAAAGTATTTCGCCACATCGTTCGCAATGCTAAAGGTTGTGAGCGCGCCGCGCGTCATGAGAAGTTGCTTGCCGATCTCCACGATCTCGATCAGCTTGGTCGGGTTGCTGTCGAGGTCAACCATGTTGGCGGCTTCACGCGCGGGTTGTGTGCCTGTGTTCATCGCCACCGCGACATCCGCCTGTGCCAACGCGGGCGCATCATTCGTGCCGTCCCCCGTCATGGCGACCAATCGTCCGCCCGCCTGATACTCACGGATCAGTTTGAGTTTGGCTTCGGGCGTGGCTTGCGCAAGGAAATCATCCACACCCGCCTCAGCCGCAATGGACGCGGCAGTGAGCGGATTGTCGCCCGTGATCATTACGGTCTTGATGCCCATCTTGCGCAAGTGGCTGAAACGCTCTTTGATGCCTCCTTTGACAATATCCTTGAGGTGGATCACACCCAGCGCGGCGTTATCGCGCGTGACAACCAGCGGTGTGCCGCCTACTCTCGAAATGGACTCCACAGCGCTTGTAAGTTCAACAGGCACAGGCTTTCCGCTTTGCTGGATCATCGAGACCATTGTATTAGGCGCGCCTTTGCGAATGGACGTGCCATTGAAGTTCACACCACTCATGCGCGTCTGCGCGGTGAACGGGATGAAGTGCATTCCCGTATGGTCAGGCGTCTCGCCCACGACCCTGCCGCGCAATCCGTATTTCTCTTTTGCCAATACAACAATGCTCCTGCCTTCGGGAGTTTCATCTGCCAGCGAAGCCAGTTGCGCCGCGTCCGCAAGCCCGTGCGCATCCACGCCATTGACTGGGAATAAATTCCACTGCCTGACGATTGCCCAATGTGATCGTGCCCGTCTTATCGAGCAATAAAACATCCACATCACCCGCCGCCTCCACCGCCCGTCCAGACATCGCAATGACGTTGCGCTGGATCATACGATCCATGCCTGCAATCCCAATTGCCGAAAGTAATCCGCCAATGGTTGTAGGGATCAAACACACAAGCAACGCGATCAACACCGTAATGGTGATCGGCGTGCCCTTCCCCGCCGCATCCACGCTGTAAATCGAATACGGCAGTAACGTGGCGCACACCACTCAAAAAGATGATCGTGAAACCAGCGAGCAGAATATTCAACGCAATCTCGTTCGGGGTCTTCTGTCGCTTTGCGCCTTCGATCAGCCCGATCATGCGGTCGAGAAAGCCCTCGCCAGGATTCGCCGTCACTTTGATGACCAGCCAATCGGACAAAAGACGCGTCCCGCCTGTGACCGCGCTTCGGTCGCCGCCTGCCTCACGGATCACGGGCGCGCTTTCACCCGTCACCGCGCTTTCATCCACTGAAGCGATACCTTCGATAATTTCACCATCGGCGGGCAGAATGTCACCCGTTTCAACAAGATACAAGTCGTTCTGTCGAAGCGCAGTGGACGAAACCGATTCAAAACCACCTTCACGATTGGATAAACGCAGTTTCTTCGCGGGAGTCTCTTTGCGCGTTTTGCGCAACGCATCCGCCTGTGCCTTGCCACGTCCCTCTGCGACGGCTTCGGAGAAATTTGCAAACAGGACGGTGAACCACAGCCACAATGCAATTGCTCCGACGAAACCCGCGGGCGCTTCGCCTTCTCCAACCAGAGCCTGAATCCACAAAATGGAAGTTAGCACACTCCCAACCTCCACCACGAACATGACAGGGTTGCGCACCATCGAGCGCGGGTTGAGTTTGATAAAGGATTCCATCACCGCGCGTTGATACAGTTCGCGGCGGATGGAGGATTGTTTTTTGTTTTGAGTAGTCATCGTTTTTCTCTTTTCAACCACAAAGGAGACAAAGGGTCACAAAGGGTTTTCCTTTGTGTGCCTTCGTGACCCTTTGTGGTTAATAGGCTCCAAGGATCATCAAATGTTCCACAATGGGACCCAACGCCAGCGCGGGGAGAAAACTCAACGCGCCGACGATCACGATCACACCGATGAGCCAGACAATAAATAAAGGTGTATGTGTGGGCAATGTCCCTGCGCTTTCAGGGACTTTCTTCTTGCGGGCAAGCGACCCCGCAATCGCCAGCGCAGGAATTGCCAGCCAGTAACGTGCAAACAACATGGCAAACCCCAGCGCGGTGTTATAGAACGGAGTGTTCGCACCGAGCCCAGCAAACGCCGAACCATTGTTATTCCCAGCCGAAGAGAACGCATACAGCACTTCGCTGAATCCGTGCGCGGATGGGTTGTAGATTGTCGCCCTGCCCGCTTCACTCACCACGGCAATGGCAGTTCCCATCAACACAACTGTCACGGGAATCAGAATCATGATGGATGCCATCTTCATCTCGTAAGCTTCGATCTTCTTGCCTAGATATTCGGGCGTCCGCCCAACCATCAAGCCTGAAATGAAGACCGCGATGATGACAAATGCCAGCATCCCGTACAGACCCGAACCAACGCCGCCATAGATGATCTCGCCCAACTGCATCATCCACATCGGGACAAGTCCGCCGAGCGGCATGTACGAATCGTGCATCGAGTTGACCGATCCGTTCGACGCGGCAGTTGTCGCCACAGCCCACAACGCGGAATTTGCAACCCCAAAGCGGACTTCCTTGCCCTCCATGTTGCCGCCTGGGTTGACTATCCGTCTGCGTCTGGTCAATGCCCATTGTTGTGAAGGCGGGGTTCCCGCTTTGCTCCGACCAGACTGCAATTCCCAATAACGCCACAAAGATGATCGTCATCACTGCAAGCAACGCCCAGCCTTGACGCGTATCCCCGACCATTTTGCCGAATGTGTAACACAACGCGGCAGGGATCAGCAGGATGGACAGCATCTCAAGCAAATTCGAAAACGGCGTCGGGTTCTCAAACGGATGCGACGAGTTGACATTGAAGAATCCGCCGCCATTCGTGCCCAATTGCTTGATCGCAATTTGCGATGCGGCAGGACCGAGCGCAAGGGTTTGCGATTCAGTTACTTGATATGGATTGAACGTCTGCACAACACCTTGCGAGACCAACGCCAGCGCCAGCACAAGTGACAACGGCAAGAGGATGTAGAGAACCGTACGGGTTAGGTCAACCCAAAAGTTGCCAATGTCTTTTGTAGTGTGACGAGTAATTCCTCGAATGAAGGCAACCAATACCGCCATGCCCGTCGCGGCAGAGACGAAGTTCTGCACGGTCAAGCCGAGCATTTGCGTGAGATAGCTCATCGTCGTCTCGCCGCCGTATCCCTGCCAGTTGGTATTGGATGCAAAACTGACTGCGGTGTTCCACGAGGAATCGGGTGTCACTGTACTTAGTCCCTGCGGGTTGAGGGGTAACGCACCTTGAAGTCGTTGCAGAAGATACACAACGATCAAACCAAGCGCGTTGAAGAGCAGCATTGCAACGGCGTAGACTTTCCAGTCCATTTCGGCGCGCGGGTCAATGCCTGAGACGCGGTAAATGAATCGTTCAACGGGACCCAGCACACGGTCCAGAACGACGCGTTCACCTTGATAGATTTTTGCCATATACGAGCCGAGCGGTTTTGCCAGCAGGAGCAAAATCGCCATGTAGAAAATGATCTGAATCCAACCAGAAATATTCATCCGAACCACTCCGGTTTGAGTAGTGCCAAAACCAAATAGACAAATAGAATTAGAGCGATGACACCTGTGATCCAATAAAGAACGTTCATGATTTGTCCTCCATCAGCCGCTCGCAGACCTTGATAAAGTCGAAGGTGATGACAAAGAACAACAGTGTGAGCGCAATGAAAATAAAATCAGCCATTGAAACTCCTTTCAACGGCTGAATGGTATCTTTTCGGTTATTAAATTGGCGTCAAGGACGGGGAACGGAACGTCAAGAAAACATCAAGATTTATGCGATAATACGAATATGGAACTCTCCCCTCTCCATTTCCTCGACCAGCCGATCGAACCGGTCTTCGATACGCCTCCGGCGCGTGAAAAGACGCCCGATTGCCCGAACGGTTTCGTCTGGGAGGGCAAAACCTACCGCGTGACCGAAATGCTCTCCGCGTGGAGCGACTTTAAGCGGCGCGGCAGGATGGCGCAGAACATGCGTCCTGAACACGCGGCGGTGGCGGCAAGCCGCGGATCGTTGAACGTGGGCAGGTTCTATTTCCGCGTGAAGGTGGATTCGGGTCAGATTTTCGATATTTACTACGATAGGGCCATGAAGAATGTGGACGAGCGCAAAGGTCAATGGTTTGTTTATCGGGAACTTGGAGAAAGTTGATGGAACAGGATCAGGCATCGGTTGAGAATGCTCGCGTTGAGCAAGGTCGAAACGAATCGCAGGTGTATTCCGTCCCCTGGAAGCCGGTGGACCATTGGGTCGGCATCTTCCTGCTGGCGTTGATCGATGTGGTCCTGCTGGTCGCCGCGTCACAGGGCGCGGGTGCCCAACTTGCACAAACCGCGGGATTGATACTGATCCAACTGGCTTATCTCCTGCCGTTGATCGTCATTTTTGCGTATCGGCGGGTCAATCCCAAAGCCCTCGGGTTTGGCAAGTTCGAATGGAGTACGCTCGGCATCGGATGCGGGCTGTTGGTTGCCAGTTATGTCATCATCCTGGCGCACAATGTCATTCTCACGCTCCTCGGTGTGGATACGCAGGGCGACCAGATCCTGGAACTCTTCGCCGCGCTCGACTCCCCGGTCTGGTTCATCCTCGTGGGCGTGATCTTTGCCCCGCTCGTCGAGGAACTGTTCTTTCGCGGCTTTCTCTTTCAGGGGTTCCGCCAGAAGTACGGCTGGGTCAAAGGCGGGCTCCTGAGTTCGGTCATCTTTGGCATGGCGCATCTCGACCCGGTCGCTTTCATCCCGACCACCATATTGGGTATTTTGCTTGCCTACATGTACCATCGCTCGAATTCCGTGTGGCCTGGCATCATCCTGCATGTGCTGGTCAACGCCATGGGGATGTGCGCCGCCTACGCCGCTACGCAAATGCCGGGCGTGGTTCCGTACTGACGGCGGTCCCCTCTTCCGCGCCTTAGCCACAGAGAACTTTGAGTATTTTTCTCAGCGACTTTGTGGTCTCCGTGGCAGGAGGGGTTTTGTATCGCTTTTGGTCGCTCCCGGATCACGACCGGGGGCGGGTCAGCAGGATGACGAAAGCGGCAAATCCGGAGACAACAGCGCGCCTGCCACGCCGAACAGACTACTGGTCAGGGAATCGATAGATCTCGCGTCAGTGAGACGCGATGGAAAGCCGCGCGGCAGATGCCGCCCAGCAACAGAATGATAATGAACAGGAGACCGGTGTTGCTCAGGCGGGCGGCGAGATTTGCGTCCGGCATCCAGAGAAAGGCCCGCAGGATGGCGGCGATTCCGGTAACAATGACCAGGAACTGGGCTCCATAGCAATTGACCGTAGAATCCATTTTGGTGGGTTTTGCGGGTGACGGTATAACTCGGTTTTTTGTGGCGGGAGCGTATGGCGATCCAGAAAGCGCGCGTGTAGGTGGGCCAGTGTCCCAGCCAGTATTGCCACATGCGGAACAGGAAGGAAAGGTTTCCCTTGGCAAGAACCGCATAGTATAGGATGCTGATCGCCATCCACGGATAGAGTGCCGCGCCTTCGATCGGGAGGAAATGGCCGGTGAGCAGGGACAGGATCGGGGTCAGGACGAGAAGCGGCATGAAAAATGTGGACGCGAAGTAGAACAGGCAAAGTTCCAGGTATTGCAGTCGCTGGCGGATGGTCAGTCCCGGTTTGCGTATCGGGTTATCGAAGAGGAACAGGCGCCAGGTGTCGGCGGCCCAGGTTCCGCGTTGCTTGAGCAGCCCTGGGATGTCGTCGGGGGAGAGGCCGAGGGATAGGACTTCATTATGATATTCGGAACGATACCCTGCGCTGTGGAGGAAATAGGATGTGGTCAGGTCCTCGACGAGGTTCCAGGTGGCAAACCCGCCAATGGATTTGATGGCCGCATGGCTCCACAAAACGCCACTCCCGCAGGAGAATGCCGCACCGCTCCCGTTCCGCCCGGGCTGTAGGATATCGTAGAAGATGCGGTCACGGTTGCCAAACGGATCGCCGGGCGGGGTGAGGCCTCCTTGGGCGTCTGGACGAATGCCAGTCCTCGGATCCTCGAAATACCCGACAGTTTTGTGCAGGAAGGAGGAATCAAGGATCTCGTCTGCATCCTGTGTCAGGATCAGTTGCGCCTGTGGATAATGCCGCGCGAGATGGGTGAGCGCTGAGTTGAGGTTCCCGGCTTTGGCGTCTTTGCGTGGTCCCTGGTTGTAGTGAACGCCATATTTGGATGCCAACTGTTGCACTTCCTCCCGCCAGCCATCGTCGGAAATGAGGATGTAGAGGCGGTCGGACGGGTAGTCCAGTCCCTTCAGGGATGCAATCGTGCGTTCGAGGATTTCGATCGGTTCGCCATAAGTGGGGACAATCGCGGCTACAGGCGGGAGGTCGGGCGGCAGGGGTGGTGCGTCGGTATTGATTTTGGGCATGAACTGGTTCACGTAATTCAGGACCATGACCATGTAGATTCCGGTCATGCCCACCAGGTGGAGGAGCGCGATCCAAGACCGGTCGTCGAGCAGGACCGTGAAACTGTGGATCACATAACACTGACCGATGAACAGCATGGCAAGCCCGATGATGCGAAGCGGCCAGGTGCCCCTGGAAAGTTCCGGGAACCACAGGCCAACGACCAGCCCGCCGAGCAGGATGAATATGGCGGGTTTGGGCCACAGGTAGGGCCAGATCAACGTGTTGAAATTCCGGAGCAGTAATACGTCCAGGATGACGACGAGGATGCCTAGCAGGATCAGTTTTAAAATTCGACTCATGATCTATTCTCCCTGTGCTTTCTATTTGACATATACCTGCACGCGCCTGACCCCCACGCTCAGGCGCTGCAGATCTTCGTAACCGACCCTGTACCCGGCTTCCCTCAGGGCTGTGACCAGTTGCGAGGTCAATTCCGGGGTGTCGTGACTGCTCAGGACGACGAAGTCCAGCCCACGGTCCCGAATGGCCGTTTTCATGGCGTCAACTCCCTGCAGGCCTGCATAACTCATGTACCAGGTATCGGCCCAAACGCCGCCGGCCTGCCTGCCCGTCCCAAAATAGTACTCAAAGGCAGCGCCCCCCTCGACCAGCATGCGGCTGTCTTTCCCGAATCCATTGGATTTGATGTAATCCACCGCGCCGCTGATGTCCGGCCAGCTGTTTTGAAATCCCCAATTGCGGTTGATGGCGTAATTTGCGTGGAAGAAGAGACCCAAAACAGTGAGGGCCGTGCCCAGCAAGCGAAAGCGAAGGGTATTCGTGGAGGAAAACGAGAGAAAACGCCGGATGGCGGTCTCGACCGCATACCCTGCAAAAGGCGATAGAAAGATCAGGCTCGAAACCACATTCTTCCAGAGCGAGCGGATGTTCGCGGAAGCCAGTTGAAAGAGCGGCAGGGCCAGGAAGGCGATGACCAGGATGACCGCGGCCAGGATCGCAGCCGTCAGCGTGAACCTGCGGCGTGGGCGGATATACCCGGTAATAGTGCGGAGGAGAGGTGCTGGGTCGGTTTGTGCTATTCGTGTGGCGAAAAGGAAAAGCATGCCCACACCGGTCACCGCCAGCAGGACGGCCACTCCAGCCTCCTCCCAGATGACCTGGAGCACCTCCAGACGGGTTGCCGCCTGAAAACCCTGGGACGAGAAGACCAGCACCAGGTCGTTGAAATAATGGAAAACGTAAGCCCCGAGGAGAAGTCCCGCCGGCAACAGGAACCAGCCGACCAGCCGCGGAATACCATGCCGGCGCGATTGGGCTTCATAAAGCGCGGAGGCAAACAACCCCAGTGCGGGGAGGTAGAAAATGGCGGTGTATTTCCCAAGTACGGCAACCGCATAACTCAGTCCGGCCGCCAGCAGGTAGTTCCGCTCGGAACGTCCCTCGCGGTGGACGGCTTCGACCAGGAGATAAAAAGCCAGGGCGAGGAAAGGCAGGCATAACACGTCGTAAACGGCCATCTGACCCAGGCTGATGCTCGCGCCCGTAAGGCCGAAGATCGTCATCGCCCAGAACGCCGGACGCCTGCCAAAGAGTTTTTGCGCCGCAAGGTATACAAACACCGCGGTCAAAGTGGTCAGGATCGCGCTGACCAGCCGGGCGCCCCACACCCCGCCCAGGCTATCTGCGAAAGTTACGATCAGTGGGTACAGGTACGAACCGCCAAACCAGGTTGTGATGCTGCGGTCGAACCGCCCAATGAGAAGGTCGTGACCGCCCAGCAGGTTGGCGGCTTCGTCCACGAAAAGGGAGTTGTAATTCAGGTTGGTGACCCGGATCAGGAGGATGAGTCCCAGCACGAACAGGAACAGGAGGGTTTCAAGGTCAATTTGAAGCCGTAGGTCATCCTTTGGCTTTGCGATGGTTATGCTCATAAAGCATCTCTCTTTGGCTGTTTTTGGAGGATTAAGGTGAAATTTATTAATTGAGTAGTCGCCAAGGGGATAAAAAAGTTACGCCGGCCACCGCACGAATTGCGATGACCGGCGCAACGAAAACCTGCCCAGATACTATTCCCGTGTGATCAGCCGCACCTGGTTGTCGTAGAAGAAATAATCCCACGCCCAGTTGATGAGCACCGCCAGCCGGTTGCGGAATCCGATGATGCGGTAGATGTGCAGTCCCACCCAGATCAACCAGGCGACCAGCCCGCTGAACGACAGCCCCCAGATGCGCGCCACCGCCGCGTTGCGCCCGATGGTGGCAAGCAAGCCCGGGTCCTTGTAATGGAACGGTTTTTGCTCCAGCCCCTTGATGGCGCGCTGGATGTTCTCCGCTACTGCCTCCCCCTGCTGGATCGCCACTGTCGAAAGCATGGGAAGCGGCTGACCGTTCCCGTTCTCGAGATATGCCGCGTCGCCAACGACATACACCTCGGGGTGACCGGGCAGCTGTAAAGTCGCCTCGCTTCTCACCCGACCTGAACCTGCCACCTGAACCCCAAGCCAACTCGTCATCCCGGCCGCTTTGACGCCCGCCGTCCAGATCAGCGTCTGGGTCTGGATCTCCGTCCCATCCGCCAGCGCCACGCGTTGACCGTTGTAATCTGTCATTTTTGCGTTGAACAGCACTTCCACGTTCTTCTTTTTCAGCAACCTGAGCGTAGCCCTGCGCAATTCATCGGGGTAACTGGCGATCAGGGCAGTTCCAGCCTCGAGCAGGATCACGCGTGCTTCGCGGATATCCAGCGTGGGATATTCCTTCCGCATCACGTGTGAGATCAACTCCGCCAGCGCGCCGGACGTTTCCACCCCGGTCGGTCCGCCGCCGACCACAACAAAGGTCAGCATGGCTCGGCGTTTTTCAGGGTCCGCTTCGCGGCTGGCGCGTTCGAACATTTTTAGCAGGTGATTTCGTGTATTCACGGCGCTTTCGATGTCCTTGAGCTGAAAGCCGTTCTCCCGCACAGACTCCATCCCAAAGAAGTTCGTCTCCCCGCCCACGGCAAGGATCAGGTAATCGTAGGCGATGACCGAGCCGTTCAATTTCACATATTTTGATTCGAAGTCGATCGATGTCACTTCGCCCATCTGGAAGGTCAGGTTCTTTTGCTTGCGGAAGATCGTCCGAAGGGGATAGGCAACCTGCGAAGGGACGAGTCCCGCAATGGCAACCTGGTACAACAATGGCTGGAAGAGATGGTAGTTGTTCCGGTCCACAAGTGTGATGCGGACGGGTGCATTTTTCAGCCGTTTGGCGGCGGTCAGCCCGGCAAAGCCGGCGCCGACGATGACCACATGGGGGAGTTGTTGGGCGATCATGGTTTCCTGTGCTTTCTACTTCACACTATTGTGAAATTTATCACTTGTATTATAACCAAGACGGTCTGAATTGTCAATTTGCTCCCCAGTCGCCCGATCCCTGTGCCGTCCTCGGCGCAGGATCTCTACAAAACGCCGCCGGGGGCGGCGGCTTGAGCATGAAATATAAAAGGGCGACAATGCGATCTGTCGCCCTTTGTGCCGGATTAGTCTTGCCCAGGAATAGCCAGGCTAGGGATTATTCCACTGTTCCGCATACCACTCGATATATTCCCCTACATGCGCGGACCAGTATTCCTCTGTGTGTGTGCCGCTGTACAGACGCCACTCGTGGGCTAGACCGTTTTCGTTGAATTGCGCCTCAATGGCGACAGCCATTCTCCATTCCTGGTCTTTTTCTCCGATATCCATGAACACGCTGGGATGGGAGGCGGGCGGGATGTCGGCGATCCATTTGGCGACCTGTGACGCGTCGCCCTGGAGCACGGCGGGCGAGTGCAAGCCGATCACGCTGAACAGGTCCCAGCGGGTGAAGCCGAGGCGGAGCGCCCAGCCGCCTCCGCGCGAGAGACCGCCGATGGCGCGGTGGTTGCGGTCCGGGAGGGTGCGATAGGTTGAGTCGATGTATGGGATGAGGTCATTGATCAGCCGCTGACCGAATCCCGCGCCGGGCGGGAGGTTCCAGTAGCGGTCGTCGGGGAAGACGATGAGGAAGGGTTGGGTTTCTCCCGAGAGGATCAGGTTATCGAGCGCATCTGCCGCGCCGAGGCGGATCCACTGGTCGGCGGTGTAGGTCTGTCCGTGCAGGAGGTAGAGGACGGGGTAGCGTTTGTCGGTCTTTTCTTCGTAGCAGGGCGGAAGGTAGATGAAATATGCCTGAGGCGGGTTTGTGGTTTCGAGCAGTCCCTCGTCCACGCGGCCGGGCTGGGTGAGACAGGTCAAGGGCGTGGGAGTTGGGGTTTCCGTGGGCGGGGATGGGGTAAAGGTGGTGGTCGGTTCAGGGGTGGAGGTGGGTGGACGAAGGGTCGGGGTGGGAAGGGGCGCCTCGGACGGCGAGCAGGCAGAAAGCCCCGCGAGAAGCGAGAGCAGTATTGTCATCCGTATTATCGCTTGACGGGTACTCATCCCACGCATTATACTCGTCGCACTTATCCTATCGGGGCGTAGTGGCGCCCCGGCGCCATCGGTTAGCGCGTGGCGCTTTCAGCACCAAGGTCCTGGGGTTGAACTGTTATAAATTTATTATCGGGGCGTAGCGCAGTCCGGTTAGCGCGCTTGCTTTGGGAGCAAGAGGCCCCGGGTTCGAATCCCGGCGCCCCGACAAATGTTTTATGTCTATGTTATTCGAAGCGGACGCCTTCAACGTTACTATGTGGGTTCGACACAGGATATTGAAAATCGTTTGAGAGAACATAATGCGGGGAAGTCCAAATCAACCGTTGCAGGAGTGCCGTGGGAACTGGTTCATATCGAAGAATTTGAGAATCGGTCGGATGCAATATTGCGCGAAAGAAAGATCAAGTCGCGCGGTATAGGACGCTACCTTTCCGACCTTGCGAGAACCAACACTGGCTAGAGCGTGGCGCTATGGCGCCAAGGCCCCGGGTTCGAATCCCGGCGCCCGACAAAACATGTACCGTCATTGCGACCTGCGGGAAGCACTCCACAAGAAAATGAGGAGATTGCTTCGCCACTCACTTCGTTCGGGCTCGCAATGACGGTAATTTTGTTTAATGCTAAAATTCACATGGAGACCCATTATGGCAAAGAAATTCGATGGAATTATAGAAGCTGTCCATTACAAGAATGGACAGATCGTCACTGTGCGTGCGTACGAACGTCGCGGGGCGACATTCTCGGATTGTGTTCTGATCGAGCGCAAAGACCTGCTGGAACGCATCAAAAGCGGAAAGAAGTTCCTGACGGGCGTCCGCAAGGAATATCTGGCAAGCACATTCCAGGAGGGGAAACCTGTGCAAATTATGAACCGGGACGGGAAGGATTTCATTTCGACGCGCGCAGGAGCAGACCGCGACGAATTGGAACAGGTCCCAGTTTTCTAGTCTGAAGCCATTCGAATAAACATCTTGTCCACATTCCTGTCTGTCGTCATCCCGGCCCATAACGAAGAGAACCGCCTGCCTGATACGTTGGAGCAGGTGCTTCGTTTTCTGGCGGGACAGGCGTTCACGTCCGAGGTCATCATAGTCGAGAATGGCAGTGTTGACCGGACGTTCGAGGTTGCGCAGGAATTTGCCGGACAACACAAAAGTTTTCGTGTAGTCCAAAGCGAACGCGGCAAGGGCGCCGCGGTAAAACGCGGCATGCTCGAAGCACAGGGCGAATACCGCTTCATGTGCGACGCCGACCTCTCGATGCCCGTGGAAGAGATCGTCAAAATTTATCCCGCCGGCGCTCAAAGGCTTCGACATTGCCATCGCCTCCCGCGAAGCAAAAGGCGCGGTGCGTTACAACGAGCCCGCATACCGCCACCTGGGCGGGCGCGGCATCAATTTCATCATCCAGACCCTGATCCTGCCGGGCTTGAACGATACGCAATGCGGGTTCAAATGCTTCCGCGCCGACGTGGCAAAGGATGTTTTCTCTCGTCAAACACTCCAGGGCTGGTCGTTCGACATCGAACTGCTTTACCTTGCGCGTAAGCGGGGCTATCGTATCGAAGAGGTCCCCATCCACTGGTATCACCACCCCGAAACAAAGGTCAGCGCCGTGCGCGACGCTGTGCAGATGATCAAGGATATCTTCCATATCCACGCCAATGCGCGGCGCGGCATGTACAATGAAACGCGTTGACCCCGACCTCGCTTTGAGTCAGAACTTTGGAAGGGCGGATTGCTGTATATTGCAGGACTGGACGAAGCCGGGCGCGGCGCGCTGGCTGGACCGGTTGCCGTCGGCGCGGTGATACTGCCAAACGACAAAACGCTTCTCGCCTCGACCCTGGCCGGGGCGCGTGACTCCAAGCAGATGACTCCCCTCGAGCGTGACTCGCTCGCGCCGCGCATCCGCGAGGTGGCCCTGGCTTGGGCGGTGGGATTTGCCACTCCGGATGAAATTGACATGCAGGGTATCGTGCGTGCCACACGGCTTGCCGCCATCCGCGCCTTGCATCAGTTCATGGTCACCCCCCAATACCTGCTGACCGATTTCCGCCTCGAACTCCCGCAAATCGACATTCCCCAGAAGTCCTTCGTCAAGGGCGACGCGCGTTGCTTGAGCATCGCCTGCGCCTCCATCCTTGCCAAAACGGAACGCGATGCCCTCATGCGCGAACTGGACGGGCAGTATCCCGGCTACGGGTTGGGAAAACACAAGGGATACGGCACCCAGGCACATCGGTCCGCGCTGGAACGGCTGGGATCCTCCCCAATCCATCGAAGATCGTTCAAATTTAGGTCAATCCACGCGGGGTAGGCGGGGCAGATCAATCCGTGCCGGGGACGGCGGATGGCAGAGATTCCGTTTTTCCGTTGAGGAAGAGTAGAAGGAACAGCAATATCCCTGCCAGAGCGACCAGCAGGACGGTCGTCATGGCTTCAGGCCCCGTGCGGACGAAGATCTGCCCGATCAGCCACGGCAGGAGCATGCTCCCTGCGCCCGAACCGACCAGGAACCAGCCGGTGATCGCGCCGGTGATCTGCATCCGTTCGCCAGCCAGCATGAGGAAAGTGGGGAAAACAGAAGCCATCGAGAGACCCAGTCCCACGGTCCCGACCCGAAGCGCGAGGCTGGAGTCCCGCCACAGCATGATGATGACGATGCTGACTGCACAACCGATGATGTCCGCGAACAGGATGGTCTTCGAGCGCAGGCGG
This sequence comes from uncultured Chloroflexia bacterium, assembly GCA_963718215.1. Classification (GTDB taxonomy): domain Bacteria; phylum Chloroflexota; class Anaerolineae; order Anaerolineales; family Villigracilaceae; genus Defluviilinea. Next base: position 221,767 of record CAVQYK010000031.1, read on the forward strand.
GTTGAGATCCAGATACCGAGCAGCCTGCCCGCTGTGAACGATCCCCAGAAGATGGAGGTCAGGCGGGCGGCGGTGATGTCGGTCTCAAGGTTGAGGGTGAAGGCATAGGTGTAGATCCAATTCCCAAAACCGAGTTCAAGCCCCACATAGAGGAAGAATAGCATCGCCATCAGGACGACCGGAAGCACCGCGAAGGATGCGCTTTTACTTTCGTCCGTGACGGCATGTTTGGGCTCCGGCAGGAACCAGAGCCAGATTGCGATGGGTGTGGAAAAGACCGCGAACGACCAGTACAACCAATGGATGTCGCCGGTTCGGAGCAAAACCTGCGCGAACACCAACGGCGCGATCAATGAGCCGACGCCGAAAAAGAAGTGCAGTCCGTTCAGGAAGGGACCGGCTTTTTCGCCGTGAGTCCATAAAAGCAGGGTGTTGGCTCCCACATCCAGGATGCCGGCGGCGAGTCCGTTGAGGAGCATGGCGAACAGCAGCACCTCGAGCGAACCGGCCAGGGGGATCAATATGCATGTCACCCCCATGATGACCAGCGTGACCGACATCAACCTGTGGCTGGAGAAGCGGTCATAGGCGCGGCCGCCGAAAAAGGAGCCGATCAGATAACCCAGCGAACTGAAGACGAAGATCAGGCTGATGCGGTCAAGGGCGCTGGTGGTGTGCTCCGCCAGTTTGAGCAGGCTGGGTCCGCTGGCGGCGGTGGTGAGTCCCAGGACGATGAAGGACAGGTAGTAGGCTATCGTTGCAATGTAGGGCAGAAGGGAAGGTTTTGTCTGTGTTGTGTTCATGATGGGCTTTCGGAGACTTGACGTGTTGCATTCAACTCGCCGCCGCGACGGCGCCGAGAGCATAATGCACTTTTCCTATTTGTGGGGAGGCCAGGGGACTTCGACCGGTCCGCCGTAGCCGTGTTTTTCCTGCAAGAAGACACGTCCATGCGAGGGGACGGCGCAACCGGCTTCATCGTTCTCGACCGTGATGAACGGGAAGTTCGTGCCGAGCGTTTCGAAGACGATCTCCCCGCCTCGCACCGCCAGACCTCGACAATGTACTGGTGCATGAACTCGTCCGCGTACTTGCCCGGGCTGATGGGCACCGCCTCCCACGTAATCTCGACGCTGTTCCCGTTTCGAGTGGCATTTGCCCAGCTGGGACCGGGGTAGTACGGCGAGACGATCAACTTCCAGCCGGGATACACGATGGGCAGAGCCTTGGGGTCGCCTTGAATTTCGAGGAACTTCGCGTTGACCCAGCATTGGTAGGGCGAGTTCTCCACCAGGACCCAGTTGTTCGCGTCCGTGCGGCCGATCAGTTTGATGTTGGCTGTCCCGTTCAGGGCGAACAGGTAGAGGTATTCCGCGCCAGGACCGTAGCGGCAGCTGAGTTTGTCCGCGATCACTGTGGCTTTCAGGCTTTCCATTGTTGGGATGGGAGTCTGTGTAGGGGGGACGGTAGGTGACGGGGTGAAGGTCAATGCGGGGATGGGAGTGAAGGTCAACGGGAGGGGGGGCAATGTTTCAGCGGAGATGATGCCGGTGGATGTCGAAGCAGGCTCTCCCTGCGGGGAAGATGCGGTTGAGTCTGAAGCGGGTGTCCCTCCTGTAGTGCCCAGGTTGCAGGCGAGCGTTGTCAATATCAGGATGATGGGAAGAATATACTTCGAGTTCTGCATGGCTTGATTGTACTCAAAACCCTGTTAAGTCAGTTCACCCCGGCCTGAGGGGGGCAGGTCGGGGTGAACTGTCTATATTTTACATGATGTTCGAATTTTTGCAAGAGGTGATTTTACGGTTTATGTCCAAGCTTTGAAACTGCAACCTGTTTCATATGTGCGAGTACGCCGGTGAACCCGTTGAGGCGCTGTTGGGATACCGCCTCCTGCAGGTTCATGGGCAGGAAGAAATCCGCAGGAACGCTGATCACCTCTTCCGGCGTGCACCCGTTGAGCCCGTTGGCAAGGATGGTGGCGAGACCGCGCACGGTCGGGGATTGCGGGGGAATATCCAGGTGAAAGACGATCCCGCCGTCAGGTTGTTGCTCGCCGAACAGGAAGACCGGGGTCATGCATTCGGGCACGGGTTCCATTTTGGCGCGTGCGTCCTTTAACCATTCGGGCAGGGGCGGGAAGGTCTCGGCGTAGGCGATCAACGTTTCGAGTTTTTCCTCGCGCGACATGCCGGCGAAGTCATCCACGATCTCTTGAAGTTTGGGAGGCAGGGGCATTTTTATATCCGTAGGGGCACAGCGGCTCTTCAGCGATTTTTGGCGAAAGATTGTCTCGCTGTGCCCCTACCATAAAATTATTTTTCGATCGGTGCATCCACAAGGTTGCCCCATTCCGTCCACGAACCGTCATAGTTCTTGACGCTGGGATAACCTAGCAGGTATTTCAACACGAACCAGGTCAGGGAGGAGCGCTCGCCGATGCGGCAGTAGGCGATCACCTCCTCGTCCGATTTTATGCCTTTCCCTTCGTAAAGGGCGCGCAATTCCTCAGCGGACTTGAACGTACTATCCGCTTCATTGACCGCCGTCGCCCACGGGATGCTGACCGCGCCGGGGATATGTCCGCCGCGCGTGGCGCCTTCCTGCGGGTAACTTGGCATGTGCAGGAGTTCACCGCTGTATTCCTTCGGCGAGCGCACGTCCACGAGCGGTTTGCGTTCGTTGCTTTGGACCAGCACCTCGCCACGGAAGGCGCGGATGGACTTGTCCGCTTCCCGCGCCCTGTAAGTTGTCCCGGCATACGAGGGAACTTCCTTCACGAGGGGCCGGTTCTCCTTCTCCCATTTGAGCCGCCCGCCGTTCATGATCTTGACGTTCTGGTGACCGTAATACTGGAACAGCCAGAGCGCGTAGCACGCGAACCAGTTGGACTTGTCACCGTAGAACACAACGGTCGTGTCGTTGGTTATACCGAGTTTGGACGCGACCTCTTCGAACTGTTCCTTCGTCAGGAAGTCGCGGCGCAGGGGATGTTGCAGGGTGCTGAACCAGTCCACCTGCACGGCGCCGGGGACATGGCCCATCATATACAGAAGCGGATCTTCATCCGACTCGACAATGCGGACGTTCGGGTCGCTTAGGTGTTGCGCAACCCAGTCGGTTTCTACCAGGTATTCAGGGTGTACGTAGGACATTTTTATCTTCCTTTTCTAAAATCATCTGCTGTTTTTCATGTTCGCCATCTTGATGGCGGTTATATTACCGTTCTTACCGTGCATGTCAAGCCGGAAATTCATTGCACCCTGAGTTCATGCCTGTTTTCGCGGGTCGTTCCCAACAGGGATGACAAGCCCTGCGCCATCAAACTGACAGCGTAGACTGCCATGTGGACCTCGACATTGCCGGCCGTCAGCGCCACATGGACCGCCCACATGAGGGTGGCAGGTCCCAGTGCGATCAGGAACAAGCCTCCGAGCAGTATGGGAGCGGGACCGAGCAGTCCCATTTCGCCCAGCCACGCCGCAACCCCGATCAGGATGACCGCCGACGCGGCGGAAAGTTTGAGCATGGACCACCCCAGACTGCCCGGGTGCAATCCGCTGTAGGAGAGATCGAGCAGGATGAGAAAGCCCGCGAAAAGTGAGTTGAGCAATGCCAGGAAGATGGAAATGGTTTTCATGACAGCGCCTCCTTTTGGAATTTCCCCCAGCATAGCGGGTCGGGGGTATCAAAGCCTACCCAGGGACTGTCAAACACTGTACAAGGCTGTCAATCAGCCATTTGGGAATGGAATCAGGCGTCGGCTGGGAGGGAAACGGGAGTGAAAACTGTAACAAAGCGGGGGGATTCCCATCTTGTATTCAGACTGAGCATCGCACATTTGTACGCTGTTTTGCGTTTTTGAAATGCCATTGCCCTGTCACCATTTGAAGTTTCGGGCGGACGGGTGGTATCATTCAGTTACAAGCCCGGACTTCAAAGGTTCACATCTGGAGAAAACGACTTGGAAATCAAAGAAAAGTTCTGTCCCATATGCAAAAACAAGAATGATGGCAATGCCGTCTTCTGTAAGTATTGCGGTACCTTGCTGGGGCACCAGCCGTGGGAGTCGTCCGTGACAACTGTAAACACGGACGCGTTGGAGAAGGGGGCGGCCCGGATCGCAGAAACGCTCATTGACAAGTCGTTGATACCGGAAGGCGGGATTGCCATGTATGCCGCCGGCGCATCCAAACCCATTTATTTATATTTTGAAAAGGAACTGGTTTTTGGCCGCAAGAACGACAAGGACTCCGCCGATGTCTCCCTGCTTGACCTCACGGAACTGGGAGGCTATCAGATGGGAATTTCGAGGCGGCATGCGATGATCCGCAGGGCGGGGACTGGATTCGAGATCGTTGACCTTGCCAGCACGAACGGTTCCTGGTTGAATGACGAACGGCTCGTTCCGAACAAGCCTTATCCGCTTGCGAACGGGTCGCAGCTGCGCTTTGGGCGCATGCGCCTGCTTGTCCTGTATCATCTTCCCCCCGGGAAAAAACGAACAGAATGAGCCAAATGGGTTATCATTAACTTATGAACGGTTCCGGCGATCTCCTCAATGCAAAGCTCCGTGATGCGGCTGAATTCCTGAAGGCGGGTCAGAAGAAGGAAGCGCGCAGGGTTCTGCGTGAGGCGCTCGAACTGGACCGCAACAATGTGGCAACCTGGGAACTCCTCTGGCGTGCGACGTACAACGTTAAAGAGGAATTACATTGCCTGAACCGCATCCTTGCGATCGACCCGAACCATATATCAGCCAAACAACGTCTGGCGGTGCTTCAATCCGTTTCGGGCGGGTCGACCCGGCAGCCTGTTTCACGCAAGAAACGTCGGGAGTCGGTCATCCTGTTGCTGCTGCTGGGCTCCCTTGTGTCCATTGTCTGTGTTAGCGTGGCCGGGTTTGCCCTGATCCGCGGCGGTTACCTTCCTTCTATCCTTCCCAATCTCACCGCAACCGCCCTGGCTGACAGGAATGCCAGTTGTCAGGCATTGATCGACAGGGCGATCCAGGCCTCCGGCAGTTTTTGCGGGGATACCGGTTCGAACAGGGTGTGCTACGGGAATACAACGATCAAAGCGGAACTCGTACAGGATGCCACCCAACGGTTCTCGGAACCCGGCGACATCCTCCCTATCAATGACTTGAGCCGCCTGACCGCCTCGCCGCTCGACCTGAACGGCAAGGAGTGGGGGATCGCGGTCTTCAAGCTGATCGCGAACCTGCCCCGTTCCCTGCCCGGTGAGACCGTCACAATGGTCGTTTTCGGCGCCGCCACCCTGGACAATAAAAGTGGGGATAGTGAGAATTTGGAATCTTTCTATTTCTCCAGCGAACTTGGACAGATCGTGTGCGAGAAAGTGCCGTTCGACGGTCTGATGATCACATCGCCCGACGGAAGCGGGATCCGCTTTATGGTGAACGGGTCTGAATTGACCCTGATGGGCAGCGCCAGCATAAAGGCGATCAAGAACGGGGATATGGAAGTGAGCGTTTACAAAGGCTCCGCCAGGATCGTTTCGAACGGCGAGGAGCAATATGTCGGCGCAGGCGAGAAGTCCAAAGTCCAATTGGGAGGCGAGGACGGCACCCAGTCCGTCAGCGCGCCTTCGGAGCCCGAGCCGCTTGACCAGAGCGAACTTGACATGGCCTGCACGATGACAGGGGAGCATTGCTCGCAGAGTGAGATCACGCCGGTTTCGCCGGAGCAGGCTCAAAGTCTGATCGAGAGCGAGATCACGTCCACTCCCACGCTGACACTTACCTCAACCATCACTTTTACACCGTCGGCCACCATCCAGCCAACCAATACGCTCCTGGTGTTACCGACCACAACCCCTTCGCCGAGACCCACTGTCAGCCCGACGCGCACGTTGACACGGACGCCCGGTCCCACCAGCACGATCACACGCACCCCCACGCGGACCAATACCCCATCCACTTACGCCCACGCGGACCCCAATCACACGCCCAGCCTGACCCTCGTTCACCCCGACGTGTGACTCCCTCACCCCCAGCGTGACCCCGATCACCCCCAGCGTGACCCCGATCACCCCCAGCTGTGACTCCCGTCACCGACCTTTACCTTTACCCCGAGCCCCACAAGTACCCCCGTAGGTCCCAATGAACCGATCTGTACGAAGTATTGCTCAGCGCCTTGACGAATCCGAACCCCGACGAACTTGGCATGAATATCACCAACAGCAGTGGTGGTGATATCACAATTGAAAGACTTTATGTCATCTGGGTGAATTTGCCCACGACACAAAGTCTTGACAATGTTTCGCTCCTGGGTAAACTGATATGGAATAGAACGACAACGACTCTCCAAGCGATTTTCCTGGCGAAGGTAACTGGATAAACGGCTCCGATCGTACATTGAGCACGACACTCGTACAATCTTTTGTAATCCATTTCCGGGAAAACCTGGCACCAACCGGGTATGAAGTGCACATCGTCTTTGACATCGGCTGCCAGGTGATCGGAACAAAATAATCCCTGCATTTAGTTCATTTTCATGACAACACCCGCCCGCCTGCCAATCACAACGCTTGCCCCCGGCGCGTTATTCCGTCAATACAGGCTGTTGGAACAGATCGGCGTCGGCGGGCAGGGCGTTGTATGGTCGGGGCTGGACGAGGGTCGGAACCGCATTTACGCCATCAAGTTCAATGACATGTCGGAACTGGATGAAGCGTATGCGGAGGACTCCAAGGCCGAACATCAATTGGAACAGCTGATCAACCTTCAGCATGCCCATATCCTCCCGTTTCATGAGTTTGGGTATGATGAAAGTGTACGCTTCTCTGTCAGTCCATACATTGCCGGGGGGACTTTATCGCAAAAACTCCGCATGACGCCCCCTTCCCTGGATGTCGCCCTGCGTTACGGGATGGAAATTGCCTCCGCGCTGGACTATCTTCATTCCCAGGGGGTGATCCACCGCGACATCAAGTCATCGAACATCCTGCTGGACTTCAGCGACCATACGTACCTTGCCGATTTTGGACTGGCGCGCGTCATTTCCACCTCCACCCTGGCTTTCCATACCGGGCATGGTACGCCCCCCTATGCCCCTCCCGAGCAGAACCGCTTGAAGCAGATCACGCCGAGATCCGATGTTTTCAGTTTCGGCATCCTGCTGTTTGAAATCTTCACGGGTCAACTGCCGTGGAACGGGAAAAAACAACTTGGGATGGAGCAGCTCCACTCCAACCAGGAACTTCCCGATCCGCGCGATGTCAACCCAGACCTGCCTCCGCGCATGGTGGATGTATTACGGCGCGTCACCTCTGCCGACCCGGGACTGCGCCCGCGTTCGGCTGGGGAGGTCATGAGGGCGATCTACTACATCTTCGGCCTCCCATACAAGCCGCTGGAGGATGAAAAGGAGCACGACGGACTGGCGGCATACAAAAATGACGTGGATGAACTGCTCTGGCAGGGACTTTCCAAATGGAAATCCACGGATGCCATGTACAACCTCGGTTTGACCCGCTTTGCCATGGTCGACCTGGAGCGCGGGAACATCGACGCGAACATCTTCGGCACGTTCCTGCTCTCCCAGGCGCTGACCTATGGTTACAAGGACGATCACTGGTGGCTGGCGGTCGCCGATCCCCGCGAGAGGCTTTCGGTGGCGTCCCTGCTGTTCAGGAGGGAGAACGAGGCCATTACGGCGCGCATCATGGAGCACCTGGGCAGCGACATGGAGATCCGTTCATTCTCAAAAGGACTGCCTGAGAATATCACAACAACCCTGCTGGAATTTGGGATCAAAACAGCCAACCCGGCTTTTCGCCAGCAGGTCTTTCAGAAGATGCGCGAGCTGACACGTCCCGCCAGAACGTGGAGCGACGATGTCCTGTTGTTGAACGAAGGCGAAATACAACAGCTTGGCGACCTGGCGCTTGAAGATTCAGACGCCGGCGATGCGGCGGCGGAACTGATCGGGCATCTTCGCGCCTCGTCTGCGGCTCGGGTGGTTGCGAACAACCATGATGAGGACCGGAGGATCGCCGCCCTCCTGTTGATCCAGCGTGCGGCGGGGAGTCTGCCCGCCCAAATGCAGGGGAATCTCCGTTTCAAGCTGTCCATGGAATGGATCCTGCAGCGATTGACCCAGCAACCCGCCAGCCTGATCATCGCATACGTGCTGGCATTCCTGGGTTCCGCCCTGGGCGTGGGTATCCAGGTATACCTGACCTACAACTGGCCGGATTTCTTCGACATCCTCCGCATCACGACCTCCCTCGAACAGGGGCTGATCATAGGGGCGGTCTTTGGGTTGGGCATTTTCCTGGTCAGGGTGATCGTGGAACGTTTTCAGACGTCCCGGGTATTCCCCCGCCTCCTCCTTGGGACGATCGCAGGCGGCATTGTGATGAACATCGCCTTGCTGGTCTTCCATGTGCTCTTCCAAACCGCTCCTGACGGGTTCTTGATCACCGGCGGCTGTCTGGTCATGGCTCTTGCATTTGCGGTCGGCAGTTCGACCCGTTCCCATCCATTCAAAATATTGCTTTCAAGTGCCGTCATCCTTGCGGTGATCATGATGACGTGGTGGATCCACATTGAATTCTCGCCATCCGGTGTGGAACTGACGCCCGTTTTCCGCTACTATTACGACTGGCCCCTGTCGCGGGTATTGCTTACAGCGCTGGGGACCGCCCTGCCGATCGGCATCTTGGGGAATTTGATCAACCTTTCCGTCAAGGAAGTGTGAACCTGCCCATCCCTTTTTGACAAATCCAAAGGCGCGCCCCGCTTCAACCCGGGCTGAAAGTTGATCCCGTCCGAGATTCCGCTCCGCCGCTGACCCCTCGACAGGCTCGGGGCAGGCATGGGATTCGCGGTGATCACAACAGGGGGTATGTTGGTGAGGGGGTAAAATCAACGGATAACTGCACACAAGAAGGGATCGAACAATGCTAAAACGGACTCTGGGCAAAAGTAAACTGGAAGTCAGCGCGCTGGGCATGGGATGCTGGGCGATCGGCGGACCGTGGACGTGGGACCAGCCGGGCGGTGAACCGTTCCCTGCGGGATGGGGTGCCACGGACGATGACGAATCCATCCGTGCGGTGCATGCCGCGCTGGACATGGGAGTCAATTTCTTTGACACCGCCGCCAATTATGGAGCGGGTCACAGCGAAGTCGTTTTGGGTCGTGCCCTGAAGGGCAAACGGGACGGGGTGGTGATCGCCACCAAGTTCGGGCACATCGTCAACGAAGAAAAGAAAGTTGTATATGGCGACCCCGACCTGATCATCAAGAACGTGCGGACGGATGTGGAGAACAGCCTGCGCCGTTTGCAGACCGAAACCATTGACATCTATCAATTGCACGAAGGCGGCTATGACCCCAAACTGGCGTTGGAGTTGCAGGTCATTTTGGAGGAATTGGTATCCGCAGGGAAGATCCGCTGGTACGGCTGGAGCACGGACATCGTTGACAGCGCCCGTGAGTTCGCGAGCGGGGCACACTGCACGTCCATCCAGTTCCGTTTGAATGCCATCTATGACAATGCCGAAATGCGCAAGGTCTGTGCGGACTTTGACCTGGCAGGCATCAACAAGGACCCGCTCAACAAGGGGATCCTGACCGGCAAGTTCAGTTCCACATCCAAATTCCCCCCCAACGACATTCGCTCGCGTGCAGATTTTTCCGATCCCGAGATCGTCAAACGCCTCAAGATCGTGGACGAGATCCGCGACATCCTCACCTCGGGCGGGCGGACGATGGCTCAGGGCGCGCTGGCTTACATCTGGGCATTGGATGGTCGCATGGTTCCCATTCCCGGGTTCAAGTCGGTGCAGCAGGTGCAGGAGAACGCCGGCGCGCTGGAGTTCGGTCCGTTGACGGAGTCGCAGGTGAAGGAGATCCAGGCCGTCGTTGGGAAATATGAATTGAAAGGTTGATCTCTGGAGGGTACCATGTCAGACTACGACGCGATCATCATCGGTTCGGGCGCGGGCGGACTGACCGCCGCGGTGGCATTGGCGCAGGCGGGGAAGAAGGTCCTCGTGCTCGAACAGCACGACCGCCCCGGCGGCTGGACGCATTCGTTCACGTTGAACGGCTATCGCTTCAGCCCGGGCGTGCATTACATCGGGAGTCTTGAAGAGGGCGGGGGGTTGCGTCGCATTTATGACGGTCTGGGGGTGTCGCAGGATCTGGCGTTCGTGGAACTCAACCCCGATGGCTATGATCACATCGTGGTCGGTGACAAGCAGATCGATTTCCCCAAAGGCAAGGAAAATCTGATCGAGCGGTTGAAGAGTCATTTCCCGCACGAGGCGAAGGGGATTGACGGTTATTTCGCCGACCTGACCGCCATGACGGAAGGGCTGCGAAACATCGGCAAGTTGAACAAGCCGTTGCAGGCGGCGAAAGGCACGGGTAATGTCCTCAAGTGGATGCGCGCCACCGGCGCGGACCTCATCAACGCGCACATCAGCGATCCCGTGTTGCGCGGCGTGCTGGCGGGGCAGTCGGGCGATCATGGACTGCCGCCGTCGAAGGTCTCGGCGTTCATGCACGCGGGCATCACCGAGCATTATCTCGACGGCGGATATTATCCGCTGGGCGGCGCGTTCACGATCCCGCGGGCGTTCGTTCGGGCGTTGAAAAGGTCGGGCGGGGAGATCAGGCTCAAGTCACGCGTGAAGCGGATTCTCATCGAAGGCAAAAAAGTCTTGGGCGTGGAATTGGAATCGGGGGAAGAGATCCGCGCGGGCGTAGTCATCTCCAATGCGGACCCCGAGGTGACGTTCGGCAAATTGATCGGACGCGAACAGCTTTCGGTCAAACTCAAGCGGAAAGTTGGATTCCGTCCGATATTCGACCTCGTGCCTGAGCCTGTTCTTCGCCACGGACATGGACCTGCGTGGCGCGGGACTCGACTCGGGCAACATGTGGTACTACGACCACGCCGACGTGGACAAGATTTATTCGGACGGACTGACCGACGCGGTGTTGAGCGAGGAGACTCCGCCCGGGATGTTCCTGACGGTGACGACGTTGAAAGACCCGTCGAAGATGCACTCAGGCGGACATCACACCTGCGAGTCGTTCGCGTTCGTGGGGTATGAGGCGTTCGAGAAGTGGGCGCACACGAACTACGGCGCGCGCCCGTCGGACTACGACGCGATGAAGGAAGACCTGGCGTGGCGCATGGTGCGCGGACTGGAGAAGCGCATCCCCGGGTTGAGCAAGCACATCGTGTATTACAGCCTCGGCACGCCGCTGACGAACGAACATTATCTCAACGCCACGCGCGGAAATCTATACGGCATCGAGAAAAGCCCGTCGCAGGTGGGACCGCTGGGATTCACGCCGCGCACCGAGTTCGAAGGCTTGTACCTGTGCGGGCAAAGCACGACCAGTCACGGCGTGGCGGGCGTGACCGCTTCGGGCATCGAGGCGGCGAAGGCGGTGCTGAATTGCCGCACGCGCGATATTCTGACGCAGCACGGCGCAAGCCCCACATTTTTGCAGGCGGAGGATACGTCCGCGTGGCCCGAGTATTTGAAGAAGAAGATGGAACGTGGCGAGGCGGCGAGGGAAGAGGAGGAGAGGGAAATTTAGGGCATTGCAGGAAGTTGCATGATGTAAAACACAAGGCGTAAAATAGTGTCAAGGATAAATACATGTCGCTCAATAAAATTCTCAAAAGCAGGATTTGGCCCGCAGCATGGCAGGTTTTTGTCCGTTTTTATGCGTTGCTGATATTACCCCTGCTTGCCTGGGGAGTGGATGATCTTCCCAGTTTCTTTTCCAATCAAGTCCGCATGACTTTTGCGATCATCGTCATGCTGCAGGCACTTATAGGCGCATGGCTGGTCTATATCACGCCGCCACAACCCAAACATGAACACCCGATCGATCTGACACACTGGCAGATCGATATGTATCATTTTGTTTTCTTACTTGCCGCCTATGGCGACAGGCGTAATATTTTAGCCTGGGCGGAAAACCCACCCGTGCGATGGGCAGGGCTGGGCATTTATCTGGCCGGGGCGGTGCTTTCGGTATGGGCTAATCTTACATGGGTTAATCACCTGCGCAGAGAGACCGGACGCGTACAGGTTGATCCTGCACTCTTAATTGATGGTCCTTATAGATTTATTCGTCATCCCGGCCTGCTTTGCATCATTATCTACTGCCTGGGATTTGCGCTCGCATTCCGTTCCTGGGTCGGGCTGGCATTATTGATTCCCCTGATCGCCGGCTTCATCCATCGCATCAAATACATGGAAAGGGATTTTGCAGAGCAATACAAACAGGTCTGGCCCCTGCGCCACCACACATCAAAACGATTATTTCCATTTCTGTATTAGACGGGCTGCCTTTCGGACATTTGCACACAAGTACCGGGATCGACGGTTTGTACCTGTGCGGCGTCAGCACGCTCAGGTACAGTGTGGCAGGCGTGACCGCTTTGGGCATCGACGCGGCGAGGGAAGAGGAGGAGAGGGAGGTGTAGGTGTAGGGAGTTTCCTTGACTGTTGACAACAAAAGAGACATCATTTATGATGTCGTATACGACATCATAAATGGAGGTGTTATGACTCGCTACGCTCTTAATCTCCCCAATGAACTCAAAAGAGACGCAGAACGGCTTGCCAAGAAGCAGGGTGTTTCTTTAAATCAGTTCATCCTTTGGTCAGTAGCCGAAAAGGTGGGCGGACTTCTCCAAGGCTTGGATGATCCAGATTATCCGAACATCACATATCGCCGCGGCGCCTCTGGAGTTCTCTCCCCTGTCCTGCGTGGAACTGGGATCCGGGTGCAGACCATTGCCATCGCTGGGCAAAATAATACGGCTGACGAAATTGCTTCTGATTATGATCTGCCGCCCTCACAAGTACAGGAAGCTTTAGGATTTTACAAAGCCCATCGCGTCGAAATCGATGCCCACATCCAGGCCGAAGCCGCGTTGGAGCCAAAGGATGCCTAAAAAGCTTCATCTGCATCTTGACGCGGATACTTCCAGCAAAGCGTTATACAATGCCCTGCTCGAGCGCGGACACGATGTGACCCGCACACCCACCGAATGGATGCCTTTTGATGCCAGTGATGAACAACAATTACTTGGCGCGACCGCCCAAGGTCGCGCCATTTTTACATATAACATCCGTGATTTTATTGTGCTTGGGAAGCGTTATCCTCAGCACGCTGGTATTGTTCTGGCACGCCAAAAGAGCCTGAGCTTGAATGAACTCATCACTGCCCTGGATCGGGTGTTGCGGGAATCAAATGCCGATGAATGGGTTGGACAGACGCGTTGGCTGAACGATTGGAGGGCGTAGTAGCGCAATTAATTGAAGGTTTTGCCATGTGACGCCCGCATGGCCGGAGTATTTGAGGAGGAAGATGGAAAGAGGGGAGGCGGCGAGGGAAGATGAGGAGAAGGATGTGTGATCAATATGATATAATTCCAGAAATTCGGAATTTCCGAATTTCTGGAGAAAATTATGACCACAGTTCAAATGCGCGGCAAAGGGACGATTACCTTTCCCTGCCAAATTACGTTCCAAATATAAGTTGCAGGAAGGGGAAATGTTCACCATCATTGATCTTGGTGGCGGGTCTTTTCTGCTTAAGCCAAAGGTGATGGAAGTTGACATTCTTTCCAGGCAGATCGCCAAAAGCCTCAAGGAAGAAGATTTTGATATCGAAGAATGGCTGCCGATCATAAGAGAGGAACGAAAGAAGATTCTTCAAGAAAAATATGGCAATGACAAATCCTCTGGGCAGTAATCCATGGAGAAAGTGAATATCTTTCTCGATAGCAGTGCCTTGATCGCTGGTGATTATTTCCGAAACAGGTGCAGCTCATGTTTTGCTTCAACTTGGCGAGACCGAAGATATAGTGTTAACGATCAGCGAATTGGTGCTCAATGAGACAAAACGCTCAATTGCAAGAAAATCCCCCGAAAATTTGGAAAACGCGCAAAAGGAAATACAAAAGTCAGGGATCAAAATTGCTCCAAGACCCATCTCATGATGAAATTCAGGCAAATCTGTATTTGATGGATGACCGAGATGATGTTCCTGTTTTACTTGCCGCAATCAAAGCCAAAGGTGGATTACCTTGCAACACATGACCACAAACATTTCTCGACAATCCAAAAGTTGCCGAGAGGTCGGGACTGAAAATTGGACACGCCTGGTGATGTCCTTGCATGGATAAGGGAGAATCTATAGAAGTCAATTCGAAGCAAACGAGACGGGCGGCATAACAGCCGCCTTTTTATTTGGTTGTACAATAGATGCAATATTTCACAAACCGGGAGCGGACAAATGAACCAGGTCATGGATGTATTGCTGAAGCGCAAGTCGGTGCGGGCGTATGAGGAGCGGGAGATCGAGCGCGGAAGTTCGGGCGGAAATCCTCAAAGCCACGTTACGTGCGCCCACGGCGGGGAATTTGATGTTGTATTCGATATTGGATGTGACGGACCAGTCCATGAAGGACAAGCTGGCGGTCACCTGCGACAACCAGCCGTTCATCGCGCGTGCGCCGATGGTCTGGGTCTTTCTGGCGGACTACCAGCGCTGGTACGATTACTTCCTCGCTTCGGGGGTCGAGGAACTCTGTGCGCAGAGGGACCTGACGATGGTCAAGCCGCAGGAGGGCGACCTGTTCCTCTCCTGTTGCGACGCCCTGATCGCCGCGCAGAACGCGGTCATTGCCGCCGAGTCGCTCGGGGTCGGCTCGTGCTACATCGGCGACATCATGGAGCGATACGAAGTCCACAAGGAGATGCTCGGCTTGCCGCAATACGTCTTCCCGGTCTGCATGCTGGTCTTCGGCTATCCCACCCAGCAGCAAATTGACCGTCCCTTCACGCCGCGCTTCGATGAGAAGTTCATCGTCTTCGAGAATCGCTATCGGCAACTCAGCACGGACGAGTTCGCCGAAATGTTCGCCGAACGCCAGAGCCGCCTGCCGGCAGGCTGGGTAAAGGAAGGCATCACAACTGTCGGGCAGGCGACGTACCTTCGCAAGTTCAGCGCAGATTTCTCGGTCGAGTTGAGGCGGTCCGTGCGGGAGTGGTTGAAGGCGTGGGGGAAGTAGGAGAAGGCAATTCAACTATCCGCCCGCGATCTTGACCTTGTATCCCAGTTTTTGCAAAATCCCCGCGATCTTTTCGCGTTGTTCGCTCTGGATCTCGATCACCCCGTCTTTGACCGTCCCGCCCACGCCGCAATCCTGTTTGATCCTCTTCGCCAGAGCCTTCATGTCCTCCTCGGAAAGCGCCAGGTTCTTTATCAGTGTGACGGACTTCCCGCCGCGCCCTTTCGAGTCACGGTGCAGGTAGGCGGTCTGTTGTCCAGGCGGTAACGACTTTACATTTGTTGGCTTCTGTTCTTTTTTGCGCTGGTCTCCCTCATCCGAAGACCAGACGGTGCGGGCTTCATTTCTTTTCATGCCGATAGTGTAGAAGAGATGCAAAGGATGTCAATGATATCAATGCCCGTGTCGGGTATACTACCGATATGGAACCCGATTACAAGCAACTTGTCCGCGAGCGCATCCTCGACAGCGGCGCATTCATCCGCGCGGTGTTCAGCGGGGAGCAGAAAGGCGCGTCCGTGCCGTGGGTGAAGGTGATGGTGCGTCCCGTCGAACTCAAGGGGCAGGTCCATTGGCAGTTCTCGTATTTCGACGAGAAGAAGGACATCACCAAGAACTATCTCGAGGAAGCCGCCTCCAAAGTGGACGAACTGCTGGCGCTTCCCTTCCGTAATATTTTGGTCGAGAGCGGCGCGGGCAATCTGCAAGTCAACTTTTCAAAGAAGGGGAAACCTCTCGTCAGCAGATCCAGACCTTCGCAGGCGGGGACCGATCTCTCGCATGACCGTCACAAGGACAGACTGCTCAACGAAGAGAACGCCGCTCCGTTCCTCCAAGCTATCGGCATCCTGACCCAGGACGGGCGCATCAAGGCGGACATGCAGCGCAAGTACAAACAGATCAACGAGTTCCTGCGCCTCGTGGACGAAACCGCTTCGTTTCGACCCTCCCTTCGGTCGTCAACGCAAGCCTTCTCCGCCTGGGCTGGGTCGCCCATCCGAATCGTTGACTTCGGCTGCGGCAGCGGTCACCTCACCTTTGCGATGTACTATTATCTGCGCGAGGTGCTGCATCTGGACGCGCACGTGACCGGCGTGGACCTAAAGTCCGAGTTGATGAGTCAGCTTCAGGCGAAGTCCGAGGCGCTGGGCTGGGATGGGTTGAAATTCCAAACGGGGGCAATCGCCGATTACGAGGCAGATGTCCCGCCGGATGTCGTCATCGCCCTGCACGCCTGCGACACCGCCACCGACGACGCGCTGGCGAAGGGGATCCGCTGGGGGAGCAGGGTCATCGTGTGCGCGCCGTGCTGTCAGCATGAATTGCAGGCGCAGATGGCGAATGCCGAATTGCCCGATCCGCTCGCGTCCGTGTTTCAGGATGGCATCTTTTTCGAGCGCATGGGCGACATCCTGACCGATACCTTCCGCGCCACGATCCTGCGCATCATGGGCTATCGGGCAGACGTGACGCAATTCGTCCCCATAGAACATACGGCAAAGAACCTGATGATCCGCGCGGTCAAAACGTCACAACCCGGGCAATGAAAAGTGGGTGGAGCAGTATCGAAAGTTGAAATCGTTCTGGAGTGTCACGCCGTATCTGGAACGGTTGTTGGGTGAAGAATATACAAAGAGGTTATAAGAATACCGTTTGTCATTTCGACGAGCGGAGCGAGGAGAAATCTATGTCACGTCAAAGATTTCTCGCAGCGCTTCGCGCATCTCGAAATGACAATACCTCATAAAAACAGTCCCCGAATTTCGGGGACTGTTTGTTTTATTTCGCCTTCACCAGGCTGATCTTGTCTTTTCCAATGCGGTAATTTCCGTTCTGTTTCATCACCTGGTCGAGCAGGTCTTCGGGGATGTCCACGAACGTGAACGTGTCCTCGATGCGGATCTTGCCGATGGTGTAGCCTGGGATGTTGGCATGGAAGGCGATCGTGCCGACGATGTCATTCGGGCGGATGCCGCTGGACTTGCCTTTGTTGATCTTCAAGCGGACCATCCCTTCTTCATGCGATGCGTCACCGCGCTTGCGGTTGGTGGGACTCTTGATGGGCAGTTCGCGCCGCCCGAACGTTTCGCGTCCCGCGTTTTTCGGCTTATATTGCTTTTCGTTGCTTCGATAGTCGGACTTCACTTCCCCGACCTCGGCAATGGGACGCTGTTTCTCGTCCGCGCGCGCGATCTTGATGGCGGCGGCGGCGATGTTCAACGGGTCGTGCCCGGCTTCGATCAGTTCCTGCACCATTTCGAGTTCGCGTTTGTAGCGTCCGCGCCCGAGCCAGATCTTCAAATTCTCGACCACCTTGCCCTCGCGGTAACGGTGGATATCGGAAACGGTGGGCAGTTCCATTTTGGTGACGGTCTGCTTGGTGAGCGCTTCCACTTCGCGCATGCGTCGTTTTTCCTTGGGCGAAAGCAATGTGATGGCAACGCCCGCCTTCCCGGCGCGACCTGTCCGCCCGATGCGGTGGATGTACACTTCGGCGTCGTCGGGCAGGTGATAGTTGAAGACGTGCGAGATGTCGTCGATGTCCAGCCCGCGGGCGGCGACATCGGTGGCGACCAGCACTTTCAGCTGATTGGAACGGAAACGCCCCAGCACGCGTTCGCGGGCGTTCTGGTCGAGGTCGCCGTGGATGGCTTCGGCAGGGATGCCGCGCACGACCAGTTCGTTGGCGAGGGTGGCGGTCTCTGCGCGGGTGCGGGCGAAGATCAACGCGCTCTTGATCGGCTCGATCTCGAAGAGACGCGTCAGGGCGTTGGTCTTGTCCGTTTCGTGGACGAGGTAGTAGCGTTGTTCGATGGCCAGGGCGTTGGTATTGTCCCGTTTGATGGTGACAGATTGAGGGTCCCGCATGAAGCGGCTGGCGAGGGAGCGGATGCGCGGGGGCAGGGTGGCGCTGAAGAGCGCGGTCTGCCGTTCCGCGGGAGTCTCAGCAAGGATCTTTTCGACATCCTCCATGAAACCCATGTTGAGCATTTCGTCGGCTTCATCGAGCACGAGCGTGTGGATGTGCTTAATATTGAGAGCGTTGCGATCGATCAGGTCGAGCAGGCGGCCGGGCGTGCCAACCACGACATCCACGCCGCGGTTGAGGCGGCTGATCTGCGGTCCGTACGGCTGACCGCCGTAGACGGCAAGCACGCGCACGTTGAGATGCTTGCCGTACTCGGTCATCGAATCGGCGACCTGCAGGGCAAGTTCGCGCGTAGGCGCGAGGACGAGGCATTGCACATGACGTTCGGGTTGAAAGTTGTGGAGGATGGGGAGGGCGAAGGCGGCGGTTTTGCCGGTGCCGGTCTGCGCCTGACCGATCACGTCGGCTCCGGAGAGCATGATGGGGATCAGCGCAGTTTGGATGGGCGTCGGCGTGGAGTAGCCGAGTTCGGTGATCGCCTGTATGAGCTCGTCACGCAGGTTGAGGGAGGTAAATTCGGTTGTCATCTTTATCCTTATGTGCGGGATGTTCCGATGACTCCGTTGACTTCCTTCCTGCCAATCAGACTTGTCTTTGCAGACGCGTCCGCCCAACAAAAAAGCCCGATTACACGTTCATCGGGCGTTCGTTAAGAGTGATCAAAACAATTCCCAGAGATTTGCGCTCTCCAATGAGAGCGGACGGAGTTTATCATAGATTTCACAAATAAACGGAGGCAATTTCATTCCGTTTCAAAGGTATGTATGGTACATTCCAATAATATAATACCCACGGTCACAAATTGCGCTTCCCGCCTTCTAAAAAAACGCAATTTGTGACCGAGTGCGGTATAAATTTGGAGGTGACCCATGCAAGTTCTCGGCATTGACGTAGGCGGCTCGGGGATCAAAGGCGCGCCGGTGGATACAAGGACTGGAAAGTTGCTGGCGGAACGGCTCCGCATCAAGACTCCGAAGGGGGCTGATCCTCAACCCGTGGCGGACGTCGTCGCTGAGATCGCCCGTTCGTTCGAGTGGAAGGGTCCCATCGGCATTGGCTTCCCAGCCCCGATCAAGGCGGGAGTCGCCATGATGGCGGCGAACATTTCCGACAAGTGGATCGGGACGAATGCCGATGAGTTGTTCACCAAAACGACCGGCTGCCCGTCCACCACGGTCAACGATGCGGATGCGGCCGGGCTGGCGGAGATGAAGTTCGGTGCGGGCAAGGGTCAGCCGGGGACGGTCATCATGATCACGCTGGGGACGGGCATCGGCACCGCCATCTTCCACGGCGGAAAGTTACTGCCTAACACCGAGTTCGGTCACCTGGACATGAACGGCAGGGATGCCGAACACCGCGCCTCGGATGCGGTGCGCCAACTGGAAGACCTTTCCTGGAAAAAATACGCCAAACGCCTGAACAGGTACCTCACCGCCATGGAAAAACTCTTCTGGCCCGACCTGTTCATCGTCGGCGGCGGGATCAGCAAGCTGTCGGATAAATACATCCCCCTGCTGAAGATCGAGACGCCTGTGGTGACGGCGCAATTCCTCAACGAGGCGGGCATTGTCGGCGCGGCGCTGGCGGCGAGGAAGGGGTAAATAAATTGGAAAAACGTCCCGAAGGTTGTTTCAGGATACACGGTCACTCGGATGAACCTTCGGGGCGGTCACACAAAAGTCGGGCAATTTGCCCGCCTTTTTGTTTATCTTCTTCCCTTACATCCCTTTCATCCGTGGTTATAATTCCCCGCAATGGATGCTAAAAGTCTGCAAGTCCTTGAATACCCCAAGATACGCGAGCGGCTGAAGTCGTTCTGCGATTTTTCCGCTTCGATGGAACTGGCGCGCCAACTCGAGCCGACCGATTCCCATGACCTCGCCCTTGCCCGTCTCGCCGAAACGACCGAGGCGCGCAGGTTGTTCTCGGTCGCGGATGTCGGCATCGGCGGCGCGCACGACATCCGCCCGGCAGTGGACCTGGCGGCGCGCGGCGGCGTGCTAGACCCCCAGCAATTGCTGGATGTCAAGTCCACGCTGATCTCGTGCCGCGAGTTGAAGAAGACCTTCGAGCGCAAAACGGAGGAGTACCCGCGTCTCTTCCAGATCGCGGCTGGACTCCCCGAAACGCACGGCATCGTCGACGCCATCACGCGCGTGCTCTCCGACCGCGGCGAAGTGCTGGATTCCGCCTCCCCGAAACTCGCCACGCTGAGACGTGAGATCAAGATCGCGCACGACCGGTTGATGTCGCGTTTGCAGAAATATCTCACCAATTCGGGCAACAAATTGCAGGAACCGATCATCACCCAACGCGACGGGCGTTACGTCATCCCCTTGCGGGCGGAGTTCAAGGGGCAGATCAAGGCGGTCATCCACGACCAGTCCTCCAGCGGCGCGACCTTGTTCGTCGAACCGTTGCCGGTCGTGGAACTCAACAACACGGTCCGTGAATTGGAGTTGAAGGCGCGCGACGAGGAACGCCGCATCCTCTTCGAACTCTCCGTTCAGATCGGCGAACATGCGACCGAATTCAAATACGGCGTTGAAAACCTCGCCATGCTCGACCTGGTCTTCGCAAAGGCGAAGTACGCGGAGGAGTTGAAGGCGAGTCAGAACCTGTCTTAAGTCAAAGGTCAAAGGTCAAAGGTCAAAGGTCAAAAGTCTTCGAATTCAAGCGACATTCGACCTTCGACTTTTGACGTTCCCCATATAAAGCTTCTGAAAGCGAGGCATCCACTTTTGGATTCCGCCACCGTCGTTCCCATCGACGTTGATCCCAAGCCCGGCACACGCGCCATCG
Source organism: uncultured Chloroflexia bacterium (assembly GCA_963718215.1). Lineage (GTDB taxonomy): Bacteria > Chloroflexota > Anaerolineae > Anaerolineales > Villigracilaceae > Defluviilinea. The sequence continues at coordinate 242,587 of CAVQYK010000031.1, forward strand.
TCATCACCGGTCCGAACACTGGCGGGAAAACAGTTTCGCTCAAAACGGTTGGTCTGCTTGCGCTCATGGCGCAAAGTGGATTGCACATCCCTGCCCAAAGCGGTTCGGAACTGCCGTTGTTCCACGATGTCTTTGCCGATATCGGCGACGAGCAATCCATCGAGCAATCGCTCAGCACGTTCAGCGGTCACATCACGAACATCATCCGCATTCTCAAACACATTGACCAGCGTTCGCTTGTCATTATTGATGAGTTGGGCGCGGGTACTGATCCGCAGGAGGGGGCGGCGCTGGCGCGTGCCATTCTCAATCACCTGCTCGAAAGCGGATGCACGACGCTCGTCGCCACGCATTACCCCGAACTTAAAACGTTTGCACATTCCACGGATGGCTGTGGTCAATGCCTCTTTGGAATTTGACATCAAAACCCTGCGCCCGACCTATCACCTCACCATCGGACTGCCCGGACGCTCGAACGCGCTCCTCATCGCCCAGCAACTCGGTCTCCCCCAGCCGATCATTGAATCAGCAAAAGGAGAGATCAACCCCGACAATTTGCGCGCCGACAAACTGCTCGACGACATCCGCAAGGAACGCAACCGCACCTCGCGCGAACGCGAGAAACTGGAAAAAGCCCGTGCCCGCCTCGAATCGCAGACCAAAGAACTCGAAAAGCGACTCGAGAAGATCGAAGACGAACGCCGTGAAGTTTTGGCGAAGGCGCGCGCGGAAGGCGAGTTGGAAGTTGCGGTCCTCAAGCGGAATATCAACTCGTTGAAGTCGCAGTTGAAGAAGGCGAAACAGCCGCTCGAGGCGTTGAAGGCGATCGAAGAGGAAGTGGAAGTCATTGAAGAGAAGGTTGAACAGCCTGTTGAGAGACGACCGAGGATCGTAGATAGTGGATCGTCCTCCGTCTACCGTCCGCTGTCTCTCGGCGAGCGAGTCACTGTCAGCACGTTGAATGCCGATGGGGTGGTGACAGCTTTGGGTGAGTCTGATGCGGAGGTCCAGATCGGGAGTCTGCGCGTGAGGACGAGGCTGGTCGATTTGCAGAGGAAAGGTCTGGATGTAGAGAGTCCAGAAGGAAAGAAGAACCCTTCGACTTCGCTCAGGGCAGGCGAAGAAAAAGTGCAGGAGGCAGAAAACAGTCCGAGAGTGAGCGTTGGGACGAAGTCACCGGGGTTGGAATTGAACCTGCGCGGCAAGCTGGTGGAGGATGGGCTGGACGAGTTGGAGCGTTATCTGGAGAAAGCCTATTCGGCGGGGCTGTTGTTCGTGCGGATCGTGCATGGCAAGGGCACCGGCAAGATGCGCGACGCGGTGCGTAACGCGTTGAAGTCCAGCCCGTATATCACGTCGTTCGAGGAGCCGAAGGATAACGAGGGCGGCGCGGGTGTGACCGTGGCGAAGATGGCAAAGTAACGTTATTGCAAGTTGAGCTGGGAAAAAACAGGGCGACGAAAAGTCGCCCTTTCGTTTTAATTCCCTGTCACCGCGCGCCAAACGGCATCGAGCGCTTCGAGCCCGGTCATGCGGTGGATAAGCGCGGCTTCATCTGTGAGGTAAATGTCGCCTTGTAATGGGCGGTCGGAGCGGGTGTACAGTCCGCGGTCGGGCAGGTTGGAGACTGATGCCCAGAAATTCCAGAGGGGAAGGTCATATTCCACGGCAAGCAAAGCCATATCACGGTTGATGCGTTCGTCCAGTTCGCGGTTATCGGCTTTGGTGGCAAGGATCGGCACCACGCCCGCATCCAGAAGTTGCAGGATGATCTTCCGCAGGTACTCGGCGTTACGCGATTCGAAGTGGGTTCCCACCTGGATGATGACAAACGATGGGCGGTTCGAGCGCAGTTCGCATTGGACGGGTGTCTCTGCGAAGGTACAGCCGTACTCGCCGCGGTGCCATTGCGTCCATAGGAGTGAGCCGGGCGTAGTGCCGTCCTGGGAAGTTGAAGATTCGCGGTTGAAGGAGCCTGTGAATTGGGCAACTGTCTCGCGCAGTTCGGGTGAGAGACCTTGCAGCGAAGCCGGGTCGGTTTCGAACACGCCGAAGAATTCGCCGGGACGGGTCTGGCAATCGCCGAAGATGGAAAAGGCGTGCGGATCGTTGCCGAGCGACAGTCCGCGTTCGTAGACATTCTTCAAACTTGGGTCGATGACCGACGGAATGACCGGCCAATTCTTCCAATCGTTCGGGTCAAGCGCGGTCGCTTTGGGTGTTGGAGTTTTGGTTGGAACAGCGGCTGGGGCGGCGGTTGGATTAACAGGTAAAGGGGAGGCGGGAATAGAAGACGTATTCGATGAAAACACCGGAACATCTTGAGTCGCTGTTGGCGCAAGAGGCATTTCCATTGCTGTTTGTGTTTGGCAGGCGGACATCATGCAAACCACCAGGGCGATCATCAACAGCCGTTTCATTCCACCAAGTATAACGATGAAAATTAATGAGAGATGATTTTATGCTAAACTTGCGCCCATGATTTACCAGGGACTCCTCCACAAATACGGACATCTACTCGACCTCCCGCCTCACACACGGACCGTGAGCCTGCTCGAAGGCAATACGCCTTTGATCAAAGCTGACAGCTTATCCCGCCAACTCGGCGGCGGCCCTTCGACACTCCCTTCGGTCGCAGGGCAGCGCTTTGAGTTGTTCATCAAATACGAAGGTCTTAACCCGACAGGTTCGTTCAAGGATCGCGGCATGACGGCGGCGGTCAGTGAAGCGTTGGGACGTGGGGCAACAACTGTCATTTGCGCGTCCACCGGCAATACTGCCGCATCCGCCGCGGCCTATGCGGCACGTGCAGGGTTGAAGTCCATTGTGCTGATTCCCCAGGGAAAGGTTGCGGCGGGGAAACTGGCGGGCGCGATCGCCTACGGGGCGCAAGTCATTCAGATTGACGGTTCGTTCGACGACGCGTTGACAATGGTCGTGGACATCACGAACAAGCATCCGATCTGCCTTGTGAATTCGATCAACCCTTATCGCATCGAGGGACAGAAGACCTCTGCCTTCGAGATCTGTGATGTGCTTGAAACCGCGCCCGATTGGTTGTGTCTGCCTGTGGGTAATGCGGGGAATATCACATCGTATTGGGCGGGGTTCAAGCAATACGACGGACTCAAGTCCACGGGGTTGCCGCAGGTGTTGGGTGTGCAGGCGGCGGGCGCGGCTCCGCTTGTGTTGGGACATCCTGTGGAGAAACCCGAAACCGTCGCGACCGCCATCCGCATTGGGAAGCCTGCCCGCGGAGAACAGGCATTGCAAGCCGCGGAAGAATCTCATGGACGGATCATCGCGGTCACTGACGAGCAGATCCTGCACATGCAAAAACTGCTTGCCCAACTCGAAGGCATCTGGGTGGAGCCTGCGTCCGCTACGGGGCTGGCGGGGTTGGCGGCTCAAATTGAAAGTGGAAAGTTGAATGTGAAAGGGAAACGTGTGGTTGCGATCTGCACCGGTCACGGCATGAAAGACCCTGACATCATTACAAAGGATATGCAGAAGCCACTGGTCGTCCCGCCGAAGTTGGAGGCGTTGGAAGAGGTTATTTTGGGATGAATACACCCTCACCCCTACCCCCTCTCCCTCGAAGGGAGAGGGGAATCATTGTAAAAGTCCCTGCTACGACAGCCAACCTTGGACCAGGGTTCGATGCGCTCGGTCTTGCGCTCGACCTGTGGAACGAGGCTGAGTTCACCGCGACAACGGATGGACGGATCACCGTAAAGGTCAAAGGCGAGGGGAAGGGTGTGCTTCCCACTGACGAGAGCAATGCAGTGGCAGAAGCGGCGTTGTTGATCCATCAACTGGCGGGGAAACCCTTCACTGGAATGCAGATCAAATGCGTCAATTGCGTGCCGCTCGGCTCGGGATTGGGTTCCAGTTCGGCGGCGATGCTGACGGGGATGCTCGGGGCGAACGCGCTGTTGGGGAATCCGTATTCGCGGGAGGAGATCCTCAAGCTTGCCATCGAAACCGAGGGACATCCTGATAATGTGGCGCCTGCCATGCTGGGCGGATTGGTCGCTTCGATCATCCATGAGAACCATGTGGTCTCACTGCGGTTGACACTCACCAGCAGGCGCGCGCCGATCCACATCACGGTTGTACTGCCTGATTTCGATTTCCCCACCAAACAGGCGCGTGCCATTCTGCCGCAACAGATCGAACGCAGGGATGCCATCCATAACATCAGCCGTGCGGTCATTGTGACGGAGGCATTTCGCGTCGGTGACATGGATATGCTGGGCGAAGCGATGGAAGATAAACTGCACCAGCCGTATCGCCTCCCGTTGATACCGGGTGCGCAAGCGGCGATGAATGCTATGAAACAGGCGGGCGCTTCGGCGGTGGCGTTGTCGGGAGCAGGTCCCAGTTTGATCGCATTTTCATCGAAAGCCGAGGCAGGTATCGGCGAGTCCGCGAAGCGTGCGTTCGCTGAGGCAGGGCTGAATTCGAGAGTTTATCAGTTGAAGATCAGTCGCAGGGGGGCGGAAGTCAAAGAGTCACGCGCTCCATAGCGCGGCAAATTTCAATATGCGCGGGCGGATGTAGTATGCGTACGGGTCGGCAACGGACCTGCGTTCTACGATCAGTTTCATCGCAGCAATGGGATCGAAGCCCTGTGCGATGAGGACGCACGCGCCCATCGCCACGCCGCGGTGACGTCCGTAGGCGCAATGGGTGTAGACCCTGCCTCCCTCGCGGATCGTTTCGAGAGCGGTTTGTGCGCCGCGGATCAACTTTTGGACGGAGATGGGGAAGAGGGGGCTGTCGATGGAACGAAGCCAGAGGGTGGAGATGGGCTGGTGATGAGAGTCAGGCTGAGGTCCACGCGAGAAGCGCATGTTGATAATGAGTCGAATGCCGAGTTCGCGCAGTCGGTCATAGTCGGTGATGGAAGGCTGGCTGCCGATAAATAGATGATCGGTAATTTGCGAGAAGTTCATAAACGGCATGGTATCACATTTTTTAGAGGTCGCAAGGCGAGGTGGAAATTCCCGGCATGACCGTATCTTGAAAACTCACTGATGTATTCCGCAGTTCTGCCACTTTTGCCAAAACTTCGTTGGGCATGAGCAATTGGCCGACGACATGAAAGACCCAGTCGATGTCTTCCTGATATTCGCGGACCGCGCCCGGGATGTTCAAGCCGTCATTGATGAACCACAGGTTGAAATTGATGGACATCAGCGCGTCGGGATAATATTCGCCGCCGTGCTGCGCGATCAGGTCGCCGTCCACAAAGTAGCGGACAGTTCCGCCGCTGACCTGTGCTACCAGCGTGTGCCAACCCTCGAGACTTCCCTGCTTTGAGTTGCTGAGATTGTCGGCGTCCCACGGTTCGATCTGGACCGTCTCCCAGCTTGTGACATGCATTGTGGTCGGCGCGCCGCCCCAGCCTCCGTTGGGAAGATACTCAAAGTCCATTTCGCTGTAGTCGGGGTTAAAGGGTTTGTCGTAGGGCGTGATCATGTAGAATGTTTGGACGACCTCGTCGCCGTCTTTGCCCGAGGCAGGCTCATCGCTAAAGCGGACGCGCGCCGCGTAGGTCCCTTCAAGATATTTGCGTTGATGACAGATCTGCGTCTGGTATGTGTTCCCGCTCGTGCCGTCGGTGGATGATGTCATCCGCAGGAGACGGTTTCCCGTCTGGTCTGGGTAATCCACAAAGGTGACGTTCTCTTCGCGGAAGGATGCGCCGGTCACACCCGGCCAGCCCTGTCCACTGCGGACGATCCATCCGTTCGCAGTCATTTCTTCGGTGGACGAGTAGGAAAAATCGTCGAAAAGGATCTGGGGTGTAGTGTCGTCTGGTTCAGGCAGGGCTGTTTCAGGGGCCGGCGCATTTGATCTGCAACCCACGATCAAGAGACAAAAGGCAGAAATGGCAAATATTGTTTCGAATGCTTTCATGTTTGAATTCCTGTCTAAAGCCAGTATAGCACCGAGATTCGCCTGTCTGACATTCTGATATACTTTCGGGCACATGCAATCTGATTTGATAACGCCCAAGCCTTCCGCTTCGTTTTACGTGCGCGACGTCCCCATTTATGGGGATACGATCCTGGCGCCCATGGACGGTTACTCCGACTGGCCCTTCCGTTCGCTTTGCCGCAGGCTCGGTTCCGCCATGAGTTACACGGAATTCGTGAAAGTGGAGAAGATCCTCAGCCGTTCGAAGGAGCCCGCCAAACGTCTCTATTTCGAGGAGGCGGAACGCCCGATCACCTTCCAGATCTACGGCGATGACCCGGACCTGATCCTTAAGGCCGCGTTGAAGATCCAGCCCTTGAACCCGGACATCATTGACATCAACATGGGTTGTCCTGCCAAGTCCATTGCGGACCGTGGCGCGGGCGTGGGGATGATGCCGACGCCATTGAAGATCGCCCGCACATTCAGGAAGTTAACAACTGCGCTCAAGGTGCCGGTCACCGGCAAGATCCGTCTGGGGTGGGATCGAAACAGGAACTACAAATTGATCGCGCGCATCGTGGAGGAGGAAGGCGGCTCGCTGATCGCCGTCCATGGGCGGACGAAGGAACAACGATACAGCGGGGACGCGGACTGGAATGCGATCGCCGAGGTTAAGTCACTGGTCAGGATACCGGTCATCGGCTCGGGCGATGTGAAAACCGTCGCGGATATCCAGCGCATGAAGCAGTACACCAATTGTGACGCGGTCATGATCGGGCGTGCCGCCATCGCCAATCCGTGGATCTTTGCTGGATTGGACCGCGAACAGGTCACGCCTGAGTTGTTGCAGGAAACGATCCGCGAACATCTACAGAAGAGCATCAAATTCTATGGGGAAGAGGACGGTCAAAGATTGTTCCGCAAGTATGCTGTGCAGTACCTACTGTTGAAGACACTCGACCGCGAATCACGCAAGGAGATCCTGAAGGAAAGACCCGCGGGGGAATTCCTGGAGTTGCTGAATCAAGTCTATGCGATGACGGCAAATTAAGCTCACGCACGCTTTTCGCATGTGACGATTATTTTCCTCATCCCAAGCCCACATCCAAAACCATCATGATCACGAAGCCAAGCATCGCGCCGGAGGTGGCAAAGTCGGTGTTCTTGGCGAGTTGTGATTCAGGGATCAATTCCTCGACCACCACGAAGATCATCGCGCCCGCGGCAAACGCCAGCGCATACGGCAGGATGGGTCTCATCAACAGGACAGCCGCCGCACCCAGCGCGCCGGCGACTGGTTCGATCAACGCCGAGGCTTGGCCGAACCCGAAACTTTTCAAGCGGGACATGCCCTCCGAGCGCAGAGGCACCGATACCGCCACACCCTCGGGGAAATTTTGGATCCCAATACCGATGGCCAGTGCCACCGCCCCAGCCAGCGTTGCGGATGATAGATTTGCCGCAACCGCGCCGAATGCAACGCCGATGGCGAGCCCTTCGGGGAAATTATGCAGGGTGATCGCCAGCACGAGCAGAACACTTCTCCTCCATTTTGTGGGGACGCCCTCCGCTTCAGTTGGGGGGAATCCCAAATGCAAGTGCGGCAGGAAGAAGTCGATCATGCGGATGAACGCGCCGCCCAATAAGAATCCAAAAGCGGCAGGCAGCCAGGCCGGAACATCGTTCGTTTCACGCGCCATCTCTATCGCGGGCGCCAGAAGCGACCAAAAACTCGCCGCGATCATCACGCCTGCGGCAAAGCCCAGCATCCCGTCCAGCAACTTGCGGTTGACCTCTTTGAAGAGGAAGACCGTCGCCGCTCCCAGCGCAGTGACCGACCATGTAAATAAGGTGGCGAGCAGTGCCTGCCAGATCGGGTTAAGTTCAACAAACCACTGGACCATGTGTATGATCTCCTATACGCTAATTCAGACGAGGTTTCACCGAAAGGGAATTGTCTGGATTACCATCCCAGTATAGCAAATTTCAGCAGGCGAGTCCTCAGAAAAACAGAACATAAATTCTGATATACTCAACGCATGGCAAAAACACAAACACGCTATGTCTGTCAACAATGCGGACGCGTCGCCGCGTCTTATATGGGGAAATGTCCCCAATGTGGATCGTTCAACAGCATGGTGGAGGAAGTCATCCACGACGAATCTTCACAGAAGACGAAAGCGGTTCGCGGACTTACAGGGAGGTCTGCCCCGCGTTCGATAGGCGATGTCACCTCTGACGCCGAAGACCGCATCCACCTGCCGATTGGGGAATTCGCGCGCGTGCTCGGCGGTGGGATCGTACCCGGCTCCATCGTCCTGGTTGGCGGTGACCCGGGCATCGGCAAGTCCACGCTGATGTTGCAGATGGCGATGGAAATGGCTTCACAGAAGCGCGTGTTGTATGTGTCAGGAGAAGAATCAGAACGGCAGATCAAGATGCGCGCGACACGTTTGAATAACGTAGGGGCACGACATGTCGTGCCCCTACCGCAAATCTTTTATTGGTCACTGAAACCAACCTCGAAGTCATCCTCAATCATATCAACGAGACCAAACCTGACTTATTGATCATCAACTCCATCCAAACCGTCTATCTCTCCGAATTGGATTCTTCGGCCGGGTCTGTTTCACAGGTGCGCGAATGTTCCTCGCAGTTGCGCGAACTGGCAAAGACCAGCGGAATTTCAGTCTTCGTGATTGGGCACGTCACAAAGGAAGGCGCAATCGCCGGTCCGCGTGTGCTGGAGCATATCGTGGATACGGTCCTCTACCTCGAAGGCGACCGCTTCCAGGCGTATCGCTTATTGCGCTCGGTCAAGAACCGTTTCGGCGCCACCTCCGAAGTGGGTGTGTTCGAAATGCGCGAAGGCGGTCTCATTGAAGTAGCGAACCCATCTGAAGCGTTTCTGGCGGAGCGGATGATCAACGCGGCGGGCTCCGCCATCGCGGTGACGATGGAAGGCACACGTCCCATCCTTGTTGAGATCCAGGGACTTACCTCCCCCACCCAATTCGGCAATGCCCGCCGCACCGCCAACGGCGTGGACTTCAACCGCCTGCTCCTCATTGCCGCCGTGCTCACCCGCCGCGCAGGCTTCAAACTCTCCGAGCAGGATATCTTCGTCAACGTGGTGGGCGGCTTGCAAATTGACGAACCCGCTGCCGACCTCGCCATCGCTGTCGCGATTGCCTCCTCGTGGAAGGATATCCCTGTCAAAGCGGACGCTGTTCTCATCGGTGAGATCGGCCTGGCAGGTGAGTTGCGTATGCCAAGCCAGATGCCGGCGCGCTTGAAGGAAGCCTCCAAACTTGGGTTCAAAACCGCCATTGTCCCCAGGGCCATCCGCAAGGGGGAGGGATACCCAAAAGGGATCGAGATCGTCGAAGTGCGGTCGGTGCACGATGCGTTGAATGCGGCGCTCAAGACACCGGATCTGCCAAAGGGGCGGAAAGTGGCGTGAAGAATTACCTCGCTCCTGAAATCGAACACCTCGATCTGGAAAAGTTCATGCGCGAGGCGCTGGCGGAAGCGGACGCCGCCGGACAGGCTGGGGAACTTCCCATCGGCGCGGTTCTTGTTTTGGATGGGGAGATCATTGCACGCGGCAGGGCGCGTCACGCCGAATACAAAAGTCAAATCAGCCATGCAGAATTGAACGCCCTGCTCGCTGGCGGCGACAAACTCTGGACGGATTATCGGCGCGCCGTCCTCTTCACCAGCGTCGAGCCGTGTCCCATGTGCCTCGGCGCGGTTGTGATGGCGGACGTGCCGCATGTGGTTTACGCATTGCCCGACGAGAATGTGAGATCGAGGGTGACCATCGAAGCCAATCCGTACGTGCGGCGCCATATCAAGAGCTATTTTGGGGGAGTTTTGGAGGATGAGTCCGCTCAGATCTTCGGGAAATACAGACCGAAGGAGTTGAAATACATTCAAACGGGGCATTTGTAGCGCAACCTATCCCTGTCTCCTGCGTAATTAGACACAGAAGGAGATATACCATGAACGTAAAGATCATTTCAGCAATACTTGTGCTGGCGCTTGCCAGCATGGCGTGTGGTTTCGACGTGAACCTGCCGGAGCGCGCAGAGCCCGGCCGGAGGTCGAGGAATCCATAACGGTGACAGGCTCGGGGTCCGATGAGACGCGTTTGACCATCTCGTTCGGCGCGGGCACGTTGGATTTGTCGCCCGGCGCGCAGAATCTGGTTGACGGTACGGCGGTCTATAATGTTCCCGAACTCAAGCCCGAGGTGATCAGCGGGGACGGGAACGTCGAGATCAAACAGGGCGATTTCAAGAACCTGGTCAACTTCAACGACGTCAAGAACCGATGGGACCTGAAACTTGGTGACACACCGATCGACCTGAACATCAACGCAGGCGCCTACCAGGGCAATTTTGAACTGGGCGGGCTTTCGCTGACAAGCCTGACGGTCAAGGACGGCGCGGCGCAGGTGGAGTTGTCGTTCTCGGAGCCGAATCTCACCCAAATGTCCGTCCTGCGCTATGAGACCGGCGCCTCGAACGTGACCTTGAGCGGGCTTGCCAATGCGAACTTTTCCACGCTGATATTTTCCGGCGGCGCTGGCGATTACGAACTGGATTTCAGCGGCGACTTGACGGAAGACGGCACGGTCAACGTTTCTGCGGGCGCGGGCAGATGTGCAGTTGGTCATCCCGAAGGGTGTGAACGCAAAAGTGACCGTCGAAAGCACGCTGGTAAGCGTCAATTCCAGCTCGAACTGGTCGGAGGACGGGAATGACTACACCCAGACCGGAGAAGGCCCCACCCTGACGATCATTGTCAAGATGGCGGCTGGCAATCTGACCATCACCGATTAGCAGGGGCGGGGAAACCCGCCCTTTTTCATTTCAGGTTGTTTTAATTTGGAGTAAAAGGTCATAATTCGTCCATGACCTTAATCACTTGCAGGGTGACCGCATAGGCAATAAAATCGTGTTATGAGACAGGTATTATCTATTTTGTATATAGAAAGGAAGGTAGCCATGCAGATCACTCGTCAAGCTGACTATGCGGTTCGTGCGGTGTTACATCTGGCCAAGGTGGGGAACGCGGAACGTTCAGCCACCAGCACGATCGCCAAGGAACAGAACATCCCGCCTTCATTTTTGGCAAAGATCATTTCGCAACTCTCGATCGCGGGCCTGCTCCACACCTCGCGCGGCGCGCGCGGCGGCGTGACGCTTGCCCGTGACCCCAAGGACATCACCCTGCTGGAGGTGGTCGAGGCGATTGACGGTCCCATCCAGTTGAATGAGTGTGTGGGGAACAACGGCGCCTGCACCTTCGATGAGAACTGCCCGATCAAACCGGTCTGGTGCGATGCGCAGGACGAACTGGTGAAGCGCCTGAGAGGCACCAACTTCGCGGATATGCTCGTACAACCCGCATAAAATCAAGTATACAAAATCCCTCCCGGATATAATCGGGAGGGATTTTTTTCGTTGACAAGGAGACGCATCATGTCTGGACCCAGAACTGTCCGCGCCCCGAGGGGCACAAGCCTCACCTGCAAGAACTGGCTCAGCGAAGCCGCCTATCGCATGATCCAAAACAACCTCGACCCGGAAGTGGCGGAAAAGCCTGACGATCTCGTCGTCTACGGCGGGAGGGGCAAAGCCGCCCGCTCGTGGGAGGCGTTCGACGCCATCCTCGAGTCGCTCAAGGATTTGGAAGAGGACGAGACGCTCCTCGTCCAGTCGGGTAAGCCGGTCGTCGTGTTCAAGTCCCATAAGGACGCGCCGAAGGTGCTGATCGCCAACTCGAACCTTGTGCCGCATTGGGCGACCTGGGAACACTTCGATGAACTCGCCAAAAAGGGACTCATCATGTACGGGCAGATGACCGCCGGTTCGTGGATCTACATCGGTACGCAGGGGATTCTGCAGGGCACATACGAGACCTTCGGCGCGCTGGCGAAACTCAAAGGCTGGGGCTCGTTGAAAGGGAAGTTTGTCCTCACCGCTGGTTTGGGCGGGATGGGCGGCGCGCAGCCGCTGTCCATTACCATGAATGAAGGCGTGGGTCTCATCGTGGAAGTGGACCCCGAACGCGCCGAGCGCCGCCGCGCCATCGGCTACGTGGACATGGTGGTGGACAATCTCGAAGAGGCGATGACGCTGGTCGAGGAGTTCAAGGACAAGCAAATCCCCAAGTCCATCGGGCTGATCGGCAACGCGGCGGATATTTATCATGAACTCTCCGAGCGCGGCGTGGTTCCCGATGTGGTGACAGACCAGACGTCCGCACATGAGGCGTTGTTCTATGTGCCGTCCGGGTTGTCGGTCACCGCCGCGAATGAGTTGCGGAAGTCCGACCCTGAGAAATACAAGAAAATGGCAATGGACTCGATGTCTAAACATGTCCGCGCCATGCTTGCGTTCCAGAAGGCGGGCGCGGAAGTGTTCGATTATGGCAACAACATCCGCCAGCAGGCGTACAACAACGGCGTGAGCGACGCGTTCGAGTTCCCCGGCTTTGTGCCTGCGTACATCCGTCCGTTGTTTTGCGAAGGCAAGGGACCGTTCCGTTGGGTGGCACTTTCGGGGGACAAGGAAGATATTTACGAGACCGATCAAGCCATCATGGAGTTGTTCCCCGAAGACGCGCATCTGCATCGCTGGTTGAAGATGGCGCGTGAAAAGGTCCCGTTCCAGGGGTTGCCCGCCCGCATCTGCTGGTTGGGATATGGCGAACGGGTCAAAGCGGGATTGAAGTTCAATGAACTGGTCGCGAGCGGAAAGGTCAAAGCGCCGATTGTGATCGGGCGCGACCACTTGGATTCAGGTTCGGTCGCTTCACCCAACCGCGAAACCGAATCCATGAAAGACGGCTCGGACGCCATCTCGGATTGGGCGATCCTCAATGCGCTCATCAACGCGGTCGGCGGCGCGACGTGGGTGTCGTTCCATCATGGCGGTGGGGTGGGGATGGGATATTCGCAACACGCGGGACAGGTCATCGTGGCGGATGGGACTCCCGAGGCGGCTCGCAGGTTGGAACGGGTCCTGACGACCGACCCAGGCATGGGCGTGGTCAGACACGCCGACGCAGGGTACGAGATCGCCATCGAAGCGGCGAAACGTCACGGCATCAAAATGCCGATGTTGAAATAATCCGTTCCATGCTCAGGCTGCCGTCCCCGGTGGCGATGTTGATGGCTTGAGCAAATTGATCATCCCATGAACGAATCTCCCCGCCTGCTGCTCGTGGATGACGACTCCGGTGTGCGCGCCAGCCTGTCGGCGTTCCTCACGCGCGCCGGCTTTCTGGTGGAGACGGTCTCAGATGGCGTGCAGGCCCTATCCACGCTCGAAAAATCGAAGCCCGACCTGATCGTGATGGATGTGCTCATGCCGCGCCTGGATGGTCGTGAGACGCTGCGCCGCATGCGACAGGCTGGGAACCTCACACCCGTCATTTTGCTCACGCAGGTGGGCGAAGCCACCGAACGGGCAATGGCGCTCGAGGAAGGCGCCGACGATTACCTGAACAAGCCGTTCGAGCCGCACGAACTCGTGGCACGCATCCGTGCTGTGTTACGGCGCGTGCGCACCGGCGCGCCGCCCATCGCGACTGCCTGGGTTCTGGTCAGCGGCGAACTTCGCCTCGACCGCCGTGCGCGGCGGGCAACGTTGGGCAACCAGGAACTCCCCCTCACGCCGAAAGGCTTGCTCCTGCTCGAATACCTCATGACCCACTCCGACGAAGTCATCAGCCGCGAACGCCTGCTCGACGTGGTCTGGGGTTGGGAAAAATCCGTTGCCAGCCGCGCCGTGGATGCGCGCATCGCAGAACTGCGCCGCGCGCTCAACGACTCCGCCGACGCGCCGACCTACATCGAAACTTCGGCCGGCACGGGCTATCGTTTCATTGCGCACGTGGAGCGCGGCACGTGAGACGCAATCACATGCTGCTCGTTGCCCTGCCGACCGTGTTCGGCTTTCTGCTGTGGCAGGCATTTCGTTTTGGCTGGCTGGCTGATTCCATCCTCTACCTGCGCGCCAACCTTGGTCTGTTGCTGTTCCTCTCCGGTCTGTCACTTTCGATTCTGCTTGGCTTTGGGCTTTCTCTTTCCCTCCGTTTTGAGCGCCGCGCCCGAAACGAATCGAACGCCGCGCAGGCTCATTTCTCCACGGAGCATCGCCATTTCCTGCAGCGACTCGATCATGAGCTCAAGAATCCGTTGACGGCGTTGCAGGTCGAACTTGCCAACCTGCAGGCAGAAGAACCGCATCGCTCTCAGCCGGGACCTGATCCTGACTCAGCCGCCTCCTCGTCCCTCGAGCAAATTCGCACTCAAGTGACCCGGCTTAACGACATGGTCTTCCAACTCCGCAAACTGGCTGATCTGCAAACCGCGCCCATCGAACAAACACCCGTCAAACTCGATGAACTGCTCGATGAACTGGTGACTGAATTCTCCGCTTCCAAGCCCACCCTCACCTTGAACGTGCCGCGCATGCCCTGGTCTCTGCCTGAAGTGCGTGGCGACATGGACCTGCTCTACCTCGCCCTCCGCAACGTGCTGGGCAATGCCGTGAAGTTCACACAGCCCGGTGACGCCATTCAAGTCCGCGCCTTTGAGGATACGAATCACATCGTGGTCGAAGTTGCGGATGAGGGCCCGGGCATCTCACAAGAAGAATTGCCGCACATCACAGAAGAACTCTACCGCGGCAAGAATGCGCGTGGCCTGCCCGGCAGCGGATTGGGCCTGGCTTTGGTCAAGGCCATTGTGGAGCGGCATGGCGGTCAGGTCACCGTGCGCAGCCGCGAGGGACAGGGAACGGTGGTGGCGTTGCGCCTGCCCCGCGCATAAACGTCCCGAAGGTTGAAGTGTTACAAGAAGATCTGCCAGAAAACCTTCGGGACGGTATGTAACAAAACTGTTACCACCTGTGCCGGAATCGTTACTGCATAAAAACCCATCTGAAACACCCAACAGGTAAGATGGGAAACAGGTCACAGACCTAAATCTTATCCAACCCTGGAGGTAACAATGTCTGCTCGGAAATTTATTGTTATGCTGGTCCTGCTGGCGCTGATGTCGGCTTGCGCTCCCGCTACTGGCACCGATGTGTTCGAAGTGGGGCTTGAACCCGTCTCCGCAACTGACGATAACCAGGCCGTCAAGGAGGAACTACAGCCGATTCTGCGTGCCATGCTCGGCGGCATGCTGGATGAACAGATCGCCGTCATCCAATATACGCGCATCGCTTGCGCCACCGTGGAAGGACTCGGCGGTCCACCACCTTGCCCCGAAGGTGTAACTGAAGGCACGGAAATTGAGGTCTTCCCGACCCTGGGCTCCGAAGGATCGTACGTCGCACCTGAAAACATGCAGGCTTTTCTGAATAATTCCATTGTGAAGAGCCTGTACGCCGTCTATCGCGTCACGCCCAACCCAAATCTAGAACCGTATTTCCCTGAAGGCGAGTACGCCATGCTTTTCGAGCGCAATATGAACGACATTCTCCTACCTGTGATTTTACAGGTGCTGGATGGCAAGGTTGTCCGCATGGACTTCCGCATCGGCATCTCAGCCGCCGACCTGCTCAAGGAGATTCCCGTGGAGAATGTGTTGGTCACGCCGCAGGAGGCGCAGGCATGGACGGAGTCCATTCGGTAGGAAACCGCTCACAAAACCAGATCTGCAAACAGGCGAACCTGAAACATCTTCAGGTTCGCCCGTTCTTCTTGATATACTGCCTGCATGAAACAATCGATTTGGATCGGTTTGTCCGTGCTTTGGCTGGGGATCTCGCCTGCCACCTGTGATCGCAATCGGATGGCGAGAACTATTTGTCATATTTGTCTTGTTGGCATTCCTATTTGTCCACCGGTGTATAGGTTCATTCGAAAAATCGAAAACACATTAGCAAAAAAACAAGTAAGGGTGGCGGAGCACGTGGTGTTACATTCATCTGCTCCGCTTATTATTTTTGGACAGTTGCGTTTGAGGGAATTAAGCGTAGAATATTATAGGAGGCAAAAATGTCTGCAAACGATGACGATCCTGAAGAGAACAAAAAGAAGCAAAAGCAATATATGTGGCTTGGCTTTGGCAATTACTCCGGAGATGGCACCCAGGGGCCGATGAACCCGGGAAACATGCGGGCCGACCCAGGTATATTCGATAAACTGTTCGAATTGTTTGGTGTAAAAGAAAAGCCCAAAAAAGAATCCGAAGAAACTGTAAAACCAAAATAAAAAGAGCATTCTCAAAATGAGATCGAAGTCCCTGAGGGTTCCAAGCCGCGGGGTCTTTTTACTTGTATCACACTATACTTTTACCCTTGACATACTGTATGATATACAGTATATATGAGCTATAAGGTGACCTATGGAAAACGATGAACTTGTACAAAACATGCTATTGGAACTGCGGCGCGGCATCCTGTCTCTTGCGGTGCTGAGCCAGTTGAGCAAGGAGCAATACGGCTACTCCCTGCTCAAGGCTCTCTCCGAGCAGGGCATGGAGATCGACCAGAGCACGCTCTACCCCCTGCTCCGCAGGCTCGAGTCGCAGGGACTGTTACAGTCCGACTGGCGCATCGTGGACGATGCCCGTCCGCGCCGGTATTACGTGATCAGCACGCAAGGCAGGGAAGTGCTGGCAAAACTCAAAAAAGAATGGTCTGTCATGGCAGAGACCATGCAAAAGATGTTGTCATAACTCATGCTTGCTCCCGGCGGCGTCCCCGCCGCCGAGGACGGCGGCAGGAGCGAACAAAGAAAGAAGGAGAACAAAATGAACCTTATTGATAAATATGTCGCTGAAGTGGGCAGGCACCTGCCGCTTCTCAAAGGACGCGAGGACATCGAGAAGGAGTTGAAGTCCACGCTGGAGGATATGCTCGATGAACGGAGACAGGCTGGGGCGCCGGAGGAGGCGCAGGTCATCCAGTTGTTGAAGGAATTCGGCTCGCCGCAAAAGGTGGCGTCCACGTACAACCCGCATCCGTACCTGATCGGACCGAAGTTGTTCCCGCTGTTCCTGATGGTCCTCAAGATCGTCATTTCGGTGGTCGTGGCGGTGCTGCTGATCCTGGCAGGCATCCGTGCGGTGACGGCGACCCCGTTCATGGGCGCCGAGTTCGTCTCGATCGTCGGCAAGGGACTGGGTGGTGCGCTTTCCGCCGCCATCGCGGCATTCGGGAACGTGGTGTTGGTCTTTGCGATCCTGGAACGCGTCCTGCCCGAGAAGGAGATCGGTGGCTTCGACGATGAAAAGGATTGGGACCCCGCTTCGCTCGCCCGTGAGCCTGACCCGGATTCGATCAAACGCTTCGACCTAACCGCCGAGATCGTCTTCACCTTCGTGGCGCTCGCCATCCTGAACCTGATGCCGCAATGGCTGGGCATGTTCTTCTTCGCGGACGGCGAACAAACCTTCATCCCGCTATTCACCGAAAAGTTCTTCCAGTTCGTGCCGTTCATCAACATTGTCCTGGTCGCCGAGATCGTGCTGGATATCTACCTCCTGCGCGAAGCCGCCTGGAGCTTGTGGACGCGCATCGCCAAGATCGTCATCGAGGCGGCCAGCCTTGCGATTACGATCATCATCTTCCGCACGCCGGGCATTCTCGGCCTCAACGCCGAATCCTTCGCCCAGGGACCGTTCTCACCGGAGCAGGCGCAGATCTTTACCACCATCGCCACCTATACCCTGCCCATCGTGCTGATCATCATCCTGATCATCCAGGGCATCGAACTGGCAAAGGCGGTGTACGGGTTGATTCGGGTCAATTACAGGACAAAGTAGATGACACACAAAACCGATAAAAAATCCCCGGCAGAGATCTCTGCCGGGGATTTTTTTACTTTGAGACGGTCTTACTTTTGGGTGTATTCGCCAGCCTTTTATGGGATGGTTTCCACCGCCGAAATCGTCGAAGAAGGCATTACGGGCATCGATGAACCAGAGTCCGATGTGTCCGCCTTTAGCCGTTGAAGAATGCCTGGTCGGCGGCGTTCAGGGTCACATAACCGACCTCGATGCCGTTCTTATAGATCACCACATCGCCGTTGGACAACGACCCGGGCGCCAAACTGATCGCCATCGGCAAAAGTGACCGCGATGGGCGCATAGCTGTACCATTTCAATGTGTCGAGGCGGAAGGTCCAGACAAGTACGGTACCTGACACGGCGTTGTAACGCACTTCGATCGCACCTTCACCCCAGTTGGGACCGTACTGTCCCTGCACTTTGAGGAGCAGGCTATGTTCCTTGACCAACCAGATCAACGGTGCTGAGTGTCACAAAGGCTTCCTGGTTGACGCCAAAGGCATCCTTCCAGTAGATCGGACCGTCGCGCCGTACGTCCACCTGGTTGCCGACGATGCGGTAGGAACCAGGTGATCCCTTTCCAGTTCGAGCCGAGGACGCTGGCGGGGCGGTTGAAGTTGTCGAGGATGGAAGTGGTCGGGAAGGGCGGATCAAGTTCCAGCCCGACGACGACCGCGTCATGGTCGGAGGAGCGGGAGGCGTTGGGCTCGTAGAGTGCATCCTGTGAGGGCGGCTTGAAGGTGGTGTCGTAGTCCAGCACGTCGGGTTCATCGGAGTTGATGTGCCAGTCTGCCGCACCGGTGATCTGCGGCGAACATGCTTGCGTTCGCCAGAGCATGGTCGAGGTAACCAGCCTGCCCGTCGAACGTGTAGGAGTAGGCATAGGTGCCCTGGAAGTGCTTGATCAGGTTGGTGTAATCACTGCGGTGACGTATCATCGGCCTACGTCGATCGGATCTTCCATGGCATAGGAGTTCAAGTCGCCCATGATGATGAAGTCCGGGTCGCCGCTGCCGGTCGGGTCGGTGGCCAGCCAGTCCACAAGAGCTTGTGCAGCAAGGGTGCGGGTACCGTTGCAGTTGCCCTGACCGTCGCCGAGGTCCGGGTCGCCGACATCGTTACAGTCGGAGCCCTTGGATTTGAAGTGGTTGACTGACCACGGTGAAGCGCGCACCGGTGGCATGATCTTCGAAGGTTTGTGCCAGCGACGGGCGGCTCTTGGTGTCGATAAAGCGCGGATCACAGCCGAGGTCAGGAGTTTGGAATCTCCAACCGGGGTAACGACTGGCGGGCGGTAGATCATGCCGACCTTGATCGCGTCGGTGCCAATGGTGCCGGTGGCAATATAGGCATAGCCCGGCAGACCAGCCACGATGTCAGCCAGCGGCTCGGCGCCGGTGGTGTTCTCAAGTTCGTTGAGGCCGATCACGTCGGCATCCAGACCGGCAAGCGCGGCAAGGAGTTTGGCGCGCTGGCGGGTGAACTCGTCGACCTGGTCGTTGTCCCAACCGCGGCATTCCACATTGTTGAGCGGACCGCACTTGTTGTCCAGCGGATTTCCCGTCGGGTAATCCGCGCGTGACGAAGTAGTTGAGCGTGTTCATCGCAGCCACGCGGAGGCTGCCGCCGACCGGATCGGCGCTGCCGGGCGCGGGTTCGTAGCCGTGTAATCGGCCGGTCCGGTTGGGACGATGCGGTAGAGGTTGAAGTCATAGCCCAGGACGCCGACCGCGTTCGTAACAAGGTCGCCGCCACGGAAGCGGTTGTCCAATGCGAACGGGAGTCCGTTCGGGTGGCGAAGCGTAGCCGGGTTCTGGGCGCTCTGTGCATCATCGAGGGTGATGCGGTGCAGGCTGTTGGCAAGGGTACGGGCATTGGCCGGCGGCACCGGGTTCGTCAATGGCTGTCCCGGTGAAGGGGCGGGTCTCGCCGGGCAGCGGCAGGGCAAGGACGATCTCGCCGAAGCGGTCATAGTTGAAGTATTCCGCAATGACCAAAGACTGCGGGAAGCGCACCAGCATGCCTTCGTAGTGTTCGGGATCGTAATGGCATGGTCGCGAACGGCAGGGTCACGTCGACCGGGGAACCGAGCCGGTGCCGCACTGGACGATGTTCGCGGCGGGCACGATGGCAGTATTGCTGTTCGAGCCATTGAGCGCGGTCTGGTTGAAGCGTTCGCGGGCAAAGCCGGTCACGCGCACCACCTGTCCCACACTGACGAAGTTGTTCGCGCCGGTGAAGACGAAGATGCCATCGGATGTGGATGGATCGCCATCACCGATCAGGTCTTGGATGTAGAAACCGGATGCGGCGGCGTGTTCCTTCAAAGTCGCCGACCACAACGCCCTTTGTAGTGACAGTGCCAGGGATCGGCAGAGAAAGATCCACTACCCTGAATTTGATAGATGGGAGTGTAGGATTGGGCACAAAAGTCAACGTCCTCGTTGAGGATCGTTCCCAGACCCTGTCCATCTACGACAATGGCACCGGTCACATTGGTGACGTTGACGAAGAATGTCTCATCGGGTTCGTCAGTCGTATCACCATTGACCAAGACACTGAAAGGATAACTCGAGCTGCCTTCGGGGATAGTCTGACCAGTCAATACATTCACTGTAAAGTCGCTTGGTGAAGTCGCTGTGTTATCAGCAGTAGCAATATCGAAGGTCACACCACCCGCGCCGGCAGGCGAGGACAGGCTGACTGTGAAATCAAACGAAGTCGTACCAGCATTGCCCTCACTGGCAGAAACGTCGTTGATGCTCAGATTGGGTACTGGTGGGGCAGAACATGGGTTGAACGGTGAGGCCGTGTTTCGCGGAGCAGGAGCAAGAACAAGAAAATCGGCCGCGTTGTTGTCGGTGTCTGTACAACCATTCGCCAATCTTAAAGCGCCAGTTGTATTGCTCAATGTCGGAGCCGCGCCACTGCCTTCATAGAAGTTGGCGTTGCCATAACCAACCAAGTCAACGATCTGAGCCAATTGGGCAGCAGAACAAGGGGTGGAACCGCCATTGCAACCAAGCGCAGTCGTTGTATTGACCAGATGCCACTTTACCAGCGCGTTGCAGACATCGCAATTGGCGTCGAATCAGTTACATCAGGAGTAGGTAAAGGCGCTCCAACAGATGAACTTGCTTCTTGGACAAGCAAATACTGACCTGGAGCCAGCGATCCCGACAAGGGAGTGATCAAATTCGTTGCTGAGCCAAAATTGCCGGTGCCTGTGGCACTTGTATATTGTATTGACCATCCAGAAAGTGAAACTGTTGTGGTACCCCGATTGAATAGTTCGACATAATCATTAGTGTAAGGTGCACCTGTATTTCCACCACCGCCATAGACCTGGCTGATAACAATCGTGGTGGAAGCTGCCTGAGCCTGTCTTACCGGCAACGCACCCAGCACCAGCGCCAGGATCAGCGCCAGCGAAAACACTTTCGAAAACGTTTTTGTCATGTTTGTTCTCCTCAAACAAAAGACTTTATGAAATTGAACATTCAATTGCTTGCCGTGCTGTGTTTTTAAATTGCGTCCCGAACACCTCCTCAAAACTTTGCCAGAAGTCTTTACGAGTATGATCGATACTTCCCGCCCTTTCAACAAACGTGATTCTATGAAAGACCCAACGAAAACGCAAGGTGTTTGTAACTTATTGGTGGTTTAAACAACAGTGTGGAACTCGGGAGAGTCCCACACTGTTACTTGCCTTGCGGCGTATTAGTCGAGCAGTTCCTTCGGGATGTTGCCGCCGTTCACTGCGATCTGCCTGAGGACTTCCTTGTGAAGCCAGACGTTCATCTTGGCAGAGTCTTTCATGAAGTCGGCGGGACAGCCGAGTTCGGTCGCCAGTTCCTTGCGGGCGGTCAGACTGCTGTCGATCTCCAGCAGTTTGAGCAGGTCCACGATCGAGACTTTCCAGTCGAGCTTCTTGCCCTTGCCAAGCTCTTCCAGTTTCTTGACCACGTCCACTTCCGAGATGGCCACGGGGGCGGCGGGAGCTGTGGGTTTGACCGTCGAACTCATTGGCGGGATGGCAGGCCTCACGTTCGCGGCGGACGCGACCGGTTTGGGGGCAGGCTTGACGTGCGTAGCGGACGGCATTGGCCTGATGGTGGAGGCGGGCTTTGCGGTCGGTTTGCCGCCTAGTACGGCGGAGGCCGTTTGAGGTTTGGTTTCTTCCTTCTTGCCGATCCCCAGCTTTCCGAGAATTTTACTGAATAGACCCATGTCATGTACCCTTTCTTTGATTTGTACGAGTGTGATGTGTGACAGGATTAATACAAGTTTTACTGCCTGTTCAAGTTTATTATAACGCGTTATCACCTGTAAAATTGCAATTCCCAAAATTGATCGGAAGTATATTTTTCTTCGACCCATGCAATATAATCCGTCAAATGCAAAGACATCCCTTCTGGACGCGCGATTCATCCATCCTCCTTGGCGGGTTCCTGCTTACGATCTTCCTCATCATCTACATCTGGTGGCCGCTTGCCGAGGAATACCTCGCCTATGTCGATTGGAACGGTCCCTGGTGGCGCTACATGGACTGGCTCCTGCTCGGCATCTTCGGCTTCATGTCGGCCACCATCATCGCGCGTGCAAACCTCAAGACCGACCTGCTCATCATCTTTGTGGGCGTCTGCGGCGGACTGGCGATCGAATCATGGGGCACACAGACGAACCTCTGGCACTACTACACCGCCGAACGACCGCCGCTCTGGATCATCCCTGCCTGGCCGATTGCGTCGCTTTCGATTGACCGTATCACCCGCGTTCTCAATTTTTTAACCACAAAGTTCACGCAAGGCAACACAAAGGGGATTTTATTTTCAAAGCCCTTTACTGGATCACCTTCGCTTCCTTCCTTGGCCTGATGCTGGTCTTCGTTGCCCCGACCTTTGACAAGTCCTTTACCTGGCTCTCACTCGCGTTGTGCATTCTGCTCATCCTCACGCCGACGGATCACCGTTTTGCGCTGCTCACTTTCCTCGCCGGTTCCGGGCTGGGATATTATCTCGAACTATGGGGCACCACGCGTGAATGCTGGACGTATTACACCCTGCAAACGCCGCCTCTTTTCGCGGTCCTTGCACACGGGATGGCAGCTGTCGCTTTTTGGCGGGCGGGGTTGATGCTGAAAATGTTCGGAGCGAGATTCGGCCTCTCGAAGCCTCGGCAGGCACAGGTGGGGGAGGAAGCGTAACTCCCATCCGATTATGACATTGTGCACCTTGACACGGGGGAAAATCCGTCTATAATGTGACCCGCTGGTCATATGACCAGGAGGTCACATTATATGCCCAAACAAACATTTCTCAACCTCCCCGAGGAAAAACGCCAGACCATCATCAACGCGGCGATTGAGGAGTTTGCCGAATACGGACTGGAAAACGCCTCCACGAATCGCATCGTGGCGAACAGCGGTATTTCAAAAGGGAGTTTCTATCAATATTTTGAAGACAAGCAGGATGTCTTCCTGTACCTGCTGAAGGTGCTCGAGCAGGAAAAGATGGAGTACTTCAGAGGCAAGCACCCGCCGAGCACGAACATGGACACGTTCGGGTACTTCCGCTGGATGATCAAGGAGGGCATGGAGTTCAACTCCGCCTATCCAAGCCTGGTGCAGGCCATCAGCCGCGTGATGTTCGGGGAGGGACTGTACTATGGAAGGAAATTTGCCGATGTCCGCGAGCGGACCACGCAGGGATTGCGGGTGATGATCCAGCAAGCCATCGAACGCGGCGAAGTGGACCCGAGCGTGGATATGGAACTGGCGGTGATGATCATGGAGACCTGGAGCAACGCCATCAGCACCTATATTTTGAACGAGGGCATGAAGCAGAAGGACATCATGAAATGGGTGCGTTCAGCGGAGGTCCAGGAAAGAATCGACAAGATGTTGTATGTGATGGAATATGGTTTACGTAAAACAGAATCAGAATTCGAAAAGCACTTTTAGAGAAAGGAAATCACCATGAGTCTATTTCTGCGCCTTGCATGGCGCAATGTGTGGAGACAACGCCGCAGGACGTTCCTGATCGCCGCCGGCATGGGCTTTACGATGGCCCTGCTGGTGTTCTATGACGGGCTGATCGGCGGCTTCGAGCAGGCGATCTATGGCAACGCCATCCAGTTGCTAGGAGGCAACGTCCAGGTGCATGCGCCAGGCTACGGTGAAAAGATCGGGCGCAAACCCCTGCTCCCGCTGGCCGACCCGGATGCGGTGGTGCGGGCGGCGGAAGCCCAGCCTGAGGTGGTGGCCGCCTCGAAGCGCATCGTCACCGGCGGGCTGGTGACCAACCGCGAAGGCGCGTTCGCCGTTTCGATCGTGGGCATCGAGACCGAAAAGGAAGCGCACATCACCCCGGTGGCCGACAACATCACGAAAGGGCGCTACCTCGCCCCGGACGACGGCGACATGATCGTCATCGGGCAGGGGCTCGCCTCCGCAATGGATATCGGCGTGGGCGACCGCATCACGATGGTGGGCAACTCGAAGAACGAGCAGAACCGCCAGCGCACGATGACCATCGTGGGCATCTATGACGTGGGCGTGCCCGAAGTCGAAAAGACGACGATCTATCTGTCCTTGAAGGAGGCGCAGGACCTGTTCGGCCTGGATGGACAGGTCACGGAAGTGGTCGTTTCCCTGCAACAGATCGGGCAGGAACCGGCCGTGATTGATGCAATCCATGCCGCGGCGCCCGGTTATGAAGTGGAAACCTGGGAGAACTCGTTCCCGGACCTCAAGCGCACCATGGACATGAAGACCGGCATGATGGGGTACATGGGCGTGTTCATGCTGGCCATTGTCGCGATCGGCATCCTGAACCTGTTGATGATGGCCGTCTTCGAACGGACGCGCGAGATCGGCGTGATCGGGGCGCTGGGCTTGAAGCCGCGCCAGATCTCGGTCATCTTCCTGCTGGAGGGCATCCTGATCGGCGTGCTGGGAGCGGTCATCGGCGCCGTTCTGGGCACCGCCGTCAACGGGCTGTTCAGCGTGGTGGGCATGGACTACAGCCAGTTCGCGAACCTGACCGAATACACCGCCCTGATCAGCGGCAAGATCTATACCCAGATGGTGCCGATGAAGGTACTTCAACATTCCTTCACGGTCGCCGTCATTGCCGCGCTGGCGGCGTTATACCCCGCCATTCAGGCTTCACAGCGCGAACCGGCCGAGGCGCTGCATTACGTTAATTAAATCTGACGGCTCCAGCCGACCGTCCCCTAAAGGTTCAGCGAAAGCGGGATTGTCGCCGATGACGGCGACCTGAGCAAGAGGAAAATCATATGATGAATTATTTCAAAATGGCATACCGCAACCTGGGCAGGCACCGCCGCCGCACGGTCTTTACGGGACTGGCGCTTGCGATGGGAACGGCGTTGTTGATGTTCGTGGCCGCCTTCTTCCAGGGGGAAATGCGCAGTTCGCTGGAAACCACCCTGCGCCTCAACAGCGGACATCTCCAGGTGCGGGCCGCAAATTACGACCCGGACAAACTCAGCGTGGCCTGGGAGTACCTGATCGAGAACCCGCAGCAGGTTGTGGCGCAGATCGAAGCGCTGGACCAGGTCCAGACGGCGACGCCGCGCCTGTTCGCCAGCGGCATCGTCTCGGTCCAAGATGATTTTGCCGGTGTCCAGATCATGGGCGTGGACCCGGCCTCCGAGGCGAACGATCCCTACGTGATCGTGGACGGGCAGTTCGTCACCGCAGATGACCGCGACGGCATTGTGATCGGGTATCCGCTCGCGGAGACTCTGGGGCTTGGCGTTGGCGACCAGCTCAACCTGCTGGTGAACACCTCCGACGGCACGGTGGACGAGCAATTGTTCACGGTGCGCGGCATCTTTTCGACCGGCACGACCGCCTACGACAAGGGCGTGGTGTTCCTGCCGCTGGCAAAGGCGCAGGCGTTTTCCGGGGCGGGGGATCATGCCAGCTTGATATTTGTCCTCTTGAAGGATCGCGAGCAGGCCGATTTCGTGGCGAAAGCCATCCCGAGCCAGAACTTCCAGGTCAAGACCTGGAAACAGTTGAACGAACTGCTTGTCCTGCTAAACGATTTTTCCAACGTCATCCTGTCGGTGATGTACTTGATCATACTCAGTATCACGGCCATCGTGATCGTGGTCACCCTGCTCATGTCGGTGCTGGAACGTACGCGCGAGATCGGTATTCTGACTGCCATCGGCATGAAGGGGCGCCAGGTCGTCGCCCTGTTCCTGGCGGAGGCCAGCCTGCTGGCGTTGGGCGGTATCACGGTTGGAACCCTGGCCGGCTGGGCGGTCTCTGCCTACTTTGGAAAGGTCGGCATCTATTTCGGGGATCTGGGTTTGAGCAGCAATGAGTTGATCGTGCAGGACCGCATCTATACCATCCTGCCTCTCGATTCCGCGATCCTGCTGATCGCGCTTGCTTTCGTCATTACCCTGGTCTTTTCACTTTACCCGGCGTGGATGGCATCCCGCATGGAACCTGTCGAAGCCTTGCACAAGGCGCAATAAAGGAGAACCAAAATGGAAGTCGCAAAATTAACCGATGTCACCCGCGTCTACAAGATCGGCGAGGTGGAAACCCGCGCCCTGAACGGCGTCAGCCTGACCATCAATAGCGGGGAATTCACTTCCCTGGTCGGGCCGTCCGGCTCGGGCAAGACCACCCTCCTGCAACTCATCGGCTGTCTCGACCAGCCCACCTCCGGCAAGGTCGTCATCGCCGGCCAGGAGACCACCGGCCTCAACCGCAACCAGCGCGCAGATCTAAGGAAGGGCACGATCGGCTTCGTGTTCCAATTCTTCGCCCTCATCCCCACGCTGACCGCCTATGAGAACGTCGAAATGCCGCTCCTGCTCAACGGCAAGAGCGCCGCGGAACGCAAACAGCGCGTCCTGGACTTGCTCAAGGCTGTCGGCATGGCGGATCGCGCCAACAATCGCCCCGACCAGCTCTCCGGCGGACAACAGCAGCGCGTCGCGGTCGCCCGGGCGCTTGCCACTGACCCCAAACTGATCCTCGCTGACGAACCCACCGCCAATCTCGATACCGAGAATGGCGAGCAGGTCATGGAGATCATGAAGAAACTCAACAAAGAGACCGGCACCACCTTCGTCTTTGCCACGCACGACCCGCGCGTCATCAAGTACGCCAGCCGTGTGGTGACATTGCAGGATGGTTTGATCGTGAAAGATAGCAACGGGAAGTCATAGAGCGAGCAATGAAAAAAACATACCTAATACTCATGGCGGTATCGGCGCTGGTGCTCTCTGCCTGCGGATCAGCATCCACGCCGACGCCGATCCCGACTATTGTTGTAAATGGCGGTAATACGACGAATACACAAAAACCCGTTTCCAGCGGAGGGAATGTCGTCGCTTCGGCGGTCGTCGTCCCTGCGCAGGAGGCGTACCTGGCTTTCGTCAGCGGCGGGAATGTGGCAAAGGTCAATGCCGAGGTCGGCGACCGGGTCACGGCGGGCTACATCCTGGTTGAATTGGATAACACATCCGCCCAGTTGGAAGTCGAACGGGCACAACGCGCCCTGCGCGAACTGACCTCCCCAGCCGCCATCGCTGCCGCCGAACAGGCTGTGGCGAATGCCCAGAAAGCCTACGACGAAGCCAAAAAGAAATCGGACAGCCTTGGACGCCGCTTTGCCGACAATATCACCACTGACTACCTCGAAGCCCAGGTGACTCTTGCCCAAAATGCGCTTGACCTGGCACGGGACGCCTACAACAAAACCAGCAAACTCTCCTCTGCCGACCCGGCCCGGGCAAAAGCGACCACCAATCTGTACAACGCCCAAAGGGCTTACAACACCGCCCTGGCGAACCTCAATTGGTTTACAGAAAAACCTTCTGAGAACGAGGCGGCGCTCACCACGGCCAATTTCAACGCCGCCGACGCCGCCTTGCAGGAGGCGAAGTGGTACCTGGCCGAACTGAAAGGGGAGTCCATCCCTGCGGAAGCCACCGGTGCGGAACTTGCCCAACTCCAGCAGGCGCGTGACAACCTGAAGTCCGCGCAGGACCGCCTCGAACAGACGCGTCTCGCCGCGCCGATCTCCGGCGTGGTGGCGCAGGTGGACGTGATCGCGGGCGAATATGCCGCGCCGGGCAGGGTGCTGATCGTCCTAAGTGACGTGGATCAGTTGCAGGCAAAGACCACCGACCTGAGCGAGCGCGATATTACGAAGGTCAAGGTTGGAGATCCGGCGGTCATCCTCATTGACGCCCTGGGACAGGAATTCAACGGGACGGTTCTCAACATCTCACCGCTGGCGACCATCCTTGGCGGGGATGTCGTGTACGAGGTCACGCTTGCCTTCGATGAACAACCTGCCGGCGCTCTCGCCGGTATGACAGCGGATGTGACGATCGGCGAATGATCAGTAATCGTGTAATTGGTAATTAGTGACGCGGAAGCTTGATTTATAATCTACCGCGTCATTTGTATAACCTGACACCTGACACCTGGAACTTGACTACCTGCAACTTGACACCTGACACCTGACACTTGACACTTGGAACCTGACACCTGAAACTTGACATTGGAGCACCTCATGACCCTTCCCACAAAGATCACCGTTATCGGCGCAGGCTCGGCATCGTTCGGCGAGAACACCCTCTCCGCCATCATGCGCTCGCAGAAACTCAAAGGTTCGACACTCGCACTTGTAGACCGAAACGCCGAAACTTTGGACATTGTCCATCGTCTGGCGGACAGGTTCAACGTCGAGTGGGAGGCGGGGTTCACGATTACATCCCATACCCATCATGCCGAAGCGTTGCCGGGCAGTCAATTCGTCGTCAACGCCATCGAGGTCGGCGCGCGCGAAAATTTGTGGAAGCGCGATTTCGAGATCCCCCTCAAGTATGGCGTGCGCCAGCCGTATGCCGAGAACGGCGGACCCGGCGGTTTTGCCCACGCGGCGCGCAACATCGGACCCATCCTGCAGATCGCGCATGACATGGAGCACGCCTGCCCCGAGGCGTGGTTTGTCAACTTCACCAACCCGATGATCCGCATTTGCGACGCGGTCAACCGTCACACAAGAATCGAAGCTGTGGGGTTGTGCCACCAAATTTATGCAGGCTATGTCATGGTCGGCGTTGCGCTCGCGAACGATCTTGGCATCGAGGTGCCCGAAGGTCTCACCGGTTTGCACGCCGCAGTGGACCAGCATCCGCTTCAGCATCGCGTGCGCGAACAGATCGTCCCTCTCGTGGACATCCGCGCGGCGGGACTGAATCACTTCACATGGATACTCTCCATCCATGACCGACGCACCGGCGAAGACCTTTATCCGCTCTTCCGGGAGCGCTTCTTCGAACTGGACCCGAAATTTGAACCGCTCACGAGGGACATTTTCTCAGCCTTCGGTTTGTTCCCCGTGCCCGGTGACACGCATCTGTGTGAATACCTGCCGTGGATGAGCGACCCGAATACGAAGCCGTGGGAAAAGTACAACATCCGTTTGTACGATTGGGACTTGTTCGAAAACGTCCGCGGATTCCAACTGCATCGGCTGAACGAAATGGCGAACGGTGACGCGACCATCGAAGGCCTGCTCGATACAGACAGTGAAGGCGCGCTTGAAATGATCGAAAACGTGGCGGGCGCGGGGAGCCATTATCACCTCGCCGCAAATCTCCCGAATGTGGGACAAATCTCCAACCTGCCGCTCGGCGCGACAGTTGAGACTCCCGTCATCGTCAACGGCGGAGGGATTCATCCCGTCCACGTCGGCGCATTGCCCGAACCGGTTGCCGAACTTCTGCGGCGTGAGATCACCGCCGCCCAACTCTGCGTGGACTCCGCTGTGGAAGGCTCGCGCGAAAAAGCCTTGCAATGTCTCCTGCTCGACCCCGTCATCACGGATATCGACACCGCGAAGAGAATTTTGGATGATTATCTGAGCGAGTACAAGGAATATCTTCCACAATACTGGAAGTAAGAAGCGCAGCTTTGGTTGAGTAGTCCTGACGATACAGAACGACGTATCGAAACCAACAACGTGTAAAGTAATATTGTCCGATAGCACTTTGGAACTTGGTGGTTTCGACACCTGCACTTGCGTATGATTTGCTTGGTAAATATGCGATACGGGACGGCAGTCATCGCCGCCTACTCAACCAACGTGTATTTCAATAATGAACATCATTACCCTTTTACCCGATAACCAACCTATCATCCACCAAGCCGCCCAACTTCTTGTGGATGCCTTCCGTGAACACTGGCCCGACGCATGGAATACATTCGACGATGGGATGGAAGAAGTCCGCGAAATGCTCGAAGCCGAGCGTATCTGCCGCGCCGCAATCGACGAAGACGGAAATCTACTCGGCGTCATCGGCGGCATCCCGGGCTATGACGGTCATGTCTGGGAACTGCATCCGCTGGCGGTCCAACCTTCCATGCAGGGACGCGGCATCGGTCGCGCACTGGTCGAAGACTTCGAAGAACAGGTCCGTCAGCGCGGCGGACTGACCATCACGCTCGGCTCGGACGATGAAGATGGCATGACTTCGCTATCAGATGTCGATCTATATGAAAACCTTTGGGATCAGATCAAGAACATCCAAAACTTGAAGAGACATCCTTTCGAGTTCTATCAAAAACTGGGATACATCATCACGGGCATTGTCCCCGATGCCAATGGACGGGGCAAGCCCGATATCATCATGTCAAAAAAAGTAAAATAAAAATATCGTTGCGACCTGCGGGAAGCAATCTCCCCTACCATGTAAGAGATTGCTTCGGGCTATCGCCCTCGTAATGACGAGGAGGATTTATGTACCATAAACAACGCTGGACACCCGAAAAGATCAAGCAACGACTCGACCTCATCTCATCGCTGGTATATATCAAGCGCAAAGCGTTGCCATCGTTTCGATATAAAGAACTATCGAATCCGATGACACATCCGCCCATTGAAACGAATGTGGATGATTCGCAATGGAAGGAAATTGACTCCAACGAATACTGGGGATCGTGGATGCAGGACTTTGTATTGCGCACGACATTCACTGTGCCAGAGTTCATGGATGCTTCGCAACCCATCGCGTTGTATCTGCCGCTCGGTGATGCGGGCGACTTCTCCCATCCTGAATGTCTTGCCTACGTTGATGGTGAACCGTATGCAACGTGCGACCGTCATCATCAGGAATTTTTGCTCAAGCCCGAATGGTGCGATGGCAAAGAGCACACGCTCGCCCTACATGGCTGGACAGGACTCGGCGGCGCAGGCGAAGGGGACTTCTTCACCAAACTGTACATGCGGCAATGCGCTGTCGTTCAAATTCACCAACCCACACGCGACTTTGTCGTGTTATCGCGCATCGCACTCGAAACCGCAAACAATCTTGACAATAATAATCCCGCAAAACATCATCTCTTCAATGCACTCAATGAAGCCTTCAACACACTCGATACCCGCGACCCGATCGGCGACGAACGTTTTTATGCCAGCGTCGAACCCGCCACTCAGGTTCTAAAAGATGGCATCGCCAAAGCAGGCGCGCCGCTGGATGCGATTATTCATGCAACTGGTCATGCACATATCGACGTTGCCTGGTTGTGGACACTCGGTCAAACTCGTCGCAAATCCGAGCGGACGTTTTACAACGTGATGCGCCTGATGGAACAATTCCCTGACTACCACTTCTCGCAAAGCCAGCCGCAGTTGTATCAGTTCATAAAAGAAGATAAACCGGAATTGTTTGATGCCATCAAGCAAAAAATAAACGAAGGACGCTGGGAACCGATGGGCGGCATGTGGGTCGAAGCTGATTGCAACTTGAGCGGCGCTGAATTGCTTGCGCGTCAATTCCTGCTCGGTCGCTCCTTCTTCCGTGAACACTTCGGCAGGGATACAGAGAGTCCCGTGTTGTGGCTGCCCGATGTCTTTGGCTATGCCTGGGCATTGCCACAACTTATCCAGCAGGCGGGATTGAAATATTTCATGACCATCAAGATCGGCTGGAGTCAATACAACCGCCTGCCCTATGACACGTTCCTCTGGCAGGGCATCGACGGCACACAGATCCTCACGCACTTCAGCACCGTGATGGAATTCGGCAGTCCGTATTTCAGCACCTACAACTCGATGGCGAATGCCAGTGAAGCGCTCGGCACGTGGAGCAATTTCCAGCAGAAGGAACTGCAAAAGGATCTGCTCATGGCATACGGCTACGGCGATGGTGGCGGCGGTCCCACGCGTGAAATGCTCGAAAACATCGAAGTGATGAAGAATTTCCCCGCATTGCCGCAGGTCAAACAATCGAGCATCAAACAATTCTTCGAGACCATCGAACCGCTCAGCGCTTCAAAGATGATGCCCGTCTGGAACGGCGAACTCTATCTCGAATATCATCGCGGCACCTACACCACCCAAGCCCGCAACAAACGCGCCAATCGCAAAAGTGAATTCCTCCTGCACGATGCCGAATTTATTTCAACCTACGCATCCCTCCTCACCACCCTTCGACCAGGCTCAGGGCAAGCTTACCAATATCCACTTGCCAATTACCAAACCGCCTGGCGCACCATCTGCCTCAATCAATTCCACGACATCATCCCAGGTTCCAGCATCGGACCCGTCTACGAAGAGTCGCAAGCCCAATACACCGAACTGACTCACAACGTGACCCAACTCCGTGATGAAGCCTTGCAAGCCATTGCTCAAAAATTGGATGCGGACCTGCTCCTCGTCAATCCGACTTCATTCACACAACGAGTCTTGGTCTTTATCGAGAGCGACTTACCCTGGCACCGCTTCACGCTTAACGATCAGC
Source organism: uncultured Chloroflexia bacterium (assembly GCA_963718215.1). Lineage (GTDB taxonomy): Bacteria > Chloroflexota > Anaerolineae > Anaerolineales > Villigracilaceae > Defluviilinea. The sequence goes on from CAVQYK010000031.1 coordinate 275,141, forward strand.
CTGTTCCCACACAACAAACCGACTCTGGCTGTTGGCTGGATGCGGGCGAACTTGCGCCCTATAGTGTCGTTGCGTTGAAGAAAGCAGAGAAGTCATCAGTAATCAGTGATCAGTCGACACTCGACACCCGTCATCTGTCACTTGAAAACGATTTTCTCCGAGTCGAATTCAACTCCGCTGGCGACATCACCCGCATCTTCGATAAAAAAGCCGATCGTGAAGTTTTGTCGCCAAACGCCATCGCCAACCAATTCCAGGCCTTTGAAGATCGCCCGAAATCGTGGGATGCCTGGGATGTGGACATCTTCTACGACGACAAATATGGCTGGCGGAACCCGCGGAATCGGTCAAAATCGTTGAATTTGGGGCATTAAGGCAGACAATCGAGATCAAACGCAGGGTTTTGACCAGCGAATACACGCAACGCATCTCCCTGAGTCACAACGCCCCGCGACTGGATTTTGACACGCACATCGACTGGCAAGAACGTCACACCATGCTCAAGGTCGCCTTCCCTGTGGATGTGTTATCTCCGCAAGCAACCTACGAAATTCAATGGGGCAATGTGACTCGTCCCACGCATCGCAACACCAGTTGGGATTGGGCGCGCTTCGAAACTTGCGCTCAAAAATGGGTGGACCTCTCCGAAGGCGACTATGGCGTCAGCTTGCTCAATGACTGCAAATATGGGCACGACATCCACGACAACGTAATGCGCATCACCCTGCTCCGTTCGTCCACCATGCCCGATCCAATGGCGGATTTCGGCAAACATCAGTTCAAGTACAGTTTGTATCCGCACGTTGGCGGGTGGAATGAGGAGACGCAGAGGGAAGCGTATTTGTTGAATGACCCGATAATCAGTTATCAGTCATCAGTGAACAGTGAAAAGCCTGCCCTGAGTTATACCGAAGGGTTATCAGTGAACAGTCTCCCGTCACTCGTCACTTGCGAGTCGCCCAACGTCATCATCGAAACTGTGAAGCAAGCTGAAGATGGGGATGGAATCATTGTCAGATTGTATGAAAGCCAGAGGAAGCGGGGGCAGGTCAAGGTCCGCGTGGGAGGCGGGATTGAGTTTGCGTGGGAGACGAATCTTTTAGAGGAGAATCAATCCCGGTTGCCGATCGAGGCGGGAGAGGTCATCCTGAATCTGAGACCGTACCAGATTGTGACGCTACGGTTGAAAATCAAGAAGTAAGTTCCAATCCTATCCTAAAAACAAGCGCAGCAATCTCCAGTTCGCTCAGGAGATTGCTGCGCTTTGCTCGCAATAACGGGTTAGTGCGTTTCGGTCACCTTGGTGATGTTGCGAGGCTTTTCGGTATCGTAGCCTTTGACCTGCGTGAGGTGGCAGGCAAAGAGTTGGGCGGGGATGATGCTCACAAGCGGGGTCAGCCATTCGGGTATCTGAGGCGGGAGTTGGATCGGGGATTGGGCGAGGGCGAGTGAATCCGTATCATCCGAGATCAGGACAAGTTCCGCATTCTTATCCCTGCGCAAACGGGTTAGCATTTCTTTCATGGAGTCATGCACTTTCCCCTTGGGCGCCACCGCCAGGACAGGGAATCCGCCTTCGACCATTGCGATGGGACCGTGCTGAAAATCGGCGGAGGAGTAGGGCTCGGCAATGAGATAGGTCAGTTCCTTGAGTTTGAGCGCCCATTCGAAGGCGGTGGCATAGTTGAAGCCGCGTCCGAGCACCACGCATTGACTCATGTAACGATAGCGCTGTGTCATTTGGGCGATGTCTTCATCGAGTTTCAGGACGTAACGCGCCCATTCCGAAACGGAGGCGAGCTGGCTCCATTGTTCATCGGAATTCGCAAGCGCGGCGGAAAGCATGGCAATTGCCATGAGTTCGGTCGTGTAGGTTTTCGTTGCGGCGACAGCTTTTTCGGGTCCCGCCTGGATATCGAGGACGAAATCGGCAGCTTTGGCAAGCGGCGAATCAGGGATGTTGGTGATGGCGAGCGTGAGACAGTTCTGCCTGCGTCCCTCCTCCAGCACGCTGACGATGTCCGGCGACTGTCCCGATTGCGATACGCCAACGACCAGCGCATTCTGCAAACGCGGCGGGCTTTGATAGTACGTGAACAATGACGGCGTTGCCAATGCAAGCGGAAGGCGGTTGGTGGCACCCCAAAGATAGTTTGCATATCGTCCCGCATTGTCGGATGTGCCGCGCGCCGCAAGGAACGCGTATTGTACATCCCGCGATTGAATGGCTTTCGCTATTTCGATCACAGTTTGTTTTTGTTTTTCCAGCAGGGAAGCGAGCCGTTCGGGTTGTTCGAAAATCTCTGAATGAAGTGTCATGTTTGCCTCTCTTTCAATTCTACTTCGTCTTGCCTCGATCGCCGGCATGAATTTGATGCGTTGATCAATGGCAGTGTTGTTCGGTGTATGCATATAACATTTTTATTTAATGGAATCATCATGGATGTTTACGTGTTGTTGATAAATTGTTTGCAAATTTTAAAGTTATTTCATCATCAAAAAACCTTTACATAAATTCAATAATAGATACAATCATATAAGTGATACATCATCATATGATTCAATGTATGCTAATTGAATCAATACAACATAATAAATGATGAATGAATAAACCAATCAAGATAAAAAGATTTTCATGCACGATCATCTTGATTGATATGGAGAAAAGGACTCGAAATGTATATCTGCGTACTATCCTCTGTCCCGGAGGATCCAAATGACAAGCCGTATGATCCGTCGGCACACATGAACGGATTCAAGTGGAAGCATCACCGCGTGAATCCGGTTGACGTTGAGAAACAGATGCGCGATCTCGTCAACGAAGGCGTGGACGTGTTCGTCAATCTTTGCGACGGCACGCCGGACGACGCGCTCTCGGGCGTCGGGCTTGTACAACTCATGGAAAAAATGGGGCTGGCTTTTACCGGTGCGGACTCGAAATTTTTCGATCCATCCCGCCAGGAAATGAAAGTATATGCGAAGAAAGCCAATGTCCCTGCACCAAATTGGGCGATGGTGGATCGTGTCGAAGATGTGGAACGTGTTGCAAGGAAATTAAGTTATCCCGTTCTCGTCAAACCGCCGCATGGCTACGCCAGCGTCGGCATCACGCGCAAATCCCGCTGTGAGAACCTTGAACAGCTCAAGGAACAGGCGGGGATCGAGATCCAGCTGTTTGGACGCGCCCTGCTTGAAGAGTTCATCGAGGGACGCGAGTTCACCTGTCTCATCGCAGAGAATCCGGACGACCCGAAGAACCCCGTCACTTTCAAGCCGGTGGAGTTCATCTTCCCGGAAGGCGAAACCTTCAAACACTACGACATGAAATGGGTGGAGTACGAAAAGATGTCCGTTGCGCCTGTGAACGATGCCCGCATCGAAAAGACCCTGCGCGAACAGACCACCCGCATGTTCAAAGCCATGAATGGCAATGGTTACGCCCGCTGTGACTATCGCATGGACGCTGATGGTACGATCCACATGCTCGAGATCAACCCAAACTGCGGCATCTTCTACGCGCCGCACGAACCGGGCTCTGCGGATTTCTCACTACTCAACGACCCGGTCTACAACCATCACAAATTCCTGAATCTGATCGTCCATGCCGGGCAGAACAGACAGGCCAGAATGCTTGCCGCCAGGATGAAAAGGCGTCAGGTCCGCAAACAACCTGCCGAGCAAATGGCTTATGCATAAGAAAATTCCGAGGCGTAAGCCTCGGAATTTTTTTTCACCCATTCAATTTGATCAGTCCCATTTTCACCGCCGCAAGGACAGCCTGGGCGCGGTTGGGTTGTCTCATCTTTTCGAGAATATTTTTTGCGTGGCTGCGCACGGTCTCCTCACTGACACTTAACTGCGATGCAATCTGCCTGTAAGTGTTCGGCGTCGACATCCATTCCAGTATCTCCAGTTCGCGCGGGGTCAACGATGCAGCCGGGGCATGTTGCGGTTGTAAGCCTCGGGCGAGTCCCGAAGCGGTTCATCATCCGAAAGAAAACCTGAATGGCAGATAACTCCACAAACGAAACAAGGCAAACCCCGCAAGATCCCGAAGAACCCGTCTGGACATATCGCGGCTATAAGCTGAAGAGCGGCGAATTTGTCACGGCGATGGTGCATCTCTTCCGCGCCGAGATACAACGCGCCAATGTCTGGCGCACGCGGCTGGACACGACCACCAACTGGGCGGTTGTTGCCACGGGCGCGACGCTCTCGATCGCGTTCAGCCAGTCGAACGTGAACCATGCTGTGATCATCCTGAACACACTGCTGGTGCTGTGGTTTCTGTTCATCGAGGCGCGGCGCTATCGCTACTACGAATTGTGGAGTTACCGCGTGCGCCTGATGGAAACGGACTTTTACGCGGCAATGCTCGTGCCGCCGTTTCATCCCTCGCCCGACTGGGCGGAAAGTCTGGCGGAAAACCTGCTGGCGCCGCATTTTCCCATTTCGGTCTGGGAGGCGTTCGGGCGCCGGCTGCGCAGGAATTATCTGTGGATCTTTCTGATCCTGTACGCCTCATGGGCCGCGAAGATCTGGCTGTTCCCCGAACCCTTGAGCAGCATGGACGAATTCATACGCCGCGCGGCAGTCGGTCCGATCTCCGGCGAAGTGATGCTCATCCTTGGGCTTGTGTTCCACGCCTTTTTGATCGTCATTGCCGTTGCCACTGTCAACATGACCCACGCCTCAGGGGAGGTGCTTCCGCGCTTTGGCGTTAAATCCGCCACCATTTCATCTTCCGAGCAGGAAAAACCCAAAGGGATGCGCGCCTGGTTTTCGCCGCGCAACCGTCGCCGGCAATTGCTGGCGCTTGTTATCACAGACAAAGCCGAGACCGTATCCAAGCGCATCCTTGCCGACCTGGGACGCGGTGTGACAGCCATCAGTGGAAAAGGCATGTACACAGGTTCCGAACGTTCCGTGTTGATCTGCGCCCTGACCGTCACCGAGGTACACAACCTGAAGAACGCTGTGGCAAAAGAGGATCCGCAGGCATTTGTGATCGTCTCGCCCGCCCAGGAAATCCTCGGGCGCGGCTTCAACCCGCTGGCGGAGGAATGATGCACACGCTGGATGAGATCCTGCGCGAAAGCTCGGCGCGGCACAAACACCTTTGTCCGCGCCAGGTGCTGGGCGCGCGCATGGCGTTGTACGCTTCGGACTTGCTGGGGATCGAACTGCCTCGCAGGGATAAGCGCCTGCTGGTCATCGCTGAGACGGACGGCTGCACCGTGGATGGACTCATCGCCGCCACAGGCTGTCACGTCGGCGGGCGCACGCTTCGCATCCTGGACTTTGGGAAGGTCGCGGCGACATTTGTCGATACCTACACTGAAAGCGCGTTCCGCCTCGCTCCAACGTCTGAGTCCCGTTCGCTGGCGTTGGATTACAGCCCAAATTCCCGCACAGACTGGGAAGCGATGTTGAAGGGATATCAGGTCATCCCGAACGAAGACCTGTTCAAGGTCCGGGCGGTCAGGCTGGAGGTTCCCCTTGCGGAGATCATCAGCAAGCCGGGCAGGAAATCCGAATGTATGCAATGCGGGGAGGAGATCATCAACGGGCGTGAAATATCCAGCCGTGACGTTGTGCTTTGCCGCGCCTGCGCCGGGGACGGTTATTTTCAAGTCGTCGAGGACTGTAGAGCGGTTGATGCGGGGGACTGAATTTATATTACGCCTGCGTTTTGCAGGGCATCCAGGTCTGCACGGGTCATTCCCAGCGTGGTAAAAACCTCCTCGTTGTGCTGACCCAGCGACGGGGGCGGGTTGAACGTGTCTTCGTAGGTGTCCGATAGTTTGACGGGGTTGCCGGGGATCTTCGTCGAGCCGCCAAGCGGATGTTCCACATCCACGACCATGTTGCGGAAGAGGACCTGTTCGTCGGTCAGGGACTGGTGAAGGTCGTTGACGGGCGCGCAGGGGATGCGGGCGGATTGTAATCTCTCAAGCCAATATTTTTGAGTATTCGTCGAAAGGATTTCGTTCAGGCGGCGGTTGATGAGTTCCTTGTTCTTCAACCGCCCGGGCTGGAATTGGTTTTCTTCGGTGTCCAGGTCGTCGGCAGGGATGGCTTGCATCAATCTTCCCCAAAATTCATCCATGATGATCGCAATGACGATATACCCGTCCGCACATTGGAAGACGTCGTATGGGACGTGGACCATGTGCCCGTTGCCCATCCTTTCGGGGATGTTGCCGGAGAGGGCATGCATGGTCACCATGTAGTTGAGCAGGCTGATCTGCGTGTCGAGCATGGAAATGTCCACATGCTGACCGCGCCCGGTCTGCTCCCGCGCCAGCAACGCGGATAGGACGCCGATGACGCCCATCAACCCGCCGCCGATATCGCCGATGGGGATGCCAGCCCGTGTGGGAGGGCTGTCGGGTTGACCTGTGATGCTCATCAGCCCGCCCATCGCCTGCGCGACCAGGTCGAGCGAGGTGCGGTCCCTGCCCGGGCCGTTCTCCCCGCAACCGGTGATGTTGCACGTAATGATGCGCGGATTCACCTGAGATAAGTGGGCATGGTCTATTTTGAGGCGTTCCGTCACGCCGACGCTGAAGTTGCTGAGCACCACATCTGCGGTTTTGACCAGCTTGTAGAAGATCTCCAGTCCTTTTTCGGATTTCAGGTCGAGGGTGACGCTTTTCTTGTTGCGGTTGAGGGCGATGAAATAGGCGCCAAAGCCGTTCAGGCTGTTCGACGGGTCTTTTTCGAGGATGCGGCGGGTTCCCTCGCCTTTGCCGGGCGGTTCCACCTTGATGGTCTCGGCGCCCAGGTCGGCGAGCATCATCCCCGCGTATGGACCGCTGAGCATGTGGGTCAGGTCAAGAACACGGATTCCCTGGAGGGCTTTCATGGAGAAGATCGCTGGCTGGCTTTTGTGACAGGCAATGATATCAAGCCGTCACAGGCTGGACCGTACCAGCCGGGTCCACGCCGAAGGTCTCGCGGGTGTGTTGATACACCCTCGAAGCGGCGATCATGAACGCCAGCCACGAGACGGTGTTGATGATCTCCTCGATCCATTGCAGGGCGATGGGCTGTTCGGGAAGCCGCGCGAGTCCGTTGAGGAGCAGAATGCCCGCCAGATTGGCGATGAACAGCCAGCCCGCCAGAGGCATTTTTTGTCGGAAACCGAAGATTACGAGCAGAATGCCGGTGACGAGGGTGGCAAGCACCATGACGCTGAGCAAAACCCGCTCCCAGGCAGGCGAGTTTGGATCGGATATGTATAGATAGATCGAGCCTGCGAACATCAAAACGATCAAAATCCCAGGCGCCAGCCAGGCGTGGAAGGTTTTCTGTCCGCGCACCGAGCGGACGGTCTGCCAGACGCTGAAAGCGAGCAGGGTGTAACCGGGCGCCATCCACGCGAAGAGGCCGTCGTCCATCCAGCGGATGTCCATGTTGCCGTTCGACGATGCCATGAACAGCTTCCACGTGGCTTTGAACAATCCGCCTGCGACGGTCAAAGCCGCGCCGAGGGCGGCAACACGTCCCTGCAAGGCGTTGACATGTGCCACCATGCGGACAATATAGAAGAGCCCGATTGCCGTAAAGGCTACGGGAAGAAAATCCACAAGTGCGAGAGAGAGGGTGTATTCCATCGTATATTGGCTCCTGGCGGGGAATTTTCCTGCATGGATCTTGACAAGCCCGAGTATAACGTAACGCCAGTTCGGGATAAACCTTTTTCAGGGCACGGATTTCACAGAGTGAATCGAAACCCCCGTGGAATTACGGAAAAGCCGTGCTTTCCGCGTAATCTGCATCCAAAGCGATCCTGCATATGCAGAATTAATAATTCTGTGATTAAATACCGCCACCAACTCAAAGGAGAACAAAAATGCCAACTGTACGCAATGATTTTTTCAAACTGGGCGATAATTTTGCCACCATCATCGGCGACGACGTAAAGGTGGGGGATCAGGCTCCCGAATTCACCTCCGTCCTTCCGGGCTGGGCGACTGTCAACCCGCTTCAGGAATCCAAGGGGAAGGTGATCATCCTCTCCGCCGTTCCTTCACTGGACACCGACGTCTGTGACCGCGAGACCCGCCGCTTCAACGAGGAAGCCGCCAAACTGGGCGATGATATCGTCATCTACACCATCAGCTGTGACTTCCCCATGGCGCAGAAGCGCTGGTGCGGCGCAGCGGGCGTGGACAGGGTCAAGGTGGTTTCGGATGTGGTCAATGCCGAATTTGGCGAAAAGTATGGGGCACTCATCAAGGAACGCCGTTACCTGCGCCGCTCGGTCTTCATCGTGGGACGCGACGGCAAATTGACCTACGTCCGCTACATGCCTCACCTCGGGCAGGAACCCGATTATGACGAAGTGATCGCCGAAGCAAAGAAAGCGCTTGGATAGACAGACAGCCCCCGCACAAGCGGGGGTTTTGATTTGTAGGGGCACGAAATTTCGTGCCCCTACCCGATCACAAAATTGTCGATCAGCCTTGTCTTCCCGATGAAAACCGCCATCGAAAGCAGGGCTTTGCCTTTGATCTCGGTCAATTCCTCGAGCGAATCGTAGTCCGCGCAGGAGACGTACTGCGGCTCCGCCAGCGGTTCGCCCGCCAGAATCTCCTTCATCCGCCTTCGGATCGCCTCCGCATCCCGTTCTCCGCTCTCGAACAACTCCTTCGCCGCGCTCAACGAGCGGAACAGCACCGTCGCCGCCTCCCGCTGTTCGGGGTCAAGGTACATGTTGCGGCTCGACATCGCCAGCCCGTCCGCCTCGCGCACGGTGGGGCAGACCACGATCTCGATCGGGAAGTTCAGATCCACTGCCATTCTGCGGATGACCGCCGCCTGCTGGGCATCCTTCTGACCGAAATATGCCTTGTGCGGCTGGACAGCATTGAACAACTTGGCGACGACCGTCGTCACCCCCTTGAAATGCCCCGGCCTCATCGCGCCTTCCAGCGGATCCGTGATCGCCTCGACCTCCACCCAGGTCTGATACCCCTTCGGATACATGACCTCTGCTGTGGGCATCCAGACCAAAGTCTCGGACGCCGCTCCAGAGGAGTGCTTCGCGAGGGACGGCGTCGAGAGCGAGTCGATCAAATTCAGGTCGCGGTCAAGGTCGCGCGGATACTTGGAGAGGTCCTCCTTCGGTCCGAACTGGGTCGGGTTGACGAAGATGGAGACGACCACATGGTCGCATTCCCCCTTCGCGCGGCGGATGAGGGAGAGATGCCCTTCGTGTAGGTATCCCATTGTTGGCACCAGACCAACCGTCCCGTCGAGAGAGAGGCGGGCGGAACGCAGTTCATCCAGGGTTGAGACGTTTCGCATAGTCCATTCTCCAGTTGTTGACAGATGTAGAAAATCTGTGCTAAACTTACCTTCCAAATTCAGATAAGGAGAAAAAATGGCTTACTCACACACCAATTCCAAAGGCAACACTTACTACCTGCATTCCAAAGGCAGGATGTTCTTCTTCGCCCGCGAGGTCAAGGAAGGCGCGCTCGATGCCGTTCCCGCCGGGTACACCGTCGTGGAGATGAAGACGGGCATGCTTGCCCTGAAGAAGGTCCAGGCTGAAGGAGCCGCTGCGGAAAAGCCTGCCGAAGGCCAGTCGTAGCCGAAGTATAACCCTGTTCGTTACTCTCTTTGCTCCAGGCGGCGTCCTCGCCGCCGGGGACGGCGACGAGAGCAAAAACCAAATTTTGCGCTTTTAGATAAAAAGGAGACAAATATGACACTTAACACTGCATCTAAAAGAACCTGTAACCAGAAAGCGAGGGAGACATGCCGGCACTAAACCGCGTTCAACTGATCGGACGTTTGGGCAAGGATCCCGAAAGCAAGTACACTCCCACAGGCAAGAAGGTGACCCATTTCAGCCTTGCCGTCTCACAGCGCTGGAAGACCGCCGGCGAGACGAAGGAATACACCGAGTGGGTCAACATCGAGGCTTGGGGACGGCTCGGCGAGGTCTGCCAGGAATACCTCAAGAAGGGAAGCCTGGTCTACCTTGAAGGCAGGCTCAAGACCGAAAAGTACGAGGATAAGGAAGGCGAGACGAAATACTTCACGAAGGTGGTCGCGCTCACGCTCCAGTTCCTCGACAAGAAGGAAAAGGACGAGCCTGTCATGACCGACGAAGAGGATGCCGGGGATTACGAGGCGTAATTTCGGTAAGGGCGGACGGCCGTCCGCCCCTACCAAATACAATTGAATAAAAGGCGTCACGCAAGCGCGTGACGCCTTTGCTTTTTTCATGCACTGTTTGGATAAAACACCCAGCGCGGAGGCCGGTGCTGCGTTGGGATCCATTTCATAGTCAAACCTGCCCTCGATTAACAAAAATGACAAGCCATCCAAAATCTTACAAAAATGATGATTTCCTCCGTTGACACATCCTTTTGAATGAATACACTATGCGTATATTAATCCTAAACATACGGAGAAACTGATATGCCAGCATTAAATCGTGTTCAACTGATCGGACGTTTGGGCAGGGACCCCGAGAGCAAATTCACCCCCACGGGGAAGAGGGTTGCCCATTTCAGCCTTGCCGTCTCACAGCGCTGGAAGAGCGCCGGCGAGGCGAAGGAATACACCGAGTGGGTCAACGTGGAAGCCTGGGGACGCCTCGGTGAGGTCTGCCAGGAATACCTCAGGAAGGGAAGCCTGGTCTACCTCGAAGGCAGGCTCAAGACCGAAAAGTATGAGGACAAGGAAGGCGAGACGAAGTATTACACCAAGGTGGTGGCTCTTACCCTCCAGTTCCTCGACAAAAAAGAGAAGGAGGAGCCCGTCATGACCGTCGAGGAGGAAGCCCCGGATTACGAGGCGGAACCTGTGCTCAACTAAAAACAAATGAACAAAAGGCGTCACGCCCGGGCGTGACGCCTTTACTTTTTATTGCTTTATGGGGGATAATTGGCTTTGGAGTGCAGGAGCCTGCTCCTGCGAATTCGCCAGCAGGCTGGCTGATTCCAAATCAGAATGGCAAAGCGTAAATTCACGGAAAACACATCCACCACTTCGTTCGGATCGCCGGGACGGGAGGGACATGACGCGTCAGCGTTCTACCAGGCCCGCCTGTATGCGGATCAGGCTCCGCCGGAGGTTGAATCGTACGTCGAAAATCCCCTTCCCACGCTGGATGTGATCTTCCACCATTCCTCCGAGGAGATGGCCGAACTGCCCGACCAGTCCGTGCACCTGATGGTCACTTCGCCGCCGTATAACGTGGGCAAGGAATATGACTCGGACCTGACCCTCGAGGAATATCTCGAATTCCTGAAGCGGATCATGGGAGAGGTGTACCGGGTGCTCGTCCCGGGCGGACGCGCCTGTGTCAACGTGGCGAATTTGGGGCGCAAACCGTATATCCCCATGAACGGCTTGATCGCCAGGAGCATGATCGATCTGGGTTTCCTCATGCGCGGGGAGATCATCTGGGACAAGGGCGGTACAGCCAGCATCTCGACCGCCTGGGGATCGTGGCAATCGGCATCCAACCCGACCCTGCGGGACACGCACGAATACATCCTTGTGTTCTCGAAAGGGACGTTCAAACGACACAAGATCGACGGGCGGGAGAGCACGATCTCGAAAGAGGAATTTCTCGAATATACGAAGTCGGTCTGGGGATTTGCCTCCAAATCGGCGAAGAAGGTGGGGCATCCTGCGCCGTTCCCGGTCGAGCTGCCGTACCGTTTGATCCAGTTGTACACATATTCGGGGGAGGTGGTGCTCGACCCGTTCATGGGTTCGGGGCAGACCGCCCTCGCCGCGCTGAAATCGGGACGTCACTTTGTGGGGTACGAAGTGAACGAAGAGTACCTGAAACTGGCGAATGAGAGAATAACGGGGCTGTAGGGGCGGGATATCCCCGCCCAAAATGGGCGAGTTGACCTCGCCCCTACAAAGTCTTCGATGCACTCCACAAATCCATACATGCATTCCGGGAAGTCCTTCGTGCGCGTGCTATTCCTGTCTTCTGCGAGACAGAGCGTACCGGCAGGCACTCCGTCCTTCCAGGCGAGGAGCAGGTCAGCAGTCCCGTCTTTGAAGAACAGTCCCTGTCGCGGGTCAATGGCCTTGGCGCGTTCCGCGAGAAGCGGCGGGGCCCATAGTGGATCGTCCCTGTAGATCATCCACGGGAAGGTGAGGAAGGTACGTTTTTCCTGGTTGGTTTGGACGGGTTTGATCTCGATCATAATGAGCTCGGGCGGTGTCCTCGCCGCCTTCCCACGGGGATGCTTTGCAAGGGACGGCGACTTAAGCCAATTTTTTACAAAGTAAACAAAACGATGGCAATGAAAGCCAGGACGATTCCCATGGTTTGGATGGCTGAAATCCTTTCCTTGAGGATCAGCCACGCCAGCAGGACCGTCCCGGCGGGGTAGAGCGCGCCGAGCACCGCGGCGACGTCTATGCGGCCTGTCTGGGCGGAGAGCACGTAGAAGCCGTTGCCGGCGATGTCTATAATCCCATTGAGAATGCAAAGTGCCCATGTCTCGCGCGGAGGCATGGCAGGCTGGCGCGTGACCAGCGCGAGGAGCCCCAGCGCCACAAAACCCGCGAAACGGGCGGCGGTCAGGGGCCAGAAGAAGGCGTTGAGCGTGGCACGGTGAAGGATGATGAAGTAGAAGCCAAAGAAAAAGCCTGAGATGAGAGGCAGGCGCAGGCTTGTGCTGAACGAAGTCGAAGTATCCGAGAGGGAGAAGCGCCAGTTTGTCGAATCCGTTTGTGAGATCAGCCAGACCGCGAGAAAGGCAAGTCCGAAGCCGATCAAGGTCGCCGTGGAGGGGAGTCCCAGCGTCAGCGAGCCGAAGATCACGGGGATGACCGCCGCGAACAGGGCGGAGACCGGCGCGGCGATGGTCATCTGCCCCTCGGCGAGGGCGCGGTACAGGAAGATCAGCCCCGCCAGACCGACCAGGCTGGCGAACGCCCCCGTCAGGAGGTCGCCGGCGGGGGGGATGGGCTCGCGCAGGATGATCGCCAGGAGCATGAACGGTATGAAGCCCGCAATCTCAGCCAGAAAGAGCACGCGGATCGGGCTGGTGCGTTTGCTTGCCAGCCCGCCGATGAAATCCGCCGCGCCCCAGGCAGTGGCGGAGACAAGTCCGTAGAGAATGGGTAGCAAGTTGAAATCCCTCGGTGGAAGGTTTATAAAAAATGTCACTCTGAGCGATGACCCAGAGTGACGAAATTATAAGCCTTTACAAATGAGCCTGTGTACTTTAACCGTTGCGGTGCGCGTTCCACCAGTTGACGAGGATGCCGTAAATGATCTCATTCCCCTCGGAGAATCCCTCCAGCGGATAGTTCCTGCCCTTGACCGGCAGGATGTTCACAAAGTTCGTGGCACGGCCGTATTTTCCGCGCACGGCATCCATTTTGATCTCGCGGATCTCATCCGCGCTGAAAACCTTCTCCTCGAACAGTGACTCCACGGTGAGTTTGCCCGGTTCCACCTTCACTGCACTGACCTGGAAGAGCGGCAGGACGAGCATGCCCAGACAGAAGACCACCGCTATGCCCGCGCCGAGCCTGTTTTGCGGTTGAGTAAGGGCGGTGTAGGCGGCGAAGAACAGCAGCGGCAGCACGACCAGGTAGGAACCGTATTGCTTGAAGAAACTTTTCTTGAAGGTCCTTGTCCCTTTGAATGCCGGTGTGACCGGCACCGGGCTTGCAACGCCATACCCTGTAAAAGCCCCGTCATCGTAGGAGGATGAGAATGCGCTGGTCTGGGTCGGGGGAGTTGGAGCCATGCCGAAAAGGTCGGGACGCCGCTTTTGCAGGATCTCGACGACCCTGGGATATCCGCTCACCTGCGTGGACACGTTGACCACCTCGCCGCTGCGCTTGGTCAATTCCAACCTGCGCTTCATCGCATTGGACTTCATCCTGACGATCTCATCCCAGCCGGTCTCTGCTCTGGAGAACAAACCTGAGGCGCGGATGCCCTGTCCGCTGACTTCCACGGTGGGGGAGAGCGCCAGGGCGCTAACCAACATCAGAGCCGCAAAACCGAGGAAGAACAGGCTGGCGAATACGTCCTGTGTCAACATCAACAAGCCCACGCATCCAAAGACCGCAACAAATACGTACATGATGATACGCCAGAAGAGCGGGTATTTGAACACCAGGGGCTTTTCAGTTGTTTTTTTGGCAGGTTTCCTGGCTGGGGACGGAGGTTGCGCCGCCGCCTTTACCCAATCGGGGGCTTCCCTTTGTTCGGTGGGTTCGGGTTCGAAGGCGGATGTGCCGGTGGAGTAGTAGGCGGGAGCCGCTTCAGGCTGATAAAAAGCCCCGGATGTGGGAGCAGTTTTCTCGTCAAATGAAGCGGGTCTATCGACAGCGCCGGGGAAAGATGCAGGCGAACCGCCCATCTCGGCGCGGTCCATGTCCATGAGTTCCTCGCGCGCCGCCATGTTGACCGGGTCCAGTCTGAGGACGCGGTTCAGGCATTGACGTTTGCGCGCCGGGTCGTCCACGATGGCGGCAAGCACCAGCCACCCGTCCACGTTGTTGGGGTTGGCGTTCAGGACCTGCTTGATGAGCGCCATGGCTTTATTTTTGTCGCCCTGCTTGGCGGCTTCGATTGCAGATTGTACGAGATGATGCATAAATCATTCCCTGAATAGAATTACGTCAATTATGCAGCAATCCCGCCCTGCGAAAGTTACCAATTCCCTTACAGAAAGTCACACCTTCCCGGCGGCTTTTGCCCTGTCCAGCACCTTTTGCGCGTTCTTCAGGAGCGGCATGTCGATCATTTTGCCGTCGAGCGCGTAGGCGCCTTTCCCCTCTTTCTGGCTGGACTTGAACGACTCGACGACCTTTTTAGCATAAGCAATGGCGGAATCGGATGGAGAGAACGCCTCCTGCGTGACTGGGACCTGGTTCGGGTGAATGACCTGTTTCCCGCTAAAGCCGAGTCCTGCCCCCTGTTCCGCTTCGAGGCGGAGTCCTTCGGTGTCCTTGAAGTCAATGTAGACCATGTCGATCGCTTGCAGGTCGTTCGCCGCGCATGCCGCTACGACAGCCGAACGCGCGTATAAGACCTCGGTCGCTTCCCTGGTGCGTGTCGCGCCGACGGACGCGGCATAATCCTCCGCGCCGAAGATGACCGCTTCGAGGCGTTTGTCTGCCTCCGCAATCTCCTTGAGGTTCAAAATTCCCTTTGCCGTTTCCACGCCGATCAGCAGCCGGATGCCTCCGAGTTTCAGGTTGTTCGCCAGTTCAAAGGACTCGATCTGGTCAGTGACCCATCTCACCTGTTCGGCGGTCTCGATCTTCGGCACGACGATGGAGTCGGGTCCCGCCGCCAGCGCGGAGGCGAGGTCATCCTTCTCGAACCCCGACCCGATGCTGTTGATGCGGATGCACCGCTCCGAACTGCCGAAATCCAGGTCTTTCATTGCCTGCGCAATGACAGCCCGCGCTTCGGCTTTGCGGTTGACGGCTGTCCCGTCCTCCATATCCATGCAGATGCAGTCCACGCCGAGGGTGGTGGATTTTTCGATCTTGCGGCGGTCGTCGCCGGGCATGTAGAGTAGTGCGCGTCGTGAGTGCATAAATCTCCTGATCTGCCACGGAGACACTGAGAAAACCTTTTAAAAATCTCCGCGACTCTGCGTCTCTGTGGCTAATTCTTCTTCAGAAACATCGCCGTCCTCTCGAACTCGACCACAATTGTACCGTCGGGCTTCCTGCCCCAGCATTTGATCCGCACGATTCCGACGTTGGGTCTCGACTTTGAACTCGCGCATTTCGATAATCTCGCTCTCGGCGTAGATCGTATCCCCGTGAAAGACGGGGTGGGGGTGCACGACCTTGTCGTATCCCAGATTTGCCACGATCGTGCCCTCGGTCAGGTCCGGGACGGTGAGGCCGACGACCAGCCCAAATGTGAACACCCCGTTCACCAGCCGCTGACCGAATTCCGTCTTCGAGGCGTAATCCTCATTGACGTGAAGCGGTTGGCTGTTCATCGTCAACGCCGAGAAGAGCACGTTGTCCATTTCGGTGACGGTGCGTCCCGCGTGCTTGAATTTCATCCCAACTTCGAGTTCGTTGTAATACTTTCCAGTCATATTCTCTCCATTTCACACCTCGGCGTGATGACCACGTCCCTACGCGATTTCAATCAACATTTGCTCCCGTTCCACGGTCTGCCCCTGCTTGACCAATAACTTTTTTACCGTTCCATCGCCCGGCGATTGGATTCGAATCTCCATCTTCATCGCTTCCAGCACCATCAGCGTTTGACCTTTAATCACCTCATCCCCTTCATTGACATTCACCGCACGGACCTGCCCCGGCATGGGCGCGGTCAATTCGCCTGCGGCATGGTGATGACCGCTCGCACTTTTGCGGGAGCCGGATTGCTTGGTGAGCACGGAGGTCCGCCCGTTGATCGTGACCCAGCGTTTGGTGTTGTCGGATGAGACGCAGGCGGTAATGCGTTCGCCGTCAATGAGTAAATCGAGTTTACCGCCTTCGGCGTGGAGAATTTTGACCTCAGCAATTTTATCTCCCACCATGGCGCGATAGGATTTGCCGGTGGGTGTAAGGTCAATCGTGGTGTTATCGAATGTGATTTTCATCAGTTACGAAATCCGTTTTTTGATTTCCACGGGCTATAAGGATCGGTTTCATTTACGATTGACGATTGTTACGATTTACGATTGTCAAATCAGTGAGCGCGGCGGCGATCAGCATTTGGAATCCGACAGCTTGCTGTCGGTTTTCGAGAAGCTTGCTTCTCGAATCCAAAATGGATTCCAAGTTTTGTTCCACCCAGCGTGTGGAGACTTTTCCGTTCGCGAAATCGGGGTGAGATAAAACATCCTGCAGGAAATCAATGTTGGTGACGACGCCATGCACAACGAAGTCGCGCAATGCGGCTCCCATCTTTTGTGTGGCGGCTTCCCTATTCTCCGCATGGACGATCAATTTTGCCAGCATGGGGTCGTAGAAATGTGTCACCTCGTCGCCTGCGCGGAAGCCTGAGTCCACGCGGATGCCGGGGCCGCGCGGTTCGAGGTATTGCAGCAGTTTGCCCGTGCTGGGCAAAAATCCGCTGGCGGGGTCTTCGGCGTAGACGCGGCACTCGATGGCATGTCCGCGTTGGGTGAGTTGCTCCTGCTGATACGGGAAGCGTTCTCCCGCCGCGACGCGGATCTGCCATTGGACGAGGTCGAGTCCGGTTGTGAGTTCGGTGACGGGATGTTCCACCTGCAGGCGGGTGTTCATTTCTAGAAAGAAGAAAGCTGGAAAGTATGATGGATCGAAGATGAATTCGATGGTCCCCGCGTTGTAGTAGTTCACGGCTTGCGCGGCTTTGACTGCGGCTTCGCCCATTTGCCTGCGGAATTCGGGCGTGAGCAATGGGGAGGGCGTCTCTTCGATGATCTTTTGGTGGCGGCGTTGCACAGAACATTCACGCTCGAACAGGTGGACGAGGTGTCCGTGTTTGTCGCCGAAGACCTGGAATTCGATGTGATGCGCGTCCGCGAGGTATTTCTCGATGAGCAGGCGGTCATCGCCGAAGGCATGCAGCGCTTCGCGGCGCGCGGCGTCGATCTCCTCGGGCAGGTCGTTCGGGTCCCAGACGATGCGCATCCCTTTGCCGCCGCCGCCTGCCGAGGCTTTGACGAGGATGGGATATCCGATCTCGTCTGCGGCTTTTTCAAATTCGGAGAAGGACTCCAGTCCCTCGGCTCCGGGCACCGTCGGGACGCCTGCTTCCTTCATCCGAATCTTTGATTCCGCTTTATCGCCCATCGCGCGGATGGAGTCGGCTGAGGGACCGATGAAGGTCAGTTTGGCCGAGTCAACTGCGGCGGCGAAAGAGGCGTTCTCCGAGAGGAATCCGTAGCCCGGGTGGATGGCGTCGGCCTGGGAGGAGAAGGCGGCGCGGAGCAAGACATCCGCATTCAAATAGGATTCCTTTGGCGATGCCGCGCCGATGTGGACCGCCTCGTCCGCGAATTGCGCGTGCGCGGAATTTTTGTCGGCGTCGGAATAGACGGCAACGGTGCGAATGCCCAACTCCCTGCAGGCACGCATGATGCGGATGGCGATCTCGCCGCGGTTGGCAATGAGGATTTTTTTGAACATCAGTTACAGGTTCGCCTGTTCTTTAGCTGGAATTCGGTTTCGGTGGTGACGAAGTCGAAGCGGTTGCATTTGTCGTTGATCCAGCTGTCAGTCGGCTTGTGTGCCGCCATCGGCGAGCCAGGGGGGTCGGTGGATGCGGACGTTGTAGGTGACTTCTGCCAGCAAACCACCGCTCCCGGGAAAGACCGTGACACTGGTGACTTGGTATTCCTGTACCATACCTGCTGCAACGAAACGGTCAAGTGTCCGGCTAAAGACGGCATTGACAACGGATTCGAGTGCAAATGTCTGGATTTCACCCGTGCCGATCGTGCCGAATAAAAATGGGTCGGCGGTGGGGTCGGGTGGCAGGGACTGAAGCGGGGTCGGGACAGGCGCTTTGGTGGGAGTCGCGGTGGGTGGGAGGTCCGTGACAGTGGGCGGGACAACTTGTGCCTGTTTTCCGCATGCCGTAAACAGAAAAAGGGCGATCAAAAAAAGGATGGCGAGCCGTTTCATTCGGTTGTGATGCACCTTTCAACCATTCAAAAGTTTCAGCAATTCCCGCTCGCGTTCGGGTTTCAGCCCCGCGCGCCACTCATGGTGGGCGGGACGTGTGTTCGCCCAGGCAATCGTATCACGCACCGTCTCCGACAGCGGGCGGAATTTCAACCCGGCCCGCATCGCTTTAGAGATATCCACGCGCGCCCAGCCTGCATCGTCCCCGGTTTCAGGCAGATACGCGGGCATGTCGCTCCACGCTGCGACATTGTTCTGCTTCATAAACTCCAGCGAGGCCCATGTGAACCGCGAGTCACTGCCACTGACCCGTTGGCAGGTTTCGAGCAGGGCTCCAAATCGCAATTCATGGTCAGGACCTGTCGCGTTGAAAATGCCCTCCGCGTTCTCTTCGATCAATTTGATGGTGAAATCGGCAAGGTCGCGCACGTCGATGACCTGCGTCAACACATCGGGATGGTCAGGCGCAAGCACGTCCCCTCCATGCGCCACACGCACGGGCCAGTAGGTAAAGCGGTCGGTCGGGTCGTTCGGTCCAACGATCAAGCCGGGACGCAGGATGAGCGACCGCCTGTCATAAGTCTCCTGAACAGCCTTTTCACACAGCACCTTAAGCGGTCCGTACGTCGTTTCAGTGATATCCTCGACAGTTTCATCCGCCATCGTTGCCAGCGAGTCGGACTCATTGACGCCGGCTCTCGCAAGGCTTGCATATGCCGAAATGGACGAAATGTAGACATACCGACTCACGCTTTTTTCCAAACCGACAGCGGAGAGGCGGACGATACGCGGCAGATACCCCGCGACGTCAATCAACGCATCCCATACGCGGCCCGATAGCCTCTCGATGTCGCGTCCCCGGTCGCCGAGGATGGTTTCCACATGCGGGAACAGGCCCGGGTTCGTTTTGCCGCGATTGAACAGCGTGACCACGTGTCCGCGCGCAAGGGCGGAATCCACCAGGTGCCGTCCAACAAATTTGGTCCCGCCAAGGATGATGATGTTCATTTCTTTACCCTCGTTAATTTTGCTTCTGTCGCCTTGGCTTCCCCATATTCGGGGTGGATGTTGTAGGCGGTGATGACCAAATGATCTGCATCGACCAATTCGACTTCGGTCCGCCAGCCCCAGTCCGGTCCTTCTGCGGGGTCGGGATAACTGCCAATGACGGAAAATCCATTTTCGGTGGGTTTCCCTACGCAGAACATGATGGCTGTGTTGTTGTGGAACGAATCCACCCAACTGGCTTCGTATTGATCGGTGAGTCGTGTTGTAGCCAAAGGTGAACATGCCATGTTGAGCTTCACCTTCGATGGAGCCTTGATAGAGATAGATGGCGAAGCGCCCTTCCAGGACCAGGGTGACGGTTCCGAGAACAGGTGATTCGTCAGCGAGTTTGTCCGGCTCGAGCCAGAGTTTGGATGTGCCCCTCCAGCCGCCTGCAAGGCTGGCGAGGAAGTGATGGGGACTGCCTGAGGATTTAGGGAAGGTCATGGGATTTCCTTTCGGGTTAGGTCTTGGTTAATATGGAAAGAAGAAAGAGGAAAGATGTGTTAAGGGAAGGGTATTTCCAAACCCAGTGAGAAGTCTGATGGGTGTGGATTGTATTCGGCTTGTTCTTCGCGGATGGCGTGTTTGCGTTGATGTGGGAATCATTGGGGCTAACATGCTAATGATACGAGTTGTGAGTCCCATGCGATGGTTGACGACTTCGGCAGGCAAAGCATGGCGGGATATGTAATACCACTCACGGCTCTCACGGGCGGAACCGAGAGACGCTTCGATAAAACGGGCGCGGTCGGGTCCTTTGCTACGAGAATATCCTTCCGTAAGATTTGCACTGATTGAGTCAATGGCGCGATGAAGCTGATCTGCAACGCTCAACATCAAAGGCTTCTTCATCAGAAAAAGAGCATCTTGCAATCCAATGTCACCTGCAAACAATCCAAGCTTATAGACCTCAAGTTTCCAGATCGGGTCATTGGTGATTTCCGGCGGAACGTCCACAAGCCATTGGGCATAGTTCATGATCGCAAACTCCTCTTTCTTCTTTCCTCTTTCATTTCACATCCTAAACACACCAAAATTATTTTCTTCCACCGGCGAATTCAACACCACCGATAACGCCAACCCCAAAACTTGACGCGTATCCACGGGGTCGATCACTCCATCGTCCCAGAGACGCGCAGTAGAGTGATAGGGATTGCCTTCGTTTTCATATTTTTCCAAAATGGGACGTTTGAACTCGTCGGCTTCCTCTTTTGTCATGGCAGGTTTGCCTTCGCGGGCGAGTTGGTCCTGTTTGATGGTGAGTAGGACGTTCGCGGCTTGTTCCCCGCCCATGACGGAGATTCGCGCATTGGGCCACATCCACAGGAAACGCGAGCCGTAGGCGCGTCCGCTCATGGCGTAGTTGCCAGCGCCGAACGAGCCGCCGATGACGACGGTCAGTTTGGGGACGCGGGTGGTTGCCACCGCATGGACCATCTTCGCGCCGTCTTTGGCGATGCCGCCGGTTTCAGCCTCGCGCCCGACCATGAAGCCGGTGATGTTTTGCAGGAACACGAGCGGGATCCCGCGCTGGTCACATAACTCGATGAAGTGAGTCGCTTTGAGGGCGGACTCGCTGAACAGGACTCCGTTGTTGGCGATGATGCCGACGGGGTATCCGTGAATGCGCGCGAACCCGCAGATAATGGTCGTGCCGTAGCGCGCTTTGAACTCGCGGAATTTGCTTCCGTCCACGAGGCGGGCGATGACCTCGCGCACGTCGTAGGTCTCGCGGAAGGTGGAGGGCAAAATTCCATGGATTTCTTCCGCAGGATAAAGAGGCTCTTCGGGTGGGAAAGAGGAAAGATGGAAAGAGCCACGTCTTTCCTCTTTCCTCTTTCGTTGGCAAGGTCTCAACGATGGATCGCAGGATCTCAATCGCGTGGTCGTCGTCTTCGGCGAAGTGATCCGCAACTCCGCTCAATCGCGTGTGGACATCCGCCCCGCCCAAATCTTCTGCGCTGACATCTTCACCTGTCGCGGCTTTGACGAGAGGAGGTCCGCCGAGGAAGATCGTGCCCGTGCCTTTGACGATGATGGCTTCGTCGCTCATCGCAGGGACGTACGCGCCGCCCGCCGTGCAACTGCCCATCACCGCCGCGATCTGAGGAATCTTTTTGGCGGACATGCGCGCCTGGTTGTAGAAGATGCGACCGAAGTGATTGAAGTCGGGGAAGACCTCGTCTTGAAGCGGCAAAAATGCCCCGCCCGAATCGACGAGATACAGGCAGGGCAGGTGATTTTCCTCGGCGATCTGCTGGGCGCGCAGATGCTTTTTGACCGTCATCGGGAAGTACGATCCGCCTTTGACGGTGGCATCGTTGGCGACGATGAGCACTTCGCGGTCCCTGACGCGCCCGATGCCGGTGACGATGCCTGCGCCAGGCGCTTCAAGATCGTACATGCCGACTGCCGCGAGCGGGGAGAGTTCGAGGAATGGCGAGCCAGGGTCGAGCAGGCGTTCAATGCGGTCGCGCACGAAGAGTTTGCCCTGTGACTCGTGTCGTTTGCGGTACTTTTCGCCGCCGCCCTGCCGCACTTCGGCAAGGCGTTCGCGCAGGGTGTGGGCGAGTCCGCCATGGTGTTTTCGGTTTTCGAGGAATTGGGGGGATGTGGGGGAGACGGAGGTTTCGAGGGTTTCCATGTGTGGAGTTTAGCATAGATTTTTGCCACGGAGACACAGAGACACGGAGATTTTTTGGGTTACCGCAAAGGCGCGACACTTGCACCTGACCAAGTGCAGGTGAGGGCGCGAAAAAGAAAGAAGGAAAAGAGGAAAGAAGTTTCAAACGGTGGTCGAGTAGGGCGGGACGAACACTCGCCCTACTCAACCAGCGGTGTACGCAATGACAGAATCAATGATAAATGTCAGTTGTATTTTGGATCGATTTCTGCAAAGATATTTCTATCTTCATTCAAAGGAGGTTCGCTGATGAGACCTGTCTATGCAATTTCGGGCGGGGTGTCGAAGTTTGCAAAGGCAAGACCAGATAAGACCTTCCAGGCGATTATCAAAGAAGCCTACGACTATGCAATCGCCGACATCGGATTGGATTTCCCGACGTTCACCCGCGTCGTGGATGGATCCGTCGCCTCGTACTTCTCGGATCATTTCAGCCGACAGTTGATGGCTGGCATCATGGCTCAGGACTACCTCGGGCTGTGTCCCAAGCCGAGTCATCGCGTGGAGGGCGGCGGCGCGACGGGCGGGAATCTGCTTCCAGGAGGCGTGGAAGTCGGTCGCCAGCGGTCACATGGACGTGTGCGTGGCGTACGGCTTCGAGACCATGTCCCACGTGGAGACGTGGAAGGGGAACGAGTTCATCGCCCTGGCCTCCGACGTATCGTTCGATTATCCCGTCGGAGGTTTTTATTCGGGCTACTACGCCATGATGGTGACGCGGCACATGAAGGAGTTTGGCACGACCGTCGAGCAGTTGGCGCACGTCAGCGTGAAGAACTACATCAACGCCTTCCACAATCCGTATGCGCAGAAGAGTCAGCGCATCACCATTCAAGGATGTGCGGAATGCGCCGATGGTGGCATGGCCGCTGACGCGGCTCGACATCTGCGTGATGTCCGACGGCGCGGCGGCGACGATCCTGTGCTCGGAAGAGGGACTGAAGAAACTCGAAGCCGCGGGTGCGAAGGTGGCGCGTCCGCTGGTGAAGGTGACGGGCATCGGGCGCGGCACGGATATGATGCGCATGGCGGACCGTCCGCACGTGGAGTATGACTACTTCATGGAGAACTACGCCACCGAGCTGGAGAAGTCGTCGGACGAGACGAAGGCGTATTACAAAAAACTTTGGGAGCATGGCACACGCTATCCCGGAGTCCATTCGTTCCGCGCGGGACGCGCGGCGGGCAACATGGCATGGAAGCACGCGGGCATCACAAGACCCATTGCATGAACTGGACTTCATCGAACTGCATGACGCGTACACGTCGTCTGAAATCCAGACGTACGAAGATCTGGGATTGTGCCGCTACGGGGAGGGCGGTCCGTTTGCGGAATCGGGCAAGGCGTTTTTGCCGAACATTGACTATGGCTTGAAGTTGAAAGACAAGCCCGTCTGCGCGGTGAATCCCTCGGGCGGACTGATCGCCTGCGGACATCCTGTCGGCGCGACGGGACTCATGCAGGGCGTGTTCGCCATCTGGCAGCTTCAAGGGACGATCAAAACTCATTTCCGCGACGACCAGCTTCAAGTCAAGGATGCGAAGCGGGGCGCGATCCATAGTCCCACGCTGGGACGGGGACGTACGTCACCGTGTCCGTGTTGGAAAGAGAAGGATAGGTCTCGAGTACGTCCCGCGTAAGATCATCGCGGGACTACTCGAGACGATAGGAGAATAATATGGCTAAGTTACCTTCACAACGAGAAGAAACTTTGGGCGGGTTCGTCGTGCATGGCGTCCCGTTCCCGATCGGCACGGATGAAGAGTCGCTGGAGTTTCTGAAGAAGATGGCGCCGATCCAGATCGAGCAGGAATATAAGATCACGTACCTGCATTCGTACGGACAGGACAGCCCGTGGTTCGCGGCGCTGACGAATAAGCGACTGCTCGCTTCGCGCGACCCCGCAAGCGGATACACCACCGCCAACCCGCGCGGCCACGACATGTATTCGGGCGCGGAGACGAAGTGGATCGACATCACGAACGTCCCCGCGAAGGTGCACGCGTTCACGGTCTGTTATTTCGGGTCGCAGGAGTTCCTGCCTGAATGTCCGTTCGTGCTGGCGTTGATCGAGTTCGAGGGCGTGGACACGTTGCTGCTGACCCGCATCATGGGCGTTGACCCCGATGCGCCGTCGCTGGATTGGATCGGGATGGAGGTGAAGCCGAAGTTCCTGCGGAATTCGAAGTTGAAGCCGACGGATGTGTATTTCGTTCCGAAGAGCAGCAGTTAGCGATTAGCGGTCAGCAGTGGTGGTTGGAAAGTAGCAAAAAAGGACTCGGTGTTTGGCTGAGTCCTTTTTAGTATTGATTCACATGTCGTTGCGAGGAGGACGTAGTCCGACGAACCAATCTCCTCCTACAGAAGATAGGTTGATTATTAGGAGATTGCTTCGGGCTTTGCCCTCGCAACGACATATGAAAAAGGACTCGGCGGTGGGCTGAGTCCTTTTTGGTCAAATGATCAACTCCCCAATCGTTTACCTGTTCGCAAACCAGACAACGTAGTCATTCAATGGCTGATAGTTTGGGGATGTTTTGGGAAGCGCTTCCAAATCACAAAGGGGGAAATCATAGTGTCCCCGTTTTGTTTTGATTGACACGATGATGCCATAAGAATCGTCAATGATTTCAATGCCCAATACGCTGACACGTTCACCAATCCGTATAGGACCGTGATCCTGATGCTCCGAGACTTCGGCGTCAAACGGGAAGGTAAGTTTTTCTTTCAAATATTTTTCCCATGCCTTGAACCTGCCCAACTCGCCTTTTCCTGCCCCCGCTGTTCAGGACTTGTTGTAAACGCCTGCCTTGTTCGCCCAGATAATCCATCTCGTGCGCATCTTCAATTTCCGCCTTGACTTGATCCACTTGATGGATTTTATCCCTCGGCGAAGCGGACGTGACTTCACTGGCATAGAGTCCCATGAGAGACCAATCCAGGCCGTCTTCCTCGCAGCGTTCGATCATTTCAACAGGCATTTGTTTCAGCGTAATGCTGTCCCAGGCAATGCTCACCAAAGGATTGCCCTGCTCATCGGCATGATGATTTTCGGTAACGCGCCCCTGCCAGCCGCCCATGTCAAATCCATAATCGGGATCAATCACCCCAGGTTTGACTACAACCGATTCTCCAATGGGGAAATCCTTTTGCGGCGTCATATTTCTTATTGGGTTTGGATCGTTTTCTCAAATTGACCTTCCTTGACCTTTCAGGCAGATCTTTTTCCGCGCAAACGCAGCGCCTCGGATTGCTCAAACTGTACCAACGCATCCAACGAATGATTTGGCGACAGCCTCCCCAACCTGAAAAATGATCGCGGCACGCAAAGCCTTGACCAACAACTCGTTGACTTCGGATGAATCGCCGCCGTCCTCTATTTGCATGGTCAGCGCGTTGAGTATGCCGTTCAACTTGCGTTGGCGCAGGGGTGGCAGATTGAGCGCCTCGACACTCTGCTGAACTGGCTTAAGCGTATCAAGACGCGCATAATCTATCCCGCTAAAAAAGTCTTGAGGGTTTGCCGATTTCGTTTTCATCCTTCATCCTTCATTCTTTCCAACATGGCAACGCCTCCTCATACGCCACCTTGTAATAATACGGCGGACCGTCGCACGTGGCGAGTTTCATGCGCTGCTTCGGCATATTGCTTTGCCTTGGCTTTGTCCTTCTCCTGCTCCAGCGCGTATTGCGCGAGGAACAAATTCACATCCGCCCCCTGCAACACATACCCGCTGCGCTCCGTGATCACCAGCGCCTCGGACGCTTTTTCCTGCGCGTCCTTGAAATCGCCTTGGGCGTAACGCAACCGCGCCAGGTCGAGCAGGATGTCGGCTTCATGGTCAACCATATTGATTTGCCGACAGAGATTGAGCGCTTTGGACAGGTTTTCTTCTGCCAGAGTCAATTCGTTATTGGCGCGATATGCCGCGCCAAGCAGCCAGTAAGCGCGAACATAATCTCGTGGGAACTGGATAATCTGTATTTGCGTCATTCATCTGCCAGTTCAAGGGCGCGTTGAGCGCATTCGATTGCCGATTTTACAATGTTCACTGATTAACTGATTACTGAGAACTGCTTCTCTTGCCATGAGCAGAAAACGCAGGGCGCGGTATGACCAAGTAACACCTTGCATTTGAACATGCTTTTGTTTTTCAAACAACTTCAATGCCTTTATCCAATTCCTGCTCTGCCTCCTGCCACGCGCCACGATAGGACAAGACGCGCCCCAATTCCTGATGACCAACGGCTTCATCGCATTCATCCGCAATCTCGCGGCACAGGTCAATTCGGCGGCGCAGGTTGCGCTCCGCTTCGCTCAGCGCGCCGATGGCAAGTTGCGCATGTTCGCCACGTTCCCCAGCCCGATGGCGAATTTTTCTTGTCGCCCGTGTTTTTCTCGAATAGTCAATTTGCATTTCAAACAGCGGAACGGCGCGGCGCGGCTGTCCGCTCAGGAGTAGGAGTTGGCGAGTGCGTTGAGAGTCCATGCTTGGGCGCTTTCATCTTTCAAACGCGGCGGTTTATCTTCGCCATCAAGAAATAAAGCGCGTAAAAGTTCAATGCATAATTGATATGCGCCAAATTGAAAATAAAGTGCTTGGACAATTCGGTCATAAAATAACTTCATATGCCTCATCCAAATTCCCCGCCCTGACCATGTGATGATACAGTTCGATGACGGGCGCAAGGTCTTCCAGCGTTTTCACGTTTGTGTTCGTCACGGGCATGGCGTCAATAAAGTGCTCGGCAAGTTGGACGTGCGCCTCTTTGCGCCGCTTTTCGTCGGTGAAATGGTCATAGGCATAATGCCGCACGATCGGGTGCATATCGTAGCGTTGCGTCTCGCCCGCGTATTGCAGCAGTCCGCGCTTGCGCAGGTCGAGCAGGGCTTTGTCCAGGTCGGGGCTGGGGAACACCTTTTTGAGCACGGCGTATTCCATCGAGCCGCGAAAGCAGGAAATCTTGCTCAGCAAATCCCTGCGCTCGGGGGCTAAACTTTCATACGCGCGTTCCAAAACGTGATGTCGTCTGGCTCTCACGTCCTCGAAGATTTCCAGATTCTTCACCGCCGCAATATCGCCGCGCTGTTCATGGTCTTCGTTGATCAAACCGACCAGCAGGCTCAAACTCAACGGGTGATAGCCGTACGCGGCACAGACTTCGATGATCTCCGCGCGCGTGGCTTTAATCCCTTCGTTGTGGAAGTACGTCACCGCGTCCTCGGGCGAGAAGGCGGAGAGCGACTCCTCGCGGCAGCCTTTGAGCAGTTTGCCGTCGGCGCTCTCCAAGGCGCGCGGACACAGGCGCGTGGTCATCAAGACTTTGGATTTCATGCCCGCGCCGCTCAAGCCGCGCAGGAAGGTTTCCGTCAGCGGGGAGGAGCAATCGCGCTGGGATGGGTCAATGTCCGCGTCCTCGTCATCGCTTTGCAGCGCGGCATCCATCCGCCCGTATTGACGCAGCAACCGCTCGAAGCCGTCCAGCACGATCAGGATGTTCGTCCCGCGCATCGCTTCCAGCAGATCATTGACCTGCTGCCGCGCGGACTCTTTGACCTCCACGCCGAGATGTTTCAGCGTCTCGGCGAGAAAACTCTCAAAGCCCGATTCCTTTTCATAGAACGACCACCAGACCGCCGTCTGCCATTGCTCGCGGTCTACGCGGTTGAACCACGTCCACGCCAGCGCGGATTTGCCAAATCCGCCGAAGGCGCGGAGCATCAACAGGTTATCTTTGTCGTTATTCAGCCACTCATCGAGCATCTTGAGTTCGGTGGCGCGACCTGTGAAGTGTTGCCAGGTCACCATAGCGATGACCGAAGAACCAGCCATGTTTTTGCCAGATGGAGAAGCTTGTGTTTTCAGGTTTCGAGCGCTTCATCCAGCTTGCCTTCCATTCGATCTGTTCTTTATCGATTCTTTCGGTAGTTTCATTGATTCTTTCACGCGTCAACGCAGAGATTACTTCTCGAAATTCTTTGATTCCGTTCAGTTCATGCCGTAAATATGGGAGATATAGCTCAAGAGCATTTCGGATTTCTTCGACACTGGCAACATCCTCCAGGTTTTTGTCAAATTGATCTCAGCCAGCCACGTGATTTTTTCTTCGCTCAAATGGGTTAATAATCCTGCTATAACCTGCTTGAACTCATCCTCAGAGTGCAAGGGAAGTTCGCGGAGCATCTTTGCCACCTTTTGATCTGGATGAGCTTCTACGAACTTTTCCTCGGCGTGTTGAATGGCATTTTCCCGTTCGATTCCGCTTATTTCTCGTTTTCCCGCCATTCTTTTGCGATGCAGTCGGTGACATTTTCACTTCCGCAATGCCCAGCGGAAGTTTCAACTCGACTTCAATGGCATCGAGGAGATGAATACAATGTTTTGTGAATCGAAGTTTTCCTCTGCCATGGTCAACCTTCCCTTTGCTTGACGACGATGTCCCTACTTTAGCACAAAACGCCAGGATTCAATCATTCACTTCCCGGTGTGAATTCAACCAACTCCAAAACGCTGTTCCATGGGATGCGGGTCTCCTGTGCGCCCATCGAATATGAGGCCGTATCCACCTGGGCGCGGATCAGTCCCACGTAAGGTTCGTACCATTGCGTGGTTTCGATGGTCAGGTGTCCGCCGTAACCTCCCCACGCTGCGCTTACTGTGAAGTTGTGCAGCACCTTGATCGCCTGGGGAAATTCTCCGGCTGGGACGGTCACGGCTTCGCGGGCGCCGTCCATTTTGAAGGCGAGGTCAATGGGAGCGGATGCCCCGATGATGAGGTCGGGCGGACCCATCGGGTTCTTGATTTGTGCGCCCTCCTCGGTGAGGTAAAAAGCCTCCCAGTCCAGCACCCAGCCTGTCTCTGCGAAAGAGGCGTGCGAGGGAGCATAAATCCCCGTATCGTGATAGGTATTCATGAATTTGTTCAGTCGGTCTGCGAAGAGCATATCCATCACGAAGAGCGGAAAGTCCTCGATCACACCGTCAAGACAGACGACCCGTTCCTGAACGGATTGTTCCTCATCCCCGAATTCGACCAGCATGACAAGGTTGCCGGTATCCTGCCTCTCCACAGCCCTGAGATTGTATATTTTCTCCCCGCCATCCGTTGTGACGCGATACGTCCAGTGATTCCCAACAACAAGCGGCACAAGCGGGTTATCACACGGTCCATTCGGGACGGGTGTGGGTGTCAGGGTTGGTGATGGGGTAATGGTGGGGGCTTCCGTATTCGTAGCCGCAAGAGCCGGCATGGGCGTTACGGATGGAAGGACAGCAGGGGATGCACAGGCTGCCAGGACCAAACAAAGAACGGGGAAGATGGTCTTGTTCAAATCAGACTCCTTTGGCACAAAGATGCCGAGGTATTGCAGTGCCTTTGATATAACATTCTTTATCCTTTTGGCTGTAGGAGATGAAAATATCGTGTTTGAATTCGGTCTCTGTCATGTCTGCCTGCCCTTGAATAGACCTCCGAGTTCTGCAAGAACTCGGAGGTCTCGTTTGCGTTATTCCTTGGCTTTCCTAAATCTTTGGATGCGTATCTCAATGTCCGCGATGATTTTGCGAGCCTCGGTCATGTCGTCTTTGTTTAGATGTTTATCAAGTTCGGCAAAAAGGGGTTCCATTTTCGGCTTGAAAGCGTACATGAGTGTGGCGATGTCATTTTCGTAAATTCCTACTCGTTCAAAACTTCCTTGCCTGATAAAGCGAAGGCAGGGCGAACAGTTTCAACAAAATCAACCCTTCCACTGTTGCACAGCGAATGGAGCGGTCCATGAATTGCTTGGTCGTGGTGTGTTTCTTTTCCACGGTTGCGAACAAAGGGTTCTTTGTCAGCAGGATGTCGATTTGCAGTTCACCAAATTTTCCCCTTGCAAAATACATGTCCTGACTTTCGATTTTGATTTCAGGCAGTTTTGCCAGGGAAGGCAACGCCATGATGAGGTCAATATCCTGCGTGTTGCGCCCCTCCACGTATGTCAGCAGGGCAATGCCATTTACCAAAACGAAATCTATTTTGCGAACTTCAAGCAAGTTGAAGAATTCTTCAGTTTGACTGACAAGATTCTCTGCCCCCCTAATGACCTCAGTTGGGTTTTTGAAATTGAATGTGACAGCATTGCGAAGAGTGTTGCCGATTTGAGGGATGCTGTGAATAGTCATATTCAGTGTGTTTCAAGTATACACCGTCCATGCTTTCGTTATATTACGGTTGCATCTGAATTTCTCGATTAAAACAAAACGGACGGGGTGGTACTCTTGGTTCCTCAACCCTTAATCCCTCCTGATAATCCTTCTTGCAATCCCCATCCCCTTCGAGTATCCTTATCCCCGGGAGTGGTTAGGTCCCGGTGGGCTTCCTGGTCTTCAAAACCTGTGGCGGGTCGCGTTGCGGGCCGCGGTGGGTTCGACTCCCATCCACTCCCGCCTATGTTTTGGACGGTGGACGGAAGACCGTCGACAGTAAAACCGTCTATGGTCTGTCGTCCACTGTCAACAGTCCACCGTCCCCGCTCCGTCAAAGGTGTCCCATGTCCCTGCCTGATTTGGAAGTTTTGAACAATCACGTCTCCCGCGTCTTCCGCGTGGAGGATGTCACCGCGGGCGACCCGCGTCAATGGATCGCTGCGCTATCGCGGTCATTTTGTCAGCGAGGACACAGCCGCCTCCTACGACCAACTGGCGGAGGCGGTCAAGCCATACGGTCTCACCCCGCTGTTTCGCAAGGAGCAGGGGGCGCAGGTCATTTATCTGGCGCAGACGCCGGTCATTCCCAAGTCGAACACACGGATTTATATTAATGTCATCCTGTTCATCCTGACGATCTTCAGCATGCTGCTGAGGGGTGTGGACATCCCGCCCGAGTCCATCCCCGCGGACGGCTCGTTCCCATTTACCCTGCTACTTGCAAATATCTTCACAGGCTGGCCTTTTGCGTTAAGCATGATGGGCATCCTGTTCGCCCACGAAATGGGACATTACCTCGCCTGCCGCTACTACGGCGTCCCTGCCACCCTGCCGTTCTTCATCCCTGCGCCGCTGATCAGCCCGCTCGGGACGCTGGGCGCCTTCATCGCCATGCGCGGCATCCCGAAGAACAAGCGCATCCTGTTCGACGTGGGGGTGGCGGGTCCCATTGCGGGACTGGTGATCGCTGTCCCGGTCCTGTTCCTCGGGCTGTGGCTCTCCCCGCTGGGACCCATTGACCCGGCGTCAGCAGGGCGGCAGTTTCCTCGAGGGCAATTCCCTGTTTTATTTATTCGCAAAATACGTGATTTTCGGCAAATTATTGCCCGAACCTGTGGATTTTGGCGGTCTTTCCCCCGCCTTGTACTGGGTCCGCTACTTCCTGTCCGGACAGCCCATCCCCTTCAACGGCCTGGACGTGCAACTCGACTCGGTGGCGCTGGCAGGCTGGGCGGGTCTGCTCGTGACCGCGCTCAACCTCGTCCCGGTCGGCACGCTGGACGGCGGTCACGTGGCGTACGGTCTCTTCGGCGAGAAGGCGCGCAGGATCTTCCCGATCGCGATGGGTGTCCTGATCGCGTTGATGTTCCTGCCCGCACTGCTGACCTTTTCCTTCGGCTCGTTCAACTTCAGCTGGCTGTTGTGGGCCTTCATCCTGTTCTGGCTCGGCAACGTCCGCACCCAGCCGCTCGACGACATCACCCCGCTCGACCCGCCCCGCCGCGCGCTCGGCTTTTTCATGCTGCTGGTCTTCCTCCTGCTCTTCACCCCGATCCCCATGGTGGCGTATTAGGATAATGTCATTGCGACCTTCGGGAAGCAATCTCGCAAGGGGATGTGTTCTTTGCATCCCCGCAGGCGAGACAAAGTGTTAGTCGAAAAGTCTGCGCTTCGTCTTCTTTCGCCTATCGGCTCACTCCGCTCTGCGCGGGTAAATCAAGGTAACTCTTAAATGCGAATCTCAAAGTACATCGTCTTTTTCTTATTACTAGCCATCGTCCTCTCCTCCTGTACTCCTCCCAGCTCCCTCACCCCACCGGCCGGGAACTCCCCGCCCAAGCGCGACGGAGAAACCGTCAGCGGCGGCGACGCCCACCCCGGCGGTGAGCCAGCTCAACGTCGAGCGGGAGGCGTTGCGCGGGGCGCAGGTCACGGTCTGGCACCCGTGGTTCGGCGCGGAGGCGAGTTTGTTCGAGTTGCAGGTCGCGCAGTTCAACACGGTCAACGAGTGGGGCATCGTCGTCCGCGCCGAGAGCAAGTTCAACTATGGCGAGTTGTTCGCCCAGACCGACGCCGCGCTCAAGGAGTCCGCAAACCCGAATCTCGTGATCGCCCTCCCCGAACATGCCATCGGTTGGCGCGACAAGGTCGTGGACCTGAACGCCTATCGTGCGCGACCCCGACTACGGCATGAGCGCGCTGGAGATGTCTGAGTTCCCGTCCGTGGTCTGGATGCAGGATGAGGTGGACGGCATGCGCCTGGGCATGCCCGCCCAACGGACTGCCCGCTTCCTTCTCTACAACCAGACCTGGGCGCGTGAACTTGGGTTTGTTTCTCCGCCTGCAACCTCCCCCGATTTTGAAGAACAAGCCTGTGCGGCGAACAAGGCGCTGGCCTCGGACGCCGACCCGAACAACGACGCGCTGGGCGGCTGGCTGGTCGATGCGAACGCCATGACACCCCTCGGCTGGATGTCCGCCTTCGGCGGCGGCGTGCAGGAGGAGAACGGCTACCGTTTCCTCGCACAGGAGAACATCGAAGCCTTCAAGTTCCTGAAAGTCCTGCAGCAGAAGGGCTGTGCCTGGGTCGCTTCGCCTGACACGCCCGCCCCCGACCGTTTTGCCGGGCGGCAGGCTTTGTTCGCTACTGCCAGCCTCGAAGACCTTGTGGAGTATTCACGGGCGTTCGGCGCGCTGGGCGGCAGGGATGAATGGGTCGTCCTGCCGTTCCCGGGTCCCGAACAGACCGCTTTTGTCGTCTACGGCTCGTCGTTCGTGGTCTTCGAGTCAGACGATGTGACCCAACTCGCCGCGTGGCTGTTCATCCGCTGGATGCTCGGCGCGGAGAATCAAGCCAGATGGGTGCAAAGCACGGGACTCTTCCCGCTTCGCGCCTCGACCGTGGACCTGCTCGCCGACTATTCAGCCACGCATCCGCAATGGGCGCAGGCGGTGAAACTCCTGCCAAGCGGCGGTATGACCCCGAAACTCGCCTCGTGGCGCAGCGTCCGCGTGATGCTCTCGGACGGGTTCGCGAACATGTTCGACACCATCCGCCACCCCGACCTGACCGACGGGCAGGTGCCGCTGATCCTGAAACAAATGGAAGAGGTGGCTGGCGATTTGAATCCGCTGAGACAACCGTTCCGAAGGCTCCGAGCCTTCGGAACGTTGTATATAAATCGAACGGAGGCAAACAATGGAATACGTACAACTGGGGCGGACTGGTTTGAAGGTTTCACGTCTGTGTCTGGGAACGATGAACTTCGGTCCGCAGACGACCGAAGCGGATTCGTTCGCCATCATGGACAAGGCATTGGATCTCGGCATCAATTTCTTCGATACCGCCAATGTCTACGGCTGGAAACTGGGGCAGGGGGTGACGGAGCAGAT
The DNA here is from genome assembly GCA_963718215.1 of uncultured Chloroflexia bacterium. Classification (GTDB taxonomy): domain Bacteria; phylum Chloroflexota; class Anaerolineae; order Anaerolineales; family Villigracilaceae; genus Defluviilinea. The sequence continues at coordinate 309,066 of CAVQYK010000031.1, forward strand.
CGTCGGCCGCTGGTTTGCGCAGGGGGGAGGTCGGCGCGAGAAGACGGTCATTGCAACGAAAGTCTACGGGCGGATGGGGACATGGCCCAATCAATCAAGGGTTTCTGCCTTGAGCATCCGCCAGCAGGTCGAGGGATCGCTCAAGCGCATGCAAACCGATTACATTGACCTGTACCAGATGCATCACATTGACCGCAACACACCGTGGGATGAAGTCTGGCAGGCGATGGAGACGCTTGTCCAGCAGGGCAAGGTGTTGTATGTCGGTTCCTCCAATTTTGCGGGTTGGCATATTGCAAAAGCCAACGAAGCCGCGAAAGCGCGTCACTTTTTGGGGTTGGTGAGCGAGCAAAGCCTGTACAATCTCAAAGACCGCATGGTCGAGTTGGAAGTCCTGCCTGCGTGTAGCGATTACGGACTCGGCGTGATCCCGTGGAGTCCGCTGGCGGGAGGTCTGCTGGGCGGCGTTTTACAGAAGATCAAGGAGGGTCGCCGCGCCGACAAGGACACCCAGAAGGATGTGAAGAAATATCACAAACAACTCGACTCATGGGAAAAATTCTGCAGGCAGATGGGCGAGAAACCTGCTGATGTGGCGCTGGCATGGCTGTTGGTGAACCCGGTCGTGACCGCCCCGATCATTGGTCCGCGCACGATGGAGCAGTTGACCGGCTCCCTGCGGGCGCTCAAGATCAAATTCAGCAAGGCGGAGCTGAAGAAATTGGACGAGATCTGGCCCGGTCCCGGCGGGGCGGCTCCCGAGGCCTACGCCTGGTAATCCCGTATATCTTACAGGGCGGGAGTGTTTCCCGCCCTACATATCATCCCTGAGGTGACTGCCATGCCCCAATCCCAATACCGCGCCCGACAGGTAGGCGCAAAAACGCACGAAGTGGTCGAATATGACCATGACGAGACCAAACCCGGCAAGCCGCTGCATATTCTGATCCCCGGCGGGCTGGTGGCGCTGGCTTCGCTGGCGGTCATCGTCCTGATCGCATATCTGACCTGGATCGAGGGGCAGGTGGAGCAGGGGACGGGGCTGGTGCTGATCGGGATCCTCTTCCCGTTCTACGTGGGCGGCGTGTTCCTGTTCAGTTACGGCTACGAGTTGTACAACGTCCCGCGCGCCGTCCGCCTGACCGCCATCATCGTCTTCCTGACGGTGGCGGCGGTGGTGATCGTGGCGGTCCTGTTCGCCCTGCTGGCTGGCGGCGGGAAACTCCCGGAAGGTTCCAAGAAGAAGTCTTCCTCCGGCGCATCCAAAATGAAGGCGGATATCGCGCCTGCCTCCTCTTCCTCCTCGACGCGCAGTTCAGGGATGCCGAACCTGGGCAACCTGGTTGTGCTTGGCGGCGGGCGGACTCATACCCGCGAGGTCATTACCGAAAAGAAGGTGGAGGTGCCGGTTGCGCCGCGTGCGATAGACTGTCCTTATTGCAGACGGTCGTACGTCCCTGCCGAACAGGATTACGCCTGTCCCGCCTGTGGCGCGGCGACGCCGACGGAATTGATCGAGGAGTCGCAGGAGCCGCGGGAGAAATAAGGGGGCGCACAGTTGTGGTAAAATTTTCCCCGCGCGGGAGTCGCCAAGTGGTAAGGCATCAGCCTTCCAAGCTGATATTCGTGGGTTCGAATCCCATCTCCCGCTCTCTGGTTCGGTGTCAGGTGTCAAGTTTTCAGGTGTCACGTGACACTTGAGCACCTGACACTTGATACTTAACAAGGGCCCATGGCGCAGTGGTTAGCGCAGGCGACTCATAATCGCAATGTCGCTTGTTCTTAAGCCTTGGGTTCGTATAGATACTGGGGCCCGTGGCGCAGTGGTTAGCGCAGGAGACTCATAATCCCTTGGTCGCAGGTTCGAATCCTGCCGGGCCCACTATTTTGCCCCGTTTTTGAATTAAAAGAGCCTGTTTTCCGGTGAAAACAGGCTCTTTTGAATTCTTAAATCGGACATGTAAGCATTTGGAATAGTTTACACGGAAGACTATGATGAAAAGATGTGATCATTTATTGTTGAAGGCGCTGGTATCCCTTAGAGATTGGGAAAGCGATTTTAACTCGCTTGGTCGGAAGTTCCAATCTTCCCAGCCCTCTGATTTTGCTGCGTTTTTTGAAGAGAATGAGCCTATTTTCAAAGAAAAGTAGGCTATGTTGATCATAAAATCTGACGCGTAAAGATCAGTATACCTTACAGAAAAAACCATGATAAAAATGTAACCACTGTGGAGTTTACAACGATTGGGAAGAGTTTAAAGGTTCAGTTAGGGATCAAAATCTCTCCTCTGCCCACTTGCAGCGCGGGCAGTTCGATATACTGTAAACCACGCGGTTCCGCCTGATCATGTTGTCCCAATGGAGTGGACATCTTCGCTCTGCAAAAGTTGATGGGCATTCCGATCTGCAGGTATTCCGCTACGCACAAACCGACGAAGATGTTCATACTGCACATATAAGAGGCAGCCCTGTGGATAATAATCTTTAGACAATCCAAAGGATGATCTGTATTTTCTGGTAGCAGTTATGCATATTTTCTGGTATAGTAACCTTGTTTCGTAAAACGGCACTATTTATGGAAAAGTGCCGTTTTACAAAGAGGTTGCTATGAAAGATACTTCTACTCTATTGCATCTCCCGGAATTGAAAGCCACCTTATCTGAGCGTGTTTCCATTGCCAAAAATGAATTGAGGAACTTTTATCGAATCCGTACACAGGATTTCAACGAGCAGTTTTTTAGGCGCGTTCTGTATGCTCTGGAAAAGGAACAGATCCTCGTTCCGCTAGGATCTGGGATGTATGCGTTTAAAGGACAAGAAGTTAACAAGAGAAAGTTTCTTCATTCACCTTCTAAGGAGCTTTCTTCAATCCATCAAATTCTTCAAAAAACGTTTCCATACCTGGACTACTTATGCTGGGAAACTAAGAATCCTGCATGAGTTCACAACTCATCAGCCCGGGCAAAACATAATTGTTGTCGAAGCTGAAAAAGAAGCGTGCGAATCGGTTTTTAACCGTTTGATGGAAAAATATATAGGCCGGGTTTTTCTGAATCCCACTCGAAGCCTTATGGAAAATTATGTCCTTCCGCAAGCAAGTCCAATCATTGTGTTGCCTTTGATTTCAGAGTCTCCTCGCATGACACATAACAAGATCTATTTTCCAAAACTGGAGAAGATCCTTGTGGATATCCTGGTAGATGAAAACATATTCTTTGCCTTCCAGGGTGCAGAATTATCATACTATCTACGAAAATGCTTTTAATACTTATTGGTTGAATCAAAGGACTATGTTTCGATATGCCCGCCGTAGGAAAGCCGGGAAGATATTACAGGAATTTATACAAACTAAAACAGGAATACAGTTCGAAACGAAACGGAAGGGCAAACAATGATATCGAATCAATCCCGAACCAAAGAATGGATTATGCGGACTCGGAAGATCGCAGCCGGCAAGGATCCGATCTTGATCGAAAAGATGATCATGGCCCTGACCTTGGTCGAAAACCTGCGATTGAGTGGGCTGGATTTCATTTTTAAGGGTGGCACATCCCTGACACTATTGCTCGGAAAGCCCAGCCGATTCTCCATCGACATTGACATTGTTCTCGCCAAACCCCAAAACCTCCCACCGTTTTTTAGATCGGTTGTTGATCAAGGTGTTTTTTACCGTTACGAGGAGAATTGCCGCCCCGGTGAGTTACCCAAGCAGCACTACAAGTTCTTTTTCCACTCAGTCATACAGAATAAAGAAAGTCATATCTTGCTGGATATCTTGTTTGATGAACATCCGTACCCAGGATTAATAGAAGTAAAAATAGATTCACCTCTTCTGTCAGTTGAAGGGCAGATGACCGATGTGACTTGTCCTGTGGTGGAATGCTTGTTGGGAGATAAGTTGACAGCTTTTGCTCCCAACACCACGGGGATCCAATATGGGTTGGGAAAAGACATCGAAATGGCAAAGCAGCTATTCGACATCGGGTCATTGTTCGATGTTGCTTCCGATGTTGATCTGATACGTAAGACTTTTGAATGGACGGCCATAAAAGAGTTGGCTTACCGTGGAATGCCAGAGCTTGCTCCCACAGATGTTCTCCTGGATTCATTTCAGACAGCTTGTTTGATTGGCACACGTGGAGCAATTGCCGGTGGAGAATATGCCGAATTGATGAGCGGCATCAAAAAACTGACAGCTTTTGTTTATTCGACGACTTTCACGATTGATACTGCCATTGTCTGCGCATCGAAAGTTGCTTATCTGGCCGGACTCATCTTGAAACAAACCAGTCGTATCGCCAGATTTCAAACCAATATTGATATTTCATCATGGATCATTTCTAATCCTGAATACGCCAAGCTCAATAAAATCAAGAAAACAAGCCCGGAAGCCTTCTTCTACTTTTATCAGGCACTTAAACTGTTGCAACTGCCTGAAGATGAATAATGATTGAAAGAAGTTCCTTTCGTTCGGGTTTATACTGTACAAAAAGTCAATCGTCAGGCGAAATGCTGCAATGAGCGAATACCAATATTACGAATGGCAGACCCTTGAACACCCGTTAACAGCGGTTGAGCAAGCCGCGGTGAACAGTCTCTCCAGCCACATAGATGTCACATCCAGCCATGCGATCGTTACATACAATTGGGGCGATTTCAAATATGATCCCATCCAGGTGCTAGCGAAATATTTTGATGCTTATCTTTACATCGCGAATTGGGGCACTCGCCGGTTGGCATTCCGATTCCCGAAGGGGCTTTTGGATGCTACGGACATTGAACCCTATCTCGATGAATATCATGTCCATGTCGAAAATGTCGGCGATGTTCGAGTGCTGGAATTCGAGATGAGCGAAGAAGAAGGGTTTGACGAGTGGATGGAAGAGCGCGGCCTGCTCTCCACACTCGCTCGGTTGCGCGATGATATCCTTCAAGGCGATTACCGCGTTCTGTACCTGGGTTGGCTCAAGGCTATGAGCCTGGAGTCCGGTGATTACGATGAAGACGAGGATGATCCTGAAAACTTTTTAACGATCCAGAACCTCCTTTGCCGGCAGGACTGAAACAACTGACTCCGCCACTCAAAACATTTGCTGACTTTTTTGAGATTGACCCGTTTCTGATCTCAGCCGCCTCTGAACGAAGCCCGGACCTGAGTCCGTTACAACAAGCGGATTTCACCCCATTGATTTCCAGTCTTACCCGACAGGAGTGTGAAGAATTCCTGCTCAAAATCCTCAATGCAGAGCCGGGTGCAGTTGCAGCATTACGCAAAAAACTGCTTTTGTTTGGGAAATCCACACCGAGTGTGGAGCCTAATCCACGCACCTTTGGCGAATTGCTCGACACTGCCGAAAAATTACGTCAGGCAGAGTTTCGTCGCCAAGCAGAAGAAAAACGCAAAAAGCATATTGCCGAAATGCAGGAACTGGAGGAACATGAAGCGCAGACCTGGCAGGAGATTGAGAATCTTTTGCAGACTGGATCCGCTGCCAGAAACTACGAGTATGCTACAAATTTGTTGAGCAAACTTCAACAGTTGTCCGAATTTCAGGGAACGCAAGCGAAATTCATGATTCGTGTGCGGGACTTAAGCGACCGTTACAAGAAACGTCCAGCGCTCATCGAGCGGCTGAAAAAGAAGGGATGGATTTGAAGGATCGCGAATACAATCATGAGCCAGATGCCAGCTGAGGTAGACATGAAAAGCCTGGATGAAATTGAACGTTTGCTATTAGAAAAAAAGGATGAGCTTAATAAGCTTGATGCGCGTAGGGCAGAGTTGATTTCGGAAATTTCCGAGATTAAATCAGCTAAAAATGCTTGTCTTGAAACAGAAGGAAATATTTTACAACCTACATCGCTGGCTTCTGTGACCAGTCAGTCACCTCAAGAGTCGAAGATCGACTTGTTTCGCAGTCTGTTCCGAGGTAGGGAGGATGTATACCCTCGGCGCTTTGAAAATCCCAAATCGGGCAAGAAAGGTTACGCTCCGGTTTGCCACAACGAATGGGTAAATGGCATTTGTGAAAAGCCGAGAATCCGTTGCGAAGATTGTATTCATCGACAGTTTTTGCCGGTCACGAATGACGTTATCCGAAATCACCTGCTAGGTATTGACCCTCAGAAAACAACATGGCGTGATTTTACAGCCGGTGTATATCCCATGTTGCTTGACGAAACTTGTTGGTTCCTGGCAGTTGATTTTGACAAGGCTTCCTGGCAGGAAGATGCGCAGACGTTTTTGGAAACTTGCAAGCTTTTTGACGTGCCGGCTGCATTAGAAAGATCGCGCTCGGGCAATGGTGGTCATATTTGGATTTTCTTTAGCGAGCCTGTTCCTGTGATGTTGGCGCGAAAGATGGGGGCTTTTCTACTGACACAGACAATGGAACGCCGGCCTGAAATCGGGCTGGATTCTTATGATCGTTTTTTCCCAAGCCAAGACACCTTGCCAAAAGGCGGATTAGGAAACTTGATTGCATTGCCTCTGCAGAAAAAGCCACGCGATAGTGGAAACAGTGTTTTTGTCGATGAAGATTTCATTCCGTATCAGGATCAGTGGGCATTTCTTTCGTCAGTCCAGCGCATGTACTGTAACCAAGTTGAGATAATCGTTGGTAATGCAGAAAAGCAGGGTGAATTGACAGGGGTCCGTATTCCTGTCACGGATGAAAATGACGATCGGCCCTGGGTTTCTCCACCGTCGAGAAAACAAAAGGAAATGCCGATTCTTGGACCGCTTCCCGAGAGTATCGAACTGGTCCTGAGCAACCAAATATATGTCCCCAAATCCGATCTCACGCCATCTCTGCGCAATCGGTTGATCCGTTTGGCAGCGTTTCAAAATCCAGAGTTTTACCAGGCACAAGCCATGCGTCTATCAACTTACGGAAAGCCACGCATCATCAGTTGCTCTGAGGATTTCCCAAAACACTTGGCGCTGCCCCGCGGCTGTCTTGACGAACTTCTTGATTTGTTCCAATCGCTCAAAGTTGAAGTGAAGCTCGCCGATGAAAGGCACTATGGAACACCCCTTGACCTTCAATTTCATGGAGAACTACACTCGGAACAGCAGCAAGCGGCAGACACTCTACTGGAATATGAGACTGGCGTTTTAGCTGCTTCAACCGCGTTTGGTAAAACAGTTGTGGCGGCGTATATAATTGCTCAACGCAAAGTAAATACATTGGTAGTTGTTCATCGGCGAGGGCTGCTGGACCAGTGGGTAAATATGCTAAGCCAGTTCCTAAAGATGGCGCCCAAAGATATTGGACAAATTGGCGGAGGCAAGCGTAAGCCAACCGGAGAACTTGATGTTGCGATGGTTCAAAGTCTGAATCAGAAAACTGTTGTGGATGATCTTGTCGGCCAATATGGACATGTTATTGTAGATGAATGTCATCATATTTCAGCTGTCAGTTTCGAACAGGTGATTAGGCAATGTAAGGCCAGGTATATCGCTGGCTTATCAGCAACAGTAACCCGCAAAGATGGACATCATCCAATCATATTCATGCAGTGTGGGCCAATCCGATATAAAGTGGATGATCGTAAACAAGCGGAAAGCCGAGCTTTTAACCACAAGGTTATTGTGCGTCCAACAAACTTTCAGCTCCCACCCTATCTCCGATCCGGCCAGACACAATCCATTCAGGAAATATACACCTTATTGGTCAACGATGAAGAACGCAATCGCATGATCATTGATGATGTGGTTGGAGCCGTAATGGCAAAACGAAATCCGGTGCTTCTAACTGAACGCCGCGAGCATTTGGATATATTGGTCAACTTGCTTGCCGGACGTATTCAAAATGTATTTGTCTTGGCAGGTGGAATGGGCAAAAAGCAACGCAAATATCTTATGGATCAAGTTGCTGCAGTTCCTGTTGATGAACCACGTGTAATTATCGCGACAGGGCGCTATCTTGGCGAGGGTTTTGATGACGCTCGGCTGGATACCCTATTTCTCGCACTACCGATTTCCTGGCGCGGAACATTGATCCAGTATGCAGGTCGTCTTCATCGAGCGAACGCTGCCAAGCGAGAAGTGGTTATCTACGATTATGTAGATTTTGAAGCCCCGGTGCTGGCAAAAATGCATGCCCGGCGGCGAAGCGGGTATAAGACAATGGGTTATCGGATAGGGGTTCAGGATGAGAGAATGGAAGCGGTTCAACTACAGATGGCAGACCTATAATCCAACTACAACCGGGCGAGTTGGTTTTGCAGCGCCGGCCTGCGCTTGTATTTCTCCTTTGTCTCTCTCAAATACTTCTGCCATTCATCCGTTTTTCCCAGGAGCTTATAGGCTTGTTTCGCACGTTTGAGCCAGGCAGCCGCAATCGGATAATTCTTGCTTTTTGGCTCGGACATCAAGCGTTCTGAGTGCTTCAAGCTGATTTGGACAACCCATTCCGGACGGTGAGGGATAACGCCATCGGCGACCGTTTCGGCAATGGAGTACCATATATCACGTCCCTCTGCCACCTTGATAGCATCATCCCACTCTTCTTCCAGCAAATGTACTTCCGCCAAAACCTGCTTGTCATAGGACTTGCGGAGATTTGCCATCACCTCCGGGCGCAAGCGTTTCCACCCAGATCCCGCCAGGCGTTTGATCGTTTTGTAGGTTTCCAGGGATGGATGTTCACCGAATGCTGCCAGCCAGGCTGTCAGCGCTTGTTTTGTCCGCCCCTGCGCCTCCTCCACGGGACCCAACCATTCACCCAGACTTGCCTTTGACCCATTCAACTTCAATCCGTACTCGCCAATCTCAATCGCCTCTGCTACCAGGCGCGACTCTCGGAAGCGGCGGGACACTTCCAGAGTCTCTTCGGCAGTAGTCAGATGCTTTTTAGCGTATTTCACAGCATCTTCCGTCTGCTTGAGATCGCATAGCTTGAGGGTGTACCGCAAATGTCGCTTTTCCTTTTTGCACAGGGCAAGATATTCTTCGGTGCGACCTTGCCTGTCCAATACATTCAGCTTGGCTTCGGTGAGGTCATCGAGTCCTGACACGACAGGAAAACCCAATTCACGCAGTTCAAATTCATCTTCCTCGTCCCAATCTTCATCGTTATCCCAATCATCCAACTCATCGTCCTCAGCGACTTGATGGGTGGTTCTCTGAAGAGGATTCATCTTCTCGGGGATATCGCCCCAGCCATATTTTGCAGCTTGAACGGCAATATCCAGGTTGCCTTCCATCCCGTAATCGCCGGCATAATCGATCAACTTCTCCAGTCTGCGGACCAGTCTGTCGCGTTCGACCTGGCTGAGTTCCATGCTCAAAACGGCTTCAGCCAATGGCGTGCCCAGATCGCCTACGAAGCCACCCAACTCGCCGTCTGAGTCGTCAATGTATTCAATGCCTCGGCTGGCTTCTTCCAGCAATGCGAGCAAGATCTCGAGCGCAGACTCGGCGTCTCCGGCTTCTAGGAATTTCATAGCAGAATCCTGTACTTCACGCAATTGATTTGCCAGACCTCCTACATGCCAATACGCCTCGGACATTCTCATGCCATCCAGGCTGTGGACGATGCCGAGAATATGGCGGCGGTAAACTTCGACATCCACTTTTTTCTTGCGCTGCTTTTTGGATTTCAAGGGAGCGGATGTCATGGCTTCGATCCGATCATATAGATCGGGTTGTTCCTGAATCAGTTTGGTCAGAATCGCGGTGAGATCGTTATGATCCAAGTCAGCGAGAAGTTCCTCAGGTGCTTTACGCACGGTGAACGATTTCGGATGGCGCATATAGGCAAGCAACAGAGCGACAATGTGCTTGCAGTAGCCCCCATATTCGTAGAGGCATGTGCAGGATACGTCTGCAATGCCCGCTTCATCCAGTTGCACCTGTACCCGGTAATAGGGTGCATACGTGCCGGCGCATTCCCCACTCAGTACTGTTCCTTGAATAGTGGTGTTCGAAATTGCTCCTTCTCGATGATATTCCTCGCCGCTTCGAAAACTTTCGGGACTCGCCCCCGCGCGGATCATGCTTTCTGTGATTTTGGGTAATGTCATTTTGTCTCTCAACTCTACAGAACGGATTTTACCGTAAGCCAACTAGGCACAAAAGGATGTGCTATTCCTCGAGTTTACGGAGCATGGCAGACAACATTTCCGGAGATCTCAGAACCTTGCGAGCTGACTCACTGTCCAATTGATTTAACCGAGCGAGATGCAATAAGGTGCCGTAAACGCCAGTTCCCACTTGGGCACCGAATTGTTTTGCTCGTTTCCGAGCAGGTATGCTGGCAAACTCCGGATCAGAATGTAGCTCCATTAGGATTAGGTCAGCTCTTTGGAATATAGCGTCAATTAGGAATAATAATCTTTGCTCATCCTCAACGGTCCATTCCATTGCTTTGATTGCAGGTGGCGATGAGGTCTTTATCTCTGGATACGCTCGCTGGATTTGTGCCCAGTAATTCGCCCGGCTGGGAACTGCCATAATCTTGAATGACGGCAGCAAAAGTCCGGTCAACACTTTGCCAGTGACACAGTCAGTATCCAACCCAAATACGCGATTCTGATAAATGAAGGGATAATCTGTGTTTGAATAATTGTGATGTCCCACTAGTAGCGGCTTCTCGCCATCATACATTTCATACCAGGGACGATCATACTGTACATGCAGATAGTTGTCTCCACCCATTGTTCCACATAATACCGTTGCGCGCTGCTGTGACAGGGGGAGACCGGGTTCAAAGTATCCATGCACGATCAATGCGTCAGGCAGATCAAGATACAGTGGCAATTCACCCATGAACGCCAGGGCATCTGGATAGGTGTCCCCAAACTGAATCCGGCTGATTTTCTGGGAGCGCGCCAATTTGACTTCATGCCTGTTGGCGCGTACATGCTTGCGTTCATGATTCCCCATGATCAATTTGGCGCTCAGCTTTTCCTGGAAGAATCTCAATACTGCAGGCGTATTGGGACCTCGATCTACACAGTCTCCCACAGAGACAATCGCATCTTCATCTGCCAAACCTGCCTTATCCAGCAGAGCTTGAAACTCATCATAACAACCATGAATATCACCGATTACCAGTGTCTGCATGAGGTGATTATATATGCAAGTAGGGAGTAGGAGAAATATAAGCCCTTGGTCAGGAGTTCGAATCTACCTATCCCGAAAATCATTCCAAAAGTTAAATACCAGCCAAGAAATGCAAACTTTATCTATTCAACCGAAAACAGAAAAGCAGAACCGAGCATTATCACGAAAACGTATCTTGATCGAGAACATTATCCGCAGATTGAAAATCTTTCGAATGTTGAGCGAACGTTATCGTAGTTGACCCAAATCATTTGTACTATACTTCAACTTGATTGCAGCTATCTACAATATGGAACTCTACCTTAGCCTTGCAATGGGTCTAATGCGTTTAATCTACACCCGCCCACCAACAAGCCGTTGTGTGTGTCGAAATCGAGCGATTACCGATGATCTTAAACCTTTCTTGGTAAAATATGATGTGACCGGTGATGGAGCTTGAGACCGTGACACTTAACAAAGCATAGCGCTAGGCGTTTGTTCCCATCCGCTCAGTTCCTAGCACTCACTAAACCTTGTGAGTTTTCGTTTCGGGCGATTTGTTCATCCACGTAAGGTATACCTTGAGTATCCCTTACAAGATAAAGCACACTGGAAATAATAAACAGAATGGGCTCGAAAACGGCAAAATTTGTTATTTTTTGGGCATAATTGGATGTAAAGTACATATTTGACGTTGTACCTGACTTCTCATAATCGCTTGATCTTAAGTCATGGGTTCGTATAAACAAAGGGGCCCGTAGCGCAGTGGTTAGCGCAGGAGACTCATAATCCCTTGGTCGCTGGTTCGAATCCAGCCGGGCCCACTATTTTGCCCTGTTTTGAGTTAAAAGAGCCTATTTTTGTAATAGTCAGATAAAGGTTGAACATCTCCTTGCCTATTACGAGCCGAAATTCGCTCAAATGCGATGGGTATAACGGCTTTGGCGGGATGACAAGGGTGTTCAACCCTTTGCTGATGAATACACTTTGCGAATTTTTTGTATACCATCGCTCTATTCCGAACCTTCAGACGGACAAAGCCAAGGGGCAACATGAATTTTAGTATGGAGAAATCGGGAAAGTTGTTCCGAATTCGACCAAAACTTATCCCAGAGCGCGATTTTTGCACCATCCAATGCCGATTTTGAGCACAAAATTAGATGCGATTGCCCTGCAGTCGACGTCCTATATAAATAGGATCGGAAGCATCGAGTTCGAGTGGGCAGTATTGTGTATGGTAAATGGATGCCACCCTCGTTTTAATGGCATTCTTACGATTTCGGAGTATCATTCGACCATCGGAGGCACCATGCAAAAAGACTACACCAACGAGATCCTCGAACTGATCCGCCGCACGTCGTCCAGCCTGCCGAAGGACGTGGAAGACCGCCTGCGGGCGTCCATTGAGAAGGAAGAGCCGGGTTCGGCGGCACGCGGGGCGCTGGAAACGATCATGAAGAATATCGAGTTGGCGCGCGCCAATTCGACGCCGATCTGCCAGGACACGGGCACGCCGATCTTCTACGTTCACTATCCCGAAGGGATGAGCACGCGCAAGCTGCGGGAGCAGATCAGAGCCGCAATGGTGGACGCGACCAAACGGTCCTTTATGCGACCGAACGCCGTGGATGCCATCTACGACAAGAACTCAGGCAACAACCTGGGCGGCGACGAATTCCCATACATCCATTTCGATGAGGTGGATGCCGACCAGCCCCTGGTCATCGAGTTGATGCTCAAAGGCGGCGGGTGCGAGAACGTCGGCGCACAGTATTCCCTGCCGGACAACAAATTGGGCGCGGGTCGTGACCTGGCGGGAGTCCGCAAGGTGGTTTTGGACGCGGTACAGAAGGCGCAAGGGAAGGGTTGTGCGCCGGGTATTTTGGGTGTGTCCATTGGCGGCGACCGAGGGTCGTCCTATGTCAAATCGAAGGAAGTGTTGTTCAGCGAGATGGGCACACGCAACTCCGACCCGAAGATCGCTGAACTGGAGGAGCGCCTGACGAAGGAATCCAACGAGATGGGGATCGGCCCCATGGGTTTCGGGGGTCAGACCACCGTGCTGGACACGAAGATCACCGGGATGCACCGCCTGCCTGCCTCGTATTTTGTGTCGGTTTCCTACATGTGCTGGGCGTATCGCCGCCGCAGGATGACGGTGAAGGGCGAGGAAGTTAGTTACGATTAATGGGTAGGGGCACAGCGAAACAGTGATTCGTCATAGCGAAAAATTGTCCTGCTGTGCCCATACGGGAGAATCAACATGCGCGAAATAACCACCCCCATCAGCGATGAAGTCATCCGCAGTTTGCACGCGGGCGACCCCGTTCAATTAAGCGGAGTCATGCTCACGGGCCGCGACGCGGTCCATAAATGGATGAGCGAAACGTTCATCAAGAAGACCCGCGAACCCAAAGGCGACGACTTGCAGGTGTATGAAGAGATCAAAAAATATCTCGATCAGGGGGTTCTGTATCACTGCGGACCGGTCGTCTCCGGGTTGGAAACGAAGGAATACAAATTCGTTGCCGCCGGACCGACCACGTCCACGCGCGAGGAACCGTACCAGGCGGATGTGATGCGGCATTTCAACATCAAAGGCGTGATCGGCAAGGGCGGCATGGGCGCGAAAACCCTGCAAGGTTGTGTAGACACGCCCGGTGTGTACTTCCATGCCATCGGCGGCGCGGCGGCTTTCCTCGCACAGACCGTACAAAAGGTGCTGGGAGTCTACAAACTGGAGGAGTTCGGCGTCCCCGAAGCGATGTGGGTGATCGAGGTGAAGAACTTCCCCGTGGTGGTCACCATGGATGCGCATGGTGTGAGCAAGCATTCCACGCTGGATGAGAGTTCGCACAAAGTGCTGGAAGATCTGCTGGCGAAACCGTATTAGTGGTTTGATCTGACAACTGAGACAGGAGTGATGTTTTTCATCGCTCCTGTTTTTTTCCGAAAATTTGCCTTTACAATTGTGCCCAACCAAAGGACAGATAGTGGATCAACTGCTCGAACTCTTTCTCATATTTCTCAAAGGTCAACCTGCTCAGCACATCGGGTCCCGCTTCGGTCGGTCTGCTTTACCATGAGGTGGTCGGCAAACTGATCACGGAGGCGCAGTTCGTGCAGGCGGTGGGGCTTTCGTCGGTGCTGCCGGGTAGTGACGCCTTGCAACTCGCCATGTACATCGGGTATGCCGTTGGAGGCATCCCCGGCGGGTTCGTTGCGCTGACCGCCTCGATTCTGCCGCCCACGATCATCATCCTCGGCGTGACGATGATCCTGCACCGTCTGCGCCGCCAGGCCTGGATCAGTAATTTCGTGGACGGTCTTGCGCCTGCGATTTCCGTCCTCATGTTATTCACGGCCTGGAAGATATTCCAAAAAGGCGGCAGTATGGGGTGGGAAGGCTGGGCGATCGGCCTGATCAGTCTCGTCGCCATGGCCAGCCAGAAAGTGCCGGAACGGATCGTGATCATCATTGCGGGGATCGTGGGAGTGATCTTCCTGTCATGAAGCAGCCGAAAATTTCCGTGTGGTTGAAACTGTTATGGATGTTCCTAAAGGTGAATGTTCTGTCGCCTTCAGGTCCTGCATCCATTGGCTTGTTATATAAAGAAGCGGTCGGGACCATCATGACGGAGGAACAGTTTGTCGAGGCGGTCGGTTTTTCGAACGTACTGCCGGGGAGCGAGGCCTTGAAACTTGCCATGTTCGTCGGTTTTGCCGCGGGCGGCATTCCCGGGGTGCTCACCGCCCTGCTGGGCGCGATCATCCCGCCGACATTTTTGATGCTGATCGTCACCGCCATCCTGGAAAGGTTCCAGCAGGAAGGCTGGATCGGCGGGTTCGTGGCGGGGATGAGCCCCGCGGTGGCCGCATTGATCGTTGTAGTTTCGTGGGAATTGTTCCGCGCCAGCACCAGGAAGAAGATCGACCACCGCGTGATATTGATCGCCATCCTGAGCGCGATTGCATTCTGGTTCGAAGCGCCGTCACCGCTTGTTCTGCTTGCCGCCGGCACACTCGGCATCTTTTTGTTTGGAAATCGGAGTTTGAAATGAGCATGGAACTATTGATCGCAACCAACGGATACAGGGATACGAGACAGGCCATCGAATATGGCGCGTGGCTGGCAGGCTCCATGCGGATGAAGATCACGCTTCTGGGCGTGACCGAGGACCTGAGTCCTGCGGCGATAGACGACCACCACCCCCTGGAGGACATCTTCGCAGACGCTGTCAGCCTGTTCAAGGAGCGGGGCGTGGAATACAGCCTCGAGGTCCGCAATGGGGAGGCGGAGCAGGTCATTCCTGAAAAAGCCAACCAGGGCAATTTCATCACGGTGGTCAGTCCGCTTGGGCGACCGGCCATCAGGCGCTGGCTGACGGGGCGCTCCATTCGTCCGTTGATGGAAAAGATCGTGGGGCCGATCCTGTATGTGCCGCAGATGCGCCTGCCGGTCAAAAAGATGTTGATCAGCGTAGGCGGGCTGGGATATGAATCGGTGACGGAGAGTCTGGGGTTTCAGGTGGCGGTTGCCAGCCAGGCGCAGGTGACCATCCTGCACGTGGTGCCTCCCTCAGACCTGGATTACCCAAGTACGCGTGAAGTGCGCGGGCATTTGAACGATCTTGCAGAAACGGACACCATGCCGGGCCGCAGTCTGCGGAGGGCGTTGGAACTGGCGAAGGAGGCGGGGTTGAGCGCGAAGGTGGTCGCGCGCGAGGGGCATATTGTGGAACAGATCCTTGGCGAGATCAGGGAGGGCGAGTATGACATCGTCTGCATGGGGTCGTCGTATAGCGCGAATCCCCTGCGGCAACTCTACACGCCGAACGTGACCGCCGAGGTGGCGGAAGTGGCGCATTGCCCCGTGTTGACGGCGCGCTTCAAACCTGCGTAAAAATGTTCTCTGCGCCGTCCCCCGGCGGTGAAGCCATCCATTACAGCCCCGGCGTATATCGCTTTTCCCACTCGGCAATGGCGGCGCGGATGGCGGTTTTTACCTCTTCATCCGGGACTTCGTCCAGCCCTTCATATTTACTGACCCCGACATAGACATTTACGCCGCCCAACGCGGATTCCATGAGTACGAGCCCGCGCGCCGCAAGGGGCGTATTGGCAATCTGCGCCTGCAGGATCAGGTTGATCTGCCCCACGATGCTTGTGGGAGCGGCTTCGGGTTCGTCATTCTTCTTTTTAGCTTTCGGCGCCGGTTTTGAAACAGTCGCCGGTGGAGGTGTGACCGGCTGAGGCGGGGCAGGGGCAACAGGTGTGGAAGTACCCTGACGGGTATCTGCGACAGGCGCGGGCGCCGGGGGAGGCGGGGACACAGGTACAGGAGGGATTGCAGGCTTGCCCTCCAGCCAGGGACGCACGGCATTCAACACCTCGATCAGCCGTTTACGCTGGTCTGTCGTGAGGGATGATGCGTTCACGCGCGCCCCGTCGAGGTCGAGAGTCAGGCTTCCGTTTTCGTTCCTGAGCCGCAACAAGCCGGGGTCGTCCACAATAACGGAGGCCTCCACAGTAGAGGCAAGTCTTGCCTGCTCTTGAGCCAGTCTGCTCTCTGCCGCTTTGATCGCGGCCTGGGCGGAGTCCTCTGCCTGTTTGATCTTTTTGGATGTACGCAGGTTGGAATCGAAAAAGCCGATCGCCCATCCCGCGAGCAGTGCAAGGATTGGAACTAGAATTGGGGATAAATTTAGACCTTCGAACATACTACCTCACCACCTGGCATTTCGGACAAATATGCGTGCCGCGCTGACCGACGACCAGTTTTTGGATCTCTGTGCCGCAGACGGCACATGGTTCACCTTCACGGCCATATACACGGAAATAGTTCTGGAATTCGCCGCCGCGATATGCCCAGTCAATGGACGCGCCGTTGCGGCGGATGCCTTCCTTCAAAACCCGACGGATCGCTTCATGCAACGCTTGGGCCTGCTTCTTCGACACCGAATCCGACATTCCCAGCGGATGCAGTTTCGCGATGTGTAGAGCTTCATCTGTATAGATGTTGCCCAGCCCGGCCAGGAAGCTCTGGTCGAGGAGCAGGGGCTTAAGTTGACGGCGTTTCTCGTGTAAAGCGGCGTATAGCCATTGCGGTGTGAAGTCCGCGCCGAGGGGCTCCGGTCCCAGTCTGCCGAGGACCTCCTGCGGGTCTGCCGTCAGCCAGACGCGCCCAAATTTGCGTGTGTCGTTGAAAACAAGCGATTTGCCGCCCGATAATTTTAATACAAATCGGTCGTGTTTTTCTGGTTGGATTGTACTATTTCGAATGAACAGGTCGCCGCTCATCCTGAGATGGACAAGCAGTTCGAAATCTGACAGGCGGAGGATCAAATACTTGGCGCGGCGCGTCACTTCCTGGATCCGCTGTCCTTTGACCTGCTCCTTGAACTTCCTGGGTGAAGGCGTGGCAAGCGTCCGCGACCAGCGCAGGTCGGCTTCCTTGATCGTCCTGCCAGCCAGTTCCGGCTCGAGTCTGCGGGCAATGGTTTCAACTTCGGGGAGTTCGGGCATTTTCGGTATCAGGTGTCAAGTGTCATGTTTCAAGTGCGACGTGATACGTGACACCTGATACTTGACACGCTTCTTATTCATTGAACATCTCACCCACGCTTCTTCCCTCGTGCGCGCGCTGGATGACCTCTCCCAGCATGGGCGCGATGGAAAGAATGGTGATGCGTCCTTCGAGCAGTTTCATCTTTTCTTCAGGGATCGGCACCGTGTCTGTGGTGACGATGTGCTTGATGGGCAGGGATGCAAGTTTTTCGGCGGCATCCTTCGAGAAGAGGGGGTGAATGAATGCCAGGTACACATCCCGCGCGCCGTGTTGTTTGACGACGTTCACCGCCTGCGCCACAGACCCGCCTGTATCCACTTCATCGTCCACGATGATGACATCACGGTCGTGCACTTCGCCGATCAATGTCAGGGCTTCGGCTTTGGCTTCGTTGCCGACGCGTCTCTTTTCAATAAAAGCGATCGGGACATCCATGTCGAGCGCATAGTTGCGTCCCTTTTTGGCAAAACCCAGGTCGGTTGCCACCACAACGGGATTCACCATCCCATTGAACAGGTAATCCTTGATGTGGTCACTGATCATGTGCGAGGCCGTCAGCACGTCACCGGGGATGGAAAAAAAGCCCTGTACCTGCCCGGCATGCGGATCGAACGTCATATAGCGGTCCGCGCCGGCGATCTCGATCATATCCGCCACGAGGCGCGCGGTGATGGGCACGCGCGGCTGGTCCTTTTTGTCGGAGCGTCCATACGCGAGATAGGGGACGACCGCTGTGATGCGCGCGGCCGAATCCAGGCGCAGGGTCTGGATCATGATCAAGAGCTCCATCAGGTTGTAATGCACGGGCGAGGAGGTCGTTTGGATCACGTACACATCCTGTCCGCGCGCACTGCTCTTCAGTTTGACAAAAATATTCTCGTTGGGGAACTGGATCACCTCGCGCGGGCTTAAGGTCTGGTTGAGATAGCCTGCGATCTTCCCCGCCAGTTCGGGCGAGCCGGAACCAGCGTACAGTTTGATCTCTCCATACATTTTGATCTCATGATGCACATGTTGTGACATGGCTCTCCTCAATTACTTCATCCTTCCGTTCAACAGCCAGTGGACCGCCTCATACGGCGATATGTCCCTGCGAAGGACCTTCTCCAGCGCTTCCTCATACGCCTCTTGATGGGCTCCCGTCAAATAACGGCTCATCAACTCCTGCTGCAAAGCCGCCTCCAACTCGGACCCGAGCCTGGCTCTGTCTCGAGCGCTCCAATCCCCGCTCTGACGCAGGTGAGTCTCATGGTTTGCAACCGCTTCCGCCAGTTCAGGGATGCCAGTCCCATCGGTGGAGATGGTCTTGAGGATCGGGGGGAACCAGATGGCTGTGTCGGCGGCGGGGGCGTCGAGGGTCAGCATTTTGCCGTGGTGGTGGATGATGCGTTTCGTCGGATGGGCAAGTTCCAGCGTGGAGCGAAGCGCACGTTCCGTGTTTTCCACGCCGGGACGATCCGCCTTGTTGACGACGAGCACGTCCGCGATCTCCAAAATCCCCGCCTTGATGGCCTGGATGTCGTCGCCCATCCCGGGCGCTTCCACGACGATGGTCGTATGCGCCAGACGGGCAATGTCCACCTCACTTTGCCCCGCGCCGACGGTCTCGATGATGATGATCTCATAGCCTGCCGCGTCGAAGACTTGCACAAAGGCGGCTGTTTTTTGCGCCAATCCGCCGACCGAGCCGCGTGTAGCCATCGAGCGGATGAACACGCCGTTATCGCCGGAAAGGTCTCGCATGCGCACGCGGTCGCCCAGGACTGCCCCGCCCGTGAATGGACTGGACGGGTCAACGGCGATGATCGCCACTTTTTTCTTTTGTTCTTTTCTATAATGAAGGGTGAGTTGGTTGACAAGCGACGATTTGCCCGTACCCGGGGCGCCCGTCACTCCGATCAGGTGTGCCCTGCCGGTGTGCGGGAAGAGTTCGGCAAGCGCGCTGCGTCCCTCAGCCGAATCGTTCTCGACCTGCGTAAGCAGGCGGGATAATGAAAGACGGTTTCCCTCGAGAATGGGTTGGATCAGCAAGATTTTCCTCTAACATGAAATTACGCAATACTTTTGTACTGCGTAACCTCACTACTTCACCGCTTCGCGTATATCCCTGATGATGTCCTCGGTGGACGCCCCCGGACCGTAAATGCCGGTGATGCCCATCTCTTTCAGTCTGGGCATATCGTCGTCCGGGACGATGCCTCCGATGAACACCTTGACACTTTCCTGCCCGTTCGACTTGAGCAGTTCGATGATACGCGGGGCAAGGGCCATGTGCGCGCCGGAAAGAATGGACAACCCCACCACGTCCACGTCCTCCTGCAGGGCGGCTTCGGCGATCATCTCGGGAGTTTGGCGCAAACCTGTGTAGATGACCTCCATACCGGCATCGCGCAGG
Organism: uncultured Chloroflexia bacterium; assembly: GCA_963718215.1. Lineage (GTDB taxonomy): Bacteria > Chloroflexota > Anaerolineae > Anaerolineales > Villigracilaceae > Defluviilinea. The sequence continues at coordinate 329,079 of CAVQYK010000031.1, forward strand.
GCGCGGGCAACGACTTTGGCGCCGCGGTCATGTCCATCGAGGCCCGGTTTGGCGACGAGAACACGAATCTTTTTATCGGTCATGGTTCCTCCATGGATGAATTCTTCCGTGATTATACTATGCTGGTTTGGGAGTGATTCGAGGAGGTGATTTTCATCGTCAAACCGCAATGACACTGGCATTTACATGACTCTTGGCTGAGTCAAGCCATGTGCAAAATATGCTATACTTCATACATGCAATCACGCGCAGACTGGTCAACATGGGCAGAATCGTTGCGTCGTTTCAAATTGGACGGGCTTGTTTCATGGTTTTTGGAGGCAGGCTCCCCGTTGTCAGCGCTGGGGGCGCAGATGCTCTATGTCAGCCAGCCGTTCCTGGGAGGAAATCAGATTAATAGGATCGCCCACATGCTGGAAGATGAACAGGAAGCACAGGCATTCGTACACTACCTGCGCGGGGAGGCAGTCAAGTGACCGCGCTGATCATTTTCATTGTTGCCGCTTTGCTCCTGCTGGTCTTCACCTTCCTGCGCCGCAAATCACCCGCCATGTTCCGCAAGATCGAAGCCTACGAGCGCCTGAACCGCGCTGTCGGCCTTGCTGTGGAAGGCGGCACGCGGCTGCACGTTTCCATTGGACGCGGCAACCTCTTCACAGCACGCGGCGGCTCGGCGCTGGCAGGACTTGCCATGCTGCGCCGGCTTTCCGAACAGACATCCATCAGCGACAATCCGCCCATTGTGACCTCCGGGGATGCTTCGCTGGCAATTCTTTCTCAGGATACGCTGCAGTCCGGTTTCCGCGCCGCGGGTGCGGAGGATCAATACCGCGTCACAACCGGACGATTAACTGGTCTTACACCATTTGCCTTCGCCGCAGGGACGATTCCCATCATGCGCGATGAGAACATCTCTGCGAATGTGGTGATCGGAGACCTGGGCGCTGAAGCCGCCCTCCTTGCAGATGCGGCTGAGGGCAAAGACACCGACCTGATCGCGGCGAGCGACAACCTTTCCGCCCAATCCGTATTGTATGTCTACTCACAGGAACCGTTGATCGGCGAAGAGTTGTTCGCCGCGGGCGCATATCTTGGTGCGGGTGCATCGCATGAAGCCAGCCTGCAAGTGCAGGATGTGTTGCGCTGGCTCGTCATTCTTGCCATTCTTGGCGGGGCTGTCTTGAAGTTCCTGGGGATCGGTTTCTAATGACGCGAATCCTTACTGCCGTCCTTGCCATCGCTGCCGGCTTGATCGTCCTGCTGGGGTATTTTCTTCCTGAATTTGCGATTCTGGACCAGTTACGACTTGTCCTGACCGATTGGGCGGTCATTATTGCGGGCATGGCTGTGCTTGTCGGCATTATTAATCTCGTCTCTGTACAGATGGAAAAGGTACGTTCAAAGCAAAAAGGGGGGATGTACGGAGCGTTGCTGGTACTCTCCCTTATTATTACATTCGGTCTGGGGTTGGTGTTCGGACCGGACCACTCCCTCATGCGCGTGGCCGTGGACGCGGTCATCGTCCCTGTGGAAGCATCTTTACTTGCGATCCTTGCTGTGACTTTGGTCTTTGCGAGCATTCGTCTCCTGCGCCGCCGCACGGATATGATGAGCGTGATCTTCCTGGTAACGGTCGTCCTTTTCCTGATCGCCGTCATGCCGACGCCGTTCGGTCCCATCCCGGTGGTGAACCAGTTGATCCTTGGGATCACAGGCATGATCTCGGGCGCGGGCGCGCGCGGTCTCCTGATCGGTGTGGCGTTGGGGACGCTCCTTACCGGTCTGCGTGTGTTGTTCGGGATTGACCGTCCGTATGGGGGCAATTAATGGCTGATATCCGTTGTTCCAACTGTGGAAAAGACAACCCGGACTTTCTGGATGTCTGTCAGTTCTGCCAGTCGCCGTTGAGGCCCGATCCCCTGCTTCACATTGGGGAGGAGCCGACCAAGAAGAACACGGATGAATTGGAAGAGGTCCTGCCGGATTGGTTAAAGGAAGCGCGCCAACAGGGGAAAAATGAAGAGGTGGTGGATGATGCTTTTCGTTCACCGGCCAAGCCCAGGGTCCCGAAAGACGAACCGCTTGACCTCCTGGCGGGACTCATGTCACAGGCTGATTCGGACGAAGATGAGGTCCCGGATTGGCTGGCAGGCATCGCCCCATCCCCGGAAAAGGAATCCCCCAAACCGTCCCCGGCGGATAAAGAGCAGCCATCCGATTTCTTTGCCCAGTTCAAAGAACCGGAAGCCCAGTCAACCGCAGAAAGCGAACCAGCGCAGGAAATACCTGCCTGGATGGGTGAACAAAAGGACGAACTGGCAGACTGGTTCTCGCAGACATCCGCCGAACCGGCGCCCTTTAGCCTCGATGATGCAGGCGGGAGCGCGACCGAAGAAAACAGCTGGATGAAGGACCTGGGTGCATTCGATGCCCCGCTGCAGGAAACACCCGCGGAAAAAGAACCCGAAGACCTGAGCTGGCTCCGTGACCTGGAGGCCGCCTCCAAAGATACGGGCGAACTTCACGAACCTCAAAAAGATTCAGGTTTCGACTTTACGCCTGCCTCCTCCAATGAAGACCTGGGCTGGCTGGATAACCTGGGCAGTATTTCCGCGCCCTCGCTCGAAGAACCTGTGCCATCGCAACCGGCGTCCTCCGATGATGACCTGGATTGGTTGAACAAACTGGGAGCCGCCTCTGCCCCGGTTTTTGAAGAACCCGCTCCCCCGCAACCGGCCTCCTCCGCTGAGGATCTGGATTGGTTGAACAAACTGGGCGCCGCTTCTGCCCCGGTGTTTGAAGAACCTGTGCCTTCGCAACCCGCCTCATCCAGTGACGATCTGAGTTGGTTGAACGATCTTGGCGCAGCCTCTGACCCCGCGTTTAAAGAACCTGTCCCTTCGCAACCCGCCTCTTCCGGCGACGATCTGAGCTGGTTGAACGAGCTTGGCGGCGCGACAGAACCCTCATTCCAGGAACCTGCCCCATCACAACCGTCAACTCCACAGGACGATCTGAGTTGGTTGAACGAGCTTGGCGCTACATCTGAACCTTCCGAACCAACCGCCCGCGCGTTTGCTGATACGGGTGAACTATACGGAGGACAGAATGCCCCCGCCTCCTCGAAACCTTTCCAGACTGCGCCTCTCAAGGATCTGATCGGCGACGAACCGATCCAGGACACCACGCCAGACTGGCTCAAGAGCGCGCTGCAAGAACCGACCATGCCGGCGCCCGGCGCAGTTTCCATGGATTGGTTCTCGGAACACAGCAAACCTGCGGATGCATCCGGCGTTCCGGCGCAAGGGGAGCCCGCCTCTTCCGCACAGGATATGGATGCGCTCTTCATGGAGATGCCCGACTGGCTCTCGAGCGAACCCGAAACCGCCGAAACACCCCAGCCTGAGACGGCTGAGTCAGCATCTCCGTTCACTGACGAAGCCGAGACCCTCTCCCCGGTTGAATTACCATCCTGGGTGCAAGCCATGCGCCCGGTCAACTCGGCGATCAGCGAAACTCCCGCGAGTTTCGACCAGATCACTGAACGTGAGGGACCGCTTGCCGGGTTCCGCGGGGTGATCCCCGCCGCCGTGATCGGTTCTTCGCTCCGCCCGAAACCGGTTTCGATGATGTTGCAGGTCACCGAAGAACAACAGGCGGGTGCATCCCTGCTCGAGCAGATCCTCGCCAGCGAAACGACCGCCCAACCGCGCAAGGAAGCCGCTCGTGTTTCCTCCCAGAAAGTATTGCGCTGGGGGTTGTCAGGTTTGTTCCTGATCGTTTTGGGAATTGTGCTCGGGCTTGGCCTGCAAACAATGCCAATTCCCGCCTCGGCGGATGCGAATGAATTGTCGAACCTTGTTGCAGGCATCCCTGATAATTCGCCGGTGCTTGTCGTTGTTGACTACGAACCTTCCTTTGCAGGTGAATTGGAGGCCTCAGCCGGTCCGCTATTGGATGGGCTGGCTATGTCAAGGCGTTCGACATTCACCTTCGTTGCCATGTCTCCGAACGGTTCTGCACTGGTGGATCGTTTGATGGCTAACACAAAGATCAGCCGACCGGCGCCGGATGGACTTGGTTACCAGGCGGGTGTGCAGTATTTCAATCTGGGGTTCCTGCCCGGCGGGTCGGCGGGCGTTCTCCGGTTCATAGAAGACCCGTCGGGTGAGTTTTCCAAATATTCAGCCGTTATCCTGATGACGGATACCGCCGAGACCGGTCGTGTGTGGGTGGAGCAGTTGGAAGCCGCCAGCCCTGAAGTCGCAAATAAGCCCCTGTTTCTGATCTCCAGCGCACAGTCGGGTCCCATGCTTCAGCCGTATGCCTCCTCCGGTCAGGTGGATATGATGATCAACGGTTTGTACGACGCGGCGAGATACGAACTTGTGGACGTCTCACGTCCGGGGACCGCGCGGACGTACTGGGATGCTTTCGGATATGGATTAATGATGGCGGTCATCACCATCGTGTTGGGAAGTTTGTGGAGCGTATTCATGCGGATCCGCGAGCAACGCGCCGAGGCGGAGCAGGGATAAGACATGATGTCCATCGAAGTTCTCTCCGCAGTCATCGGTTTCATCCTGACATTGATGATCTTCAGTTATCTGATCGGCGATAACCCGTTGTTCCGCATTGCCATTTACCTGTTCATCGGCGTTGCCTCGGGATATGCCGCCGTGGTCGTATGGCACTATGTCCTCGTCCCCCGGCTGTTCGAGCCGCTGGGCGACCCGAACCGTCTGGCCCTGGCCGTTGTGCCCCTGGTTCTGTCCGTCTCACTGCTGGCGAAGCTCGCACCGCGCATCTCGTGGCTCGGCAACTTTGCCATGGCGGTATTGGTCGGTGTGGGTGCGGCGACCGCTGTCGGCGGGGCACTGCTTGGGACGTTGATCCCACAGGCTGAGGCGGCGATGGAAGCGGTGAATTCCCGTTCGCTCCTAGAGTTGATGGAGGGCGGGGTCATGCTGATCGGAACCGTCCTGACCCTGGCGTATTTCCAGTTCGGAGCGAAACGTGCGGGGGACGGCGCGGTCAAACGGAACGCCATCCTTGAACTGCTGGCGTGGCTGGGACGAATTTTCATCGCTGTCACGCTCGGCGTGTTGTTCGCCGGGGTCTACATGGCGGCGCTGACCGCCCTGATCGAACGCCTGAGTTCGATCATCAATCTTGTGAAATCGTTATTGGGTCTATAACGCATGCCAACATCACTTGTCCAAAACGAATCCATTCTTGCCATCGAGGTCGGCACTGCGGTGACGCGTGCAGTGTTGTTCGACGTGGTCGAAGGGCAGTATCGTTTTGTCGCGTCGGGCAGGGCTCCCTCCACGGCTGAGTCCCCGTTCAAGGATATTGGCATCGGCGTGCGCGAGGCGATTGCCAATTTGCAGGCTGTCACCGGCGGGACATTGCTCGGACCGGATAACAACCTGATCGCCCCTTCCCAGCCCGACGGCTCCGGCGTGGACTCGGTGGTTGCCACCATTTCAGCGGGTCCTGTCGTGCGGACGGTGATCGTCGGCCTGCTTTCGGATGTCTCGGTGCAGAGCGCGCGCCATCTGGCTGAGTCCACATATGCGCGCGTGGTGGAGACGCTCGACCTCTCCGACCACCGCAAACCGGACCAGCAATTGGATGCGGTCGTCCGCTCCCGCCCTGACCTTGTGATCCTGACCGGCGGAACGGACGGCGGCGCCTCCCGCTCGATGCTCAAGACGCTGGAAGCGATCGGGCTGGCGTGTTACTTGATGCCCCCCGAAAAACGCCCGATGGTGCTGTATGCCGGGCAATGAAGAACTCGGCGGGGATGTCCAGGAATTGCTGGGCTCCCAGGCCGGCATGCTGAGGATCAGCCACAACGTCCGTCCGTCACTTGAAGTGGAGAACCTCGGACCCGCAAGCAACGATCTGGCCTCGCTGGTTGTGAACCTGCGCCAGAGACAGTTGAAGGGCATGGAGGAGCTGAACATGTGGACGGGCGGGAACATCATGCCGACCACATACGCACAGGGACGGATGATCCGCTTCCTCAGCCGTCAATATGAATCCGTGCGCGGATTGTTGAGCGTGAACATCGGCGCCTCGGCGACTTCGGTGGCGGCTGGTTTCGGCGACGAGGTGGTGTTGCGTACGTACCCCCAGTTCGGATTGGGCGAGAACCTGTCCGGGTTGTTGCAGCATACCGAACTGGAAGGCATCATGCGCTGGCTGACTTTGGACATTGCGCCAAATACCCTGCGCGAATACCTGATCCAAAAGTCCCTGTATCCCGGCACGCTTCCCGCCACGACGGATGATCACGCCATTGCCCAGGCAATTGCGCGCCAGGTCATGTATCTTGCGGTCCGCGCGGCGCAGAAGGATTTCCCGGGCGGTGCGGCTTCAAAGGATGTCATGCCTCCGCTGGACCTGATCCTTGCGGGCGGCGGTGTGATAAGCGAAGGTCAATCGCTGGGACAGGGTCTATTGATGCTGCTGGATGCGATCCAGCCGGTCGGAATCCTGCCGATCCTGATCGACCAGAACAATCTATTGCCTTTACTTGGCGTTGCGGCGGTCCGTAACAATTACCTGCCGGTGCAGGTCATCGATTCAGGCGCGTTCATCGGTCTGGGGACGATCATTTCTGTGATCGCCTCTGCGAATTATGGCGACCAGATTCTGCGCGTGAAAATGACCTACAGCGACGGGACGGACGCACGCGTGGATGTGAAGTTCGGCGGGTTGGAGATCCTGCCGTTGCCGAGCGGGCAGAGTGCACGTCTCAGCATGCAACCGCTCCAACGCGCGGACGCAGGTTTGGGTCCGGGACGAAGCGGGACGATCACGGTGACGGGCGGTGCGATGGGCGTCGTCATCGACGCGCGCGGGCGTCCGTTGAAGTTCCCGTCCGACGCGGTCCGCAGGCGCGATTTGATCAAGAAGTGGTATTACACGGTGGGAGGTTAAATGTTGGCGCCTGTCCTGCATGTTTTGCCGGTAACGACGATCGTGCGCGAACGAATCCTGCCTGTGGCAGGTATTGTGAAGGTCAATGCCAACTCCAGGGTCAGCCCGACGGATGTGGTTGCCGAGGCGAACTTCGCGCGCGAGCATGTCCTGCTGGATGTGGCGCGCACCTTCGGTGTCACTGCAAAAGCTGCCGATGAGATGATCAAGGTCAAGGAGGGTGACCGCCTGAATCAAGGCGCAGTGGTTGCTGAAAATGGCAGATTCATCTCCCGTTCGATCAAGGCGCCGCGCGCCGGCCGCGTGATGGTGGCTGGCGGCGGGCAGGTCTTGATGGAAGTGGGCGATGCCCGCATCGAACTGCGGGCGGGTCTGCCCGGCATGGTGACGCGGGTCATCCCCGGCCGCGGTGTCGTGATCCGCACGGTTGGCGCGTTGATCCAGGGTGTGTGGGGGAACGGGCGGGTCGAAAACGGTTTGATGACAAGCGTGATCGAAAAAGAGGATGACATATTGACATCCACCCGCCTGGATGTAAGCCTGCGCGGTTCGGTGATCCTTGGCGGGCATGTAGGCGACCTGGACACTTTGAAGCTTGCGGCGGAAATGCCGGTGCGCGGGCTGATCATATCCAGCCTGAACTTCTCCCTGATCCAGCCTGCCATGCAGATGCGTTATCCCATCCTTGTACTGGATGGTTTTGGCACGATGCCAATGAACTCCGCAGCGTTCAAATTGCTGACGTCCAATGACAAACGCGAAGTGACCGTGAACGCCGAGTTCCCCGATCGTTACAGCGGCGGGCGTCCCGAGGCGATCATCCCGTTGCAGATCCAGAGTGAGCCGGACGAGCCGGATGATTATGTATTGTTCGCCGTCGGCCAACAGGTGCGCATGCGCCGTTCCCCCCACACGGGCATGATCGGTTCGATCGCGAACCTGCCGGCTGGACTCAGCAAACTGCCCAGCGGTCTGCGCGCACCTGCGGCGGAAGTGAAACTGGAAAACGGCGATACAGCGCTCGTGCCTTTGGTTAATCTCGAAGTTGTGGGATAATTAATCCAATGCAATGAAGAGGAGAGTGCAACATGACAGTGAACGACTACGATCCAATTGACGATACATTCGAAGATGAATCTGAAGCGCCGGAGGAATCCAGCAACCGTACCTTTCTGTTCGTGGCGGGCGGCCTGGGTGTCCTGATCCTGGTTGTGCTCCTCTGTGTGGTTGGATACGTCATCTTTAACTTCAATTCAGGTCGAACAGCTGAATCAACTGCCCAGGCGCAGGCAGCCGCACAGGAAGCGACGGTGCAAGCCGCCTTGACCCAGACTGCTGTCGTAGTTCAAACCCAGGCCGCGCAGGCGACCGCGACGGTTCCTCCGACGAACACGCCTGTCATCGCCGAAGCGACAGCTACCCTGGCCCCGACACAAAATCCTGCCACTGCCACGGTCGGCGCGGCGTTCACGCAGATCGCCGTCTCCACGCAGACGATCATTCCCACCTCCACAGCCCTGCCCAATACCGGCTTTGCGGACGAAGTGGGCATACCGGGAATGTTCGCCATGGCGCTGGTGCTTGTTGCCTTGATCTTCCTTGTGAGAAGGTTGAGAGCCGTGCCGGCGAGATAACCCATCTCATAAACAACAGCAGCCCCGAAGAGACTTGAGGTCCTTTCGGGGCTGTTTTCTTTAAAGTCTTTTGAGGCAGTTATCTGAACACTTTCCTCAAGAACTGGTAGAACGGGGTGGTATGGATCTCTCCCAGCCACGAAAAATAGCGAGGCGCAATGAGGGAAAATATGCCGACCACGACCAAAGATTGCAGGAACTGTTTCTCAACCTGCGGATCCTTGTCCTGTTCCGCCCTGGCAAGGCTGTAGGAATGGGACATGCACTCGAAGAGCACTCCCCACGAGAGCAGGAAGAAGATCCGCGTGGTGTCCAGGCTGAAGAAGGTAAACCCATAATTGACCAGCAGGATCACCAAGACCAGCGAATAGAAGAACCTGTCCCTTTTGAAGAACATGACCAGGCAGATGACCAGGATCAACCAGTGCACGTTGAACAGCGATGCCAGGGACATGGGGAAATTAAGGGCGTTCATCTTCAGCCATTCGCCCAGGTCCTTTAGGAACATGAAGTCGACGCGCGACACGATCTCGATCTGGTTGACCGTCAGGAACAACCTGACCAGACCATAGCCTGCGGCAAGTCCAAGCCCGGCCGTAAGGATGTGTTTGAACTTCACGCCATCTCTTGCCGCCCATCGCAACGCCAGGATCTCGATCACAGCGATCATGAACGCCGGGTGGTTTGCCGCACCGAGAACGGAGAGAAAAAATAAAAGAAGACTGCGATCCGGTGAAGAGGAAGGGAACGGTCAACGCAACGGTCAGTCCGTCGGGGGTTCCCAGCCAGGTGAGGATCACCGTCGTCAGCGGGCTGGTGATGAGAAGCGTGGAAAAGACCAACGACGGGGCGGAACCCCATCTGCGAGATGAGAGCCACGCGAAGGATAAAAAGGCTCCCGTGAGGATGACAAAACAAAGGATGCTGAATGCGTTGGGAGCCGTCAGGCGAAGATAGTGGGCAATGAGCGGCAGAAGGGGATTCTCCTGCCAGTAGTTGTTGAAATGGATATCGGTCCGCGTGATGAACGGGTTTTCCGACAGACGCTGATACGGCTCCTCGGGGACGATCCCGATGCCGTTGATGAAAATTACGATCAGGAAGACAAGTCCCAGAAAGAGAAGCCAGAAGCGGCTTCTTCCAAGCCTCAGGAATTTCTCATACAGATCGTCCAGGAAAGTGGAAATCAGCATCTATGAAAAGTCGAGGTCACACAACGCTCTTCGCGACCTGTTCCCCGTATCCCAAAAGCGCCCTGACCATCTCCTGTGTTCGCCCCTCCGCATAGACGCGCAACACCGGCTCCGTCCCCGACGGGCGGATCAACAGCCAGGAGTCGTCCGCCATGATGTATTTGACCCCGTCACGCTGGCTGATCTCGGATACTCTCTCGCCTCCGATCTCCGCCGGAGCCTGCTTCGTCAAAAATTCCGTCATCTCCGCCTTGGCAACCGGACGGCTCAGGCGCAGGTCGGTGCGTTCGTAGTGGGCGGGACCGACATCCTTGAGCAGGTCCTCCACCAACGCATGCAGGGTTTTCCCGGATTCGGCGATCATTTCCACCAGTAACAGCCCCATGATGGGACCGTCGCCTTCGGGGATGTGTCCCTTGAACGAAATGCCGCCCGATTCCTCGCCGCCGATCAAAACATCCTCGGACATCATGTAGTCGGCGATGTGGTTAAAGCCGACCGGCGTTTCGTGGAGGGTCAAGCCGTAGCGTTTGGCGAGGCGGTCGATCATGCGTGTCGTGGAGACGGTCCGCACGACAGAACCACTCAAACCGCGCTTTTCGACGAGGTATTTCAGCGACAGTGCCATGATCTTGTGCGGGTCAACGAAATTGCCGCGTTCGTCCATCGCGCCGATGCGGTCTGCGTCGCCGTCGGTCACAATGCCGAAATTGCCCATCCCCGAACTGACAGCAGAAGCCAGCGCATTGAGATATTTTGCGATCGGCTCGGGATGCACACTTCCGAAGCCGGGGTTCATCTCGCCGCGGATCTCGGCGATCTCGCAACCGGTCCCCTGCAAAAAGGACTTGATCACGCCGCGCCCCGAGCCATACATGGCGTCCACGACAAAGCGCTGGGGATTGTCGGCGATGGTGTCGGTGTTGATCAACGTTCGCAGGTGGTCGAAATAGGCCGGCAATGGGTTGAACTTCTGGATCAGCCCCGCTTCGCGGGCCTTCCTGAAATCCATCAGGTTGGGACCGCGCGCCTGTTCCTCATTGTCGTTGATGTACACTTCCACGCGGCGGCATTGTTCCGGCAGTGCCGACCCTCCGAACGCGCCCTTGAGCTTGACGCCGTTGTAGCGCGGTGCATTGTGCGAGGCTGTGATCATGACACCCGCAACGGCTTTTTGATATTTGACTGCAAATGAAATGGCAGGCGTTGGGGCGTCGGCTTGCGCCAGCATGACGGTGAATCCATTGGCAGCGAGCACGCGCGCCACCTCGCCTGCATACCTGTCCGAGAGAAAGCGTGTGTCGAAACCGACGACGATCTTTTTCCGGTCGAGGGTATCGCTCGATTTATCCCAATACTCCGACGCAACCGCGTCCGCGATGGCCTGGGCGACCATGCGCAGGTTGCTGAATGTAAATGTATCCGAGATGACGGCGCGCCAGCCGTCCGTTCCAAAATGTATGGGCATGAAATATTCCTTGAATTTGTATATGGAATCCAGAAACTTGCTTCTGGATCTTTCCAACAGCAAGCTGTTGGATTCCAGATTATGGCGTCGAAGTGGCGGGGGATGTGGCTGATGGCTGCCAGTCCGGGACGGGCGTCGCAGTGACCAACACCGACTGGATCATCCAGCCCTCGATGCGCACATCGTTGACAATGGCAAAGACGTGCACCCAGATCACGTTGTTCACTTCCTGGAAGTCATTCGGGATGATGGTTACAGTGGAGCCATTGGTGAGGGTCACCAGAACAACGCCGCCCGGTCTTTCGCGGATGAAAGCGCCGCCGCCCTCGGATGCCCGGATGAGCGCTATGATCGGCGTCGGTTCGGCGGTGACAGTGGAAGTGGGTGTCCGCGTGGGAGGGATGGTATTGGTGGGACGGGGTGTTGGCGTGCGTGACGGGGTGGAAGTCGCAACCCCGATGATCGCTGTGACCGGTTCAGGTGTGGATGTGATGGTGGGAACAAGCGGCAGGGTGGCTGTCGCCTCGGTTGTGGGAGCAGGCTTCGGCGCGGCAAGACCCGCCTGGATCTTTATCCAATCCAGTGCGCCGGTGGAGGTCGCCAGAAATACGATCAGGGCAATCAGGATGACGCCAGTGAATGAAAATCCACCCAGGGATGTGGGGTAGAAGCGCAGGAGGAATAACGTCAGGATGCAGAAGAGGGTCGCCCACGCAAAATGTACAAGGAAGACCATCATGCCCTGCGGCCAAAGTCCCTCGACGCCGCTTCCCAGGCCGAAGCCTGTTGCACAAAGCGGAAGGAAAAGTTCGTACGCCACCAATGCGCTGGGGAGGTAGGGACGCTGTTCCGAGCGGACGAATGATAGGGTGATGAGGATCGCTCCGACAGCCAGCACGAAGAAGTCCGGCGCCCATAAACGGCTATGCAGGAAGGCTTCGTTGAAGGTGAGCGGTTGCGGGAAGATGCGCGTTGCATAGCCTGCAATGACGCCGCCTGCGAAGATCAGCAATGCACTCACGAGGAGTGCGATAAAGGTTTGGGCGAACAGGCGTCCGGCACCTGCGACAACCCCCAGCGACATGCCGATCCAGGGTGTCAGCAAGGGCGCAACCAGGACGCCGAAGATGAGCAGGCTTTGCGAGTCGAGGAAGTATCCCAGACCCATGATCGCACCTGCAACGAGTGCGAAGATAAAGAGTTCGTAGGAGGGGAAGGCGCGTTTCGCCAGGTGCGTGAATAATGCCGCACGTCCCTCCTGGTCGGATGGGAAGTGCGCACGGCGCATCGCGCGTCGTCTTCTTGCACGCGCAGAGACGAATTCCTGCGTCGGTTCGTTTTCGGGTTGTGGTGTGGTTTCTGGTTGATCCATATAAGCCATTTTTCGGGGCGATCTACTTTCTCAGGCTGGCGACAATGCGTAGAGGTTTTTCAAGCAGGTCGAGCGCGGTATTGATGTCTGGCGTTACAAGGTCCGCGGATAGAAGCGTTTCGCCTGCCGTACCTTCGATTGACAGTACACAAATCCCCAGCGCGGCTTCCTTGAGCATCCCTGCGTCGTTCGCTCCCTGCCCGAGCGCAACAACGCTCTCAGCACCAAGTCGGCGGACGTAGTCCGCTTTTTGTCCCGATTCGTTGCCGGGTTGGATGCGTACCGCTGTCAGACCGAGTTGCCGGTCCATGATAGCCTGTTTTCCGTGCGTGTCTGCGGTCAACAAGTGGATCGTCAGCCGGTCTTTCAGGGACCTCGATCCTTTGCGCCACGCCTTCGATCAGTTGTCCGTCAACTGCCAAAGTTCCATTGACATCTGTGACAAGGTGAAGCAGTTGCAGGTTTCCGCGGCCGGGGATGTTGATTTCGATCACGTTTTCAATTATACAGGGAAACCGGGGCGGGGAAGGGCGCATCATACTGGACCAGGCGCCTGTTCCCGTTATTGACACGTATTTCTCATCGGGTATAATACCGTCCGCACGAACGGCCGACTAGCTCAATGGCAGAGCAACTGACTTACTGTGGACACATTGGACAAATTGAACAGTGGGAAATCGAGCTGCTCTCTCTGGGTCCGTAGCTCAATGGCAGAGCAAGCGCCTCTTAAGCGTTAGGTTCTGGGTTCGACCCCGAGCGGACTCACCAAATTCAGGGTCCAACACCCAAAAATGACCATATTTTGGTCTGGGTGTTGGACCTTGGACGTTTTTATGAGATCTTCTTGATGCTCAGTGTCTGCTGTGACATAAATTGCAGGACGTTTTGGTAGCAGGTTAGCGAGGTGTCTCAATAGTGATGCGTTTGTGGATTTTTTTCAATGTGCCGCGGCTGGGAAAGATTTCCTCGATCCAACAGTAGTTCATCTCTACAATTCGAACGGTCTCTCTGGTGAAAATACGATATCGAAAAACCCCATGTAGGGAATGTCGTTTTCGATGCAGTGGAGTTTGTAGCGCAGCCCCGCCTGAATCTCCTCATCTGGGTTCATCGAGATATTGGGCGAAATGCATCAGCTCCTGCATCTGTACAGCCGCAGGAACAACGGCAGGCGCGCCAGCCAATCATCGCTCAACGTGTTCTCGCGGTTGTAGCCTTCCATCACCTGCTCCATGTAGCGATCCATGAAATCCTGGCGTTCCGCCAATGGACGGAACATTATCCGACCGATGCCGCCTTCCCAGGCGCAGGCGATGTCGTACATGAACCAGAAGTAACAGCAATCATCGAAGTCGAATACGGTGATGTCGCCGTTGTCGTAATCCACGGTGAAGTTGCCATCGTTGAAGTCGTTGTGGATCAGCCCGTAGGAATCGGTGTCTTTAGGCAGGGCGTGAAGTTCGGCGATGAGTTGATCATATTTCTTTTGAATGACTGGCAATCGCTCTGCATAGGGGAAGCCGTTGTAATATTCCCATGTATGCCACTCGGGTCGGCGGATGGATTCGCTCAATGGTTTATAGGTTTTCGTCAGCCGATGCATTTGTCCGAGGACCTGCCCCCAATTTTGGAAATACTCCTGGATAGGGACTCCCTCACGATAACGATACTTGTTATCGGGCACACGCATCCCGCGTCCCTTATGAAATGAGGTGACAATGAACGGGATTTCCTCTGCGTATCAATCACTTCGAGGAGATTCCCGTTCATGGAAGTCACTGGCTTTGAGACACGCACGCCGCCATCAGCCAGATGATTTACAAAATGCAGTTCCGCCTGAATCAGTTCCACGGTCCGCTCAGAGCGGAAGGAGATGCGTAAAATCCTTTGCTCTTCGTCGCGCTCATATTGATAGACCAGGTTGGCGCAGCCTTCGTAGTCATCGAATTTAGTTAGATGAGCCCTGGTTGTGCCGAATAACCGGGCGGCATTATCGAGCACATCTCGTTCACAAAGCTGGGTAATTTCATTTCTATTCATGGATTCCTTTCATTCCCTGCTCTTTTTCGCGCCGATGATCACAAAAGCCACCCCAACGGCGATCATCCCTACTCCGACCATTGAGTTGACCGCGATCAGGAATGTGACACCCGCGCCAATGAATGTGATCCCAACGGGGATAAAAACCTTGTAATTGGGTTGCTGGTCTTTGTTTTTCATTACTTGTCTCCTTTACATCACTCACTCAGATAATCTTCTTCAGCCTGCCGCAGATCTTTTAGATGGCTGTCAAAGTATTTTTCATTGAGAAAACCGATCCCCCAATCGGGGGAGTTTTGCGTATGCACGCCCATGTGCCAGAGATATCGGGCACAAACGAAAAGAGGAACGGCTTGTACATCCAGTTCTTGAACGGGACGGTTTTCTCTATAACTTTTGATGAATGGTTCCCAGCGGACCGACACCGCATCCTCGAGTCGACAACACCACAAAAAGACAGCCAGATCGTACGACCGATAGCCCCATCCGCCACAATCGAAATCGAAGAATGTCAATGTACCATCGCTTGCAACATTGGCGTGGTAGCCTTGCAGGTCGCCATGACAGAATCCCTGCTCGAGCGTGTCTGCGGGCATTGCCAGAATCCGCCGTCGAAGGGTTTTAGCAAAATACTGGAGATATTTCCAATCATCCGGGCGGGAGGATAAGAATGGCTCGATGTTTTGCATTGGCTGATCGATGAAATGCTCGATATCCAGATGGAAACGCTGGTGAGGACTGCTGAAATCTTCAAGGGCGTTGTGCATTTGAGCCACTGCCTGACCATATCGTTGGGCTGTTTTTTCAGGTTCCTGATCGTAGGCAATTTCATGACCGGGCGCTTCGGTAAAGAGCGCTAAATAACGCGTCCCTTCCAGGGCGGACACAGCACAAAAGAATTGACCGTCCCTGTAGGGAACTGGCTTCGCGGCGGGGAAATTATTGTGCTTCAAGTGGTTGAGCACATCCAATTCGTATTGAATGTCAGCCAATGTTCGCCATCGGAGGCGGTAGGCTCGCAAGTAGAAGATATTCCCTTCGGTGGTTTTGATCCGATAGGTATCGTTGAAACCACCAGAGTAGAATCGGCATTCACGTACATCTTCCACACCGAAATTTGGCAGGATATCTTTTGCAATTGCCCGGGGTGATAGTATGGATGCGATAACGGGAAACATTTATGACCATTCCTTGATCCACGTGTCTGTCACTTTCATTTCCAGCAATACCGAGCGATAGAGGGCATCGGCGGGTTCTTCGTTGGCGGTGGCAAAGACGCGGGTGCGGCCGAGCTGTTTGAGCTGCCGCATGCCTTCGATGACGACCGCTTTGCCCAATCCGCGACGCCAGTGCTCGGCGACAACGCCTACCAATACAGTGACGGCACTGCGGGTGTAATCATCGTAATAGATCGTGCAAAATGCGGCGAGGCTTCCATCGAGCGCGGCGGCGACGATATCCAGGTCGCGGCGATACAGCGGCGCGGATTGCAGGTTCGCGTACCACGAATAATTGCCATCGTAATTTGAATTAGGCTCGTCGTTGTGGAAGGCGCGCCACGAACACCAACTGCGGGATGGCGTGTTCGCTTTCATCGTCCCATGGACCGGATGTATGTATCCGCTTGGGAGTCGGTGAGACAGGCAGAGGGGCGGTCAGATCGCGGCGATAGTGGTGTCCCCAGCCGGGAGATTTTTTGTAGTTCCTGCTTTGCACGAGTTCCTGCCGCCGTGTATCGTCTTCAAAGATGGGTAGATAGGATGTAACGCCTGCCGTCTTCTGTTGTGGCGAAATAATTTTCTTCGGCATACGCCAGCATTTCATGTTCCAAATCCGCCGAGTAAAACTGCGGATGCACATGCAGGCGGAGTTCACTGCCGCCCAGATGATTTAAAGCGGCGATGATTTTGCCATCGGCATGTTTCACACTGCGCCATGCCCGCTTTCAACCGATTTGCAAATATTGCAAGTGAGGATGTAATGCCAGCGCCAGTAATCGAGGCGGGCGACATTCCAACTGTGTTCGAGCCTGTCGTTGAGCAGAAAGACTTCGCGCAAGAAATTGCGGACGTGCCAGAAGTCATCTTCTTTTTCGCAGGTGCGCAGCGTAAGTTTCATTTGATGTGATCCCTTTCAACTCTCAATGATTTTCTCCCAGGGTTCGTAGATGTCATGTTCCGCACCTATGACAGAGAAATACAAGGCGTTTGCCGCCTCGGAAGACCCGCTAACAAATGCCACCTTGCAGCCCATGTGTTTGAGGCGGTACATTCCTTCGATCATTATCGCTCGGGCAAGTCCGCGCCTTCGATGGGCTGGGACGGTTGCAATCGGCTCGAAGCACGCGGTGCGCGTAACATCGTCAAACCAGATGGTGCAGAATGCAGCGATTGACCCATCTTTTGCAATCGCAATAAGATCCAGGTCGCAGCGGTAGAGCGGGGCAGATTGCAGACTGCGATACCATTCTGGATGATCGCGCTTTGCGCGCGCGGCATTGACATCATCCTTGCGGAATCCAAGTCCCATGGCATAACAGCGTTCGAGCAGTTCCAGCCCATCGCCCAGGGCACGGATGGTGTAGCCTGGCGTCACTGGCACATCGGGAAGCGGTTCATCCAAGGAACGGCGATGCTTGTATTCTGCTAGCCCTGCCCGATCCATGCGTTGGAAACCGCGCTGCGTTAAAACTTCCTGAAGCACTTTATCCTGCAAATCAGCCCAAACCCATACCCTGGGTTTACCATCCCTGTCGAGTGTGGCGCTGGTCAGGTGTTTTTCCGCGGTCGCGATCATCTCTTCTTCGAGCTCGGTTGTGCAAAAATCAGGGTGGATTTGCAGGAACACGCACCCGCGATCTTCAGGGTGAAGGACGGCGGCGATCTGTCCGCTTTCCGTTTCCCAAATGAACACAGTCTCCTCGAGTGTGATCCTCTCAAATTCAGGTTTGACAGACCAAAACAAATAATCCCAGCGCGTGACGTGCCAACTCAAATCACGGCGGTTATTGAGCAACATCACCTGGCGCAAAAATTCGCGGATGCGCCAGTAGTCTTCGTTGCTGTTGTATAAACGCATGGTCAGTTTCATGAGATGTTGTTCCTCTTCATCAATCCGTACAGGCGTTTTTCAACGCGCTCGATGAATTCACCCGCCTTTTCCCTCCAGGCGGGGTTGGGGTCGTTGAGAATGAAATTCGCCAGTCCAAGTCCACGCGCGGCGATAAACGAGTCGATCTCACCCGAATGTCGTTCGGGCCACGGACTATGTCGGGTATATCCATCCTGAAAGGCGGAGCGCAGGGCAGAATACGTTTCCACGGGAAAGTAATACAACGTGGTTGCAATATCCTGCACGGGCCAGCCCAGCATCAAGTCCTCGAAGTCAATTGGCGAGAGTACGCCGCGCGCGTTACGAACATTCCATTGATGCAGATCACCGTGGATGATACGCATCGGTTCACCGCTGTACTTCAACGCGTCAATTGAATTTTGCGCCCACGCAATCGCTCTTTCATACACATCTCGCCGCGCGGCAGGGAAGAGGGGAGAAAACTGCTCATCGAAAAGCAGGACAGGTTCAGGGAAGGGAAAGACGCGGTCAAATCGCAGCAGGGAAAGATCGGATGGCGGATGATACGTCAGCGCGTGGATATGGAGTCCCGCCATCAATTCTCCCAATTTGGATATGTTAACCTCGGACATATCCTCGGCGAGGTCCTTCCCATCCACCCATGAGAAGACTTCACACAGCCTCGCTTCAGGGACTCCGTCCGTGCCTGCCTCAACAACCAGCGACCCATCCCTTGCTGGAAGCGGATGCGGCACACTGAGATCCGTATCGCTTGCCAGTGCGGCCAGCCAATCCATTTCCGCAGTGACGTGGTCAAGGTTGTGACCACCTTCGGGGAGCGTGACGCGCAAAATATATTTTTCGCCGCCGCGCGTATCAACACGGAAGATGCCGTTCATATCGTTAGTGACCAATCGCATGCACGAAACATCCAGGTCGTAATGAGTGAGCGCATTGAGCGCAAGTCGACGCAGGCGGCGGGCTTGTCCGCGCACGGTGAGGGTGGAGTAGGGTTTATTCACTGCGTCTCCATGATCAATTCATGAATATCCATCGACACCCCACCCGCGCAGGATGTCTGGTTGCCAAGGATCACCACGTCGAGTTTATGCCTGGGATAGTAAAGCAAACGACAACTGACACCGTCCTCTTCGCCCGTATGCCCCCAGCGGAGGATCTTCTCGTTCCTCACCGAGCAGGATGAAACAGCCGAAGCCATACATCCACCTGGAACTTTCGTCATCTGCAGCGACCTTCGGCGTGAGCATGGACTTGACCGATTCCTTCGCACATAATTTTCCCTCGCGTAATGCCCGCGAGAAGCGGACGAGGTCATCCAATGTGGAGGTCGCGCCTCCGTCCGCCGCGCCGCCTGCGGTTGTCGAGTAGATATTCTTTCTCCAATTGATTATCGCGCCGTTTTCATCCCTGATTGGAACATATCCCTCTGCCACGTTGGGGTGGATATCGTCAAGGTCAATAAAATCTGTCTGGGCCATCCCCGCACGCGCAAAAATATTTTGGCGGATGTAATCGAAATAGGAGAGTCCCGTTGCCTTCTCGATCATCAGTCCCAACAACATGAAGCCCGCGTTGTTATAACGAAATTTTTCTCCCAGCGCACCGTAAGGTTCAAGCCGCGAAAAGATGGGCAGGTAATCCGCGTCACGTCGAAGCAAATATAGGGGATGGTCGCGACAAAATTGATTCCACTCCGCGTCGAAATCCTCGGCGTCCTCGTTGATCCAATCCGCGATACCAGAGGTCATGGTCAGCATGTGATAGACCGTTGCCTCGGTAGGGAGTTTTGTCCCTTTCAAGATCGAGATATTCCACGACGCGCGTATCGAGAGAAATTTTTCCAACCTCGATCGACTGCATGACTGCCGCGGCAGTAAACAGTTTGCCCACCGATGCGATGCGGAAACGCGTCTCTGGCGTGTTCTTGATCTTCCAGGTGCGGCTGGCATATCCATACGCGCGGCGGAAGAGGTCGGTCTCGCCGCGGCAAATCAGAACCGCTCCTGAAAATTGATTCTCACGTGCGCGTTTGGTTAGTTGGCGTGTCAGTTGTGCTGGGAAGTCATCTTTCATGTCTAATCATCCTTCGGGAACGAAAAATGCATCTGTACGATGACCCATTGGCCGCCGCGCTTTTCGAGTGTTCCCGTCCAGCGGCAATCATCCCACCCTGTGGGTTGTCCGTTCCACTCGGCGTGATCGTCGAGGAAGCACGAATACCAGGCGGCGTTTCCTGCTTCGGCAAATTTCAATCGCAGATCTTTGACGGAAAAATCGGTGGCTTTGAACTCATCCTTCAACCAGACGCGATCGCCCAACTTTTTGAAGGCTTCGAAGCCGACAATGGTGGACTTTGAATCGGGATGGAAGATGAAGAAATCGTCATCCTGCGCCACGATGGAGAACAATCGGTCGAGGTCTTTGGTCAACGCCCAGCCGATGGCGTCGTGGATGATCTTTACAATATCAGTTTGTTCGGAAGTTGTTCCCTGAGCGGTTTTCATGTTGTCATCTCCGAGTGTTAATTCGATGATTCTTCGGTGATGTGGTTTAGTTGAAATGTGTGGAGCGTTCCTGAATAAGCCTGTCCCATGACAATATGCACCTTGCCGCTGGTCATGTGATAGACAATTGACCATTGTGTAATATCCTGGGACACATCATCGAGCAGGCGCAATGCATCCTTGGAAGAAACCTTGCCATCCTGCTCTCCGAGACGTTGATCGAGTAGATCATACCGCCAGCACTGTCCCAGCTTATTTCCATTTGTGGATGCAAGCAAAAAGTTTGTGGCAACCTGCCACGGCGTCTCGTTTCTGAACACCACCATCTCACCTCGATAGAATTCCACAACCGCAGACTCCCGGATGCGCTGGCAATCAGGTAATGGATCGGGACACTGCCCATGTCAATGTTGTAATTGCCGAGGATGTCAATTGCCTCGTCCACGGTTCCAGCATGATCGAGGACTTCGCGGATCACTTCCAATTCATCAAGCGTCTTTTTCTGTGGATCATAGGGCATATCTTCCTCTGGGACGGCCGCCATACCGATCGCCAGTCCCTTCTCATTCATGCCATCGAACGGCAGGGACGGGGCATCGAGGAGCGCCCGAAGTTCTTCGAGGGGCAGGTCGGTCAGATTCCTGGAACGATCGCCTTCAAAGCCGAGGTACTCGATGTCCACCATGGAGACGGAGGCATATCCATCCGGTGGATCGGTGAACAGAAGCAGTGCGGGGCTGAAGTGCCAGTCAAAGTTGCGCCCGAAGAGACGGTCTTCCTCGTCTCCCAACGCGGCAAAGAGTGAACAGCCCCAGGTGACGCGGCAACTTGTTTGCGCAGGGACAATCGTCGGCTTGGAAAGATCGGCCGGTTCATAGGAAGTGGCTTGTCCCGGATAAGGTCCGACATAGCGCATCGTGTATAACGGATAATCGTCCACTTGTTCCAGTGAATTGAGTGTAGCCATCTGCTCATCGGTAAAGATGTTGTTTGGGTCGGGAAGCGGGGGCGATAGGGGTGTGGGTTGGAGCATTTGCAATGAACAGGATGTTAGTAAAAACGCGAGTGAGATGAGAATGCACCGAACACCATTCGTCAGTTTTATTCTTTTCATTGAAAATCCTCTCTGCAACTTGAAGGTTATAAGAACCATTTGGGATTTATTCTAATACTCATCCCAATGGCTCATCATCGGATGCAGATTTGGAAAGAGCACACGAATCAGCGAAGCGGCAATACCATTACATTCCATACCCGCCTGGCGGATGATCTCCTCGGGTTCGTCCGAACCGATCAGAAATCGGGCGATATCTGCTCCGCCGCGAATGGCGTTTTCGCCTGCTTTGTCGTTTGCGATTTCGATTTTCCCATTCCCGATATGCAAAGTCGCTTTCCATTGACCGCCGTCCAAATGCAAGGCCCCGTTCCATGCCGCGAACTGCGATTGCGATAACCGCGCTTCCAACAGGGGCGTCATTTTTTTCAACGCGCCATGCAGGTTGACGATCCGCACTCGCCAGCCAGAGATATCGAAATAGCGGTCTTCCACAATGCACGCGCCTCTTCGAAGATACTGCAACATAGGATGTCTGTAAGGCAGGGTGAAACAGGTCATTTTTTCGTAATCGCCTTTTTTGAACAGATCAGCCAGTACCGCTAGTCCCTGTCGCGGATCGCCTGCTGATTCGAGACATTGGAGCGATTTTGGGTTGTCCTCGGCAGGGAAGGCACGGATGTATCCCTCAAGTCTTCCGTCACCATCAAACCATGCATACACACCGATATCTTCAGGGTGGCGATTCCAATATGTCGGCCGGACAGCTGTCCCTGAGAAAGAGGCGTGTATCCGGTTGTAGAGTTTGTCCATTTCAGGGATGCGTTCCGGACTGAGAGGTTGATAGGGCTTTTTGATCTCCACTCCGGCAATATCGTCCGGTGTGAAGCGATAGTTGACATAGTTCCAGGCGCGCGCGTATCCCATCTTGACGTAATGCCTGCCGCGCAGAATGCTAAGGTCGTATCCAGCCTCCATCATTGCATCGAAGGAGTCCTGCGCGGCTTTGTGCATCCATCCCTGTTTGCGATATTGCTCATGGGTCACGACCGCGCCAATGCCTGCCACCTTGAGTTGAATCGACTCCAATCGCATCTGGTATCCCCACACGCCCCAGTGGTGTATCACTTGGTCGCCATCCATAACGAGACGCGACACATTCCAATCATAATGACTATTGCCAATATAGTTCTGGCAAAATTGCTCCACATACTGCCCGCCGGTGAAGGCGTTTGCGGCCAATTGCGCGATCGGTAGAAGATGTTCGTCAGGATTCGGTTTGATGATTTTCATTTTTGTATGCCTGTAGGATATTTTGAATGTCTTTGATGTGATCCAC
This sequence comes from uncultured Chloroflexia bacterium, assembly GCA_963718215.1. Lineage (GTDB taxonomy): Bacteria > Chloroflexota > Anaerolineae > Anaerolineales > Villigracilaceae > Defluviilinea. The sequence continues at coordinate 351,727 of CAVQYK010000031.1, forward strand.
GATGTGCCCAGCCTGCATTGCGATGATCCAGCCGACGGTGATACGTTCTTTCCGCCCCTTTGGCGGCTTCAGCCAAATTGACTTTTCCCACGCCCCGGGCGTCAGTGAGACCAACTCGACAATGTGACGGCGGTTCGCACGCAGGAGCGCCAGTGATGGCTCGATGCCGCGGCTGGCATATTTCCAATTCACGGCCCATTCCAGTTGCGGCTTGTCCCAATACCATTGCAGCGTGAATTCGCCATCATTATTTCCAAGCGCGGCTTTGATGCAGATCTTCCAGATGTCATCACCATCTGCGATATGATGAACGATCTGGCGAATGGACCAGGAATCTCTGTGCATGGCGAGGTCAAGGTCCCATTCAGCCAGACCAGCCAAGACCGTTTCCAGTTGTACAGGCCCGTCTGCGTAAAGGGCAAGTGCCTCGCTGGCGGATTCTGTTTGCTCTGTCACAAGATACCTTCCTTTCTATTATCATCCGATTACGCATCGAATCATGAAAGCCAGCGTCGCAATATTCATGAGACCGTGCTCGATGGCCCCAGTGCAGTCTCTCAAACTCATGGCAGCCGTCCGTTCAGCGTATCCAAAAAAAGTTCTTCGAACCGGGAGGCGTCCGCCCAGATTGCCACGCGAATCAATTGCCCGTCCTTGTTTTCTAGTGTCCGTCCACTATCTGGACCTGCCTCTGCAATTACAACAAGTGGCAAGTCCTGGAAGTTGGCAAGGCTCCCGTCTGAGGCAATGACCGCGGCGAGCGGATCCCAAAAGTAGTAACCACCTTGTCGAATGCGATCTTCAATTTGTGTAAGGATTCGATATACAAATTCCGCAGCCGGGGTGGTACGGTCCTTTTTTGTTTGCTTATAGAAATCCATGGTCATGGGGGCATATTGGGTTGCATCGAGCGGAACCAGCGTAATAGGCGACACGGTGTCGAATACGACCTTTGCAGCATAGGGATCGGCATAGAAATTCCACTCGGCGTATTGATTTTCGATGTTGAGAACCGGTCCCACATTGCCAGGGGTATTCACTGCGCCACCCATGATGGTCAGCATCTCGAGATAATTGTTCAAAGATGCATTCCCATCAAATGCCTCGGCAATATTTGTGAGCGGTCCCAGTGCCACAATATGTATATTTTGATCCGACTCTCGAAGCAGACGGGCGATCATATCCGGCGCAGAGTCACTGGAAGGTTGGGTGGGATTTCTGGGTAGGGACAGACCGAACAGGTTGTCCACCGCATCCCGCCATTCTGTCGGGAAGGCATGGTCTCCCATCAGGGGGGACTCAGGTCCGCAAGTGACCGGGATTTTTGGACGCCCCGCCAGCATGACCAGGTCGAGAGCGTTACGGATCCCCGGAGCGCAGTGCGCTTCGCCCGTGCCTGTGACCGTGATCGCAACGACGTTCACATCCGGGCGTTGCAGGAGATACAGGATTGCCATCCAATCATCACCAGCCATATCGGTGTCGATGATGAAAGGAGTAGCATCTTCCATCAAGGGTGCGGCATTGTTCGGCTGCAGCGCAGGTAGGGATTGTGTCTGAGGAGTGCTGCGAACCAGTTGGATGCCGTTGCCATCCGATTGGATGTAATAAACCGGAACACCCAGCCGCGCGAGCAACATTCCAGCAAGCTGGATCAGGATGATCAAGCCCAGAATGCTGAGGACAACGATCCATATCTTTCTTTTCATGTCTGACTCCTGTTCAGGTGTGTAATTCCACTATGCCGCGCGTGCGAACCACGCGAACACGGGCGGTTGTTAATCGCGGCAGGATCAAAGCGTAGATGGAAATGACCAGCAACGGCAGGTGCAGGAATCCCATCCATTGCGCGGCGGGGTTGAACCAGTGCGTCAGGTTGAACAAGCCGTAGAGCAATCCGCTGAAGGCGGTGATGCGATATGCGAATTGATTCACATTTGGGTAAATGAAAATCAGTCCCAGCAGGAAGACCGGCGTGGTGAAGCAAAAGGTCAAGCCGTAGTCTGAACCGGTTAGTAACAGGAGCAGGTCGAAGCGCGGACGAATCGTCCCGTCCACTTCAGCGTAGGGTCCCCAGAATGCCAGCAGGGCGAGCGCGATCAATCCATATTCGAGCAGGGATGGTTTCTTGAAAGTTGGTTTCATGTCATTCCGAAACGCGACGACCAGCCACGTGCTTCCCAAAATGAGCATGGTCAAAAGCGCGGAGAGGTGAATCACAAAGCCGTATTTCTCGGTTTGTCCCATGGTTTGTGCCGCGGCGATGACGAAGTAATTGACGCCGATGTAGCCAGCCATGAGCCGTCCCAGCCTGCCGGGTTTCCAGAGAATGGCGAACACGAGAAGCAATGTTGCGATGTGAAAGATCGCTCCATAAGCCTGATAGGGAAGGATGGACACCATCAGGAGATCGATGATTACATCCTGCGTATCCTGTGGCTGATAAGGTTTCTCAGTGATCAGTGGCAGTAGGTTGATGAGGAACAGGAAAGCAAATACGAGCGTGTATTTCCAGTTGAAACATTTGATGCGGGACATTTCACAATTCTCCTTTACGTTTTATCGAACGGTCTGGAAGTGGATCGCCGAATGGACAGGTAAATTCCAACGACCAGCAGGAGAATTCCAATCACAAGCAAAGCGTAGGTGCTCAATATTCGATTGTTGTGCAGGACGATTCCAGCTGCAATCAGGAGGAAGCCCGGAAAGATAAGGAAAAACCGCGATTTTTTCCTGATCGTTCCAACAAGGATGCCTGCTCCGCAAATCGAGTAGAGACTCGTAATGAGCAGTTCCTGTCCCCAGCGAATCCAAAACGGGACCTCGGGCTGGGGATAGCCGCCAATGGGAATTTCCTGGCTGGTGATGACCAGGGAAGGTTGCAACCAACCGATATCCTGCGGGACAGAGGCGGATCCAGCCAGCCATCCAGCGCCACTCGCCTCTGCCGGGATAATCGTCGCGTTGACCGGCGCGAATCCCAAAGTGGAGATGCGGTTCCAGCGGACTCTCTCACTGCCGCCATTTTCATCGGGGTCACCAAGATAGGCGATCAAATCGCCTCGCTTCACATCCGTACTTGAGGCCTGTTTCCAACGACTGGGACTGAGATGCCCGTAGAGCGAGTACAGGTTGCCTGCGGATGGTCAATGATGATCAGCCAGCCGTAGCCGCCCGCTGTCCCTGAGAAACTGACGCGTCCGTCCGCCATCGCGTAGACGGATTCTGGCGGGACGTTTGTAATCTTCAGCGGCATGGAATTGAATCTCAGAATATTTAAAACAGTCTGGCATATTGGGAGGACATTCGTTGGAAACGCCGAACCAACCGAAGAAGAGGTTCATAATCAATCGTGGACTCTTCGAGCGGGAAACGGAAGGGTAAGCTGTCGTCGCTGGCGATTTCATCGGCGTCGAGCAATCTGACGGGCGTGCTGGCTGGACAGGACTGCGGGTACTCCGTGTTGCAGGATGCAAGCAACAAGGTTGCGAAAATGAGGCTTATCAAAAGGTGAACATTGGACATACTGTCCTGACTTTTTATTTGTGAATCAGCAAAAAACGATCTACCAGGCATTACATGAATTCAGTCATCATATCTCCAGAGTGTTCCTATCCATGCTCCCAAGTGGGCGGTGTAGGTACGACGGTTGTAGGAATTGCTCAACAGGAGCAGGAAAATGGCTGGCAACAAAGCCGCGAAACCTGCAATTCGATTTAGGAATATGTTTGCGATGGCAAATACCAGCAAGATCAATCCGACAATCAGGATCAGACGCCGGTACGCCAGGATCAGATAAACCAGATAATATTCAAGCCGTTCGCGCGCCAGCCGCCGACGATTAGACATAATTTCTTTCCTCACCGTTCGGTGAAATTCAACGTTTGTCTCACTGAATCCTGGAGACTGACCACTGGTCAGCCATCTTGACGACGAAGAATCTGGTCCACAAAATCATCAAGGTTGTTGGAACAATACCGAGCGAAAATATAATGCCATACAGAGCCTGCATCTCAATGGAAGCCCTGCTCTGCATATAGCCGGTCAACGAGCCGATGAACACATTACCCAGGTAGTGGACGATCATCGGAGGCAGAAGGCTGCGTGTCCTGACGAACACGTAGCCGTAGAACAGACCCAGGATAAAAGCCCAAACAACCTGCCCCATCACCCACACCAGCTCACGCCCGCTTGCCAGATTAAGCAGGTGCATCAGCCCGAAGCCAAGCGCCGAAAAGATGATCGCCTTGCGTTCTGAATACTGTTCCCAGGAAAACCGTCAGCACGATGCCTCTGAACACTGCCTCTTCAAAGATGGATGGGAAGGAGATAAGAAGACTCGGCGAACCGGGAGGCAGGTCTCCTGAAAGATCGAAGACCTGCCGGATAAAATTCCAGGTTATCGGTAACCCTTCAGAGAACCGGTACACAAATGACGCCGCGGCCTGCGACAGCGCCAGGATGATGTAGCAGGAGAGCCCCAGCAGGACGAGCCGGACGAACGGCTGCACCCTGGTCAATCCGATGTCATCCAGGTACTGCCGGTAGGTTCTTTTCCCCTTCGGCAGGCGCAGAACGAAAGGCACGAAGATGAAGACCGTCAGAATTTGAAAGGTTATTGTATGGGCAAACTGACCAGTGGACGAGAAAAGCGATAATCCCATCCACATGACCAAATTACTTGCCAAAATGATTGACACGACAATGGTCATCACCACTGCCAACAGGGAAACCAGGGATGCTCGTGAAGCTGGAATTTTCTTTTCTCTTTAATATTGTTAGTCAGGGATTCCATTTTATTCCTCTTGCTTCTCTCTCGCTATGACATGGTTTTGGTCATAAGCCAGTCATTCTCTTCAGGTGACTGTCATCTGCAAGATGACTGTCACCTGATTTGATTCATTTGACGAATGGGATGCTCAACGCATAGTCGGATGGGTTTGTCCGACAGCGCCCGCATGGCATTGACCACGCCCTGGTAGGTGCAGAAGATGCCGATGAAGATGAAGGGAAGGATGCTGAATATAGCCAGAGTTGAAGCCAGTATGACAAATCCCTCTCCCATATCCATGTTCAACAGGACTAGCGCAGGCAAGCCGACGAGCATGAAGAACAATGCGGCAAAGAGCGACAGCGTCATGGTGATCTGGAAGTTGAGCACCTGGCGTCCGTGCTGGTCGATCTTGTAGGATTGATTCTTCTTCCACGACCACAGCAGCAAGCGGAATGATGACGATGCAGAACATGCTGCTGAGGTGCAGGATAGCCAGCCAGAGATTCTCGTTGCCGGTGTTCTCCTCGCCGAAGTCGAATTCGAGCGCTTCGCCCAGACAGTGCAGGGTATAGGCGCGCGGGTCCACTTCGCCGCTTTCGATGCGCTGGATGGTGCGGGCGCTGACTTCACAGCGTTCCGCCAGTTGTTCCTGCGTCAGGCCTTTTTGCTGGCGCAGTTCCGAGACTTTGAGTCCGAGATCAGGTTGGTTCATGTTTTTTACTCCTTTCGGAATTTAATGCCCATTATAGAAATCGGGCTCAGAATCACAACGTCGTGTGGACGACATTCGGGCGACATTTGCCTTTTGAGATGCGACATTTCGCTCCATATGACCTTTTGCCTGATTCAGCATCACAAGCATCTCATCGTCTGACGCGTTTTCGCTACTCTCCAACCCGTCCCTCTGCATCGGTTCTCAGGATGAGCGCATCATAGGAGCGACCGCCTATGATTTCGATCAGGCCAGCAACGAGGTAGCCTCGATCTCGAGCTCTGCCAGCGCCATACCGCCATACACGGTCCGCGGATCGAGCAGGGATCGCCTCCAAAGGACATTGCCATCTTCGTCAACGCGGCTGAGTAGCACCCCGTTCGCAATGGCGCCGATCAGGTAGGTTCCATCGCTGAGGCGGATCATGGAATTGGCATAATCGTCGAAGGTTGCTTCCCCGAAGGAGGTCTCCCAAACCAGTTCGCCGGTCGAAGTGCAACGGGCAAGCCAGGTATCCGCCTGCCGGTTGGGGCTCATTGAAAAACCCGTCAGGAGGAATCCGCCGTCATCGGTTTCGGCGATCTGGGAGGCGTACTGCCAGCCGGGGAGTTCGTAACGCTGTGTCCAGACGATCTTTCCGCCGGCATCGAGCTTCACCAGTTTGCCATCCTCCTCGACATTCGCAGCGATGACGAGATTCCCTTCCGGAGTCTCAAGAACATCCAGCACAAGCTCCTCACCGGGATTTTCAACAGTGTATTCCCAGATGATGCTGCCGTCCTGCGCAACACGGATGGCAAATTCATCCCTCCCACCTCCGACGGTTTCCGTGAATCCATAGAGCAGCAGGTCACCATTCGAAAGAGGAAGCATCCCGTAGGGCCACTCTCTGCCCGGTCCGCCGTATGTTTCATACCATTCCTCTTCGCCATCTTTGGTGATTTTCAGGAGGAAGAAATCCCTATTGCCAGCGCTGTAGGAATCGGTTTCGCCAAAAATGTAGTACCCTCCCTCCCCGGCTCGGTACCACCGAATCCGCCTGATCATACCCGTCACCACCCCAGGTACGTTCCCAGAGTACATCGCCTGCGATGCTCAATTTCATGAAGAGGGCATCCCCAGAATACGGTGGCATGTGCAGGTGATTGGTCGCGCCGACGGCCAGGATATTCCCATCCCCGGTCAGGGTGACCCCTAGGAATGCGCCATAGTTGGAACCCTCGAACAATTTCACCCAGGTTTTGGGCGGTGGATTGGCTGGCAATGGTGTTTGGCTGACGGGTTCGCACTCACCGCGGAAGTAGGCCCACTCGTCACATTCACTTCCATCGGGGAAGATGCACACGCCGCTTTGGCTGCCATCGTTCGCAGTACAAATCTCGGAACGGTATCCCTGCTCCACACAGTAGGCGGAGGCGGGGTTGGCAATGTCAACTTGCTGGGCAGGCGTTGGCGTCGGGGGCGCGGCGCAGGCGGTCAACAGGGATACTACTAGAACTCCGACCAAGAGTTTTATGTTCATATTTTTCTATGCAATCTTTTCCACGATGAGCAGAAAGTCCACGCGGGATGCCCAGGTCATTGGTGTGACCGTGACGTTTGGAATGATCGCGATGATCTCGCCTTCCAGGCTATTCAGGAACTGTTCCAGTTTGCTTTGATCGGCGGTCATGCGAGGTCAAAGCGATGGACTCGATAATTGTTGGTGGACATGGCAAACTCCTTTCATGTTATTTACATTTACATCTTGTCAATACTTTAATCTTTTATCCCAAGCGGTGTCAGCAAGGATTGAGGGATTACCACTTGCGTTATGCCGCCTTTCTTGAAACGGAATTTACATATCGGGGATCCATCCGCGATGGTTGTCTTTCGGTACAAGCCCCAGCCCATCAATTCGCTGATTGGCTTGTCTGTCGCACACACATACGGGGCAATTTCGAAGGCGTTCTCGGCCTGAAGGAATTTGCAGTTGGCACATTCGGTGTAATCGACCCCATAATCGAACTCCTGACCGTCGCCTTCCACGTAGTTCATAACAAAGTCGGCCGGGTATATGCGTCGCTGCGACTTGATTGCCCTTTTTTTGACCAATTTCCTGAGCCACCGGGAAAACCATAGAACTTCCATGATCCGACGGCCAAGAGGCGGAATCGCCAGCGCTTCTTCTGTACCCATGCGATAGATCAGGCGCCCAGCCTCCTCGACGGTTCGTCCCTGCTTTTGGAGGGCACGATATACAGCAAGGTAGCGGGTCACCGGCTTAAAGAAACTGAGCGTCGCCAAACTGTTTCCAATGAAGGGGATGCGGGGGATCAAGGCTTCATATTCCTGGCGTGACTCGCCATGAACCTTTCAGCCTGCTCCTTGCCAAGCCATGAAATAACCGATGGCTTTACGCGAGCAAGTAACCTATCAAACGATCTTATGAACTGGTTCCTGCGATGCAAATAGTTTTCGTGTGACATTGGAATTTTCCTTTCTGTTCCAATCTACGCTAGAAGAATGTCGAAACATTTTCAACGGTCATAACGCTCATCATCAACCGATCCTTTCAAGTAACTCCACCGTTCCTGCGCTTCCATCCACCGTGATGGTCTGACCGTCCATGATGCGGCGCGTGGCGATGCCTGTTGCCACCACGGCAGGGATGCCATACTCGCGCGCCACGATGGAACTGTGGCTGAGCGGTCCGCCCAGGTCGGTGACGATGGCGGATGCCATGGCGAAGAGCGGAGTCCACGCGGGGGTGGTGGTGACGGTGACCAGCACGTCGCCGTGTTTCATCTTGCCGAAGTCTTCAGGTCCGAACAGGACGCGCGCCGTGCCTGTTACCTTGCCCGCACTGGAGGCTACGCCCGTCAGCACGTTGCTGGTGGTGTTGGCACGGTTCCACGGCAGCATCTTTGCCAGGATCGATTTTTCGGGGAACATGACGGGCGGGATGAGTTTCATTCGCGCGTGCCACTCGGCTTTGCGTTCAGTAACGCGGGCAGAGTGATCGGGCAGGACTTCATTTCGTTCGAGCAGGGATGCGAGTTCACTCACTTCGTCTTCGAAGAGCCAGTAAATATCGTCCGCGTTTTTGATGGCGCTTTGCGCGATAAAGCGTTTGCCCAACTCGCCCAGCATGCGACGCACAGTGGTATGACCCATGCCCAGGTCTGCGATGCTGTCTTCGCGGTCGGGTCCCAGGCGCGTTGCATAATTGGCTGATTTATCGAACCAGCGGTTGGGGACCAATTTGAAGCGGTTTCGGATACTTATAAATGTCTGTTCACGTTGTTGGTCTGCTTCGCGTTGACGAGCGTACGGGTCACTGCCTTTGCCTTCGCTGTAGAGTTTGAGCGCATCGAGGATCACGGCGGGGGTTTCGGCAGGGGTGGGATTCATGAAGTCGAATTCGTAGGTGGTGTGACCAAACTCATCGAGATATGTTTCAAAGCGGCGCTTGAACTCGCACCAGTCTGCGGCGGGAATCGCCTCGGGCGTGGATTCTGTTTCCAGCGCGGCGACCAGTTCCTCGGTCGAAGTGTGAAGCGTGAAGTCGCGCAGGCTGGGATGTTCAAGAGTCCACATCCCCAGGTCGAACAAGGATTTTTCCGCACGCAGGGGGGTAGTCTCAAGTCCGAATAAAAGTGTTTCGGCTTGAGGCTCATCTTTGCGGCTGACCATTTTGTAGAGGCGCGTGAACATCATCTCACCGCCTGTGGCGGCGGGTAAGGTGCTTGCCTGGATGACCGTGTAAAACTTGCCGATCGCGATCATCAGTTTGCGTGCACCTTCGAGCAAAGCGGATGGTGAAAGAGTCTTTACATCCTTTTCGTCCTGCAAAGCGACCGCGGCGATGAGTTCTTTGCGCGCCTCCAGCCAGGTCTCGTGGCTGGTCTTGAACATCGTGCGCGTGAGCGCTCCAGAGTTTTTTGCCATTGAGACCCATTCGCGCCAGGTCAGTTCCATGCCAAGATACACGTAACCATTGATGAGGCGATACTGGTAACCGCCGCCGCCAATACCAAGCGCCATTTCGCCGATCTCCTTGGTGGGGATGTTGACCATGCGAATGCCGAGCGTGCCAAACAGCGGCGACACGGGATTGGGCAGATGCTCGCACAGACTGCCGCGCATATACATGCCTTTCGGGCTGGGCGGAATCCATTGAGTGGCTTTGCCCTGCGGGGTGGCACGGGCTTTGATGGAAACCTTGCCTTCAGTCCCGTTCACTTCAATGATGTCACCGCCATGAATGCGATGTGTTGCCACGCCCGTGCCAAGCACGGCTGGGATGCCATATTCGCGCGCTACGATGGAACCGTGCGAAAGCGGACCGCCGATATCGGTCACGACCGCGGAAGCCATCGCGAAGAGCGGAGTCCATGCGGGTGTGGTGATCGGAGCGACTAATACATCGCCAGGTTTCATTTGACCGAAATCTTCAGGACCATGCAGGATGCGGGCAACGCCGCTTGCCACGCCGGGGCTTGCCGCGACACCTTTGATCACATCGCCCCTGTTGCGGCGTCCGCGCTTATCCTTGAGCGACATCAAGTCAAAGCCGAAGATCTTCATTTGCGGCAGCATCATCGGCGGTCTGACGCTCAGCGCGGCGCGATGTTCCGCTTTGCGCTGTGGAATCTTCTCTGCGAGTGACTCCACGGGCTGCCCCGCGTCCAGCCGTGTTGCGGTCTGGAGAACTTCATCTTGTGTCAGCCAGAAGATCTCATCGGGATTTGGAATTACATTGTTTTGAACAAAGCGATTTCCAAGTTCACGCAACATCTGACGGATGAGCGGATAGGCAAGCCCGATCTCGGCCAGTCCGTCTTCGCGCAGTGGGGCATATTTCTGGGCAGAGGCAAGATACTTGTTGAACCATTTCAACCGCCAGCCCGTTCAAGCGTTTCTCATCGCCATCGACAGCTTGCTCACGTCGTTCCGCGAACTCACGCTGGCGCGTGTATGGGTTGGTGCCTTGTTCGCTCAGGTAAAGTTTGAGCGCATCCAGCACAGGCGACGGATCGTCGGCTGGAACGGGATGAACAAAGTCCAGGTCATACAGCATGTATCCGTACTCGCGCAGGTATTGATGGAAGCGTACGAGCCAATCCTGCCATAAGGCGGGCGTGACATCACCAGGGGCTTGTCCACTCTCACAAAATGCAACCAATTGTGATGTCAATGTCCGCTCAAGACATTGTGACAGTGCAGGATTCTGCCGCACCCATTCTGCCAGACTGTAAAGCGATTTGTCCGCGCGGATGGGCAGGCTATCGTACCCCAGTAAATAAGTGGGCGCAGATGGATCGTCGCGGCGTTTGATCAATCGGTTGTAAACGTTCGTGAATACGGCTTCGGTGATCCATGCCGCGGGAATGACGCCCGAGACCAGCGCGCCGTACGCGTCGATCGCGGATTCGGTCAATTGTTTTGCGCTTTCCATTAGCGTAGTTGAAGAAAACTCACGCCAGTTTGTCGCGTTCCAGTTGTTAACTGTTTCAAGGTAATGCGGTCTTCCATGCTCAGTCCAACGTTCCACAGCGCCAGTGAACATCATCCGTGCGATCTTGCCCATGCTGAACATCAGGCGCGCCATGCCCTTCGCACTGACAGAGCCGTTGTTGTAGGCATAATGGTTCACCACGATGATGATCTCGGGCGGCATGATGCCGCGCATCCCAAACAACTCGTCCATCAAACGCGAGAGGCTGGTGTTGATCGCTGAACGACCGAACGTTTCAAACAATGGCGTGAGCGGGTCCGCCATCAACTCGACGATGTTATTGCGCATGACCGCGTACGCGCCTTTGGGCAGTTATCCAATTGGTTGGCGCAGGGACTTCCAAATCTCGCAACGTGGTGATTGGACGCGACTGCACAATATAGAAATGACCATCTGTGCGACACCACTCGATATCCTGCGGCTTGCCATAGAAGGATTCGATTTTGTGCGCGATGTTCACCAACTCGACGACATCCGCTTCATTCATGACCTTTGACCTGCGTCGCGCGTCATCGAGCGGATCCTCCCTCGTGCCTTTTTCTGTCCGAACCGTGATGACGGTCTTCTCCGCAACATCATACGTTTTGATCTTGCCCGTGGCTTTATCGGCGACGATGGTGTCAGGTGAAACGAGTCCACCGACGATGGCTTCGCCAAGTCCCCAGGCGGCGTTGATGACCATCTCATCGCGATGTCCGTTGATGGGATTCGCGGTGAACAGGATGCCCGCGGCTTCCGCGTCCACCATCTCTTGAACAACGACTGCGAGCGCGACGGAATCAGGGTCAATATTTTGCTTGGCGCGATACGCGATGGCACGCGCAGTCCATAACGATGCCCAACATTTTTTCACTGCGTCGAGCAATGCTTCTTCGCCGTGAATGTTGAGGAAGGTCTCTTGCTGTCCAGCAAAGGAGGCTTCGGGCAGGTCTTCGGCAGTGGCGGAGGATCTTACTGCGACAGGAAGTGTCAGGTGCGAAGTGTCAAGTGTCAGGTAGGCGCCTTGGATGGCATTAGCGATTTCGTCTGGCATGGCGGCGTCAGCGAAGAATCGGCTAATTGATGTTGAAGCAGTTTCGAGCGACACAGGAAGCGTTGTGTCCACATTTTTGAGTGCAGTGAGGATCTTCGCCTGCAAGTTGTTGGCATCCACGAAAGCGCGGTAGGCTTCGGTCGTGATGTGGAATCCGTTTGGGACGGGGAATCCTGCACCGATCATTTTTGCCAGCGACATGCCTTTGCCGCCGACGTTTTCAAGGGTGGCTTGAGGGTCAGAAAGTTTGAGAACATAAGTAGACATGGTTATCTCCATTTTGCTTAATTCTTGCTGTCCCTCCCTGACCAAAGGTCTACGCCGTTTGGGACGATCCCGCAAGTAATTCTTTTCATGAAATTATTTTCTTTTCTCTTTTAGGTTGATTCGTTTTTCTGTTGTCATGTTTTCTCCTTTGCGGTTTTGAGCTCAACGGATAATGGTCGTTCGTCCTTGATCCAGATCAGGCTCAAGATGAAGACGATGAACAGGATCATAGCGCCGCTGAGATACGGGTAATTCGGGTTGATGTCGAAAATGATGCCCGCGACGATGGGCCCCGCTACGCGCCCCAGGCTGACGAAGGAGTTGCTTAGTCCCATCGACGCGCCCTGCCCGACGGTGGTGCGCTTAGATGTGAGCGAGTGAATGGATGGACGCAGGAAGGTGATCGAGCAGGTGAAGATGCCAGTGGTCAATAGGACTGTGGCGTAGGTATTGGCAAGCAATAAGAAGATGAAACCGACCGCGCCGACGATGAGCGATGCTTTGATGACGGTCGGTTCGCCCCAATGCGAGGTGACGAAGCCCGTCAGCAGTCCGCGCCCAATCAGCGCGATGGCGCCGACCAACGCCAGGATGCCGCCGACTTGTTCGGGACCGTAGTCCAGTTTTTTGAGCATGTACAAGCCGAAGACCGATTCAAAGTTGCTGGTGCCGAAGGTCGCCAGGAATGCGATGAGGAGAAGCAAGCCGATGGGACCCGTCAACGCACGCCAGAGTTCGTCGAAGCGGACGAGTTTGATTTTCTGTCCCTGCGCGGCGCGAGATTCAACAGGCAATGATTCGGGGAGGAGCAGGGCAACCAGCAAAAGGGAAAGCAATGCCAATAAAGCGGAAACAAAGAACGGGGTCGAGAGGGAACCGCCCGCGAGTAATCCGCCGATGCCTGGACCGATCACCGTCCCTGCGCCTGCGACCGCGCCGAGGATGCCCATCCCGCCGCCGCGCGATTTTTCGGAGGTGCTGTCACCGATGTATGCCATCGTGGTGGTGATGGTGGCGGAGGAGAGAATGCCTGAGAGGGCGCGGAACACGAGTAACATCCATATTTTTGTGGCGATACCAAATGCAAACATGGCGAGGGCGTAACCGAACATACCGATCATCAGGATGGGCTTACGCCCGACGCGGTCGGAGATACTGCCCCAGATGGGACCGAAGAGGAATTCAGTCAGCGCGGCGGTGGCAACGAGGATGCCCAGCGTGCTTCCGCTCGCGCCGAGTTTGTCGATGAGAAACGGGAAGACGGGGATGACCATGCCGAATCCCAGCATGACCACAAGCAGGGCAAATACCAGGATGAAAAGGTTTCGGCGGTTGGTCGTTTTCATTTCTTGCCTTTGTGTCACTTTATAGTTACTGACTCGATCTTTTCCACAGGCAGCCAGTCGTCCATGTTGCCGTACTTGCTTTTATCAATGGCAAACGGATGGATTTCCTTTACGTCGGCAACTTCGATCAGGACGATGTAACGCTTGCCCGCCCAGCGCTTGATCTGTTTTTCGGTCAGACTTAATTTGGGCTGATTCTTTTTCACCAGCGCATGGGACTCATCTTCGGTCATTTTCTCGGAATGAAAGGCGCTCTTCACTTTTGCCTTGGCGCGCACCATTCCTTCCGCATTATTGTTGATGAAGTACAGCATGTCGCCTGCATCCACGCGCCCGTGTGGAAGTTTGCGTCCTGTTGCGCCGCGAATGATCATGGTCTTGCTTCCAGAGAGCAGGTTTTCAAGTTCCTTTGCTTGCGCGTCGAGATATACAACGTGGTCCATATTTTCTCCTGGGCTTTGAACTATGCGTTTGCCAACACCGCGACGAACAGGAAGAAGTCCGATGCGGCGTGGATCACCACCGCGCCCCAAGATGCTGTCTGATTTCATCATCAGGTAGCCGCACCCCAGTCCCAGCGCGAGGGTGTTCACCATAAAGAAGGTCAGCGCGAAGGGATCGAAATAAAAAGCGAAGCTGTGCATCGAACGCAAATATGATGGATGTGAGCCAGACCCCACCGTTGATTCCAATCAACGGTGCAAAGCGTTTGAGGAAGATGCCGCGCAGCCAAAGTTCTTCCATATAACCGTTGACTAAGGAAAAGACCAGTCCCCAGATGACCGCCGCGACGAGCGTATCCACGCTGGTGAAGCGTTCCACGGCGAACATGAACGTGGCTGTTCCGAGGAAGAAGAATACAAGCGCGCCAATGCCCAAACCCATTTTCAGGTTCCCGCGCTTCAGAAATACGGAACCGAAGTCCGCGCCTGAGAGTTTGACCAGCACGAGGATCGGAAGTGTCTTTATCAGCATCTCGCAGATTTTATCGATGGCCAATCCCTTGGATGTATCCGCTGTCACGGCGAACCAATTCAATACTGTCCGAACCCAACTGCCGGAGACCGCGCTGATCGGAGTGGCAAGCGATGCGATGAAAAACGCGAAGGCAAGTTGCCAATACTTGTTCCAGCGTTTGTCAAATTTGAACCACAATGAGACGACGAGGAATATGGTAGCGATAGCCAGGTTGAAGGTCAGGTTTTTGTTCGTTGGATAGACGTCGAAGTAGTGCGACCCGAAGATGAAGATCGCGGCTTCGCACAGCAGGAACAGGAGGAACAGTCCGATGCGTTGAATCCAGTTTGGTTGTGTTGTTTCTTTTCCAGTGAGACTTGTGGTTACAGCTTGAGTTGTCATTGCTTACTCCATTCAAATTGAAGTTGCTTGTTTCCGCTTCCACGATGGAAGCATCCATGCGACAGCGATCATCACCGCGCCGAACACTGCCACGATCTTGAAAATATATTCCCCTGTTCCAGGCAACAGGAAGGTGTCCAGCGCTAAGTTCGCTACTGTGTGCAACAGAATAACCGCCAGCGTGCTGCGCCGATTGTCGTTGTAGCACCAGGTGTTGTAAAACGAACCTGCAACCACAAAGGCGATAAACAGCGTGAAATCGATGCCAGATATATATCTGCTTTGATTTGTCCCAACGATCCAGAAGAGCGGCAGATGCCAGAACGCATGAGCAACTCCAAGAACAAGCGACGCGGTCAGCGGTTTCCAAATGGCTTGCAGACGGTCAAGCATGTAGCCTCGCCAGCCAAGTTCTTCAAGACCTGCTTGGAGCAGGTAAAGGATCACGACAATCAGTATGCCAGCGGGCATCGAGATGGCTTCTTTGATGAACGCGAACTCAGGTGGACTGCCGCCCAACCAGTGATTGATCGCAATGGCGATAAGATGCAATGCTGGAAAGAGCAGGAAAATCAACGCATACCATTTGAGGCTGATTCTTCGAAAGTCAAAGACGCGGTGCCAGAAATCCCGCCCGCCTTGTTTGCCTTGTTCGCGGTAGGTCATAAAGATCCCCGCGATGCCTGGTCCGAAGACGCCAAGGAATACTATGGCAAGCAGGAGAGAAGATTCTTGATAATCCTGCTGGGTCAATGCGACGGGAATCCAGAATATCCACGTCAGGCCATAGGCAAGGAACAGATAGAGCCAGGGGAATTTGGGTTTGGATGCGTTCATTTTGTTTCTCCAACGAAAAGGACGTGATGATCAAATCTTGCTTGCTGAAACCAGCCAAACCGCTTGTCAAAAACCAGAATAAGTATGTCCACTGTCAGCAACAAAGCAACAAACACGGGAACCGCAACCCCAATGATGGATGCACAGATGTTCACTGTGAAGTGGATCAGCACCGTAATCAGCACGCTCCCGCCAGTATGCTGAAATACCCAGGTCACGAAGATGGATAGGAGGACAGCGTTGAGCAGGAAGAACGGCAACGACAAGCCTGCCTGTACCATTCCACCCAGGAAGAACGAGGGCAGATGCCACACACCCCAGATCGCGCCGAGGATCAGGCTGGCGGTAAATGGAGTGAAGCGATCGAGCAGGCGCGGCAGGGCAAATCCGCGCCAGCCAAGTTCTTCACACAAAGGACCCGTGATGAGGAGGTAGAGCAACAGCCAGAGAAATTCTGACGGGGTATTGGTCGGCTTCAGCGGACTGGCGCCAGTGATACGCGCGGCAATCCATCCGACCACAGGAATCCCAAGCAATACCAGCACATACCATTTGAGATCGAATCGCCAGTGGATCAGCCGCGCGTACAGCGACTTCAGACCTTGCAAGCCATCCCGTGCGAAGGTCAGGATGGTGGCGGAGATGGTCGGTGCGGCGATGGCGAGGAAGTAGATCGGGCTTGTTTCTGTCAACCCGCCAACGAGCGCTTGAAATTGCACAGGCAGAAAGATGGCGAGCGCGCCCAACCCCCAGGTGATGAGGAAGGTGAGCAGGAAGAAGGGGATGAGTGAATCTTTCTGTTGGTTGTTCAAGTTTTTAGGCATGGTCGTTCCTTTTACTGCGAGGTGGGTGTGGCGACGATCATCTCGCCTCAGCGCTCACGTTCGGACTTTGAATTGCCTTGGCAGTCTGTGTTTGTCCACTTTGTTGTTTCTTTCGATGGAGTGTCCAGCCTGCAATACCGCCGAACAGAAGCATGGATGACATGAGCTCGTAGAAATGAGATTGGCGTACCATGGGCGGCATGTATGGATTGGGGAACAATCCGATTCCCGAGGATAGCAATCCCGCAAAGATCAAGGCGACCGCCAGCGCCAATTCCCAGGGCTTCGCTTTCATCATGTTCACGATTAACATTGCCAGTGCAGTCCATATTGCGCCGCGTATCAACTGGAAAGGGATGAAGTACGGGTCTGACGCGAACGCCCTCGAAAGTGAGTGACGAGCGGGAGAATGTCCCTTGTTCCGCTGTAGAACAGACGCGTCTCCTCCCATTGCCAGGCGACATAGTAGCCGAACAGGAAATAGACGATTGGATACAGAATCGTCAAGCCAGCAAAACGCCACATCCAGGCCGAAACCTGCAAGGCGGGCATCTTTTCTTCAGGCTTTCCCGGTCCCTTCATCCTCCCCAGGAACCAGACTGCCAGCGGGGCAAAGATCAATGCTCTGACTGCGCCTGCAGAGACAAGCCCGATCATCTCACTTGCTTCGATCTGAAGTGCCCGGTTGAAGTAGAGAGATTCGATCTGCGTCAGAAATGTCTCCACGCCAAACTGAACCAGAAAGACTGCGCCGATCAATTTCAATCCATGCCAGCGCGAGCGGAAAATGGGATAAGCCAATACCAGCGCATTGATCATGGAAACAAGAACCAGCGCGACGCCCGCCCAACTCGCATCTTCGGGCGTCATCGTCATTTCAGACTGATCAATGAGGAGCGTGCTTCCAATATAGGCAATTAACATGGCAATGGATGCCAATACCAGGCGGAAAATCAATTTGAGTGAGTTCTTGACTGTAGACATTGTTTGCTCCTTCGGTTGATGTAATAACCATCTCGCTTCCATCTGGACCTGGTTACGGATACGCAAACCCGGCAAATTCTCCACGGGCAAAGAGGGTGACTTCGTTGGCATTGACATTCACAGCCACGATCACAGCCTCACCTTCCTTGCCGAGTTGACTCACGCCGACCAGCAGGGTTTCATCACTCAACCAGCCAAGCAATCGGATGGATGTCTCCATGCCCAGTTCGGATGTCTTCGCAAAGTTGACATGCGGATATTCGCCAATGATGTTCCCATCCATTGCTCCAATGCGGACGGTGAGATATCGGTGCCTTTTCGCCCGGGATGAGGTTGATCCCTTCCTCCCAAGCCACATATCCGCCTGAGGGCGAGACCATGCCAAAGCCCGCGCTCCGTTCCGATTCGGGTAGCTTGGGGAACGAAACCGTTTGTCCGTTGATGAGATCGGTGACTTGCATTTCGCCGGAGTTACCATCAACCCATGCGGCATAAGCCTGATTGGGCGACAGGTCGGTCGGTTTTTTGCCTGCTTCGAGAAATGTGTACACGGTATTGGCAGAAACGTCGAAGTAATACAGCCCGGAGTTGTTGGTGTACAAAGCAGGGGTTCCGCCAATTCCCATCAGGTGATAGGTGAACCAGATGCCAACAGGTTTTTGGTCGGCGACACGGATGGCCAGCGGGGTGATGTATTCGGACTCGCGGCTGTCAATGACCAGGGTGGGCGAGGCCGACGCCAGCGACTGATATTCTCCGAGATAGACCTTACTGCGGATGAGCGCGCCGTTCTCCTCGTATTGCAAAGTGGAATAGGCAACCACCGGGCTGGCGGGTACGCCGACCATGCCGGTGAACATGATGGGAGGGTCAGAGATGCTGAACAACGGAGCGACATTTCCGCCGAGATTAAAGTTCAGCGTGTTGCTGTTGCTCTCCACATCCCAGCCCCAGAACACCAACGGTGTGGACATGACCCCGTTCGTGATCGCCCCGGCGGCATGAACTTGACCGGTCATTGGCGCGGTCTGCCATTCGCCCAGTGCTAGTCCTGAGCGGTCATAGGCTGTGATGCCGCGCCGGTCACCGGTGTTGACGAGGACAGCAAACGGCATCGGAACGCTGGATGCGTGCATTGCAGGAGGTTCTTCCACGAATTCAGGCGTGACAGGCTGGTTGGCAGGTCCGCACTCGCTGCGGAAATATGCCCACTCGTCACATTCGCTTCCGTCGGGGAAGATGCACACGCCGCTTTGACTCCCATCCGTGGCGGTGCGGATCTCGGATGTATATCCCTGCTCCACGCAGTAGGCGGAGGCGGGGTTGGGCATGTCCGCCTGGGGAATATCGCTCGGGACTGAATCAGGTGTCGGCTGAGTCGGAGGCGTGCAGGATGTCAGTGCGATGAAGATGGTTAGAAGGGTCAAGGTAAAAATGCGTTTCATGTTTACTTACTCCTTATCGAACATTTTCGCTCATGGATTACAGACTTCAATGCCTTTGAAGAAAATATCCAGGGTTTCCTTTAACATCTCCTGTGGGGTACCTGTAGAACGGGAACCGTAGATAACGGTCGAAATACCACTGATGAGCAGTCGCGCGGCAAGCAGGGAATTCACCTTGCGGAAGACGCCTTCGCGGATGCCTTCGTCAATGAGTGCGCAAACCAAATCCTGATAAGCGTGTCTTTTCTCCTGTACCTGTTTCTGGCTTTCAAGTTTCAAACGTTGCGACTCTTGCATTAATTTCAGGAACAGATTTTTGTTTGCCTGTAAACTTTCAAGGTACTTTTCTGTGATCTGGCGTAATCGCTTGTCTGCTGAAAGATTTTGCAGGGCGATCTTTTGCGCTTCTTCGGTCATGTTGGTCAATTGGTCTTCAAAAAAATAGATCAGGACCTCATCTTTTGTTTTGAAGTAGTCATATAAAGTGGATTTGCCCAATCCAGCCGCTTGCGCAATTTCCTGCATGGAGGTTTCGTGAAATCCTTTCTTGACGAAAACATTGACCACCTTATGGAAAATCTCGCGGCGGCGTCTTGCCTGTTGTTCTTTGGTGAGGGGGATACCTTTGGGCATTGTCGTCTCCAACAAATTGGACAGGATTTGTCTTGAAGCGACTGTCGGTCGCTATGATCAGTGTAGCGAATCGGGGTCGCTTTTACATCAGCCTGGAGACGTATTTTTGGGTAATTGTGGAGTGGGGGAGAACTACTAAATTTGTGGAGGAACACCAATGAAAGGAAAGATGTACTACGACAGGTTTTCCCCTGCATTCGTGTCAGGTAGAAATATATCGGGGCTATAAAATCATCAGGATGCCCGTTATTTTTCAGGGAAGCAACGATGCCTACAGCACATCAAAACCGTTTCGCAAATCGATGTTTCGAATCGTGGGTTCGATCAAAACCGATCGTTTAATGAACCCACGGTGCGTAACTATTTGAGGCTTGGTCATAAATCAGATGGACTTGATGAAGGCTTTCAAACCGATATTCAAATCCAAGCCATGCTGGAAGCGATACAGTAAGGCAAGTTGGTAGACAAAAAATGCAGAATAATATAAAAGGATTTCAAGTTGGACACAGTACAATTCCTCGGCTGGTTCGAACACTGAGATACACACTCCGGAGCAACCAAAAACGTCTCAGCCGAAAACAGGATGAAAGACGAGACGAGCAAATGCGTCATCTGATCCGCATACGAAAGCGATTTCTGAAGTGAAAATTGCCTGTTTTGAGCGTAGATTGCAAGAAAAAAGAACTGATCGGGCAATTTCGCAACCCCGGACGCACGTGGCGACAACAACCCTTACAAGTCCTGGAGACCGATTTTCCAAGTGACGCCAAAGGCAAAGCAGTTCCATACGGGATCTATGACGTCCAATACAATGAAGGTTATGTGCTCGTGGGTGTCTCGCACGAGACCGCAGAATTTGCTATGACAGCGATCCAACGCTGGTGGTTGGAAGTTGGGCAGGCCCGTTACCCGGGATGTCGTCACCTCCTCTTGCAGGCTGATTGGGGGGAGCGAATGCCTGTGACAGTTGGCTCTGGAAAGCTGTTTTCTAAGGCGAAACGTTGCGTATTGATCAATCCTTTGGTGGGCACCTGTCCATCGCCCATCGAAGATGCCTTTGAAGTGTTCGTTGAAATTTTCAATCTCCAGAGAGCGTGGTTTGAGGAAAATGCTGCGGATCTCCACGCCTGGATCCGTATACGGGTAGGATCCGTATTGGGTAGTCAGCAAGAGGCGGCCCGTTTGAT
This sequence comes from uncultured Chloroflexia bacterium, assembly GCA_963718215.1. Taxonomy (GTDB): domain Bacteria; phylum Chloroflexota; class Anaerolineae; order Anaerolineales; family Villigracilaceae; genus Defluviilinea. The sequence continues at coordinate 372,628 of CAVQYK010000031.1, forward strand.
CACAGACTTCACGCACGTTAGGCGCATTATAGTGAGGGCCACCCAGGATGAAACGAGCATCGGGAGGTAGTTCGTCAATCAAGGCCGGCGCCATTTCGTTATCGGCTTCATTGGCAGGTGTCAGTTGGGCGCTCAAAGGGATCCAGACGGAAGCCACCATACAGGCAATATGCAGTTTCCAGCCATAGACCCAATCATGCCAGCCCGACTTCATCCAATGGGCTTCGGTGTCAATCGAAGAATGGGAAACTTCTCCTTTTTCGCGGTCTTTTTTGTGCCAGATACCGCCCTTGGAACGCAAAACGGTGCTGTCCAAGGCAACGGCTCGTCCGCAAGTTGCCCACGGGACAATCAATTCAACCAGATACCGCCCAAAACAGCCGATTTGTGCTGGGAGGCAGGTCGGCAAGTCTTTCAAGCGCCTTTCCCAGGTCCGTCGAGACGGAGATCGTCCGTTTTCGCTCAACAGACCACGCAACTGCTGCATTTCAAACGCGGGTTCGTTCAACACACTCAATAATTCATGTATCTTGTGCAGGTGTTTTACAATCATGATCGGCAACGCTTTCAAAAACAGTTTTTCCGGATATGTCACTGGGCGGCTCCGCCTGGCTCGCTTTGCATTACCTCTCGCCGTCTGACAACCTTTGCGCTACACTCCATCACAACCCGTAGTATGCGGGTTGTGATGATTTTGGTATCATTGATTGATGTCTTATCTTTTATCGATGACATATAGGTTTTGAGAATGACTGCTTTCTGGTATGCGATACGAAGCAAACCCAATAAAGAGGATTTCCTTGCCGGCCAGCTTCAGGCGCACGGTGTGGAGGTCTTTTTCCCGGTTCTCCGTGTGACTCCTGTCAATCCACGCGCACGCAAGGTTCGTGCTTACTTTCCAAATTACCTGTTCGTGCATGTGGATCTGGACGCGGTCAATGTTTCGGACCTGCGCTGGATGCCGGGCGCCTCGGGACTGGTCAGTTTTGACGGGGAGCCCGCTTCAGTGCCGGACCTCCTGATCGTCGCGCTTAAGAAACAGATTGACCAGCATAATGCGACCCTTCGCGATCAGGAGAAGAATTTCCAACAGGGTGATACCGTCCTGATCCAGGACGGTCCGTTTGCGGGGTATGAGGCGGTCTTTGATACTCACATCTCCGGTCAGGACCGGGTGCGGGTGTTGTTAAGTCTGCTTCAGAGCAGGAAAATGCCGGTTGAGATCGCCAGCAGGCAGATCCGACGCGTGAAGCGCCGCTAGAATTGTCTGACAATCAGGGAATTTTCACGGGACATGAGGATCTCCATGTCCCTGTAACTTTTAAATACACGAGGCGTCATGGGTATGCTTTGCGATTAAAAGCTTTTTTCTTTATTGAAGGTTCTCTGCGCCAAGCAGAGGGAGATGCATTCGTGAGTATTCGTTCAGAAATGGAAAAGTTTCCTTTGATTGCTGTTTCAAAAAAGATCAAGAAAGCCAATTCACTGATCCCCAGGAACACGCAATGGGCATTGTACGTTGTGGCTTTGGTCCTCTCTGATGCCATGATGACCTTATTTGCATTCTGGGTGGCGTATTATTTCCGTTTTGTGGCTTTTGAGTGGATTTTCGACCAGAGGGCTACCGTCTCTTTTTCCACATATCGTTTCCTGCTATATTCGATGCCCTTCCTCTGGCTGGTGATCTTTGCCATTAACGGGTTGTATGCCAAGGACAATCTTTTGGGGGGTACGCAGGAATATTCAAAAGTTTTTAATTCGGCAGGTGTGGGTTTCCTGTTAATCGTGATCGCGGGATTTCTTGAACCCAACCTTGTTATTGCCCGCGGCTGGCTGCTGATGGCGTGGATTTTCGCGTTTCTTTTTGCGGGTGTGGCACGTTTCCTGCTGCGGCGGTTGATTTATTCCCTGCGCCGATACGGTTTTTTCCTGACCCCGGCAGTTATCGTTGGCGCTAATCAGGAAGGGAGATGGCTGGCGGAGCAGTTGCTTAAATGGGAAACATCGGGCTTGCATCTGGTCGGGTTTGTGGATAAGAAGACCCCGGTCACTTTTCCGCTTTTCCATGATCTTGTGTCGTTGGGTACGGTGGAGCAATTGGGCGAGGTCATCGAGCGTTACAATGTTGGGGAAGTGATCCTGGCTTCAAGCGCCATTTCCACGCGCGACTACCTGCTTGAGATTTTCAGGAAGTACGGCGTGTCGGACAAGGTCAATATCCGCATGTCCTCCGGTTTGTATGAGATACTGACCACCGGACTGACCGTCAATGAGTTTGCTTACGTGCCCCTGGTGTATGTCAACAAGGTGCGCTTGACCGGCTCTGATACAATCATGAAGTTCATCCTGGATTATGTCATGGCAATGGGCAGTTTGCTGGTGCTTTCCCCGTTCCTGGCAGTAGCAGCGCTCATGGTGAAACGAAGCTCCCCGGGTCCCATCATCCATAAACGGCTGGTGATGGGCTTGAACGGGAAACAATTCCACGCCTATAAGTTCCGCACGATGGTGACCAATGGCGACGAGGTTCTGGAACAGCACCCTGAACTGAAGGAAGAGCTGGCGAGGAACCATAAGTTGAAGGATGACCCGCGTGTCACAAAGATCGGCGCATTCCTGCGAAAATTCAGCCTGGATGAACTTCCGCAGTTGTTCAACGTCCTCAAACGCGAGATGTCCCTGGTTGGGCCTCGCATGATCTCGCCGGAAGAAGTGTCCATGTACAAGCAGTTTGACATGAACCTGTTGACCGTATTACCGGGCATGACCGGCGTATGGCAGGTAAGCGGACGCTCGGATGTTTCCTACGAAGAGCGCGTGCGGCTCGATATGTATTACATCCGCAATTGGAGCATCTGGCTTGATCTTCAGATTTTGTTCCAGACGATCCCGGCAGTCATCCAACGCCGCGGGGCATATTAAATCCATTTATATAAAGGAAATCAATACAATGGCAAAGATTTTAGTGACCGGCGGAGCCGGCTTCATCGGTTCGCATGTTGTGGAAGTGTTTCTTGAAAAGGGCTACGAAGTCGTCATCCTGGACGACCTTTCGACGGGACGCGAGTCCAACATAAACCCGCAGGCAAAGTTCTACAAAATGGACATTCGCGACCCCAAAGTGCGCGACATTTTTGAAGCGGAAAGGCCGGATTACATCAGTCACCACGCCGCGCAGATGGATGTGCGTCGGTCGGTCGCCCAACCCCTGTTCGACGCGGATGTCAACATCCTTGGTTCCATTCATTTGATCGAGTTGGCCAGGGAATATGGCGTAAAGCATTTCGTCTACATCTCAACTGGCGGCGCAGTCTATGGCGAACCGGAGTACGTCCCATGCGATGAAAAGCATCCGATCAACCCGATCTGCCAGTATGGTGCGAGCAAACATACGGTTGAGCATTACCTGTTCATGTATCATGTCAACTACGGTTTGAACTACACAGTGCTTCGCTACCCCAATGTATATGGTCCGCGGCAGGATCCTCATGGAGAGGCGGGGGTGGTGGCGATCTTTACAGGGAAGATGATGGCCGGTGAGCCCGTGACGATCAATGGCGACGGAGAGCAGACGCGGGACTTTGTATACGTCGGGGATTGCGCCTACGCAAATTATCTGGCGGTGACGGTCGAGCACAAATCTGGCATTTACAACATCGGCTGGGGACGCCCGAACTCCGTCAACGACATCTTCAATGCCCTGGTAAAGGCCACCGGTTATCCGCATGCGCCGGCGTTCGGTCCGGCGAAGGTTGGCGAGACCCGTCACATTTACCTTGACGCAACCAAAGCCAGAAAAGAGTTGGGCTGGTTGCCAACCTTGAATCTTGAAGAGGGATTGGAAAAGACCGTGGCGTATATCAGGGAATCGGAGAAGGTCGCTTGATCATCGTTCAAACACCCTTACGGATCAGCTTCTTTGGCGGAGGTACGGATTTCCCCTCTTTCTTCATGGAGGAGGGGGGCTGTGTATTGACCTCAGCCATTGATAAGTTCATCTTCCTGTCGATCAAGGAAAGGTTTGATGCGAAACTTCGTGTTGGCTATACCCGCACGGAAATGGTGGATGGGATTGATGAGATCCAGCATGAGTTGATTCGGGAAGCGCTCCGTATCACCGGGATTTCGAGCGGCGTCGAGATCACAACCATGGGCGATATCCCCTCTGAAGGCTCGGGCTTGGGTTCCTCCAGCACGGTGACAGTGGGGGCATTGCATGCCATGTATGCCTATCTCGGCGAAATTGCCTCCGCTGAGAGACTGGCGCGTGAAGCCTGTGCAATCGAGATCGAAACGCTGAAAAAGCCCATCGGAATTCAGGATCAATATATTGCGGCTTATGGCGGTCTGCGCTTCATCGAGTTCCAGTCGGATGGAGAGGTCAAGGTGGAAAAGGTGGATATTTCCACTGATGCAAGGCGTGCCTTGAACGATAACTTCATTCTGTTCTTTACCGGTGTAAGCCGCAGTTCATCATCCATCCTGACCGAGCAGAAAAGCAAGATCAAGGACCGTTTGGGCGAGCTTCGCGAGATCAAGCAGATGGCGTATCAGGCCCGCAGTTATCTCGAGGCGGAGAACTTCGACGCCCTGGGTGAACTCATGCACCAGTCATGGGAATTGAAGAAACGGCTGGCTGGCACGATCAGCACCGGTCATATTAATGACATGTACGAAGCTGCAAGGAGCGCTGGCGCCATTGGCGGAAAGATCGCCGGGGCAGGCGGCGGGGGGTTTCTTTTGTTATATGTCCCTTATGAGCGCCAGGCCAGGGTCCGCTCCATCTTGAACAATTTGCAGGAACTACCCTTCCGGTTGGAACCGGATGGCACAAAGATTATCTTTAATTATCGGCGTTCGCTCAAGTAATTTGGAAAGGCAGGTCACGATGGAATACATACAGAAATATATATCAAACCTCCAGCAAACCATGGATCAACTGTCTCAGCCGTTGATTTCTGAGGTGATTTATATATTGCAACGCGCCCGCATGCAGGGAAGCCAGGTCTTCATCATGGGCAACGGAGGCTCGGCCTCGACCGCCTCGCACTTCGTCTGTGACCTGGCAAAGAACACCCGCCGGGAGGGCCTGCCGCACTTCCGTGCGATCGGGTTGGCCGATAACATGGAAATATTTTCCGCTTATGCCAACGACGAAGGGTATGAGAACGTCTTCTCCCAGCAGTTGATCAACCTGATCAGACCCGATGACATCGTCATTGCCATTTCCGCCAGCGGCAATTCGAAGAACGTCATCAATGCTGTTGAGGAAGCGCAGAAATACGGTGTGACCACCATCGGTTTTACCGGCTTCGACGGCGGACGCCTCGGGCAAATGGTGGATGTCCACATCCATGTGAACAGTACCGTTATCGAGCACGTGGAAGACATCCATCTGATGCTCGAGCATATGATCGTCCGTACCATCAAGGACCAGCCTTTCATCGGCATTAATCTGCCGGACGAGAGCACAAAGTTGTCCGCGGACGTGCTGGGTGATTGATCAAACCTTCCTGTTATCAGCAAGGATGATCTTGAGCGCCTGAGGTAGATCTTCACTGATCATAAATTCCCCGATATCCGCCGGTCGTGGCAGGGATAACTGATCTGCCCCGCGCCCCGTTTTTAATAGGATCGTCCCTTGAACACCTGCGGATTGACCGGCTTGCACATCACTCCATGCGTCGCCGATCATCCACGAACGTTTCAAATCGAGTGATAATTCCCTGGCCGCCCGCAGAAGCAGTCCCGGCCGGGGTTTTCGGCAATCGCACCCATCATCAGGTCCGTGTGGACAGAGATAAACACCGTCGACCCTGCTCCCCTGATCGCGGATCAAATGGACAAGACGATCGTTGATCTCTTCGGCGGTCTCAAGCGAAATGATGCCCCGGCCCACCGCAGACTGGTTGGTTACGATCACGATCTTATGATTTTTCAGTTTTGAGTTTGAAAGCGCACGAATTGCCTCAGGATAAATGCTGACCTGCGACCAATCACGAACGTATTCCGCCCGATTCTCGATAAGCACACCGTCGCGGTCGAGGAAAATTGCTGGAAACATGGAACCATTATACTATTCGAATTTCGAACCCGAAGCCGTTACAATCCCGGCTTTATCTTATAATAACGACTTTGTTTAGACTGATTGGAAAGCAGATGAAATTACGGGACGCTTCGCCTCTATCTCACGACAGCCTGCTCCCGTTTAACCGGCAGGGGACGACCCGAATCAAATACACCAGCGTCCAAACCGACTCGAACGGAAACATGTCGGAATGGCGGAGCACGCCAAGAGCAAGCCAGTATGATTGAAAAACTACGTTTGTACCTGGATCGCCAGGCATCATCCATCTTTCGTTATTTCTTCGAACAGACCATCCTGTTCCTGTTCGGCTGGGTCCCAACCATTATCGGCGTAGGCTTGCGTGGCGTGTTCTACCGCCTGATCCTGAAAATGAACGGTGTCGTTGCCATCGAAAGCGGCGTTCGTATCCGCTTTGCGGACCACATCAAACTGGGACACGGCGTCTACGTAGATGAAGGCGTCTACCTGCATGCCTGTCCGCAGGGAATCGAGATCGGCGACAATACAATTGTCATGCATGGAGCGGTTCTGCATGTTTACAATTTCCGCAACATGCCCCAATCCCGCATCAAGATCGGGAAGGATAGCCTGGTTGGCGAGTATTCCGTGATCCGCGGGCAGGGTGGCGTGACGATCGGCGACCGGGTGTATACATCCCCGTTCACGCAGATCATCGCCGTCAATCACGTGTTCGACGACCCGCATCGCCCCTTCGTGGAACAGGGCATCACCGCCGAGGGGATCGTTATCGAAGATGACGTCTGGCTTGGCGCAGGCGCAGTCATCACGGACGGTGTCAGAGTGGGGAAGGGGGCGGTCGTGGCGGCTGGCGCGGTCGTGACGAAGGATGTGCCGCCGCATACGGTTGTGGGCGGCGTGCCCGCAAAACCGATCAAGACGATCGATGGGAGTGTCAGTAATCCTGACAGAAAAATTTTTCATGCAACAAAGGATGGAGGTTTATGACGATATTATCTGTGGTCATCCCTGCGTACAATGAAGAGAACGGCATCAAGGAGATCGCCGAGCGGGTCCTCGCAGTGGAGCCTGCCTTGAAAAAAGCCGGCGTGGAACGGCTGGAACTGCTGGTTGTGGACGATGGCTCGAAGGACCGAACGGCTGAGGTCGCCTCGGCAATTCCCGGGGTCAGTCTGATCCGTCACCCCAAGAACAAGGGGTACGGCGCGGCGTTGAAGACCGGCTTCTCCAAAGCCAGCGGCGAATTGATCGGCTTCCTGGATGCCGACGGCACGTATCCGCCGGAATATTTCCCGCAGTTATGCCAGTCCGCGATGAACGGTTCGGACCTTGTCATCGGTTCCCGCATGGCAGGTGCGGACAGCAAAATGCCTCTGACACGGCGCGTTGGTAATTTCTTCTTTGCCAATCTATTATCCATTTTGGGACGTCAAAAAGTGACCGATAGCGCCAGCGGCATGCGCGTCTTCAAGCGCGAGATCCTTGAACGGGTCTATCCCCTGCCCGACGGTTTGAACCTGACGCCTGTCATGAGTACGCGCGCCCTGCATGAGGGGATCAAGATCGTGGAAGTGCCGATCCCTTACAGTGAGCGCGTGGGACGCTCCAAGTTGAGCGTCATCCGCGACGGTCAGGTCTTCCTGCAAAGCATGGTGTGGACTGCCATGTCCTACAACCCGGTCCGCATACTGGGATTGATCGGCCTGGCTGGCATTGGGTTGGCGGGGCTTGTGTTCCTCGGTCTGTTGATCCTCAGGCTGAACGGCACTACCACCCTGGGTCCATGGGGAGTCCTTGCGTTGTTCACCGCCCTGGTCTCATCCATTGCGGGGTTGAATATCTTTGCGCTGGGCGTGACCTTCAACTATCTGGTGTCTCTGTTCTACAAGAGACCCATCCGCCAGGGATTGTTCGGGAAGCCCATCTTCAAAACCCCGCTTGATCAGCAGTTTGGCTGGATGGGTGGTGTGTCCATGCTGCTCGGCGCAATCGTCGCAGTAGTCTCCCTGGTATTGGGTATGAATGGCTGGGCTATCGACCGGCTTTGGTTCTACCTGCTGGGCAGTGCCATGTTGTTCCTTGCAGGCATTCAGCTCTTCATCTATTGGCTGTTATTGAGAATACTCGAAGAGTTGAGCCAGCGCGAGGTACTGACAAAACACGACATGGGTCTTGAATGATCGTTATCGTGATTATTAGTGTATAAGGAGAGAGAGAAAATGACAACAAATGATCCCCAATCTGTAAACATGGGAAGCCGCCTGACCCCCAAACTGCGCATGGTGGATTTCCCCAATGCCGACGCGATCGTCCGCGATGGACTTTTGACGCGCTCCACGCTCAGCCGAGGCGGTTGACATCATGCTGGTGAACCCTCCCACGCCCGATGGCGAGCTCTGGATCCGCACCCAGCATCGCGTCGGTCGCCGTACGCGCGAAAACATGATCTGGCCTCAGGTTTCGCTGGCACAGATGGCGGCATTGCTTCACCCGGTTTACAAGGTCAAAGTGCTGGATTGCAATGCCGAGCGCATGGGCTGGCCTGAATTTGCCAAACTTTTGGACAAATACCAGCCAAAATATTATCTGACTCAAATGACCGCGCCGACGCTCGAAAACGACATGTATGGTTGTTTCCTGGCGCACGCGCGCGGGGCAAAGACCATTGCCTTTGGCACGCACATCACCCCCATCCCTGTGGAGACGATGCGCCCGTATCCCAGCCTGGATTTTGGCCTGGTTGGCGAACCCGACCTGACGATCCGCGACCTGCTCGATCACCTCGAAGGGAAGATCGACCAGCGCTCGCCTCACATCAAATCCATGTTCGAAAAGACCGACCCGTCCTATAAACCGTCCTTCAACGAGGACGGCACGGTCAACATGCGCGGCATCAAGGGAATTGCCTGGCGTGACGGTGACCAGATCATGCTGAACTTCCCGCGGCCCTTCGTTGCAGACCTGGACGACATGCCCATTCCCATGCACGAACTCCTGCCCCTGCAGAAGTATCGCATGCCGTATATCAAGGGACCGTTCACCTTCATCGTTACCAGCCGCGGCTGTCCGGCAGGATGCACGTACTGCATCAAGCATGTCAGTTATCAATACTCGACCCGCATCCGCTCGCCCAAGCTGATCATGGAGGAGATGTGGGTGCTGAAAAAGCTCGGCATCAACAATATCCACATGTACGCCGACCTGTTCACGGTCAACCGCGACCAGGTCATCGAGCTGTGCAGGCTGATGATCGAGGAAAACATCCAGCTCAAATGGACCTGCAACAGCCGCGTGGACTTTGTGGACGAGGAGATGCTGAACCTGATGGGCAAGGCAGGCTGCCGCCTGATCTCGTGGGGCATCGAGAGCGGCAATGAACAGATCCTGAAACATGCCCGCAAGGGCGCCTATCCCGATAAGGCCGAACGGGCGTTGCGCTGGGCAAAACAGGCCGGCATCATGAACTGGGGTTACTTCATCATCGGCCTGCCCGGCGAGACAGAGGATACAATTCAGGAAACGATCGCATTTGCCAAGAAATTGCCGCTGGATATCGCCCTCTTCCATGTCGCCGCACCGTATCCGGGCACGCCGTTCTTCTTCGAAGTGGTGGAGAACAAGTGGTTCCGCCCCGGCACACGCTGGGAACATGTCGATATGGACAAAGGCACGGTCCTGGATTACCCCAACCTGCCTGCGGAAAGGTTGCTCTACTGGCAGAAACGCGCCTTCCGTGAATGGGCTTTCCGCCCCGGTCCTGCATTGACGTACCTGAAGATGTTGACCTACGACTGGGCCACGACAAAGACTGCCATCAACGTGGGTCTGCAGCACATCTTCTGGTCCACGTCCGATTCTGGTGCACCCATCGGAGGCGCAAGCTGATCCCACATTTCGTGTGCGGAGACAGGATACTTCTTGCAACAACTGGTTGGTGATCAGCGCTTTGCTCTTGTTGAGCTGATACTTGCGGTGCTATGTGGAGCGGTCTGGATGATCAAACCGGAATGGGGGATCTGGTTCATCCTGACCGCTCTACTTCCATTGATTTTGAGAATCATGGGCGGCAGGTTTCGGTTCGACTCCGCTCGACTGGCTGGTGGTCGTTTTCGCCGCAACCGCCTGGGGGGGATATTGGGCGGCATACGACCAGGCGACGGCATGGAATAAGGCCTGGCTGATCATGACCGCCGTCCTGTTGTATTTCTCCCTGAAGGCGCAGCCGCGGTCGAATTTGTTCGGTGTTTCCGTTTTTTTATTTTGCCTCGGCGTTGGGGTTTCGCTCTATTATTTCCTGACGCATGATTTTGTAGCCCTTCCGCGCAAGCTTGAGTTTGTAAACCAGATCGGGCGCTGGATCATGAATGTCCGCCCGCAAACCGGCTGGACTCCGATCCATCCGAATTATGTGGCGGGGATGATCGCGGTCACGGTCCCTTTCATCTTTTATCCTGTTTGGAGTTTCAGGAAGAACAATGCCACTATCCCGGCTTTGTTCTCGGCAGCGATCATGATCGGTCTGGGATTTGCCGGTCTTGCGCTTTTGATGGCAACTTCACGCGGTGTCGTGTTTGCCATTCTCGGCGGGGCGGGGGGATGGTTGTTGTGGCGAGCCGTCAATTTGGACGGGATCAGGCGTCAGTTTAAGAGCGAAGCGGCTTTTCCCATCCTGCTTTTGGTCTATTTGGGCGCGGTGGTCGCGTTCCTTTACGTTGGTCCCGCACGCTCGGGAAGTCTGTTTTCAGGCAATTATTATTACGGGGATGGCAGCCGCGCGGAATTGTTTTCGAGAAGTTTGTTCCTGCTCCTTGATTATCCGATCACCGGCGGCGGCCTGGGGTCGTTCCCGGGACTGTATTCGCAGTATATGCTGGGCATCCCGTTCTTCAACGTGCCGAACAGCCATAACCTGTTCCTGGATGTTGGGATCGAGCAGGGTTTGCTCGGCGGGCTGGCTTTTTTCTGTCTTTATCTTGCGGGTTTATGGACGGTCTCGAATGCACTCGCAAAGGAAGGCTCAGTTCGACCGTTCAAGTGGATCGTATTGTTTTCCCTGATCGTTGCTTTTGTTCACGGTATGGTGGATAATTATCTGTATAACGGTGCAGGGACCGTGCTGTCACTATTCCTTGTTGGCCTGTCCATGAACGGGCAGGGCTATGACGGCGAAATCCGTGAGAGCCGGATCGATCTTCAGACCGTCGGTGTCATCGCGATCATCTGGGTGCTTGTTGCCGTGGTCAACCTTAACCAAATCCGGGCGATCTGGCATGCGAATGTCGGCGCGGTGCAACTTGCGAAAGTGGAACTGGATGGGTTTCCCAACGATGGCTGGGCCGGGGATGAAATCATCCCCCGTTTGGAGACGGCGGACGTCTCGCTTCGCTCCTCCCTGCAATTTGACCCGGCCAACCGGACAGCGAACCAACGCCTTGGCATGATCTCCATGTACCGCAGGGATTATGTTTCAGCGGTCAGGTATCTTGAAACCGCCCGTGGACAGGCGCCGCAGCATCGAGGCATCCTCAAATCTTTGGCTTATTGTTATGTCTGGTTGGGCGATGTTGAAAAGGCGCAGGCGCTCCTCGCGCAGATCCCGGAAGCGCGGGAAGAGTTGGACGTCTATGCCTGGTGGTGGGAGGCGCAGGGGCGGAGCGATCTATCTGGAAATGCAAAGCTGGCTTTGGACGCGCTTGAGACTGCGTCTCCGCAGCCATGATTGGATGAATGGAAATGAAAAATAACAAACTGCTGCTGAATATATTACTGGTTTTCGTGCTGATCGTGACGGGGTTCCTCGCTTCGGCTCCAACGGGTCATGCACAAACAGATCAGGACTGGTCGGAGCCGATGAACCTGTCCGTGTCTGGCGCCGCGATCAATCCCGTCATGGTTGTTGACCTGCGCGGGACCATCCATGCCATCTGGCTGGACGACGTGGATGGGTATAAATATTCGCAGAGTCCTGATGGTGTCACCTGGTCGCTGCCTGTAACTGTCAAATTCCCGTTCGGAGCAAAGGATCCGGCGCCTGTCCTGCTAGCGGATGTTAATGGATCTATTCACCTGTTCTGGATAGCCAGTGACCAGGGTCTGTTTTATGGGCAGGCCACCCCTTCTGACTTTGGCACACCGAGCAATTGGAAGACAAGCACCCGCCTGGCGCGTGATGTGATGAGTTTTGATGTGGTATTGGACGCGCAAGGCGCTTTGCACGTTGCCTATCTGCGCAAGAGCACCACGGACGCCAACCCCGCCGGTGTCTATTACAGGCAGTCCATTATTGGCGGCGGGTTCTGGTCCGAGGCGAGCAGGCTGTATGAAACGGAATATTTCCGCGCGGCCAAGCAGAAGGATGTCTATGTTCGCGTCAGCACGTCAAACACCCGGAACGATCAGAAAGTATTTGTCACATGGGATAACCGGGCGCAGAAACGTGTGTTCATGGCGGCTTCTGAAGATTCCGGGGTGACCTGGGGCGTTGCACAACAGATCAAAGGCCCCGAGGATACGGGCGGGATCGACACTCCCTTCAATTTGACCGTATCGGCATTCGGGGAGAACGTGTTGCTTATCTGGCAGGCGGGGGAGCCGGGTTCTTCGCTTTGCACTGTTTACAGCCAGTTTTCGGAGGATGGCGGTGCGAATTGGGGAGACATATCGGCTGTTCTGGGAGGGCGTTCCGAGTGTCCCGTGAGCACAAAGATCATCGGAAATGACGGTAAATATGTGTCGGTGATGTTCACCGGGCAGGTGAATCCGATCATGGTTGCATGGAACGGCTCCCAGTGGAGCGGTATACAGTCGCTTACCCGGCTTCCCTCCCTGGTGAACCCATTGACCTACGACGCCGTCCTGCTGGGCTGCCGGTTCGATCTCCTGTACAAGGACCGTTACTATGTGACAGGCTGTGACCAGGGGCGCGGCGGGGATATATGGTTCCTGTCCCGCGCGCTGGAGCCGGTGGAAAATTGGTTTTCGCCCTCGGTGATATTGGGGGAGCCGAATGTGCTTGCGGTGAAATCGGAAAAACCGGAAAGGATAGCCAATTTCCATTCCACGGCGGATGGCTCGGGGAACATCCACGCGGCCTGGGTCCAGTCTCCCGTGTCACAGGCGAATGCTTCCGATGCAGTGATCAAATATGCCCGCTGGGATGGACAGCGATGGACAACCCCCGAATCTGTGATCACCTCCCTGTCAGGCATGCCGGTCCAATTGATGGTGACGTCAGATGCCCTGCAAAGACTGCTTTTGACCTGGGTCGATGGGTCCAACGGCGACCTGGTCTTTAGTTGGGCCAATCTGGAAAAAGCCAACCTGACCTCTGAATGGGTCGATGTGATTGGCCTGCCCATCCCGTCCCGGCTCATCAACTCCTCGGATGTTGTTGTGGATGGTTCCGGACGGATCATAAATGCCTATGTTGTGCCGATCAATGAAGAGAGAGGCGTTTACGTTGTGCAGTCCACTGATATTGGAAGGAGCTGGTCCACGCCCACCCGCGCTTTTGATGCGATCGCGGCCGGCTGGGAACGGATCGAACAGCCCAGGATCAGCCTCGGTTCGGGAGGCGTCCTGCATCTGATCTTTATCAGGGGTGCCATTCGGGAAGGTCAACCTGTGGGGTTGTACTATTCCCGTTCGGTGGATGGCGGAACGACCTGGAGCGAGGCCCACATCCTGAGCGAAGGTGAGATCCAATGGGCTGATATTGTTAGTTACGATGAAGGCGTCATCCATGTGACCTGGCAGGAATTCGACGGTCTGGTCTTTGCGAACATCTCCCAGGTTTCGCAGGATGGCGGGTTGACCTGGGGCAGACAGAACAATGTCACCGGAGTGAATGAGACTGTGACGAACGTTGCCCTGGCTTCTGACGGACGCGGTGCTTTGCATTTCATCCAATTGGTCGGTAAAAGCAGTGGTAATGCCATCAATCAAATGAGTCTTGTACTTCAGGATTGGAAATGGAACGGAACGGCCTGGAACCTTGAATTGACCAAGGACATTACCCTCAAAGGCGGGGAAATAAAGTATTCATTGTCTGCGGACATAACCTCCACCGGCCTCCTGGCGGTCTTTATGCCGGTTGAATTCACCAATTCTGCAGGTTCCCTCGTCAGTGAGATTCTCACTCTCAGCCGCTTTATCGAGGGGGCAGGCCAGGGTCAGCCGTTGGAGGTTCCGGTCATTCCTTCGCCGCTTTCCGAGTCGGACGCGCCGGATATCGTGGTTGTCCAGCCGACATCCACCCCAAACTTCGCTATACTGAACGACGACAATGTGTCCACATCTCCGCTTCAACAAAATGCCGTGGGGCTTGGCTTGATCGGTGTCGGGGTGGCTGCAACCATCTTCCTTCTCCTGCGGCGCAGACCTGCAAAAAAGTGAAAGATGAAAAGATCACTTAGCCTGTTCCTGCTCGGCATGCTCTGTGCCATTCTGGTTGCCGGTTTGGGGTTTGCGCCTGCCGGTGCCACCAGACCATCTAGTTGGGCGCCGGATGCGAGGGTGCCGGGCTACCTTGATGACACCTTTACGCCCTTCCTCCTGGCGGACCGCAACCGCACCGTCCATGCGTTTGCCAGCCAGTGGGTCGAGAACGAGGGGCGCAGGCTTGCCATTGTGTACCGCCAGTGGACTCTGTGGGCGGTTGGACACGCCCTGTGGATATTCTCCTCTCCCCGATCGGCGGCAATGCCAATTTCCTGGGTGCGTACCTGGATTCATCCGATACGATGCACGTGATCCTCATGGCCACTGAAGCGCTCACGCGCCGGACATCCGTATATTATTCGAGCGCCCCCGCCGCCAGCGCAGACTGGGCGCCTTCATGGTCTGCGCCCGTACCCGTGGCAGATGGCGGGTTGGGATTGAACTCTGCGGCGCTGACCGGCGATGACCAGGGCAATCTGGTCATTATTTACAGCGGAAACCGCGATGGGAGCGGTGTGTATTATGTCCATTCCAAAGACTCGGGTACTGTCTGGTCCACCCCCCAGCCTGTGTTTCTCACCTACGATAACAACTTGAGCACGTTCAGTCTGCGTCTTGCCACCGGACCGCAGCAGAAGATCAGGGCAACCTGGAATGTTGTGACAAGTCTCGGCGTGGATGAGGCGTTGTACTTCGCGAATTTCGATACGGTGACCTCCACGTGGGAGACTCCTGTCGAATTGGAAAGAAGGATAGATCTCCCGGATTATTTCGGTCCATCATTTCCCGTAATTGTTGACAATGGACGGGAGATCGTCGTGGTCTATAACGGCGGCAACCCGTTCACGGGGCGCCCTGTGGGCGCCGGGCGTCCGATCCAGCGTGCCCGCGTCTCTCTGAACGGCGGTTTGACCTGGAATGAGCCGTTGGACCCGTTCCCCTTCCATGTGGGCAGGAGCGGTGAGCACACCATGACGCTGGATGGAAATGGAAATCCCCATACTCTCTTTACCCAGCGTATAGAATCTCTGAACGAGGATGGCAAATACTCGATCATCGGCGGTATCTGGCACAGTGCATTTATAGACGGTGTGTGGACCAACCCGGACCGCTTTGTTTCCACCGTACCTGCGCACGATGTCCGCGCGGTGGTAAGCCAGGGAAATGTTCTTCTTGTGGTCTGGCGTGAGGACCCCGGCGTGGGACAGAACGGTATCTGGTATTCCTATTCCGTTCTGGATGTGCCGGAACTGTCGGTTGTGCCCCTGGCCACTGACCCTGCGGATTTTTCCGTCCAGAATGTTGGTACGGCGGTGGTGCCCGAGCTGGGTGTGAATACGCCCGAACCGACTCTGCGGCCTGAATTGCTTGAAGAAGCCCCTCCCTCCGATCTGGGAGGCAACCCGGCTCTCCCCATCGTCATCAGCATTGTGCCAGTGACCCTCCTTTTGATCGGGGTGGTTTTGGGCTATCGTTTTCTCACGAGTCGCCGCGAATAGGACAGGATCAGGAATATGGGCTCAATTGTCGGTTTTAGTTTATTTAGTTCATTGGAATCGCACGATGCAAAACGACTGCTTGTCTCCCAGGAGCAGGCGCTCTCTTATTTCAAGAACCTTGAGCGAAAATCCATCCCGCTCGGATTGACCCGCCTTGAGGTATGGGGGCACAGCGATGTTTCCGAGCGCCTGCATACCCTGCCGGACGGCTCCCTGCTTGCCCTGGTTGGCTCGCCGCATGGAGCAATAAACTGGCTAACGGTGCAGGAAACCCTGTCGAAGAACGAAAGAACGGCTGATTTCGAACTTCCCTGGGATGGACGCGTAATCCTGCTCCGCGTCAGCGCGGACGGCGGACGCTGGACGATGTGGAATGACTGGGTGGGAAGCATCCCCGTCTTTCACGCGGAGATCGGACGCGGGCGCGTCGCCTCCACGCTCGAGCCTGTTGTCGTCGCCTCAGCCGGATACACCTCCGACGATTTCTTTCTGCCCGCCGTGGTCTCCCTCCTGATCAATGGACATTATTTGTCCGATTGGACATTATACAAAGGCATGAAAGTCGCCTTGCCAGACAGCCGAATCGACTGGGACGAAAACGGCTTTCGCGTGAAACCGCTTTGGTCTGTCGAACCAAGCCAAAGCCGGTGGGAGGCGGGCTGGGACGACCTGGTGGACGAGATGCACGAGTTGTCCCAAAAGGCGGTCAGGCAGGCTTTGAGCAGTCATCCAAAATGGATTCTGCCCCTGTCCTCCGGGCTCGATTCCCGCCTGATCGCCGGTGTGGCGGCGGAGGCCGGCGCCGATGCCCATGCCTACGCATGGGGTGCGCCGCACACGACGGACGTGGTGTATTCGCAGAAGATCGCCAGAGCGCTCGGCTTTCCGTGGAAGAGAGTTGATCTGCCGAAGGACTTTTTGAGCAGGTACACACATCAATGGGCAGACTGGTTCGGGAGCTCCATGCACTTCCACGGCATGTACCAGATGGCATTTCTCGATGAAATCCAGTCGGAAAGGCCGGGCCCCGATCATCTCCGGCTTTGTCGGCGACTTGCTGGCCGGTGACTCAGCCAAGGACTTGGATGATGTGCACAAAGGTCGCAGAAGTTACCAGCTTGAGGGCGATTGGTACTGCCATTGGACGGCGGATGAGGTCCGTTCCCATGCGAAATTCCCGCTGGCAGATGCCCTGGAAGCCAATGCCGATGAACTGAAGAGACAGGCCGATTCGCTACCCGGGGCTTTTTATCAAAGAATGCAACTTCTCGAACTCAGGAACCGTCAACGCCACTTTACCAGTTTTCAATCCACCCTTTCCGATTACTGGCGCGGCGTGGCAAACCCGTTCATGAGCCGCGCCTACGCCCGATTCTGCCTGTCCATTCCGCGAATGGCATTGGACGATCGCAGGCTGCTTTCCGGGGTATTTCGCCGGTATTATGGCAGGCTGGCGGTCATTCCGGGCACCTATGCCGCCGACCCTTTCATCCTGACAGGAAAATACCTGCTTCTGCGAAAAATCGCAGGGATGGTATGTGCCAGCCCTTCACCGCGGTCCCTTGAAAGGGATTCGGGAACGTGCAACTCCGCATGGACATTGAATCCGTCCAGGCCACCGGCAGGATGCGCTCTGGCCTCTCTTCGAAGCCCGTGAAAAGCTGTCTGAATGGCTGGATTTCAGCCAATTGGAACGCGACTTCCAGACTGTCATGACATCTAAAGAAGATATTCGCCCGCTTCGGCGGCTGCAATCGGTGCAGACACTTGCCTACCGCCTGCTGGGTTGAGCGGGGATAATTCCATGAATTCAGTGGTCGGTTTCACCATCTTTTCAAATCTCCCTGAACAAAGGGTAAAGGCACTCCAGGCGGCGCATGACCGTGCTTTGGCATACTTTGCTCTTCAAAGGCGGTCGCTGACACTTGGTGAAACCCGCCTGGAGTTGTGGGGGCGCAACGGCATGGACGAGCGCATCCATACCCTGCCCGATGGGTCACTAGCGGTCCTGATCGGTTCGCCGCATGGTAAAACTGTCCTGGCAGAGGTGCAGGATGATCTGCTTTCAGGCGATTTTGAACTTCCCTGGGATGGACGCGTGATCGTGCTTCGCGTCAGCGCGGATGGCAGGCACTGGACGATGTGGAACGACTGGCTGGGGAGCATCCCGGTTTTCCACGCGGAGATCGGGCAGGGACGCATCGCCTCCACGCTCGAACCTGCCACGGTTGCCGCGGCTGGGTACACCCCTGACGATTTCTTCCTGCCCGGGAATGGTGTCCCTGTTGATGAACGGGCACTTCATCTCCGATTGGACGCTGTACAAGGGGATGAAGACCGTTCCACCTGACAGCATTGCAGAATGGGATGAAAACGGCTATCGTACAAAACAGGTCTGGGCGGTGCAACCAAGCCAGGACAGGTGGGAGGCGGGCTGGGATGATCTGGTGGATGAGATGCACGAACTGTCGCATGCGGCAATTGCGGATGTCCTGAAAACACAGCCGCAATGGATCGTTCCCCTGTCAGCCGGTTTGGATTCCCGCCTGATTGCCGCCGTCGGCGCTGATCTCGGAGTGAACCTGCAAACTTACGCGTGGGGCGAACCGGAGTCAACGGACGTGGTGTACTCCCGCAAAATCGCCAAAGCCCTGGGGCTTCCGTGGAAGCGTATCGAACTATGTAAGGACTTTCTGGCCTGCTACACACCGCTATGGGCGGATCTGTTCGGCAGTTCCATGCACTTTCACGGCATGTATCAAATGTGCTTTCTCGATGCCCTGCGTTCTGTGTCGGACGCCCCGCTCATGACTGGATACCTTGGCGATATATTTGTCTGGAGCGGATATCATGCAATATGATGCAGGGGGTGAAATTTACAAAAATGACTGGTATATGCACTGGAACGTTGGAGACACCAGGGCGCTTTTAAAGACCCCGATCGACGATGCCTTGCAGGAGATTGCTGATGAAGTCAAAAAGCAGGTCGATATCGATCCCGGGAACCAGCTTCCTGAAATCCCTTTATTTGGGGTTGTGGAGTCGACAACGCTTGTTTACATCCTTCCAGTCCACCCTTTCCTCCTATTGGCGAGGCATTGCAACCCCGTTTCTTAACCGTGCCTATGCCCGGTTTTGCCTGTCACTGCCACGGGCGGTCAATGAGAACAGGCGCTTGTTGGGGGACGTGTTTCGTCGTTATTATGGCAGGCTGGCGGTCATCCCGGGTACGTATGCCAGCGAACCCTTCATACTCACAGGCAAATATCTATTAAAACATCGCATAGTCGAACATCTCCCAGCTCCCCTGCATCATGGACCGTTTGCCGGGCTTTGATGATGTGCCTCTCAGGATGGACATTGACTGCATCCAGGCGACCGGGAAAGAGTCGTTGTGGCCGCTGTTCGATGCCTGGGAGCAACTCTCGGAATGGCTGGACGTGGATAAATTGGAACAGGCATACCAGGCCGTCATGCGTTCCAGGGATGACATTCGGCCGTTAAGAAAATTACAGTCTGCGCAGACCCTTGCTTATCGTCTGCTTGACCTCCCCACTAAAGTCATATGAGTCATCCAAAAGTAAGTGTGGTCATTCCAACCTACGGCGGCGCCGAACATCTGGGCGAAGCCGTCCAAAGCGTCCTGGACCAGACCTGGCAGGACTTCGAACTGATCGTCGTCAACGACGCCTCGCCCGATGACACGGACGAGGTGATGGCCCAATTCGAGGACCCGCGTATCCGCTATCTACGTCACGAGACGAACCGCGGCGTGGCGAACGCGCGCAAGACCGGGGTCATGGCTTCCCACGGTGATATCATCGCCCACCTCGACCAGGACGACCTCTTCCATCCCGACAAACTCCGCCTGCACGTGGAATTTCTCGACGAACACCCCGAGATCGGATTTACCTACAACTCCCGCTTCGAACTCTTCCCAACGTCCGGCACCGTCCGGGAGATCCTGCGTCCCTCCCCCAGCCTCACCCTTGAAGACTTTGCCCTCTCCTTTCCGCTCGCGCCCAGCGTCTGGGTACAGAGACGCGAATGGGCGACCCGCGAAGAGATCTGGGAGGAACGCACCTTCTACCGCGGACGCGAAATCGTCATCTGCGGGCGGCTTTACATGGCGGGATGCAGATTTGCCATGCTGGACCGCGCCCTCAACTACCGCCGCTATCACAAAAATCGTCAGGTGAAAAACATCGCCCGCCAGTGCGAAGCGGAACGCACCTGCCAGCAGTTCATCTTCGACGACCCGCGCTGTACGCCCGAAGTGCGGGCGTTGCGTGACACCGCCTCATCGAACATCTTCGCCATGTGGATGTATGTCGCCTACCTGCAGGGAGAATACGATACCGGGCGGGAATTTCTGCGTGAAACCGTCCGTTTGAACCCCTGGCTGATGGAGGGGAAACCTCCTCACCTCATCACCGACCTGGTCATTGACAGCATGGACGACGAAGACAAAAGCCTGGAGTACCTCCTCCAGCGCATATTCGAAAACCTGCCGCAGGAACTTGACTTCCTCAAACAATACCATCCATGGGCAGTGACGCGCGGTTACCTGATGCAGGGCATCCGCGCTGTGATGTGGAACCGCCCCGCCGACGCCAACGCCTACTTCTCCCGCGTCTCCTCCACTAAATCACAACTGGATCATGCCTTTATGCAATGGCTGGTTTCCCACATGCTCGCATATGAAGCCGAATATGGCTTGCAGGCGGTGATGAACGTGCTGAGCCAGATCGCGTCGGGCCTCGAACGGTTGGGCGCAAAATCTGTCCGTCGAACCGTGCTGGCGGAATTCTTTACCGCCAGGGCGTTCGACGCCCAGCAATGGGGGAAAAAGCACAGGGTCTGGTCGAGCATGACAGGCGTCCTGGCGAATGAACCGTCCCGTCTTTGGACCAACCGAGGATTGATTGCCGCCTTTATCCATGCAGTCCCTTTTTGGGGGGAGGCTAATCCTTGAAAGGAAAGGGAGGAAAAAGATTATGAAAAAAGCGCTTGTACTGGGCGTGGGCAACGCGCAGGTGGACCTGATCCGTTACCTGAAAGCGGAAGGCTGGCAGGTGATCGGGTGCAGTTACCGCCGCGAAGGCAGGGGGCTGGACTTTGTGGACCAATTCGCCCTGCTCAACATCACCGACACGGACGGCATCGAACGCCTTGCCCGTGCCGAAAAAGTGGACCTGATCTACTCGATCGGCTCGGATCTTGCCATGCCGACAGTTGCCCGCGTCGCCTCGCGCCTGGGACTTCCCTCTCTCGTTTGCGCGGAGACCGCAGAACTGCTCCAAAACAAAATTCTTCTGCGTGGTTTCCTGAAAGAACACGCCATCAGCCCGATCAGGCATAAAAAAGTCTGCGGACAGTGGGACTTGGATGACTGGACCATCTTTCCCGCCATCGTTAAGCCGGTAGACAATCAGGGTCAGCGCGGCGTATTTCTGGCCTCCAGCCTCAAGGAGGCAAGAGCCGGTCTCGAAAACTCCCTGCAATTTTCTCGCAGTAAGACCCTGATCATTGAGGAGTTCCTCGAGGGTCCCGAAGTCTCGGTGAACACGTTTGTCGTGAACGGTGAAACGGTATTCAATGAGGTCTCCGACCGGCTGGTGGTGGAGGGGTATGCCGGCGGCATCCCGCGCGGGCACATTTATCCCTCCGTGCATTGCCCGGAAATAACGCGGCTCGAGACCCAAAAACTGACCGTTCTTTGCAACCGCGCCCTTGGCATCGAGAACGGACCGGTATATTACCAGGCGATTCTGACCCGCAACGGACCGCGCATTGTGGAGGTGACGCCCCGCCTGGACGGCTGTCACATGTGGCGGTTGATTAAAATGACCAGCGGTGTGGACCTGCTGGAAGCCTGCGTACGGCGACTGTTGGGGGAGGCTCCACCGGGCCTGCAAGTCAACCCTCAGATGCAGCCGCATTACCTTGGCTTTCACTACCTCCCGCCGGGCATGGGATTTTGCCAGGCAGATTACCTCCCCTCTGCTGAGGTTGAGTACAATGAGTATTATTATTCGGACGGTGAAGCCGTCCGATCCATCAACGGTTATCTGGAAAAGGTGGGGTACTATGTTGAGCAATATGTGCAATGAATTGATCTTTGGAGAGTGTTAATGCCGCCTGTAATCCGCTTTTCGAACGTATCCAAACGCTACAACCTTGGGTTGACCCGTACCAGCCTGCCCTCTATTGTTACACAGTGGGCGAAACAGGCGTTGAGGCGGGAGCAATTCCTCCGACCGCAAATATCACTGGGCGTTGAAGGATGTCAGTTTTAACCTGGAGAAGGGACAATCGCTGGCGCTGGTCGGTCCGAACGGCGCGGGCAAGTCCACGATCCTGAAACTGCTGGCGAAGATCACGAACCCGACGTCAGGGAAGGCGGAGGTCAATGGTCAGTTGTCAGCCTTGATCGAGTTGGGAGCGGGTTTTCATCCCGACCTGACCGGGCGCGAGAATATCTTCCTGAACGGCACCATCCTCGGCTTGACGTACAAGGACATCCTGAGACGGTACGATGAGATCGTGGCTTTCTCAGAGATCGAGGAGTTCATCGACACGCCGGTCAAACGCTATTCGTCCGGCATGACCGTGCGCCTGGGGTTTGCGGTCGCCTCCTGCATCGAGCCGGACATCCTGCTCGTGGACGAGGTGCTGGCGGTGGGCGATGCCTCCTTCCGCCAGAAGTGCATCGAGCGCATTAAGACGCTTCTGAACAATGGCACCAGCCTGATCTTCGTCTCGCACGACATGGGATTGGTTCGTTCGGTCTGTGAGCGCGCCATCTACATCGATCATGGACAGGTGCAGAACACCGGCACGAGCGGCGAGATCATCGACATTTACAACCAGGTGCTGGACAGGCAGCGCATCGAAAAGATGAACCGTGCGGATGGCGGCGTGGACGATGTGGAAGGCGGGGTGGAGGTGACCAAGGTGGAAGTGCTCGGCGCGGATGGACAGCCCGTGCGCGAGATGTACGGCGATGAACCGCTCGAGGTGCGCGTCAAATACACCGCCTACAAGAACATCGGCAAATCGAATGCGATCATCCTGATCTACCGCTCCGACGGACTGCCCTGTGCCAACATGCGCAGTTACCTGGACGGCTACCCCATGACCATCGAAAAGGGCGAAGGCGAATATTCTGTGCGAACTCGATCCCCTGCAATTGTTTGGCGGCACGTATTATGCGATCACCTGGATCATGAACGCAGACGACTCGGACGGCATCGCCTACGGCGCATCGGAGTGGTTCGAGGTCAAGAACCGCGTGCCGGGGCGTGAGGCGCATATCGCCGTCTACGAGCCGAACCGCACGTGGAACCAGAACAAACCGCTCATCGCAGGCGCGCTCCCAAAAGATCGAGGTATGAATGCTTAGCTCAGGCCCAACAACTCATCAAAACACGCGACCTCGTCTGGGCATGGACGGTCCGCACCCTGCGCGGACGCTACCAGCAATCGGCGCTGGGCTGGCTGTGGGCGATTGTCCAGCCGGTCGCCACGGTCGCCATCTTTGCGGTCGTCTTCACCCGCATCGTCCCCGTGGACACAGGCGGCGTGCCTTACATCCTGTTCTCCTACACCGCGGTCGTGCCGTGGACGCTCCTCGCCACCTCGCTGACCGACATGGCGATGTCGCTCGTCCAGAACATGAACCTTGTGGGCAAGATCTACTTCCCGCGCGAGGCACTCCCCATCGCCGCCCTGATCGCCCGCATCGCGGACTTCGGCATCTCGTTCATCCTGCTGGTGATCCTTGTGATCATCTATGGGATTCCCGTCTCACCCCTGGGACTGCTCTTCCTCCCGCTCATCCTACTCATCCAGCTTGCGCTCATTCTCGGGCTTGGAATTGGTTCAGCCGCCCTGAACGTTTTCTACCGTGACGTGGATCCCCTGCTCAAACTGGTCATCCAGATCTGGTTCTACGCCTCCCCGATCCTGTACCCGGTCTCCCTCGTCCCGGAGAAGTGGCAATGGCTGTACTTCCTCAACCCAATGGCGGGCATTATTGCCGCCTACCGCGACGTGTTGATCTACAACCGCCTGCCGGGCGATTACCTCCTGCCTGCCGCGGTTACCTCCCTGCTCATCCTTGTGGCGGGATATTGGTTCTTCAAACGCGTCGAATACCAGTTCGCCGACATCATCTAGTATCTCAATGAAGCCCCCTCTTGTCAGTGTCATCATCCCTGCCTACAACCAGGCTGAATTTCTGGCCGAGACGATTCAAAGCGTCCTCAACCAGACCTACCAGAACTTCGAGATCGTCGTCGTCAACGACGCCTCCACCGACAACACGGACGAGGTCGTGGTTCAGTTGACCGACCCGCGCCTGAAGTACATCGTCCACCAGAAGAACCAGAGACTTTCCGCCGCCCGCAATACCGGCATCAACGCCTCCAAAGGCGAGATACTCTTCCTTTTGGATGCAGATGACCTGTTCCACCCCGAAAAACTCCAGGCGCATGTCAAATTCCTGGACGAACACCCCGAGATTGGCGCTTCCTATAATACGCGCTTCGAGTTGAACCACTCCTCGAACACCGTCCGCGAGATGTGGCGTCCGCCGCTCTCGGTGACCTTGAAGGACCTGATCCTTACCTTCCCATTTGCCCCCAGCGACATGGTCGTGCGGCGGGAGTGGGCGTTCAAGGTGGGACTCTTCGACCCGTCAGTGGGGACCGCGGAGGACACGGATTTCCCGTGCAGGCTGGCGCTGGCGGGCTGTCAGTTTGCCGGCATCGACCGCGCCCTGAACTATCGCCGCTACCACTCCGGGCGCGGACGCAAGAACCTGCCGGGGCGCATCGGCGATGTGGAGCAGGTACAGGCGGCGGTCTTTGCCGACCCGCGTTGCCCGCAGGAAGTCCGTCGATCTGGGGCGGATGGCGATCAAGCATCACCTGATCGTCATCGTCTCGCTGGCGCTCATCCAGAACGAGACCGAACTCGCCCACAAATATATCCGTGAATTGGTGGCGCTCGACCCGTCGGTGGTGCAGGGCAACCCCTGTGAATTGGTCGAGTTCATGCTCTCGGAGTGCATCGCCGACGAAAACGTGGATCACGAAGCGTTATTGAATCAGGTCTTTGACCAGTTTCCGCCCGAATTATCGGCGCTCTCCACCCAATATGATTGGGCTGTCGCGCGCGGCTGGCTTTGGAGGGGAATCCGCGCCGTGATCTGGGGCAGGGAGGCGGATGGACGTGCTCATTTTGCCCGGGCGGTCAAACGGGGCGCCGGCATCGATGAATCCCTGATGCAGTTGACCACGTATCACCTGTTGGGATATGAAACCGAGTTCGGCACGGACGCGGTCATGTGGGTGCTGTCAGCGTTGAGTCCGCTCATTAATCAGGTGGCAGGACGCGGCGGGGATCGAACTCGAAGCGTCCTATCTCATCAACCGCGCGTTCGACGGGTATCACGGAGGGGCATACAAAAGAATCCCCGCAATGGTCATGCGCGCATGGAAGAAGGACCCGTCGTATCTTGGGAATCGCGGCGTCCTGTCCATTTTCCTGCGCTCGCTGATGGTCGGCGCGGGGGTTGGGTCAGAGGCCGTGGTGGGGAACGGCGTGTTCCTGGGGATGAACGGTGTGGTCAATGGCGGCCTGTCTGTTGGGGATTTCGCGTTCGTCGGCATGTCTTCCAATGTTGTAAAAAGTGTCGAAGCCCGGCAAATGGTGTTTGGCAACCCGGCCAGGCCGATACCCAGGCCCTGACCTGAAAATTACAGTCTGGCAGGGCTTTATCCCAAAGCGGTGGAGTAATCCCATGAAAAAAGTGGCTATCATTCAATCGAACGACATTCCCTGGAAGGGATATTTCGACATCATCCACGATGTTGACCTCTTCGTCTTCCTGGACGATGTACAGTACACCGTCCGTGACTGGCGCAACCGGAACTTGATCAAGACGCCGCGTGGGCTGCATTGGCTGACGGTGCCGGTGGGGTGCGACCGGGACCGGTTGATCCACGAGGTGCAAATTCTGGATGATAATTGGGCAAAATGCCATTGGGAAACGCTGAAACAGAATCGTACTTTCCATTTTTCTGCGCTCGCTCGTAAAAAAATTCTCATGAAAATACTCATGGTCTCCTACGACATGCAGGATTTCGGCGGGCTGGAGGAATACGCCGTCAACCTGGCGATCGGGCTGAAAGGACAGGGGCAGGCTGTCAGTTGGTTGTCTGCGGCGTGGGTGAGTCCCGAAAACCAGTATGCCCGCAGGCTGAAGGATGCAGACATCCCCCTCGTCCAGCCGCCGGAATGGATCTCCAAACCCGCCTCGGACTGGGATACGAAGGAACGCATCCTGCGTGGATTGATGCTGGTGCTCAGTCCCCTGACCTTTTTCCTCGGTTTGGGCTTATCCCTGCTAAAGAGACGCTCTTTCAACCAGGCCTGGACCAGTTCCCACAACTGGCTCAAAGGCAGATTGATGGACGGCTTCATCGGGATCGATTACCGCAAGCCGGTCGGGCGCCTCCTGCTGAACTGGTGGAACTGGCGCTGGCGCCCCGAAATAATCCACATCCAGGGCTACACCACCACGTTGCTGTTCGTCATTGACTGGGCGCATGCGAGGGGTATCCCGGTCGCCTATGAGGAACACCAGACCCCCGACCCGCAGTTCAACTGGTGGAAGGGGTTCGAGAGCACCATCAACAAAGCGGACCGGGTCATCGCGGTCTCGGAGAAAAGCGCGGAGGGACTGCGCGAAGTCTGCAAGGTCACGCGTCCCATCGTGGTGCGCGGACCGCTCCTCTCCGACCCATTCAATGGCGCGTGGCACAGGGACTACGCCCAACCGGCGGCGCGTCCGTTCACCATTACCACGCTGGCGCGGCTGTACGTCACGAAGGGCTTGACCCACCTGCTCGACACAGCGGCGCTGGCGAAGCAGACTCATCCGAATATCCAGTTCAAGGTGTACGGCGAGGGCGAGTTGCGCGGGGAACTGCTTGAAAAAGCGGAACGGCTCGGTCTGGACGGCAAATCCATATTCCCCGGTGCGTTTTCCAGTCGCGAGGAATTGACCCGTATCATGAACAACACTGACATTTTCCTGCTCTCCTCCATCCTAGAAGGTCAGCCGCTGGTCATTGTGGAAGCGATGGCGTATGGCTGTCCCATTGTTTCGACGAACGTTGGCGGCATCCCCGAACTCATCACCGACGGCGTCAACGGCTTGTTGTGTCCGCCGCAGGAGCCGCGATGCCTGGCGGAGAAGATCAGGATGTTGGTTGACGATCTTGCCGCACGCGAACGGCTGGGGCGCGCGGCGCGCAAATTCTACGAAAACAGTCCCTTCGAGGCGAAGGCGGCGGCGAAATTTTTCATTGAGGTTTATGGCAAAGTGCTCGAAGAGAGGAAAATGCCTGTGGGGATGAAGCAGTGACCAGCCCGCGAAAAGAAGCGTCCGCCCGTCCCATGAAAATCGCCCACTGCCTGCCCGATCAGGGCTGGGTGGATGAGATGCGCGGGCAAGATCCGCGCGATGCGGCGCACATCCAGCAAAAATACATCGCCGATGGTTTGCGCGCGCGCGGACATTCCGTCGCGTGGGTCGCGCCGCAGGGACTGGAGGAAGTCTGCGTGAGCGACCTGACCGAGACCGAATTTGCGCCGCGCACGTGGACGAGGCGCCGCTGGTTCGATCTGGTGGGCAGGCTTGTTTGGAAGGTTCAGCAGTCTTTTCGTGTCCCGTACTTGAACTATTTTTCGAACCTGCGCCGCTACGACGCCTGCCTTCAGGTCCTGCCCGTTTACGACGTCGTTTTCGAGCGCAACAGTTTATACAACGCGGGCGCGGCAATGGCGTGCAAAAAACTTGACATGCCTTACGTGATGTTCTTCGATGCCGACCAGATCGCCGAACTCGATTACATGGGCAAGCCGCTCACGGGGCTGCTCCGCTGGCGCGCCGTCAACCTGCTCCGATACAATCTGGGAGTTGCCCGCCGCGTCGTTTGCGTTTCGGACATCGCGAAGGATCACCTGATGAAGAATTGGGATGTGCCGGCGGACAAACTGGTCGTCCTGCCCAATGCGGTGGACGTGGCACGCTTCCAACCGGACCCGAAACTGGGTGCCCAGACCCGCGCCTCCCTCTCGCTGAGGACCCATCCGATCCTCGTGTTCGTGGGCAGTTTCTACCAGTGGCATGACATTGCCACATTGCTGAAGGCGTTCGCAGTCGTGTTGAAAACACATCCCGACGCGCGCCTCATCCTGGTGGGGGACGGGACGGAGCGCGAGAGGATGACGAACTCTCCGTTGACCTGGGCATTGCACACGCGGTCAGCTTCACAGGTTTTGTCGGGCGGGAGGATGTCGTCCGCTATGTCAACGCGGCGGATATTGCCGTCGTCCCGGTCCCCAAAATGGAACGGGAGATGTGGCTCTCGCCGATGAAACTCTTCGAGTACATGGCTTCGGGCAAGGCGGTCGTCGCCTCCGCGATGGGGCAGGTCAGGGACGTGGTCAAGGACGGCGAGAACGGCTTGCTCGTCCCGCCCGGCGACGAAACGGCGCTGGCGGATGCTGTCAACAGGCTGATCGAGGATGTGTCCCTGCGCGAACGGCTGGGGATGCAGGCGCGCGAGGACGCGGTGCGCTATCACTCGTGGGAGCAGTACCTCTCGCGTCTTGAGGCGGTGTTCCTGGACGCCCATCTTTCATCGATGCAGGGGACAGCGAAATGAAGGTGTTATTTCTTTCCAACATGTATCCCCCGCACGTCATCGGCGGGTACGAAGCCCTGTGCCAGGAGGCGGTGGAGGGATTCGCTCGTCTCGGGCATCAGGTTTCAGTGTTGACGAGCACCTACGGCTACGACCGCGAGTTCTCCGAAGGGAACATCCACCGCCTGCTGTCGCTGGAAGGCGACCTGCAGTTCTACAAGATGAAGGATGCGTGGTCATATCCGCAACGCCGACAGCGAAATCTGGAACATCTGCGCCGGTTGGTCGCAGCTGAGAAACCAGACATTATTTTCATCTGGGGCATGTGGAATTTATCCCGCAGTGTGGCTCTCGAAGCGGAACGGCTCATGGGTCCGCGCGTGGTGTATTACCTCGCCAATCCGTGGCCCATCGAGGCGAACATGCACCAGCAATTCTGGGATGCCCCCGCCACATCATTCGTCAAAACCCTCGCCAAGCGACTCCTCCGCATTCCTGCCCGGTTCGATACTGAGCAAGGAATGGGAGAAGGTCCCGCTCCAGTTCGAACATGCGCCGTGTTGCTCCGCCGCCCAGCGTGACCAACTACTGGAGGCGGGAGTCCCGCTCAAGGACGCGCCGGTCATCTACGAAGGCGTGGACCTGACGAACTACCTCGCCCAGGCGGAGAGGCGCACGTACGAGACGAACGGTTCCCTCTCGCTGGTCTTCGTCGGCATTCTGGCGGAGCATAAAGGGGTGCATACCCTCCTCGAGGCGCTGAGTCAGTTGTCGGCGGGGGAGCGGAGGCGTCTCCATCTCACGATCCTGGGCAAGGGACATCAGCAGTACGAGGCGCGTCTGCACAGTCTCGTGGATCAGCATCAGTTATCCAATGTGGTCGAGTTCCAAAAGCCGATCCCGCGCGCCGACCTGCCGGAATTTCTCGGCAAATTCGACGCCCTGCTCCTGCCCTCGGTCTGGGCGGAGCCGCTGGCGCGCATCATGCAGGAGGGACTGGCGTGCGGCATGGCGGTGGTCGGCTCGGCGAACGGCGGGACGGCGGAGACCATTGTCCACGGCGAGAACGGCTTGCTGTTCCAGCCTGGCGACGCGGCGGATTTGGCGAAACAGGTACTGCGTCTACTGGGGGAACCATCCCTCCTGCGCAAACTGGCGGAGGGGGGCAGGAAGACCGCCGAGGAACGGTTCGACATCCACAAAATGGTCGCCAATCTCGAAGCCTATTTGATGAAAGTGGTTGAAAACAATCGTGTCCACTGAAAATCCCCTCGTCAGCGTCATCATTCCCAATTACAACCACGCCCGCTTCCTGGGCGATGCCGTCCGCAGTGTGCTGGAGCAGACCTACCGCCCCGTCGAGATCGTCGTCGTGGACGACGGCTCGACCGACAACAGCGGCGAGGTGGCGGCGCGCTTCGGCGACCAGATCCGCTACATCTACCAGACCAACGCGGGCTTGTCCGCCGCGCGCAACACAGGCATCCGCGCCGCGAAGGGAGCGCTGATCGGCGTGCTGGACGCAGACGATATGTATGAGCCGAACTTCCTCGAGACGCTGGTCGAGGCATTGCAGGCGGACCCCGATGCGGACGGCGTGTATTGCGGGTATCAGTTCGTGGACGAGACGAACAACCCCCTGCCGCAGATCGAGAACCGCCCGGTTCCCAGCGCGGACCTGTACACTGCCCTGCTCGACGGCAACTTTTTCGTCCCCGAATCCATCTTCCTGCGGCGGCGCGTCTATGACGACGTCGGCTTCTTCGACGAGTCCCTGCGGGCGTGCGAGGACTGGGATGTCTGGCTGAGGGCGGCGAAGAAATACCGCATCATCCACTCGCCTCACATCCTGACCCGCCACCGCGTCCTCGCAGGGAGCATGTCCACCGACCCGCTGCGGATGCTGACCGCCCGCCTGGCCGTGCTGAAGAAACACGTCGGCGAAGAGCCAGCCTCGGCGGGGACCTCTGCCGTCCACCGTGCCTACGGACGCGCCTACCTCGGCTCCTGCGTGGAGTACCTGCAATACGGTCACCCTGACCGGGCCTACGAGTGCTTCCAAAAGATGGCGAATATCTGCCCGGACCTGCTAGTCGAAGTGGACACCTACTACCAGCTCGGGTGCGGCGACCAGCCCAAGGGCCAGATGGGCGACCTGGCGTCTCTGAACGTGAGGCGGAACAGCGTCCCCCTGCTCGGCATGATGGACCGCCTGTTCGCTGATCCCTCCACAGCGGAGGAGATCAAACGCCTCCAGCGCGCCGCCCGGGCCCGCATGTTCCACTCGCTTGGACTGCTCGCCTACGGCACGCGCGAGTTCGACCAATCCCGCCGCTTCTTCCGCCGGGCGGTTCAAAACGACCCCCGCCTGCTGTTCGACCCTGCCCTGCTCTCACGCGGGGTCAAATCCCTGCTGGGACCGCGCCTGTTCGAGCGGCTCAAGAACCTCGCCGCCGGACGGACTTTGCCGGATGAAACTTCTCTTCCTCAGCAACTTCTATCCTCCCGCCAGCCGTGGCGGATACGAGCAATGGTGTGGGGAAGTCACCGAAGGCTTGCGAAGCCGCGGTCACGATGTGCTGGTCCTCACCAGCACCCACGGACGCGGCAACCTCCCGAATCTCCCGATCCCGAACTGGGTGCGGCGCGACCTGCACCTCGAAATGGAGTTCGCCTCGCTCCGCAACGCCTTCCAGTTTTTCACCAGCCGCAGGCAGCGCGAACTTGAGAACCTGTCCCTGCTTCGAAAAACAGTCGAAAATCACCGCCCCGACGCAATCCTTGTCTGGGGGATGTGGAATTTCCCCCGCTCGCTCCCCGCCCTTGCCGAGGAACTTCTGCCCGGCAGGGTTGCCTACTACATCGGCGATTACTGGCTTACCCTGCCCAGCCAGTTCGAGAACTACTGGAACGCCCCCGCCCGCAATCCGCTCACGGGGCTTCCCAAACTGCTCCTGCGCCCCTTCGCCCGCCGCATCCTTGCGCGCGAACCGCGTCCTGCCCTCAAGGTGGAACACGCCCTCTTCCCGTCCGCCTTCATGCGCGAGGAACTCAGGCGCAAGGGTATTTCGCCAAAAAATGCAACAATCATTTACGGCGCGATAGACACCCATCCGTACCTGGGTCAGCGTGCCGAACGGCAGGGTGAAGCCGTATCCCTGCTTTACGTCGGGCGTGTCACTCATGAGAAGGGCGTTCATACCGCTGTCGAAGCGGTGGCGCAGCTTGTGCATGAGCACGGTCTCACGAACCTGAAACTGACGGTCGTGGGCGACGGCGACGCGGAGTACGTGAGCCGCCTCCATCAACTTGTGCAGGAGAGGAACCTCGCCTCCTTTGTGGACTTTTTGCCTGCCCAGCCAAAAGAAGCCCTGCCCGCCCTCTATCATCGCTCCGACATCCTCCTTTTCACGTCCATCTGGGCGGAGCCGTTTGGGCGGGTGATCGTCGAGGCGATGGCTTCAGGTGTGGTCGTAGTTGGGACGGCGGTGGGCGGCGCGGCGGAGATCCTCGTTGACGGCAAAAACGCCCTCACATTTACAGCCGATAATTCCGCCAGCCTGACCCGCCAGTTGAAGCGATTGATCGATTCTACCCGCCTTGCGCGAACGGCTGGCAGAGTCGCCCGCCGGACCGCCACCGACAAGTTCGACCTCCGCCGCATGACCGAAGAGATAGAAAGATACCTGCACAACCTATAATCCCCCAAATACGCATTACAAGAAAGATGCCGGCATATGACACCAGCATCCTTTTCAAAGAATCACGTATTCGGGATCTTGTTGGTGTGGATGATCACTCACGTTGCTGGCGTGGGCTCTGGCTCAATCGGCTAGTTGGACCATACTGCCTGATAATGCCCGTGCTATAATTAAAACTAATGAAACCCGTAATCTATCTTGATACTTGCAGCATACAACGCCCGCTGGATAGCAAATCCCAACTCCGTATTGCACTAGAGGCGGAAGCTGTGTTGGGTATTCTATCGCTGGCAGAAGCAAACAAGGTGAATTTGGTTTCTTCAGAAATCCTGTTGTTCGAAATTATTCGAAACTCGAACCAGATCCGCAAGGAGTATGCGTTGGAAGTGGTTGCAAAAGCAAAAGACTATGTGAGCATGAATTCCAAAATCGAAAAGCGTTCGAGAGAACTGGTTGATCTCGGCATTCACTTTTTGGATGCAGTTCATCTAGCTTCCGCCGAGAGCGCCCACGTGAATTATTTTTGTACTTGCGATGATGCCCTTTTGAAGAAGGCAAAGAAAACATCGGGCTTAAAAGTAAAGGTCGTTTCCCCGCTTGAACTGGCAGAGGAGTTATAAAATGATAGCAAACACCCTTCCGCTTGCTGAAATTACCAAAGAGGCTTTACAAGTCCTCTATAAAGAAATCGGCGTGGTGAACACCATCCGCTTTGTAAATCAATTCTCCACTGGTTACGGCGATTACACAGGGGAACGTAAAATCCTCTTTGCCGATATGACTTTGGACGATTTGCTAAAAGAAATGTCTAAGTCAAAACTAAAACCACCCAAAGGAAAGTAGATCGAAAAGAGCGTCGAGAAATATTCTTGACACTCTTTTTACTCGTTATTGTGACCACTTTTTCTGAGTAATGGTTGAGCCTGTCGAACATCCCAACGAAGGGATCAAGCTCCCTGAGCGGATGACCGAAAAGATGGTTTCTCAGGTGTTGCCACGTTGCACTTCGCAGACGCGTGCAGAAGCAAAAGCACTTATGAGTGGCGAGACGAATTCATTGAGTTTCAGTGTGTCATTGGAACCCAAAGCCTTTTTACTCGGGCAGATGCGCAAGTCATGCGTAGGACACTAATCGCGTTCTACTAGATGCCGGTGTTCTCACCGGCATCCGATTTCTTTATTGCTAATAAATTTCTAAGCGCCTATGCCTCTTACGGTTTTGCACATTGTAGTAACCTCCCTCCGCTTAATGGGGAACGGTAATTGGTTGGATTTGGATACAGTCCAGTCGGATCATAGAGATTTGTCAGGTTCCATATCCATACACCCATTTGTTGTACGACATCGGATTGTTTACATCTCCATCCATATATCCCGTGTTATAAAACGCCCATAGTTGATCGCATAATGCCTTGCCCTCAAATACACCAACTGATTGTAATCCAATGAAGATTCTTTTTCTCTCGCGCTGGTTCCCCTACCCGATGAACAACGGCTCGAAAATCCGCATCTACAACCTCCTGCGCGGTCTGAGCCGGCATCACGAGGTGACCCTGCTCAGTTTTGCGGACCAGCCCGGGGTGAGTCCCGAAGCGCCGGAAATCCGCGCGGTCTGCTCGAAAGTGCAGGTCATACCGTGGCGGGAGTTCGATCCCGCCACCGCCCGCGCCCGTTTCGGATTCCTCAGTCTCAAACCGCGCTCCGTTGTGGACACCTTCTCGCCCGAAATGGCAGGGGCGATCACGCGGACATTGATCGAAGGGAAGTTTGACCTGATCATCGCGTCGCAACTGCAGATGGCAGCGTATTACCCGTATTTTCAGGATGTGCCCGCCGTGTTCGAGGAACTGGAGATCGGCTTGTTCCACGACCAGGCTTTTTCTGTGGATGGAAGAATCCGC
The DNA here is from genome assembly GCA_963718215.1 of uncultured Chloroflexia bacterium. Lineage (GTDB taxonomy): Bacteria > Chloroflexota > Anaerolineae > Anaerolineales > Villigracilaceae > Defluviilinea. The sequence continues at coordinate 406,957 of CAVQYK010000031.1, forward strand.
CTCCGCCAGGCCCTGACCTGGTTCAAGCTTCGCACCTACCTTTCCCGCCTCCTCGACTCGGTCCAAGCGGTGACGGTTGTCTCCGCGCGAGAGCGTGACTTGCTGGCGCGGAACTTCCCGCGCTACCGCCGAACGGTGGAGGTCATCCCGAACTGCCTGAACATGGACGAGTATAAAAACATCAGGGCGGAGAAAAAGGCAAACACCTTGATCTTTGCCGGTCCGTTCAAGTACCATGCCAACTATGATGCGATGAAATGGTTCGTGGGGGAGGTCTTCCCGCTGATCCTGGAGCGGATTCCCGATGCGCACTTGATCATCACCGGCGACCACCAGAACCTGCCCCTGCCTTCGACGAAAAACATCACCCTGGCGGGCTACGTGGACGATGTCAAATCGCTGACCGCCTCCTGCACGATGAGCATTGCGCCGCTCCTGAGCGGTGGCGGGACGCGCCTGAAGATCCTCGAGGCGATGGCGCTGGGCACGCCCGTAGTCGCCACTTCCAAAGGCGCGGAGGGGCTGGATGCCCGAACGGGGGAACACCTTTTGATCGCAGATTCAGCGGGGGATTTTGCAGAGTCAACCGTCAGATTGTTGAAAGAGGCGGGGTTACGTCAGCAGCTTGCGGCAAATTCCCAAAAAATTGTTCGTGAAAAGTATGACTGGGGGGGTATAATGCCATCTTTCCTGCAATTGCTTGCGGGAATCCCCAAAAACATTTGACCTTGCATTTTTGTTACTTTTTACGATAATAATCGTCCTGAATCTATGTATGACCTTGTTCTGAACGATCCTTTAGATATTTAATTTTTGGAGACCTTATGAATAACGGAAAAAAACTCGTTCTTTCGTCATTTTTGCTTCTGGCACTCGTCTTTTCATCGTTCAGATCGGTTCAAACCGTCCATGCCGCGTGCAGCGGGGTCGTGTATGTGAACGCGAATTCAGGCGCATCCAGCCCTGACGGTTGCAGCTGGGCGACTGCCTATCCCAAATTTCAGGATGCGTTGACCGCCTCCACGGCTGGCGATGAGATCTGGGTGGCGGCTGGGACGTATTATCCCGACGAGGGCGCTGGCCAGACCAACGACAGCCGCGCCAGCACCTTCCGCCTGAAGAACGGGGTGGCGGTCTATGGCGGGTTTTCCGGGGCCGAAACCGCCCGAAGCCAGCGCAATCCTTCGGTCAATGTGACCGTGTTGAGCGGTGATATCGGCGCTTTGGGCGTGACCGCCGATAACGCTTATCAAGTGGTGAGTATCATCGGCTCCCTTGCCGATGTGTACGTCCTGGACGGATTCACCGTCACTGGCGGCAATTCGAACGGGAGTTCCGGGCACGGGGGCGGCATCTTCATCCAGAATGCCAGTCCCGCCCTCGTCAATCTGACCGTCACGAACAACCAGGCGAGTGCGAACGGCGCAGGCGTGTATGTAACTTCGCTGGCGTCTATCCGCGCTTCTTACAGCAATCCGTCGCTGACGAATGTTGTGATCAGCAACAATACGGCCGCGCGCGGCGGCGGTCTGTACACCCAGAACAGCAGTCCGGTGCTCAATAATGTTTCGTTCATCGGCAACACAGCCACGAGCGGGGCGGGCGGCGGGATGAACAACCAGGTGTTGAACGCGGCCACGGACGAGTACAGCATCCCGCTGTTGGACAAGGTCACCTTCAGCGGCAATTCCGCTCGCGGCGGCGCCGGGCTGTTCAACAACCACAGTTACCCGCTCCTCACCAATGTCACCTTCAGCGGGAATGTGGCATCCATCCGCGGCGGGGCGGTGCTGAACGAGGGCGCCAGTCCCACCTTCCGCAACGTCACATTTACAGGCAATTCTGCCCCGGTCGGTACGGGCGGCGCGATCCGCAATGTCATCAACGCCTCGGGCGCATCCAGCAATCCACAGATCCAAAACAGCATCCTGTGGGGCAACGGCACGGATGAGATCACCAGCGATGGCACCGGTTCCACGACCATTGCGGACAGCATCGTGCAGGGCGGCTTCAGCGGCGTGAACGTGTTGAACGCGAATCCCCTGCTGGCTCCGCTTGCGAACAACGGCGGCTTCACCCAGACTCACGCGCTGAATGCCGGGCAGTCCCGCCATCGACGCGGGTGGCGCCAATTCGGCCTGTTCATCCACAGACCAGCGCGGCGTGACCCGTCCGCAGGGAGGCGCATGCGACATGGGTGCCTACGAGTATGACGGATTTGTCTCATCGACCCCGACATTTACGCCGACGTCTGCCCCCACCTCCACGTTTACATCAACCCCTGTACCGACCAATACCCCCGCGCCGACGGTCACATCCACGCCGACGCTTGCCCCTTCAGCCACAGCCACCAACACACCCGTAGCTTCCCCGACCTTCACGGCGACCTCTACCGCGGTTTCCACGTTTACGAACACACCTGTGGCATCCCCAACCTTCACCGCGACTTCCACCGCAGTTCCCACATTTACCAACACGCCGGCGCCGTCACCCACGAATACGCCTTCCGGCGCAACGACCATTTACCGCGTGGCGGTCAATGGATCCACCAACGCCTCCTGCGGCACCAGTTGGGCAAATCCCTGTGACTTGCAGTATGCCCTGAACACTCTTGCAGGTGCGAACAGCGAATTGTGGGTGAAACAAGGCGTGTACCTGCCCGGGAACAACCGCACGTCAACGTTCCAGTTGAAGAACGGGGTCGCTGTCTACGGCGGTTTCGCAGGGACTGAGACCTCCCGCAGCCAACGCAACGCCGACCCGGCAACCAACAATACCATCCTCAGCGGCGACATTGGCACGCCCGGCGCCACCGCGGACAATGTCTACACCGTCGTGACCGTGCTGGGGAACCTCTCCAACACCTTCCTCCTCGACGGGTTCACGATTTCGGGCGGAAACTCCAACGGCGGGTCCGGTCATGGCGGCGGTATCTTCATCCAGGATGCCAACCCGGCGTTCGCGAACCTGATCGTCAGCAACAACTCCGCCAGCGCCAACGGCGGCGGCGTGTACGTCAAGTCCATCGCCGCACTGCGCGTCAACTACAGCAGCCCAACCTTCACCAATGCGGTCATCAGGAACAATACCGCGGCGCGCGGCGGCGGGTTCTATACCCAGAACGCCAGCCCGGTCCTGGTCAATGTCACCCTCACCGGGAACATTGCCACGGGCGGCGCGGGCGGCGGCATGAACAACCAGGTGCTGGACGAGATCGTGGATGAAGTCAGCATCCCGGTCCTCACCAACGTCACCTTCAGCGGCAACACGGCCAACGGCGGCGGCGGCATGTTCAACAATAACAGCAACCCAATCCTGACCAACGTCACCTTCAGCGGCAACACCGCCAACATCCGCGGCGGAGCAATGTTGAACGAGGGCGGCAGTCCCGTCCTCCGGAACGTCACGGTTACAGGCAATACAGCCCCTTCTGGCACAGGCGGATCCTTCCGCAACATCCTGAACGCGGTTGGCGAGGCGAGCTACCCCCAGATCTATAACAGCGTCCTCTGGGATAACGGGACCGAGGAGATCACCGGCGATGGCACCGGCGGGGTCACCATTGTGGACAGTGTCGTCGAGGGCGGATGCCCCGCCGGCGGGACCTGCACCAACGTTATCAATGCGAATCCCCTGCTTGGATCGCTGGCGAACAACGGCGGTTTCACGCAGACCCACGCCCTGGGCGCGGGCAGTTCCGCCATTGACGCGGGCGGTGTCAATGCGGCATGCGCCTCCGTGGACCAGCGCGGCGTGACCCGTCCGCAGGGAAGCGCCTGCGACATCGGCTCCTACGAATACAACGGGGCGGCTCCCTCCACGCCGACGCCTGTCCCCACCTCGACATTTACCGCCACCCCTCAGCCTCCCACAGCGACAGCTACACTGCTCCATCGCAGACCTTCACCCCTTCACCGACGTTCACTGCCACTGCCGTGGCTACATTTACGCCAACCCGAACACCGACAGCCATCTTTACCCCCACGCGGACGCCGACCAGCACGTCCACTCCGTACCTGTTGATGTGCTTTACCTGAGTTCCAACTCCAATGGTACGGCAGGTGGCGTATCATTCGCTGATGAGGATGTTCTTTCCTACAACACTCCACGCGCGTCTGGACGATGTATTTCGATGGGTCGGATGTGGGGATCACGGGTGATGTGGATGCCTTCCACATCCAGTTTGACGGCTCCCTCCTGCTCAGCCTCGATGCAGATGGAACCGTGGGAAGCCTCGGCACTGTGGACGACTCGGACATCCTCCGCTTTGTGCCAACCTCGCTGGGCGCGAACACCAGCGGCACGCTATCCATGTACTTCGATGGCTCGGACGTGGGTCTTTCCACGACCGGCGAGGATGTGGATGCATTTGGATTTGCCCCGGATGGGCGGCTGGTCTTCAGCACCATCGACAGCTTCAGTGTGACCGGTGTCTCCGGCAATGATGAAGACCTGATCGCTTTCACCCCAACCACGCTCGGCGCGAATACGAGCGGCACATGGTCGCTTTATTTCGACGGATCAGACGTCGGGTTGAATGATGCGGCGAACGAAGAGATCAACGCCGTCTGGATCGAGCCTGGCACGGGTCGCATCTATCTCAGCACCCTGGGCAATTTCTCGGTCACCGGGCTGAGCGGCACGGGGTCGGATGTCTTCATCTGCGCGCCCGGCTCCCTCGGTAGTGTCACGACCTGCACCTACTCCTCCTACTGGATCGGAGCCTCGAACGGCTTCTCCGGCGAGATCGTGGATTCTCTGGTGATTGTCCGCTGACGCGTCCTCGCGTCGCCTCCGGATCCGCTTTGGGCTGGTCCTTCCACACGAGCCTTCGGTAACTTCCGGTGCTATTTCCCGTCCGGTTGTTGTAAAATGTATTCGCCGGCCTTTGAAAGTTGTTCCAGTTTGAATAGATACAATGAACGTTGATTTCCACCTGAAAATATTCTCGGTTGACCGCAGGGTATCCATAAGTATGAAATGGATCCAGTATGCGATCATACTGGCTGTTGTACTGGTCAGTGTTGCCGCCGCGTACTGGGGTTCGAGAACGATCCTGATCGTCCTGGTCGGCGCGGTGGTGGGAATTGCCGGTTTCCTTGCCCTTTTGCATTACCCGAACCTGGGATTTATCCTGCTCTTCCTGGGCGGCATGTTCGTGCCTTTTGCGGGACCAGGCGGGTTCAACGCCTCCATCCTGACCGTGGTCTTGATGATCGTTCTCTGGCTCATGGATATGTTCGTTGTCAAACGCCAGTTCACTTTCGTCAAATCGCGCCCCATCCGCCCGGCGTTCTATCTGCTTCTGGTGTCCATTGTTGCCTTTGCAATGGGGCAGATCCCCTGGTTTGTGTTCGCCAATCAGGCTCCCATCGACGCGCAGATCGGCGGTTTTGCCATCTATTTCTTCCTTGTGCTCGCCATGATCATGACTGCCAACGTCATTCGCGAGATCAAATGGCTCAAGACCATTGTCTGGACCTTCATCGGCCTGGGATTTATTTATGTTCTCGGGCGGACCCTTCATGTACCCTTTATTGACACCCTGTATGCGCGCGGTGTATACGCCAACAGCATGTTTTGGATGTGGCTGGTTGCCCTGCCATTGAGCCAGGCAATTTACAACAATCATCTCAATTTACGAACCCGCATCCTGTTGTATGGGATCGTGGCGTTGACATTCTACGTCTCTCTCGTCCAGCAGAACGACTGGAAATCCGGCTGGGTCCCCTCGGCGGTGGTGGCGGCGGCCCTGGTGGGATGGAAATTTAGAAAAGTAATCCCCTTTACGATACCGTTCGTAGTGATGGTGATCGCGTACCTGGCGCAGGACCTGATCTCCACTGACGAGTACAGTTGGGGGACGCGCGTGGACGCCTGGCTGGTGGTGCTGGACATCAGCCGCGTCAGCCCGATCATCGGGCTGGGTTTTTCGAACTATTATTGGTATGCGAAAATATTCTCCATCCGCGGATATTCCATTAAGTTCAACTCACACAGCCAGTTCGTGGATATCATTGCCCAGACGGGTATTCTGGGGCTGGCGTGCTTCATGTGGATCCTGTATGAGATCGGACGGCTTGCATACGAGTTAATGGGCCGATTGCCCGAGGGGTTCGCCAAGGCGTATGCCCATGGCGTTTTTGCCGGCGTTTTGGGCTCATTGATGGCGGCATTTCTGGTGGATTGGCTGTTACCTTTTGCATACAATATCGGTCTTGATGGTGTGCGGGCGAGCATCCTGCCCTGGATATTTTTTGGCGGTTTGATCAGCATCGAGCAGATCTACAAGGCGGATCAAGGAACAGGTCCCGTCAATCTCAGGGAACGTAAGTTGAGTCCCGTGGAATAAAAATTCAATTCAGAGAGAGGTCGTATGGAGGAGTTAATCGGTTTGATCCCCGCGGCGGGGAAGGGTGTTCGCCTGGGTTTGCCTTATCCCAAGGAGTTGTACCCGGTCATTCGCAACAACCACTACAAACCCATTTCGCAATTCGTGGTGGATAACCTGACAAATGCAGGCTTGAAGCAGATTGTCTTTGTTGTCAATGAGACCAAGCACCAGTTGATGGGATATTTCGGAAGCGGGATGCGCTTCGGGTGTGACATCAGTTACGTGGTGCAGGAAGTGGTGGAGGGAAAGACAAAATCCACGTCGCCCGGGCTGGCGCACGCGTTGGATGCTGCCTATCATCTTGTCAAGGGGAAGACCGTCTTCTTTGGTATGGCGGATACCTTGATGAAGCCCGGTGATATTTTCAAACGGGTTTACGAAGCCGCATCGCCCGATGACGATGTGCTTTTTGGCATGTTTACCACGGAGCGCCCTGAGAAGTTTGGCATGGTGAAAATGGACGGTGACGGCCGCGTCCTTGAGATCATAGACAAGCCGAAGCAGACCGACCTGACCGAGATGTGGGGCTGCATTGTCTGGCGCCCGAAGTTCACTGAATATTTGCACAAATGCGTATTTGAAGAAGGCATCTCCGATTTCGCGAAGATCATGAACGATGCGATTGCGTTGGGGATGAAGTTCAAAGGTGTCCATATGAAACACGGCACCTACATTGACCTGGGTACCTACGAAGAGATCGCAGACCTGGATCGAAAATATCGGGGCGAGGAATAGATGTCAGTAACAGCGACTCAGGCCGAAGGTCCAGAAAAGAAGCGATGAATCGGTCGTGGATATGTCCATTGTGCTGGTGTGCTGGAATAACAAGGCGTATCTCGATCCGTGTTTGAAATCCCTGTATGAAAGCGGGTTGAAGAGTTCGTTCGATGTGGTCGTGGTGGACAACGGCTCGACGGACGGCAGTCAGCAGATGCTGGCGGAGAAATATCCGCAGGTGATGTTAATCCAGAACGCAGGGAATGTGGGGTTGGGCAAGGCGAGCAACCAGGGCATCGATGCGACGAAAGGCCGTCATGTGTTGCTGTTGAACAACGACACGCTCGTGAACGGACCTGCGCTGGATGTGTTGGTCGAATACCTGGATGCTCATCCCGAGGCGGGTGCGACGGCAGGCAAGCTGCTGAACCCTGACGGTTCGTTCCAGTCCGGTTTTGCGCCTTTCTCGACGCCTGCTGGAAGAGTTCTTGATCGTAACGCACATCGGTGAACTGTTGTGGCCGGGGTATCCATCTCACGGTGACTCGAACGAGATCAAGGAAACGGGCTGGATGAGTTCGGCATGCCTGTTGGTGCGCCGCGCCGCGTTGGACCAGATCGGCCTGCTCGATGAGAGTTACTTCATCTACGGCGATGAGGCGGACTTGCAATACCGCCTGAACAAGGCCGGCTGGAAGGTTGTCTTCCTGCCAAATTCCTCGATCATTCATTTCGGCGGCCGCAGCATGGACCGTTGGAAGCGGCGCAAGATGGTTTATCGCGGCAAGATGATGTTCTACAAGAAGAACTATGGATTCCTGAGTACGTTCCTCCTGCGGACGATGTTCTTCCTGATGAGCCTGTTGAAACTGCTGGTGTGGTGCGCGGGATATTTCATTCCCAGCCGCAAAGACCAGGCGAAAAAGGAATTGCGTTCGAACCTGGACGTGATGGGTTTATGCCTTAATTTGAAGTAGAATAGCGCTCGGCCTTGCACTTCTCGCCACAGATGTCATGGATATTTGGACCAGCGATCTCTGTGGCGGAATTTTTGTTAATTGTGAGAGAGTAAAGTGGCAAAGATACTTTTCCTGACGCAGATCGTTCCCTTCCCGCCCGATGCGGGACCCAAAGTGAAGACCTATCATGTCATCCGTGCCCTGGCCGGGCAGGGACATTCTGTAACCCTTGTGTCGTTTGTTCGTCCAGAAGAAGTGCGGCACATACCCGCACTGCGGGAGATATGTGACGCAGTGCATGAAGTGCCGATCCACAGGTCGCGCGTTGCAGATGTCGGATATATGATCCGAAGTTATCTGACAAATCGTCCCTTCCTGATCGAACGCGATGACCTTCACCCCATGCAGGAAATGGTCAATCAATTGGTGCGGGAGGATGATTTCCAGTTCATCCATGCCGACCAGTTGACGATGGTGCAGTTCGCGCTCAGAGGGGCTTCTGCGTTCCCGGGCAAGAAGCCGAAGGTCATCTTTGATGCGCACAACGCGGTCTGGACCATCGTGGAGCGGATGAAGGAAAACGCTCGTTTCTTCCTGAAGCCGGTCCTGGCTGTCGAAGCGAGGCGCGTCAAGCAGTATGAAGGTGAATTGTTGCGGACGGTGGATCACGTCCTGGCTGTAACCGATATCGACCGAAACCTTCTTGAAGAAGCAATGCACTTTTCAAAACCAGAAAAAAGCGACCGTGTTTCGCCCATCACGGTTATTCCCATAGCTGTGGACACGCAGAAACTGCAACCGGTCAATCGCAAGGTCGGCTCGAAGAACATCGTCACGCTTGGCACACTGCACTATCCGCCCAACGCGGACGGCATCCGCTGGTTCTTCAACGAAGTGTTCCCGCTGGTGCGGGAGCAGGTGCCCAATGCCACGTTGACCATCATAGGCAAGAACCCGCCGCAGGACTTCATTGAACTGGCGGAACGCAATCCCGGCGTCATCAAGGTGACAGGCTATGTGGACGATCTTCGTCCGTACCTGGAAGAGAGCGCCTTGATGGTGGTGCCGGTGCGGGCAGGCGGCGGGATGCGGGTGCGCATCCTGGAAGCGTTCGCGTATGCGATGCCAGTGGTCACGACCACTGTCGGTTTGGAGGGCATCCACGGAACGCCGGACCACGACGTCATTGTGGCGGATACGCCTGCTGATTTTGCAAACCGCACCGCCGAACTTCTGGAAAACGCTTCACTGCAGGAAAAACTCGCGACCAACGGAAGAGAACTGGCAACAAACAAGTACGACTGGCAGGCTGTCCTGGCTGCCATGAGACCGATCTATGAGTAGAGAGAATCAGACCAACCGGAGACCCATCTTGAATCGCATCAAGGAGCAACCCTTGACCGCGATCATTTTTGTTTCCATGCTGTTGCGGGTCGCGGTTGCGATCTACATGGGGAACGAGGTGGTGGAACTGCCCGGCATCTTCGACCAGGTCTCTTATCACAACCTCGCCTTGCGTGTTCTTGGCGGTCATGGGTTTACTTTCGGCGAGATGTGGTGGCCCATCACGGGCGCTGGCGAACCCACGGCGCATTGGTCCTTTCCGTACACGCTGTATCTGGTCGGCACATACGCCCTCTTCGGCGTCTATCCCGTTGCGGCGCGCATCCTGCAAGCCATCATCGTCGGCCTCCTGCATCCGTACATCACCTACCGCATCGGCGAAAAAACCTTCGGCAAAACCATCGGTCTCATTGCCGCGGCGGTCGTGTCCATCTACATCTATTTCTTCTACTACGGCGCGGCGCTCATGACCGAACCGTTCTACATCACGTCCATTTTGTTCAGCCTGTTCTTCGCCATGCAATTGGCGGATAACACCGACAAAAAACAGGACATCAAACTTGGTCTCGCGCTCGGGATCTCCATCGGACTCACGGTCATTCTGCGGCAGGTCTTCCTGCTCTTCCTCCCGTTCCTGTTCCTCTGGATCTGGATCGCCCGCTTCAGACTGACCCGTAAACTGCCTCTGCTTCCAACAGCTTTATCCTTCCTTCTGCTCTTTTCCTTCATCCTGCCAATCACGTTCTTCAACTACTCACGCTTCCATCGCTTTGTCCTGCTCAACACCAACTCTGGATATGCCTTCTTCTGGGGCAACAATCCCATCTATGGGACGAAGTTCATCCCGATCCTTTCGACTCCGGAATATCAAGCCATGATCCCCGAAGAGGTCCGTCACTTGGACGAAGCGGCTCTCGATAGTGAACTGCTCCGGCGCGGGATCCAGTTCGTGGTCCAGGACCCGACACGTTACATCCTGTTGTCGTTGAGCCGCATCCCGCCGTATTTCATGTTCTGGTACTCGCCCGACTCCAGCACGTTGAGCAACATCTCGCGCATCGGAAGTTTCGGGGTCTTCCTGCCGTTCATGCTGTATGGATTGTTCCTCGGCATCAAGAGGTCGTCCTCGTTCATGAATCTGCTCGTCTCCCCGCAGGGACTTCTGATCCTGTTCGCGCTGGTCTATTCGGGAGTCCACATCCTCACATGGACGTTGATCCGCTACCGCCTGCCGGTGGATGCGGTCTTGATCCCCTTTGCCGGGCTGGCATTGTACGACGTTGCCGGGCGGCTCTCTGTGAAGTTTCCCGTCGTTCAGAGACTTATCAAGGTTGGAGAATAACATGGAAAAAATCAATCGCATGATCGTGATCGTACTGGATGGTGTCGGCGCGGGCGAAGCACCCGATGCCGCAGCGTACGGCGATGTGGGCAGCAACTCGCTCGGCAATGTGGCGCGTGTCATCGGCGGGCTGAAGACGCCGAACATGTATGAACTTGGCTTGGGCAACATCACGTCCATTCTGGGTGTGCCGGAGAACCCGAATGCCAAGGGCGCGTTTGGCAGGTTCCAGCCGCAATCCGCGGGCAAGGACACGGTCATCGGTCACTGGGAAATGATGGGCGTTTACCTGCCTGTTGCCTTCCCAACCTATCCCAATGGCTTCCCGCCTGCCGTGCTGGACCCGTTCTGCAAGGCGATCGGGCGAGGTGTGCTTGGCAATAAACCTGCCTCAGGCACAGAGATACTTGTGGAACTCGGCATGGAACACATGCAGACCGGCAACCCCATCGTGTACACCTCCGCGGACAGTGTCTTTCAGATCGCGGCGCACGAGGAAGTGATCCCTTTGCCGGAGTTGTACAAGATGTGCGAGATCGCGCGTGACATTTTGCAGGGTGAACATGGTGCTGGGCGTGTGATCGCACGTCCGTTCATTGGCGACTCACCGGAAAACTTCAAACGCACTACGCACCGCAAGGATTATCCGCGCAACCCGGCCTACCCGACCATGATGCAGAAACTGGTGGATGCGGGCAAGGATGTGTACTCCGTCGGCAAGATCGATGACATCTTCAACCATCAGGGCATCACAAAGAAGAACCATGTGCTGACCAATGTGGAGAGTCTCGATGTCACGCTCAAATTGCTGGAAGAGGATTTCGAAGGTTTGATGTTCGTCAACCTGATCGAGTTCGACATGATCTACGGTCATCGCAACGACCCGCGCGGTTACGCCAATGCACTTGAAGAATTCGACAGCTACGTCCCCGAGATCCAGAAACGCCTCAAACCCGGCGACCTGGTCATTGTGACCGGCGATCACGGCGTGGACCCCACAACGCCCGGCACCGACCACTCGCGCGAGTATGTGCCCCTGCTGGCGTTCGGACCGAACATCAAACACGGCGTCAACCTCGGCGACCGCGGAAGCCTGGGCGACATCGCAGGCACATTGGCGGAGATGTTCTCGCTTGAACCGCAGCCCATCGGCAAAAGCTTCCTCAAGGAAATTATTTAATTATGAAGTTTGTCTCCGTCGTCGGCGCGCGCCCCGAATTCATTCAGGCAACCCCGGTCAGCCGCGCGCTCCGAAAACATCATCAGGAACTGCTCGTCCACACCGGGCAGCACTACGACTACAAAATGTCGCAGACCTTCTTCGATGAGCTTGGCATCCCTGCGCCTGATTACAACCTCGAAGTCGGTTCCGGCTCCCATGCAGGTCAGACCGCCGAGATCCTGGTCCGCTTCGAGGAACTCCTGCTCAAGGAAAAGCCCGATTGCGTCATCGTGCGCGGCGACACCAATTCCACTCTCGCGGGTGCGCTGGCCGCCAGCAAACTGCACATCCCCACGGTCCATATCGAAGCGGGCGAGCGCAGTTTCGACCGCCGCATGCCCGAGGAGATCAACCGCCTTGTCGCCGATAAACTTGCATCCGCGTTTTTCTGCGTCAGCCAGACCGCTGTCAAACAGCTTGCGGACGAAGGCATTACGAAGGATGTCTACTGGGTGGGCGACGTGATGCTGGATGCGAATCTGTCCAACCGGCCTCTCGCGCGACAAAAGTCCACGATTCTTTCGACGCTCGGGCTTGCCCCGGCTTCCTATGGGCTTGTGACCGTCCACCGCGCCGCCAACACGGACGATCCTCAACGTCTGGCAAATATTGTGAAGGCCTTGAGTCAGGTCGGTGAGACAGTGGTGTTCCCCGTCCACCCGCGCACGCGCGGCGCATTGGACAAACTGGATGTTCAATTCGGTGATAACGTCCGCTTGATCGAGCCGGTTGGCTACTTCGACATGATGGTGCTGGAGGAGAATGCAAGGATCATCGCGACTGATTCAGGCGGGGTCCAGCGCGAAGCGTATTTCATGTCCAAGCCTTGCATCACCCTGCGCGACGAAACCGAATGGACGGAAACCGTCCAGGTGGGGTGGAACAAACTGGTCGGCGTTGAAGTGGAAAGATCGTCAGCGAGTGGAAGACCTTCACGCCTCCTGCCGAACAGCCTCCCATTTTTGGCGACGGCAAGGCAGGCGAGAAGATCGCAGAGATTCTTGGCAAAATAAATTTATCTATCAATTAGTGAAAGCGGATTTAGCATGGAAAACACATCAAAACAAAAAGTTGGAATCATCGGCGGCGGCATCATGGGCATCAGCCTGGGTTACTACCTCGCAAAGCGGGGAGTTGCCGTCACCATTTACGAAGCCTCGCCTGTCCTGGGCGGTCTGGCTGGTCCTCTCGTTCTGGAAGATGGAACCGAAGTGGACCGCTTCTATCACGCCATCCTCTCCAGTGACCGCCATCTGCGCGAGTTGTGCGAAGAGTTGGGCATTGCGGACCAGTTCCGTTTCAAGGAAACGAAGACAAGTTTCTATTACAAGAACGCCCTTCATCCCATGAACAACATGATCGACTTCCTGAAGTTCCCTCCGCTGGGCTGGATCGACCGCTTCCGCCTCGGGTTGACCGTCCTTGCCGCGCAGTTCACCAGGGATTGGAAAAGCCTTGAGTCCATCAGCGTCCAGGACTGGTTGTTGAAGTGGGGCGGCAGGGTGACGTTCCAGAATATCTGGCGTCCCATGTTGAAAGCCAAGTTCGATGCCGGGTTCGACAATGTGCCCGCCACGTGGATCTGGTCGCGGTCTTGTCCGCATGAAGTCCACGCGTGAGGGCGCCAACCAGAAGGAAATGGCTGGTCATCTGATCGGCGGGTATATCACCCTGATCAAGGCTTTGACCGAAAAGATCCGCGAGTTTGGCGGGGAGGTGCTCCTCAAGACCCCGGTCAAGGAGATCGTGATCGAGAACGGCAAGGCGGTGGGCATCCGCATGGTGAACGACGAGGTCGTGAAATATGACAAGGTCATCTGCACCATGCAGACGCCGGTCTTCCAGCGTTTGATACCCAGCTGCCGACCAAAAGTATCACGAATTCCTCGCCAAGTCTGATTACCTGGGAATCATCGCACCCCTGCTCGTTCTAACCAAACCGTTGACCGGTAATTGGACGGTGAATATCACCGATGACCGTTTCCCGTTCACAGGCGTGATCGAAACGACCGCGTACATCGACCCCAGTTACGTTGGCGGCTATCACCTTGTCTATCTGCCCAAGTACACTGCCCCGGGCAGTGAGTGGCAGAAGAAGTCCGATGATGAGATCAGGCAGATCTGGCTCGAGAACCTGAAGGCGATGTTCCCCGAATTTGATACATCTTCCATCAAGTATTTCCTCATCCACCGCGAACGCTACGTCGAGCCGCTTCATGGACTGAACGAGACCGACCTCGTCCCCGAAGTGAAGACCCCCGTCGGGAACCTGTTCCTTGCCACCACATCCCAGATCTACCCCGCCCTGACGAACGGCGAGTCGGTCAGCCGCCATGCGCGCGATGCGGCGGACATTGTTCTCAAAAATTGAGCTGGAGGAAACAAATGGAGAATAAGGATCATATTATTATCGTCTCAGGGTTGCCGCGTTCGGGCACATCCATGATGATGAAAATGCTCGATGCGGGCGGACTGCCCATCCTGACCGACAACCTGCGCGAAGCGGATGCCAACAACCCGAAGGGATATTACGAGTTCGAGCGAGTGAAGGAACTGCCGAACGGCGATTATGGCTGGATCCCCGCAGCAGGCGGAAAGGTGGTCAAGATCGTGACCGGGCTGATCATGAACCTGCCGTCGGATGCCAGATACAAGGTCATCTTCATGCAGCGGGCGATGAAGGAGGTGTTGTCATCCCAGAAAAAGATGCTCGGGCGTCTGGGCAAGGAGGATGACAAGGTCGAGGATGAGAAGATGAAGAAGATCTATCAGGAGCACCTCAAACAGGTGAACGCCTGGATCGCAAAACAGCCGAACATCGAAGTGTTGTATGTCAATTACAATACGATGCTGGGCAACCCGCATGAGTCACTGCAAAAGGTCAATGAGTTCCTGGGCGGTCGCATGGATGTGAACGTCATGGCGGATGTCGTGGACAAGGAATTGTATCGAGAGAGAAAGTAAGTCTGTATATCAAGTAGAGATAAGAAAGGAACAAATATGAACATTTTTATTAATCTGGCTAGTTTGATGGGACCGCTCCGCCCGCCCGAGTACCTGGGACCGGAGACCCTCATGCCTCTGGCATCCATCCTGGCGGCGATTGCGGGATTCTTCCTGATCTTCTGGCGATTGATCGTGCGGATGGTCAAAACGGCGTATCGCAAGATCCGCGGCCTGCCCGAGGAAGTCCCGCCCGACCTGGACATGGACGTGGAAGATCCCACTGAAGAAGAGCAGGATAAATAAACCGGTCTCATGACGATGAAAAAAGTCATTGCCATTGGATTGGACGGGTTCGAGCCGAAGATCGCCGAAGCGATGATCGCGCGCGGCGAACTGCCCAACCTGCAGAAGATGCAGGAGCAGGGCGGTTATTCGCGCCTGGGAACCACATATTCCGCGCAGACGCCGGTGGCATGGTCCACGTTCTCGACCGGGACCAACCCCGGCGGGCACGGCATCTTCGACTTCCTGAACCGCGACCCGAAGACCTATCTGCCCGTCATGGCGCTCAGCAAGTACGAGCAGAAGAATGCCTTTGTGCTTCCGAAGGTCGTGAACATGCGGCGCGGCACCCCGTTCTGGGACTTGTTGTCCGCCAGGGATGTGCCCTCCACGATCCTGCGCGTGCCGTGTGCGTATCCGCCGGACCAGGTGAAGGGACGGATGCTCTCGGGCGTCGGTGTCCCTGATCTGCGCGGCGGGTTTGGCACGCCTACGTTTTATTCCAGCCGCAGGGACTTGCATGCCGACCAGAGTGAAAAGGTGGTGGCCGTCAGCGTGGACAAGGGCCGGGTCGGCACGCATGTCATCGGTCCGCGTGACCCGAAGACGAAGTCCGATCACAAGTTCGATATCGGCATCCAGATCGTCAGGGAAGAGAACAAGATCGTCATCACGTCGCAAGGGCAACCCGACAAGTTGGAAGTGCAGTTGGGCAAGTGGAGCAAGTGGCTCAAGGTCAAGTTCAAGGTCGGGATGATGCAGACCGTTTCGGGCATCGTGCGCTTCAACCTGCGGCAGATCGAGCCGGAGTTCGAGTTGTACGCGTCGCCGGTCAACTTCGAGACCGAGGAGCCGTTGTTCCCGATCAGCCACCCGAAGGAATACGCCCACGAACTGGCGATGAAGATCGGGCGATTTTATACGGCGGGCATGGCCGAAGATCATGACGGTCTGAACCTGAACCGTTTCGATGAAGCGACCTATCTCGACCAATGCCGCCTCGTGATGCGCGAACGCCGCCGCATGATGGAATACGAATTGGGCAGGCTCGAAAGCGGATACTTCTTCTGCCTGTTCGATACGCCCGACCGCCTTGCGCACATGTTCTGGCGGTTCCGCGAGCCCGAGCATCCATCCAACCGTCATCACGGTTACAACCCAGAGTTTGCGAATGCCATCGAGGAACATTACCGCGATTGTGATGCGGTCATTGGCGAGGCGATGAAGTATGTGGACGATGACACTCTTTTCATCGTCCTCAGCGATCACGGCATGAACTCGTTCCAGCGCGGTTTGAACTTAAATACATGGCTGTATGAGAACGGATTCCTTGCGTTGAAGGCGGGTGCCAATCCTGGCGACGGCGGCGACTTCTTTGAGAACGTGGACTGGGACAAGACCAAAGCGTATGCGATGGGATTGGGTCCCATCTTCCTCAATATCAAGGGTCGTGAAGCCAATGGCATCCTGAACGAAGAGGAAGCAGAAGCAACTCGTGCAGGGATCGTAAGCGGACTGACCGGTCTGGTGGACAAGGATCGCGGCGCTGTGGCAGTTCGAAGCGTGGTCCGACGCGAGCAGGTCTACAGCGGTCCATATTTGGATGAAGCGCCCGACCTGCTGGTCAACTTCTCCGAAGGGTATCGCGTCTCGTGGGATACGCCTCTGGGCGGAGTGCCGCAGGGATTGTTCGCGGATAACCACAAACGCTGGGGCGGCGATCATGTCATTGACCCCGCGCTGTCTTCGGGCGTGTTGTTCATGAACCGCAAATTCCGCGCGGATGTCGCCGAGCCTGGTGGACCTTGCGCCGACCATCTTGAATTCACTCGGCGTGCCCAAGGGCGCCGAAATGGAAGGGAGCGATCTTTTATCATGAATGTTCTGGTCTTGAATTTTGCGGGCGCCGAGCCCCAAACCCTGTTCAGCGATGAACGCCTCGAGAACCTGCGCCGCCTGATGGACATGGGCTGCTTCGGCGCGTTGAGCGGTTCGGGTGAATGGAACGTGCTGGCGCGGCAGGAGAACCATACGCTCACGTTGATGGAATATTTCCAGCAGGCGGACAAGCTCTGCGTGGATACGACCGACCCGGTCACCCTGCGCGAAAAACTTTCGGTGGGGGATTGGGACTACCTGCAATATACCGCCGCGTCATTCCCCGCCGATAACTGGTCCGCCGACGATTACCTTCGTCTCGACAATGACCTGGGTGAAGCCCTCCAGGAACTGAGCGACGACACGGTCATCACCATTCTGGGCGAAGGCTGTTTTGTACTGGTCTCCGCGAACAACCCGATCAGCGGCGAACATCAGGATGGCGCCGCCGCAGACATTGCTCCCACGCTGGTGCAGTTGGCGGGGTATCCGCTTCCCTCCGCCACAGAAGGGAAATCCTGGGTGGAAGGCATGGAGTTGAACAATGCCTCCGGTCTGACCGCCGACGAACAGCAGATCCTGCGCGACCGCCTGAGCGGGCTGGGGTATGTCTAAGAATTGACTGTCGCCGAGACAGCTTTATAGTTTTGGAAAAAATAACCATGAAAAAATTCGACAATAAAATCGCCATTGACATCCTTCGTTATGCTGCCTGGTTCGGCATTTTGACCGGGCTGGTGGAGGGGCTTTTGCTTTTCACCCTCTCACGCTTCGAAATGTTGAAGGGGCAGATCACCTACCTCGGCTCCGGCTGGCAGGTTCTGTGGGTTGCGCCGATCTTCGACCTCCTGCTGTTCCTGGCTGCGGGTCTGGTTCTGGCGGTCCTGGCCCGGTTCATTCCGCAGGTTTGGGCAAAAAGACTGTCATTGTTTGTTTTCGCTTTCATGATGGCTTTTTCGTGGGTGGGGACGTACCTCTCCGGGCGTCTCTCCCCGGTGGCGTCCGCCATCCTGGCGGCGGGGATTGGGTACCAGTTGTCGCTGACCCTGTTCGAGCGGGAGAAGCGATTCGCTCCTTTCGCGGGGAGAACGGTCAAGGCGTTGGGAATCCTGGTCGTTGCCCTGCTGGTCCTCATTCAGGGTGGTTACTGGATCGGTGAACAGGTTGCAGTTCGGAACCTGCCGCAGGCGAAAGAGTCCAGCCCGAACGTGCTGCTGATCGTCATGGATACGCTGCGCGCCGATCACCTGTCGCTTCAGGGATATGAGCGGGTCACTGACCCGAATTTGGTGCGGATAGCCAGTGAAGGGGTGATGTTCGAGAACGCCTACGCCACCTCCTCCTGGACACTGACCGCCCATGCCTCGCTGTTTACGGGCCGCTGGCCCTACGAGCATATGGCGGACGGCGGCAGGGCGCTGGATGACACCTATCCGACCATTGCCGAAGCGCTTGCCGATCGCGGCTATCGCACAGGTGCCTTCAACGGCAATTTCGAGACCGTCACCAAGCGCTGGGGCTTTGCCCGCGGTTTCCACCATTTCGAAGATTACTACCAGACTATCCCGCAACTGGCGGTCAGTTCCTTCTACGGCCGTTTTCTGGAATATTATGTTTTCCACAAAGTCCTCGGCATGGAATTCTCCATTGACCGACGCTGGGCGCCCAGCGTCAACCAGTCCACGCTCGACTGGATCGACCAGGATACGGAAAAGCCGTTCTTCGCCTTTGTCAACTATTACGATATCCATGCGCCGTACATCTCGCCTGAGCGCGCCCGTTTCTCCGAATTCGAGAACCCCGGCGGGCTGGTTAACACCGACTGGACAACGGCGAATATCTATAATCCGAAGACCCCGGAACAGGTCCAGGGCGAGATCGATGCCTATGACGGCGGCATCTACTACACCGATCAGCAGATCCAGAACCTGCTGGATGAACTCCAAAAGCGCGGCATCCTCGAGAACACCATCGTCATGATCACGTCCGATCACGGCGAACTGTTCGGCGAACACGGACTGTGGGAGCATCACAACTCGCTCTACAAGCCGGTCATCTACGTCCCGATGATCATCTGGCATCCGTCCTCCGTGCCGCAAAATGTGCGCATCGACACGCCCATCTCCAACGCCGCTGTCCCTGCCACCATCCTGGACATGCTTGGCGAACCGGGGCAGGACATCTTCCCCGGCCCCTCGCTGGCGGAATTGTGGCGTGACCCCGCCTCGGCGGTTCTTTTCCCGGACCCGATCGCTGAAATGGCCGAATCGACCTGGGTCAACCCGAACCATCTTTCCATCAAAGGCGACATGACATCGGTCATCTCCGAAGACTGGCAGTACATCGAGCACGAATTCAACGGCGTGGAGCTATACAACCTCAATGACGACCCCGACCAGTTGAACAACCTCGCCGAGGAAGAACCCGACTGTCCTGGATCAACTCAAGAACTATTACCTCGAAGCCATCGCCAAAGTCGGTCTCACCTGGCCTTACGATATCGAGAAATAGAGTAATCAATGACAGCGAAGGAAAACGTTCGAGAAACTGCCAAGGGAACTCTTGTACTCGCCACTGGGATGGGGCTTTTGACCGGATTGGTCGAAGGCTTGCTGTTGCTTGGCTTGTTCCGGGCCGGCCTGTTGACATGGCGCCTGCACAACCGCGCCATCTGGTACGAGACCTTGTGGATCGCCCCGCTGGTGGACCTGGTCCTGTTCACGCTGGCGGGGGCGGTCTTCGCGCTTGCCGCCCGCCTGCTTCCCGCGCCTGCCGGTCAGGAAGATCGCCTGGTTCACGTTCATCTTCCTCGCTGTTTTCGATTGGACCTTCATCATCCTGTTCGGGAAGATCTCGCTGTTTGCGATCCTCATCCTTGCGGCAGGCGTCAGTTTTCAGGTTTTCACTACCATTGCAAAGCGGGAGTCCGCCGCTTCGTCCAGGATTCAAAGATGCATTGCCCTGGCTGGCGGGTGTGACGGTTGCCATCATCATCGCAATTCAGGGCGGGGGATGGCTCACAGAGAAGGTAAAAACGTCCAACCTGCCCTCAGCGGCCTCCGGCGCGCCGAACGTCATCGTCATTGTCGTGGACACCCTGCGTGCGGACCATCTCTCCTCCTACGGCTACGAACGCGACACCAGCCCCTTCATGGACAGCCTCGCGGCGGAAGGTGTCCGCTTTGAGAACGCCATCTCGCCCTCCTCCTGGACCCAGCCCGTGCACGCCTCCATGCTGACGGGACGCTACACCTACGAACACCAGGCGGAGACCACGCCCCTCGACGACACCTACCCGACCATCGGCGAAGTCATGCAGGCAAACGGCTACCGCACCGCCGCCTTCTCGGCGAACACCCTCTTCTTCACCCGCCGCCAGGGGCATGGACGCGGCTTTTTGCATTTCGAAGACAGCTACCAGTCCGTGGCGGATGCGTTCCTCAATTCCTCGCTGTACGGCTTCCTGTTCGACTTCTACGGCTTGCGCAAAGCCCTGAACTACGAAGGCGTTCCCACACGTGTTCTCGCCTCGGATATCAATGACGCTGTTCTGAACTGGGTGGACCGGGACGACGAAAAGCCGTTCCTGGTCTTCATGAACTACTTTGACGTGCACGACCCATACACGCCGCCGGAACCTTATCGGAGCAAGTACGCCTCCGTGCCGAATCCCGGCGGATTGATCAATGGTTTCATGGAGCGTTACTCCCCGTCGCTGACACCGGAACAGATCCAGACCGAGATCGATGCCTACGACGGCTCGATCGCCTACGTGGACGACCAGATCAAGGCCTTGTTCAGTGAACTCGAAGGGCGAGGCTTGCTCGAAAACACGATCGTGATCGTCACCTCCGACCACGGAGAATCTTTTGGCGAGCACGGGATATTGCAGCATAGCGCCTCGTTGTACCTGGATGAGATCCACGTCCCGTTGATCGTCTGGGCGCCCGGACAGGTCCCGGCCGGGAAAACGGTCGAGACGCCGGTGACGATCACTGCCCTGCCTTCGACCATCCTTTCACTGGTCAATGCGGCGGATGACCCGTTCCCGGGTCCGTCCCTTGCCATCCTGATCTCTGGCGAAGCCCCAGCCGACTGGCCCGACCCCATCTCTGAGCTGGCGCAGATGAACGGCGCGGCGGAGGTCAACCCGTCCACGCACGGAGCGATGAAATCGGTGGTCGGTGCTGGAAATGCAGTATATTACCCATGAGAAGTTCGGCGAAGAACTGTACAATTGGCGCACCGACCCGCAGGAGATGAACAACCTGGTGGACGAGCCGTCCGCCAGGACCGCCTTGAACGGCTTCCGCCTGTATCTGAAAACACTGTTCGGTGAGATATTTCAAATACCATGAAAAGAAATAAACTGATCCCGCAGGGATTTTCTCAAACTCGCAGGCGCTGGCACGGCTGTCATCGTGCCGGCCGCCCTTGGGGTTGGCACCTATAGCTCCGCCTTGGGCGAGGTCCCGCTCGAGCGTTCCCCGTATGTCGAGACCGTCCATACTGCAAACCTGGACGGTTCTGTGCCGATCCTGTTGATCGTTAATAAGGACTCGGCAAATCCGTTCGGGATGTATTTCACAGAAATACTGCGCGCGGAGGGGATTAACTGCTTCCACACAACGGATCTTTCCGCGCTTCAGCCTGATTCCCTCCAAAGATACGAAGTCGCCATCCTGGCAGAGACTCCGTTGAATGCGGCGCAGGCCGGGATGTTTGAATCCTTTGTTGCGCGCGGCGGACGACTCGTCAGCATGCGACCGGCCGATCGTCTCGGGACAGTTTTCGGCGTGGCGAGAACCGAGGGCGTCTTCCTGGAAGGCTACATCAAGACCGACCCGCTCATCCGGCGGGCGCAGGCATCAATCCATCCTCCATGCAGATCCACGGCGAATCGCATTTGTATGCCCTGGCGGGCGCGCAGGCGATCGCCTGGCTGTACGCCGACCGCGAAACGGCGACCGAAGACCCTGCGATCACGGTCAACGCCTTCGGGGAGGGGCTGGCGGTCGCGTTTGCCTTCGACCTGGCAAAGAGCATCGCCCTGATGCGGCAGGGCAACCCGAAATTGATCGACCAGGACAACGACGGCCTGCCGGGCGTCCGCACGGTGGATAAGTTCGCCGGGTGGATCGACCTGGACCGCATCCACATCCCGCAGGCGGACGAACAGCAAAGGCTGTTCGTCAACATCCTGGCGCAGTTGAGCAGAAGACCCCTGCCGCGCCTTTGGTATTTCCCCGAAGATAAGAAAAGCGTGCTGATTGCAACAGGCGATTCGCACATGAACCCCGCCAACTTCATCGAGGACGTCCTGACCCGCGTCGAAGCGCGCGGCGGTCACTTTACCGTCTATTACTCGCCGCAGATCGTCAGCAACGTCGGGCGCGCCGAGCGCCTGGCGCGCTTCTGGCTGACGGATAATGTGCAGCTCATCTCGGATATTTTAGGGAAGGAATTTGGCTCGCCGACGCCTCTCATGGTGGACAGTTGGCGCGCGCGCGGGCATGAGATCGCCCTGCATCCCTATGTGGACACTGAACTCGAGGGAGGCTGGCTGGAATACTGGAAGGAATTTACTGGCCGGGGTTACGCGCCCGTCGCCCAGACCGTCCGCACGCACCGTGTCCTGTGGACAGGCTGGACGGAGTCCGCACGCTGGCAGGCTTCCCTCGGTATCCGCATGAACTTCGACTACTACCACGTTGGACCCTCCATGCAAAAGCAGAACGGCGAGTGGCCCAACGGACACCTGACCGGGAGCGGCCGCCCCATGAAGTTCATCGACGATCAGGGGCGCATCCTCGACATTTACCAGCAACTCACCCAGATCGCCGATGAGCACCTCATCCCCATGGACGTGCCCGGCTGGGGCGGCTGGCCCAAACTCACCGCACAACAGGCGGTGAGCGTCGCCAAAGACCTGCTCGACCATTCCGTTAGAAACGGCGACTACTGCGCCATCTGCGGGCAATTCCACGTTGACCCCTTCCAAGTGGGCGGCGATCCGGCAGAAAAGGGCGGCATCTTCCTTGAAGGCACGCTCGATTACGCCAAGGAACTTGGCGTGCCGATCCTCTCCGGCGAAGAATGGCTGGCATTCACCGACCTGCGGCACGACGCCAATTTTGCAGATCTGGTCTGGGACTCAGCCGCCTCCACCCTGACCTTCCGCCTGCTTCCGCCCAACCAGTCCGACTCCACACTGACAGTTCTGCTTCCAGTTTTCCATGCCGGTAAAACTCTCACCTCTGTAAGCGTGGACGGTGTAACGACTCCGATAAACTCCCGTCTTGAACTTGGCGGCGCGGAATATGCGCTGGTCATTGGGAGCGCGCAGGAACATGCCTTCCGGGCGCTCTACTCCTAATCTTGTCCCTGCCTTATTATTGGAGAAAATTTATGAAGAATACATTGGGGATGTTTTCATTGAAAAACCGCAGAATACTCTTATGGATATTCTGTGTGCTGGCAGTATATTTCCTTGTCTTCCATAACCTGACGCGTTTCCCCGCCCCCTGGTTCGACGAAGGCTCACACCTGCACGTCCCGAAGACGCTGGTCCAATACGGCGTCTATGCGGACATCAGCAGTGATGGATTCCGCTATTACGGACCAACCATCGGCGTGGGGCCGACCGTCATGCTTCCCATTGCAGGGGCGTTCAAACTCTTCGGCATCGGTTTGCTGCAGGCGCGCCTTGTCATGGCGCTGTATCTGCTCGCCGCGATCTATGTGTTCTATCGCCTGGTCGAACATGTATCGGGGCGGGCGGTGGCTTTGATCGCACTTGCCCTGCTGGTCTCTTCGCGGAGCATCCTGCTGTTGAATTACGGTCGCCAGTTGCTGGGCGAGGTGCCGGGACTGTTTTTCATTGTCCTGGGGCTGTGGTTGTGGTTTAAGGGCTGGGGCAGGGATGATTGGAAGCGCTTGTCGTTGATCGGCCTGCTGTTCGGTCTGGCAATGATCACCAAGTACCAGTATCTGCTGTTCCTTGCGCCAACGCTGATTCTTTCCTGGATGTTGGATATTTTTTATTACAAGACCTCTTCCCATAAGAACTTTATCATTCCAGGAATGATTGCCGCGTTCTCGTTTGCAGTCTGGCAGGTAATTACCCTGCAATATCTTGGTCCGGCAACAGCGGCGGAAAATTTTGCGCTGCTGCGGGCATCTGCCGAAGGCGCGGCGTTCAATTTTGACCTCAAGCAGATAGACGCCAACCTTGTTGAGTTGTTGTCGCGTTCATCCTTTTTAGGCGCGTTGGTACCCGCACTCATCTATGGCTTCGTCATTTCCATTCCGCGCAACCGCGACGGTCAAAAGTGGAGCGTGCTTTTCCTGCTGACGGCCTTGAATCTGGGGTGGTTTGTGATCTCATCCATCGGCTGGATCCGATATGCGTTCCTGGGACTGGCTTTGTCCAGTATTTTTATGGCACGCTTATTCCACGAACTTGCCTACGGACTGAAAATCGAACTGCTGTCGAAATCGGCAGAGACCAAGTTTCTTTCCCATACGGCATTGACAATCTGGCTGGCGGTCATCATTATGATCCCCATGTTCAAAACCATGGTGCAAATTGCCTCCCCCAAGCCCCCTACGGCTGAGATGATGGCACACTATCTGGATGAGAACGTTCCCAAAACAGCCATCATCGAAACCTGGGACCCTGAAATGGGCTTCCTGACCGACCACAACTATCATTATCCGCCCAATGCCCTGCTCGCTGTTGCCGTGGATCAGGTCTACTACGGAGGCGATATTGTGCAGGATCACTACGATTTTGTCCAAACCGAACAGCCGGATTACCTGCTTGCAGGCACATTCTCCAAGTGGACAGAGATCTATCCATTGGATGAACTGGCAGGTCAATATGAACTGGTCGTCACATTTGGAGAGTACGATCTGTTTCGGCGGATCGAGTAGCGAATGAGAAGTTCCAGCGCCAAAAAACTTGTCTGGGTTGAAGCGATCAAGGCGTTTGCCCTGGTCTGGATCTTCATCAACCACGTCGCCGAGCAGTTATTCGGCTATCCGTTGATCGCGAACCCGTTCTCGGGCTGGCCGCCTCTCTCCGAACGCATCGCCCAACTTGCCCCGCTGAGCGGCTTTGGCGCATGGGACATCCCAGTCAACCTGCTCCGCTACCTCGGCTGGTTCGGCGACCAGGGTGTGCAGTTGTTCCTCATCGCCAGCGGATTCGGTCTCACGTGGGGGCTGTTGAACCGCCAGCCCGACAAACCCATCAGCCTGCTTCCCTTCTACAAAAGCCGCGCCGCGCGGCTTTATCCGTTATGGTGGGGCGTTCATATCCTGTTCATGCTTACGTGGTTTGCGACCGGCTGGGGGCTGTCCCTGTTCGAGCCTGCGACATGGCTGAGTTTTCTCGGCATCCGTCTTACCCCCGAACTGCTCTACTACTTCGCGCCCGCCTGGTGGTATTTCTGGCTGATCGTCCAGTTATACCTGGTCTTCCCGTTCCTTTGGGACGCGCTCCGTAAATGGGGTCCCTTCCGTCTCCTGCTGTGGACCAGCCTCATCGCCTTGGTCGTTCGCGGCGCCGGATTGTTCGTTTTTGATTCCTACCTCGACGCCTGGGAGCGCGGCGCGATCTTCATCACGCGCCTGCCGGAGTTTGTCTTTGGCATCAGCCTGGCGTCCTGGATGTTCTCACAGCCGGAAGCGGCACAAAAACGTCTGACCTCTCCCTGGACGACCCTCGCCTCCCTCGCGGCGTATGCAAGCGGCATTGGGCTGGCTCTCTCCCTCGCTGGCATGACCGTCGCCCCCTTCCTGCTGGGCGTATCCGCATTCATCCTGCTCTATCAGGTTTTCGTCAAACTCCTCCCTCGCTCCCCCCGCTGGCTGACCTCCGCCGCCGAATGGACGGGCAAACACTCGTACTCACTCTATCTGATCCATCATCCAGTCATCCTGGCCCTCGTCTCCTACGGCGCGGCGATCGCCCTGGGATCGTTCTTCAGGGTGGGGGCGGCGTTCGTCCTGATGATCGTCATGGGACTTGCGCTGGAATGGGGCGTGGACTTTTCCCAAACCCGCCTCCGCAGACTGCGGGAAAAACTGGGAACGCCCCGCCTCCTCCTTGCCTCAGGCCTGGTCGCCGGGACGATGATCCTGCTCCTCCTCGGAGCCGAACTCCTCGTCCGCCGCCTCGACCCGCAGGAAGTCCGCGGCTGGGGCGAACGTCCCGCCCTCGAGATGGACTCCCAATTCGGCTGGAAACTGATCCCCTCCCAGACCACCCGCCTGCGCTGGCTCAGTTACGACTACACCGTGGAAGCCAACTCCCTCGGCTTTCCGGTCCCGGAATACCCGCAGCAAAAGCCCGAGGGCGTCTTCCGCATCCTGGTCACGGGGGACGCGTTCTCCAGCGCTGAGGGCGTGGACACAGGTCAGGGGTGGAGCCGCCTGCTCGAGTCACGTTTGAACGGGATGGCGGGCGGCAAAAAGGTCGAAGTGCTTAACTTCTCCATGACGGGCTACGGTCCCAACCAGTACGCGGAAGTCGTCAATGAGTTCGCGCCGCGTTATCAGGTGGACCTGGTTGTCGTGGAAGTCTTCGTCAACGACTTTCAGGATGCCCTGTGGACGAACGAGGACTTCCAGTACAACATCGGCTTCTACAATGGAGATTCCAGTGGTATGTCCTCGATCCTCAAACTGGAAAGCCTGCGTTCGTGGACGGACCTCAACATCAAACAGAGATTGCAGGAAACCTTGCAGGGCGAACCGAACGCGCAGGGATATTTCCTTGGTCACTTTGCCACGCTGGAACGCTCGGAACTGGAAACCCTGAACTATGCCCGCGACTTCGTGAAGGAGGATCTGCAGCAGATTCAAACCACAGCGGAGGGAATCGGCGCGCAGGTGATTTTGGTCATGGCACCCTCCTCCGTGCAGGTTTGCTCCCCGGACGCCCTCGCCTACTACCCCCGTCATATTGACCTCGCCGACTCAACCCGCTTCGACGTTGAACAACCCCAGCGCCTCATGACCGAAATTGCGGGTTCGCTTGGTTTGTCCCTCTACGACCTGCGTGATGCCCTGACCGCCCCCGCCCAATGCCCTTACCAGCCCCGCAACATGCATTGGACGGTGGAAGGGCATCAGGTTGTATCTGAATACCTGGCTGACCTGTTGGTTCAAAACGGTTACATCCCTTAATGATGGAGAAACGCTCATGGAACGATTAAGAAAATCCTGGGGGCTTGCCTCCGCCCAACTGGAAGCGGCAACCTCCCTTTTCCCAAAGACCGTTCAGGTAATCCTGATCGGAATCGTCGTCCTGATCGCCCTCTTCCGCCTGGCGACCATCAGCGTTCCCTCCCTCGAATGGACCTCCTGGAAGGAAATTGACTACCTGACGATCTCCCGCAACTTCTGGCAGAACGGTTTCAATCCCCTCCAGCCCGAAGTGACCTGGCCCGCCGAACCGCCGCGCGTCACCGAGATGGAATTGCCGCTGGTTCCCTACACCTCTGCGTTGCTTTATCAGCTTTTCGGATACAGCCCCTTCACTGCCCGCGCGGTCACCCTGTTTTCCTCGCTTCTCATGATCGTTTATGTCTTCAAGCTTGCGCGGCGCGAGTTCAACCCCTTCATCGGGCTGTTGTCCGCGCTGGCGGCGGGCGTTTTGCCCCTCTACCATCCCTTCAGCCGCCTCCTGTTCACCGAGCCGACCATGATCGCCATGTCGGTGGTCTCGATCTACTACATGGCGGAATGGGCGGACAACCCAAACCGCCGCAACTGGATCCTGGCGATCCTGTCCCTCTCCCTGACCTTCTCCCTCAAACTCGAGACTCTCTACCTGCTCCTGCCCCTCACCTGGATCGTCTTCCGCAAACATCAATTCAAACTCGGTCAATACTGGAAATTCGCCCTGCTGATCGCGGCCTCCCTGGTCCTCCCGGTCATCTGGTACGCCTATGCCTACTACCTCGAGACCATTGGCGCGCATCTGTTCGGCATCTTCAAGGGCCACGACAAATCGCAGTTCACCACCCTCCTGCTCGACCTCCGCTGGTACCGCACCATGGCGGGCAGGGTCATCAACGGCATCACGGGCGGCCTCTATGGTTTCGGCTTGTTTGGTCTGGGCTTCCTCTACCTTCTCCTCAACCGCAAAGGCTCGCTGGTCTTCGCCTACTTCCTGGCGGTAGCCGCCTACTTCGGGCTGATCGCCGAAGGTCAGATCGACGCGCCATACCGGCAGATGCCCATCATCCCGGTCATGTCCATCTTTGTCGCATTTGGCGCGCAGACCTTGATGACTGCCCTGCTTGCCGCCTATGACCAGCTCAAAGGGCTGACCTCCACCGGCAAGACCCTCTCCCGCCTGGCGCTGACCGTCTCTTTCCTGTTCGTGCTGCTGGTCCCCTTCCAACAACTTGATGAGGTGCTGATAGCGGATTCCCCCGCCCACGCCGACCGCTGGGACCTTGCCCAGGAGATCAGGAAGACCGCCGATGCGGACAGCAAACTGGCGGTTGTGGGCGAATACTCCAAGCACGTTGGCGGCTATGACCTCAGTCCTGCGTTGTTCTATTATTCCGACCTGCAGGGCTGGAGCCTGACGTCAGACCAGTGGAGCGCGGAACGGGTTGAAGAATTGAGGGCGAAAGGAGCGACTCATCTTGTGTTCATCCTGCCCTACGGTTACCCATACGATTTCATCTACCTGCCAGATGAACCGGTCGACCCGTTCATACAGGAAATGCGGGCAAAATACCCGGTCCTGTATGAGTATAACGACCAACTCGTTCTGGATTTGAGATGACATGACCAAGCACCATTCACACACCACACTCAACAGCGAGTACGGCAGGATTCGCGCCGGGGATGGAAAAAACCTCTCTCTGACCCGCCGCGAATTCATGCAGACCGGCGTGGTGCTCCTGAGTGGGGCTGTCCTGCCGAGCTTCCTCGCTGACCTGAGCACGGGCGGCTTGGCGCAGGATTTCACAGGCAAAGCGCATCTACATCGCCCCGGACGACCACACCGATTTGTTCTGGACCGCCGACCTGCCTGCCTACGAGCAGGCCTTCATCGACATGCTGGATTACTACCTCGACCTGGCGGACCGGACGCAGAACGAACCTCCCGAATTCCAGAGCCGCTGGAACTGCGACGGCAGTTACTGGATGTGGGTCTACGAAAAGAATAAATCGCAGGCGGAATTCAACCGCCTGATCGAGAGGATCCGAAGCGGGCACATCAGCATGCCCCTGAATGCCCTGTGCATCTGCCCGGGCGGCGCGCCTGCCGAGGCGGTCCTGCGCGGCATGTACTACCCCGGCAAACTGGAACGGCGTCATAACCTGCGCTTCCCGATTGCCTACTCGATGGAGAACCAGACCCTGCCCTTCGGGCTGGGCGCGCTCTGGTCCGGTTCCGGCGCGACCTTCAGTTGGAAGGGCATCTGCGAGTGCGCCACCCAGGTCCCCGATGCCTGGGACCGCGAACATGACATCTACTGGTGGGCCGGCGCAGACGGCAGCCGCCTCCTGATGAAGTGGAACTCGATGCTGACCGGCAACCAGGGCATGGGAGGCTATGCCGAGGCGCGGTATCCCCAGGAGGTCGTCAATTATGTCGACTCCGACGAGTCGTTCAAAGCCCGCTATCCCTATCAGGTGATCGGCGCATTCGGTCACGGCTGGGACGACCTCCAGACCCAGACCGACCGCTTCGTTGAAGTTGCAAAGAATCTTTCCAATCAGAACTTCAAGGTGATCGTCTCCAACGAGATCGATTTTGCCCAGGACTTCGAGAAGACCTACGGGAACGACATCCCCTCCCTTTCCGCCAGTTTCGGCAACGAGTGGGACCTAGACTGTGCGAGCATGGCAGAAGTTTCTGCACGGTATAAGCGCGCGGTCGAGAAACTAAGAACAGCGGAAAGCCTGGCGACGCTGGTTTCCCTGAAACAGAACGATTTCATGCAGGGGCGCGACGATGCACGCGACCTGGCATGGATGAACATGGGTCTGTTCTGGGAGCACAACTGGCAGGGCGCTCCCTGGGAGAACCACGTCCAAAACAGCATTGCCTGGCATCGCAAGATCACCGGTGAGATCGAAGGCTATGTCAATTCCCTGCATGATGGCGCAGTCCAATCCCTCGGTGGCATGATCCAAAAGAATGGCGCGAATGAACGGTTCTTTGTCTTCAATCCGCTCAGTTGGGCGCGCACCGATTATGCCGATTACGAATACAACGGCGCCGAACCCGTCCACGTCCTCAGCGTGGAAGATGATCGGGAAATGCCGAGCCAGTTCATCGTCAAGGATGGGAAGCGCTGGCTGCAGAATCCTTGCGGAGAACGTGCCCTCCGTCGGATACAAAGTCTTCGAGATACGCCAGGGCGCGGGTCAGTCGTTCTCCAATGAGATCAATGTCAGCGGGGGCGTGATCGAAAACCGTTTCTACAAAGTGACGGTGGATGGACGCGGAGCCATCACCAGCCTGGTGGGCAAGACGCGCGGCAATCGTGAACTGGCAGCGGAGATGGCTGGACGCTTCATCAATGACCTGGGACCGGGTGCTGGCAATGTACAGCTCGAAAACGAAGGGCTTGTTTCGACGACCCTGCTGGCGACATCCGATTCGCCGCTTGCGCACACGTCCCGCATAACCTTGTTTCGCGATATAGACCGCATAGAGATCCAGAACGACATCACGCAAAACTTCAACGCGACCAGCACCTGGGGATTTGGCTTCGCGTTACAAAATCCCGACGTGCATCATGAAGAAGTTGGCGCGATCCTGCGCGCGAGGCTAACCACCGATGGCGGGCATTATTCGCCGCGCAACGCCCGCTACGACTGGCTGACTCTCAACCACTTTGTGGATGTCGGTGACGATGGGTTAGGCATAACCCTCTCGAACGCCGATTGTTATTTCATGCGTGTAGGAAATAGCACGGTGGGCGAATTGGATACGAATACGCCGCAAATTTCTGTACTGGTGGGCGGCAATGACTTGAACGGCGGTGGTGTGCTGGGCGACCAGGGGGGTGACGATCGATTCCTTCAGCGTTTTGCCTTGCGGTCTCACGATGGCTACGCCCCAGTCTCTGCGATGAAATTTTCTTTGGAACACCAAAACCCGCTCGTGGCGGGACGGGTCGACGGCGGAGACGAGTATCCCGAACGAACTTATTCACTTCTCTCACTGGATAATCCGAATGTCCTGCTTTGGGCGTTGAAACCGGCGGACGATGGGCTTGAGTCTGGGTTTGTTGCCCGGGTGTGGAATGTTTCGGATGAGGCGGGTGGCGTTTCCCTCTCGTTCGACGGCGGGGTTGCCGAAGCGTTGTTGCTGACGCACATCGAAACACCCGTTGGGATCGGTGCAGTGCAGGATGGCAGGCTGACAGACCTGATCAACCAACAGCAGATCAAGACCTATGCCATTTTCCCTGCGGATTTGCCTTATAGGCCGGATACATCCGATCTGCCTGCTGCCACTGCAACGCCGCCTGTCAGCCTGCCGCCTCCGACAGCCACCGTGGATGCCGGAACTGGTTCTCCCGTTCCTGTAACGAATACCCCACCGCCTCCGTCATTTACACAGACTGCAGAGCCTTCCGGCCAGGGTGGGAAGGGCTGTCTGTTTGGAATGTTGTACATTCTGGGATTTTTGAAGCAATAAACAAATTTGTGGGTTGCGGATTGCCATAAGCGTGACATAATCCACCTGTGGCAACCATTGTTGGCATAATAAATTTTTTACAAGGAAATGGAGGAATAATCTATGGATCCGGTCAGAATTGGTGTCATTGGCACCGGCAGGATGGGGCAGAGTCATTGCCGCGTGTATTCGAATTTGCGGCATGCAAAGTTCGTCGGTATTTGCGACGCGAATGCCGATGTGGGCAAGGAAATGGCGCGCAGGCATGAAGTCTCGTTTTTCAGGGACGTGGATGCCCTGCTCGAGAACGTGGACGCGGTGAGCGTCTGCACGCCCACGCCTCACCATTATGAGATCGTGAAACGTTGCCTGGAACGGGACATCCATGTCATGGTGGAGAAACCGTTCACAGAAACGCTGGAGCAGGCTGAGGCGTTGAAGGAAGCGGCTTCAAAGAGCAAGGCGGTCGTCCAGGTGGGGCATATCGAGAAATACAATCCAGCCTACATCGAACTTCGCAAGGTGCTGGAGGGGATGGAAGTCCTGGCGATGAACTTCAACCGCCTGAGCCCGTTCCAGGGCAGCAATGTGGATGTGGATGTCGTCCTGGACCTGATGATCCACGATATCGGTCTGGTCGTGGACCTGTTCGACAAGGAGCCCGTGTCCATGGACGCGCATGGGTTTGCCGTTTTCACGGATACCATCGATTACGGCATGGCGATCCTGAAGTATGACCCCGAACAGTTGTTGACGCTGACCGCTTCGCGCGTGACCGAACAGAAGATCCGCGCCATCTCGGTCACGACACGGGATGCCTACATTGAAGCCGACCTTTTGCATAAGACCATCGAGGTTCACCGCCGTACGCTGGGCGATTACGTCAACCAGAAGAACAGTCACAAGTACCGCCAGGAAAGCCTGATCGAACGCATCGTGGTCCCCGCCATGGAACCGTTGTTCCTCGAATTGCAGGATTTTGTCACATCCGTGGCGGAAAACAAGACACCGCAGGTCACTGCTGCGGATGGTTACAACGCTCTGCGGTTTGTGCTCATATTGCGGGATAAAATTTTAGAGTCAAGAAGGATCAAGAATTTGGCATGAAACTATCGGTTGTTGTACCCTGCTTTAATGAAGAAGATAATATTGATAAACTGAAAACCGAATTCTTCCCGGTGATCGAGAAACTCCTGGGGAGCCGCGTGGACGGCGGGCAGATCGACTCCATCGAGGTCATTTTTGTGGACGATGGCAGCCGGGATAATACCTACAATGCCCTGAAAGATGCGTTCGGCTTGTATAAGCATCCTTCGATTTCCGTGAAGTTCGAGAAGCACCAGGTAAACCGCGGCTTGGGCGCGGCGATGCGTACCGGGTTTCGGGGTGATAACGCGGCGATATTGTCGTGACGACCGACAGTGACGGCACCTATCATTTTTCGACCATCCCTGCCATGCTTGGAACATCTCAAAGGAGATGTGGCGATCGTCACCGCCTCGCCCTACCATCCGAAAGGGGAGGTGGTGGGCGTGCCGGGCTACCGCATCTTCCTCAGCCGCGGCTCGTCAATGCTTTATCGCATTTTGCTAAGCTGGAAGGTGCATACCTATACCGCGCTGTACCGCGCTTATCGCCGCGAGGTGATCGACCGCATCCCCTTTGCCGCCGACGATTTTCTGGGCGGCACCGAACTGATGGTGAAAGCCATGCTCAAGGGGTACCAGGTGGATGAGTTCCCTGCCGCGCTTCATCGCCGCATGTTCGGCGTCTCCAAGGCAAAATTGATGAAGACGATCATGTCGCACCTCAATTTCCAGGCGCGGCTCGTGCTTCACCGTCTTCACCTGCGTTCCATGTTCGCTGATTAGTCTGAACCTATGCAGGAGATTGATCCTGCTTTTATGAAAGGAAAATATCTATGGGTGTTCGAATTCATCCGACAGCTGAAGTGTCGGAAAAGGCAAGGATCGGGGAGGGGTCGAGCGTCTGGCATCATGCCCAGGTGCGCGAAGAGGTTTCCATCGGTGAGAACTGCATCATCGGGAAGGGTGTCTACGTGGATGCAGGTGTCTCCATTGGGAACAATGTCAAGATCCAGAACTACGTGTCGGTCTACCACGGCCTGACCATCGAGGACGGCGTTTTTATCGGTCCTCATGTCTGTTTTACGAATGACATGCGGCCACGCGCCGTCAACCCCGACGGTTCGCTCAAAGCCGCCGACGATTGGGTGCTGAGCGAAACGGTCGTCAAGCGCGGCGCGGCACTCGGTGCCAATTCCACAATCCGCTGCGGCATTACCATCGGTGAGTGGGCGATGGTGGGTTCCGGCAGTGTTGTCACCAGGGATGTCCCTGCGCACGGTCTGGTGTACGGCAACCCGGCGCACCTGCACGGATTTGTCTGTGCCTGCGGCGAGATCACCGAAAAGCACTCGCAGAACGACCAGGCGGTCACCGTCAAATGCCCGAAGTGCAGCCGTACGTTGGAAATTTCAATTCAAGATTGGGAGAAACTAAGATGATTTACATGGCAAAACCCCAGATCGGGGCTGAAGAAAAACAGGCGGTCATGGAAGTGCTGGACTCCGGCATCATTGCCCAGGGTCCGCGAACCAAGGCGTTCGAAGAAGGTTTCGCGCAGATGTGCGGCGTGAAACATGCCATTGCCACCTCTTCCGGCACAACGGCGCTGCACGTTGCAATGCTGGCGCATGGCATCAGCAACGGAGACGAGGTCATCACCTCCGCTTTTACCTTCATTGCATCCGCGAACAGTGTTCTGTATGCCGGCGCCCGTCCGGTTTTTGTGGATATCGATCCGCGCACCTTCAATTTGGATGTGAACCAGATCGAAGCCGCCATCACGCCTCGGACGAAAGCCATCCTTCCGGTTCACCTCTACGGGTTGGCCTGCGACATGGACCCGATCATGAGTCTTGCCGAGAAGCATGGTCTGGCGGTCATCGAGGATGCCTGTCAGAGTCACGGCGCAATGTACAAGGGCAGGAAAGTCGGTTCGTTCGGCACCGGCACCTTTTCCCTGTACCCCACCAAGAACATGACCTCCGGCGAGGGTGGCATGATCACAACCAACGACCCGGTCATTGACGAGAAGAGCCGTGTCATCCGCCAGCACGGCATGCGCGTGCGCTACTATCACGATGAACTCGGCTACAACTTCCGCATGACGGATGTCCATGCCGCGATTGGTCTGGCGCAATTGCATAAGCTGGATCAGTTCAATGCCAAACGGCAGGCAAATGCCAAATTCCTGAGCGAAAACCTGAAGGGAGTCGTGACGCCGTACGTGCCCGAGGGGCAGACCCACGTCTTTCACCAGTACACGATCCGGGTCCCGGATGGGAAGCGTGACGCGTTGCGGTCACACCTGCAGGAAAAGGGAGTCGGCTCCGAGGTGTATTACCCGGTCCCGATCCACAAGCAAACCTTTTATGTCGGTGAACTGGGCTACAAGGACAGCCTCCCGGCAACGGAACATGCGACGACGGAAGTCCTGTCATTGCCGGTGCATGCGGGTCTCAGCGCCGCGGACCTGGAAACAATTGTTGCGGCTGTGAACGAGTTCATGGGATAGAGCGCGACAGATCGAACAGCGGATATGAAGATCGCGTATGTTGTCCCGTATGTGCCGAACCTCATACGGACCAGACCCTACAACCTGATCTGTAATCTCGCGGCTTTGGGCCACGAGGTCACTGTCTTTACGCTTGGACACGGAGCGCAGGATGAAAAGGATGTGGAGTCCCTGCGCTCCAAGGTTGCGCGTGTGATCTATCAGGAACAGCCGGTCTGGTATTCGCTGTGGAACAGTCTGATTACAGTGCCGTCACGGAGGCCGCTCCAGACGGTTTATAGTTGGAATCCGCGCCTTGCAAAGCAGTTGGTGAGCCTCCTAAGTGTTCCCGGCACGTTCGACGTCGTGCACGTGGAGCATTTGAGAGGCTCGTATTATGGTCAGTACATCAAATCCAAACTTCCAAATATGCGTGTGGTTTGGGACAGCGTGGACTGCATCAGTTACCTGTTTCAGCAGGCCTCGGCGCACAGCACGGGTGGATTCGGCAAGTTCGTTACCCGCTTCGAACTTGGCAGGACGCGCCGTATGGAAGGAAAACTGGTGGGGGAGTTTGACCACGTGCTTGTGACCTCTGAAACAGACAAGAAAGCCCTGATGGAACTGGCTCCGACCGGCTCCAAAACCGCACCCATTTCCGTCCTCTCCAATGGTGTGGACCTGGAATTCTTCCACCCGAATCCTGAAATACAGCGGGATTCGGAAACACTGGTCTTCAGCGGCAAGATGAGTTATCACGCCAACATCTCGATGGTGAAATTTCTTGTCACGGAGATCATGCCCCGGGTGTGGGCGAGGCGGCCAAATGTCCAATTGGTGATCGTTGGCAAGGATCCGACGCCCGAAATCCGAGTATTGGGAGCCGATCCCCGCATCACTGTCACAGGTACGGTGGACGATATCCGCCCGTATCTTTGGAAGGCAACTGTTGCGGTTGTGCCGCTGGTGTATGGAGCTGGGATACAGAACAAGATCCTGGAAGCCATGGCTTGTGGAACGCCGGTGGTGACAACCTCAAAAACACTTTCCTCGCTTGGCATCACGCCCGGGAAGGAACTCGTGGTGGCAGATGGGGCGGATGAGTTTTCGCAGGCGGTTTTGAACCTGCTTGATGACCGGGTACTTCGGTCAAAGGTGGGAAATGCTGGATGCGAATATGTAAAAAGCCATCATAGTTGGGGGGCGAAGGCGAAACAGTTGGTCGGCCATTATGAAGAGGCAAAAAACAGGCAGTAATGGGGAAACAAGATCGGCTGTAACCTCAAAAGTATCCAAAGGTGACAAATGTCACTTGATTTTGATGGTATGCGCCTCTATCGTATAGGTGATGTCTGCGTTGTCCCGCTTGGTTGCAGATATACAGGTTGTCTCCTTCCAAAATAATCTGGTGAGTGGAAAAAGGTTTGTAACTTATTTGATGATATGGCGTCATGCTGGTGAAAAAGAGCACAATTGGGGATCTTCTTTTAATGGTTTGGAGAAAAACCGAATAAACAAAATTTGAAGTGGAAGCGATGAACCGGGAAAGAATTCTTGGTCGCCATCTTCTGTTGAAGGAAAACAGGAAGATATTTCCCGCGGAGCAAATAGCGAAACCGGCCACAGGTTGTTTTCGCTATTTTTGTTTAAGAAACATTCCTTTATTGTAACTTTTCGAGGTCATCTCTTTAGTAGTGCGGGCAAACCAAATATGTTCGGATAAGGTGGAAGCTGTGATCCAGGGATCGGTCTTGGTCGCTCAACCTGCTTGTGTTACAGCATAAGCGGGGGATGATCCCTGATGAGCTAATGCGAAACCGGCCACACAGGTCGGTTTCTTCGTTTAATGCGACATATGCAGTCTTTTTTGTTCCATATTCAATGGAGGCCACAATGAAACACCAGATCAAGGTTCGTGTATTCTCAGTCATCACCATATTGAGCATGTTGTTGAGTGCGGTCAGCATGCCGAACATCACCGCGCAGGCGGATGCAGGCTGGACGGCGTACAACGATGTTGTCTACCGCTCCAGCGACCAGTACCTTGGCGCCAATGTCACGACTATAACGATCGGGACCGGCAATCCTGGGCCAACCTCCGGTGTATTGCTGGACCAGGCAACTGGGGCATCCACCGGCGTTACCGCAACCCTGACCCAAAGCGGCGGAGTTGTGTGGCAGCCAGATGCCACCTCCGGCGGGGATGAAACCGCCGTGGGAACGGACGCCTACACCACCTTCCATAACATCACCGACCTGGGTGGTGTGGTCTATTATGGAACCGCGGGCTGGTATGTGGACCTGACGTTCACGGGTTTGGATCCAGCCAGGACCTACACCTTCGCCACCTCTGCCAACCGCAAGGGAGGCACCACCTACGCGGACAGGGTTTCCCGTTATACGATCTCTGATGTGGTGACAGCCGCCAATGCCAGCACGAGCGGCGTGACGATCAAGACCACCTCCTTTGCGGGCGACACATCGGCATTCAGTACGGGTGAGAACACGACCACAGGTTACGTGGCGCGTTGGACAGGCATCCAACCTGGATCGGACGGAGATTTCACAGTGCGCGCCCAAGCCGATGGTTCAGTGAATAACGTCTATGCGTTCAGCGTCTTCATGTTGCGGGAGGAAGCGACGGCCTCTACGCCCACGATCACGACTACGGGGACGCTCAACCCGTTCACTTCGCAGCCGGGAGTTGCCTCAGCGGAACAGAACTACACCGTCTCTGGAAGCAACCTAACAGATAATATTATCATCACCGCTCCGACGGACTTTGAGATTTCACTCACCAACGGATCGGGTTTCTCATCTTCACCCATCTCATTGACCCCAACCAGTGGAACAGTTGCATCCACGCCGATCTACGTGCGCTTCAACCGCGCCACGGTAGGGACCTCCAGCGGGGATATTACCCATGTCAGCGCGGATGCGACTACCCAGAACGTGGCGGTCAGCGGCACGGCTTCATTGCCTCCCGCTCAAACCCTGCCAATCACTGAACGTTCAACTTGGAAGTATCTTGACAATGGAACGAACCAGGGCACAGCGTGGAAGGAAATTGCCTTCGACGATTCATCCTGGGCATCAGGTCCAGCTGAATTGGGATATGGGGATGGCGGCGAGGCAACGGTTGTCGACTGCAGTGCTGTCGCGAACTGTAATTCAAACAACTATATAACGACTTACTTCCGCAAGGCATTCAATGTTCCTGATAGATCCATTTATTCGGGCTTGAACCTGCGTCTGTTGCGGGACGATGGCGCAATTGTGTATCTGAACGGTACGGAAGTTTGGCGTACGAACATGCCAGCCGGAGCAGTGACATATACTACTTTGTCACCTACTGCGATCGGCGGTACGGATGAAACGACCTTTGTGAGTCCGACATCCGTGCTTGCCAACACACTTGTGAATGGGACGAACGTTCTGGGGGTCGAGATTCACCAGCAGGCCATTACCAGTACCGATATCAGTTTCGACCTCGAACTGACTGGTGTCATTTCAACACCGACCTGTTATGCTTTGACTCTTGGGTCATACCGGGAATGGCACAATCCCAACGGCTTCTCCCACAAATTCGACTGGCTGTTCGGCGGGACAATACGTCGCAGGCCAAGATCGTAAATCTCAATGGAGCCGTGCCTGATGCTGGCTGGGCAATTGCGAGTTGGTACGGAACGGGCAACAACGTCAGCACCGCGAGCACGAACTCCCTGACCATGCCAGCCAGTGCACATTCCGCCGGGGTGAATTACATTCTCTCCACCACCGCCACTGTTTCCTTCCAGGAAGGCGTGAACAGTTATGCAGGCACTGCGGATACTTACATCCTGCAATCTTCTGCGACCACATCATTTGGCACAGCACAGAGCGTGGAATGGGATACTCAGGATGTCGCGGGCGATGTCAATACACAGAAATTTGGTTTGATCCGTTTTGACAGTATTTTCGGCTCCAACACCGGGCAGATCCCTGTGGGATCCACAATCAATTCGGCGACCCTGCAATACACGGTGTTCAATAACAGCACCGACCCTGCCGCCAGTTTGAACGCAGTCCTGGTGGATTGGACCGAATCGACGACCTATAACACGTTCGGCGTCCGTTGCGGGTGTGCAGGCGGATGATTATGGGGCACTCGTCACGACTGCTCCCGGTACATCGATCACAACCTACACCATTGATGTCACATCCAGCCTTTCCGCATGGTCGGGCAATCCATCCTCGAACCGCGGCTGGATCGTTAGACCAGCCGGCGCTGATGGTGTTGATATCCGCTCGAGCGAATACACCACGACTGCCGAACGACCCAAATTAACGGTGACCTATCAAACAGGCAGCGCCGAGAACCGGACGCCAAATCAGCCTGTGCTCGTCCAGCCTTTGGACAATGCTACAGGAATTTCCGAGTCGCCGACCCTGACGGTCACGGTCACGGACCCGGATCTTGATCCAATGGACGTCACTTTTTATGGACGCAAAACCGGTTCAGGTTCGGGTGAGGACTTCACAATTGTGGTGATGCCGGATACGCAGAACATGTCTACGAGTTATCCGACGGTCCTCAACTCGATGACGCAATGGATCGCGGACAACAAAGCCGCTCGAGAATATTGTCTTTGCCACCAGTGTCGGCGACATTGTTAACACATCGAGCAATACAACCGAGTGGACCCGCGCTGACGCAGCTTATGACATTCTGGACGCTGCCGGTGTTCCCTACAGCGTAGGACCCGGCAACCATGATCTGGGTGGTTTATACAACACCTATTTCGGTCCCAGCCGGTTCATTGGGAATGGGTACTACCAGGGTTCTTACGCGAGCGGACAGAACGAGAACAACTACTCGTTCTTCAGCGCCTCGGGCATGGACTTTATCCTGATCAACCTGCAATACAACCCCACCACCGCCCAACTGGATTGGGCGGATGCCCTGCTGAAAGCCAACCCAGGTCGCCGTGGGATCGTTGCCCAGCACAATATCCTCAACACGGACAACTCCTGGAACAGCCAGACATCCTTCAATGCTCTGAAGGACAATCCCAACCTATTCCTGATGCTGTGCGGACACATGCACACACCAACGGATGGCGCGGCATATCGTGCCGAATTGGGCGACGATGGGCACACCATCCATATCATGATGGCGGATTATCAGGATTATCCGAACGGCGGTAATGGCTATATGCGCATTCTCCGCTTCTCACCGCAGCTCCCGCAGATGACAGGATCTATGCGACAACCTACTCGGATTATCTTGGCACATCGATCACTACATCTCCCGACCAGATGGAGATGGTGTATGACATGGTTGCTGGTATGGCTGAGGCCGATGCTTTTGAGGTGATCGGGTACTGCCAATGATGTGGCAAGCGGCGGCAACGCCTCCTTCACGTGGACCGGACTCTCATCCACCACCGAGTATGAATGGTACGTGGATGTTTCGGATGGCGAATTGACCACCACCGGGGCAACCTGGTCCTTCACGACGGACGGCGCGACGGCTTGTTACCCATTGACTCTGGGTCACACCGGCAATGGCACAACCCCGACCGCCTTACCCGCAAACTCGACCGGCTGTTCAGCAGGTCAATATGTTGCTGGCGAGTTGATCAACCTGAGCGGCGCCACGCCTGATAGCGGCTGGAAGATCGACAGTTGGTATGGAACGAGCAACAACACCAGCACCGCCAGCACCAATTCCCTGACCATGCCTGCGAGTGCGCTTTCCGCAGGTGTGAACTATACAGTGATCCCTTCGGCGGGTCTGGTTTGTGAAAGTTTCAATACATTCACGCCCGGTTCCACGATCGGGACTTATACCGGTTGGTACGATGGCGGCAGTGGACCGGTCGTCACCTCCGGAAACGGTGTGGCGGGATCCATTGGTCTTGCTGCCTCCGGCACGATCTTCACCTGGACCGCGCATCCTTTCGATTGGAACGCGGCTGATTTCGTGGCTGTGAGACTACAGGGAGATTTCCAGACGAACGCCAGCGGTCAGTTCGATGATGACCGCCTCGCCTGGACGATCAACAACGCCTCGACCAGTTCCGATTACGAGTTCGGTGTGCAATTGGATCCCGGCGGCACGGGCGATAACATCGAAGCCTACTGGGATGGCAACACCTTCGGCGATGACGGCGGACGGACGAGCATCGTCAGCCTGCCGACCCTGACAGGCAACGCCTGGTATCAGGCTGTATGTCCAAATCACGAAGTTGACTGCAACCTCCGCCAAACTGGATGTCACACTCACGGCGCTGGATGCCAGTGGCAACCCGGGCACAGTGGTGGCGAGCGGTTCGATTGCGGATACCGCCCTGCTTC
This sequence comes from uncultured Chloroflexia bacterium, assembly GCA_963718215.1. Taxonomy (GTDB): domain Bacteria; phylum Chloroflexota; class Anaerolineae; order Anaerolineales; family Villigracilaceae; genus Defluviilinea. The sequence goes on from CAVQYK010000031.1 coordinate 448,624, forward strand.
CCAACACAACCGGTGAAGAGAGTCCCAACCCGGCTTACTTCACCGGTCCGATCTGGCCCAATTACAAGAACCACAACGGCACGACCGGCGCGATGGACAACGTCTGTTACGAAGTCGTGACCGGCGAACCGCCCGTCGCAATACACGCTTACCACGAACACGGTCGGATCAGGCGGCATCACTCTGAGTCCCTCGGGTGGCACATATAATCAAGGTACAGTGGTGCAACTCACCGCGACACCCGCAGTTGGTTGGGCATTCAGCGGCTGGTCCGGCGACCTGACCGGCACGACCAACCCTGCCTCCATCACGATGGACGCGAACAAAAACGTCACTGCCACATTCACGCAACTGCCGCCAGTCACGCTGACGGTGAACAAAGTCGGCAACGGCACAGTCACGTTGAACCCGGCCGGGGGGAGTTACGCGGTTGGGACGGTGGTGCAACTGTCGGCTGCGCCTGATGCGGGTTGGTACTTCAGCGGATGGTCGGGTGATCTCACGGGTACAACGAATCCCGCATCCATCACCATGAACGCGAACAAGACGGTCACAGCCACTTTCACTGAGGTCCCGCCTGCACCCTCCGGAGTATGCGAAAGTTTCAACACCGGCTTTACACTTGGGCAGGTCGTCGGTGCGCATGCCGATTGGTTCGATAGCGGCACGGGGCCTGTGGTCACGTCCGGCAATGGCTTGACCGGCACAGTCGGTCTGGCTCCGGGCAGTTCCATCTTCACCTGGACCGCCCATCCCTTCAACTGGAATGATCCAGCATTTGAGAGCATCAACTTCAGCATGGATTACCAGACCAACGCCAGTGGGCAATTCGACGATGACCGCCTTGGTTGGATGACATCGAGCACGAGCGCGGACTCCGCGAACTTCTTCGGCGTTCAATTGGATACGACGGAAGACGGCGGGATCGTGACCTTCTGGCGCGATGCTGCTGGCACACGCATCCAGACTCCCATTGTGCCGGTCGCTTCCTTCTCCGCCAATACCTGGTACCGTTTCAATGCAACCATCGCCAAGCTGACGGCTACCTCCGCCCGCATCGACGTGAACCTTGTGCAACTCGACGCCAGCGGCAACCCGACCGGCACACCCTACACCGGTACTGTTGAAAACACGAGCACTTGGTCAGGCGGCGCGCCCAATCCCAACTTGTTCACCGCAACCAGCATGTGGCCTGCCTACAAGAATCACAGTGCCATCACAGGCGCCGCAGATAACGTCTGCTTCGATATTGTGTCAGGTCGCTTTGCTTTCGTGGTCACCACCGACTGGCATACCAGCGACACCTATCCCAATGGCGGCATCACAACCAAGGTCGGGCAGATCGCAGATTGGATTAACAATCCCACTTCTGCCATGCCCGCACCTGAGTTCATGGTCATCACTGGCGATTTCCCGCACCTGACGCAGACGGATACGATCATCAATACTGTGCTTGGAAATGATTTCCTGTGGTATCCGGTCATCGGCAACCATGAGATTGATGATGTCACCAATGACTTTAATGTCATCCGCGATACGGTGGTTCCGTCCCTGCCTAATATCGTGAACTATGGTCCTGCCGGGCAGTGTCAATACCACCTACTCATTCGATTATGAAAATGCCCACTTTGTGGTGATCAACCCGTTCTGGGATGGCGCTTCGAATGACCATACCAGTGAAGGCGATATTTCCACTGCGCTGAATTCGTGGATCAACTCTGACCTGACAGCGAATGATGAGACCCATAACTTCGCCTTCATCCATACGCCTGCCTATCCGGCCAACCGGCATGTCGGTGAAGATCTGGATGCACCTGCCAACCGGGGGAGGCGCGATGCGTTCGTCGCCACCTTGAACGCCAACAACGTAGAAACGCTGTTTGCCGGGCATACGCATTACTACGAGCATGATGTCGCGCCGGAATATCCGCTGGGTAATCTGGATCAGGTCACGAATGGCGCGTTACGCTCAGGCGAAACGTCCACGATCACCTATGTGCTTGTGGAAGGCAGTACGACCACCTACAAGGTGTACATGTGGAACGGAAGCGCCTTCACTCTCCACGAACAGTGGAGCATCGGCGGAACGCCTCCGTCCCAGCCGCCAGCCGCACCCACAACCCTGACAGCTTCAGCCGTCGCCTACAATCAGGTCAACCTTTCGTGGAACGATAATGCGAACAACGAAACCGGCTTCGAGATCGAACGCTCCACAACCGGCAGCGGCGGGACCTTCACAGCATTGGCGTCGGTCCTGACGGATGTTGAAGCCTATACCAATGGGGGCCTGACTGCCGAGACGTGAATATTGTTACCGCGTGCGTGCAGTCAATGCCGCGGGACAATCCACCTACAGCAATGTCGCCTGTGCGACCACGCCCGAACAGCCGCCTGTGACCCTGACCTGCGAAACCTTTGACACGCTCACACCCGGCTCCACACTCGGAACCTACGCGGGCTGGTACGATGGCGGCAGTGGACCCGTCGTTACATCGGGCAATGGTGTTTTGAACTCCATCGGATTGGCCGCGGCGACCAATATCTACAACTGGACGGCGCATCCCTTCAACTGGAACGCCTCCACGTTTGACAGCGTCACTTTGCAACAGGACTTCAGGACCGACGGCGCTGGTCAGTTTGACGATGACCGCATGGCATGGACAACTGTGTCCAACAGCACTGATTCGCTGAATCAATTCGGTGTGCAACTCGATCATCCCGATGGCGGCATTGTCACCTACTGGCGTACGAGCAGTGATGTTCGCGTGCAAACGCCGATCGTCACATTACCGACCCTGCCGGCCAATACCTGGTATCGCTTCAATGCGAAGATCACCAAGTTAACGTCAACTTCTGCAAAGATCGATGTCAGCCTGACACAACTGGATGCGAGCGGCAACCCAACGGGAACGGTATATTCGGGTTCGGTTGCGAACACCAGTACATGGGCAGGCGGCGCTCCGGCAACGCGTTACTTTACGGCTACGTCCATGTGGCCCAGCTACAAGACTTACAACTCAGCCGCCGCGGCTCCTGCCGACAATGCCTGTTACGAAATTGCGACGGGTGAACCGCCTCAGCAATACACGTTGACGGTCAATGCAGTTGGATCGGGCAGTGTCGCGCTCAATCCGGCAGGCGGCACATACGATGAAGGTACGATCGTGCAACTGACAGCCAACCCGATTTCCGGCTGGCAGTTCAGCGCCTGGTCCGGTGATTTGAGTGGAAACACGAACCCGGCCTCGATCGTCATGAATTCGAACAAGACTGTCACAGCCACCTTCGTCCAACAGACAGGCGATTTGGTCGGGTACTGGAAGTTTGATGCAAGCTCCGGGACGACTGCTGTTGATTCCTCCACCTATGCCAACAACGGTACGGTCAACGGAGCCACCTGGACGACCGGCAAAGTCAATAATGGTTTGAGCTTTGATGGGAGCAATGATTATGTCCAGGTTCCCAACAGTACCAGCCTCAGCCTGAGTACGAACCGGGTCACCTTCGCCGGGTGGATCTATCCCACCAATGTATCCGGCAGTTGGACGACGATCGTTCAAAGGTCCAACACCAACGGCTCCTGGTTCGACTGGCAGATCTACTCCCGCGCCTCAGATGCCCCAACCCCTAACCGCCCAGTCTTCCGCGTGGACTGGAACAGGGATGGGATCATGGATGCGAATGAGCAGGTGCAGGGTGATATCATCCTGCAAGCCAACACCTGGTACTACATTGCTGCGACCTATGATGGGACCGCGATGCGCTTCTACATCGACGGCACCCTGCGCGGCACCACGAATATCTCCGGTGCCACCATCCCCGCCAGCAACAAACCGGTCTGGATCGGCGGCAACGATGCCTGGGGCGAATACTTCCCCGGCAGGATCGATGAGTTCAGAATCTACAACCGCGCCTTGAGCCAGTCTGAGATCCAAACCATCATGAACCCGCCGACCTGCTATGCCCTGACCTTGAGTCACACTGGGCAGGGAAGCAACCCGGTTGCTTCGCCCGCGAATTCGGCGGGATGTTCAACCGGCCAATACACAGCGGGGGCGGCGATCAACCTGAGCGGTGCGGTCCCGACAACCGGCTGGCAGATCAGCGGCTGGACGGGCACGAACAACAACACCAGCACTGCCAGTACGAACACGGTCACCATGCCTGCCAGTGCGCATACCGCAAGTGTCAACTACGCTCAGATCGAATACACTCTGACGGTCAATGTTGTTGGCAATGGTGGTGTGGCGAAGAGTCCGAATCAAGCCACCTATCATTATGGCGACGTGGTGCAACTTACTGCGACACCCAATACTGGCTGGACGTTCACGGGTTGGACTGGCGATCTGACTGGGACGACCAATCCCGCTTCTGTGACCATCAATGGAAACAAGACCGTCACCGCGAACTTCACGCAGAACCAGTACACGCTGACGGTCAACTCCGCGCATGGCACGGTGACGAAGAACCCGAACAAGGCGACCTACACCTACGGCGAAGAAGTCACCCTGAGCGTCACGCCCGATGCAGGCTGGACGTTCACGGGCTGGACACCCGCTCTTGTGGATAACAAAGTCACGATCACAGGCAACACGACTGTCACGGCAAACTTCACGCAGAACCAGTACACCCTGACGGTCAACTCTGCTCACGGCACGGTGACCAAGTCTCCAAACAAAGCGACCTACACCTACGGCGAAGAAGTCACCCTGAGCGTGACGCCTGACGCAGGCTGGACCTTCACGGGCTGGACGCCCGCTCTCGTGGACAACAAAGTCACGATCACAGGCAACACAACCGTCACGGCAAACTTCACGCAGAACCAATACACCCTGACAGTTAACTCCGCGCACGGCACGGTGACGAAGAACCCGAACAAGGCGACCTACACCTACGGCGAAGAAGTCATCTTGAGCGTCACGCCTGACGCAGGCTGGACGTTCACAGGCTGGACGCCTGAACTCACGAACAACAAGGTCACCATCACAGGCAACACGACCGTCACCGCGAACTTCACGCAGAACCAGTACACACTGACTGTGAGCGTGATCGGAAATGGCCTGGTAACGAAGAATCCGAATCAAACAACGTATCACTATGGTGACTCGGTTCAATTGTCAGCCATGCCCGACGCCGGCTGGCAGTTCGACGGTTGGTCCGGTGATGCAAGTGGTGCAGCAACGCCAGTATCTGTGACCATCAATCGTGATATGAGTATTACCGCGAAATTTGGTGAGATCGCTTCCGATGTCTTCCCGATCGGATCATTAACCAGTTGGAGCAACATCTTCAGGTGGACGGGTCTGGCGGGAGCAGACTGGTACCTGGTGCAGGTACAGGACACGGCAGACAACAACATCCTGGCTAAGTGGTACACAGCCGAGGCAGCGAACTGCGCAGGCGACCTGAGTTGCACGATCTCGCCTGAAGAGACCCTCAACATTGCCAACGGCGACTACAAGTGGCGGATGCTGGACTACGGTTCGTACGGCTACGGCAGCTGGTCACCCTACACGACCTTCAGCCTGAGCGCAGCCTGCTACACCCTGACGACGGGCGTCCTGCCTGCGGGAGGCGGGACGGTGACCGCTTCAACACAGAACTGCAGCGGCGGCTACATCGCCGGTACGGTGGTGCAGTTGACCGCCCTTCCGAACTCAGGCTTTATCTTCACGGGCTGGAGCGGCAATGCAGTTGGAACAGACAACCCCATTTCGCTCACAATGAACGGGGACAAGAATGTCACCGCCAACTTCACCGCCCTGGGTGTGGCCCTGCTCGATCCGCACGGATCCCTGACGAGTTGGAACAACACCTTCAGCTGGACGGGACTGGCGGGAGCGGACTGGTACCTGGTGCAGGTGCAGGACGCCAGCGACAACAACCTCCTGGCGAAGTGGTACACAGCCGAGGCAGCGAATTGTGCGGGTGACCTGAGCTGCACGATCAGCCCGGAGGAAACCCTGAACATTGCCAACGGCGACTACAAGTGGAGGATCCTGGACTACGGTTCGTACGGCTACGGCAACTGGTCGCCCTACACGACCTTCAGCCTGAGCGCAGCCTGCTACAGCCTGACGACGGGCGTCCTGCCTGCGGGAGGCGGGACGGTGACCGCTTCAACACAGAACTGCAGCGGCGGCTATATCGCTGGCACGGTGGTGCAGTTGACCGCCCTTCCGAACTCAGGCTTTATCTTCACAAGCTGGAGCGGCAATGCAGTTGGAACAAACAACCCCATTTCGCTCACAATGAACGGAGACAAGACCGTCACCGCCAATTTCACGGCGCTGGGAGCGACCCTGCTCGACCCGCACGGATCCCAGACGAGTTGGAACAACACCTTCAGCTGGACGGGACTGGCGGGAGCGGACTGGTACCTGGTGCAGGTGCAGGACGCCAGCGACAACAACCTCCTGGCGAAGTGGTACACAGCCGAGGCAGCGGACTGCGCGGGTGACCTGAGTTGCACGATCAGCCCGGAGGAGACCCTGAACCTCGCCAACGGCGACTACAAGTGGCGCATCCTGGACTACGGCTCGTACGGCTACGGTAACTGGAGCCCCTACACGACCTTCAGCCTGAGCGCAGCCTGCTACACCTTGACAACGGACGTGTTGCCTGCGGGAGGTGGGACGGTGACAGCCTCAACACAGAACTGCACAGGAGGCTACATCGCTGGGACGGTAGTGGAGTTGACCGCAGCACCGAACGGCGGCTACGCCTTCACGAGTTGGAGCGGGGATGTGGATCGGGCCGACCAACCCGTCTCGCTGACGATGAACGGGGACAAAGTTGTGACGGCGAACTTCACCGCCCTGGGAGTGGCCCTTCAGGATCCGCACGGACCCCTGACGAGTTGGGACAACACCTTCAGCTGGACGGGCTTGGCGGGAGCGGACTGGTACCTGGTGCAGGTGCAGGACGCCAGCGACAACAACATCCTGGCGAAGTGGTACACGGCCGAGGCAGCGAACTGCGCGGGTGACCTGAGTTGCACGATCAGCCCGGACGAGACCCTCAACCTTGCCAACGGCGACTACAAGTGGCGCATCCTGGACTACGGCTCGTACGGCTACGGCAACTGGTCACCCTACATGAATTTCACTTTGGATCAGTAGTTGGAAGATAAGGCGGGTTAACAAGTTTTTCTCTGTGGGCAATCACCGCCAGGTGGTCGCCCACAGAGAATTTCGTTTCAGGGATTGTGAATTTGTGGGACCAGGTGTCGGGTAGATGAAAGCTATTTGCCAAGTGTCAATTTGAAGGTGGGAAGGAGGTGGGGTTACATCATCCCGAAAAAGATGTAACCTAGATATGACAAAAAACACTTGAAATCCCTGCTTTTTCCACTATGATGATGGCGTTGTTATGATATTGCAATGGGATGATAGTCTGACCATTTTGAGGGTTTGTAACCCATTTTGAATTTGAACGTCATGAAACAGGATTAAATAATGCAAGCGGATGTTGCTTTATTGGTTGAGAACCGAATAAACGGATCACTTGTGGATGCAATGAACCAGGGACAAACTTTGGTCGCTGACCGATATTGTTGGACTCAACAAATAAGGGAAGTTCCTGCGGAGCAACTAGCGAAACCGGCCACAATGGCTGGTTTATTTGTTTAATCGGATATATTCACTCTTTTTGTTCCATATTCCACGGAGGTTAAGATGAATTGACAATTCAAGTCTCGCGTTTTCACTCTCATTGTGATCCTGAGCATGTTGCTTGGTGCACTGGGAGTGCCAACGCAAGTGGCTCATGCCGCACCTATTGATGTTTCTTTTGAGGCATCGGCGGATACATGGTTGAGACAAAGTCAATTAACGCGTAACTATGGTAGTGCTCCGATTATTCAAGCCAGCCCCAACACGAGCAGCCGGTAAAATTCCCTGTATTTATGGAATCTTTCCAGTATTCCTGCCGGTTCCACAATCACTGCGGCTAGTATTACCTTTTATGTGACGGACATATCCGCCTATGATTTCAGCCTCTACCAAATGAGACGAAACTGGGTGGAGGGCACCAACAATGATGCTGTGGGGACTGGCGCTTCCTGGACATACTCTGAGGCCGGAACTGATGCGTGGGCGACAGCCGGCGCAATGAACACCAGCACCGATCGTTACAACACGGATCTATGGGATGCAACTGCTAGCACCTTTGGCGCTTTAGGGAGCGTCACGATACCACTGAATTCTAGTGGTGTTGCGGCCGTTCAAAGCTGGGTTACCACACCCGCCAATAATTTTGGTCTGACTGTCCAATACATGGGCAGCGGCACCACCGCTGATTATTGGTATGTTGCCGCAAGAGATAATACTTCATATGCTGGTGCTACGCTTAACATCACCTATAATCCTGCCGGCCCTACCATCACTACCACTGGAACGCTGAACCCCTTCAGCAGCACACCAGGTACCCCATCGGCACAGCAATCCTACACAGTGTCCGGCAGCAATCTATCCGATGCCATCGTAATTCCCCCCCCGGCCGATTTTGAGCTTTCACTCACCAGTGGGTCGGGATTTTCGTCCTCACCCATTTCGTTATCCCCAACCGGTGGAACTGTGGCAAGTACAACGATCTATGTGCGATTTAACCGCGCAACCGAAGGCACCTCCAGTGGGAATATCACCCATACTAGTACGGGCGCGACTACTCAAAATGTAGCAGTCAGCGGTACTGCTATGTTTGGGTGGATTGCCTATAATGACTCTGCCTGGGTTTCTGGGCAAACTAATCCCGCAAACACAACCACCTATGGTATATCGGGAACGACAACTGGGTTGTTAAAGAATTTTGTGACCGGTGCAAATACAGCGGTCACAGCAACGATAACAACCTCTGGTGGTTTATCCTTGCAAGCCAGCACCGGTACAGAAACAACCTCGGGTACCGATGCCTACAATACCTTTCATAACAATGCCAACATGATAGGTGTTGTCAACTATAGCGCCACCGCTGGGTGGTATATGGATGTGACTTTCACTGGTCTCGATCCAGCGAAAACCTATACCTTTGCCACCTCCGCCAACCGCGCGGGTGGCACAGGTGGTACCCCTGCATATCCAACGCGTGTCTCTCGCTATACGGTTTCGGATGCAACGACTGCCACAAACGCCAGCACGAGTGGCGTGACAATCTCCACCACAACTTTTGCCAACGACACATCGGCATTTGTTACCGGTGAAAACACAACCGCTGGTTACGTTGCGCGCTGGACAGGCATTCAACCTGGAGGCGATGGTGATTTTACAGTTCGCGCTCAAGCAAATGGTGCTGTAAATGAAGCTTACGGCTTCAGCGTATTCCTGCTTAGAGAGGAAGCTGCGGGATCTTCTCCCACTATCACAACCACAGGGACACTCAGTGCGTTCAGTTCCCAGCCGGGAGTTGCCTCAGCGGAACAGAGCTACACCGTGGCTGGAAGCAATCTGACAGCCAACCTCGTGATCACTGCCCCCGCGGATTTTGAGATCTCCACGACCAGTGGCAGTGGGTTTGGCTCCACGTCACCTGACCCCAAGCGGCGGGACAGTCTCAGCCACGACGATCTATGTCCGCTTCAACCGCGCAACTGCGGGCTCTTCTGGTGGGAACATCACTCACACCAGCACGGGCGCGACCACCAGGAATGTGGCAGTCAGCGGTACGGCGACGGAGGCAGGCACGGTCACGTTTGCCGCGTTCGGCGATTATGGAGCGAATACCGCCAACGAACAGCCAGTAGCTGACCTGGTGAATAGTTGGAATCCTGACTTCATCGTTACAACCGGTGACAATAGTTATGGTTCTGCCGCTCCGGTCGCACCGGCTGTCAGCACGATCGACCAAAACATCGGCAAGTATTATCACAACTATATCGGCAACTATATCGGTGGATTTCCGCCCGGTTCTGCCACAAATCGTTTCTTCCCCGCCATGGGCAACCATGATTATACAGATGGTGGTGGCAGTACGGCATATTTCAATTACTTTACCCTGCCGGGCAATGAGCGTTATTACGACTTTGTGCAGGGGCCTGTCCACTTCTTTGTGATAGACAGCAACCCCTCTGGGACGGGAAGCGCACCGGGTGATGGCCGTTCACCAACATCAGCTCAGGGAGACATGGCTGCAGGCGGGATTGGCCGCCTCGACCTCACCGTGGAAGATTGTCTACTTCCATCACCCTCCATTTTCATCTTCGAATAATCATGGGTCTGATCCTGCCATGCAATGGCCTTTTGAAGCCTGGGGAGCGACGGCTGTATTGAATGGTCATGACCATACCTATGAGCGTGTGATGCGTGATGACAACAGTAACGGGGTCAGCATGCCTTATTTTGTCACGGGTGCGGGAGGATACACGCTATACAACTTTGGTACCCCGGTATCTGGGAGTACAGTGCGTTACAACGCCAATTATGGCTCGATGCGCGTGCAGGCCTCGAATTCGAATATCACCTTTGAGTTCTGGTCCATAGCAGGCGGCGGTACGCTGATCGATACATATTCGATCAATAATTCTGCTCCGACGATCGGGATCACGGGGACGCCGCTTTCTGGATTCACCTGCCAACCGGGAACCCCTTCTGCCCAACAGAGCTACACGGTTTCCGGGACTAACCTAACCAGTGACATCACGGTCACAGCCCCGACGGACTTTGAAGTTTCGCACAACAAGTGGAAGTGGGTTTACTTCCTCACGTAGCTATTGACCGCAGAGCGGCGGTGTGGTTGCCTCCACCCCGATCTACGTGCGCTTCAACCGTGCGACTGACGGAACATCAAACGGGAATATCACCCATACCAGTGCGGGAGCGACCACGCAGAATGTGGCGGTCAGCGGGACAGCCAGTTCTGCCACTTGTACTCCCTTTACTGAGAATTTCAACTCCCTCACCGTGGGGACTCGTATTGGACAGGTGACCGGCTGGACGGAAAGTGCGAGCGCCAGCCCTGCTGGTAGTTGCAGCGCCGGGCGGTGTCGCCAGCACACAGGGACTGGGGACCGGGAGCAGTATCTTCAACTGGTCCGCCCATCCCTTCCTGTGGACGGATGCAGGTCTGAGCTCAGGTCACATTCCAGATGGACTTCCAGACGAATGCCAGTGGTGCGTTTGACGATGACCGGCTGGCTTGGATGACCGAGAATACACCAGTAAGTTCCCAATATAACTTTGGTATTCAACTTGATCACGGATGATGATGGCACGGCTTGTGCTTCGGGTCAGAACATCGAGACCTACTGGCGCAATCCTGCCTTCAGCACAACAACCCGCGTCGAGACGACAATTGCCTGTCTGCCGACTCTGACCGCCAACGGTTGGTATCGGGCGAAACTGGTTGCCACCAAGTTGACCAACGCATCCGCCAAACTGGATGTGACGCTGACGGCGCTGGATGCCAGCGGCAATCCGGGTGCGGTTGTGGCAAGCGGCACAGTGACAGATACAAGCACCTGGGCGGGAGGAGCGGCACCTGCGGGATACTTTGCCCCGTCCGGGACGTCAACTGCCCTGTATCCCTCGTACAAGAATCACAGTGGGACGACCGGCAATGCGGACAACGCTGTTGCGGACTTTTGTTCTGCGCCGGTGACGCAATATACTCTGACCACGAACGTGGTGGGCAATGGCAGTGTCACGCTCAATCCGTCAGGTGGTGTCTACAATGCCGGGACGGTTGTGCAGGTGACGGCGGTGCCGGGGTCGGGAGCGGCCTTCAGCGGCTGGTCGGGAGACCTGACCGGCTCGACCAATCCGACCACCATAACGATGACTTCCAATAAGTCGGTTACTGCAACGTTCGTGCCTGCTACTACTACGACCTTCCAGGAAGGTGTCGGTGGTTATACCGGCACATTGGATACGTTCATCCGCGGGACAACCGAAGGGAATACGAACTTTGGCTCCAGTACGGTCCTGGAATGGGATGAGAACACTGGCACCACCACTGACGAGATCGCCCTGATCCGCTTCACTAATATTTTCAGTTCCTCAGGCGGGTCTATTCCCGTTGGGGCAACCATCGTTTCAGCCAGCCTGACCTATAAAACCACTGACCTGAATTCGGGCTCAACGGCATTTGGTGATCCTGCCAATGTCTATGAGAATCTCGTGGATTGGCCGGAAGCTACGGTGACATGGAATAACTTTGGCGGGGAGGCGGGAGTTCAGGCGGATGAGTATGTCAACCTGATCGGTTCAGCACCTGCGACCGCATTAAGCACGGCATATACAGTAAATGTGACTGCCAGCCTGCAACGCTGGATAGCCAACCCAAGTACCAACCTGGGTTGGGTCTTCCTGCCAACACTTGCGGATGGTGTCACGATCTATGCAAGCGAAGATACGCGACGATTGCAAATCGACCTCTCTTGAGTGTGACCTACACCTACGATCCCTATACTGGACACAACGGTGGCGAACTTCAATGCGGGGGCGGTGGGGAGTTGTGTGGTGGATGGGACGGTGGGGGATGGTGCCCTGCGGCTGAATATCCCATCATCTTCTTCATGTGTTTTCGAGTTCGCGGATATTCAATGCGGGGCAGGGTGTGAAATGGAACAGCCTGACGACCACGCTCACAACCCCAGCATGGGTACTTCAGTCATCTTTCGAGACGCCGCACCGGCAACGTGGCTATGCCAGATTACACCTGGACACCATGGGGGCTGGCAACAGCGGCGCAGTTGTCAATCCAGGTGGACAATACATGCAGTACCGTGCCGTACTAACCACCACGGACACGAGCCAGACGCCAGTGATCGAGCAAGTCACATTGGGCCACACGCGATGGACTTTGCTGACCTGCTCGCCCCCTCAACAGGCCTGATGTACTTGGGACCATGCCTTCAGTTGGACAGGCGTTGCTGAGCCACGTGGTATTATCTGGACATGTATACATCGAGCGGAACGTTTGTGTACCGAAAGTGGTATACGGCTGCGGAGACGAACTGCGCGGGTGATACCTCCTGCTCGTTCGTGCCGGCGGAACTGGCAAACTTGGCGAACGGGAACTACAATGGCGCATCCTGGATTACGGGGATGCATATGGCTACGGTGGCTGGACAGAGTTCACGAGATTTCTCGTTGAACGTGCCTGCTACACGCCTGACAGCGAATGTGTTACCAGTCATTGGCGGGACGATCAATGTTACCTGGCTACAATTGTACTGGCGGTTATATAGCAGGGACGGTCGTGCAGGTAAACCTGACGCCGAACGAAGGCTATGTGTTCACCGGCTGGAGTGGGGATGTGGGCGGGACAACCAATCCTGTCTCGATCACGATGGATGGGAATAAAAGCGTGACTGCCAACTTAACGGTTTTGGGAGCAGATCTTCTCGCACCGCATGGAGCGCTAACGAGTTGGAACAACAACTTCACCTGGACAGGACTGACAGATGCCAACTGGTACTTGGTGCAGATCCAGAGCACAGATAACACCAACATACTGACGAAGTGGTTTACAGCCGAGGCGGCAACCTGCTCAGGTGACCTGCGTTGTGCAATCACACCGGAAGAGACCTTCACCCTCGCCAATGGCAACTACAAGTGGCGCATCCTGGATTACGGCTCATACGGCTACGGAAACTGGTCACCCTACAAGACCTTCTCTCTCAACGCCGCCTGCCACAGCCTGACGACAGGCGTCCTGCCTGCGAGTGGTGGCACGGTCACCGCCTCGGCACAGAACTGTATTGGCGGCTACATCGCAGGCACGGTGGTGCAACTGACTGCCCTCCCGAACTCAGGCTATGCCTTCACGAGTTGGAGTGGGAATGTGGTCAGCACGGCCAACCCTGTTTCGTTCACGATGAACAGCGACAAGGCCGTCACCGTCAATTTCACCGCCCTGGGAGCCACCCAGCTCGATCCGCAAGGATCCCTGACGAGTTGGAACAACAACTTCACGTGGACTGGGCTGGCGGGAGCGGACTGGTACCTGGTGCAGATCCAGGACACGGCAGACAACAACATCCTGGTGAAATGGTACGCAGCAGAGGCAGCGAACTGTGCAGGTGACCTGAGTTGCACGATCAGCCTGGAGGAGACCTTCGACCTCGCCAACGGCGACTACAAGTGGCGCATCTTGGACTACGGCTCATACGGCTACGGAAGCTGGTCACCCTACAAGACCTTCTCTCTGAACGCCGCCTGCCACAGCCTGACGACGGCTGTCCTGCCTGCGGGAGGTGGCACGGTCACAGCCACAGCCCAGAACTGCAGTGGAGGTTATATTGCAGGTACTGTCGTGCAGTTGACTGCTGTCTCGAATACTGGCTATGTCCTTGACAAGTTGGAGCGGGAATGCGGGGCAGACCAATCCTGTCTCGGTCGCGATGGACGGAGACAAGAGTGTCACGGCGAACTTCCGCGGATTGGGTGCCACATTGCTCACGCCATAGGGAGCGCAGGGCACATGGAACAACACCTTCAGCTGGACGGGACATCCCGATGCCACATGGTACCTGTTGCAGGTACAGACGGCGACCGGTGACCTGTGTATCTGGCAGTGGTACACCGTCCGACCAGACGGCTGTACAGGCGGAAGCAACTGTTCGGTTTCGCCACCGGAGACGCTCGGCTTGACGGACGGGCAGTTACAGCTGGCGCATGCTCGACTACGGTCGCCTACGGCTACGGCAACTGGACCGACTTCCTCAATTTCAACATAAACCCGTAACGAATAAGATTCCAATCAGCGATACATATCAAATGTATCGCTGATTGGAATATCAATACCATAATGAAATAGATGATTGGAGCATTAATATCAAACATTTGCGGTAAAGATGGAGTTGACGCAGGGGATAAACGTTACTTGTGCCAAGATCAAGCCGACCGTCCCATCGGTAGGTTGCTTTGTAACCTTGATATGACAAATATCACTTGAACTTTCCCATTATTTTGCTATTATAAGTGGGAACCTGCCCACTTCTTTTCTATATGGTTGTTGAGTTTGATGAAGATAATGTAACCACTTCAGAATTTGCCCGACGTACAAGTGAAGTCATATATAGGTCAAATCATTTTAGCGGTACGGGGAATAACTGAATAAAGGTTAGAAAAGTGGAAGCGATGAACCAGGGATAAATTCTTGGTCGCCAAACCTTTTGTCTGGGAAAGCTACAGGATCAACAAGAGGTTTTCCCTGCGGAGCTAATAGCGAAACCGGCCACATAGGTCGGTTTCTGTGTTAATGGATGTGTTCAATCTTTTTGTTCCATATTTTCCGGAGTCATGATGCACCAATCACTTAAGTTTCACGTTTTGTCCTTTATTGTGATTTTGCGCAAAAGCTGGGATTTGACGTAGGGTTATCAGCGTCAATTGTATTCGGTTCATTCGGTTGCTATACTAAATTCGGTCAAAGGAGATGGTTCGCGGTTGGAGTTTGATTTTCAAATGGATAGAAAAATCATTATTCTGGCGGTTTGGCATTCGGCTTCCATGAGCGATGACGACCGCAACCCTGTTCCTCCCTGCAAAATGTCATATGAACTCAGTGACATTCAGTGACAACTGGGCGTACCTTTCATTCTTGTTAGGCGTCATGTAAACGCCTTTCAGAAATGTAAGTCTATATATTTTGTGTATCCCGTTCGTGCAAACTTCCAATTTCACCCTTTGTTATCGGGGAAGTTTGCTCCAAGGGTGTTTGCTTGCTTAAAGGTATTGTGAGCAATCTTTAGTGTTATATGGGGCGAAAGCAAACTCCACCTATTTTAGTTGGAGGAAAAATGAACACTACTCAATTTCAAATCGATCCAAAACGGACTGCACCGTGTGCTTTCCTCATTCATGATCCTGAGCATGTTGCTCGGGGCAGTAGGCATGCCGACGGGCGTGGTGCAAGCCGATGCGGCTTGGACTGCCTATAATGATGCTTCCGGCACCACAGGTGGAAATACCACAACCTATACCATTACAACTGGTAACACGACCGGGTTGTTGAAGAACCATGCCACCGGAGCGAACACAACCGTCACTGCGACGATAACCACCTATGGTGGTTTATCTGTACAGACCGCTGGGGCGGAAACTGCAGTGGGTACGGATGCCTACAATACCTTCCATAATAATGCCAACATGGCTGGGGTGATCAATTACGGTTCCACTGGCTGGTGGATGGATGTAACCTTCACCGGCCTTGATCCAGCGAAGACCTATACCTTCGCCACCTCCGCCAACCGCGCGGGTGGTACTGGCGGCACCCCCGCCTACCCTACCAGAGTCTCCCGATTTACGATTTCAGATGCAACTACAGCCATCAATGCCAGCACGAGCGGGGTGACGGTCAAAACAACAACCTTCACCGGCGATACCACGGCGTTTGTTACTGGGGAGAACACGGCGAATGGTTATGTTGCGCGCTGGACCGGCATCCAGCCGGGATCGGATGGTGATTTCACCGTTCGTGCTCAAGCGGATGGTACGGTAAACGAGGCATATGGTTTCAGCGTATTCATGTTGCAGGAGGAAGTTACTACATCCTCCTGCTTTACCCTCACACTCGGTCATACCGGGAATGGCACAACCCCGACTGCATCTCCGGCAAATTCGACCGGCTGTTCAGTGGGTCAATATGTTGCTGGCGAGTTGATCAACCTGAGCGGAGCCACACCGGATTCCGGTTGGCAGATCGCCAGTTGGTACGGCACGAGCAACAATCCAGTACAGCCAGCACCAATTCGTTGACCATGCCTGCCAGTGCTTTCTCGGCAGGGGTCAATTACACTGAATTTTCGGTTGTGGATGCGCTTGGATTGTGGGAGCAGTCAGGCCTATGTTACATTTGGGCAGGCACCAACCCTTGGCTTAACACAATTCACCATCGAAACATGGTTCCGACGCGATGGTACAGGCTCGACCACTACGAGTGGCTCTGGCGGTGTCACAAATGCGATTCCTCTTGTGACGAAAGGTCGCGGGGAGGGTGATACCCCCACCAACCTGAACATGAATTATTTGCTGGGAATCCGCGCGTCGGACAACGTGTTGGTGGCTGATTTTGAAGATGTGAACACCAGCAATAACAATCATCCGATCATCGGCACCACCCCAATTGTCACCGGAACCTGGTATCACGGCGCGGTGACCTTTGATGGAAGTAGTTTGAAGCTTTATCTGAATGGCAATTTGGAAGCAACTGTCGCAACGACCGCAACACCACAAAGCGGTAGTATCCAACATGCCGCCTTATGTAGTGCCCTGCAATCCACGGGAACCCAGGTACAGCCGATATGGGTTTCTTCGATGGTGCGCTTGGACGAACCGCGTATCTGGAATTACGCCCGCACACAGGCTGAAATCTTTTCCACGATCAATTCGGAAATAACAGCTTCCACCACCGGCTTGGTTGGACGTTGGGAGTTGAACGAAGGCTCTGGAACGACGGTGAATGCATCCGCCGGGACGACGGTCAACGGAACAATCATTGGCAGTGGATATTCATGGATCGCTCCTGCGCCTTTCAACATCACCCCGCCTGCCCAATACACGCTAACCGTCAACACAATCTGGCAACGGGAGTGTCACCTCTCAACCCTGCTGGCGGTACCTATTATGCTGGGACAGTCGTGCAGTTGACTGCTGTACCGCTGATTCTGGCTGGACCTTCAGTGGCTGGTCGGGTGATCTCAATGGAACAACAAACCCAGCCACGATCACCATGAATGGCAACAAGACTGTTGCGGCGAATTTTGCCGTGTCATCATGCACGAATGTCACCCTGACTGCGACGGAAGATACGTGGCTGAGATCGTCACAAGCTACGACCAACTTTGGTGGTAGCACAACCATTCAAGCCAGCCCTAATACAACCAGCAGGCAAAACTCTCTATACAAATGGGATCTTTCCGGTATCCCCGCTGATGCTAGTGTTACGTCTGCGAGTCTGACGTTTAATGTGACGGACAGTTCCGCATATGATTTCAGTTTGTATAATATGAGGCGCGCCTGGGTTGAAGGAACTGGTACTACAGAAAATACGCCAAGCACAACCAGCGCCAATTGGAATACATACAACGGAGCTGCCACATGGGGGACAAGCGGCGCAATGAACGTAACCACTGATCGCTACGACGCTGACCTTTGGGATGCAACCGCAAGCACTTTTGCGTTTTGGGAAGCGTGACGATCCCCTTAAACGCCAGCGGCGTGTCCGCTGTTCAGGGATGGATAACAACATCATCCAGTAACTATGGTTTGACTGTGCAATATATGGGCTCCGGCTCTACTTCTGATTATTGGATTGTCTCTTCAAGTGAAGCGGCTGTCGAGGCGCAACAAGCCTAAACTCAACATCAATTATTGTGTCGCTGCAGCCACACCTACAATCACAACAACCGGGACTCTCAGTGCCTTTAGTTCTTTCCCGGGAGTTGCTTCAGCGGAACAGAGTTATACAGTGTCTGGGAGCAATCTCACAGACAATATCGTCATCACTGCGCCAACTGATTTTGAAATTAAGACCAGCAGTGGCACCTTTGGACCTTCTGTGACATTGACGCAGAGCGGGGGAACGGTTGCTGCAACACCAATTTATGTTCGCTTCAACCGCTCCGGCGCAGGCACATCAAGTGGAGATATCTCACACGTCAGTGCTGGTGCAACAACAAAAACTGTGGCGGTCAGCGGTACTGCGTCGAACACAATGACCGTTACATTCCAGGAGGGAGTTGGTGGGTATGCAGGCACTGTGGACACATACCTGTACGGAATAAATCCCTCCACTGGGCATGGAAATGATGAACAATTCATGTGGGATACCGATAGCAGTGGCGGAGCACAATATGGGTTGTTAAGATTCGATAACATCTTTGGCTCAAATCCAGGTCAAATTCCCGCAGGCATGACCATCACATCGGCTGAACTTGCCTACGTTGTTTTCAATGAAGGCGACACAGCCAATGTCAACGAAGTCGCTGTTGACTGGACTGAAAGCTCAACCTATTCCGACTTCGGCGGAGATGCCGGTGTGGACGCGAGCGAGTATGGCGCCTTGATTGGCACGGCATCTGGTGCATTGCCACTTGGAACAAAAACCGTCAACGTAACCGCCAGCCTTGGAAGTTGGTCGACTAATCCAACTTTAAACCGTGGCTGGATCTTAATCCCAACCGCAAGCAACGGCGTGCAGGTCAGGTCGAGTGAATATGCAACAACAATCAGTGAACATCCGAAACTGACCGTTACCTACACAAATGTGCCTCCCAACCAGGCTCCGACCCAGCCTGTGCTCGTGAGTCCCTTGAACAATGCCACAGGCGTAGGCACGTCGCCCGTTTTGTCTGTGACAGTTTCCGATCCCGATTCCGAACCGATGAACGTCACCTTCTATGGACGTGTAGCAGGTGGAAGTACGGGTGAAAACTTCACCATTGTCGTCCTGCCGGATACCCAAAATTACTCTTCCACTTACCCGGCGACTTTCACAGCCCAAACGCAATGGATCGTGAACAATCAGGATGACCTGAATATCGTTTATGTTGCCCATGAAGGCGATATCGTCAACGATGCGAGTGTCACATCCCAATGGACGAACGCGGATGCAGCCATGGACCTGCTGGACGCGGCGAACATTCCTTATGGGGTTGTGCCTGGCAACCATGATGAGATTGGCGGCACGACCAATTACAACAATTACTTTGGCGTAAACCGTTTCTGCACCTCCTACCCCACGGGATGCAAGAGTTTCTACGGTGGCAGCTTCCCCGCGGGCGACAATCAAAACAACTACACCCTCTTCACTGCCAGCGGCATGGACTTCATTGTCATCAACCTCGATTACACATCCCCTGCTGCGGGTTCCCTCGATTGGGCGGACGACCTTGCTCAAGACAAACAGCACCCGCCGCGGCATCGTCGTCAGTCACGACATTGTCCTGACCGGCAACCCTGCCAGTTTCTCGACTTGGGGACAGAGCATTTACACCGCCTTGAATGACAATCCCAATCTGTTCCTGATGATGAACGGTCATACGCACGGCGAAGGTCAGCGCAAGGACGGCAACATCTACTCCCTGCTGGCGGACTATCAGAACTACTCGAACGGCGGCAACGGCTACCTGCGCATCATGGAATTCTCGCCTTCGACCGATACGATCAGTGTCAAGACCTATTCACCCACGCTCGCTTCCTACGAGACCGATGCGAACAGCCAGTTCACTCTGTCCTACGACATGGATTCCGGTACGCCGTTCACGAACCTCGGCACGGTATCCAATGTTGCCAGTGGGGGAACCGCTTCGCTCACCTGGTCCTCACTGCTGAACAATACCCAATATGAATGGTATGCGGTTGCATCCGATGGTGTGGCGCAAACCACGAGCCCCACATGGAATTTCACCACGGCATCCGCCAACACCGCGCCGATTGCTGATGACCAGAGCGTGAATGTGGTTGAAGACACAGCCCAGGGAATCATCCTCACCGGTTCAGATGCCGAAAACAATCCACTTACGTTCACGGTCCTGACCGACCCGCTGCATGGAACCTTGAGCGGCACAGCTCCCAATCTGACATACACTCCCGCCTCGAACTATAACGGTCCCGATTCCTTCACCTTCAAGGTCAACGACGGTACGCTGGATAGCAATACTGCCACGATCAGCCTCACAGTCACGGCTGTCAATGACGCGCCGGTCTGTTCGGATGTGACCCTGACCACGGACGAGGATGTGACCGGGCAAACGGCGCCATCCTGTACCGATGTGGAAAATGATCCGTTGACCTATGCGGTTCTTTCCCAGCCGACGTCTGGTACAGCGACCGTTGCCGGCTCCACGCTGGAATATGTCCCCGCTGCGAACTTCAACGGTGCAGACTCCTTTACCTACAAAGCCAACGATGGCGCCGCTGATGGCAATGCTGCAACTGTCAGCGTAACGGTCAACGCTGTGAACGACCTGCCGCTGGCTGTTGCCGATGCCTATACCACTGCGGAAGACACGCAATTGAACGTTGCCGTCCCCGGCGTGCTCGGCAATGACAGCGATGTGGAAGGCGGATTGATAGCGATCAAAGTGACGGACCCGGCTCACGGTACGCTTGCCTTGAACGCGAATGGTTCGTTCACATACACGCCTGTTCTAAATTACAACGGTTCCGACTCATTCACCTACAAAGTCAATGACGGGATTACCGATGGCAATACCGTGACCGTGACCCTCACGGTCACCGCGGTGAACAACGCACCCGTTTTGAACGTCATCCCGGATCAAACCGTGGACGAAGGCTCATTGCTCTCCTTCACCGCTGCCGCCACCGACCCCGATACTGGCGACACGTTGACCTTCACATCGAACTGGTGAACCTGTGGGGGCGGTCATCACGACAGGTGGTGAATTCACCTGGACGCCCGCGGAAACGCAGGGACCGAACAACTACACCTTCCAGGTCTGTGTCAGCGATGGTGCGCTCAATGATTGTCAGGATGTCAATGTAACGGTCGATGAAGTGAACGTTGCACCTGAACTTTCTGCCATTGGGAATCAGTCTGTTGACGAAGGCAATGAATTGACTTTCACCGCCACAGCGACCGATGCAGACCTGCCTGCCAACACCCTGACCTTCTCCCTGACCGGCGAACCTGCCGGGGCGGTCATCACAACGGGCGGTATTTTCACATGGACACCCACTGAAGCCCAGGGACCTGGCACATATAACTTTGATGTGTGTGTCAGCGATGGAAACCTGACAGACTGTCAGACGATACAGGTGACGGTGAGCGAGATCAACACCTCACCCGTATTAGCCTCCATAGGAAACAAAACCGTCGATGAAGGCAGCCTTCTGACCTTCACCGCCACCGCCTCTGATACTGACCTGCCCGCCAACACTCTGGTCTTCAGCCTGGGTGGCACGCCTCCTGCGGGTGCCAATATCGATCCCGTTACCGGCGTTTTTACGTGGACACCCACTGAATCCCAGGGACCGGGTATCAATGTACTCAACATCAATGTGACCGATGGCATCACCCTCGATGTGGAGACCATTGTGGTCACGGTCAATGAAGTAAATACCCCGCCTGTAGCTGTGGCGCAAACACTCTCCACCGTGGAAGACACGGCGCTGAACATCACACTCACCGGTACGGATCAGGATCTTCCCGCCAATCCATTGACCTTTACGGTTGTTACAAACCCGGCTCATGGCATCCTTAGCGGACAAGCGCCCGCCCTCATGTATACGCCTGCCGCGAATTTCAAAGGAAACGATAGCTTTACCTTCAAGGTCAATGACGGCACAGTTGATAGTGACATTGTCCTTGTAACGATCGCTGTCAAGGCTCCCCAATGTGTCAATCCTGCCAATGAGATCGTGGCAGAAAACTGCCTGACCGGAAACCCGCCCAGCGAATGGGATGTGTCCGGTGCAGGCGATGCCAACATCCAGGGCTACGCCACAGATATCAGCGTCAACCAGGGTGGAACGATCCACTTCAAGGTTGACACAGATGCAAGTGACTATCGACTCGATATTTACCGCCTCGGATACTACGACGGGAACGGCGCGCGTTTCATCGCGACGGTGAACCCGAGTGCCACCCTGCCGCAGACCCAGCCTGACCTGTCTATTTGACGGGACGGATGGCATCAACCTGGTGGACTGTGGGAATTGGAGCGAGTTCTGCCTCCTGGGCAGTTCCTTCGTCAGCGGTTTCCGGTGTGTACATCGCCAAACTCGTCCGCGAGGATGGCACAACCGGGACAAGCCACATGGTCTTCATTGTGCGCGATGATGATGGCAGCTCCGACCTGTTATTCCAAACATCCGACACCACCTGGCAGGCATACAACCGCTATGGCGGATACAGTCTTTATGATGGACCCGGTCATGCACACAAGGTCAGTTACAACCGTCCGTTCACGACCCGTGATGCCCCGAACTGAGGACTGGGTATTCAACGCCGAATACCCGATGATCCGCTGGCTCGAGCAAAACGGCTATGATGTCAGCTACTTTCACCGATCTGGATACAGATCGCATCGGCACCGAATTGTTGGAGCACAAGGTCTTCTTGTCCGTCGGTCATGATGAATATTGGTCAGCCGGTCAGCGGACTGCCGTGGAATTTGCGCGTGGTGCTGGGGTGAACCTCGCCTTCTTCAGCGGCAACGAGATTTATTGGAAGACCCGCTGGGAGCCGAGCACGGCAGACGGCGGAAACACTCGCCTACAGAACGCTCGTTTCCTACAAGGAAGGTGACGCACAAGGGAGTGAACACTATAACTGTTTAGGGAACTTCAACTGCGATCCCGACCCAGACACCTGGACCGGACTTTGGCGGCAGAACCAAACCGGGCACGATGGTGGTCAGCCGGAAAACAGCCTGAGCGGTCAGATCAGTTGGGGCGACACAACGACAGCCATCCAGGTTCCAGCCTGGGCGGGCAGTATGCGATTCTGGCGCAACGCCGGGATCACAACGGATACAACGCTCACTGCCAACACTCTCGGCTATGAGTTTGACTGGGAGCAGGCGGCATACGCCAGCAGTTATCCTGCGGGCCGCATCACATTCTCTGACACGACCGCCGTGGGCAAGAACCACCGCTTGAGCCTGTACCGCGCGCCGAGTGGGGCGCTGGTTTTTGGCGCAGGCACCGTCCAATGGTCATGGGGTCTCGATAGTAAGCATGACCGTGGAGTCTCCACCGTGGATCCGCGCATTCAACAGGCGACGGTCAACATACTCTCGGATATGCTTGCCCAGCCTGCGACTCTCCAGGCGGGTTTGGTGCCAGGGTGGTCCGTTGGATACGACCGTCCCGACCGCTACGATCGCTTCTCCCGCAGACGGCGCGACCGTCCCGGGTGGCAACATCACGATAACTGGCACCGCCGCGGACGTTGGCGGACTTGTCGCCTTGGTTGAAATCTCGACCGATGGCGGCACAACCTGGTCGAAAGCAACCGGCACAACGAACTGGACCTACACGTTCAATGCTGTCAGCCAGTCGTTGGCAGTCCAAGCCCGCGCCGTTGACGATGCGGCGAACATCGGCACTCCCGTTACCATCAATATCACTGTCGGAACACAGACTTGTCCGTGCTCGATCTGGACGCCCGCGACCCTGGGCGGTAACTACGAGAACGATACCAACCCCGTTGAGCTCGGCGTCAAGTTCCGTTCCGACGAGGCTGGCTATATCACCGCCATCCGCTTCTGGAAGGCTTCCGGCATGACCGGTACGCACATCGGTCACTTATGGACCGCCGGGCGGCGCCCAACTCGGCGAGGTCACTTTCGCCGAGACTGCCAGCGGCTGGCAGGAAGCTGCGTTCGCATCCCCGATTGCCATCGATGCGAACACGACCTACATCGCGTCTTATCACGCGCCGGCCGGCTATGCCGCAACAGTCGGTTTCTTCACAAGCGTGGGTATCGACAGCCCGCCGCTCCACGCACTCGCCAATGGGGTGGACGGGGTGAACGGCATCTACAAGTATGGACCTCGGGCTACCTTCCCGACCGACACATACCAGAGCAGTAATTACTGGGTGGATGTGACCTTCGTGAAAACGGTTGGACCTGATACGACAGCGCCCGCAATTCAAACGGTCACTCCTGCGAATGGTGCGACCAGTGTCAACGCCACGACGACCGTTACCGCCAAATTCAATGAGCCGATGGATGTCGCGACGATCATCTCCGCATAACTTCGAATTGCGGGACGCGGCGAACGCGCTTGTTCCCGCCTCTGTGACATACGATCCTCCCACGCGGACGGCTGTCCTCACCCCGACTAGCGCACTCACCCTGCTGACGGATTATACCGCCACGGTGAAGACCGGCGTGAAAGACACCTCCGGGAATGCGCTTGCCGCGGACTACACCTGGAACTTCACCACCCAGGCGCCCCCGCCCGATGAAGGTCCCGGTGGACCGATCCTCGTGGTCAGCTTCCACCTCCGATGGATTCGGTCGTTACTATGCCGAGATCCTGCGGGCGGAAGGTTTGAACGAATTCACCGTCACCGATATCAGCTAAGGTCAACACGACGATGCTTGCCAACTACGATGTGGTCATTCTTGCCCACATGAGTCTCAACGATTCGCAAGTAACCCTCTTCACCGATTGGGTCAGCAGCTGGCGGCAACCTGATCGCCATGCGCCCCGACTGCGCGCCTTGGCTACCCTGCTTGGACTCACCTCGGAAGGCACATCATTGACAGATGCCTATTTGCTGGTGAACACCGCATCCGGTCCCGGGGCGGGAATCGTGAATCAGACCATCCAATATCCACAGCGATGCAGACCGTTACACCGTTAACGGAGCAACAGTCATCGCCACGCTGTACTCGAACGCCACCACCGCGACAACAAATCCTGCGGTGACGATGCGTCAACGTCGGCTCGAATGGGGGACAAGCCGCGGCGTTCACGTTCGATCTCGCCCGCTCGGTCGTATATACCCGCCAGGGCAACCCCGCCTGGCAGGGCATCAATGGGGATGGTAGCTCTGGACCTGTCCGCGCAGATGATATGTTCCATAACGGAACCGATCCCGATTGGGTTGACCTCAATAAGGTGGCCATCCCACAGGCGGATGAACAGCAACGCCTGCTGGCGAACATGATCTACAGCATGAACCTGGATAACAAGCCCCTGCCGCGCTTCTGGTATTTCCCGCGCGATGAAAAGGCCGTTGTCGTTATGACGATGGATGAGCACGGCGGCGGTGATCTCGTTACACGGCTCAATCGCTATAACACGCTCAGTCCGACCGGTTGTAACCTGAACGATTGGGAGTGCGTGCGCAGTACAGCATACATTTATACCAATGCGCAGATTACCGACGCACAACTGGCGGCTTTCCAGACCCAAGGTCATGAGTTCGCTGTTCACATCGATACCGGCTGTGCCAACTTCACCCCAGCCTCGCTGGCGAACAATTATGCGACCCAGATCCCGGCTTTGAAGGCGCAGTTCCCAAGCATTAACGCGCCTCTTACCCAACGCACACATTGCATCGCATTCAGCGACTGGTCAAGCCAGCCGAAGGTGCAACTCCAGAATGGGATGCGCCTCGATACCAACTACTACTACTGGCCGGATACCTGGGTTCTGAATCGCCCCGGCATGTTCACCGGTTCCGGTATGCCCATGCGCTTTGCAGACCTCGATGGCACGTTGATCGATGTTTACCAGGCGACAACGCAGATGACCGATGAATCTGGTCAGACCCTCGCCGTTCATATCGACACACTGTTGAACAATGCAGTTGGAGCGCCGGGTTATTATGGTGCGTTCACCGCCAACATGCACACCGATGGCGGTTCGAATGCCAGCAATGGAGCGGAATCCATCATTGCTTCGGCGCAGGCGCGTGGTGTGCCCGTGGTCTCTGCAGAACAAATGCTTGCATGGCTCGACGGGCGTAATAACTCGTCATTCAGCGCGATCGACTTCCAAAACGATGTCCTCTCCTTCCATGTCACTGCAGCATCGGGCTCGAACGGCTTGCGTGCCATGTTGCCGGTCCAGGGCTCGAACGGTCCGTTGACGGGCATCACACGCAATGGCTTGCCGGTGACCTATCTCAATGTGACCATCAAGGGAGTCCAATATGCCTTCTTTGATGCGTTGACAGGCGACTATCAGGCTTCGTATGTGCCTGATACGGTTGATCCGGTGATCTCCGGCGTAAACGCAACCGTTAATCCGGATGGCACGGTCACCATCACGTGGACGACGGATGAACTTTCAGCCTCACGTGTGGACTATGGCACTTCAGACCGGTTCTTTGACATCGAATGTCACGGATGCTGCGCTCGTGACCTCCCACGTACTGACCCTCAGCGGGTTGATCCCCAACACCACGTATCACTATCGCGTCAGTTCAATCGACGCCTCCAATAACACAGCCGTATCGCCCGAACCTCCTGCTGCGCCGCTGACCTTTGCTAACTCCTGCGATCCCGCTCGGCGATGATACCGTTGCTGATTTCACTGCTGGAACCCTGTCTTGCAATTATGTTTCCAGCACGAGTGACGGCGAACTTATCCTGCCGCCGGCCGTTGGTGCAGAGTTTGATGGAACTTCCCTGCCTTTCGGTTGGGAAAGTGCACCGTGGGGTGCTGGTGGGACTGTGTCTGTCAGCAATGGCAAACTAAACCTTAATTATGGATATGCCCGGACGACCGACCGCTATACATCAGGCCGTGTATTGGAATATGTAGCCACCTTCAGCAACCAGACTATATCCCAGAGCGAGCATGTTGGCTTTGCGGAAGATTTCAATGCCCCGCTCTTCGCGGCGTTCAGCACCAAGCATCCCCGGCGGCGCGGATCTTTGGGCACGTTCGTTGACTGATGGAGCATCAGTGGAAACCAATCTGGGCGGTTCCTACCTTGGTTCATCTCATCTTTATCGTATTGAGTGGTATGCCGACCACATTGTCTACTTCATTGACGGCACACAGGTTGCCAATCACACGATAGCCATTTCCTCCAATATGCGCCCGGTCGTTAGTGATGGTGCGGACACCGCATCATTGACCGTTGACTGGATGCGTATGAGTCCGTTTACCGGACCGTGCACATTCACCTCGCGCGTCTTTGATGCCGGTTCCATGGTCAACTGGCAGGCGCTCAGCTGGACAGCCGGATTACCTGCCGAACGAGCGTGGCATTTAGTTACCGAATGGGCGATACATCCGCACCTGATGGCACATGGTTGCCATTCATGGATGTTCCTGCACTCCGGCACTCCGATTTCCGGTAGTGCGCGCTATGCTCAATATCATGTCACTCTCGATACCGCCAGTGCACTGGTCACGCCCAATGTGCAGGACGTTCTGTTCACTTACAGTACCGAAACAGATACCACGGCGCCGACCATTACGAATCGCGTTCCTGCTGTCGACGCCACCAATGTCGCCATCGATTCATCGATCACGGTCACCTTTAGCGAGGTCCTTGCCTCAGCGACAGTGAATGGCACAAGCGTCTATCTGCGCAAGTTTGGGGAGGTTACAAACGTTCCTGCAACCGTGACACTGGTTGGAAATATCATCACACTCGATCCGTCCGCTTCACTGGCGAAGGGTACAACATATACCGTTACGGTCAAGTCCAGTATTACTGATATGGCGGACAATCTGCTTGGCGTGGATTCCACCTGGAATTTCACCACAGTTCCCGATTCTGTTGCCGATACCACTGTCGCTGATTTCAGCGCTGGCAGTACAGCAGCCTGTGTGGTGGATGCAACCATCGGCAATGGGGCTGTTCGATTGCCGCTGACCATTGACGAGAATTTCCTGGGAACGACCTTGCCGGCTGGCTGGTCATCGGGAGTCTGGAACACAGGCGGTACAGCGAGCATGTCTGATGGAACACTCGTTGTTGACGGCGCGCACGGGTATTCGAACCTGAGCTTTGGACCCGGTGTCTCACTTGAGTTCCGTGCCACGTTCACAGCGACAAACTTCCAGAATATTGGATTCACCGCTGATGGCGATTTCAATGCTCCGTGGATCGTGATCGGTGAGGGAAGTCAGTTCCAATGGCGTGTACGCACGCACGGATACCGGCGACGATATCCTCTTGTCCACCACGACACTCGGTACGCCGCATATTTATCGTATTGATTGGACGGCGAGTGGGTTCGCGTTCTACGTGGACGGCACGCTCGCTACAACCATAACGCGCGCAGTTACGGGCAATATGGTGGTGAATATCAGTGACTTCAATACTGGTGGCGGGACACTCACCGCGGATTGGGTGCGTGTGACGCCTTACGTTTCACCCTGCACCTTCGAATCACGCGTCCTGGATGCTGGTCAATTTGCCGATTGGCTTGATCTCAGCTGGGACGGTGCCTCACCAACAGGAACAAGCGTCGGCTTTGAAACCCGAAGCGGAAATTCATCCACACCCGATGGAAACTGGTCGTCCTGGCAGTCCGTCAATTCACCGATCGCCAGCCCGAACGGACAGTACATCCAATATCGCGCCGCACTGGCAACTACAGATCCCGCGCAAACGCCGGTGATCGAATCGGTTACATAAGCTATGATGAGATTCCTGAATACACAGTCACCTTTGACGCCCAGGGCGGCGCTCCGACTCCTGCCAGCCAGTCTGTGGCCTTTGGCGGACTGGTCACGGCTCCGACTGCCCCGACCAAGACCGGGCACACCTTCAATGGCTGGTTCGATGCAGCGACCGGCGGCACTCAGTGGAACTTCGCGACCAATACGATGGGGCGTCTGTGACCTGACCCTCTACGCCCAGTGGACGGTCAACGACTACACCATCACGTTCGACAGCCATGGTGGTACAGCGGTGGCTTCCATCACCCTGCCTTCGGCTCCGACCGGTGACCGCTCCGGCTGACCCGACCCGGGCTGGCTACACCTTCGCTGGCTGGAGCCCGGCCGTCCTGGCTCGCACCATGCCGTTGGGCGGTGCGAGACCTGACCGCGCAGTGGACAATCAACCAGTACACCATCACGTTCGATAGCAACGGTGGTACAGCGGTGGCTTCCATCACCCCGGCCTTTGGTTCTGCGGTGACCGCCCCGGCTGACCCGACCCTGGCTGGCTACACCTTCGCCGGTTGGACGACCGGCCGTCCGGCCACCATGCCGTTGGGCGGTGCGGCCCTGACCGCGCAGTGGACAGTCAATCAGTACACCATCACCTTCGACACGCAACGGTGGTTCAGCGGTCGGCTCCGATCACCCTGGCCTTTGGCTCAGCGGTGACGCCTCCGGCTGACCCGACCCGGGAAGGCTACACTTTCGCGGCGGGCCCGGCCGTCCCGGCCACCATGCCGTTGGGCGGTGTAGCTCTGACCGCGCAGTGGACAATCAACCAGTACACCATCACGTTCGACAGCGACGGTGGTTCCACAGTCGCTTCCATCACCCTGCCTTACGGCTCCGCGGTGACCGCTCCGGCTGACCCGACCGGGCAGGCTACACCTTCGCCGGTTGGAATCCGGCCGGCCCGGCCACGATGCCGTTGGGCGGTGCGAACCTGACCGCGCAGTGGACAGTCAATCAGTACACCATCACGTTCGACAGCAACGGTGGTACAGCGGTGGCTTCCATCACCATGCCTTACGGCTCCGCAGTGACCGCTCCTTCCGACCCGACCCGGGAAGGCTACACCTTCGCCGGTTGGGATCCGGCCGTCCCGGCCACCATGCCATTGGGCGGTGCCGCTCTGACCGCGCAGTGGACAGTCAATCAGTACACCATTACATTCGATAGCGCCGGTGGTTCAACGGTTGATCCGATCACCCAGGATTACGGTACACCTGTCACTGCCCCAGCCGACCCGACCCGGGCTGGCTACACCTTTGCCGGTTGGAGCCCGTCCGTCCCGGCGACCATGCCGTTGAACGGAGCCGCGCTGACCGCGCAGTGGACGGTGAACCAATACACCCTGACGGTCACCGTGACCGGAACGGTTCTGTGACGAAGACCCCGGATCAGGCGACGTATCAGTATGGGGACACGGTGCAGTTGTCGGCGGCGCCTGGAAGCGGGCTGGCAGTTCAGCGGCTGGTCTGGTGGCGCAAGCGGGACCACGAATTCCGTCATCATTACGATCACTGCAAATACAGCCGTCACAGCGACCTTTACGGAGATTCCCCCGGTTTGCACCGGTGTCCTATACGTGGACCGTGATTCAACCGCCGTCAACCCCAACGGATGCAACTGGGCCTGGGCGTTCAGTACCCTGCAGGATGCCCTGGCGGCGGCTCCCGCCAACGGGACGACGATCTGGGTGGCTGAAGGGACCTACTACCCGGATGAGGGCGCAGGGCAGACCAACAATGCCCGGGCCAGTACATTTACGCTTGAGAACGGTGTGAGCATTTACGGCGGCTTCGCCGGCACAGAGACATCGCTTGCACAGCGCAACGTCTCCCTGTACGTCACGACCCTCAGCGGCGATATCGACCAGGTGACCGGCAATGCGAACAATGCCTATCATGTCGTTTCCGCGTTCAACCTTGTTTCGTCTGCCGTGCTGGATGGATTTACGATCACCGGCGGCAATGCCAATTCGGATGGTACCGGCGGCGGCTTGTACAACCAAAACGGCAGTCCGACGCTTCGGAACCTTATCATCACTGCCAATACATCATCCAACTTCGGCGGAGGCATGTACAGTATCACCTCCGGCTCGACCAATTCAGTCCATCACCAGCCCGGTCCTGACCAACGTGACCTTCAGTGGCAACACGTCTGTTCGCGGCGGCGGATTGGTGACGATGAACAGCAACCCGGTCCTGACGGATGTGACCTTCAGCGGCAACACGGCGACCGGCGGGGCGGGCGGCGGCATGAACAACCAGACCGCCAGCACCAGCAACCCTGCCAGCGTGCCGGTGCTCACCAACGTCACGTTCACCAACAACACGGCCAACGGCGGCGGCGGTCTCTATAACGGGAACAGCAATCCGCTTCTTACGAACGTGACCATCGTCGGCAACACGGCAAACATCCGCGGCGGCGGCATCCTCAATGAGGGCGCCAGCCCGGTCCTGAAGAATGTCACCATTAGCGGTAACACGGCTCCGGCCGGGAACGGCGGCGCGATCCGCAACGTGGTCGGCGTCACACCCGCCAACAAGCAGAGCAACCCGCTGATCGAAAACAGCATCTTATGGGGGGACAATGGCGGCGGTGGGGCGGATGAGATCACCAGCGACGGCGCAGGCATCACGAACATCTCGTACAGCGTTGTGGAGAATGGATGTCAACCGGCTGGTAGTGCCTGCACGAACCTCCTCACCGGTGACCCGAATCTGGGCGCGCTTGCCAACAACGGCGGGTTCACGCAGACCATGTCGCTCGGCGCGGGCAGTTCCGCCATCGATGGCGGCAATCCCAGCGTCTGCACGTCAACCGATCAACGCGGCTTTGCACGTCCACAGGGTCTGGCTTGCGACATGGGAGCCTTTGAAGCTCTCACATATACCCTATCCATTTCGACTTCCGGCAATGGCACTGTCCTGACTGACAACCCTGGACCTTATTTCTCCGGCGATGTTGTCAATCTGACAGCAATCCCAGGATCCGGCTCGAGTTTCTCCAACTGGAGCGGAGCATGTTCAGGCACTGGCGCGTGCTCTCTAACGATGAACGAGAACAAGTCTGTCACCGCCAGCTTTGCCCTCAACACCTACACCATCACCTTTGACTCCAACGGTGGTACAGCGGTGGCTTCGATCACCCAGCCCTTTGGTTCTGCGGTGACCGCCCCAGCTGACCCGACCCGGGAAGGCTACACCTTTGCGGGCTGGAACCCGGCCGTCCCGGCCACCATGCCGTTGGGTGGTGCGACCTGACCGCGCAGTGGACAATCAATGAGTACACCATCACGTTCGACAGCAATGGTGGTTCAACGGTTGCTTCCATCACGCAGGCTTACGGCTCAGCCGTGACTGCCCCGACCGACCCGACCCGGGATGGCTACACCTTTGCGGGCTGGAGCATGCGGCCGTCCCGGCCACCATGCCGTTGGGCGGTGCAGCACTGTCCGCAAAGTGGACAATCAACCAGTACACCATCACGTTCGACAGCGCCGGTGGTTCAACGGTTGCTCCGATCACCCAGGATTACGGTCCACCTGTCACTGCCCCAGCTGACCCGACCCGGGCTGGCTACACCTTTGCCGGTTGGAGCCCGGCCGTCCCGGCGACCATGCCGTTGGGCGGTGCCGCTCTGACCGCGCAGTGGACCGCCAACGACTACACCATCACCTTCAATGCCAACGGCGGGAGCGATCCTGCCCCGGCTAGCAAAGTAGTGACGTTTGACTCAGCCTACGGCACAATGGCCACCGCCAGTCGCACCGGCTACACCTTTGTCGGTTGGTTCACTGCGGCTTCCGGTGGAACCGAGGTCACAGCGGCCACTATTGTGAGCACAGCCTCCAATCACACCCTGTATGCCCAGTGGATGGTGAATACCTACACTGTCACCTTCGACTCCCAGGGTGGCGCCCCAACTCCTGCCAGCCAGACTGTGGCATTTGGCGGACTGATCACGGCTCCGACTGATCCGACCAAGACCGGGCATACCTTCAACGGCTGGTTCGATGCAGCGACCGGTGGCACTCAGTGGAACTTCGCGACCAATACGATGGGCGCGGGTGACATGACCCTGTACGCTCGCTGGACAGCGAACGAGTACACCCTGACGGTCAACTCCGCCCACGGTGCAGTGACCAAGTCCCCGGACAAGACCACCTACATCTATGGCGAAGAAGTGACCCTGAGTGTCACACCTGATGCAGGCTGGACGTTTGCGATACTGGACCGGTGGTGTAACAGGTCCGACTAATCCAATCAATGTCACGATCATAGGTGACACGACTGTCACGGCGAACTTCACGCAGAACCAATACACCCTGACGGTCAACTCAGCTCATGGCACGGTGGCCAAGTCCCCGGACAAAGCTACCTACACCTACGGCGAAGGAGTTACACTGAGTGTCACACCTGACCCAGGCTGGACATTCAACAGCTGGAGTGGCGATGTGGGAGGCAACACCAACCCGCTGGATATCACCATCACGGGAGACATGAATATTGATGTCAATTTTGACCCGCCCATCCAGCGCTTCCATGTCCAACTGACACCGAACAACGTGGTCGGCTTTGACTGGACATTGGATGATGAAATTACTATTACCATCGACGACGCCAGCACCGGCCCGGGCGTTGACATCACCCGTCAGGCGATCGTTCAGGTTGCCGAGTGGGATATCAATTCGACCGTCGTCTACTTCAACGATGTGGGAGGAATTGACCTCGAGGGCAGGCGACATTGTCACCATGACCGATGGATACATCGTCAAGTCCCACATCGTCACCATCCTCACGCTCACCAGTGTCGGATCCGGACACCGATACAATCACCGGGACAGCAGCACTCCGGGCGCCCCGGTCAATGCCGGAAATATGTGCCGACCGGCTTGGCTGCGCGTACCGCGAGATCCTTGCAGACGGGACTGGCAACTGGTCGTTCAATGTTGCAGTGCCTGGCACAGGGCAAAATGACCAGGGTGTGTTCAACATCAAACAAGGTTCGACCGGCGAAGTCATCGAACCGGATGAAGACGGAGACCATACTGATATCGATTGGGGTATCTTCAACCCCTCTTTGACAGCACATCCGGATGATGACCGTGTCGAAGGTTCCTATTGGCCGCTGGGTGCAAACGTCACCTTGAATATCAACGGGACAGACATCGAAACCAAACCAGTCGGTTCAGCACCGTGGAACCCGAATGAGACTTATGTGGAGTTCATCCTGGCCGCCCACGATCTGACCGTTGGCGATCTGGTCAAACTATCTTATGGAACGACCACCAAGGAGCATATCGTTTTCGACCTCGATGTGACGAATGTGGATGCCGCTGCAGACACGGTTTCAGGCACCACCAATCAATCCTATGACATCCAACTCTGGGTGCATCCAGGCGTGGACGGCAGTTTCAAGACACTCGCCCCGACAGCTGGTAGTTGGACCGCGTATTTCAATCCCCTTGACCTTGTCCCTGGAACTGCCGGCCCCGCTGTCCAATGCGAGGACGATGGCGATTGCACTTGGGTCGAATGGTGGGTGCCTTACACGTTGACTATTGTCGTAAACGGCAGTGGAAATGTGGTGTCCACTCCTAATAGTTCTGGTTATCGCCCCGATTCGAATGTCCAACTGAATGCAATTGCAGACGCAGGCTGGACTTTCTCCGTCTGGTCCGGCGATCTCGTCAGCACGGACAACCCGATCACTGTCACGATGGACGCGAACAAGACGGTCACCGCGAACTTCAATCAGAAATCAGTACACTATCACGTTCGACAGCGCCGGTGGTTCAGCGGTCGCTGACATCACCCTGCCTTATGGCTCCGCGGTGACGCCTCCGGCTGACCCGACCCGAGCTGGCTACACCTTTGCAGGCTGGAACCCGGCCGTCCCGGCAACCATGCCATTGGGCGGTGCGCGTGCTGACCGCGCAGTGGACAGCCAACGAGTACACCATCACGTTCGACAGCAACGGTGGTACAGCGGTTGCTTCCATCACCCAGGCCTTTGGTTCTGCGGTGACGCCTCCGGCCGACCCGACCAGAGCTGGCTACACCTTTACAGGCTGGCTGACCCGGCCTGTCCCGGCACACCATGCCGTTGCCCAGTACATCACACTGTCCGCCCAGTGGATGGTCAACCAGTACACCATCACGTTCGACAGCAACGGTGGTACAGCGGTTGCTTCCATCACCCAGGCCTTTGGTTCCGCGGTGACGCCTCCGGCTGACCCGACCCGCGCTGGCTACACCTTCGCCGGTTGGGATCCGGCCGTCCCGGCCACCATGCCGTTGGGCGGTGCGGCTCTGACCGCGCAGTGGACGGCGAACGACTACACCATCACGTTCGACAGCAACGGCGGTTCATCAGTCGACCGATCACCCAGGCCTTTGGCTCAGCAGTGACGCCTCCGGTCGACCCGACCCGCGCTGGCTACACCTTCGCAGGCTGGAACCCGGCCGTCCCGGCGACCATGCCCGCGGGTGGAGCCGCTCTGACCGCGCAGTGGACGGTCAATCAGTACACCATCTCGTTCGAAGAGAACGGTGGTTCTACGGTTGCGGACATCACGCAGGATTACGGCACATCCGTCTCAGCCCCAACCAACCCGACCCGGGTTGGCTACACCTTCGGCGGCTGGTACAGCGATGCGGACCTGACCACGGCCTACACCTTCAGCACCATGCCGGCCGAGAACATCACACTGTACGCCAAGTGGACGGTCAACCAGTACACCATCTCGTTCGACAGCGCTGGTGGTTCACCTGTTGCGGATATCACCCAGGCCTTTGGCTCCGCGGTGACGCCTCCGGCTCGACCCAACCCGCGCTGGCTACACCTTTGCGGGCTGGGGCCCGGCCGTCCCGGCCACCATGCCTTTGAATGGCGCCGAAGCTGACCGCGCAGTGGACAGCAAACCAGTACACGCTGACGGTCAACTCCGCGCATGGGACTGTGACGAAGTCCCCGGACAAAGCGACCTACACCTACGGCGAAGAAGTGACCTTGAGTGTCACGCCTGACGCAGGCTGGACATTCACGGGCTGGACGCCTGAACTCACGGGCAACAAGGTCACGATCACAGGTGACACGTCTGTCACGGCGAACTTCACCGCCCTGGGAGTGGGTCTGCAGGATCCGCACGGATCCCTGACGAGTTGGAACAACACCTTCAGCTGGACGGGACTGGCGGGAGCGGACTGGTACCTGGTGCAGGTGCAGGACACGGCAGATAACAACATCCTGGCAGAAGTGGTACACGGCCGAGGCAGCGAACTGTGCGGGTGACCTGAGCTGCACGGTCTCGCCCGACGAGACCCTCAACATTGCCAACGGCGACTACAAGTGGCGCATCCTGGACTACGGCTCGTACGGCTACGGAAACTGGTCACCCTACACGACCTTCAGCCTGAACGCCGCCTGCTACACCCTGACGACAGGTGTCCTGCCTGCGGGTGGGGGAACGGTGACCGCCTCGACGCAGAACTGCGGCGGCGGGTACATCGCTGGCACGCTGGTGCAGTTGACCGCAGCTCCCGAACTCTGGCTACGTGTTCACTGCCTGGAGTGGTGATGCGAACGGGACGACCAACCCTGTCTCCATTACGATGGACGGGCACAAGAATGTTACGGCGAACTTCACCGCCCTGGGAGTGGCCCTCTCAGGATCCGCACGGATCCCTGACGAGTTGGAACAACACCTTCAGCTGGACGGGACTGGCGGGAGCGGATTGGTACCTGGTGCAGGTGCAGGACACGGCAGACAACAACATCCTGGCGAAGTGGTACACGGCCGAGGCGGCGGACTGTGCAGGTGACCTGAGCTGCACGATCTCGCCCGACGAGACCCTCAACATTGCCAATGGCGACTACAAGTGGCGCATCCTGGACTACGGCTCATACGGCTATGGCAACTGGTCACCCTACACGACCTTCAGCCTCAACGCGGCCTGCTACGCCCTGACGACAGACATCCTGCCTGCGGGAGGGGGAACGGTGACCGCCTCGACGCAGAACTGCGGCGGCGGGTACATCGCTGGCACGGTGGTGCAATTGACCGCCCTCCAGAACTCGGGCTATGCCTTCACGAGTTGGAGCGGGGATGTGGTCGGGACGAATAACCCTGTCTTCGTTCACGATGGACGGGCATAAGAGCGTTACCGCCAACTTCACTGCGCTTGGGAGCGACCCTGCTCGATCCGCACGGATCCCAGACGAGTTGGAACAACACCTTCACCTGGACGGGACTGGCGGGAGCGGACTGGTACCTGGTGCAGGTGCAGGACGCCAGCGACAACAATCTCCTGGCGAAGTGGTACACGGCCGAGGCAGCGGACTGTGCGGGTGACCTGAGCTGCACGATCTCGCCGGACGAGACCCTCAACATTGCCAACGGCGACTACAAGTGGCGCATCCTGGACTACGGCTCGTACGGCTACGGCAACTGGTCACCCTATACGACCTTCACTCTCAATGCCGCCTGCTACACCCTGACGACAGGTGTCCTGCCTGCGGGTGGAGGCACGGTGACCGCCTCGACGCAGAACTGCGGTGGCGGCTACATCGCTGGGACGGTGGTGCAGTTGACCGCCCTCCCGAACTCTGGCTACGTCTTCACGAGTTGGAGCGGGGATGTGATCGGGACGACCAACCCTGTCTCGCTGACGATGGACGGGGACAAGAGTGTGACGGCGAACTTCACCGCCCTGGGAGCGAGCTGACTCACCAGAAGGATCCCTGACGAGTTGGAACAACACCTTCAGCTGGACGGGACTGGCGGGAGCGGACTGGTACCTGGTGCAGGTGCAGGAGCACAGCGACAACAACCTCCTGGCGAAGTGGTACACAGCCGAGGCAGCGAACTGTGCGGGTGACCTGAGTTGCACGATCACGCCGGAGGAGACCCTCAACATTGCCAACGGCGACTACAAGTGGCGCATCCTGGATTACGGTGACTATGGCTATGGCAACTGGAGTCCCTTCATGAACTTCATATTGAGTTCAGTAGTTTAGTTTGTTTCTCAGATCAAATACTGCAGGTGACTTATCCAGAGGATATTTCGCCTGCAGTATTTTTTTGGAAAAGTACGGACCTTAATCCGTCAATTCATATCTGATTTGAGCAATGTTTAATGAATTGCTTGCATAGAGATGGGATGAATTTCAGGTGTAACCTCAACGATACAAATACATGACAAATGTCACTTGAACCTCGTTATTCGTGCTACTATAGTAAATAATGACTACCCATATTTATTGTTGGCGAAATGGGAGGCAGAGCGTTTAAATTTAGACATGGCATTGACGTCTGTTGTTTGGGCGGCAATGAGCCGATGACCTGAGTTGGTCGCTGTGCCTGGGGAGGCAGGGTCATCGGGGAGCCAATGGCGAAACCGGCCCCTTATGGCCGGTTATGTGTTTAAGCCAACTCTTGTTCCGGGAGGGAACGATGTCAATCCAGAACCTTTTCTCAAACGCTAGATGGAACAAAGCGAATTTTCGGATTCAATTTGCCAGGATCATGCAAGTCTTTTTCATCCTGGTATTTCTTACCTCAACAATTGGGGTGAATCCCGTAGATGCACAGGATACTCTACAGGTCGTATCAAGCACTCCAACCGGCACCAACGTCCCGATTTTATCCATCATCGAGATTGAGTTCAACCAACCCATCCTACCGGCAACTTTTTCCGGCAGCATCAATGGACAGCCGATGACGCCTACTCAGATCGTGGTGAAGCCGGGCGATGTTCAAGTCTGGGTGGATCCGGCGAGCTGGAATATGGAAAAACATATTCAGTAGTCATTTCTGGTACGGTTGCCGCCGCCAGCGATGGAGCCACTCTGGGCAGTGATTATTCTTTCAACTTCACCGTCATGACCAACCCGAATTCCAAAGCCCCAACCACCAATGTGGTGATACCCGCCGGTCAAATCGAAGCGGGGAACACGGTTACCATTTCCGGTTCTGCCAGCGGTTACGTGTGGCAGCGAGATTCCGACAACCCATTGGCTTTAATC
Organism: uncultured Chloroflexia bacterium; assembly: GCA_963718215.1. GTDB lineage: Bacteria > Chloroflexota > Anaerolineae > Anaerolineales > Villigracilaceae > Defluviilinea. The sequence continues at coordinate 487,713 of CAVQYK010000031.1, forward strand.
CACTGGAATGTGGACGGGACCATTGCGGGAGATTCGCCGATGCTGCACCCAACCGCGCTTTACTTCCCACAGGGCGTGGATGGTTATAAGTTCTGGCTATATTACACGCCTTATCCCGGCGCTGTTGATGAAAACCCGGTGTTGATGCGCTCGAACGATGGGGTAAATTTTGTGGTCGAGGAACCAACGGTTATTAAAAATCCGCTGTTCACCTATAATTTCCAACCGCCTTATGATACGCAAAACCTGGCAGACCCCGAGGTTTACCGGGTTGGTAACACCTGGATGTTGTTTTACGAGCAGGAAGCTCTACCGTCAGACGTTGCACTCACGCCTTTCCAAGGATCGGGTGGGAATATCGGACTGGCGCTCTCCACGGACGGAAAAAATTGGGAACCCTATGGCGGCGCGTACACGTATGATCCGCTTAATCCTCCCACAGATTTCCCAGCAAATGGTAACCCGGTGGTCAAGCCCCCGCAACCCGCCTCAGGCGGTTACCGCTCCGGGGAAATGGCGGTTGTTTTCAAAGATGGCATTTACCATATGTGGCGGACGGCTATTGATGGAGGGTTGTATATTTACCATGATACAGCTGCCGATCCACGCGGCCCTTGGACTCTTCAACCAGATAAAGTAAATATGGGTAGTTACGAATACGGACCGCACCCTGATGTTGTTTATGATGCGGAACGAAATTTATACTTGATGCTCTACCTGATTCCAAGCGGGACAAATGTTGGTCAATTGGGTCTGTATACTTCCAGCAGCCCATCAGGACCCTGGACCCCGCATCTCATCAACCCGATTTTCAGCGTTCAATCGGCTTGGGAAGGATCCAGGTTGTATCGCTCATCCATGGTTAAGGTGGATGGACAGTGGTATATGTATTATTCTGGTAACACCACGAGCAACCCGCAAATTGGCTTGGCGCGCGAAGTGGCCGGCGTCCGGCAGGTTGAAGTATCCACCAATGGCGGTACAACATGGCAGACAGCAGCAGTAAATCCAGATGGTTCCTGGACTTATTCGTGGACACCCACACAACCAGGAGCATATACTGTCAAGGCGCGTGTTTTGGATGATTTCATGCAGGGTAGTCCGACCACAGGAATCGATGTGCCAGTTTCATCCGGTCCGCTACCGGCGATGCAGTCGCCTATCCTGGTTATTAAAAACTCCAGTTTTGTTTCAAATCCTTTTTCTGGATATCTCACTGAAATTCTAAAGGCTGAAGGACTCACAGAATTTCAACAGGTGGAACTGGGTGCTTTGATGAGCGATGCAGATCCACTGGCGTATCTGAACCAGTTCAGCGTTGTATTGCTTGCTCAAAGCACGGTTAATTCAGCTGCTCGATCAGTTTTACAAAATTACGTTACGGGAGGTGGGAATTTAATAGCAATGCGTCCTGACCCAGCTCTGGCAGATCTGTTTGGGTTGACTTATGTGAGTGCACGTGCAGAACAGAACCTGCAATTCTTTGCCATCGAGGCCGGTTCCGAAGCGGGCAGCGGGATCGTCCGCGGGTCGTTGCAATATCATGGCGCGGCGGACAACTATACGCTCAGTGGGGCTTCCGCGCTGGCGTATCTATGGAATAACATCTCGACCCCATCAACAAATCCAGCGGTGACCTTGAATAATGCAGGAGCTGGCTCTGCGGTTGCCTTCACTTTTGATCTGGCAAAGAGTATCGTTATGACACGCCAGGGCAACCCCGCCTGGAAAGATACTGAAGGAGACACCCTAGGCGGCTATCGTCCCATGGATATGTTTGTGCGCACGAATGGCGACTGGTGGTTATCGGGGGATCGCACTCGCATTCCACAAGCCGATGAAGAACAGCGCTTCCTGGCCAACCTGATTTTAACCTTGTCCGAAAAACCGCTACCGCGCATGTGGTATTTACCCGGTGACCAGCATACCATTCTGGTCTCCACCGGTGATGCGGAAGGAGTTGGCGGCACTGCTCTGGAACCGGTTATGAATGATATTGCCACGTATGGCGGTCATTACACCAGTTATTTAAGCGAAGGTGGGATCAGTGCAACCTCACCCGAAGTTGAAGCCGCCTGGCGGGCTGCAGGCCATGAAGTTGGCCCGCACGTTTATGGGGGCGAAGATACCTGTGCATCATTGACGCCGGCTTACGCGCAGATTGCCAGCAATATCCTGAGCAAGTTTGGTCATCCTGCCCGCACCGCCCGCAACCATACCATTGATTGGTGCGGCTGGTCCGATATGGCTGAGATCGAGGCCAATAATGGTACTGAACTGGACACCAATTACTACCATTACAATAACATGTTGCTTCCATTTGGTGATAACGCCAACGGCTATTTCACAGGTACCGGACTGCCTCAGCGCTTTATGAATGAACAGGGAGCTGTCCTGCCAATTTATCAGGCCACAACTCAATTCCCCGATGAATGGTTCGCTGATAATGGGAAGACTGCTGCTCAAATTACAACGATCATTCAGGATTTAATTGTTGCTTCAGAGAACGGGAATTACTCTGCCTTTGTAGCCAATATCCATCATGTGCGCTACGACAATACTCCGTCTGATCCAACACAGGTTTGGGCGAACCAGATCTGGGCATATGCGCAGAGCCATGATGTTCCGCTGTGGTCTGCTGAAATGTTGCTCGATTTTGTTAAAGCCCGGGATGGCTCTCGCTTTGATAACCTGACTTTTAGCAGTGGTGTGCTGACATTCGACTTTGTCCCCGGAGCTGCCCGCCAGGACTTGACTGTGATGATTCCAGCAAACCAACAAGGTAACAACCTGTTATCGGTTAGCATGGATGGAGTCAACCAGACCATCATTACGGAAACCGTGAAGGGCTTGGACTATGCCCGGTTCACTGCCCCCTCCGCGGGTGGGCACGTGACAGCAACGTATGGACAGGACATTACATCCCCGGTTATTTCAGGTGTTCAGGCAAATGGGATCAGCGATGTGGCCGCAACAATCACTTGGCAGACGGATGAAGTGGCATCCAGTCAAGTCGAATACGGTACAAATCCTGCGATCCTCAACCAGTCGGCTTCTGTTCCCGGCAATGTCACCTCGCACGCTGTTCCAGTGACCGGGTTGAATCCGTTGACGCAATATCACTTCCGTGTGTCTTCAACCGACCGCGCGGGAAATCCCACCGCTGTCTCTGACGTGTATACATTCACAACCGGTATGCCGCGTTGGGTTGAAACCACCACAGCAGATTTTTCGGATGGCATCTTGAATGACACAGATGTCACCACTGTTGTGAATGGCGAAGTGATTCTGGGAATTGGCAGCGGGGCTAGGGATGATTTCACAGAAACCACGTTGAACACAACCACGTGGTTTGCAAGGAATATTTTCGGCGGCGATCCGGTTGTTTCGGTGTCCGACGGTCAGGCGACAGTTTCTTCCGGGACGTATATCCGCACCAACCAGACCTATTTCCAAAAAACGCTGGAAGGATTGGTCACCTTACGCAGTGGACCGAATGCCCATTTTGGTTGGGCAAATACAGTTAATGCGGGTGATGATGGAATTGCTGATCCCAACTGGATCATTTTCACCTCTTCCAATGGGACTCTTTCCGCGCGAACACGATTGAATGATGGGCAGGGAACTTTAGAAGAAATCAATACACCATTAGCGGGAATTGCCTTGGATGTACCGCATCTGTTTAAAATCGTATGGAATACGGATAATTCAGTTCAATTTTGGGTCGATGGCGTGCTTAAGACCACCCATACTCGCAATTTCACGGAACCCTTCCGGATTTACATTACCTCCAATGCTGGTCAGAGTACCTCGGCGGATTGGGTTAGAGTCCTCGGAGATTACGCTAACAGTGGAGGGTATGAATCTTCGGCTTTCGATAGTGGACAGGTCACAGATTTTGACAGCCTGACTTGGACAGGTAAATCACCTGCCGGTACGACCGTTAATTTTGAGACGCGTACTTCGGATGATGGGCTGGCATGGAACGAATGGTTGCCGGCTGTGAGTGGAGGTGCGATTGATAATCCATCCGGGCAGTTCATCCAGTATCGAGCAACGTTATCCACAAATAATACTACCGTCACACCACGCATCGATGAGGTGACCATTACTTACCAACCTGCTGGAGCAGACACCAATCCGCCCGTTGTGAATAGCGTTACACCGACCGATCAAGCTAGTGGCATTTCCATTGGAACGAATATCACGATCAATTTTAGTGAACCAATTGATACTGCCACCTTCGCGGCAACCATTAATGGGGCAACGGCATTTACCACTATCTACCAGAATGGGAACCGTGTGGCAGTGCTGAACCCTGACGTTGATTTTGATCCTGATTCACTGGTCACAGTGAGGGTCAGCGGTGCAGTTGCAGACCGGGCAGGGAATGCGCTTGGATCTGCATATGAATGGAACTTTATTACCAGCGCCCAGTCCGCCGGGTGGGTTGAGACAACCATGGCCGATTTTTCAGATGGCCTAGCGGATAAGATTTTGATCAGCAATGCTGGAGACGGTGAACTGCGCTTGATCCCTAACTTCGACGATCATTTTAATGGCAGCGCTTTAGGATCGGATTGGGTCAGCGGGATGTGGGGCGGTGGCGCCTACAGTCCAACAGTCAGTGATAGTGTAGTGACGCATGGCACACCTGGAAGTTTTGTTCATTCGACGAAGAGTTTTGCGGCCGGTACCAGCGTTGAAGGCCGGGTTAAATTTGACAAAGGCGGTAACACGACTGCAGGCTATATCTACTTTGGAATGGCAGGAACAGATTTGGTACCCTGGGCCCTGTTTGGGACCGGATATACCGGTGACCAGGTGTATGCCAGTACCTATAATGCCCGCTCCGGGGACCCGGTTCAAGTGGGCTTGGGAAACCTGTTTGGCACGTGGCATGATTACAAAATCACCTGGAAGACAGATCGGGTGGAGTATTATGTGGATGGAGTTCTGCGCCATACGGAAATGGTTTCCATTCCAGGGCCGCTGAATATCTATATGAGTGAATCGGGAGGTACTCCTGCAGGAGCTTATGTAGCTGCCGATTGGATAAGGGTTAATCAATACTCCAGCATTCAGGAGACCATGACTGAATTCAGTGACGATTTTAGCGGCGTGGTTCTGAATTGGACTTCCCTTGGAAATCCTGTTCTCCCCTTAGTTGCGGCTGATTATCATCTGGCAGAAGGTAAGCTGGTGCATGGAGGAGCAGGAACCAGCTACCACCCGGCAGTACCAAAAGATGTGGGTGCCGTCAGGAACTTTGAATTCGAAGTTGATGCAGATTCCCCGCACGGATTTTGGGGCATTGCCTGGGGTTTGCAGGATAACTCTCACTATTATTTTGCCCAGTCTTATGGAGGGACGCTTAGAGTTTTCCGATTGGATAATTGGTTTAACAATTACACGCAGTTGGGCAATGGTTTCTCGGCTCCGGTGATCGTTGGCGGTATTCCTCAGCATATTCGCCTGGTGGGTCAGAACGGTACCTATACCATTTATATCGATGGTAATCTGATCGCTACAGTGACGGATACAACCTACCCGATGGGTAAAGTGGGTGTCGTCGGGTATGGAGAACCTCCGTCGGGGTTTATCACGAACTTTGATAATGCCGTTTTGCGGGGATTTGAAGCCACGGTTGTCCCGGGCGGAAGCGGGGTGTACACATCGAACGCGCATGATTTTAGTGGTGTTAATAACTGGAACGGGTTGAACTGGACCGGACAGAACCCAACAGGCACCAGCGTCCAATTTGCGACACGTTCCTCCGCGGATAATGCAACCTGGTCGGATTGGGTGGATGTGAATGGTAGTGGGAATATTGCCAGTCCGTCCAACCGCTATCTCCAGTATCGCGTCCAACTGGCTTCAACGGACCTCAATCTAAGTCCCGTTGTGGAGGAGGTGGTTGTTAACTCATCCGTTCAACCCACCCCGTATTCCCTGACCGTCAACAAGGTTGGTTCTGGAACAATAACCAGCGATCCGGCCGGCATCAACTGCGGCGCGACCTGCTCCTACGATTTCAACAAGAACACCTTTGTTACGCTGACTGCCGTCCCTGCCATTGGCTCGACTTTCGCGGGTTGGAGCGGGGCGGGCTGTTCAAGTGCCGGCGCCTGCGTAGTGACGATGACTGCCGCGAAATCCGTCACCGCCACCTTTGCGGTAAACGCCTACAATGTCACCTTTAACTCTCAGGGCGGCAGTCTGGTAGCCAGTCAGTCCGTAGATTACGGCGGTAAGGTAACCGAGCCTGCTGAACCAACCTATGCCGGGCACACCTTCAATGGCTGGTTCGACGCAGCTACTGGCGGCACTCAGTGGGACTTCGACGTCGACACAATGCCAGCTTTGAACATTACACTCTACGCCAAGTGGACGGTCAACACTACACCATCACGTTCGACTGGAGCGATGGTTCGACGGTTGCGGACATCACGCAGGATTATGGCACATCGGATCTAAGCCCCAGCCGGCCCGACCCGGGTTGGCTACAACTTCGTCAGCTGGTACAGCGATGGGGTCCTGACCACGGCCTACACCTTCAGCACCATCCGGCCGAGAACATCACACTGTACGCCAAGTGGACTGTCAACCAGTACACCATCACGTTCAACAGCGCCGGTGGTTGAAGGTTGCGTCCATCACCCAGGATTCGGTTCACCGTGACCGCCCTGCCGACCCGACCAAGGATGGCTACACCTTTGCAGGTTGGAACCCGGCCGTCCCGGCCACCATGCCGTTGGAGCGGAGCTGCGCTGACCGGCGCAGGTGGACCGCCAACGACTACACCATCACCTTCAATGGCGATGGTGGTACACGGTCGACCCGAGCACCCAGCCCTGTGGCTCCCCGGTGACTGCGCCGACTGCTCCGACCAAAGCTGGCTACACCTTCGCCTGAAAGAGTACCCTCAACATTGCCAACGGCGACTACAAGTGGCGCATCCTGGACTACGGCTCATATGGCTACGGAAACTGGTCGTCCTACACGACCTTCAGCCTGAACGCTGCCTGCTACACCCTCACGACAGGTGTCCTGCCTGCAGGTGGAGGCGAAGGTGACAGCCTCAACGCAGAACTGCGGCGGCGGATACATCGCTGGCACGCCGGTGCAGTTGACCGCAGCACCGAACGTCTGGCTACGTGTTCACTAGCCTGGAGTGAGTGATGTGATACGGGACGAACAACCCTGTCTCGATCAGGCATGGACGGGGACAAGAACGTCACCGCCAACTTCACAGCTCTGGGAGCGATCCTAGATCCGCACGGATCCCAGACGAGTTGGGACAACACCTTCGTTTAGAACCTGGACGGGACTGGCGGGAGCGGACTGGTACCTGGTGCAGGTGCAGGACACGGCAGATAACAACATCCTGGCCAAGTGGTATACGGCCGAGGCAGCGAATTGCGCAGGCGACCTGAGCTTGCACAATTTCACCTGAAGAGAGACCCTCAACATTGCCAACGGCGACTACAAGTGGCGCATCCTGGACTACGGCTCGTACGGCTACGGAGCTGGCCCCCTACACGACCTTCACTCTCAATGCCGCCTGCTACACCCTGACGACAGGCGTCTTGCCTGCGGGTGGGGGACACGGTGACCGCCTCGGCGCAGAACTGCAACGGCGAGGCTACATCGCCGGCACGGTAGTGCAGTTGACCGCGCACCGAACGGCGGCTACGCCTTCACGAGCTGGAGCGGCGATGTGGTCGGAGACAGCCAACCGTCATCGCTGACAATGGACGGGGACAAGAATGTGACTGCGAACTTCACCGCGCTGGGAGCGACCCTGCTCGATCCGCACGGACCACTGACGAGTTGGAACAACACCTTCAGCTGGACGGGACTGGCGGAAGCGGACTGGTACCTGGTGCAGGTGCAGGACACGGCGACAACAACCTCCTGGCGAAGTGGTACACGGCCGAGGCAGCGGGCTGTGCGGGTGACCTGAGCTGCACGGTCTCGCCCGACGAGACCCTCAACATCGCCAACGGCGACTACAAGTGGCGCATCCTGGACTACGGTTCATACGGCTACGGCAGCTGGTCGCCCTACACGACCTTCACCCTGAACGCCGCCTGCTACACCCTGACGACAGGTGTCCTGCCTGCGGGTGGTGGCACGGTGACCGCCTCAACGCAGAACTGCGGCGGCGGGTACATCGCTGGCACGGTGGTGCAGTTGACCGCCGCACCCGAACTCGGGCTACGCCTTCACGAGCTGGAGCGGCGATGTGGTCGGGACGACCAACCCTGTCTCGCTCACGATGGACGGGGACAAGAATGTCACAGCGAACTTCACCGCCCTAGGAGCGACCCTGCTCGATCCGCAGGGATCCCTGACGAGTTGGAACAACACCTTCAGCTGGACGGGACTGGCGGGAGCGGACTGGTACCTGGTGCAGGTGCAGGACACGGCAGACAACAACATCCTGGCAAAGTGGTACACAGCCGAGGCGGCGGGCTGTGCGGGTGACCTGAGCTGCACGATGTCACCGGACGAGACCCTCAACATTGCCAACGGCGACTACAAGTGGCGCATCCTGGACTACGGCTCATACGGCTACGGCAACTGGTCGCCCTACACGACCTTCACCCTGAACGCCGCCTGCTACACCCTGACGACAGGTGTCCTGCCTGCGGGTGGCGGCACGGTCACCGCCTCGACGCAGAACTGCAGCGGCGGGTACATCGCTGGCACGGTGGTGCAATTGACTGCGCACCGAACTCGGGCTACCCTTCACGAGTTGGAGCGGCGATGTGGTCGGGACAGCCAATCCTGTCTCGTTCACGATGGACGGGGACAAGACTGTCACTGCGAACTTCACAGCCTTGGGAGCGACCCTGCTCGATCCGCAGGGAGCCCTGACGAGTTGGAACAACACCTTCAGCTGGACGGGACTGACGGGAGCGGACTGGTACCTGGTGCAGGTGCAGGACGCGAGCAGACAACAACATCCTGGCGAAATGGTACACGGCCGAGGCAGCGGGCTGTGCTGGCGACCTGAGCTGTACAGTCTCACCAGACGAGACCCTCAACATCGCCAACGGCGACTACAAGTGGCGCATCCTGGACTACGGCTCATACGGCTACGGCAGCTGGTCGCCCTACACGACCTTCACTCTCGAATGCCGCCTGCTACACCTTGACGACAGGTGTCCTGCCTGCGGGTGGTGGCACGGTGACCGCCTCGACGCAGAACTGCAGTGGCGGCTACATCGCCGGGACGGTGGTGCAATTGACCGCATCCCGAACTGCAGGCTACGCCTTCACGAGTTGGAGCGGGGATGTGAATGGGGCCGCCAACCCGGTCTCGTTCACGATGGACGGGGACAAGACTGTCACAGCGAACTTCACAGCCTTGGGAGTGACCCTGCTCGATCCGCACGGACCCCTGACGAGTTGGAACAACACCTTCAGCTGGACGGGACTGGCGGGAGCGGACTGGTACCTGGTGCAGGTGCAGGACACGGCAGACAACAACATCCTGGCAAAGTGGTACACAGCCGAGGCAGCGGACTGTGCGGGTGACCTGAGCTGCACGATCTCGCCCGAGGAGACCCTCAACATCGCCAACGGCGACTACAAGTGGCGCATCCTGGACTACGGTTCGTACGGCTACGGC
>CAVQYK010000032.1:0-47556 GCA_963718215.1 uncultured Chloroflexia bacterium
TCAATAATCTACCTATTGCTTTCCCCGCTCAGCCGCGTAGGATGATAAGCGGTGGAAGAGTCGCGGCACAATGGGTCGCGACTTTGCCATTGAGGTCGTCGGATGATTAGGTAAAGAACAACTCGGCCCCCGGGGGGTTCGTTGACGAGTAAGCCGACGTGGGTGAATGCCTTCGGGCGTTCGACCACGTCGGCTTTTTTTTGTCGATACGCAAGGTTCGAAAGTAGCCGGGGAGTCGTCCCATGAAAAAGCTCGATTCAACTATGGCGCAGCAAATCGCCCAGGCGATCAACGTCTTCCAAGAGCAACGGACCGGCTGTCTGCCGAAGGCCGTGACCGTGGTGCTGAGCGAGGACACGCTGGTCGTCACACTGCACGAGGCACTTTCGCCGGCCGAGAAGGCCCTGGCCAGTACCCCGGAGGGCGACATTCAGGTGCAGGAGTTCCACCGACAACTCTTCATGAGCTCCGTCGACTCACTGCCGAGGAGATCAAGCCATCACCGGGGTCGCGGTGGGCGAAGCCGCTGCCGAAGTGGAGACGACGACCGGCGCCGTCGTGCATGCCTTTACGACCGGCACGATGGTGCAGGTGTTCCGGCTCGCCAGCAACATCCCTGCCGACACCTGGCACGGCAGTGGACTCGAAGATCATTCACAGAAAACACAGGTCTGACCAACGGAAACCCACCGTTTGATTTGGGCATGACAGACCAACCGTACCTGCAACCGCTCGAGGAGGTGACCCGTGAATCCTGTACGGCCCCTGTTTGTATCGACCTATCCGCCGGAGGAGTGCGGACTGGCCACGTTCACTCGAGACTCGGCCGACGCCGTAGACATGGCGGCGGGCGAGCCGGTGTCCTCGTTGGCGGCGATCCAGAAGACTCACGCGCTCCGCTACAACGATCCGCGCGTGGTTCACGTCATCGACAACAGCGGCCTGGACGCGTACCGCCAGGCGGCGACGGTGGCCAACGACGGCCCCTGCGACGTCGTGAGTTTGCAGCACGAGTTCGGTCTTTACCCTGGCCAATGGGGCTATCGCGTGCTGGACTTTGTCCGTGAATGCCGCAAGCCGATCATCACGACGTTCCACACACTGCTCACCCAGCCGGAACCGTTGCCACGGCGAATCGTGCAGAACTTGGCGTCCCGTAGCCGAGGCATCATCGTCATGACCCAGGTCGCCGCACGGCTCTTAACTCGCGTCTATGGCGTGTCGGGTTCGTACGTGCAGGTGATTCCCCACGGAGTCCCGGTGGTCTCCTTCCAGCGCGATGATGTGCACAAGTCGCGGTTGGGATTGGCGGGTCGCCAGGTGCTATGCACCTTCGGGCTCATTAATCGAGGCAAGGGGCTGGAATACATGATTCAGGCCATGCCTCGGATCGTCGCCGCTTGTCCCGAGGCCATGTATCTGATCGTGGGTGCCACCCATCCGCAGGTCAAGCGAGGCGAGGGGGAAGTCTACCGCGAGAGCCTGATCGAGATGGCCGCAGCGCTGGGTGTCGGCACGAATGTGCAGTTTGTGAATCGGTATCTCAGCCTGGCGGAACTCCTCGCGCACTTGCAGGCCTGCGACGTGTACATCACTCCCTATCCGGGAAAGGACCAGATTTCCAGCGGCGCTTTGGCGTACGCCTGGCCGCCGGTGGTGCGGTGGTGAGCACCCCCTACCTGTACGCCGAAGAAGTCTTGGCCGACGGGCGTGGCCTGCTCGTGCCCTTTGGCGAAAGCGCTGCCATGGCCGATGCGACACTGCGATTTCTGACGGACACGGCATTTCGGGAAGAAACGCGGCGCCGGGCATACCGGTACGCGAAGCCCATGTTCTGGCCCAACGTGGGCCAGCGGTACTTGGAGTTTTTCACCCGGGTTGCGTTGTCCCGTGAAACGACGGCTGCACCCCTGTACCGCCGGGCGTCGGCCACAGCGAGCGATACGCGTGAGTCCGCGCAACTGGTGCCAGCGGGGTCTTAATGCACGTTCGTGACTCATCAAGTCTGGTTGATTCCCGTTAGGACAAGGAGATCGCGATGGAACTGCCGACACGTTCTGCAGCGGATCGATTTACGACGCCTGGCCGTTATCGCGAGTTGGAAACGCAGATTCGGCGTCGGGTTCAGGAAAGCGACATCCCGATCCTCTTTATTTACGCCTTCGATCCGCGAACCCGTCTGGGTCCGTTCGTGTTTGTCGACAAGACGCTGATTCCGGCGCCCCGCGGGCTCTGGGCGCCGCGTATACGCCGCGGGCTTCCACAACGTTCGCTTGGTGTTGCAGCAGTGGAGTCCCCATATCCGGCCCAGCGCGCACGCTTCGCCGGCAAGCCGCCCGAGGTGCTGATGATCTCGGCCATGCAGATCCACAGCGCCGGCGTACCGGCTGATCCGCGACGCCTGGCAATTGGGTGACGACAGGCCACTGATCATCGCTGGCGGCCCCAAGGCGGTTTACGAGCCCTGGGACTACTTCGGTCTTTCGCCCGACGGCCGCGAAGGGGCCGATGTGGTCGTCACGGGCGAGGAGTACGTACTCTTGGAACTCCTGGAGCGGATTGTCGAGCGGAAGGGGTCCGGCGAAACAATGCGCACGGCCTATGAGCGGGCCCGCGAGGAGGGGCTGTTGGAAGATGTTCCGGGACTGGTCTATCGACCCGACTCGCCCCATGGCCGGCCCGATTACCTGGTCAACACCGGCGTGCAGCGGCTGGTTCAAGACCTCGACGAGCTACCCCTGCCGCTGGAGGCCATGGGGCTGTTCGAGCCTCCACACCGCCACGCCACGTTGTCCTCACAGCCGGTCCCGGTCGAGCGAATCGGTCGCTATGCCAAGATCCTGGCGATGGTCACCACCCATGGCTGCCAGTTCCATTGCTCCTACTGTCCGATCCCCGGTTACAACCAGTTCAGTTTTCGCCACCGCAGCCCGCAGCGGATGGTCGAGGAGATCGCCGGAGTTGCCGCAGTCTGCGGGATCACCAAGATCTTTGGCACCGACGACAACTTCTTCAGCCATCGTGGGACGGCCGCAGAGACGCTTGGAGCCATGGCACGCAGCAAGGTAGGCAACAAGCCGTTCCGTCAGGCGATTGTCTTTGCCACGGAGGCGACCGAGTATGACGTGTTCAAGAACCAGGATCTTCTGCCCTTGGCCCGCGAGGCGGGTCTGCGCGGCCTCTGGCTGGGGATCGAAGACCTTACGGCCGGGTTGGTGAAGAAGGGGCAAACCGTGGAGAAAACGAAGGCCCTCTTCAAGCTGCTCTTGAAACAGGGGATTGCCCCGATGCCGATGATGATGCACCACGACGGTCAGCCCTTGTGGACGTGGCGTGGATTGTACGGGCTGCTCAACCAAGTGCAATTCCTTTGGAGGGCAGGTGCGCCGACCTGCCAGGTGACGCTGTTGATGCCCATGGTAGGCAGCAAGGGCTACGAACAGCTGTTCCGCGATGGGCTCGTGCTGAGCAAGGCCGGAGGACAACCGATCGAGCAGTACCAATTCGACGGCAACCACTGCCTCGCTACCAGCGACGACCATCCGTGGCGCCGGCAGATCAACATGCTCGTCAGCTACGCCGCGTTCTACAACCCGCTCAACCTCTTGCTCGCCTTACCGCGGTTTGACAAGGTGTGGGCCGATCGGATCGTGTTCCAGTTGCTCGGGATGGTCGGGCTGGGCAAGTCGATCTGCCAGTCGCGCGCGTGGCTCACGCGGCTGATTTCGGGGCCGGTCGAGAAGCGTGCCGAACTGCCGCGTTCTCGCTTCCCCATGGTGGCGCCGCATGGCGTGTCGCCGGAGCTCATTCAGCGGGGCGTGTAATGCACGTTGGTGACCGGACCGCGTTGGGGATCATCTGGATCGCATGACCGACTTGAGAGGGAGCTTCCTCGAGGTGCGGGACTGGCGATGAAAGGAGCCACCGTATGACCGCGGCACCGGCCAGCACCGCGCAGCCGAAGGGTAACGCCTGGCACAGCCAGTCGGCGGAGGACGTGCTGGCTCAGCTTGTTTCCACGGCCGATGGACTCTCCTCACAGGAAGCGACGCAACGGCTTGCGACCAACGGGCCGAACGAACTGACGGCAGGCAAATCCGTCAGCCCGCTCCAGACTTTCCTCGGCCAGTTCAAGAGCCTCATCATTTGGATTCTGATCGCTGCGGGCGTCATCTCCGGTCTCCTGGGTGAAGTGGTGGACTGCATCGCCATCCTCACCATTGTGGTCCTCAACGCGGCCATCGGCTTCTACCAGGAATTCAAGGCCGAGAAGTCCATCGCGGCACTCAAGAAGCTGACGGCGCCCCAGGCCAAGGTGTTGCGCGACGGGCAAGTCCGTTCGATTCCAGCCTCGGGGATCGTCGATGGCGACATCCTCGTGCTTGAAGCCGGCGACCTGATCGCGTCTGATGCCCGGCTCCTGAAGGCGGCCTCGCTCCGATGCATCGAGTCGGCGCTCACCGGCGAGTCGGATGCGGTGGTGAAGCAGGCCGTGACGTTGGAGCAGACCGATGTCCCGCTCGGCGACCGCGAGAACATGGTGTTCATGGGCACCAGCGTCACGGCGGGCACGGGTCGGGCCGTGATCGTGGCCACGGCGATGAACACGGAGTTGGGCCGGATTGCCGGTCTGATGGAGGAGGCGAGTTCGGAGCAGAAGACCCCGCTGCAGCAGAAACTCGATTCGTTTGGGCGGGTCCTCGTCTGGGCGACGTTGGGCATCGTCGCGCTGCTGTTCGGTTTGGGGCTGCTGCGCGGGACGAAACCCTTCGAGTTGTTCATGACCTCGGTCAGTCTCGCCGTGGCTGCCGTGCCGGAAGGGTTGCCGGCTGTCGTCACGGTGGCCCTTGCGCTCGGCGTGTTACGCATGTCCCGCCGTCGCGCGCTGGTCCGCAGACTGCCCGCGGTCGAGACGCTCGGCTCGACAACGGTGGTCTGCACGGACAAAACCGGCACTTTGACCGTTGGCGAAATGACCGTGCGCGCGTTCTATGTCGCCGGCCAGAGCTACGAAGTCACCGGGGAAGGCTACGGGCCAGACGGCGAAGTGCGGTTTGAGGGCAAGCAGGCGGAATCGCAGCACGCGGCGCCGTTGCTCGAACTGGCCACCGTCATCCTCGGCTGCAACAATGCGCATCTCGTGCAGGAAGACGGGACCTGGAAAACCGTCGGCGATCCCACCGAGGGCGAATTATTGGCCGCTGGTGCCAAAGCCGGCGGCAACCGGGAACGCATCGAAAGGGAACTGCCGAAGCATCACGAGATACCTTTCGACTCAGACCGGAAACGCAGCGCGGTGATTCGTACGATGCCGGACGGGAAGCTGCGCGCGCTGATCAACGGTGCGCCCGGCCCGTTGCTGGAACGCTGCACCAACCTTTACACCAGCACGGGTATCCGCCCCCTGACGGGTCAAGACCGTGAGCGGATCCTGGCGCAAACCACCGCGATGGCGCAGCAAGCTTTGCGCGTGCTCGGCTCCGCTTATCGCGACCTGGACCCCGCCTCGGCCACCGACCTCTCGGCCGACGCGGTGGAGCACGACCTCGTGTTCGTTGGTTTGTCGGGAATGTATGATCCGCCGCGTCAGGAGGCCAAAGAGGCGGTCGCCACATGTCGCGCTGCCGGCATTCGCGTCGTGATGATCACCGGAGACCATCCGCAAACCGCGACGGCCATTGCACGGGAGATCGGCATTGCTTCCGCCGATGACCTGGCGATCGCCGGTGTCGAGCTAGACAAGATGTCCGACGACGAACTCCGCAGGCGCGCCGACGATCGCCGTTTATGCCCGTGTCACCGCGGAGCACAAACTGCGCATCATTCGTGCTTGGAAAGCGAACGATGCGGTGGTTGCGATGACGGGTGACGGAGTCAACGACGCCCCTGCCATCCAAGGTGCCGACATCGGCATCGCCATGGGGAAATCAGGCACGGAAGTCACCAAGCAGGCGGCGGACATGATCATCAGCGATGATAACTTCGCCTCGATTGTCGCCGCCGTCGAAGAGGGCCGCGGCATCTACGACAACATTCGCAAGACACTCCAATACCTGCTGGCAGGCAACACGGGTGAACTGCTCCTGATGACTCTCTGTGTCGTTGCGGGTCTCCCGGCACCGCTGCTACCGATTCACTTGCTCTGGATCAACCTTGTCACCGACGGTCTGCCCGCACTCTGCTTGGCCACCGACCCCATCGATCCCGAGGTCATGAAGCGCCACCCGCGTCGCCGGTCTGAGCGCATCACGGACCGCAGCTTCCTCCGCACGATGGGCTTCACCGGCTGCCTCACGGCGGGGGTGACGTTCGTCGTCTACCTTGGTGTCCTGACGACAGGAAGCCTGGAAACGGCCCGCACTTACGCTTTCGCGGTTCTGGTTTTTGCCGAACTCCTGCGTTCCTTCGGGGCCCGCAGTGAGACCATGCCCATCTGGCGCATCTCGCTGTTCACGAACATCTACCTCGTCATCGTGGTTGCCATTTCCTTCGGCCTTCAGGTGTGGAGCCAACACAACGCGACTCTGGGCCGCATTCTGAAGACGTCGTTTATGCCACTTGCCGACTGCTTCCTACTTCTCGCCGTGGGCGCGATTCCGCTGCTGATTCTGGAGATAACGAAGGTTGTGGCGCGCGACGGCCAAGAGAGACTGAGCCATGACAAGCGGCTTCTTCACCAGGTGAATAGTACAAGGAGAGGACAAGTGTGAAACACAGTCGAAGCGCAATATCTAGGCAAGCTCGTGATGGTTTTGATAAGTAGGTTCATAAAAATCAAATGTCTCTAAAGTCAAAAGCGGGCTACCGATTAACAGCAGTGTCAACCCCAAAGGGGTGCTTCCCCTGTCCCCTAACGGGGGTCTTCGGCGGGGACATGTCACAAGCCGTCGGGCGCAAATAAGGAAAGATGAATCTCAAATGATGGAAGAGATTTCTGAACATCGGATAGAAGACCATGTCAAGTATTTCCCTGGGTCTCAACCAGGCATGGTGCTCGCTTCGGTTATTGAAGGAAATACAGAAGCCCAACTCTGGCATGCATCCCAACCCGACAATAATGTTGTCTGCCTTCTATGGGACAAGGGCAATAACGTTTTTTATTTATCGGGTCAATTGGTATTGCCAGAAACGATAAAGGATCTGGCTTCGCTTATCGATACACACATAAAAGAAAAAGCTGTCAAGGAAGGGCTGTCATATTTCAAGGTAAAACCGCTTTCGTCTTCGCTGGAAAACTCAGTCACAGATATTTTCCAGAACATCCCGCTCCACAAAACAAACAAGCTTTTTTATACCTTCCGGGCTAAAAAGGTAAAGACCATCCCAAACCCAAAACTGGAAGGCATTCAATATCATCCGATCGATGCAGATCTTCTTGAGGAAGGTCGGTTCGAAAACAACCGCCATGTAAAATCTGAAATCGAATGGATGTGGCCATCACTGGAGAGGTTTCTGGAAAAAGGTTTTGGGACGGCAGCGGTGATGGATGCAAGTATTATTGGTTGGTGCACGGCAGAATATGTCAGCAAGGGCAAATGCGGGATCGGCATAGAGGTTATCGATGAATTTCAGAACAAAGGTATCGCTACAGCAATGGCTGCACATTTTCTCGAGCATTGCAGGAATCGGAATATTGTCCCTCATTGGGAATGCGACAAAGATAATATTGGGTCAGTTTTAGTGGCTGAGAAAGTTGGGTTTGAGAAAATCGAAGAAACAGTATTTTGGAATGGCCAATTTCTCCGTTAAGTGCAGGCAATGCGGCTCATACAGCGTCCCGAAAGAGCACACCGTACTTGCGCTCGGCCGTCTCGCCCTGGCGGGCTTGTGGCCCGAACGGGGTGCAAGTGTCGGGATAATGCGCCCCGTCTCCGCTTCGCTCCCACCCACCGCAGGTACCCCGCAGAGACTGCCGTCCGCGGGACGGCGTGCGGGGCAGGCCGCGAACTGGTGGGCAGCAGTCCATCACGATGGGACAAAAGTTAGCGTTGAATTACTTTGAAGAGGCAAAGAAATGAAACGAACCTGGAGAATAGTGGCTGTTACATTGCTTTTGGTTACATCCAGTATTCGGTGTACACCGATGGATGGCCCGGAAGCGGCAGCAAGAATCAATTTTTTAGAGTGGGCGGGGAATATTAGAACTCCATATAGAAACGAGAACTTTCAAACGATTAATAATGATGGCACCTTATCGACAGTCCGTATTGCAGTGGAGCTGAAAATTAAAGGAGAATGGACAGAGAAACAACTAGAGATCCAATGTGAAAAAGTCGATGATAATTGGCAATGTGATCGTTCAATGCAATTCAAGTAGAGACACTGCGCCAAGGTGCCGTCCACGCCCGCCTGGTTGTCGAGCCTGTCGAAACACACACGCAGGTATCCCACTTGCTCCGCTCGGGGGCGATGTCCCGCAAACCGTTAGCCCGCATGGCAAAATAATAATATTGCATCACTGATAATTAGAAAATACATTAGTGTCTTTTACTTACGAGAAATGGAGTGTCATGAACCCAAACAGCAAGATCAAGCGAAATATTGTAATTTACATAATCGGCGTCTTATTCTTGGCGGGTATCGGCGGCGCGGTTACAGCCAGTGGTAACGAAATTGGCGGGCTGATCTTCATTATTGGTCCTATATTGATGATGGTATTGTTACGGTTTTTCGGGGGCGATGGTTGGAAAGATGCAGGTCTAAGCCTAAATATGAAGGAAAACTGGCGCTGGTATCTGTTTAGTCTGTTTGTGTATCCAATCATCATGACAATGGTAATTGTGCTAGGGGCGATATTGGGGGTAACCAAGGTTAATGGCAATCTAAATTCCCTGCTACCAGTATTTATTGCTGGTTTTGCAATCCAACTCATTCCAAGAATGATTTTTGCGATGTTTGAAGAATGGGGTTGGCGTGGCTATCTTGAACCGCGTTTTGTCGCACTGGGAGTGCCCGATACACAGCGGCACTTATTCGTCGGGACAGTCTGGGCGCTTTGGCATTTTCCACTGGTTCTCTCCACTGCCTATACTGAACTTCCATACGCGATCTTTTTCCCTTTTTTCGTGGTCGCTATAATATTAACAGCCATCGTATATGGACAACTCCGAAAAGCGAGCGGAACTGTTTGGACATCGGTTGTGATGCACGGTATTGGGAATGCTTTTGGATGGGCAATCCTCCAAAATAATTTACTAACTTTCGATAATAAGTTGTTGGCTAATCCTGCACCAGAGAGTATATTGAGTATTGTAATTATTGGTGTCCTCGGCTGGTGGATGTTATACAAGCGGAAGACAAAGGTTCAATAGCCAAAATGCGGGCTAACAGAGCGTCCCGAAAGAGCATCTGCTTCCCCACCCAAGGAGTTCCCCCATGAGCCCCATCCGCATGGAAAAGATCGAAACCGCATTGCGCATCGTCCTTGAGTTCAACGACGCCTTCAACCGTCACGACGTGGCAGGGATGATGGAATTCATGACCGACGACTGCGTCTTCGAGAACACCGATCCAGCGCCCGACGGCACCGTCTACGCTGGGAAGGAGGCGGTGACACGCTTCTGGCAGGACTTCTTCCGCGAGTCGCCGCAGGCGCACATCGAGATCGAGGAGGCGTTCGGGCTGGGCAACAGTCGCTGTGTCATGCGCTGGCGGTACAGCTGGGTGGACGCGGCGGGCGCAAAAGGACACGTCCGCGGGGTGGATATTTTCAAGGTGAGGGACGGGCTGATCTGCGAGAAACTGTCCTACGTCAAGGGGTAGACGGTCAACAATGCATCCGCACCACATCGACTCCATCCAGCGCGTCACAGACCACTTCCAACGCGACCCCGAAGTCCTCGCCCTGCTGCTCGGCGGCTCCATCGCCCACGGGTTCGAGACCCCAACCTCCGACATCGACATCCTGATCTTCGTCTCGGACGAGGATTACAAGAAACGCTTCGCTGAGAACCGCATCCACTTCTTCAACACAGAACTCCCCACCTACCCCGGCGGCTACGTGGACGGGAAATACTCCACGCGGGGTTTCGTGCGGCAGGTCATCGAAAAGGGAAGCGAACCAGCGCGCTTCGCATTCGCGGGCAGCCGGGTGCTGTTCAGCAAAATGGACGGGTTCAAGTCGGAGGTCCGCCAGGCCGCGCAGTATCCGCTCACAGACAAGGCGGAACGCATCCGACGATTCTACGCCCAGTTCGAGGCCTGGCACTGGTATTGCGGCGAAGCCCTGCGATTGGAGAATCAATACCTGCTCGGGACGTCAACGAGCAAATTCATTTTGTTCAGCGGACGTCTCATCCTCGCCCACAATGAACTGCTGTATCCGTATCACAAGTGGTTCCTGCGCGTCCTCGAAGGCGCCTCAGACAAACCCGCCGACCTGCTTCCCCGCATCAGAGCCTTGACCGAGTCTGCTACAACGGAAAACGTCGAGGCGCTGTATGAAACCGTCAAAGACTTCCGTCCGTGGATCGAAGGCGGCTTCAACTGGCCCACGCAGTTCATGCTCGACAGCGAACTCAACTGGACGGACGGCAAAACGCCCGTGGATGATCTGTAGACGCAGAAATCATCGCGCAAAAGGTTCCATTCGGTGTGATAATGATGAAGTCTGTCGTCGGTTTGGAAAAGTTTATTCGTAACAGGAACAGGAGTTAGCCATGAAAAGAGCAGTCTGCGTGGGTATCAACAATTATCCCGGCATCTTCAACGACCTGAAAGGCTGTGTCAACGACGCAAAGGACTGGTCGGCGTTGCTGCAGGGGTTCGGTTTCTCGACCAGCACGATCCTTGATTCAGGAGCCACAAAAGCAAATGTCAAAGCCACGCTGCAGGGACTGATCGCCTCGACGAATGCAGGGGACGTGGCTGTGTTCACATATTCCGGGCACGGCACCCAGGTCACGGACAGAAGCGGCGACGAAAGCGACCCGTACGATGAAGCCATCAGCCTGTATGACGGCAACGTCATTGACGATGAACTGCGCGTCATCCTGAATGGCATCCATCCGCAAGCCACGCTGGTCATCGTCAGCGACAGTTGTTTTTCAGGCTCGGTCACAAGGATCGCGGCGGAACCAGCCATACCGCGTTTCATCCCCCCGGCCGTTTCCACCCTCGGCAGAACGGCCCGCAGGCCATTCCTTCTGCCCGAAGCGGACATGCCCGAGATCCTCATCACGGGCTGCAGTGACAGGGAATATTCCTACGATGCCGAATTCAACGGGCGCCCCAACGGCGCCATGAGCGCCTTCGCCATTCAGGCGATCAAACAAAACCCCAACTCGACCTACCGTGAATTCTTCGCAGCGTTGCGCGCCTTCCTGCCGTCAAGCGATTATCCCCAATCGCCGCAACTGGAAGGTTCGGACGCCAACAAGGACCGAAAATTATTCGAGCCCCTTACGGTCGATCCAACGCCCGAACCAACACCGGAACCCGAACCTTCCCCCACCCCCGAACCGACTCCCGAGCCCGAGTTCGCCTGGCTGCCTGATGGGGGCAATCCAGGGGGTGACGCGGTTTTTCAAAGGGTAAAACGACGTGATCTGGCCCACGCGGTTCATGCGGATGGCAAATTCAACCGCATGGATGACAAAACTCCTGTGGAAAATCTGTAAATCGACACATTGATTGGTTCATCCGAGCGTTGATAAAATCAGAACGCTGGCTATTGGGTATTGCACTGCCAGACACCAGGTCAGTTCATAAAGGATATTCCAATGAATAAACCAAAACCGTCTCTCGTCCGCATCATTCAATCGGACTATATCGCCATGTTGGGGGTACTTGCTCCCGTCGTTTTCCTGGCGGCGTATATTGCCATAGCCTACTTTGGGTTCCTTCCCGGGTTCCGCGGGCACGATCCCATCCAGGGGACGGAGGGCGCCCCATTCTTCCTCTATGGCTTCATCGTCACGCTGGTCCTCGGCATCCCGGCGGTCATCTGGAGATTCAAGACCATCCAAAACGTTTTCGCCAATGGCACCGAAGTGACTGGGAAGATCGAAGAGGTCTACTTTCGACGCGACCGTGGCAACGTGGTCTACCGCTACGAATACCAGGGCAAAGCCTATTCAGGCGTGAACGCCATCATGAAAAATTCCCGCACCCAGTCGCTTGCACCCGGCAGGGAAATTGCCCTGATCGTAAGCAAGGATGATCCGGGGCGCGCCCTGATACGCGACCTGTATATCTGATTGAAAAACGGGCATCCTGGATGCCCGTTTTGTTTTACTCCTTCTCGCCGCTCACCTTCATCCACGTCTTCTTCATGAACAGCGCGTCCACCTCCATGATCGGGCTTTCGCACAGGATGCGCCCCCCACAGCCGAAATCCCTCAGCGCCTCGAACAACGCCTTCAGCTTCAGGTCGGACTCCTGCAACGGCAGGTGATTCTTCTCCCCTTTCGGACCATACTCGATGCCCGAGAGGTGGATGTGCAGACTCTTCAACGCTTCCCTCCCCAGCGACGCCTGGTACGCTTCGAGCAGCCTCGTCCACTCCTCCACCGAGTTCATCGTCCCATCGCCGGGACGGGCGTGCAAATGCGCGAAATCGAGGCATGGCTGGACTCCTCCGATGGCTTTGCTCATCGCAAGCGCATCCTCCAGCGACCCCAGCATCGCGGACTTGCCCATCGTCTCCGGGCGCAGGGTGACCGGGTTCTTCGCCTTGCGTAATTCCTTCACGCAGTCCTTCAAGCGTGGAATCGCCACCTTTAACACTTCCGCAGGCGGACGCTCAAAATACGAACCGGGGTGGAAGATGATGTCCGTGGCGCCGGCGAGATTGCCGTAGTGCGCCGCGTCCATCAGGCGTTTACGGCTCTTGGGCCATTCCTCGTCGTCCGCGTTCAGGTTGATGAAGTACGGCGCGTGGACGCTCAACGCAACGCCATGCTCCGCCGCCTTTTCCTTGATCGCCGCACAGGTCGCCTCGGTGACTCTCACCGACTGCACCCAGCCGAGTTCCAGCGCCGTCAACCCGATGGATCTTGCTGAACTCGATGGCTCCCACCGACCCGCCCGGCTTCTTGGGCGTGCCGATGGGCGAACCGACCGTTCCGAATTGAAAAGATAATGTCATAATATCTCCAATCTCTGAACCTTGCGAAGGTTTCGAACCTTCGCAAGGTTAGTTACCAAACAGGAATGTAACTTTTTCCCACAACGGCGGACCGAGGATCAACAGCCCGATCAGCACCGCCGCCAGCGCCGCGATCAAGACCGCCGCCGCGCCCACGTCCTTGCCCACCTTCGCCAGCGGATGATGTGACGGACTTGCCAGGTCCACGACCGCTTCGATGGCCGTGTTGATGAATTCGGCGGTGAATACCATCGTCACGGTCAGGATGAGGACCGCCCAGTCGCGGGCGGGAAGTCCCAGCCAGAAGGCGAGGATGAAGACCAGCGTGGCGGTCACCGCATGGATCCAGGTGTTGTGCTGGGTCTTGAACACATAGCCCCAGCCGCGGAAGGCGTGGCCGAACGAATGGATACGGGAGGAGATGAATTCTTTGAGTGTCATTTTCTGCAGTCGGCAATTCGTTTTTCGTTATGGCTCCAGATCAGTGAATTGCCATTGTTCCTAACTCCGAAGGAGTGGAATGATTATGGATTGGGTAACATTTTGTGTCCAACCCCGAAGGGGTGTCATGGGCTCCCTCATTATGTCATCCCTTCAGGATTTGGATTCCGTGGCTCCATTGTTAGAATCCTACCATCCCTTCGGGATTTCTATTCATCACGAATTTTTATGTGACCCAACCCAAGCAACTCGAGGATCTCCGCCTGCGCCTTCCACATTTTCGCCTTCTCACGGACTTTGGCATGGTCGTGACCGAGCAAATGCAGGACGCCGTGCACCACCAGCAGTTGCACTTCCGCTTCGAGCGGGTGACCGGCTTGCTCGGCGCTCCGGGCGGCATACGGCAGGGAGATGAGGATGTCGCCGAGGTAGGGCGAACCCGTTCTCGACGGGTCCGTTTCGGAGGCGGGGAAGGAGAGCACGTCGGTCGGGGCGTCGATTCCCAGATAGTCCCGGTTCAGTTCCTGGATGCGCGCGTCGTCAGTCAGGACAACCGTCAGGTCCGAATCCGGCGAGGCGGATTGATGCTCCAGCGCGGCTTTCGCGGCGCGTTCGAGGAGTTTGGCAGGGAGTTTGGTTTTCGATTCGATGGTGATCATGGTTTATGTGGAACGGTCGCCACGTCCTCGCCCGCCGGGATCTCCTTGGGGTAGGCGATGCGCGGGTGGTGCGTGCCTTTGAGGATGGTGACGAACGCGTCGGTGATGATGCCGAGGTCCCTGAGCGTCAGCTTCGTGTCGTCCAGTTGACCCTGTTTCTGCGCGGCCTCGATGGTGGAAAGCACGAGTTTGCGGATCGACTCTTCGTCGTTCGGGCGCTGGGCGCGGGTGCGGGCTTCGGTGCCGTCGGCAAGCATGAGCAGCGCCGTTTCGCGCGACTGCGGGCGCGGACCGGGGTAGCGGAACTTCTCGATGTCCACTTTGGAGGCGTCGCCGCCCGCGGCTTGCACCGCCTGGTTGTGCTGGTAGCGCGTGACCATGGTGCCGTGATGCTCGAGGATGAAATCGTCGATGCGGCGCGGCAGGCGGTATTTGCGCGCCAGCACGACCCCGTCTGTGACGTGGGCGATGATCGCCGCCGCGCTTTCCTCGGGCGGGATGTCGTCGTGCGGGTCGATGTTCTCCGCGGGCTGGTTCTCGACGAAGAAGGACGGATTGAGCGCCTTGCCCACATCGTGGAACAGCGCCCCGACGCGCGTCTGCAGGGCGTCCGCGCCGATCAGTTCGGCGGCCTGCTCGGCAAGGTTGGCGACCTGCAGGCTGTGCTGGTAGGTGCCGGGCGCGTTGCGCAGGAAGAATTGCAGAAGGGGAAAATCGGGGCGCGAGATCTCGATCAGTTGCAACGCGGTGGTCAGCCCGAGCGTTTGCGCAAGGAAATATTGCAGCAGCAGGGCGATGCTCGAGGAAGCCAGTCCGCTGAAGAGCGCCGCGCTTGTGAGTTGGAAAATGGCAACCCCGTCCACGGCGGAAAAGGGCAGGCGGAACGCCGCCAGCACAATGATCCCCGCGATGGCAATTCCCATGCCCGCGCGGAAGAACGTCCACACACGGCGCGCCGCTCCCAGCACGAGCACGCCGGTCAAGGATGAAAAAAGGAAGTATGGCGTCAGGTCGAGCGCGTTGGGCATGCCGTACGGCACCAGCAGGGAGATCAGGATCGAAATGATGACCCCCGCCTCCAGCCCGAACAACGTCGCGACCAACAGTCCCACGGCGGCCAACGGATAGGCATACGGCAGGACCGTGCGGTCGGGGATGATGAGGCGCGCGCCTACGACGAACACGAGAAAGATCAACGCAACGATCACCAGGCTGCGCGCGTCGAACAGGAAGACCAGCCGTCGGCGGGTGAAATACAACGCGGTCACAGCCGCCAGGATCAACACCAGCGCGCCGGCGCCGGCGTACTCCTGCCAGGGGCTGGTCTGTTCGATCAGGCCGAACTGCTGTAACGCTTCGAGTTGCGCCGGGCGGATGATCTGTCCGCGCAGGACGATGATCTCTCCCGCCTTGTACCCCTGGATGATGGGCTCCACCGCCTCGCGCGCGGACCCTTTGGCTGATTCGGTCAATTCAGCCGAATACACGCTGTTGGGTATGACGAACGCCGAGACCAGTTCCACGACGACCGCGGCCTGTTCCTCGTTGAGCGCGAGACTTACCAGCGAGGGAACGCTCCTTCGGACGGAATCCAGATCGGTGTCCTGAATGGTGCGGCGCATCACCTGTTCCAGCACGCTCAAAGACTCCTGCTGGATCGTGTCCCAGCGGGCAGAGTTCAAGCCAAGGATCTGTTCGACGGTCCCCGGTTTGATGGCGATGTCAGAGAGGGAGGCGATGTCGGAGGCTTTTTGCCCGGTCGAGGCGTTGACGTCGTCGCGCACGAGCGTGATGTATTGCAGGGCGGCGCGCAGGCGCTCGAGCTGCTTGCGGGCAATCGTCGGGTCCGGCGAGGGCGTAGACCGGCGCGACCGCGTTCTCGGCCGCGAGACGCGCCTCTTCGGTGCGCACTTCGCTGATATATTCCCGGTCTTCGGGTGCCTGGAAATCGCTGGGTGAGACGTCCCCCGCCTGCAGGGAGATTGACTCGGGTCCCGTGAGGGACGGCAGGACCAATGCCCCGTAGGAGATGATGCTCACCAGGGTGAGCAAAACGATCTGAAGCATGCGGATGCGCGGCGGTGTCTGCTTTTGCCGCGCGGGTACGATTGCCATCCTAGTTCAAGTGGTTTAGCCACACACCTGCCCTGGCGGGCGTCAGGGCCGAAATCACGGAGAAATCCTTTAAAAAAATCTCCGTGTCTCTCGTGTACTCCGTGGCAAAAAGGTTTACCAACATAGATTACTTCGGCTGGAGCAGTTCCCGCACGATGCGGCTGATCACGTCGTTGGGGGCGCGGCCTGCCACTTTGCCCATGACGACCTTCATGACCTTGCCCATGTCGGCGGGCGAGGCTGCGCCGGTCTCTGCAATGGCCGTCTGGACAATTGTCCGAAGTTCCTCCTCCGGCATGGACTTGGGCAGGAAGGCTTCGAGCACCTTGATTTCGGCTTCGTTGGCTTCGATCAGGTCGAGGCGGTCGGCTTTCTTCGCCTCCTCCAGCGCCTCGCGGCGGTTCTTGATCTCCTTTTGCAGGAGCCCCATCACTGCCGCGTCGTCGAGTTCGACGCGTTTATCCACCTCCACCTGCTTGACCGCGGCGAGCGCCATCCGCACCGTGCGCTTGCGGACCTCGTCGCCGCTCCTCATGGCGTCTTTCATGGATTCGTTGAGTTGATTTTTGATGGTCATGGGGAGGATTATACTAGAGGCGGGGAGGAAAATGTCCCGCGCGAGGAGGGAGGCTGAAATACGAAAAGCGGCTCGGAGGGTGAAAACGTCCGAGCCGCTTTTTTTATGTTCCTGCTCTTTTTGCTTATCTCTCGCAAAGCACCCCTTTGGGGTTGAAACTGCTGTTCATTGGTGAGCGGCGTGTGCTTTAGACCGGGGCCAGCGTGCCAGTCCAAATCAGCCAGCACAGAACGGTTTTGGCCGATAAGCTCAGGATGATGTAGACGCGTTCCCCGTATAGATAATCCTTCCAGGGGCCGATCTTTTTGTACTGCAACACCATGTTGATGGCAAAAATGTTAAAGAAGACAAACAGCGTGGGAACGATGGCGTACACAAAGTCGGGCGGGTTGGCGCTGCCATCGCCAGAATTTACCGCACCCACGAAGTACAGCATGATCACCACCCACGGGACAAACCCTGCAACGCAGCCATAGATGAAGGCGGTCCAGTCCGTCTTTTTGGTGTGCTGGTTATGCAGTTCCATCATGATGCCAAACAGGTTCATCGTGGCGTTGAGCGTGAAGATCAGGATGATCGCTCCCAGATCCCAAAGCCCAATCAACATGCCGATCAGCACGATCATCAGCGAAGAACTCAGGGCATATTCATAAAAACGCACCGGATTCATGCCTTTCTTCAGGTTCTCCACATAGCGTCCGTAGCCAATCGTTGCCAGGTAGAAGTGCGCCACGGCCGAGATAAGCAGGAACATCGCAACCGCTGGCCCAAAGGGGAGTTCATAGAAAAGTTGGGGGTTTGGTTTCAGCGAGCGGGTGGCCGCATCAAAACTCAGGTAGTTGGTGAAGATGGGGTAGGTGGTGGCCCGGCTGACCGCGATCATGAAAATGCCCTGAACGAGATGCAGGAATCCCATGATGGCGTTGAAACGCCGCAACCCTGTGAACTTTCTATCCATTACGCTGGCTGAACTGGCTGTCTCGACACTCTTGGATGTCATTTCATTGTCTCCTTTTGTGCAACTGATCTGGTCAGTCGCAGCATTAGCCTGAGCGTTCGCATCCGCTGCAGGATGTGACCGGCTACTTAATATCCAACTCTTTGAAAAACTTGCTCGCAACAAAGCCGATGGCACTTACGAATGCCAAGCATCGATTTCGCTCCTGCCTGAAGCCGACCAACTTGTATTTAACGTTCACTTTCCGGATAACTGTTTACGGACCTCGTCACCGCTCCTCATGGCGTCCTTCATGGATTCGTTGAGTTGATTTTTGATGGTCATGGGGAGGATTATAGCAGAGGCGGGGAAGAAAATGTCCCGCGTGCGGAGGGAGTGGCTCTGGAAGGCTGCCTGTTGATTGATATCCTGCTCCAAAACCATTCCAAAAAGCAGCAAGTTCCCGATGCCTTTGCCTGGCTCGGGACTCTCTTTATCCTTTTTTTCTCTCTACCTTTGACACTGCTGTTAATCGGTGGGCAGGTTATTGTAAGGCGCTTTTGACTTTAACTGTATAGAGTTAGGAAGTAAACTGCTTCCAATGGCCTTCAGAGACGACTTCGACGGTTCCATTGACGACCTTGATGGCTGTCTGTTCGTCGATGGCATAGGCCGAGATGCCAATGTCGGCCGCCCACCGCTCTGCGTCAGCCAGGGTGTTCGTCGGGAAAGCGTCCAGGTGTGGGAAGATTGAAAAGTTGACGACTCCCAAGGTGCGGTCGTCCGGCGCGGACGGCCACTCGACGAAGTACGCTCCGATCCGGGGCGTCATCACCATGCTTCCGGCACTCACTCCCACCCAGACCGTGTCGGGCAGCGAAGGCAGCAGATCGGCCAGCCCGGACTCCCGCATCCAGTGGCACAGGTACGTCGCGTCACCGCCGTCAACCAGGAGCACGTCTGCCTCCCGGAGCCAGGGCACCCATCGCTCCGCGCCGATGGTGGGCAGTGCGGTGAGCTCGAGGACACCAAGCGACGCCCAGCCTAGGCCGGACAGGTATCGGAATTCGGTCTTGGCGGCTATGAAGTCTCGCACCGATGCTGGACCGCACATCGGGTGCCCCCACTGTGCGGTCGGGATGCAGAGGGCGTGACACTCGGCGATCGGCTTGCCCAGCAGGTCGACCAGCGCATCATGGATGCTAGTGTTTGTGACGCCCCCGGAAGTGAGAAGAAGTTTCATGATGGCGCTCCTTGCCAATGGAATGAGGCCCGAAAGGCCCATCCAGCTTGAATTGTACGACAATCAACGTTTCCAATAAAAAAAGAGGAGATACTATTTCTTCACAGAAATTCTTTCTTTGCTATGTCTGCCGCCCAACTAGGGGTTATGCGGCGGCGGTGTAACAGACTTTGGACAGTCACCGCCCAAAAACCCAAAAAGAGGTGTTATACGGCCAAAGACTGATACCATTATAGCGATTTTTCGCAACTTTCACCCGATCTTCTTCACCATCACAAAACTCCCACCACAGGCTCAAAAATCGCCAAAAATGTTGTTCGGAGCACAAAAAACAAGGCGCTTTTCAATGTTTCTGTCCCACTTTTCACAGATCAGTTTTTGAAAAGTGACTTTTTCGACAGTTTCAACGGTTTACGGTAGCCGTGCTTGTTGGATGCAATTTTTCACTCGATGGTTCCAAACATCTTATTCTCACGCGTTTTCTTTAAGAAGTTTTCAAGCCGCTTTTGAAATACACCTGGTTGCTTGCGTACTTCTTCAATATAACCAATACGAATTCTTTTGTAAACATCGGGAAATCGTTGAAAGTTATTCCATGTTTGTACATCGGCTTGAAGGGCTTCAAGTATGTCTTTAGGGATTTGGAATGAATTAGGCGAAAGGTCGGGGAGAACTTTCAAACCCGCTTCGGTCATTTTTCCGCTTTGTATCAATCGTTTCGCCCGTTCTTTTTCAGTTCCGTCCAATTGCTTTTTGGTCGGCGTGGCGTGAAGCGTTGAGCCGAACGCTCCGAGTCAATTTTCTTTGCGATGCCATCAATCCAGCCAAAACAGAGTGCCTCTTCAACTGCATGAAGGTAAGGATGGTTGGCTTATCAGAATACTTGAGTAGGAAATTAGCCAGATTTCTTTCTTGGCTGCGTGGTTTTCTGAAAGCCATTTGGCCATTCATCTCGCTCAGTTACGTATAAAGTCTCGGTTATCGGCATGGGATGATTATCTCTTGAACGAAGCGGCTAACTATGATTTGGACAGTAATTTTCAACATTTGCTTATGGACGGTCAAAGATTAATGAAATTATATCCTCGTCCAACTTGCTTCACCCGATCTTCTTCACCATCACAAAACTCCCCGTCGTCTGGACATATCCAAACTTGCGGTCGATGGCGAGCATGGGGTCGTTCTGCGAATTGTGGTTCGTGCGGACGTCATCCACTTTCAGCACGTCACGCGCAAAGCGTAACGCCAGCACCTTGACCGCCTGCGCCAGTTTACGCCCGCGGTAGCGCTTGTCCACGCCAGTGTGCAGGTTGTAGGCGTAGTCCGCGCCTTCGAAACGGGTGATGGCGCTCAAGCCGACCCAGATACCAGTGGCCGTCTCCATGACCACCATCTGCCCGGCGGGTTTATACCAATCCGAATTGCACACACCTCTCTGGAAATCCGCAAAGTCCAGCCAGGGATGCACGCCCTCCGAGCCGGGCGTTTCCGATGCGGTCATATCGTTCAGCGCGTAGAGCTTGCGCTGCGCCTCCTCCGTGTTCCCCAGCGCCTCCATCGTCGTGAACTGGAACCCCTCCGCCTGCAAACGGGAGATCACCGCCTCGTAGGGACGGTCGTCGAAGCGGGTCAGGTCGAGGGTCATGCCGATGGAATGTCTCTGTTCGCTGAACCCGTTACGGTCGGCGAAGGAACGGCACTTCGGGCAGTCGTCACGCACGCCCACTTCCAGTTGGGTCACCTGCGCGGATGCGGCGGCAAGTTCCAGGTCCGTGTAGAGGCGGCTACCAACTCCCGCTCCGCGATGTTCTGCGGTTTGACGATGACGTACAGGTACGCCTGTTTGGGATCCGATGCGGCTGCGCGTCATCCAGTTGAACCCCAGCAATTCGCCCAATTCGTCCTCCGCCACCATCAAGCGGAGAATCCGCTCCTTGTGCGCTTCATGATCCGCCCTGAGGCTGGATTCGGTTGTCGGTTCATTTTGCTCGGCTGTGAACAACTCCGCCAGCGGGGCGAGGTCGCGTTCGAGGTCGATGGGACGCAGGGAAATGGTTTTCATACAGGCTTCGCCGCCAGTGGACCATGCTTGAACAGGTCGCGCAGCAGCAACACCCCGCCAACGCCGATCGCAACCACCGCCAGCGTGTACGCAGCAAGTATCCCCAACACAAGCATCCACTCCCAGCCGCCGATCGGGGTCGAGCCGTCCGCCAGACCCGTGACCATCGGAATGACCATGACGCCAGCCATCATGACGAACGCAGTACCAAGCCCCCAACCGATCAGTTTCACCTGCGAACGCGCCCGTATCGCCGCCACCAATAGCAGGATGCCGCCGCCGAAGGCAAACAGCCCCAGTTCCACCGGCATCAGGTAGTCAACGCGGAGCATGTGAGCCCTGATGAGCAGGGCTCCAGAGAACAGGATGGGAGCCAGAATGGGAAGCCAGACAAAAATCGTCCCCGCTACAGCCAAAACTTTGGTGAGAGTGCCCTTGTTTTCCATGGTCGCACCTCCTTTTCGAACAGGCAAACCAGGGATCAGGCGGCGAGGATTTACCCCGCCAATTTGATTATACAATACCCACGGTCGCAAATTGCACTTTCCCCCTTCCAAAAAAGCGCGATTTGCGACCGCACTGGGTATAGCACTCACGCGGTCAGGGCAAGGATGTGGTCCACGGTCGCTTCGACGTCCTTGTCCGTCGTGTCCACGATCAGCCAGCCTGCGCTCCGCAGGTTTTCGACCTCCCCCTTCAGGTTTTCATACACCAGGCGGATCCCGCCCTCGATGTAATCCGTCTCCCCGTTCGGACCGGAGCGTTTGCGGTTCCGTTCCTCCGCCGCCTGCTGGTCCGGGTACAACAAAACTTTGTGGACGCCCGGGCCTTCGGGCAGCGCGTCATATTCGCTCAATCTGCTGTTCGGGTCCCAGAAATCGTCAATGACCACGGAAAAACCCGCCCTGCTGTAGGTTTTCGCCATTTGGGTCACGCTTTCGCGCGCCAACTTCAACTGCTCGATGAGGTCCGCGCCCCAGGTCCCGCCCGGATAGACCAGCCCCGACACCACCATGTCGCGCACGTCGTCCACGGGGATGTGGATGCTTTTCGGGAACCGTCCCGCCAGCGCATGCGCGGTCGTGCTTTTACCGACCGCCGGTGCGCCAACGATGAGATAGATGTGAGCCATTTGTCTCTCCTGCAAGTTATTTCCTCGCCCCCGTCAACGCGGTCGTGATCCCCAGCCCGATATAGACCAGCCCCGCGAAATAGCGGCCTCCCGTTTGGAAGCGGCGGTTCCCGGTCAATTTTGAGGCGAGGGAACTTGCCAGCAGGGCGTACAGGCTGTCCGTGACGACCGCCATGCCCACGAAAACCGCGCCCAACAACAAATTCTGCCCGATGACGTTCCCCTTCGACGGGTCAATGAACTGCGGCAGGAAGGCAAGGAAGAAAAGCGCGGTCTTCGGGTTGAGGATGTTGACGGCGAATCCCTGCCAGTAGATGCGAGACAGACTTTCCTGCTTCACCGCCCCGCCTTCCACGTCATTCCCTGCCTCCAGCAGTTTTCGGACCCCAATGTAAACGAGGTATGCCGCCCCGAGATATTTCACCACGTCGAACGCCAGCGCGGACGAGAGCAGGATGGCGGAGAGTCCCAGCGCCGCGGCAGCCGCCTGCAGGAAGTTCGCCGTTTCGATGGCCAGCACCGAGACAAGTCCCGCCAGGCGTCCCTGGCTGGCACTGCGGGCGGTGATATACAGCACGGCAGGTCCCGGGGTTATGAGCAGCACCAGCGCGGCGCCCATGAACAGATAAGAGTTTGGATGGTTCGATCATGGTCTATTGTTTGTCATTTCGAGCCTTGTTCCGAAGCAAATGATTCAGCGAGAGATCTTTTGCTCGAGCAAGATTTCTCGCGGCGTAGAACGCCACTCGAAATGACATGGCGTTACCCCCCGATATGCGACATTTCCACTTTGGGCAGGTCGATCGTATTCTCCGAGCGGATCTCGGAATAGCGGTCCGCGCGTTTGCCCCAGATGCGGCTGATCTCCGCCGAAATCTCCTCGTCGGACGCGCCGCCGCGCAGCAGGCTCTTGAGGTCGTGTCCCTTGACCGCGAACAGGCAGGTATACAGTTTGCCCTCGGCGGATAACCGCGCGCGGTTGCAGTCGCGGCAGAACGGCTGGGTCACCGACGCGATCACGCCGATCTCGCCCTTCCCGTCCTTGTAGCGCCAGCGTTCCGCCACCTCGCCCGTGTAATTCGGGTCAGCCGGCTCGAGCGGCAGTTCGGCATTGATGATCCTCACGATCTCCTTCGCGGAAACCACGTCGTTCGTGCGCCAGCCGTTGGTCGAACCGACGTCCATGTACTCGATGAAGCGCAGGATGTAGCCCTTCTCGCGGAAGAAGCGCGCCATCGGCAGGATGCTGGACTCATTGACCCCGCGCTTGACCACCATGTTGACCTTGATCGGCTCCAACCCGACCTTTTGGGCTGTTTCCATGCCCTCCAGGACCTTTTCCACGGGGAAATCCACATCGTTCATGGACTTGAAGACCTCGTTATCGAGCGAATCGAGGCTGACCGAGACGCGCGTCAGACCCGGCATCCTTCAACGCCTGTGCGTTGCGGGCGAGGAGCGAGCCGTTCGTGGTCATGGTCAGGTCGAGGTTCGGGATCTGCGACAACATGCCGACCAGCAGGGGCAGGTCCTTGCGGACGAGCGGCTCGCCGCCGGTCAGGCGGATCTTTTTGACGCCGTGCGAGACAAAAATGCGCGAAAGCCGCGTGATCTCCTCGAAGGTCAGTACCTGGTCGTGGGGCAGGAAGGGATGGTCGGAGCCGAAGACTTCCCTGGGCATGCAGTACACACAGCGGAAGTTGCAGCGGTCCGTGACGGATATACGCAAGTCGCGCAGGGGACGGTGGAGGGTGTCGGTCAGGGTCATGGCTAAGGTCGTTTTCCTGGATTCAGGCCCGGGCGGGGGAAGGAAGCGGGTTTTCGTCAGAAAACGTGGATTTCAACGATTATAACAAGGGTATGTGAAGTTTCGGTGAGCAATTGACTAGGCTTTTCAGCCATGCTATGATGCAGGCATTATTCTTTTATTCGGCACTTTACAAAGGAGTTATTTTATGAACCAAAGCAGTTATTCTTTTCGCGTCGTTGAACTCATCATCCGCTTCATTGGACTGCTCACTTTCGGAATTCTGGGTTTTTCGTTCGGGGCGACGATCGCAAACTGGCTGGGCCCGGCTCGATACGGCTGAAACTTTCCTCTACCAGACCGTCTTTGCGCTGCTGGGCGGTTTGTCCGGTTTCATCCTGATCCCCTACATAACCACGCGTCCCGCGCGCGCCATCCGCAGAAGCCTTGGGCATCTTTCCGCGGAAACGCTCTTTGCGGGGCTGATCGGTTTGATCGTTGGCCTGCTGACTGCCGCTTTGCTGGCATTTCCCCTTTCCCTGCTCCCCACGCCGCTCGGGGAGATCCTGCCTTTTATCGGCGTGGCGGTCTTCTCGTACCTTGGGGTTTCGCTAATGGTCATGCGGCAGGGCGACCTGCTGGGACTGGTCTCCGCCCTGAGCGGACGCGGCGGCGAGAACGGCACTTCATCGTCATGGACCAACCTCAACCGCAACATCCTGCTGGATACGAGCGTGATCATTGACGGGCGCGTCGCCGACATCGCCAAAACGGGATTCCTGCCCGGCACGCTTCTCATCCCCCGCTTCGTGCTGAACGAGCTCCAATATATCGCCGACTTCCCCGACGGCTTGCGCCGCCAGCGCGGACGCCGCGGCATGGAGGTGCTCGCCGAACTGCAGAAGATCCCCAGCATCCTGGTGCGCATCAGCGACATCAACGCCGAGGGCGTGCGCGAGGTGGACGACAAGCTCGTGGTGCTGGCGCGGCAGTTGAAGTGTCCGATCCTCACGAACGACTTCAACCTGAACCGCATCGCCGAACTGCAGGGCGTGACCATCCTCAACATCAACGAACTTGCCAACGCGGTCAAGTCGGTCGTCCTGCCCGCCGAGCGCATGAACATCAACGTCTTCCAGGAAGGCAAGGAATACGGTCAGGGCGTGGGCTACATGGACGACGGCACGATGGTCGTCGTGGAGAACGGCAAGGACTACATCGGCGAATACAAGGACGTGGTCGTCACCAAGGTCCTGCAGACCGCTGCCGGTCGCATGATCTTCGCCCGCGTGGACGAGGAGAATGGGAAGAGGAGAAAGTAGTCCAATCAGTCGAATAGTCATTAGTCTGATAGTCGCTTGCTCAAGAACAATTGCAACACCATCAGACTATGAGACTATCAAACTAGAAGACCAGAAGACTAAAACCATGATTCGCTTATACAACACCCTCACCCGCAAAAAAGAAGAATTCCAGACCCTCGAGCCGAACCTCGTAAAACTGTACGTCTGCGGCGTCACGGTCTATAACGACGCGCACGTCGGTCACGCCATGTCCGCACTGGTGTTCGACATCATCCGCCGCTACCTCGAATATCGCGGCTACGCCGTCAGGCACGTCATGAACTACACCGACGTGGACGACAAGATCATCAACCGCGCCAATGCGCTCGGCGAAGACCCGCTCAAACTGTCACAGCGTTACATCGAGGAATACGCAAAGGAACTTGCCAGTCTCAACATTCTACCCGCCACGTCCAACCCGCAGGTCAGCAAGACCATGCCGCTCATCATCGAGTTCATCCAGGGACTCATCCGCAAGGAAGCCGCGTATGCCGCGCCGAACGGCGACGTCTATTTCAGTGTGACCGGCGATGAGGATTACGGCAAACTCTCCGGCCGCAAGCTCGACGACATGCAGGCAGGCGCGCGCATCGAAGTGGAGGAAGCCAAAGCCCACCCGATGGATTTCGCCCTGTGGAAAGCCGCCAAGCCCGGCGAGATCTCATGGGACAGCCCGTGGGGCAAGGGTCGCCCCGGCTGGCACATCGAATGCTCCGCCATGAACCTCGCCGAACTCGGCGAGCAGATCGACATCCACGGCGGCGGCAACGACCTCATCTTCCCGCACCACGAGAACGAGATCGCCCAGACCGAGTCCTACACCGGCAAGCAGTTTGCCCGCTATTGGATCCACAACGGCATGCTGCAACTCGGCGGCGAGAAAATGTCCAAGTCGCTGGGCAACATCGTCAGCATCAAGGATTTTCTCAAAGTACGCGATGCCGATGTCATGCGCATGCTGGTGCTGATGGGCTCGTACCGCGCGCCGTTGATCTTCAACGACGAGACGCAGGACGCTGCGGAAAAATCGCTCGAACGCCTCAAAGCCGCCCTGCGGCCTGGTCCTTCCGCCCAGAGCGGAGTGGCGCCTCATCCTGAGCGGAGTGCAACGCAGACGAAGGAGCGCCACGTAGTCGAAGGGCTCGCCTCCCAGGCGGAATCCACCAAGCAATCCTTCACCGACGCCATGGACGATGACTTCAATACGCCGCTCGCCCTCGCCGCGCTGTACGAACTGGTCAAAGCCATCAACACTGCCCGCGACAACGGCGCGAACGATGAACAACTCAAGCCTGCACAGGCCACATTCCGCGAATTGACGGATGTGTTGGGCCTGCGTTTGCAGGAAAAACAAGGCTCCAGCGAGCAGGAAGCGCAAGTTCTTGCCTTGATCGAGGAACGGGACGAAGCGCGCAAGCAAAAACAGTGGGCGCGCTCGGACGAAATCCGCGACCAGCTCAAAGAGATGGGCGTGACCATCGAAGACAGCAAAGACGGCACGAAGTGGAGATGGAGTTAAAGAACATTTAGGAGTGTCCGATGAGCGAAAAGACCATTCACATCACTGAACTTGACCGCCAGCGCCTGGTCGACCTGATCATGGACGCGCAGTCCAAGGGGTATCGCGGCAGCGTTTATCTCGAAAAACTGCGCGGCGAACTCGCCCGCGCCGAGATCGTCCTGCCGCAGGAGGTCCCTGCCGATGTTATCACCATGAACTCGAAGGTCGCCCTCATGGACCTGGATACCCAGGAGGAGGAGATCTACACGCTGGTCTACCCCGAAAACGCAAATACGACCGAGGGCAAGGTCTCGGTCCTGGCGCCGATCGGGACAGCCATGCTCGGCTATCGGGTTAATGATGTGTTCGAGTGGGAAGTCCCTGCGGGCAAGAGGCATCTCAAAGTTGACAAGATCCTCTACCAACCCGAGGCTGCAGGGGATTACGAACTTTAATTTTTTGGCTGGAAAACCAGAAAACAATATCAGAAACTTCTGAGCCAATAACGGAAGTTTTTTTGTTAAGCTAAATCGACTTTAACCCAAGCACCTCTTGATTTCGGCGGTTTTGCTAGAGTATCTATTACATTGTTTCATTCGATTCCAATAGCAGCTTGTGATCCTCTATAAATAAAACCTAATTGATTTGGCTCAGGAATAGCATTTGAAAACGAATTTTCATCTTTAATGAGGTTTTGTTTCACCACATCTTCATTGGGCCGAAAAACAAATCGTCTTGCATAGGTTACTCCGAGGGTATTGAAGCCGATGTGGTTATCCTTGATCAATTTATTTCTTTCAATAATCGGAACCCATCTTCCTGCTTTTTCAACAGCTACTTTTCTTCTCGGCTGAGGTATTATGGCTAGCAAATGACCAAGCCCGATAGGGTATTTTTCACTATCCGGCAGCACCAGCGGAATATCCATAAACGGATGCGGAACCACCTGCACCGGCAGGCAATAGGCTTCGGCGATCAGTTCGGGCAGCAATACTTCCTTCGGTTTCCCGATCGCTTTGATCTCCCCTGCCACCATCAGGGCGATGCGGTCCGCGTAGTGGGCGGCGAGATTCAGGTCGTGGAGCGCCACCAGCACGGCGAGATGGTCCTTGTGGGCAAGTTCTCTCACCAATTCCAGCAAGTTGACCTGGTATTGCAAGTCCAAATGTGCTGTCGGTTCATCGAGCAACAAGATAGGCGTGGACTGACACAAGGCACGCGCGAGCAGGACTCGCTGCTGCTCCCCGCCGGAGAGTTCGCCGACGCGACGGTCCGCGAAGGGGAGCGCGCTTACCCGTCCCAATGATTGCCGTCGCAATCGCCTCATCCTTCTCCGACACCTGCCCCAAGAACCCGAGATACGGCGTTCGCCCGAGGATGACCGTCTCCCAGACGGTATATGCAGGCGGCATGGACACAGCCTGCGGTACGGTGGCGATGAATTTCGCACGCTGGATCGGCGACAGCGACGCGAAGTCATCGCCGTTCGTGCGGACGTGACCGGTGTAGGGAATAACCCCGCTCGCGGCACGGATGAGGGTCGATTTGCCCGCGCCGTTCGGTCCGATCAACGCGAGGACTTCGCCGCTGGCAACGTCGAGGGAAACCTCATGCAGGACGCGGCGGGAGCCATAGGAGACGGAGACGGATTGGATTTTGAGCATAGTATTCTCATCGTAGGGGCACAGCGGATCGGTTAATTGTCAGGACATTCGTTTATCCTGCTGTGCCCCTACGGATCAAAACAATAAATACCAATACAAAGCACTTTCTTTTGCATGCGGGTTGATGGCTCTATAAACATTACGGTCAAAGCCGCCCAAAACGAACCCGCAGCTTTGATACAGGGTACAGGCAGGGACGTTGTCGTCCTGGGTTTCGAGCATCACGCCGGGGAGATCCTTTTCATGAGCCCACTGAATGCCGCGCTCCAGCAGTGTGCGACCGATGCCCATGCCGCGGTATTCCGGGTTGACCACGAGATCCTCCACATAGGCAAACTGGTTCCACCATTTGAGCATCTTGATCCTGCCGGCAAGGTGGCCGTCAACTTCTGCAAAAAAGACGGTGGGACCCTCCTCGTCAAAGCCATAATCCGTATCCTCGATACGGACTTCCCGTTCGTACGGCGGCTCCACAGGGACGACCGTATAGACCAGTCGTTCGTTCTCGATATCAAGCGCCAGCCGCGACTTTACCAACGATTTGCGCGTGAACGATTTAGTCTGGGGAGACTCTTGCGGGTCGATTTTTCGGACCGTGATTTCCATGTTTACCAAAATCCCTGGTTCTTCGAGCGTCTCAACACCCATAAAAAGAACGGAGCGCCCACGAGCGCGGTGATGATTCCCACGGGGATCTCCTGCGGGGAAATGAGGACGCGCGCAACAATATCGGATACGAGCAACGCGGTCGCGCCGCCGAGAATGCTGAGGGGCAGTAAACGCCTGTAGTCCGGACCAAACCAAAGTCGGATGAGATGCGGGACGATGAGTCCGATAAATCCGATGATGCCGGAAAAGGCCACAGCGGAGGCGGTCGTCAACGAGGAGGCGATCAGAAGGATCCGTTTTGTGCGCGTGACGTTGAGACCGAGTTGCTGGGCCTGGTCGTCGCCGAATTGCAGCAAGTTGAGAGCATGACCGCTGAATACCAGAATGCCAAGGCCGATGAGGAGGTAGGGAAGCATGGCGAGGATGGCGGTCCAGTTGTTTTGGGTGGCGCCGCCGAGCAGCCAGCCGAGCGCGCGGCGGACCTCGCTGGTGGAGCGGATCATCAGGAAAGACGTGAGCGATGTGGCGAACGAGGAAAAGGCGACACCCGCGAGGACCAGGTTGGTGGTGGGGATGGTCTGCCCGACGCGCGCGAGCGAGTAAACAATGAAGACCGTGGTGAGCGCGGCGAGAAAGGCGGCCATCGGGATCGCCATGAGACCCCAGAACGAATACGGCCACTGAACCGACATGGCGATGACCGCGCCCAACCCTGCGCCAGATGCGATGCCGATCAGGAACGGGTCAGCCAGCGGGTTGCGGAACAAACCCTGATACGTTGCACCGCTTCCGCCCAATGCCGCGCCTGTCAGTGCGATGAGAACGGTTCGCGGCAGGCGGATCTTCCACAAAATGGAGGTGGAGATTTCGGTGCCGTTGCCGAGGATGACGTCCCAGAGTTCTTTGGGGGAAATGAAAACAGAACCGATCGCCAGGCTGAGAAGCAGGGCGATCCCTAGAAAGAGGAAAGAAGAAAGATAGCGATTTTTTTCCATGATATTGCAGGGGCACGGCGAAACAGGAATGAGTTATGACGGTTGACCGTCACGCCGTGCCCCTACGGGAATTTATTCAAACAATTCGGGTCGCAATAGTTTCGCCAGTTGTTCCAATGCGTCCACCAGGCGCGGACCGGGGCGGCTGACGAGGTTATCGTCGAAGGGATGGATACTGCCGCTTGCCACCGCAGGGAGGGTCTCCCAACCCGGGCGTACCTTCACAGATTCGGGCGTCACGCCCCACATCGAGTCGCCGAGGATGATGATGGAAGGATTGGCCGCCACTACCTGCTCGATACTGATCTGCGGGTAGGGGTCGCTGGCAATACTGCCGATATTGTATCCGCCGGCACGGGCAATAAGCAGGTCACCGAAGGTGCCGGGACCGTATGTCCACGGTTTGGTTGGGTCGGTCGCGTCGATCTCATAGAAGACGGGGATGCGCGACGAAAGCGGCACGATCTTCTCGTCCACGGCGGCAACGCGCGCCTTAAGCGAGTTCGACCAGTTCGGTCACATCATGACCTGTCAGCCCCGCGACAGTCTCGAGATTTGTGTACATCTCTTCGAGCGTGGCCGGGTTGCCAAGGTAGTAAACGGTCAGGCCCAGGTCTTCGAGTTGCTGCACCAGTTCGGGCGGATTGATCTCCGCGGCAAGGACGAGGTCCGGTTCGAGGGCGAGGATGGCTTCCGCGTTGTATTCGCCGAATGAGCCGCCGATGCTCCCGATGGACGCGGCTTCGGGAGGATAGTCGCTGAATTCATCGCGTCCGATGACCTGTGAGCCTGCCCCGACCGCAAAGAGGATCTCCGTGTTCGATGGCGCAAGTGAGACGATACGCTGGGGGGTCGTTTCAAGTGTTATCGTGCGTCCCAGTCCATCTGTGAAGGTCAGGGATTGTGGAACAGAGTCAGTTGTCGGCGCGGTTTGAGGCGCACAGGCAGTCAACAGCGCGAGCAACAGGGTGAGTATCAAAGTCTTGCGTAACATTTTCTTCTCCTGGGTTTGTCTGTCGTTGCGAGGCGATTGCTTTCCGAAGGTCGCAATGACATTTGTTATTGGAATCAAAATCCCCAGCATGGGCTGGGGAGGTTGGGGAGGCATTCCGATCTAGCCGTCCTCCACCTCCTTTCCGCGAGAGTGTGGTAGAACCGACCAGGGCGGGCGACCTGACTTGTTAGCGATTAGCTTTTAGCGACTAGCGTTTAGCCTGATGGCTAATTGCTAACTGCTGACAGCTAACTGCTAATTCACAGTTGCGCGACAGTGTCGGAATTCCACCGACTTCGCCGCTGACTGGTCAATTTATGTGTTCCCATTGTATGACGCAGAGGCGGGAGCGTCAACGTGCAATTTGTCACGTAAATAAAGGAGCGCCGCAACCGCAACCGACACGACGAGCAAGGCATCGTTGCCCTCGCGCCCATACAGCACAAGCGCCAACGTCGAACCGATATAACAGGCGGCAATGACGACCCGCTCCAGTTTCGACCTGGTGAGACTCGCAAACGGGACAAGCAGGAGCAGGAAATCGTAGTTGTACAAATACGGGCTGGCAAGGATCGTCGTCATCAAGGCGGATGCGACCAACAGCGCCGGGGATTCGAACAACACCTTTCTTTTGAGATACAGGATGACAAGCAGGACGGTCAGGACCGCCCCGGCAATTACTCCAGCCTGCGAGAGACTAAACTCCCCGCTGAGACGTCTCGACAGCCAGACCGAAAGGTTGACACACTCGGAACAGGTCGTGATATGACCCAGTTCCCGATAATTGAAAAGCGAATCGAAATAATTGAGCGGCCAGGACGAATCCGCCAGAAAACCAATAAAAAACAGAAAAATACCGGCATAAATGGTGTAGGTGAACGCTTTTTTTCCAAATTCGTCCCGGTGAAGCAATAAATAGACCAGAACCGCAAGCAGGATCAACCCGCCGAGATGCGGTTTGAAAGTCAGGAATGCCATACCGAGCGCAATCAAAACGGGGCGTCGACGCGGCAGGGCATACACCAGCATGGAGGCGCCCAACAGCACAGGGAAGTCGTATTGACCGACCGCCAGCGTCCCCAGGACGGGGTAGAAAAACAGCGTGGCAGGAAAGGCAAGCAGTCGCAGGGACGGTTTCCAGCCGTCCGTGAGGAACCACACGGAGAGGAACAGCATGGCGAGGTTGATCTCAAACCACAGCACCGCCGCCGAACGGATCGGGAACAGCCCCAGGTAAACCGTGCTTAGCGCATACCACGGCGGGTAGGCAAACTGCGGAATGAAACTTTCGTCCACGTCCGCGCCGTAGAC
The DNA here is from genome assembly GCA_963718215.1 of uncultured Chloroflexia bacterium. Lineage (GTDB taxonomy): Bacteria > Chloroflexota > Anaerolineae > Anaerolineales > Villigracilaceae > Defluviilinea. Next base: position 32,418 of record CAVQYK010000032.1, read on the forward strand.
TTCATTGATCATTTGCATCTTCCCGGCATGGTCGTACACATCCACGCCGCGGATCAGTCCCTGGGTGGTGTAGTAGAGCACCTGAAAATCGGAATTGACAGCAAGCGGAATGGGAATCTTCAGCGCAACCAAAACCATGATGGTCGCAAGAAACAAAACGGAAGCAAAAAGGATTATTGGGCGTTTCATTACTGTTTGGCGAACCTGCGAAGCCGCAACCAATGGAATGGATATAGAAGATACCAGTAGAGGAATCCAGTCAATCCGCGCGGGGAGAAGAAGAGGGTGCGGGAGACGTAGGTCATGCTTCCAGCGTGACTTGCGTGTGCTTCAAGCCACATTTCGCCGAAGAAGGTACTTTGATGTTCGGTTTTGGATTCAGGGAGCTTGCTCCCGTTCCGCCAGCAAGTGTCGCGACGGCGCCACGGCGACGCCGGCTGGGTCCAGAATGGTGAAGAATAAAACACCCCTCATGTTTCAGGGACCTGGTCCCCGGTGTACCATCCGCCCAGACGCGTTCGATGTGGTCGGGATGAGTCTTTTCGAGCGCATCCCTGGTAGCGGTATCAAAATCGATCAATTCCACTTCGGGGAACGCCTGCCGGGCTTCCGAGATGTTTGACCAGGCTGTCGGAGGATAACCCGCCGATCAGGGCATAGGCAATGGGGTAGGGAACCGGTGTCATCAGCCCCACACCGAACGCCATGAACCAGAGCGGGATGCCGGGGATCAGCAACATCGAGCGTTTGAGTCCGCGGGCACGGGCGTAGCGGAGCATCAGGTCGCCATAGGTGGTGACTTCCGATCCGCCGATCTCGAAGACGCCGCCGCGTCCGTTGGGATTGGTCAATGCCGTGAAGAGGTAGTCGATGACGTTCTGGATGGCGATCGGCTGGGATTTGTTCTTCATCCACGCGGGACCGGGCACAACCGGGCACAACTCGGTCATGAAGCGGATCATTTCGAACGAGATGCTCCCCGAACCGGCGATGACGCCCGCGCGGAATTCCGTGACCGGAACTTTCCCTTCGCGCAGGACCTTCCCCGTCTCGATGCGGGAGCGCATGTGCGGCGCGAGGTGCTGTTCCGGGTCCGCCAGACCGCCGAGATAGATGATGTGTTCGACGCCCGCCTCTTCCGCAGCGAAGGCAAAGGCGCGGGCGGACTCCAGTTCGAGGGAGGTGTAGCCGTGTCCCTGCGACATGTTGTGGATGAGGTAGTAGGCAGTGCGGACGCCGTCGAAGGCTCCGGGGAGGGTCTCGGGGGCCATGACGTCAGCCTGGACAATGTCAATCTGGTCGAACCAGGCCCGCCCTTTAAGTCGACGCGGGTCGCGGGCGAGGGCGCGGACGCGATAGCCGGAGTCCAGCAGGCGCGGGATCAGTCGGCTGGCAATGTATCCAGTGGCGCCGGTAACGAGGATCAGAGGTTTGGTCAAGGTGTTTCTTTCTTCTTTCGTCTTTCCTCACAAATGAAAGAAAAAAGACCAAAGATGATTAATGTGCAAGGACGCGTGCCCTCGATGCCAGCCGGTCCGTCAGCCCGTCAAAGATGAAGCGATGGGGGATCCACATGGCGTACCAATAGAGAAAACCGAAAAGACCGTGCGGCGCGAAGTAGGCTGCGACCGTGAAGAGGGTTTTGCCGTCTTTGGGTTCGGATTTGAACTCGAGCCAGGCTTTGCCGGGCAGTTTCATTTCGGCGCGCAGGCGCAGGAGGCGGTCCGGCTCCACCTGTTCGACGCGCCAGAAATCGAGCGACTCGCCCGCACGAATTTCGTCGGGATGCCGCCGCCCGCGCCGCAGACCCACGCCGCCAACTGCCTTGTCCATCCAGCCACGAATGCCCCACGCCCAGTCCATATACAGCCAGCCGCGCTCGCCGCCGATGCCCATGTAGGAACGGAAAACAGCCCCGGGGTCGAGGTCGAGAAGCGCCTGCCGCCGCTCGATGAACATGCCGTCTTCCACGGTGAAGGTGTACGGTTTGATGTCGCCCGCCGTGGTGACGAGCGCATCCGACCAGCTGGTCTCCACGTTGTCGCGCTGGATGCGCCCGAGGGCGAGGTGGACGGCGGTACGGAAGTCGATCGGCTTGATCTGCGGGAACAACCTCTTCGCCGCTTCATTCCTGACGATGAGCTGGGCGCGCAGACCCTCGATCAGCGGCAACACGAGACGCCAATGGATGGGCGTGACCATGTGCACCCAGTAGGCAGAGAGGCGCGGCGCGTGGAACGGCGTGCGGATGAGCGAGCGTTTGAGTCCGCGCTCTTTGGCGTATTCGAGCAGCATATCCGCGTAGGTCAGGCGGGTCGGACCGCCGATCTCGATCAGCCTGCCGATGGCTTCCGGGGTGTCAAGGGCGGCGATCAGGTAGGACAGCACGTCGCGAATGGCGATCGGCTGCGCCTGCGAGAAGAACCACGCGGGCAGACGAGCAGCGGTTCGCGCTCGCTGAGATAGCGGACCATCTCGAACAGGACCGAACCCGAGCCGACGATCATGCCCGCGCGGAACTCGGTGACCGGCACACTGCCGGAGCGCAGGATGTAGCCCAACTCGTGGCGGGCACGCAGGTACGGGGACAGGTCGGCGGCCGGGTCCACGAGTTCGCCGAGGTAAATGATCTGTTCGATGTTCGCTTCACTGGCGGCGTTCGCAAAGTTGCGGGCGACAGTCAGGTCACGTTCGGCGCTGACCCTGCCTCCCTGCTTGCCGTGGATGAGGTAATAGGCGACCGAAACGCCCTTCAGGGCTTCGGTCAGGGCGTCTTCGGAAAGCGCGTCGCCCGTAACGACTTCGACCTTGTCCAGCCAGGGACGTCCGTGCAGGCGCGCCGGGTCACGGACGAGAACGCGCACACGATGACCAGCTTCGAGCAGGCGCGGCACGAGCCGTCCGCCGACGTAGCCGGTCGCGCCGGTAACGAGGATGAGTTTGGGGAGGGCATAAATAACCAAAATACTCTGGTGGTTGAGTAGACCTGCGTGTTCGTCGCAGGTCGTATCGAAACCACCTGTTTAATTCAAACTTATTATTGCTTTGCTTATTGGTGGTTTCGGTACGGGCTTCGCCCTACTCAACCACCGGGTGTCGATTTAAATTGTATCCCACCCACCGATTCCATGCTATGATAAAAGGCATCTATGCAGGCGGCAAATCCTCCCACATCCCTGCTCGAACGGCTGACCACACAGCCCCCGCTGATGTGGTTTTCGCTCGTTTTCCTGGGGGGGATCGTGTTGGGGAGCCTGGTCTCGCTCTCGATCTGGATCTGGGCCGGGTTTGGCGTCTTTGCCATCTTTCTCGCCATTCTGGCGCGGATCATTGCCCCCCGCCTCAATCTTTCCACTTACCACTTTCCATTTATTCCCTTCGCCTTCATCCTGCTCTTCGCCCTCTTCCTCGGCGCGGCTCGCTACCAATATTCCGTTCCCAAATTTGACGCGTTCCACATCGCTTTTTTCAACGACCGCGATTACGACCTGCTCATCACCGGTTACCTGACCGAATCTCCCGACTACCGCGATTCCTACACCAACCTGCGTGTCAGGGTCACCGCCGTGGATACAGGCGACGGCGACCTGCCCATCACGAACAGCCTGTTTGAAAAGAGCTTGCTTCTCGTCCGCGCCTCCAACAACCAGACGTTCGAATACGGCCAGAAAATCCGCCTGCGCGGCAAGTTGAAGACACCGCCCGAGAACGAGGACTTTTCCTACCGTGATTATCTTGCCGCCCAGCGCATCCATTCGTACATGACCACCGCGGTCATAACGGTCCTGCCGGGCAATGACGGCAACCTGATCTTCCGCGCGCTGTATGCTTTCAAGGACCGTTCGCTCGAGAACATCCACCGCCTCTTCCCCGACCCCAAATCATCCCTGCTGGCGGGCATCCTGCTCGGCGTGGACACCGGTCTCACCCGGGAACTGCAGCAAGCCTTCAAGAACACCGGCACGGCGCATATCATCGCCATTTCGGGGTTCAACATCAGCATCATCGCGGGCATTTTCTTCGCCCTGTTCAGCCGTCTCTTCGGGGATCGGCGCGGCGCGGCCATCGCCATTCTGGGCATCGTGATATACACGTTCATCGTCGGTGCGGACGCGGCGGTGGTGCGGGCCGCCATCATGGGAAGCCTGGCTTTGTTTGCAAGGCAGGTGGGACGCAGGCAGACCGCCTTGAACACACTTTTGGCTGTCGCCCTGCTGATGTGTTTGTGGAACCCGCTCTACGTCTGGGATGTGGGTTTCCAGCTTTCGTTCTTCGCCACGCTGGGTCTCATCCTGTATGCCACCCCGTTTTCGGAATTTGCGAATAAAATCATCACAAAATACATCCCGGCCTCCACAGGCGAGCGCGTCGCCCAGCTTTTTTCCGAATTCGTCCTGCTCACGCTCGCCGCACAGCTCACCACCATTCCGATCATGGCTTATCACTTCCAACGCATCTCACTTGTTTCCTTCCTTGCCAACCCCTTCATCCTGCCCGCCCAGCCGGCGGTGATGATCCTCGGCGGGCTGGCGGTCCTGCTGAGCCATGTCTGGTTTGCGCTGGGACAGGTCGCGGCGTGGATCGCGTGGCCGTTCGTCGTGTACACGGTCCGCATTGTGGAATTGTTCGACCGCGTGCCGCACGGGACCATCTTCCTCGGGGATTTCTCCGTCTGGTTCGTGATCCTGTTCTACGCGGCGCTTCTTTCGTTGACTTTTGGCTGGTCCAGTTTCAGGGAGTGGATCCGCTCCGTTGGGCAGAAGGCAGGCGCGGTGGCGGTCGGAGGCGGGCTGGTCGTGCTGGTCATCGGTCTCCTGCTGGTGTGGCGGGCGGCGTCGGCTCTCCCGGACGGTCTCCTGCATGTCACGTTCATGGACGTCGGTTCGGCGGATGGCGTCCTTATCAAAACGCCGTCGGGCAAAACCATCCTGATCAACGGCGGCGAAAGCGTAACAACGCTCTCCGATGAACTCGGCAGGCGCATCTCGTCGTTCGACCGTAAACTGGATTGGGCGATCGTCGCCGCGACGGACGAGGAACAGGTCGCCGCTTTGCCGCGTGTGCTGGAGAGGTATCCGCCGGGCACAGTGTTGTGGGGCGGCAACCGCCAGGCGTCCTTCTCGGCGCGCGTGCTGAATGAGTATTTGACGTTGAGGGGCATTCCTGTGACCGACGCCCAAAAGGACCAGGTGCTCGACCTCGGCGACGGTGCGACATTGACCGTGCTGACAACGGGTCCGCGCGGGGCGGTTTTACTGCTCGAATACCAGAACTTCCGCGCGCTGTTGCCGGTCGGCATGAGCTTCGAAGCGCTGGAGGAGCTGGGATATGGCGAGGACCTGGGCGGGGTGAGCGTCCTGTCGCTGGCTGATTCGGGTTACTCCCCGTCGAACCCCGAAGACTGGATCGTCAACCTGAATCCCGAGCTGGTGGTGTTGAGCGTCAGCGCCGCCGACGAGAACGGCATGCCCGACCGCGATGTGCTCGAAACGGTCAAGGACTATGCCCTCCTGCGCACCGACCAGAACGGCTGGATCGAGATCGCCACGAACGGGTCGCAGATGTGGGTGAACGTGGAACGGTCGCTGCCAGTGGAAGCAACGGAGGTCCCCTAGCGGCACCGCTTGTATTTTGATGCAAAACCCTGTATAGTAATCCTCAGAGGAGAGCAGATATGAGCGAATTGACCATCACCACATCCCAGATCCAGGGGAGTATGCCTGTGACCGTGCTCCATCTGAAAGGTCATCTTCACGGTCCCACCGAACAGGAACTGTTCGAGCGCGCCCGTCAGGCAAATGAGGGCGGGGCAAAACACATTCTGCTCGACATGTCAGAGTTGGAGGTGCTCGCCAGCGCCGGTCTGCGTGCGCTCCAGAACATCTTCAAACTGTTCACTCCCCAAAGCGACCTGGAAGAAATGCGCCGACCCGGCGGCGAGCTGTACAAGTCCCCCTATCTGAAACTGGTCTGCCCGAACCCGCAGATCTATTACATCCTGAGCATCACCGGCTTTCTGCAAAACATTCCGCTGTACAACAATATGGAGGATGCGGCGAACTCATTTTAGCGAGTTCAATGCCGTCACGAACGTCTCCGTCATCCTTTCGATATTGATCTCCTCCTTCACGATACGGTACGATTCCTCCCCCATCCTTCGCAGACGCGCTACATCCGATAGCGCGTCTTTCATTGTGACGACCAACGCCTCGAAATCACGCGTAGCGGGCGGGATCTGCCAGCCGTTTTCTTTGCGGACCAGGTCGTCCTGAGTCCCATCCCCCTGTGCCACGATGACCGGAAGCCCGTAACTCATCGCTTCCTGGACAGCCAGGCCCCCGGTTCCGGGCAGGACAAAGAGGTCTGCTTCAGCGAAATAGGGCTTTAGCTCCGCCCCATGCCTTGCCCCGACAAACTCCGCGCTTGGGTAGATTTCTCCTGCCAGATCTTCGAGCGATTCGCGCTCCGGTCCATCCCCGACAATGACCAGCCTGACGTTTTGAATTTCGGCGCAGGCGCCCAGCAACAAATCCACGTTTTTGCGGGCTTGCAGGCGTCCCACGAAAAGGATGCAGGGTTGTTCGCCGAATGTTTCGGGTCGCTCCGGCATTTGCCAGGTCGGCGACGGGGAAACGGAGTTATCCGCGACAAAAAGGTAATCCAGCGGGAACCCCTGGTATGCATACTCGTCCGCGCCGCGCTGGCTGTACGCGATCATGGCGTCGAACTCCCTGAGGAAGGAGAGTCGGCGCATTTGACGGAATCCAGCCAGGGGACCCGAAAGAGGCGGTGAGCCAAGTCCCCAGCCGATGACCGGGCGGTCCCGATCATGCATCCACTTTATGGCGGCGGGCGTGGACAGATAACGCGGGTTTGCTTCCACGATCAATGCATCGGGATTTTGTTCGTTCAACCAGTCCAGCAATCCCTGCTGGTAACAGAGATAAAAACTGCCGCCCAGCAGATGAACGTTTTTTCCCAATGTGTAATCTGCAACCTGCAGCTTGTCTGTTGTCGTAATCCCTTCCACGGGACGCGGGGAGCCGGTGAACAGACTCATTCCCCCGTCGCAGGCGGAGGCGAGCAGGTCAAAGAACGGTGCGCGGTACGCGGGGAGCACGCGTTGTTGTAACGCTGAGTTTACCGGGAAAATGTTTCATCGAATTGGTTCACACCTTGAGAATATGACCGCGACCTCATCGCGGTATTGTTCGCACCAACTGCCGGACGATCCCACAAGCTCGATCAGCAGGGGCTGGTTTGCAGTGGAAAGGATGAGCAGATTAATCCCTTCACGCTCGAACACGGACTTCCAAATGAGGGAACCGCGGCTCATCTGCAAGTATTCATCCATTTGCCCGCCGGTGAAGGGGAAGAAGCGGCTATCCACCCAGACCGGGCGCGAGGGCAGGGCATAGGCGAGGTAACTGCCAAAGGCGTAATCGTTCCAGAGCGGACCGGGCAGTTGCGGGTGCTGGTCCAGCCATTCTACAGCCTTGACCGGCGTTATATCGGATGCATAGACCGCAGGAGCCTGTGCCCACCACTTTTCCCTTATACCGGGCAAATACACGATGGACAATAAAACGAACAGGCTTGCAAGAGCGGCGTTGAAGGCTGGGAACCGGGCTCTTTCAGGAAGACGCTGTTTATCAGGAAGAATGCCCGCCAATAACCTGGCGGTCAACACGACGAGGATGAAGAGAAACCAGATCACATAGCGGATACCGGAGAATGCCAGCCAGCCAAATCCCAGGAACCATACCCACTCCAACAGGGAAATCTTTCGTGAAGAGAACGCCGTCAATGGGGCAAAAGACAGGACCCACGCAAAAAAGATATTCATTTGCCAGCCTTCATTGACCGGCGCCCGCCATTCCAGGCTGTATTCCTGGTTGGAGGGGACAGTGAGCATGAATTGAAGGTGTCCCCACAGGGCAAGTCCATGCGGGGTAATGAGGGTCCCCATCAGCATGAGGAACAGGGTGATCAATAACGACCTGCGATCTCCCTTTCCAAAGACAAAAGCGGACCCTGCCAGCACAAGGCTCAGGATGAAAGAGCCGTGAAGATTCGCCCACAGGACGGCTGTCACAGGCAGGATCCAAAGCATTTTGTTACTGCCTGACTGCCAGTTGAGCAGGCTGTACACGCAGAGGACAAACAACGGATATGCAAACAGCTGCGCGCGCATTTCCCAATTATTACTGCTTGCCAGCCCCATGATCAGGACAAGGACCGTTGCCCACTGCGGACCCAGTGAACGCCTCGTCATGACCCAAATGAGGCCGTACGTCAACCCAATCAACAGGCCGCGCAATAAAAAGGTCCCGGATGCGCCGCCCAGAACATGGACCCGTTCAAAGATCACACACGCCAGCCAGGGTTCATACAAAATAGGCTGTCCAGCCTGGCTCCAACTCAGGGTTTCAGTGACAGGCACCGCCCCCGTGGACAGGATGTCCCTTCCCACCCGAAGACACCACCAGTAATCCTGCGGTCGGATCGCAAACAGAAAGGAAAGAGTGACAAGTATAAGAACTGTCAGACTCAGCCAGATGAGATCGTAACTTCGGATGGGACGTTCGTTCATGACGGGACGTGCGGAGCCTGCCAGGCCGGGGATTTGTGCACGTGGACGACCTTCCACATGCCGTTTAATTCGACCATCACGCGGCTCTCGTTGTGGGAGGCGACTTTTACACCTTCCGCCGTTGCCGTGCTGATCAGGAGCGTATAACTGGCAATGGCCGTATCGCCGTAATTTTGAATATGCAAATTGGAAAGATCAAATCGCGTGGGTGATTTCCCCTTCCCCTCCGCGCCGAAGACGGTTCCGCGCTCGGCATTGGAAGCCATCATAAACTCGTGAAAGGGGAGTCCGTCAATGCGGTGCGGCGTGACCCACCATTCGTAAAGGGTCAGGTCTTCGGCGGTCGTTTCGTTATATGTTTTTGTGTCGTTATCCTGAATGGACTGCAAATGTTTTTTTAGAAATTCCACAATTTCATCGTCAGACATAACAACTCCTACTTCAACAGGACTTCCAGATATTTTTCGACCATTTGATCCAGCCCCAGACGCTTCTCTGCCTGCGCCCGGGCCTGTTTCCTGAACCTATCATTTTCCTGCAGGACCTCCTCCGCCACATCCGCAAGCGACGGGATGTCCGGCTGTTCCAGTTTCCATTGGTCCGCCCCGTACGGAGCGAGACGCCCGGCGTCTCCCTGCACAAGTTCGGAAAGCGACCCCGTGTCGAAGCCAACGACCGGCAATCCGCACGCCAGCGCTTCGATCACCGAATTCGGGCACGGCGGATTGACCTCCGCGGAAAACAGCAGGTGCGAGGAACGCATCAGCCACGGGATCTGTTCCCGTTTGACCGTGTCCATGAAGCGGATGCGGAAGGCAGGCTGGTCTTTGAGTTTGTTCTTTGTCCGCGAGTCCACTTTGCCAACGATACTTACCTCGATCTTGTGTTTTCGCGCGAGTCGATTCGCAAGTTCCACAGCGGAGAACAATCCTGAATTCAAGCCGCCCGCCATGCTCCCCTCCACGATCAGCATGCGGTAATGCATGGACGGACGTTCGTGCAATCCGTCAGGCGTGTACTGGTTCAGGTCGACGCCATTGACGATCACCGACGATGGGAACGCGTGCCGGGCGGTACCAATCCTCCCACCAATGCTTGATGAACTGACTCTGGTAAATGACCTCCTCCGCCAGGCGCGAACGGATGAAGGCAAGGTTCCAGTTCCCGTACACGGCGCGGACGGTGTACCGCAATCCCGCCCAACGGACACGATGCACCCAGTTGATGCCGTCCAGGCGTTGCACGATCCGCCTTCCGCGTGAACGCGCTCTCCATAACGGAAGCAGGTGCTTCGTCCCCGCGAGAACGAGGACGGCATCCGAAGGCTCGGAAATGTTGTGAGTCACGTCCACGCCGCGTGCGGCCAGTCCGTTTTCGAACTTCAGTCGAAAGGACGCAACGCCGGCAAGTCCATCCACACGGGGAAGGATGCAAATTCGGGGCATGGGGCAATTATAGTCGTGGAATGTCGTTGCGAGCGATTGCCGCGAAGCAACCCCCAAATTGGCAGGGAGATTGCCTCCCGCAGGTCGTAATGACAAAATCTGTGGTTAAATTGCGGTGGAGGCAGTGATGACCAAACCCGATCCTGAGTTTGTCGCTTTTTTAAGAGAGTACCCCACCTACCCGACGACGCACATCATCGACGATCTGCGCGCAGTGGAATATGCGCGTCTCAACCTTGGCGGGCACGTCTATCTTGATTACACGGGCGGCGGCTTGTACGCCAATTCACAGTTGCGCCGTCATCACCGCCTGCTTGCCGAGCATGTGTTTGGCAACCCGCACTCGAGCAACCCCACTTCACAAGCCGCCACACAACTTGTCGAACATGCGCGTGAATACGTCTTGAAATTCTTCAATGCGGATCCCGATGAATACATCGCGGTCTTTACGTCGAACGCCAGCGGCGCGTTGAAGCTGATCGGTGAGTCGTATCCGTTTGCGAACGGACGCTATCTCCTGACGTTCGATAACCACAACTCGGTCAATGGGATCCGCGAATTTGCGCACGCGCGCGGCGCGGAAGTAGCCTATATCCCTGTTGCCCTGCCCGACATGCGCATGGACGCTTCACAACTGGACCGTGAACTGGCCCAGCCTTCGAAGAACGGATACAACCTTTTTGCCTATCCCGCCCAATCGAACTTCTCCTCTGTCAAACATCCGCTCGAATGGATAGAGAAGGCGCACGCCCACGGCTGGGACGTCCTGCTCGACGCCGCCGCGTTCGTCCCCACCAATCCATTGGACCTGAGCAAGGTCAAACCTGATTTTGTTCCGATCTCCTTCTATAAGATGTTCGGTTATCCAACGGGCATCGGCGCGTTGCTGGCACGCAAGTCAGCGATGGGGAAGTTGCATCGCCCGTGGTTTGCGGGAGGCACGATCACTGTCGCTTCGGTGCAGGGTGATAAGTTCTACATGGCAGACGGCGCGGCTGCCTTTGAAGACGGCACTCTCGACTACCTCAACATCCCCGCCGTGGAGATCGGACTCAAGCATGTCGAAGTCGATCGGCTACGATGTCATCCAGGAGCGCGTCCATTGCCTGACGGGATGGTTGTTGGGCAAACTCACGGAAATGAAACACAGTACCGGCGTGCCGCTGGTGCGGGTCTACGGACCAACCCAAATGGAGGGGCGGGGCGGGGCGGTCACGGTCAATTTCTACGACAAGAACGACAATGCCTTCGACCATCGTTTCATCGAGGAGCAGGCCAACAAGGTCAACATTTCCCTGCGGACGGGATGTTTCTGCAATCCCGGCGCCGGGGAGGTTGCGCTTGGCATTTCGCGCGTGGAACTGGATGTGTGCTTCACCCAAGCGGGCCACGAAGACCGCCTGACAGTGGATGATTTCCGCCATTGCATTGACGGGAAATCCAGCGGGGCGGTGCGCATTTCGGTCGGGATGGTCACAGATTTCAAGGATGTTCAGAGTTTTCTGGCATTTGCAAGGGGTTTATTGTCCTGAAACTCGGATTCCGATGGGAATCCAACAGAAAATGGCTTAACTCATCAACCTTTCTGCGTATAATTCTTTTGTTGGATGAAATTAGACGATTAAACACTGCAAGCGCTTGAGGAAAACCCTCGAAGCGCTTGCCTTTGTTTGTCTCTTGCACAGGACGACTATACGCCGTCCATGGTCCCGCCCAAAGAACTTATTTTCAAAGGAGAGTACCCAGTGGAAACAAAAGGACTGACCGCACTCCGCATCAGCCTCGCATCGCCTGCGACCATCATGTCATGGTCTTATGGCGAGGTGCTCAAGCCCGAAACCATCAACTACCGCCGCCTGCGCCCCGAAAAGGATGGCTTGTTCTGTGAAGCCATCTTCGGCCCCCAAAGGGACTGGCAGTGCTACTGCGGCAAATACAAGAACCCCCGTTACAAAGGAATCGTCTGTGACAAATGCGGCGTCGAAGTGACCCGCTCCTCCGTGCGCCGCGAGCGCATGGGACACATCGCACTGGCGACCCCCGTTGCACATATCTGGTACACCCGCCGCATCCCCTCCTACCTGGGCATGCTGTTGGATATTTCCCGCCGCAACCTGGACCGTGTGCTGTACTTCGCGCAATACATCGTCACCTACGTTGACGAGGATGCCCGCAACAAGGCGCTCAAGCGCCTTGAGGATGAGATCTCCGTCTCAGAGCGTGAACAGGCGGCAGAGATCAATGCCAAGATCGCCGAGATCAAGACCAAGCGCGACCACACCATCGGCGACATCAACCAGAAGCGCACCAACCTCGAGCAGAACTACGACGAGGTGATCGCCGAGAAGCTCGACCCGGTCATCAAGGAAGGCCAGAAACTGGAGAAGCTGCTCCAGGACCAGATGGGCGAAGCCGCCAAGAAGACGGTCGTCTTTGAACTGACCGGTGAAAAGATCATCGATGCCGGTGACAAGGTTGCGACCAAACACATTTCCCAGGTGCAGAAGATCGTCAAGAGCAAACTTGAAGCCCTCGAGAACGAGTTGAAGGACCAGCGCGCCAAGGAACTCGAAGACCTCAAGATGGATGCCGGACGCGTCAAGGCGGATGCCGACATGCAGATGGAAGCCCTGCGCTCCCAGTTGGAGGAGCAGACCTCCGTGTCTTCCAACCAGTCATCCCGCCAACGCGACGAACTGCTGGAACTGCGTCCCTTCACCTTCATCAGCGAGATCCGCTACCGTGAACTCAAGCAGCGCTGGGGTCAGGTCTTCCGCGCAGACATGGGCGCCGAAGCGTTCTACGACATCCTCGAACGCCTCGACCTCGACAAACTGGCGGAAGAACTCTGGCACGAGGTGAAGACCACCAAGTCCAAGCAGAAGCGCAAGAAGGCCACCACCCGCCTCAAGGTCGTGGAAGCCTTCCGCCGCTCGGGCAACCGCCCCGAATGGATGATCCTGACCGTTCTGCCTGTGATCCCGCCCGACCTGCGCCCGATGGTGCAGTTGGACGGCGGCCGCTTCGCCACCTCCGACCTCAACGACCTGTACCGCCGCGTGATCAACCGCAACAACCGCCTGAAGAGACTGCTCGAACTCGGCGCGCCGGATGTCATCATCCGCAACGAGAAGCGCATGTTGCAGGAAGCGGTCGACAGCCTGATCGACAATTCAGCCAGCGCGGCAAGGCGCTCTGCCGCCGCGGCCGCCGCGAACTCAAGTCCCTGAGCGACATGCTCAAGGGCAAGAAGGGACGCTTCCGCCGCAACCTGCTCGGCAAGCGCGTGGACTACTCCGGCCGCTCCGTGATCGTGGTGGGCCCGCAGTTGAAGTTGAACCAGTGCGGTCTGCCGAAGAGCATGGCGCTGGAGCTGTATCGCCCGTTCGTGATCGCCCGCCTTGTGCTGAACGGATATGCCGCCAACGTGAAGGGCGCGCGTCGTTTGATCGAGCGCAACCGTCCCGAAGTCTGGGAAGCGCTGGAAGGCGTGATCGGTGAACGTCCCGTTCTGTTGAACCGTGCCCCCACGCTGCACCGTCTGGGCATCCAGGCTTTCGAGCCGATCCTGATCGAAGGTTCTGCCATCCAATTGCACCCGCTCGTCACCACCGCCTTCAACGCGGACTTCGACGGCGACCAGATGGCCGTCCATGTTCCGCTTTCACAAAAGGCGGTCAGGAAGCCCGCAATCTCATGCTTGCCTCCAATAACCTGCTCAAACCGGCCGACGGCGAGCCGATCATTTCCCCGTCCAAGGACATGGTGCTGGGTGTGTATTACCTGACCATGGAACAGAAGGCGCAGCACAGAGGTGATGGGCGCGCATTTGCCGATATGGACGAGGTGGAAATGGCTTATGCGCTGGATCAGGTGGAAGTCCACTCCGAGATCAAAATGCTCGCAAAGACATGGTACGACAACAAGGCGACCGCCTGTCCGAACCTGAGACACGCATCATCGATACGACAGTCGGGCGCGTGCTCTTCAACCGCATCCTGCCCGAAGAGGTTCAGTTCGTCAACGAAAAACTCGACAAAGGCGGCGTGAAGGATCTGATCGCCGAAGTATATGAATTCTGCGGCCAGGAAAAGACCACCGATGTTGCCGACCAGGTCAAGGCGATCGGCTTTGAATACGCCATGCGTTCCGGCACCACACTGGCGGTTGCCGATATCTCCATCCCGCCGGAACGCAAGGTCATCATTGACGAGGCGCTCAAGGATGTGGAAGTCGTCCAACGCGATTTCCGCCGCGGTCTGTTGACCGAGCAGGAGAAGAACGAACGCGAGATCGAGATCTGGCAGCACACCACCGACAAGGTTGGGGATGCCGTAAAGAAACACATGGACCCCGATGGCAACCTCTCCACAATGGCTACCTCCGGCGCGACCAAGGGTGGTTTCTCCACCATCTCACAGCTGGCCGGTATGCGCGGTCTGATGGCTGACCCCTCCGGGCGTATCATCCCGATGCCGATCCGCTCGAACTTCCGCGAAGGCCTCACGGCACAGGAATACTTCATTTCCACGCACGGCGCGCGCAAAGGTCTGGCGGATACCGCCCTCCGTACCGCAGATGCCGGTTACCTGACCCGCCGCCTCGTGGATATCGCCCAGGACATCATCATCAACGAGCACGACTGCGTCACGACCGATGGCGTCTTGATCCGCAGGAAGGATGATGTCGCCGGTCAGGCCATGAGCAGCCGTATGTACAGCCGCCTGCTGGCTGAGAACGTCATCGACCCGAAGACCGGCGAAGTGATCGCGAATACAGCGACATGATCAACTACGAAGTGGCGCGCAAGATCGCCGCATCCGGTGTACCGAGGTCAAGGTCCGCTCGCCGCTGACATGCGAACTCCAGCACGGCATCTGCTCCAAGTGCTATGGCATTGACCTGGGCCGCGGCAACATGGTGGATCTCGGTTCTGCGGTCGGCATCGTCGCCGCGCAATCCATCGGTGAGCCTGGCACGCAGTTGACGCTCCGCACGTTCCACACCGGCGGTGTGGCGGCCGGCGGCGCGGACATCACGACCGGTCTGCCCCGCGTGGAGGAACTCTTCGAAGCCCGTAAACAGCCGAAGGGTGAAGCCA
>CAVQYK010000033.1:0-106460 GCA_963718215.1 uncultured Chloroflexia bacterium
CTAATTTTGGCTTGGTTGTTCGATAAAAAATAGGAAATTTGTGGGAATTATTTGGAAGATCAAAAATAGCTTGTATTGGGTAATAATTGGTAACTACTCAGCCTTGAAATGATACAAAAGCAGGCAGATAAGGAGTGCCAGCAAAAGCCAGACGTAAAACATCCAAGACCCGTTGTCCATTCTTGCGAGCTGTAGAGAGATAGCCGCGGATCTGGCAGAAGATCTCAGCCCCACGAAGCGAACGGAAACATCCGGAAATCTTTTGCTTGACCTTCATCATTCGAATATCTCTTTCAGCCTGATTGTTGTCGAACGGAACCTTAAAATCGTACATAAATGCCAGCACAAATTCCTTGTGGAGCTTGAATTCATCTACCAAGTTCTTGGCTGGACTCTGTTTGATCCGTCCGCGTTTGATCGGTTGACCTTCAGGGCGTTTGGGCGGTCCATGGATCCGTAGACCTTGTTTCACCAGTCGGTCATACTTCCTTTCGAATTCAACCAACTTCTTGCAGCTCAAACGGGTTCGGCAGGCCGCTTTGGCTTTGTCCACGGCTTCTTTGATGGCCACCAGCAAGTCCGCCATCTGCGTCACCCACTTTTGTGGATAACGCTCCTCCAGAAACTTCAGGCGCCGCAAATGATGGGCATTGCACAATCCATGCTGGACGGAATACTTGAAATACGACATCCAATCATCATGCATGGCACGCCCTTGCAGGTTTGGCAAGATCCCGATCGCATCCATCGCCAGCGAACCGCGCTTTGGATGAATGGCATAGCAGGTCAATCTTTCGGTACTGGCTGAATGGAGCCACTGCAACTGGCTTTCTACTCTGGCTCCTGTTTCATCGAAGTGCACCACTGCTTCGTTCTCGGTTAGATGCCGTCGAATGGCGTCATTTGTGCCAGAGACCTGCCTGCTTACTTCCTGACCAGCATCCACGATCGTGCCTTCTGAGATCGTCTGTCCGTACAGGGTCTCAAACACCTCGGCTGTCCGTTCCAGCGGCAACATTTGGTATTGGTTGAAATACACCATCTGGGCTTTGATCTCATCTCCATATTGCACAGGCTGGCTGACACCCTCTGGAAACTCGCCCCGGTTCTCTGTTCCGCAATGCGGGCAGCCTTTGACCTCGGCTTGATGCTCGGTCACTTCCACCCGCACGCGCAGCACATCGAAGACCTGCCGCTTTTCATATCGGCTTGCTTTTACTTTCTTCAGTGAAACATGGCAATGATTGCATTGCTCCACTCGATGAACTTTTACATGCTCAGGTTTTTCAACGGCTTTCAGGGTATACCCAACATGCCCTGCTTGACCGCCACTTTTCTTGCGACTGCGTTTTCGCAGGCTCTTCGGCGCTGGCCGATCGAACCCATCGCTCGAGGGCGGCTTGCCGCTGTTGCGGCTGTTCTTCGCAATTTGATCTTCCAAGGCTTGCTGTCGGGCTGCCAATACTTCTATTACTTTTACCAGGCTTGCCACAAGGGTAATGACCGCTTCTTCTCCTTCACGGATCGCGGCTCGAACTTCTTCCTCTGTCGGCAAACGTAGCGCTTCCATTGCTTTTATTTTCGCTGGCTTTTACGATTTTGACAATGTTAATGCACTCGGATAATATCTATACCTGAGTTGTTACAATAATTTCTTACTGGACTTACGCAAGGACCATCTGAACTGACGGTGAACGGAGTTGTTGACGAAGATAATCGGACAACATACCATGCTTGACTTGATAAATCGATTGGCCGGTTTCATAGGCGACTTGTTTCAGACGCACCCATACCAGCATGGCACAGCTGATATGATTGCGGACGATACGAGCACGACGGCATTGACAACGATCCACGGTCAGTTGTTTATCTTCACGGTGAAACTCCTCGATCTTGGTGCGCCAGCCCCACGCATCTTGTGTGGCCGGTGTCCAATCCTGAGAAACATCATTCGTCACGATGTAGTCCGTGCACCCGGTAGAGAGCGCCAGTCGGAACAATTTCACCTGATGTCCGGCGGGGAAGTCGCGCAAATGCACCAACCGTCCGGTACGCAGTTCGTCTTGCGACCACAGCAGGCTATCCACACGATGATAGCGTTCATCTTTGCGGTTCAGACTGACCAGGCGGTTATCCTTGATCGGGCAGTAATAGGTCTTCCCCAAGCGCTCAATGAACAACATTTCATCTTTGGCCGCATACCAGCTGTCCATCAGTACTACCGAAACGGCAGCCGTTTGTGATGGACGGCGTTGGTCAACATCTCGCGCATATGGTCAAGCTTGCTCTTGTGGTCGGTTTCCGGAGCAAAGATACGGTAGTCAATGATCCAGAACTGGTCGGTCTCAGGGTTGACATACACGCAGGTCACCACCCCAATGCCTCGGATAACCTGCTTGGCGTTGCCGCTCCATTGTTGCCGCACCAGTTCGATCTTTCCCGAATGAGCTTTGTCCAACACCATGTCATCGAAAATGACGAACCCACTCGGGCTTGTGATGATTTGCCCCCGCACGTTTTCCCACACCAGGCGGGGCGGGAGATGCTCCCCGACCATGTAGCGGTTGATCGTATCATGGCTGAAGCGCTCGGAGTGTTCAGCAAAGTGCGTGATCGTATAATTGATTTGGCTGCTCAACAGAAATTGGCAGTAATCCAGGCGCGTAACTTTGTGTCTCGGCTTTGTGTTCATCGCTCTATTATGTCACCTTCGCTAACTTTTGCGTAAGTCCAGTTCTTATATACTGAAGTTGACCGTTTTGTTCAATTGACCCTGGGAGAAAAAATGAACGAGACTAATGGTATTGCCAATCAAGTTCCTGTTAAGTGTGAAATCTGCGGGCGGCAGGATGACACAGTTCGATTCGTGACCTACCCATATGTATTTAGCTTTGTCATAGTTACTTTTCAACGAGCTTTTCACCGGGTGTTGGTGCCGTCTCCATCGTATCCAAAGATGGTTCGCAGCAAGCATTATTACATCCATTTTTGGTTGGCTGGGAATCCCTTTTGGAATTGTGCTTACCCCGGTACGATTGCTGCAGCTTGCCCGCGGCGGATTGCTGGACAATAACGTCAATGGGCAAGTATTACGTACGATTGGAGAGCAAAAACTGCACAATGGGGACACACAAGGTGCAATTCGTTGCTTTGAGGCGAGCATGCTGTACACTGACGACCCGTGGGTAAATGAACAATTGCGCAACCTCTACAGATCGCAGGCATCGGATAATGAATTGCCGGCTCCCAGCTTGATGAGCATGTTCGTGTTTCCGTCGATAGCCATTGTTTTTGTTTTAATTGGCATGTTCGTTGGCATGTTGGATTTCATTGTCCGGTGGCTTTCCTCTTTTTTGCCCCCTGAACTCTCGATCTTTGTGCTTATCCTTCTTCAAGTGCCTTTCGTGGTCTTGGTATATTTTTGTATATCACTTTTAAGCTTATGTGTTTCAATCTGTCATCCGTTTGACCAGAATCAGTTCAGTGTTTTTTTTGTCGATTGCGGGTTTGGTCATCTCGTTGCTTTTCATCAACGGGATCGTTTCAGGAGGAGCCTACAGTCAATATTTCGCCTACTTCGTAAATGGCATACGGGAACAGCCAGATGAGATTTTTACTACACTGGTCGCGATCCTGACGCGTGGTGGTCCTTACATTTTCAACCCTGCATTTTTTGCCAGCAACTTTTTTGGGAGTGCATTATTTGCTGTCCTGATATTTCTTTCATTTGTGCTGTTTATTTTGGTCTTGATGCCAACGGTCAAAACATTCGCTGTCCAACAAGACCGCATCGCTCGACTAAAGAGTACGGATGCAGCTTCCGGTTCGAACCTCGCCTATATTTGGCTGGGTTGGATTAATTGGGCTGATTATTGTTTTTGCCTTGTTATTTGTCGCAACCCCACAGAAGAGCTCGATTGATGCTTTGGAGGCGTTTGATCATGCCGGCAGTGGTTTTAACTACATGACCTTGTCTGAACCGGACAAAGCGATTGTGGAATATCAAGCAGCGATTGAGTTGAAACCAAGGTTTGTTATCGCACATATTCTTTTAGGGAATGCTCCGGAGCTGTTCTCACGATAGTTTTCAGCGGCAACACTGGGTATCATATGATTTGCCAAGGGCAAGTTCTCGAAAAGCATGGAGAATTTGAACATGCCCAGAATCTTGGACAGCCCATTTGGGGACTTGGTTAGGGTGGGTTATATTTGCAGGATGAGGATTATGACCTTGCTCAGAAAAAATTCAATGATGTATTAGGCATCGATAATCAGAATATTAGCGGTCATCTGGGTTTGGGATGGGTGTATCTGGGTCAATTTGATTTAGAGGATAGTCGCAAGGAATTCGAGTATGTGAGATCCATCGCCCCCGAATTTGCTGAATCTTATTATGGATTGGGGGTATTGGAGCTATCCGCTTATGATTTTGATAGTTCCATTGAGTTGATGGATGAGACTTTGCGCTTGAATCCAATTGCCGTTTTGCTTATTATTTCAAGGGACTTGCCTATTATAAACAGGGGAAGTATTCGGATGCTGAAACCGCTTTTCAATCTGCACTAAACATTCTCCCGAATGATTATGATGTATTGAATGGTCTCGGCGATGTTCGAGGTAGCAAACTATGAGTTTGAAGAAGCTATCGACTATTACGGTAAAGCTATTGCCGCAAACCCGAAGCGAGTGGACGCCTACCTGAACAAAGCCAGCGTCCTTTATCAAATGGGTAGTTTGACGAAGCATTATCCCTTCTTGAACCGTTTGCTGAAAAAGATGCGCGGAATAAAACCCATCATGGCTAATGCATCTTATTTGAAGGGTAATTCAATAGCTGGCGACGTCTATTTACACAATCTGTCTCTTTTGTAGATGAGAGTGACCTGAGTAGTGTCGAAAGGTCGAGGGATATTTTGCGATCGCCGATCGTTGAGTATTCACTTACCGACTTTACCGAGGCAAGCGATATTGTGAATTGGCAGTGAAAAAATTTCCGATTGAAATAGGTGCAGACTCGTATTTTTTCTTGGCCCGAGTATATTCTGCTCTGGGTAACTTTGGCAATGCTATGGCAGCCCTGAAAAGTGGGAGTGACATCGGCCATTCCAAAGTGTCCCTCCACTATACACGGGCGGGATTGCTGATCGACCAGGAGAAACTTGATGAAGCGGAACAGGAGTTGTTGTCTGCAATCAAAATAGATGACAGAAGTTCAAATGTCTATGTGGCCCTTTCATTTATTCATTTCCAGCAGGGCGATTTGCCCCGTGCGGTTGTTGATGTGAAGAAAGCTCTTCAACTCAATCCTTACAACTCTTATGCGCACACTCAACTGGCATATGCGTATCAAGCTCAGGGGAGAATAGATGAAGCTTTGGCTGAAGCGCAGGAAGCTGTGCGACTGAATACCTTGGATGACACTTCGCACTACATTTTGGGCGTTTGTTACATGGAGAGCGGAAAACCCGAGGAGGCGATTCGCGAGTTTGAAAAATTCCTTGATCTCTATTGGGACAGGGCCTATGTGCGTGAATATAAGGTCAAAGCAGAGGAATATCTCGAGCAATTGAGACAATCCCCATAAACAGTTTTATCTATTCAGCAATTGAGAATAAATCAAGACCTGACAGATTTCCAAGATCTGTCAGATCTTGATTGTTTATCTCCTGATCGTCGCTTCCCTCTCAGGACCCACCCCGATCCACTTCACAGGGACGCCTGCCGCGATCTCGATCATCTTCACGTACGTTTTGGCGTTTGCCGGCAATTCCTCGAATGACCTTGCCTTGCTGATGTCCTCCTCCAGCCAGGGACGGTTTGATAGACGCATTCGACTCTGTCCAAGCCGTACGCGTCCACATCCGCGTAACGGACGGCTTTCCCATCAAGTTTGTAATTGACGCAGACCTGGATTTCCTCCAGTCCGCTCAGAATGTCCAGTTTGGTCAGGCAGATTTCGGTCACGCCGCTCAACTCGACCGCGGTGCGCACCAGTTCCAGGTCCAGCCAGCCGACGCGGCGGATGCGTCCCGTTGTGGCGGCGACCTCGCCGAACTTCTTGTAGGCTTCGCTGTCCGTGTCGTGGATCTCCGTGGGCAAGGGTCCCGCACCGACGCGCGTGGTGTAGGCTTTGGTCACGCCGATCACGTTCGTGATGTAACGCGGCGGGATGCCGAGTCCAGCCGAGGCGGCGGAGGGGATCGTCGTCGAAGCGGTCACGAAGGGATACGTCCCCCAGTCCGTGTCGAGGAACGTTCCCATCGCCTGCTCGAGCAGGAAGTTTTTGTTCGCCTTCAAGCCAGCCTGCACGATGGGGAACAACTCCTTGATGTACGGTTTCAACTTCTCGTAATATCCGCGATACGTCTCGCGCACTTCCTCGTACTTCAACGCTTCTCCGCCCAGCGCGACGATGATCTTGTTCTTCAATGCCACCTGCACCGACAACCGCTTCTCGAACGCGTCGCTCGCGAAATCCGACCAGCGGATGCCGTTGTAACTGACCTTGTCCGCAAACACAGGACCGATGCCGCGCCGCGTCGTCCCTGTTGCGCCTGCGCCTTTGGCTTCCTCGTACAGCCCGTCCAGAATTTTGTGATACGGCATGATGACATGCGAACGCGGCGAGACCCACAGCCGCCCGTCCACGCCCACGCCTGCCTTGTTCAGCATCTCGATCTCTTCGATCAGCACGGCAGGGTCCACGACCACGCCGCCGCCGATCAGTCCCACCGTGTTCTGCGCGAAGATCCCCGACGGCACGAGGTGGATCTTGAACGTCCCGAACTCGTTGATGACCGTATGCCCGGCATTGTTCCCGCCGTTGAAGCGCGCCACATAATCCGCGCGCTCCGCCAGAAAATCCACCGCCTTGCCTTTGCCCTCGTCGCCCCATTGCGAACCGATCACTGCTGTGACTGTCATAAGTTCTCCTCGTCATGTGCGGAGCGAAGCGTCAGGCGAAGGCGAATACTCCAACTAACGCAGGCGGATTGTTATCACTTCGCTCGCAGCGACAGAATCTGTGATTTGAACTGCGACTCCCAAATATGTCTCCGGCGAGAGACTCATCAACCTCCCGCGCGTTTCCTCGTCGACATCCAGCGCTTCGACCCACCGCCGGTAACTGACTCCATCCATCTGCCTTCCCCTCGTCTGCGACTTGAGCAACTCGTACGCGTCGCTGCGTCCCGCCGCGCGCAGGATGGTCTGCGCCCCCTCGCTGACGACCTCCCAATGCGCGTTCAACTCTGATTTGATCTTCTCCTCGTCCGCATCCACGCGGCTCATCCCGCGCGTGACGTTGTTCCACGCCAGCAGGGTATGTCCCAGCGCGACGCCGAAGGTACGCCGCACCGTTGAATCGGACAGGTCGCGTTGCAAGCGTGAGACAGACAGTTTTTGCAGGTAGTGGGTGAGGAGCGCGTTGGCGACTCCCAGATTGCCCTCCGCGTTCTCGAAATCAATCGGATTCACCTTCTGCGGCATCGTGGACGAACCGACCTCTCCTTCGACAACCTTCTGTTTCAGCCACCCGTCGCTGATATATCGCCACATGTCCTGCGCGTAGCCAAGTAGTATGGCATTGGTTAGTTGAATGGATTGGAAGTAGCGAAGCCAGTTGTCGTAGGGAAGGATCTGTGCCGTGACGAGGTTGGGCTCCAAGCCGAGGCTTTGGATGAAATCCCTGCTGAAGGCTGAGCCAGTCAATGTTCGGGAAAGCGGCGTGCAGGGCGTTGAAGTTGCCGACTGCGCCTGTCAGTTTTGCTTCGAATTTGTGATTTGCAATTTCCTCGCGGCATTTGTAGAGGCGGGCGAGGGTAACGGCGATCTCTTTTCCCAGCGTGGTCGGCACGGCAGGCTGACCGTGAGTCCGCGCGAGCATGGGCAGGGCGCGGTATTTTTTGGCGAAGTCGCGTAGGGAGGCGAGGAGGTTGTCGAGTGCGGGGAGCATGACCTGATCGCGCGAGTCTCGCAAGGCGAGGGCTTGGGCGATGTTGTTCACGTCTTCGGAGGTCAAGCCGAAATGGATGTAGGGGATAATTTGGAGTCCAGCGGCTTGCCGCTGGGTGTCGGACAGCAAGCTGTCCGAATTCCAAAAATTTGTCACGCAGAAAATATTCAATTGCTTTGACATCATGCCGCGTGGTCTTTTCGTATTCCTGGATTTTCAACGCGTCTTCGTCTGTGAATGTCTGTAGGTCAGGCTTGTAGCCTGACAAACTTTCGGCTGGGAAAATGCCGGTCGTGGAAAGAGCAGACAAATAGTCCAGTTCGAGGCGTGCGCGGGAACGAAGATAGGCAAATTCGGAGAAAAAGTCCCGCAGAGGCGCGGTCTCTTTTTCGTAGCGTCCATCCAAAGGCGAAAGGGCGTGGAGAGTCATCTTCAAGCATTATATAATACCCACAGTTACAAATGGCGATTTCCACCATTAGAAAGAGGGTCATTTGTGGCTGCACTGGGTATAATTCGGGCGGTTGAAATTCGGAGCAATCGTTGGTCGAGTGCCGCGAAGCGGTGTACCGAGACCAACATTGACGGGAAAACTCATGTGAGCGGCTGGTCTCGATATGACGGGCGAACGCCGTCTACTCGACCAGCGGGAGATATTGATATGAAGATTTTGCCCGATGCAGCCTTGACCTATGACGATGTCCTGCTGGTTCCGCAATATTCGGACGTGGATTCGCGGCGCGCGCTTTCGACGCGGAGCATGTTGACGAGGAAGATCGCCTTGCAGTCGCCGATCGTCTCCGCGAACATGGACGTGGTGACCGAGAGCGAGATGGCGATCGCGATGGCGCGCGAGGGCGGGATCGGGATCATCCACCGCTTCATGACCATTGCGGAGCATGCGCGGCAGATCGAGCGGGTAAAGAAGGCGGAGTCGTTCATGGTGGACAATCCCATCACGATGACGGATGAAAAAACCGTCGGTGATGTGAAGCGGGTGGTGGAGGAGACAGGCACGGGCGGAATTTTGATCGTGGATAAGGACGGGAAGTTGATCGGCATCATATCCACGCGTGATCTGTTATTCGAAGACAATAAGGATAAACCGGTGACTGCGATCATGACACGCGATGTGCACAGCGCCGCGCCGGATACATCCTTGAAAGACGCGGAACGATTGTTGCATGAGTATCGTGTTGAGAAATTGCCCCTGGTGGATGCAAACGGCAGAGTGGTGGGGCTGATCACGCTGAAGGACATCATGAAGATCACGCAGTATCCGAAAGCGACCAAGGACACGAAGGGACGACTGGCGGTCGGCGCGGCAGTGGGTGTGCGCGACATGGAAATGCGCCGCGTGGAGGCGGCGTTGCAGGCGGGCGCGGATTGCATCGTTGTGGATATCGCTCACGGCGATTCGCATATGGAAATCGAAATGATCAGGAATATCCGCAAACACTTTCCCGAGGCGCAGATCATCGGCGGGAATGTGGCAACCGCCGACGGGACGAAGCGCCTGATCGACGCCGGTGTGGACGCGGTAAAGGTCGGCGTGGGTCCCGGCTCGATCTGTGTGACGCGTCAGGTGGCGGGGTCGGGCGTTCCGCAGGTGACAGCGGTCATCGAATGCGCGGAGGCGGCGCGTCCGTCGGGGACCCCGATCATCGCTGACGGCGGAATCCGTCATCCCGGGGATGTTGCGAAGGCAATTGCGGCGGGCGCGCAGACGGTGATGATCGGTTCGCTGCTGGCTGGCACGGACGAAAGCCCGGGTCTGGTCATGACGCGGCAGAGGTCACCGCTACAAGGCTTCGCGCGGCATGGCGTCGCTGACCGCAAACATCGAGCGCAACAAACGCGAGGGCAACGACCTGACCCGTGAGGAGATCGAGGATTACGTGGCGGAAGGGGTCGAGGCGGCGGTCCCGTATCGCGGACGGGCGCGCGAGGTGCTCACGCAACTCATTGGCGGGTTACAATCAGGGATGAGTTACAGCGGCGCCCACTCCGTCGAGGAGTTCCAGCAAAAGGCGATTTTCGTGCGGATGACCGGTGCAGGCTTGAAGGAGTCGGGTCCGCATGATGTGGAAGTGCTTGGGTAGAAAGATAAGTTGGTGGTCGAGTAGCCCGAAGGGCATATCGAGACCACCAATAAGTTAAGCAATTTCTGTTAGTGGTGGTCTCGATACGAGCCGGCGAACACGGCTCAACTCGACCACCGGGCAACTTTGAAATAGGAGAATTCCATGACTGACCAAACAAATACCTGGATCGAAAAAGACAAGAAGCAATTGCATCCTGTGTATCATCCGAAATCGCACGCCAATCCGCTGGTGATCGAGCGCGGCGAGGGCGTGTGGCTGTACACCACAGACGGGCAGAAGATCCTCGACGGCATGGCGGGACTGTGGAACGTCAACGCGGGATACGGACGCGAGGAACTTGCCAAAGCCGCCTACGACCAGATGAAGGAACTGGCATTCACCTCCAATTTTTCGGGGATGACGAATCTTCCCTCCATTCGGCTTGCGGACAAACTGGCAGGCTTTGCCTACGCTGGATTAAATACCACCTTCTTCGCGTCGGGCGGCTCCGAGGCGAACAACTCGGCGTTCAAGACCGCGCGCTACTACTGGAAGCGCAAGGGCAAGCCGACCAAATACAAGGTCATTGCGCGGAAAGGTTCGTATCACGGCGTGACGCTGACAGCGACATTCGCCACCGGGCTCGAGAAATATCACACCATGTTCGGTCCCGCCCCGGATGGATTTGTCCACATCCCGGCGCCGAACCCGTATCGTTATGAGGGTCGAGTTGCAAGGCGGGGAAACTGTCGGTCAGGCCGCGGCGCGGGCGCTCGAAGAGGCGATTCTACGCGAAGGAGCGGATACCGTCGCGGCGTTCATTGCCGAGCCGGTCATGGGCGTTGGCGGCGTGATCGTCCCGCCCGATGATTATTTCCCGCTGGTGCGCGCGATCTGCGACAAATACGAAGTGCTGTTCATTGCGGACGAGGTCATCACGGGTTTTGGCCGCACGGGCGAATGGTTCGCGCTCAAACATTGGAACGTCAAGCCTGACATCCTTTCGTTCGCCAAAGCCATCACGAGCGGATACGCCCAATTGGGCGGCATCCAGATCTCGGACGAGATCCGCGAGACGATGGAGTCCGCGGCGGAGTCCGAGGCGTACATGCACGGGTACACCTACTCCGGTCATGCCATGGCGTGCGCGGTCGGTTTGAAAAATCTCGAAATCATGGAGGCGGAGAATTATCCTGCCCGCGCCAAGGAACTTGGGCAAACGCCTGCTCGAAGGCTTGAAGACGCTGACTGAATTCCCGTTCGTCGGCGATGTGCGCGGACTGGGTCTGGTCTGCGGCGTGGAGATCGTCTCGAACAAGGAGACCAAAGCCGCCGACCCTGCGATGGCAATGAAAATCTTCAAAGCTGCCCAGGAACGCGGACTGCGCACACGTCCGCTTGGGAATACGCTGGCGTTCGCGCCTCCGCTGTGCATCAACGAGGAGGAAGTGGACGAGATCGTCAAACGCCTCGGCGCGGCGATGGATAGTGTTGGTAATTAGTAATTACCAGTTACCAATTACCAATCCAATAAATCGTAAATCGTAAATCGTAAATCGTAAATTGACATGTCTGTCTACCTCCACGATATCCCCCTCTCTCAAGCCCAATCCCGTCTCAAACAGGCGCTTCAAGACGCGGACCTGTGGCGGATGCTTGGTTCTGAGACCATTCCCCTCGACGAGAACGCGCTCGGACGCGTCACCGCCGAGCCGGTCTGGGCGAAGGTTTCCTCGCCGCATTACCACGCCTCCGCCATGGACGGCTTCGCCGTCCGCGCGGTGACGACCAACGGCGCGATGCCGTCCAGCCCGCTCACGCTTCAACTGGGACCCGATGCCGAATACGTGGATACCGGCGACCCGCTCCCCGGCTGGGCGAACGCGGTCATTCCCATCGAGAACGTCGAATCGCTGGACGAGCATGGGAATATCACAAAAGACATCCGTGACCCAGACTCGATCCGTATCCGCGCCGCGGTCGCGCCGTGGAGCCATGTCCGCCCGTTGGGGGAGGACATCGTTGCTACGCAACTGGTTTTACCCGCCGGGCATATCCTCAAGCCGGTTGACTTGGGCGCCATCGCCGCGGCGGGACATCAGGAGATCCTTGTTGCGCGGAAACCAAAGGTGGCGATCCTGCCGACTGGGACGGAACTCGTTCCCATCGGGAGCAAACTCAAAGCGGGGGACATCCTCGAGTACAACTCACTCGTCCTTGCCGCGCAGATCAAAGCGATGGGCGGCGAACCGACGCGTTACCCCATCACAAAAGACGACCTTGACTTGATCTGTGAGCGTGTCGCTGAAGCCGCGCGTGACCATGATCTGGTTTTCCTCAATGCCGGTTCCTCCGCAGGCGCAGAGGATTTTTCCGCAAAAGTGGTCGAAAAATTGGGAACTCTTCTCGTTCACGGCGTTGCCGTCCGCCCCGGACATCCGGTCATTCTTGGCCTTGTCAATCGTAAATCGTCAATCGAAAATCGTAAATCCGAAGACCTGAAACCTGACGCCCTCGCACCTGACACCCATCATCGGCGTCCCCGGCTACCCCGTCTCTGCCGCGCTGACGATTGACATCTTCGTCGAGCCGCTCATGGCAACCTGGCTGGGGCGGAGGCCGCTCGAACTGCCAACGGAAACCGCCACCCTCACCCGCAAGATCGTTTCCCCGGCAGGTGACGATGACTTCGTCCGTGTGGCGGTGGGCAAGGTGGGAGACAAACTGCTCGCCGCGCCGCTCTCGCGCGGAGCGGGAGTGATCACCTCGCTGGTGCAGGCGGACGGGTTGGCGCTCATTCCCAGCGGCACGCAGGGCATGGAAGCGGGCGAAAAGGTTCAGGTCCGCTTGTATCGAAGCAGGGCAGAGATCGAAAGAACCATTTTATGCATTGGCTCCCACGACCTCACCCTCGATCTGATGGCACAATTCCTGTCCGCCCAGGACCGCAGGCTTGCCTCTGCAAACGTCGGTTCACAGGGCGGACTTGTGGCGCTCCGACGCGGAGAAGCACATTTCGCCGGGTCGCATTTGCTTGACCCGAAAACGGGCGAGTACAACATTTCGTATATCCGCCAGTACATGCCGGGTATCCCGGTCAAATTAATCGCATTGGTGGGGCGCGAGCAGGGGTTGCTGGTACAGAAGGGAAACCCGAAGGGAATTAGAGGTTTGGGAGACCTCACCAAGCCTGAGGTCCAATTTGTGAACCGACAGCGCGGCGCAGGCACGCGCGTCCTGCTCGACTATCATTTGAAGTTGATGTCCACCCCCCAAAGTTCCATTGAAGGGTACCAGCAGGAAGAGTATACTCACCTTGGCGTTGCTGCCGCTGTGGCGTCAGGCCGTGCCGATTGCGGTCTGGGGATTGCGGCCGCCGCCCAGGCGTTGGACCTGGAATTCATCCCGCTGTTCCAGGAACGCTACGACCTGGTGATCCCAAAACAGTTTGCGGAGGACGACCTGCTTGCGCCTCTTTTCGGACTTCTGGCTGATCCAGCATTCCGAAAGGCTGTTTCTCAACTGCCGGGATACGACGTGTCTGTGATGGGCGCAGTAATTTTGGAGGACTAGATGACTGAAGGATTGATCATTGACGATAACCGTCAGACTGCCGATGCGCTGAAACAAATGCTCGAGGTGTTGGGGATCAAGGCTCGTGCGGCGTATGGTTCCAGCCCTGCCATGGACGTTTTGGGGGCCGGTTTTGCGCCTCAATTCATTTGCCTGGATATCAACATGCCCGGCGTGAATGGGACGGAGGTGCTGGCGTTCCTCAAGCGGGAACCGCACCTGAGGAAGGTCCCTGTGATCGTGATCACCTCCGACGACCAGCCGGAGACGCGCAAAAGGGTGATGAACCTCGGCGCCTCCTCCTTGATCCTTAAACCCGCCACGATCGACTCGCTGGAAGAGGCATTGCGGCAGGCAAAAATACTTGTCTGATCTCCTGTTGACTTGTCACCGAACCGCCACTTTACCAGTGGCGGTTTTGTTTGGAGGCGGTTGTCAAGTGTATAATAGCCGCCTAAAGGAGAGAGTTCATGCCGATTTCATCTGGTATCCCTGCCCCCGAATTCGAGTTGTACGACGATACGGGTGTCCTTCGCAAACTTTCCGATTTTCGCGGAAAGAACGTTGTTCTGTACTTCTATCCGAAGGATGACACGCCCGGCTGCACCACGGAAGCCTGCAATTTCCGAGACGATTACTCTGCCTATGAAAAGGCGGATATCGTCATCCTTGGCGTCAGCCCGGACGACGTGAAGTCACATGTGAAGTTCAAGCAGAAGTTCGACCTGCCCTTCCCCTTGCTGGCGGATGAGGGACACAAGGTCTGTGACCTGTACGAGGTGTGGGGACCGAAGAAGTTCATGGGGAAGTCCTATGAGGGAGTATTGAGGACCACTTTCCTGATCGACGGCAACGGAACCATCCTCAAGGTGTTTGAGAATGTGCGTCCCGCCGAGCATAGCGCGGAAGTGCTGTCAGCGTTGGGCGCGGTTTCTTAGCAAATCCCCTGCGAGGACTATGCAACCATCGGTTGGGTGGGAAGCGATTTTCGTCCTGTTTATTTCGTGACAAATATCAGAAAATTTGGTAAATTAGGACGGTTGTGGACTGGGGAGGTCCGCGTTCGATTTTGTAACAGGAGAGAGTTCGTATGCGACATTTTGTGATTGTGGGAATTCTGGTCATTGTGGTGGCGGTTCTCACGTATGTGGGGCTGGATGCGGCGGGGTTGATGCCAGTGCCTGCGAGCGCACAGGCGGTGCCGATCGACTGGCTGTGGGACTTGCAGGTTAAGATCATTGCTTTCCTCTTTGCACTCATTGTTGTACCCATGCTATACAGCCTGCTGTTCTTCCGCAGGCGTAAGGGGGATACGACGGACGCCGCGCACATCGAAGGCAATACCAAACTTGAGATCATCTGGACGGTCATTCCTTTGATCATTGTCCTGGCTCTGGCGTACGTCGGCGCCCAGAACCTGGGGGAAACCCGCCGCGTGGACCCGAACGCCATGGTGGTGAACGTGACCGGTTTTCAGTGGGGCTGGCGTTTTGATTATCCCGATTATGGCATTACTTCGACTGAACTCTATCTGCCTGTGAACAAGCAGGTGTTGTTGAAGATGACTTCGACGGATGTCCTGCATTCGTTCTGGGTGCCCGAGTTCCGCGTCAAACAGGACCTGGTGCCTGGTCGCTTCACCGAACTGCGCATCACCCCGACGCTCATCGGCGACACGTACAAGGTGCGGTGCGCCGAGATCTGCGGCACTTCGCATGCCTACATGGAAAATCCCGTGATCGTGGTGGACGACGTGAACTTCACCGCCTGGGTCTCCGACCAGCAGAAACTGGCTGAGGCGGCGGGTCAGACCCCTGAAGGACGCGGTCAGGCTCTGGTCGCGGCAAACGGATGCGCGGCTTGTCACTCGGTCAACGGCGCGGCGGGGGTCGGTCCGACCTGGTTCCAGTTGGCAGGTTCCGAAGTGCCGCTCAGCGGCGGCGGAACCGTCATCGCGGACGATGCCTTCCTGGCGGAGTCGATCCTCCAGCCGCAGGCGACGATCGTGGCTGGTTTCGAGAATCAACAGATGCCTGCGTACTCCTTCACAGACGAACAGGTTGCGGACATCATTGCGTACATCAAGACGCTGAGATAATTGGCGGAGGAATTAGGATCATGAAAAAATACACCGTAGGAAGCGGCCTGCTGTTCCTGCTGATCGCCGGGGTGGTTGGGTATTTCATAGGGTTGGGGATCGACACTTTGATCATGGGGAGCATGCGTTGGACCGCGCCTGTGCCTTCAGCGTTCTCGCTCCTGTTTGCCTTCACAGCCTTCTTCTTTGGCGTGTACGGCTATCGCGGCATCACGCGCGGACTGGTCTACCAGGTTTTGTGGACACTGATCGGCGGCTTCATTGTGACCGGCGTCCGCGCCCTGATGGGACTGATCCCTTTTCGGCGGTTTCTTCTTCACTGAACCCGCCTGGGTGTTCGGCGCGCTGTCGGGCGCGGTTGCCTTCCTGTTCGGCGTGGGTGTAGTGGACGACTGGGTCAAGTGGGCGCGCGGCATTGACACTCCCGAATTTCACGAAGATAAACCGGGCTGGGAAAAGTACCTCGGCGTTTCGCTTGACCACAAAGTGATCGGCATCCAGTATACGGTCACTGCCCTGTTCCTGATCGGCGTCGGCGGTTTGATGGCGCTGGTCTTCCGCACGGAACTGGCGGCTTCCGGCTTGCAGTTTCTGAACGTGGAGATGAGCCTCTTCGGTCAGAACGGACCGCAGCTCTACAACACCCTCATGTCCCTGCACGGCATGATCATGATCGTTTCGATCCTGCTGGGCATCGCCGGCATCATGAACTATGCCGTTCCCCTGCTGGTCGGCGCGCACGACATGGCTTTCCCGCGCATGAACGCCTTCGCCTTCTGGGTGTCGGTCCCTGCGTCGGTGCTCCTGTTGATGAGCCTCGTGCTCGGCGGTTTCGACACCGGCTGGACCGGTTATCCTCCGCTCTCGGTCAAGGCGCCGGTCGGCCAGCAGATGTTCTTCCTGGGCGTCTTCGTGGCTGGCTGGTCGTCGATCCTCGGCGCATTGAACGTCATCGCCACCGTCCTGCGCATGCGCGCCAAAGGCATGACCGCCATGCGCATGCCCATCCTGGTCTGGGCATCGGTCGCCACCTCCATCATCGCCCTGACCGCCACACAGTTGATCGGTCTCTCCTTCCAGTTGGTGATGTTCCAGCGCCTGTTCGGAATGGGCTTCTTTGACGCCGCGAAGGGCGGCAACCCCGTGCTCTTCCAGCACCTGTTCTGGTTCTACTCGCACCCGGCGGTGTATGTGTTCGTCCTGCCCGGCCTGGGTGTCATCTCTGAACTCCTGCCGGTCTTCGTCCGCAAGCCGCTGTTCGGCTACCGCTGGGTTGCCATGTCCTCGCTGGCGATCGCGCTGGTCGGCTTCCTGGTTTGGGCGCATCACATGTTCACCTCCGGCATGAACGAATACCTGCGCGTGCCGTTCATGTACAGCACCCTGCTGGTCGCGGTGCCGACCGGCGTAAAGTTCTTCTCGTGGGTGGCGACCATCTGGGGCGGCAAGATCGACAACTCCCACCCCGATGTTGTTCGTGCTCGGAGCCATCGTCGTCTTTCTTTTTGGCGGTCTTACCGGACCTCCGAACGCCACCGTCTCCGTGGACCTGCACCTGCACGACACCTACTTCATCGTCGGGCACTTCCACGACACCATTTTCGGCGGATTCGTCTTCCCATTCTTTGCCGCCCTCTACTATTGGTTCCCCAAGGCGACGGGTCGTCGTATGAACGAGTTCTGGGGCAAGGTGCACTTCTGGCTGATGACCCCCTCGTTCCTCTTCCTGACCTTCGGCATGATGCGCGTGGGATTGCTGGGAATGCGCCGCCGCATCGCGGACTATGACCCTGCGCTCGGCTTCGATTTCACACACCTGCTCCTGACCATCTTCGCGTTCGGCATTGCGACCTCGGTCGTGATCTTCCTCATCAACTTCTTCTACAGCATCAAGCATGGCGAGAAGGCGGAAGGCAACCTCTGGAACTCGCGCTCGCCGGAATGGCAGGTCCCGTCGCCGATGCCCGCGCATAACTACGAGACACCCTTCGAGGTGGTCGGCGAACCGTATGACTACGGCCTGCCTGGTTCGAAATACGTTGAATTTGCTCCCGCCCAGGGCGGAAAACACTAAAGGGGAGGAAGATTAACAATGGCACATAAACAAGACAAAGCCTCCATGTTGAACCAGGGCGTATTCATTTTTGTCTACCTGGCTGTATTGACCATCCTGGAATTCCTGGTGGCGCTTTCCTTCAAGTCGGCGGCGGTGCTGATCGCGGTCGCGCTGGTCAAGGGCGTGCTGGTCGTCTACTACTACATGCACATCTACAAACTGAACGCCGACCACGAAGGCAGTCACAACTCGTACGAATACAAATCCGGCACGAACCGTCTGGGACTCTGGCTTTTCCTGATATCGGATTCGTTCGTCTTTGCCGGTTTGCTGGTCGTTCGCATGAACCTGCTCGGTCTGAACCATCCGCATCTCAACCAGACCCTCGGTCTGGTCGTGACCTCCGTCCTGCTGGTCTCGTCCTTCTTCATGAACCGCGGCGAGACCATGATGGCGAACGGTGACCGCAAAGGCTTCCTGAACAACACCCTGATCACCTTCGTCCTCGGTCTGGGATTCCTCATCGGCGTTGTCGCCGTGGAATGGCCCCTGGCGGCGCACGAGGGCATCACTCCCTCCTCCGGCGCGGCGGGTGCGGTCTTCTACATGATGACCGGCATGCACGCCTTCCACGTGCTGACGGGGCTGATCTTCCTCGCCATCGTCTGGCTCAACGGGCGGCGCGGACTGTACGACGAGAAGCATTTCCCGGTCGAGGCGGCGGCGGTCTACTGGCACTTCATTGACGTGGTCTGGATCGTGTTCTACCCCGCCCTGTACCTGATCGGGACGCCGATCATGTAGTTCCAGAGCGATATTAGAAGCCAATGAGAGTTGCAAAAAATCGGGACGATCCGAACGGGTCGCCCCGATTTTTAGGTGTATGATTACGACTGAAAGATTACCTTGCCCGGTGCGCTGCACCGTCTATGGATGGGAACTCATGGACAGAAAAATTCTATATGTTGGGGCTGGGTCGCTCCTCTTCATCGGCATTGTCGCCGTGTGGACGATCCTGTTTGCGAAGCCTGCCAGTTTCCGGGGGACAACCTATGCCGAGCCGTACCCGCCTGCGTCAGATTTTGTCTTGGCCCGGGGCGACGGGAGCAGTTTCCAGTTAAGTCAGATGCGGGGGCAGGTCATCCTGCTCTTTTTTGGCTATACCTCCTGCCCGGATGTTTGTCCGACGACGCTGGCGGAACTCAACCAGGCATTGGGACAACTGGGCGTGGACGCGGAAAAGGTGCAGGTGGTCTTCGTCACCGTGGACCCGGCGCGCGATACGCCCGAACGCACGCAGGAATACGTCAGCCACTTCAACCCCGCTTTCATCGGTTTGAGCGGGACGGAGGAGGAACTGACGAAGGTCTGGCGCGAGTACGGGGTCTTCCGCGAGATCGTCGAGGGTACGTCTGCGCTGGGTTACATCGTCAATCACACGGCGCGCGTCACGTTGATCGACGCGGACGGCAACCTGCGCATTTCGTTCAGTTTCGAAACGCCCGTGGATGACATCGTCCACGACCTAAACCTGATCCTCAAA
The DNA here is from genome assembly GCA_963718215.1 of uncultured Chloroflexia bacterium. Lineage (GTDB taxonomy): Bacteria > Chloroflexota > Anaerolineae > Anaerolineales > Villigracilaceae > Defluviilinea. The sequence continues at coordinate 19,309 of CAVQYK010000033.1, forward strand.
GAGAGTAACTGATGCCTCCCCGAAATATTTTGATCAAAAGGCTCCTGATATCGCTGCTGGTCGGACTCCTGATCGGCGCGGCGATCAGCGAGATTCCGTTCCTGTTCCTGCAGGAGACGGCGCGCCCGCCGCAGGAGGTGGTGTTGACCATCCCGCTCGGCACGGCTGACCAGGTGACGCGCGGCGAACAACCTCCCACCATCCCGACGGACATGATCTTCGTGGTCGGCGATGTGCTGGTGATCCGCAACGAGGATACCGTTGACCACAAACTCGGCTCGCTGTGGATCCCCGCCAGGTCGTCGGCGCAGTTGGCGCTCGGGCAGGAGGAAAACCTCGCCTACGAGTGCAGTTTCCAGCCGGGCAACTACTTCGGTCTGGACGTGCGCGAGGCGCTCACGCTCGGCACGCGCATCTACGGCATCCTGTTTGCGGGGCTTCCCCTGGGCGTCTTGATCGCGCTCTACAGTTTCATTATGCCTGTGAAGAAGAACGAAAATGATCCTGCGTAGAATGTTCAGCCGCAGATGGCTGTTGACAACCCTGCTGGTATTTCTGGGCACCGCCCTGTGCATCCGTCTCGGCATCTGGCAGTTGGACCGCCTCGAGCAGAGGCGCGCCTTCAACGCCCAGGTCACGTCCATGCGCGCCATGCCCCTGCTGGATTTGAACTCCGAGTGAAGTGGATGCCATTGCGACGATGGAATGGCGGGCGGTGACCGATCAGCGGGGAATACGACTTCGAGAACCAGGTCGCCATTCGGAACCAGTACTACCGCGACCAATACGGATACCATCTCCTGACCCCGCTTCTTTCCTCAGGGACGGCTGTCCTCGTCGACCGCGGCTGGATCCCCGCTGACGGCAATTCCTCGCCGACAGACTGGCGGGAGTACGACGAGCCCGGCGTGGTCACGGTTACAGGGCAGATTCGGCTTGGGCAGACGCAAGCCAGCCTTCGGCGGGGTCGCCGACGCGCTGCCTGCGGACGGGAGTCCGCTTTGGGTGTGGAACAACGGCGATCTCGAGAAGATATCCCGCCAGATGCCGTATCCCATTTATGCCGTGTACATCCAGCCGAACATCGACCCCGCGGACGAGACTCCGCCCATCCCGTACCAGCCCGAGGTCGAGTTGACGGAGGGTCCGCACATTGGGTATGCGTTCCAGTGGTTCACGTTTGCGACGATTTTGTTTGCGGGGTATCCGTTCTTTTTGAGGAAACAGGAAGCATGAAGTATTCGCTCCAGACATCTTTTTCGAGATATGTATTCGCCTTGTTGATTGCCGTCGTCGCGCTGACGGTTGCCGGGCGGTTCGTGACACTCACCACTGCCGAGGCATTCTGCAAGGGGTGGCCCATCTGCGTGCCGACTGCGCCCATCGGCTGGCTGACGAACGTCCACATGGCGCTGGTGGGACTTGCCTCGGTGCTGATGCTGGTGGTCTTTCGCAAGGCGTGGACCGAACAACGCGAACAACGCGTGGTATTGCCGCTCACGACCATCCTGGCGGTCATGTTCTTCGGTCAGGCTCTGGTGGGCGCCGTTCAGGTAACACAAGCGGGTGCCGCGCATCTCATCTTTTTGCACAGACTGACGACATGGGCGTTGTGGGTCTCGCTTCTGCTTCTTGTGTATGCCTCCGGCGTACTGGCCAGGGGGGAGGCGGCGCCTTATAAATTTGACCGAAAACAACGCCTGAAGGATTTCTTTGCGCTGTCCAAACCGCTGATCGTCGGTTTGTTGTTGATCACCACCTACGGGGGACTGGTCATCGGCGGGAAACAATGGCCTTCTTTCTCTCTGACCATGTGGACATTGCTCGGCGGGGCGCTGGCGGCGGGCGGTTCAAGCGCTCTCAACCAGTATATTGACCGCGAGCTTGATAAGAACATGCAGCGCACGGCGAAGCGTCCGCTGGCGGATGGGCGTCTGACCGATGCAGAGGGACTTGCGTTCGGTCTGGGGTTGTCGTTGACCAGTTATTACATTCTGGCGAGTTTTGTGAACTATCTTGCCGCGTTGCTTTCGCTGGCGGGCATCATTTACTATGTGATCCTGTACAGTGTCTGGCTGAAGAAGGCGACCGTGCAGAACATCGTCATCGGCGGCGGGGCGGGGGCAATTCCTCCCATGGTCGGTTACGCAGCCGCAACCGGGACCCTCGACTGGACGGCATGGATCCTGTTTGCCATCATCTTCATGTGGACGCCTCCGCATTTCTGGGCGCTGGCGATCGTCCGCATGAAGGATTATGAGAAGGCGGGTGTCCCCATGATGCCGGTCGTGCGCGGCGAGAATGGAAACCCGCACGCCAGATCCTGGTCTATACAGTGGAACTGGTTATCGTCACTTTATTGCTTCCGCATCCTCAACCTGGCAGGGACAGTGTACCTCATCTCTTCGCTGGTGTTGGGCGCGGCGTTGCTCTATGCCGCCTGGGCGGTCTGGAAGCAGGGCGGGAACAAGGTTGCCTGGCGCATGTATAAGTGGTCCAGTTCGTACCTGGTGTTCATTTTCCTGGCGATCATGATCGATGCCGTGTTGTAGGGCGATCAGGGTTCAACAAGGATGACAGCGGTTTCATCCTGGTAGGCAACATCCCATCCATTTTCGAGAAGGGCATCTTCGAGCGGCTGACCGCTCTGGGTGATGACCCAATCCACATTGTATTTTGCGAGAATGTCCTCCCAGCCCGGTTGCAGGGATTCGACCTGTACATATTCGCGGCTTAACGCTTCACCGTAGAAATCGGTTTGTCCGTCAATGAACACCTGCTGTTCGGGCCAGAGACGGTAAAGCAGGTAACCTCCCCAGGTAAAAAAATTGAACATCCTTCCCTGCTGCGGATTGGATTCGAGCCAGTTTGCCGCATCCACCGGGAAGGCACGCGGGGAGAACCTGTTTGCCGGGTTCTGCAGGGCAGTTGTCAGGATGAGGATGATCGCGATCAGGTTGAACCCATATCCCCCAAGTTCCTGTTCGATCCGTGCGAAATTCTGCTCCATTCGGTTGGCAAATGGGCTGTTCTTTATGTTTTCCTGGAGCAAATAGCCCAGATAAGGGGCTGTGACGACGGCAAATATGGGAATGTTGCGGGCATTGTAGAGGCTGAGTGCGCCCCAGCCGACCAATAGGAATGCTTCGTGCGTTTTGAGCTTGCCGTTGAAGCCGTGCGCCAGGAGGAAAAGAACGAGCATGACCAAAAAGGGCCAGGTGCCCGAAATGTGAAAATTCGGGGATTGGTATTCGATGGTTTTGTCGATCAGGAAGCGGCTGCCAAAGTATCCCACGCTCGTATCCCACAGACGCCAGCCGACGGGATTGATCAATGTGGCGAACAGGGAGGAGACCCCGATCTTCACCAATCTCAGGCCTGTTGACTTCGTCTCCCGCTTCAGCAGAAAATCCCAGCACCAGCCTGCGAAAAATGCGAACCAGATGGCGAATCCCGCAATGAACGCTCCGTGCGTGTTCGCCCACAGGAGCATGATCAGAGGGAACTGCCACCATTTCGCGGATCTGTTCCCGAGTTGATACGTCCATACCGCGGTGAACAGGAATGTGAATACGTGCGGACGTGTCAGCCAGTGCAGGTTGGATGCGAACGCGGCAAGGAATGTCGTCAACAGGGCGGCCAGACGAAGAACGCCCCGATTTTGCATTTCGCGAAACGCGAGTGTAAACGTCAATGCGATGAGGAACGAAACAAGGAAAACCACCCCGCCCAGGCCAGCCAGTTTGTGTATTCCGCCAAAGATCAGTTGCGCCAGCCATTCGTGCGGTACGAGCCGTTCACCTGTCATGGTGTGGGAGAAGATGTCGTTGGTGGGGATCTTCCAGTTTTCCAGGATGTAGTTCCCGATGGTGATGTGCCTGCCGATGTCACCGTCCGTGTTGAGCATGGACGCGCCCTGAAGCGAAGCCGATAATAACAATGTAACGAACAGGACATCCTGGATGCGCGGAAAAAAATGTTTCATTCCCTCATTCTAAATCAAAAAGCGACTCCGCCCAGGGCGGAGTCGCTTCTGAAATTATTCTCCCAGATAATCCCGCAGTTTCCTGCGGATGGTGGGATGGCGGAGGCGGCTCAACGCCTGCGCCTCGATCTGCCTCACACGTTCGCGCGTGACGCCCATCTTGCGCCCGACCTCCTCGAGGGTGTACGCCTGCCCGTCGAGCAGACCGTAGCGCAACTGCAAAATGCGGACCTCGCGCGGGGGCAGGCCGTTCAGCACCTCGCCGAGATGTTCCTTCAAGAGGTTATAGGTGGCGGTGTCGTCAGGCGGGGGCGCTTCGTCGTCCTCGATGAAATCGCCAAGCACCGAATCTTCCTCGTCGTCGGTCGGCGTTTCCAGCGAAAGCGGACGGCGCGCCACCTGGATCATATTCTCCACCTTCTTGGGCGGGACATCCAATGCCGCGGCCAGTTCCTCCACACTCGGTTCGCGCCCGAGACGCTGGGTCAACTGGTGCTGCACGCGCAGGAGTTTGTTGATCTGGTCGCCCATGTGGACCGGCACGCGGATCGTGCGTCCCTGGTCGGCGATGGCACGCGTCACAGCCTGGCGGATCCACCAGGTGGCATAGGTCGAGAACTTGTGACCGCGGCGATAGTCGAATTTCTTCGTGGCGCGGATGAGACCAATGTTCCCTTCCTGGATCAGGTCCAGAAATGGAACGCCGCGTCCCATGTACTTCTTGGCCACCGAAATGACCAGGCGGGAGTTGGCTGTAATGAGGTGTTCGCGCGCCGACCAGCCGTCCTCGATCAGTTTGCGCAATTCAGTGCGGCGGCGCGGGCTGGCGTTGCCTTTTGCCAGTTCTTCACGCGACATGCGTCCGCGTTCGATGCGCTGGGCGAGCGCGACTTCCTCATCGGCGGTCAACAGCGGGACGCGGCTGACCTCTTTAAGGTATAGACCAATTGTATCGTCGGTGTCGATGTTGGCGAGGTAATCGTCGAGGGATGGGTCGATTTCCGGTTCCACATCCCCGGTCGCCTCCACTGCCACCAGTTCATCCTCGCTGGGCTCGGCAAGGTTGGCATCCTCCACAAAGGGAATGCCGGCGCTCAACAACGCGGAAAAAGCCTCTTCCAGTTGTTCAACGTCCTGTTCAGCTTCGGGGAAGAAGTGGATGATGTCATCCAGCGTGATATAGCCCTTTTGCCGCCCCAGTTCCACGAGCCGGGCAATCGCAGGAAATTCCTCTTCCTCGTCCGCCATCAAAATTTTATCTACATCCATTATTTAATGAACCATTTTCCTTTTTAATCAGAATACGCTTTTTTTGGATAAAAAGCAATACTATTTCGTTGCTCTTTTATAGACGTATGGTTTTGCGAAATGTTACGGCTAAGGCGTTGCGAATTCATGGTTGTTTGGTCAACTTAGGGCGTCGCGGGAGGCGGGGTCTCCGTCAGCGCGTACGGCGGGAAGGTCAGCAGTCCGAGGAGTGAATCCACCGCGCTTCGGCTGACGATCACGATCTCACTGCCCTCGCTGCGCACGTAATATCCGCTCTCTGTTGGGGTAGGAACACCCACTTCGATGACCCGTTCCGCCCCGCTGGTGAATTGGAACGAAATCGTGTATTCGGGAACGTCCAGGCCGACCGCATCGGGGGCAAGTCCGGGCACCCGGTCCAGGATCCGCATGGTTGCGACCTGACTTGCCGCCGCTTCCACCGACCCCTGGTCTGCCGCGGCCTCTTCAGGCAGGATCAACGCCCAGGCGTTTTCCTCATTGCGCGCCACCTCGACGACCTCCCCAGCCTTCGCCTCGATCCGGATGCTGGTCGGCAGTCCATCTGTCGGAAGTGAACAGGTATTCGATGGGGGTTGTTGGCTCGGGAGTTGCCTCAAGGTCGGCGGTTTCCTGGCGGTTATTGAAATAATATGCCGCGCCCAGGACGATCGCAAAGAGAACAAGATAGATGACCGTGGATCGACGCATAGCCTATCCCTGCCGCCTGCGCGCCAGCCAGGAGGAAATGCCCGCGAACACGACCAGACCGGGGATGAGCAGGACCGAACCCAGCAGGATGATCAACAACTGGATCTGGTTGGGCGGGACGAAGGTGCGAACGGTCGGTGTGTTGGGCGTGATGTTGATCAAATTCTCCTGTTCGGCGGCCCAATCCACAGAGTTGACGAAGAAGTTGCCGTTGCCGTACGCGTCGAATGCGTCGTTTGTTGCGAAGATCGAGTTGCCGAATACCACCACACGCCCGCCGGTCGAGGTGTTTTCACCGGAAGCCGCCATTGTCAACGGACCGGGCAGGTCTTCAGGGTCTAGGGAGACCTGGTTCCCCTCCGCGCTGGTGAAATTCACCTCGCCCCACGAATTGGGGGATGTGAACAGCAGGGCAGTCTGGGTGACGGTTTCCGCCGCGGTTGTCAGGCTGAGCGAGCGCGCCTGCGGCATGATGACAATATAGTTCTGGCTCAGGTTCGTTGTGATCGGGTGGTCGCTGGCGGAGGCGGAAATGGCATTCAGCGCCTGCTGGCTGTTCAGGTCAATGATGATGTCGTTGTTCAGGAGGATGCCCCAGTCCTGTGCAAGGTAATCCGCCAGCGGATCCGGGGAATCGCCAAATTCTGTCAGGATGAGCGGGTCCTGCATGACGACCAGCGAACCGCCCGCGTCCACATATTGTTTCAGGAGCTGGACTTCGTACTCCGACACCTGTTTGACGGGACCGGCAACGATGATCGCCAGCGCGTCTTCGGGGATCTTGTTCTCCGCCAGCAGGTTCAGGCTGTTGACCGTGTAGTTTTTGCTCTCGAGCGTGGATTTGGCTGTGGAAAGGCTGATCTCGCTGAAATCAAGCGAATGTTCGCCGTGACCGGTCAGGAAATACACAGCCCGCGCTTCCGGGTTGATCAGTTTGATCAGGGTCTTGGTCAGTTCGGTCTCGGACGCGAAGTTGGCGATCTCCCTGCGTTCGCCCATGACCAGCATGACCTTCCCGTCACCGGTGATGCCCGCTTCGCGCGCGGCGATCGGATCGGTATCCGGGTTGATGAACTGGTAATCGAACTTCCCGTCGCTGTTGGCTTTGAATTTGTCCAACAGTTCGGCGGCAGTCTCCGTGGAAAGGCTGGAGTAGAAGGCAACCGCATTGACGGGCTCCGGGAGGCTTTCGAGCGCCTGGATGGTCTCCGGGGCAAGGGTGTTCGTTCTATCTTCGGTCACATCCCAGTTTTGCGGGTTGTTATAAACGAACCAGTTCAGGACGAACAGGATGCCCAGGAAGGCAATGGCTGTGATGAAAATATTGCTCCCATAGCGCGCCTGCCTGCCGGTGAATACCTGGCGGATCTTGTCCGGCTCAAGGATGGCGTACACTGCCAGCCCGAGGATCAGCACTCCGAGGCTGATGAGGGTTCCACGGTTCAATGTGTCTGTCGTTGCGCCGCTGAACATGCCGATGTTGAGAAGTCCCCTCGTGATGAGGAACAGGATCGTGCTTAATAATGCGAGCCCGGCAACGATCAGGGCAATGAACGTATAGCGGTGCCAGGCGGGTTGTTGCTTTTTTGCCATTATCTCCATCTCCTCATTTCCACAGCAGCCGACCCCGTGAACAAGCCCAGCGCGATCAGACTGACGTAATATACGATATCGGAAAGGTTGATGACACCCGAGTCCAATGCACCATAGAAATGCGTTTTCATGTCAAGATATTCGAACAGCCTTGCACTGTCACCGGTCACTACATTGGCCGGGAAGCCGACCAGCCACCACAGTGTAATGAACAGCGCCAGCGACACGAAGAACGCGGTGATCTGGTTCGTGAACATGGCGGAGACCGCCGTCCCCAACGCGAGGAAAACGCCCGCCAGCAGGATCATGCCGAGGTAGGAAGTCAGGATCACGCTCCAGTCAATGCCCGGGGTCACGAAGCGGCTGGTTACGATGGGATAGATCAGTGTCACGACCAGCAGGGAGAGGATGTAAAGCATCGCTCCCAGCCATTTTCCGATGACCAGTTCATAGTCCCGGATGGGAGCCGTGAGAAGCAATTCCAGGGTCCCCATGCGGGCTTCATCTGAGATGAGTCTCATGGTGAGCGCCGGTGTGGAGAGTACAAGCAGGAAAACGAACGTCCCTGAGATCGGCGCAAAGTCTGGCACGGCGCCGAAATTCTGGAAGGCGTTCTGGGTGAAGAAGTAAAAGTTGATGGCGAACAGCACACCGCTGGTCAAAAGGATCGCAAATGCCACAACATAGGCAACCGGGCTGACGAAGTATTGATCGTATTCTCTTTTTGCAATTGTCCAGATATTTCGCATGGTTCACCTCACGAGCGTTTGCCCGCTGCTTTATCGTCTGTCAGTTCGAGGAAGATCTCCTCCAGGCTCATGCCGACCGGGCGCATTTCGAGCAATTCATACCCGGCTTGCACAACGGCTTTCGCCACCTGCGGGCGGACGTCCTGCCCGGCGGAAAGTTCGAATTCCACGGAGGTATCGTCCTGGGCTGCCACTTTGCGCGTCCCTTTGATACTTTTGACCGTTTCGGCAAGCCCGTCCCCGTCGCCGCGCACGCGCAGCAGGACGCGCTCCGCCCCAAGGACACGGGATTGCAGGTTCTCAGGGGTGTCCTCAGCGACGATCTTCCCCTTGTTGATGATCAGCACACGGTCGCAGATCTGCTGCGCTTCGGACAGAATGTGTGTGGAGAACAGGACGGTGCGGTCCCTGCCGATCTCGCGGATCACCCTGCGGACCTCGACGACCTGCGCCGGGTCCAGACCGATGGTCGGTTCATCCAGGATGATGACCTCGGGTCGGTGCAGAAGCGCCTGTGCCAACCCGACGCGCTGGCGCATGCCTTTCGAGAAATTGCCGATGAAACTGTTGGCGCGTTCATCCAGGTCAACCATCTCGAGCGTTTCCCAGGCGCGGTCATCCGCGTGGGGGATCTGTCTCAACTCCGCCATGTACTTGAGGTAGTCCAGCGCGGTCATGTCATTGTATAGCGGGACGGTTTCAGGCAGGTAACCAACGCGCTTGCGGACCTCGAGCGATTCCTCCACCACGTCATACCCCGCCACAATGGCTTCCCCGCCGGTGGGGGGCATGTAGCCGGTCAGGATGCGCATGGTGGTGGTTTTGCCTGCGCCGTTCGGCCCGAGAAATCCGACAATCTCACCCTGATTCGCATCGAAAGTGATATTGTCGAGAGCGCGACGGACTCCATAGTCTTTTATGAGACCATTGACTTGGATCATTGGTTCTCCTTAATAATGGGATTTGATAACATGCGAAACAAAAGGCACGCCTGCCGGTGGGGCAATCCGTGCCGATTTACGCTCCAAATTACTATACAGAAATTCAAAATCAAAGTCAAGCGGGTATTCGATCTCTAATGAAACGCTAATATTGTCAGACAATTCACAAACCGGGGCCATTTCAACGAAGGAAGAAATACCAAACCCCGGCCGCGCCAGCAGCACACAGCAATAACAGGAATCCGCCTGCCAACGCCAGCATCCAGCCGTTGGATGTGTCCGGGGTAATTGCAGGAGAGGCAGTCTGAGGGACGCGCGAAGCGGGGCGCGGGGCTGGAGTCGCCGGTGTGCCCGGCTGGGCGGGCGTCTGCGGGAACATCCCCAGCATGCCCTCCAGAAAATCAGGCATTCCGTTCTGGTTTTTGTCCAGCGCGCCCATCGCCTGTTCGTATTTTGCGCGCGCCTCAGGCGGCAGGTCTTCGATGCTGGTGTATTCCCGCCCGTCCACGACGAACCTCATGCCGCTGGACATGACCGGGGCGGGCGGAGCGGCGTCGAAAACGTCCGGCGTACCGTCACGGTTCACATCCTTCATACCTCTCATCACCTGCTCGTACCGCGCGCGTACATCCGGCGGCATTTCGGTGACGCTGTTATAGGTCTTGCCGTCGATCACGATGATCTGCGGGTTCATGTGTCCTCCGATGGCGGAATATGACGATATTGTATCGCCATTGGCTGAATTTATCATTAGGAGTACACTTCGTCGCTGGAGGAACCATGACCGAGTTGTCCTATCAAACCGATGCCTATCTTCAGGAATTCGAAGCCAATGTCACCGCGGTGATCGCGGACTCACGCGCCGTTGTGCTCGACAAAACAGCTTTTTACCCGGGCGGTGGGGGACAACCCTGCGACCTGGGAAGCCTGCTCGTGAACGGCGTGGTCTACCCGGTGGACAAGGTGAAAAAGCAGGGAGAGGACGTCCTGCACTTCCTCGGCGGGGACGCGCCTTTGCCTGCGCCCGGCTCCGCTTCACACGGGACTTTGGACTGGGTGCGGCGATACAAGCTGATGCGCACCCATACCGCCCTCCACGTGCTGTGCGGGACGGTGTTCCGCGATTACGGCGCGCTGGTCACCGGCGGGGACATGGAGCCGCTCAAGGGGCGCATGGATTTCGAGTTTGCGACGATGCGCGGCGACCTCGTGCGCGAGATCGAAGCGGCGGTGAACCGGGAGGTGGCTCAGGCTCGGGATGTACGAGTCAAGATCCTGCCACGCGAAGAGGCGTTCCAGATCCCAGACCTGATCCGCACGAAGATCAACCTCCTGCCCGAGGGCATCCAGCAGGTGCGGACGGTCGAGATCGTGGGCCTCGACCTGCAAGCCGACGGCGGGACGCATGTTCGCAACACGAGGGAGGTCGGCACGATCCGCGTGACAGACTATAAGAGTAAAGGGGCAATCAATAAACGTATCTATATTGAGGTCGAATAGGATATACTACCGCCCATATTTCAAAAGGAGAATGCAAATGAAGAACAAATTGATCGTTTTGTTTGCTGTCCTTGCGTTGGTTGCCTCCAGCCTTGCCTGTTCGTTCGGCGACCCGACCCTGGACAACGTCCGCACGGCAAAGGACCAGGACGGCAACCAGCCGTCGAGCGTCTTTTCCGCATCAGAAACCATCTATGTGGTCACCGACCTGTCGAACGGTGTGGTGGGGAACGTGGTCACTTCCAAGTGGTATGCGGTTGACGTGGAGGGACTAGGTGCGAACGAGGTGTTCGATGAAGCGGACATTAATATTGATGAAGATGGTTTCAACGGGACTGTCTACTTCTACTATCCCCCGCCGGATGGCGGCTGGCCGACCGGTCTCTACAAGGTTGAAATCTACTTCAACGATGTTCTGATCAACTCGGCTGAATTCTCAGTTCAATAACAGTTTCTGACAAAAAGAGACCGCCGTCACCGGCGGTTTCTTTTTATTTGCCCGAGAGAAAGGTCTCGATCACTTCCGGCGGCACGGGTTGAGGTCTGCCGGTTTTGACATCCACGAACACCCAATCCGTTTCCCCTTCGACCAGAACTTTATTGTCCGATTTGCGGACGAATTCGTATTTGCGCAGTGAGCGCACGCGGCGGATATTTTCCACCCAGGTGCGGACCTCGATCTCTTCGCCCTCGAAGGCAGGCAGGAAATATTCGATCTTGTGCTCACGGATGACCCATGTGGCGTCAGGTCCCTGCGCCTTGATGCCGCCGATGGAGGCGTAATGCTCGACGGCGATGTCCTGCATCCATTGGACGTAGACGACGTTGTTGACATGTCCGTTCCCGTCTATGACTTCTTTGGGAACGGTGATGGTTTTTGAGTAGGCGGGGGAGACGGGCATAATGTCCCTGTTTTTAGCGGATAAATGAAGTTACAAACCCTGCGACCGCTCCGCCGGCGAGGAGCCAGGTGGTGTTGATCTTGTAACGCAGGAGCAAAATGAGACTGAGGGTGGCGATTATTGCGGTGAAGAGATCTGTCAGCGAGGAGAAGGCCAGTTGGACAGTGACAGCCGCCATCAGTCCGAGAGAAGAGGCGTTCACTCCATCCAGCAGACTGCCTGCCCACGAAGAATTTCGAATCTTCGGGATGAGCGGGTTGGAGATCGCCACAAAAACGAATGATGGGAGAAAGATGCCGAGCGTGGCAAGCAACGCCCCGGAAGTGCCGCCGAGGATGTATCCGATGAACGTGGCGGCGGTGAAAAGCGGACCAGGCGTGACCTGACCGATGGCGACCGCGTCGATGAGTTGCTGGTCGGTCAGCCAGCCGAGGCGCAGGACGAAGTCGTTGCGCAGGAATGCGAGCAGAACGTAGCCGCTTCCGTACAGGATGGAACCGATCTTTAGAAACGTCAGGAAAAGGATGGGAAGGCTGAACGGAATCGCGAGTTGTGCGAGGGCGAGACCGCTGAATGGGAAGAGAATGAGCGGATTTGGAGTCTTGCCGCGTTTGTAATTCGTGATGAGCAGGAAGACCAGCCCGCCCGCGAAGAGCAACGCGATCTCGTTGATTTTCAGGAAATAAAGCCCAAAGACCGTGATGCCGATGACCGCCAATATTCGGTTCTTTAACGCCTTACCGCCGAGCGTCCACAATGCCTGGGCAATGATGGCGATGACCACAGGTTTGATGCCATATAAAAGCCATTCCGCTTGCGGTGTTGTTCCGTATTGTACGTAAAGCCAGGCAAGGATGAGCACGATCAATGTGGCAGGCGCTACAAAACAAAAACCTCCCGCGAGCAATCCGGGCCAGCCGGCGCGCAGGTAGCCGATGTGGATCGCCATTTCGGTCGAGTTGGGACCGGGGATCAGGTTGGTGGCACCGAGCAGGTCAAGGAATTCCTCGTCGGTCAGCCACTTGCGGCGTTGGACGACCTCATCGTGCATGATTCCAATGTGCGCGGCTGGACCACCGAAGGCGGTGAAACCAAGCTTGAGGAAGAGGGCAGCGACTTCGACGAGGGGAGACATGCGGCGGGGTCACCGGGTCTGGTCTGCGCTTCGCCACCAGTGAAACGTCGCGGCGAAACCGAGAATACTGGCAACAAGCACAACGATATATCCATGGATGCCAAGCAACTCCACACGCGGACCTGCCGCTCCACTGAACAGTGCAGGAACGGCCCAGGGGAACCAATCGCCCCAGCCGGTGATGATAGCGATCTGCGCCAGGGCAACCATGAGGATCGTCCAACCGAATGGTGGGATGTATCCGCGCCCTGTACTTGCAAGCAAGGCAACATACGGCATTAGTATCATGTTTAGTAAAGTCGAACCGAGTATATTCACAATGGAACTGCCGAGAAGTTCGCCTGACCAGCCAGGGATGTCAACCAGAGCGCCGACGATCAAACCGACGATGAACATTGCCACAGTCAGGATGAGAGTCCACACAGCGATAACGATGAACTTGGCAGTGACCGTCGCTTCGCGCGAGGTGGGCAATGCCAGTAATTCCTTAACGGTGTGATCCGAGAACTCACGTCCGAATATCCATGCGGTGACAATCGAAAACAGGATCGCGCCGCCAATGGCAGTCCCCTGCGAAAGCATGTTGAAGAACGCAGACCAATCCGCTGTGCCAACTGTGATCTGTGCCTTTGTGCTGATCAACCCCATTGACTTGGCGGCTTCGGGGTCTTTCAGGATGATCATGAAAAGCCCGCCAACCAGCGGCAGGATGAGGAAACCGATCGATGTGAACAACGGCACTTTTGAGCGGAGGATCTTAAGGGTTTCTGTCCAGAGGGATGACTTAAGATTTATCATTGCGGTTTCTCCTCGTTTGTTGGAGATTGCTTCGTGGCGCTGGGCGCCACTCGCAATGACGAATTGGCCGTCAATTGCATGAAGTGTTCTTCGAGATTTTGCTGCACCACGGCGAGGTGGGTGGGCGGCGTACCCGCGTTGACGAGGATGTGCGCGATGTCATCGGGGTGGGCAATTGCGTGCGGGTTATCAAGAATGATGACTTCATCCTTGACCACATACTTGTAACCGGCGCTGTGCAGGCAGATCTGGGCGGCTTCGAGGTTGCGCGCTTTGATCTCCAGCCTTTGTGCGCGCAGTTTTTCCAGATCTCCCGCACTTAGCTCCTCGATCAACCTTCCCTGGTGGATGATGCCGATGCGCGTTGCCAGCCGGTCCACCTCTGTCAGGATGTGGCTGGACATGAAGACCGTCACGCCTTTATCGCGTGCCAGGGAGCGCAAGAGTTCTCTTATCTCAACAACGCCTGCGGGGTCGAGTCCGTTGGCGGGTTCGTCGAGGATCAATAGTTCGGGTTCATGCAAAAGTGCACGCGCAAGCCCGAGGCGTTGGAGATTGCCGCTCGAGAGCGTGCCAGCCTTTCGGTCCGCGTAGGAGCCGAGCGCAAGTCGTTCGATGACCTCGCCCGCAAGTTTGACATCCTGTTTGCGGTGCAGGCGTCTGGCGACATCCAGATTTTCACGGACGGTCAATTCGGGATATGCAGATGGACTCTCGACGAGGTGCCCAACCTGCGCCCACGGCCCGCGTCCATTTGGACCGACAGCCTGTCCCAGCACCTTGACATTGCCCCCGCTCGGGCGGATCATCCCCAACAACGCGCGGATGGTGGTGGTCTTGCCGGCGCCGTTCAAACCAAGAAAACCGTAGATCTCGCCGGTTCCGACGCGCAGGTCAATGGCATCGACCGCCAGGACGTCGCCGAAGCGTTTGGTAAGTTGATGGGTTTCGATGGCGTTGGACATGTTCCCCGTATTGTATAACAAAAACCGCCCTCGTTGGGGCGGTCGGATGATTACTTTTCGCTGAGCTGCTCTTTTATGCTCGTGTAGAGTTCATCGAGGCGGAAGGGTTTTGTCAGGTAATCGTTGGCTCCCGCACCAATGGCGACGATGCGACTGTCCGTGTCGTTCAGGGCGGTGACAATGATGATGGGCGTTCTTCTGAACTCGGGTTCCCTGCGTAGCATGCGACATAATTTGAAACCGTCCGGCTCGGGCATCATCAGGTCAAGGATGAACAGCGCAGGCAATTCCTGTTTGGCAATCGATACGGCCAGTGCGCTTTCGTTCAGCGCAATCGGTTCATATCCTTCAGCTTTAAGTACCTCCTCGAACAGGGATGTTGCATCTTTATCGTCGTCCACGACCATGATTTTCGTCATATCTTATTCCCGGGCAGTGATGAGTTCTCTCCAATGAATTCTACGCCTGCAATTTGCGCAATTATACGCCCAAACCTGTCCTTTTCTCCATCTAGAAATGGTTGAAATTTCCAAACGATCTCAAACCGATGCAAAGAACTTGATCCTTTCCAGGAACTCGTCGATGTCGAAGGGCTTTATCATGTACTCCCTTGCGCCGGCGGCAAGGGCTTTTTCCCTGCTTTTGGGGTCGTCCTTCGCACTGATGATGATGATGGGAGTGTCCGAGAAATCCGGGTCATTATGCAGGAGTTCGCACAATTCGAACCCGTTCAGTCCCGGCATCATCAGATCGAGGGTGATCAGGTCGGGGTCAACAGACCTGGCGACCTCCATGGCTTGCAGGCTGTCATTGACTATTATCGGCTCGTGACCATCCATTTTGACCAGGGATTTCATCAATTCGGTGATGGTGATTTCGTCGTCAACGATCAGGATCTTTGACATGAATGCTTCCTTGCTTTGAAAGATGAGTTTATCTTACAGGCAATCAAGGAATATGGCAAGCGTGTTATGTCGGAGCGTTGCGAAATCTTCCAGACCGTATGCACTAAAACACTGGTTTTCGTTTTTCAACGAAGGCTTTGATGCCCTCTTTTCCGTCCGGGTGACGGGCGCAGTCGCTGATCCCCTGGCGTTCCAACTCGAGTTGCGTTTCCAGGGTATTGGTGAACGATTCCAAAAACAATTTCTTTGACCAGGCGAACGAATGGAGAGCCGTGCGCGACAGTCCCTCAAGGATGGAAAGCGCTTCTTTCTGGACCTCGGAATCTGGTACGACCTTTGTGGCCAGTCCCCATTCCAAAGCCTGTGACGCGGAAATCGGCTGGTCAAATGCGGCGATCTCCAGCGCACGCGCCAACCCGACCAGGCGGGGCAGGGCGAACGTCCCTCCGCCGTCAATGCTCAATCCGCTCGAGGTGTAACCCTGCCTGAGCACCGCGGACTCCGCCATCACGCGGAAGTCGCACGCCAGCGCCAGCGAAAAGCCGCCGCCTGCCGCAATCCCATTGACCGCCGCCACGACCGGCTTCGGCATCCGCCGGATCTCCGTGATCGCAATGTGGAACTGCGGCGCAAGTCTGTGAAGCGTGGAACCCGCGTCCCCCGCCTGCTGGCTGATCCATTTCAGGTCGCCGCCCGAGCAGAAAGCCTTCCCTTTGCCGGTGAGCAGAACCCCTTTGACCGACTCGTCCGTTGCGGCGCCAGCCAGCGCATCGCCGAGCATGACCATCATGTCAAGGCTGAAGGCGTTGAAGGCTTCAGGACGGTTGAGCGCAATTTCAAGGATTGGTCCGTGTTGTTGGGTGAGGATGGGATGTGTCATGGTGAAGTCCTGTTTTCAAAAGGCGGCAATCACTGTCGTGCAATGATTCCAAGGCTTTTGCACGAAACCAGTTGATCATTTTCAGAGTCCCCATCTTCAACGCTTTATTTTACATCTGAGACCAGCAAGCTGTTGATCAACTTGAGGAGGCGTGTCAGGCTAACAGGCTTTATCAGGATGTGTTCTGTAAGATGGCTAATTGTCTTTGCCTGGATAAAGTCAGCGGTCAGGACAATGATCGGCAAATTCTCCCCAACCGGGGTGTTTCGAATATTTTTCAAGGCTTCCACGCCTGAGATGTACGGGAGGTGGAGGTCGAGGATGACCAGGCACAGGTTGGGCGTGGTCAATTTGTCCATGAACTGATCCCCCCGCGGGTCGAGAAAAGTCTGAAAGCCGGCCTCCCGCAGGGCGGTCTCATAAATCACCCCAAGTTTCGGGTCATCTTCGACGATGATGATGAATGGGTTGTCCATGGTTTTCCTCCTTATCTGTTGGGAAGGGTAACAGTGAAAGTGCTTCCGACTTTTACCTTACTTGACACCTTGATATCCCCACCCATCAATTCGACGAGTTGCTGCGTGATCGCCAGTCCCAGGCCTGTTCCGCGGTTCTCCTCCGTGACCGCGCCTTCCACCTGGCGGAACGGTTCGAAGATTTTGTTCTGCACCTCGTCAGGGATTCCGATCCCCGTATCGGAAACATCGAAACTCCAGTGATCGGGGTCCGGGCAAAACACACGGACCCGTACATCGCCGGTTTTTGTGAACTTGATCGCATTCCCGATCAGGTTGACCATGACTTGTTGCAGCCTTTGACGGTCGCCGGTTATCGTGGCGGGCGGGTCACCGGAGCAGGTGAAAGAGATGCCCAGTTTTTTGTTGCGGGCCAGAATGGACATGTTCCTTTCGATCCCGCGGATAAAATCATCGAGCGCAATAGGCTCCTTGTTGAGTTTTACAACTTTGGCCTCCACCTGCGCTTCGAAGAGCAGGTCCTCGATCAGTTTTGCGAGGTAGTCGGTGCTGTCGATGATTTCCGTTATGGCGGACTTTTGCCTGCCTGACAACTGGCCGTATACGTTGTCACGGAGCAGTTCTGCGAATCCCAGGATCGCGCTTAAGGGGATGCGCAATTCGTGGCTTACCTTGGCGAGCAATTGGCTTTTCAGCCTGTTTGCCTCGATCGCCTGGTCGCGTGCAAAGGCCATGGCGCTTTCTGACTGCTTCCTTTCTGTGATATTGCGGGCCACCGCCTGGAAGCCTGTGACGACACCACCGTCATTGATGATCTGGACATTCTGGCCGAACCAGATTTCCCTGCCGTCGGCGGTGATTGCGGGAAATTCGTTATAGGAATTTTCCTCACCGCTGAGAAATTGCTTATCGTAAAAGCGCTTCAACTGGTGACGGGCAGCCGGGGAGGCAAATTCGAGAAAGTGTCTGCCCAGAACCTCCTTTTCGTCCTTGAAGCCCATCAGGCGGAGCGCAATATGGTTTACATACGTGAAGTTCCCTTGGGCGTCGGTGCGATAGATGACGTCGCTGGCATTTTCCACGATCTGCCGGTAGCGCGCTTCGCTTTCCTGCAGGAGGATTTCGGTTTTCTTTCTCGAAGTAATATCATGGATCGTGAGCACCCTGCCTATGAAACGGTTTCTCCTGTCGTTCAGTGAAGATATGCGTAGTTCATACCATCGTTGTGCGTCGCCGTTCCCGATCGTTATCTCATCCAGCGCTTCTGGTGTTTCCATATACCGGGCGATCAGGTGCGGTAGGTTGGTGATGACCCTGGGAATCGTCTTGCCGATGACCTGCGATTCGGTCGTGCTGAGCAACTTCACCGCAGAGGGGTTGATGTCCACGACGCGGTTCTGTATATCCAGCACGATCATGCCGTCTTTCATTTCCTCGATGACGATGTCCTGGGCGATCGGCGACAGGTCAATCAATCGGAAGCCGTAAATACTCAAAGTGAACGAAGCAAGACTGACCGTGAAGAAGAACGGCGTGAGGTCCAGGCGGGGGATCGGGCTTAGTCCAAAGATATAAATGGCATTCCCGATCCACGGTACCAGCACCCCGATCAGCAGGGCCAGCACCTGTCTCTTGTAGGGCAGTTTGATGCGGGCAATGGACCTGACCAGGATGACGGTGCCTGTGAGGAGAAGCACATACGAAAAAGCCGAATGGATCCAGAACCAGATGCCGTACTCCACCCCCAGGGAGGAAAAACTGCCGGTCTGGCTGAAGAACGTTTTCGTCCAGATCAGGTTGTGAGAATCATTGGTGAGAGCCAGTGCGATGGTAAGAAGCGGCAGAAACAGCAGTAAAGGAATGCTTCGCCTGGCCAGCCATTGCGTAAGGTTAGCATAACTCAGACCAAGTACCAGCCAGATCACCGGCACGAGCGGAATGGCAAGGTACTGCATCTTCCCCCAAAACAATTTGGTCTCAAGGTTTGTTCCGGCGATCTCCAGCGCGTATCCGACAGACCATGCCGTCATGGCGATCCCCAGGAGCATGAGCGCAAAGGCCGTGGGGGAATGCCGGCGCGGCCAGCAATAAACGACCACCCAGGCCGAAACCAGCGCCGCAATCAGCAGTGGAATTATATAGGGTGAATACTGAAATACCATTCAGCCCCCGTTTCAAACAGGTTTTGTGCCACCAAGATGTATCTCATTTCCAGCCCTTATTATATTGACATTTCTTGTTTTTGGCTGGGATTTGTCATGAATTTGCTATCGGTTTCGCAAACTCGAAAACCGGCGGATGACGAGCCGCCTCTTCCCCGGCCGATAACCTGCTCCGCCTCCCAAACCGGCGCCACCCACGAGGTTTGCCTTGCCTCCCGTTACCTTTGATGGGCACAGTTCAGCGAAGAACATCGAGTCTCTCCTCTTTCCTTTGCACCCCCTGCTTTCTATTTTTTCTCCAGTAGTGCATTGATTCTCGTTTTCAGGTCTTCAATGTGGAAGGGCTTGGTGAGATAGTCGTTTGCGCCTGCACCTATGGCAACCATCCTGCTATCCAGGTCAGTGAGCGCGGTGACAATGATGATGGGCGTGCGCCTGAATGCAGGGTCAGCCCGCAGCATCCGGCATAGTTGGAATCCGTCGGGCGCGGGCATCATCAAGTCAAGTACAAAGAGGTCAGGGATTTCGGCGTGCGCCGTTTCCATTGCCTTCGAGCTTTTATTCTCGGCAACGGCGTCAAACCCCACCATTTTGAGATATTCCCTGTACAACTTTGTGAAGTCTTCGTCGTCGTCGACGACCATGATCTTGGGTAAACGGGTTTCCATGTCAATTCTAAGTATATTGGTTCATCGCGTACCAGTGAATAGTCCTTAAGACTGGATTTTGGAGTTTTCCCTTGAATTTCTTCATTCGAACGGCATAACCATCAATTCAGAGAAATGCGCCTCCGTCCCGCCACCGACCCAGAGGGCGATCTGACCCTGTGTTTCCCCCAACTTCAAATCGTTGACGATCAGAGACGGCTGTTCCGCGCCGTTGACATACAGCTCTGCGCGGACGCCCGAAAAAACGATCTTGATCCTCGTCCATTCGCTGACGACGAGATCAGTATAGGACTCATACACGCCTGGACTTTCCTCGCGCAACCTAAACCACGGATGATCGGGATGCGAACAATATTGCGTGGAATGATTGCGCCGAAGTTGATCGTCCGCGCGCCCGTTGGTGGGACGGATGAAAAGGTACTCGAATTGCCTGCCCTGCGGCTGGACGCGAAATGCAATTCACACAAACCCGCGTGCCCCTTCGAACGCACCTTCCCGTGGTAGACCCGCGATCTCGGTCTCAAGCACTCCGTTTTTGAAAGTTGAGTCCCGAAGGATGGCGATGCATTCCCCTTCGCTGTCCATATCCTTTTGTATAAGCCGCAAAGCAGACCGCCCTCGATATGTGACATGTTCAGCGTTGAGGTTGATCAATTCCAGATCAGATAGGGTGTCCAACTGATAACTGTTCACTGATGACTGACCTCAGCCCGCCATCAACGTATCCACTGCATCTGCGAGTTCCCTCAGGTTGCTGACCTTCAACACGCTGTCGCACAGCGGCGCGTATTTGGGCATGTCGCTGTCGCCGTGCCACAAGGCCGGGGGTTCGGGATTCAGCCAGATGGTCCGTGCGGCGCGGCGGGTCATCGTGGAGAAAACGTCGAGGCGCGGCTCATAATAGTTGTTGCGTCCATCGCCGACGATGATGAGGGTCGTCCCGCTGTTCAATGTATCCATATACTCGTTCTGGAAATCGTTCAACGACCAGCCGAGGTCGGTGTTGTAGTGTCCGCTGGGCATGCGCCACAGAACGGACTGGATCGCCTCGTCGGCATTCGAGCCGCTGAAATCCTCCGAGATCGACTCGAGATGGTCGATGAACGCAAAGGCATGCGTCTTGCGCACCTGTCCCTGCAACGCGAACAGAAAACTCAACATCAACTCCGAACAAAAACGCATCGACGTGCTGATATCGCAAATGACCACGATCTTCGGTTTGCGCACACGGTCTTTGTGTTTGATCTCCATCGGCACGCCGTGATATTTGAGGTTCGTGCGGATGGTCGCCTTCGGGTCGAGTTGTCCGCTTTTGGCGCGCTTCTGCCGCAGGGCGATGCGCGTGCGCAGCATCGCGGCGAGCCGCTTAACTTCATTTTGCAATGCCTTTTTATCTGCATCGCTCAACATGTTGAACGGACGGTTCATCAAATTATCGGCGCGCTCGCCAGGCGGTTTTTCGCTCATATTCTCGGCAATGCGTTCACCCGCGAACTGTTCGATCTGCTCGCGCATCCCCTCCATGTTCTGCTGGATCATCTGACGCATCTGCTCGACGCGGTCGCGGCTCATGCCCATCTGCTGGAGTTGTTCCATCAACTCCTTCATCGCCTCGCGGACTTCTGGGAACGCTAGCGCGCGCATCATGCGATCCGCCATCCATTTTTGATAACGGAGGTCGTCAGTTTGATTCAATCCAACCATCTGACCGAGCGCCTCCAGTTCTTCCTTGGACAGTTGCTCGCCATTCATCAGCCTTTCCATCCGCTGACGTAGATTCTGCGCGAACTGTTTCATCGCCTCCGCCCACATCTGCGCTTCCTCGGGCGTCATTTCATCGGATGGATTCCCGCCCATCATCGGCGGCTGTCCCGTGCCGAAGAAGAGGGGAATAGTTTGTCGAAGGTGGGCAGGTCTTTTACATCTTTGACAAGTGTTGCGCGCAGGGACAGACGAAATTCCTCGCGGTCCTGGATCCCCATCAAATCCACAGCCGAGAACGCCTCGGCAGACTCCGCCAAAGACACGCGCACCCCGCTCGCGCGTAACGCTGAGATCAACTGTAAGATACGGGATTCCATTTCATAATCTCCGTAGGGGCACAGCGGGATCAATTGACCGTCATGACGGTAAATCGATCTCGCTGTGCCCCTACCACCATTATCAATTCCCTGAAAACCTTCCATACTCATCCGGCGTCTGTCTCTGCTGCGGTTTGGGCGGAGTGAGCATTTGCCGTTTTGCCTTTTGCAGATCCGCCTCGTGTTTCAGCAACACCGAGAGCGTATCTTCCAGCGTGTCCTTATCCAGATTGGACGCGTTCAACGCCACGAGCGCGTTCGCCCAATCCAGTGTCTCGCTGATGGACGGCGACTTGCGCATGTCCGCTTTGCGCAGGCGTTGGACGAATTCCACGGCTTGCTGGGCGAGTTTCGGGTTCAGGTCGGGGACTTTGAGCCGCACGACCGCCAGTTCTTCCTCCAGCGTCGGATAATCGATGAAGAGATACAGACAACGCCGTTTCAGCGCTTCGGAGAGTTCGCGTGTGTTATTCGATGTCAACACGACGAATGGCCTGTGCTTCGCGGAGAGCGTCCCCAGTTCAGGGACGGACACCTGGAAGTCGCTCAGCACTTCGAGCAGGAAGGCTTCGAATTCGGCATCCGCGCGGTCAATTTCGTCGATCAGCAGTACGGTCGGTTGTTCGGACAAAATCGCCTTCAGCAAAGGGCGTTGCAACAGGAAACGTTCGGAGAAGAAGACATCCTCTTCTTTTGCCAATTTGTCAGCGGCTTCACCCAGAGATTCCGCTTTGCCGAGCGTGTCGTTCAACTTGTCGCGCAACAACTGCGTGTAGAGCAATTGCTTGGAATATTCCCATTCGTACAATGCCTTCGACTCGTCCAGCCCCTCGTAACACTGCAGGCGGATCAGTTCCCGTCCCGTCGCGGACGCGAGTGCCTTGGCGAGTTCCGTCTTGCCGACGCCGGCAGGTCCCTCCGTGAGGAGCGGCTTGCCCAGTTTCTGCGCGAGATATACGATCGTCGCGATCTCATCCGAGGCGATGTATTTCTGTTTGTTGAGTTCGGATTTTACGGTTTTCGTGGAGTC
Source organism: uncultured Chloroflexia bacterium (assembly GCA_963718215.1). Lineage (GTDB taxonomy): Bacteria > Chloroflexota > Anaerolineae > Anaerolineales > Villigracilaceae > Defluviilinea. The sequence continues at coordinate 42,056 of CAVQYK010000033.1, forward strand.
AAAAAGATTGGTCATGGGTCTCCTGCTCTAAAATAGTTTATTCCGCTTGCACATAAAACGACTTGTGAAACTCAACCTGGCCTGTTGGCGCCTCCTCGTAAAAGGGGAGCGCCATAAAAAACTCGGGGGCGGGAGAGGCATGATAGGTCAGACCAGCGTACGGCTTGAAACCGAAGCGCTGATAGTAGGCGGGACTGCCCTCGAGCACGCATCCTTTTGCGCCGAGGTTGCGCAGTCTTACCAATCCTTCCAGTATCAATTTCGAGCCGATGCCCTGTTTCTGCAATTCAGGCATGACGGAAATCGGTCCCAGCCCGTACCAGCCGACGAACTCGTCGTTGATGGTCACGGGCGAGAACGCCACATGCCCGACGACTTTGCTGTCCGCCTCAGCCACCAGCGAGAGGGTGAGCATGCCCGCTTCGCGCAAGCCATCCACCACCAGGTGCTCGGTGGGGTGGTCGCTGAATTTGCCGAGGAACGCCGCATACGTGACCTCTGCGATCGCTTCGGCGTCCGTTGCCCTTTCAGACCGAATGAGAATGTCCATACTTACTTTTGTCCAGGTTCCTTCCTGATCCAGCGCGGTCGGGTCAGCACTTCGGGCTTCAGGATCTCGTCCAGTTCAGCCTTGGTCAGCAGACCGCGCTCCAGCACGATCTCGGTCACGCTCTTGTTGGACGCGTACGCCTCTTTCGCCACCGAGCTTGCATTCTCGTACCCAATGAACGGGTTCAACGCTGTGACAATTCCGACCGAGCGGGTCATGTGCTCGTCCAGCCGTGCGCGGTTGGCGGTGATGCCCTTCACGCAGCGTTCGGCGAGGGTGAGACAGCCGTTGCGCAGGTAAATGAGACTGTCGAACAGGCTGTGCGCGATGATCGGCTCGAAGGCGTTGAGCTGCAACTGTCCGCTTTCGGCGGCGAAGGACACGGTCACGTCGTTGCCGATGACGAGGAACGCGATCTGGTTGACCACTTCCGGGATGACCGGGTTGACCTTGCCCGGCATGATGCTCGACCCCGCCTGGACGGCAGGCAGGTTGATCTCGCCAAAGCCGGTCCGAGGTCCAGAGGAAAGGAGACGCAGGTCGTTGCAGATCTTCGAGAGTTTTACCGCCACACGCTTAAGCACGCCTGAGAGTTGCACAAACGCGCCCACATCCTGGGTGGCTTCGACGAGGTTGCCGGCGGTGATGTACTCGATACCCGTCACCTCACTGAGATGTTTTCTAGCCAGCGCGGCGTAATCGGGATGCGCGTTGATGCCCGTGCCAATGGCTGTCGCGCCGAGGTTCATTTCCTGGATGAGCAGGGCGCCCTCGCGCAGGCGCTGTTGGTCTTCTTCGAGCATCACGGCATACGTGCTGAACTCCTGACCGAGCGTCATCGGCACGGCGTCCTGCAATTGGGTGCGCCCCATTTTCAGGATGTCCTTGAACTCCTCGGCTTTGGCGGCGAAGGCGAGACGCAGCACTTCCATGCCTGCGATCAGGTCGTCGATCAGGAAGCGCAATGCCACCTTGACCGCCGTCGGGTAGACGTCGTTCGTGCTCTGGCTCAAATTGACCTGCTCGAGCGGATGCAGGAATGTATACTCGCCGCGCCCGTGTCCCATGATCTCCAGCGCGCGGTTGGCGATGACTTCGTTGGCGTTCATGTTCGTGGACGTCCCTGCGCCGCCCTGAATGACGTCCACGGCAAATTGGTCGTGCCATTGCCCCGCGCGGATCTCCTCGCACGCCTGAATGATGGCAGCCGCCTGTTCGGCAGAGAGCAGTTCGAGGTCCTTGTTCGCCTGCGCACACGCCTGCTTGACGCACGCCAGCGCCTTGACCAGGCTCGGATAGGTGCTGATCGGGATATTACTGATCGGGAAATTTTCCAACGCCCGCGCGGTGTGCACGCCGTAATAGGCTTCACTGGGGACGGGATGATCCCCCAAAAGGTCGTGTTCGATTCGATGGTTCATTTTGTTACTCCAAGACTTCGATAGACTTCCAGATTCGCCTGCAGTTCTTTCTCAAGCGTGAATTGACCCAGAACCGTCTCCCGCGCGGACCTGCCAACTGCTTCCCGTTTCTCAGGCTGCCTCAACACCTCAGCCATTTTCTCTGCCAACCCCTCGGCGTCGTTGACGTTCACAAAGAACCCATTCACGCCGTCCTCGATGACATCCAACATGCCGCCGACGGGCGTGGCAATGACTGTTTTCCCGCACGCCATTGCTTCGAGTACCGCATTCGGCATCCCATCCCGCAGGGACGGATGGACGAAGACATCCATCAAGGAATAGTAGGCGGGCAGGTCATTGTGGGGGACGTGTCCTGTAATGGTAATTGGTAATTGCGGATTGGCACTTCGGAATTCGTCGAATAGCTTTTTGTCTTCGCCCTCGCGGACTTCACCAACGATGAGCAGGGAAACAGGCATTTTCTTTGCTGATTTGCGCATAGGCATTTAGGAGAGTAGCCAGATCCCTTCTTTTCCCGCAGTTCACCGACAAAGCCGATGATGGGATTATGGATTCGGGAAGCTAGCTTCCCGATCTTCGGCAGCAGGCTGTCGGAATCCAGAATACTCTCCGCCAACGCCTCATTCCTCTCCATCGGCTTGAAATGATCGGTATCGATACCATTGGGGATAATGTGAATTTCTCTGTCGATGAACGCTTTGGCTTTCTTTGCCAATTCGCCTGCATTCGTTGTGACCGCACTTGCATTCTGCAACGCATACATCACATGCGGGAATTTTGACGGGTCGAAGGCGGCGCGCTCGATGTCGTTGCCGCGGATGGAGACAACACTGGGGATGTTCAGGTATTTCCCTGCATAGGTCGCGACAAATCCCGCCTGGGGGAGGAAGTAGGCATGGAGCAGGTCGAACGGCTCGCGCTTGTGCTCCTCCACGACCAGTTCGAACCAATCCACCAAGGTGTCATCCACGCGTTTATGCGCGCCGAAGCGCGTGACGCTGACCCCGCCCGAGATGAGAGTCCGCTTTTCGGAGGGGGGCAGGCTCACGGTCGGGACGAAGACGCGGACCGCGTGTCCCGCAGAGGCAAGCAGCCGCGCGAGTCGTTCGGCCGAGATTGCCAGTCCGCCAATGTCCGGTGTATACTTTTCAGTGAGGAGAGCAATTTTCATGGCTGATCAATGTGAAATGATAATCGGTTATCTCGTTCCGCATCGTTGCGAAAATCCGTCGTTGGGAAGTTGTGTGAAATGCGGGCGCGGATATTGTGACGAACATACAAATCAGACGCAGGCAGGCCGCGTGTGCCTTGCCTGCCAGCAGGGTTTGGATCAGCCGATTGCTTTGCCGATCGCCGCTGCGACCTTTACCGCCGCCGACCTCGATATGTTCAACCGAGCGAGCACGTGGGACGAGGACGACCGCGCAGATATGTTCTCGGATTTGAGTTGATGTTACCCGTCATTGCGAGGAGCCCGTAGGGCGACGAAGCAATCTCCAAGTGTCAGAGGGGATTGCTTCGGGCGAAAGAGCATCGCCCTCGCAATGACGAAAGGTTAATACGGTCCGATCGTCTCCCAAATACTTTTATTCTGCTCGATAAAATCATCGCACCGCCTGCAAGCCGCCAGCGCAGGCGGATGCATTTTTAAGCGGATGCGGCGATACGCGGCGCCTTCCCATATTTCCTTGAAAGCTTGATTTCTGATATTGCCCAACGGCGGGATGCGTTCGCGCGTCATGCAGCAGACATAGACGTTGCCATTGAAGTCAATGAGACTGTGCGTCCAGGGCGCATAACAGGGACGGTCATCGTAATACCCGAGCGCATACCTCCCTGCGCGTCCCAAACGGACCTCGGACTCGTCTCGTCCAAACGGAAAGGCATCCTCATCCGAAACGATCAGCCCCAACGCCAGCGCGCGTTCGGCTATCCTTGGCGCGATCTCGGAGTTGAAAAGGGCAATGTCCTTCCTGCGCATGGACAGGATCTCGCCGCAATGGTCATCCACGGGGATCAGGTTGATCCCGTCCGCGCCGAGTCCGTGGGCAAGGTCGGGGAGCGTTTCGAGCGTCTGGTAGTTCGTGCGGCTGACGACCGTGTTGATGCGGACGGTCAATTTCCCCTTGTGTTTGTAGCGGCGGAAGAGTTCCACCGCCTTGGTCGTGGCTTTGAAGGCGCCTTCCACGCCGCGTATCTTTTCGTGCATCTTGCGGATGGGCGAATCGATGGAGATGTTCACGCCCCGCAATCCACCCTCGACAAGTCGTTTGGCTTTCTCCTTGGTGATGAGTGTGCCGTTGGTGGTCATGGTCACTTTGATGCCCAGTGACGAGGCGAGTTCGACAAACTCAGGGATTTGCGGTCTCAGCATCGGCTCGCCGCCCGAGAAATGGACCTTCTTGTCCCCAGTTCAGCCAGTTCGGTGATGACTTCCTTGAACCGTTCGGCGCTGACGGGCGCTTCGCGCGTCTCGCGCCAGTGATTGCACATCTCGCACTTCAGGTTGCACCCGTAAAACACCTTGAATTTGACGTACAACGGCTTGAACGGGCGCGCGTGCAGGACGGCATCCCGCAATTCCTCTTTGTTGGCTTGGATCTCTTCGGGGTTGTACATGACGGTAAGTTGGGCAATTGTATCACCCGCGAAATTGGAAAATAAAAAGCAACCGCCCTGACATATGGGCAGTCGCTGGGCAGTTTTGCACTTGGTCTTTTACTTATAAACGGACTTCAAGCCGTATTTGGACGGTATCGCCTTCCTTGAGATCTTCCGCTTTTTGGGCGCTCATCCGGATGGGCACAAGGTACCTGCCGTCTTTCGGGAACAGGGACGTCTTCCACTCGGTCCTGCCGACCCGCACGTGGACCGGTATCACCCCCCAGCCGTACGTGACCAGTCCCGATACCGCCCTGATCTCATCGCTCTGTTTCGGCGGAACGGCGACGAAGAGATACGGGGCGGGACCGCGCCAGTGGAAGATCGTGCCGCTGAATTCGAAGTTCATCCGCACAGTATATCAAGCCCGACGGCTTTTATACAAACATACCCTGTCGTTGCGACCTGCGGGAAGCAATCTCCTTTTGAACTGAAATATCCCATAAAACAGGGGATTGCTTCCCCGCTTCGCGGGTCGCAATGACATTGCTATCGTTTTACAGTAAAATCCAACCGCTTCCTCCTCAGCCCTTGGCCTCCGCTCAGGGCAAGCCTGACATGAAGCGCCGCAGGCGTCATCCCGCCTTGCAGGACATGGTACTTCGTACTGGGTACTTCCCACTTTCCACTTGACCCTTTCCACTATCCACTTTCCACTTACCACTACTCATGCGCCTCAAAGCCGACCTGACCCTCTTCTTCATCGCCATCATCTGGGGCTCCGCCTTCGTCGCCCAGCGTATTGCAGGCCAGATGGGCAGCGTGTACCTGTTCAACGGCGTGCGCTACATCCTGGCGGGCTTGGTGGTCTTTCCGTTCGTGCGCCTGAAGACGTCCATGCCGCGCGAGCAGTTCAAGTGGATGTTCATTGCAGGCTTTTTGCTCTTTGTCGCGGCGGCGCTCCAGCAGGCGGGCATGCAGTTCACCACGGCGGGCAATGCGGGCTTCATTACGAGCCTGTATGTCGTCTTTGTCCCGTTCGTGGTGCTGTTCGGCTGGCGGGAAAAGCCGCACTGGATGTCGGTCGTTGCGGTGGGGATGGCGGTGGTGGGCGCATATCTCCTGTCAACGGGGGGGAAGGGGCTCGAGGTCCAGAGAGGCGACGCGCTGGAACTCGTCGGTGCGTTGTTCTGGGCATTGCATGTCGTCGTGCTGGGTAAGTTTGCGTCACGTTTCGAGCCGATGTCCTTCTCGGTGGGGCAACTGCTCGTCTGCGGACTTCTCAACCTTACCCTCGGTCTCTTCGTGGAGCAGCCGGTCTTTTCCTGGTCCCTGGCTGGCGCAGCGGTCTATACAGCTGTCATGTCGCTGGGGCTTTGTTACACGTTACAGGTCTGGGCGCAGAGGCACACGCCGCCCTCCGACGCAGCGCTCATCCTCAGCCTCGAGTCGGTCTTCGCGGTGTTGGCAGGCTGGCTGCTCCTGAACGAACTGCTGACCGGCATCCAGGTACTTGGGTGTCTCCTCATCTTCCTTGCCGTCGGGCTTTCGCAAGTGAAAGGTTATTCAGGTACAATTGATCGAGACCACCTCGTGGAGGGCCGATGACCGCCAAAGTCGTATTGAATCCCTATTCGAACCGCTGGAACTCGCAGAAACGCTGGCCCGAAGCCGAAGCGGCGCTCAAAGCTGCAGGTGTGAAATTTGAATTGGCGGTTTCAGAGCAAAAAGGTCAGATCGTCGACCTGGTGAGGCAGGCTGTTCAGGCTGGGTTCTCGCCGATCATCGTGGCTGGGGGCGATGGCTCCATCGGTGACGCCGTCAACGGCCTGGCGAAAGGTGCCATGTCAGACAGGGAGGTGCTGGGTCCTTTTGGCATCATGCCGCTCGGTTCGGCGAACGACCTGGTCTATTCCCTCGGTCTGCCAACAGACTTGAAGGCGGCGGCGGAGGTGATCGCGGCTGGGCGGACGAAAGCGATGGATCTCGGCAGGCTGAACGACAGGTATTTTGCCAATAACTCGGCATGCGGCCTGGAGCCGTACGTCACAACCAAGCATGAGCGCATCCACTGGATCAAGGGCGTCCTCCGCTACCTGGTGGCGGCGGTGCAGGCCATCATGGACAAGCCCGAATGGCATGGCAGGGTCGAGTGGGATGACGGCATTTACGAGGGACCCCTGTCGCTTGTCTCTGTGGGCAATGGACGACGGACGGGCGGCTTCTTTATGACGCCGCATGCGGATCCCTTCGACGGGAAATTGACGCTCGCCTTTGGCTATCGCGGCACACGGCTTGGGCTTTTCCAGGCGCTGCCGCGGGCGTTCAACGAGGACAAGGGCAGTTATGTCGAAATGGAGGGGATGCAGGAACTGCACTCCACGCGGGTGTCCATCCACCTGGACCGTCCCTCCTACGCCCACACCGACGGCGAACTGCTGCCCGGTCAATTGCAGGATTTCGAGTACGAAGTATTCCCAAAACGATTGAACATCTTTGTCCCCTGAAATGAGCACTGAACTGTCCATCAAGCCCATCAAGCGGAATCTCTGGCCCGACCTCGAGGAGCTCTTCGGGTTGAGCGGCGCGTGCGGCGGATGCTGGTGCATGTTCTGGAAACTGCGCGGCAAAGCCTACGACGAATCTCGGGGACAGGCGACGCGCCAGATGCACAAATCCATCGTTGACGCGGGAACTGTCACGGGTCTGCTCGCCTACCTGGATGGGGAGGTGGTCGGCTGGGTGGCGGTCGAGCCGCGGGAGGCCTACGAAAAGCTGGCGCATTCCCGCGCGCTCAAGCCTGTGGATGACCAGCAGGTCTGGTCGGTGACGTGTTTCTACGTGGCGAAAACATTTCGCAGACAGGGAGTCACCGTCGGGTTGTTGAAAGCCGCGGTCGAGCATGTCAGGAGTCAGGGCGGGAAGATCGTGGAAGGCTATCCAGTGGATGTGAAGGATAAGGCGGCGCCACCGTTCATCTTCACAGGGACGGCATCCGCGTTCCGACAGGCGGGGTTCAAGGAAGTGGCGCGCAACACACCCACACGTCCCATTTTCCGTTTTGTTATAAAATAGACGAATGGCATTTCGTGACATTCGAAGATCACGCAAGTGGTTGAGTGCGGAAGAGTTCAGCCTGCTTCTTCTTGCGCTTATCCTGCTGGTCGGCCTGCTGGCGTTGAATATCTATCTTGCAAGGGTTCTACCCGGCGGCGAGCAGTTCTTCCTGCGCTGGAGCGGTGCGCGCGCCTTCCTGTTCGAGGGGATCGAGCCTTACAGTTCCACAATCGCTCAGCGGACGCAGAATATTGCATATGGCAGGCAGGCGTTTGCGAATGAATATCCCTACGTGCTGAACGACCCGTTCCATATCGTTCTCTTATATGTGCCCGTGGCGGGGCTTCGTGAATTGTTCGGGTTCTTTTCCCCTTCTTTTGGGCGCTCCATTGATTTTTCGGTGATACGCGGCATCTGGATGTTGTTGTCTGAGATCGCGCTCGCCTGGCTGATCTATTCTTTTGTCCGTTCGCTCGAATGGGAGCCGCCAAACTGGATGTTTGCCCTCGTCATGCTGACCGGCGTGCTTGGTTACTACAGCCTGACCGCTTTCGGATCGGGGACGCCTGCGGTCTTTTTGACGGTTTTGTTCTTCGCCATCCTGTACGCCCTGCGCTCCTTTTCCGACGAACTGGCAGGAGCGCTTCTCTTCCTGACCTTCTACCAGTGGGAAGTGGGCGCCCTGTTCTCCCTCTTCATCCTGGTCTATGTGTTCGCCAATCGGCGCTGGCGGGTGTTCTATGGATTTGGCATGTCTCTGGCGATCCTGCTGGCGATCGCTTTCCTCGCCTACCCCGGTTGGGCGCTTCCGTACGTCCGCGGCGTGCTGGCGGACTGGTACCGAAGCGGTGCCCTGACCTTTGGGTCTTACGCCTCCCGCTGGTTCCCAGACGCGGGTTCCTTCATTGAGTTATGGTTCGTTCTGCTCCTCGTGGTCATCGTGTTCCTGGAATGGCTGGGGGCGGTAAACTCGCACTATCGCCGCGTTGTGTGGACAGCCTGCCTGTCCCTGGCGGTCACGCCGTTGATGGGTTTTGCGATCTTCCCGTCCAACCACGTGGTCCTGCTCCCATCCCTGATCCTGATCGTCATGCTCGTCTGGGAGCGCTGGACCCGCCAGCGGGTATGGTTCACCCTGTTGCTACTGCTGGCGTCCTTCCTCATCCCTTTCTGGCTGTATTATCGCGTGATCACAGGCGCGCCTATCATCTATTTGGACCTGCTGACTGTCCTTCCGCCCATTGCTTCCATCGTTGGCTTGTACTGGATGCGCTGGTGGGCGGTCCGTTCGCCGCGCACCTGGGCTGACCAGATCGAGGCGCGCCGATGAACTGGCGTCAGTACGCCGTCCTATTCCTCATCGGTCTGGTTGTCCCGTTTGCGGTATCGCGCTTCCAGTCCCTGCCCGGCTACATGGACGCCGACTACTACTTTGCAGGCGGCGTCGAACTGGCAAAGGGCAACGGCTTCACCGAGCCGTACCTGTGGAACTACCTCGACGACCCGCAGGGGCTCCCGCATCCTTCCCACACCTATTGGATGCCGCTGGCTTCCATCGTCTCTGCGCTCGGGATGTGGATCTCCGGTCAAACCACCTACGCCGCGGGACGCCTTCCGTTCATCCTCCTTTCAGCCTGTGTCCCGTTACTGACAGCGGCTCTTGCCTTCGACATCTCCCGTAACCGCCTGCTGGCGATGGTTTCAGGGCTTTTGTCCATTTTTTCGATCTATTACGCCCCTTTCATGCCCGTCCCGGACAATTACGCGCTCTTCATGCTGCTCGGCGGGACCTTCCTCCTGCTCGCTCCGCGCCGCCAGAAATGGATTCCCTTCGCCCTCGGCGTCCTCTCCGGCTTGATGACCCTCGCCCGCAGTGACGGTCTGCTCTGGCTGGGGCTGGCGGGTCTCACCGTGCTGTGGAAATCCACGAAAAATGACGATGGAACAGCGCATCCCATCAAAAATTGGCTTGCTTTGATCGTTCCTGCCGGTCTTGCTCGTGCTCCTCGGCTACCTCCTCGTCATGGGCGGATGGCATGTCCGCAATTACAGCCTGTTCGGCTCCTTCATGGCGCCCGGCGGCGGACGTCTGCTCTGGCTGGAGACCTACAACCAGACCTTCAGCTATCCCGCCTCGAGCATCACCCGCGAAGGATTTATGAAAGCAGGCTGGTCCGCCGCGTTGGATGACCGTCTCGCCGCTCTGTCCTTTAATGCCGGCACCCTGTTCGGCGCACAGGGCGGGATTTTTCTCTTTCCCTTCATCCTGGTCGGCTTGTGGAGCCTGCGAAAGGACTTGCGGACGAGAATTGCCATCACCGGCTGGCTGCTCCTCTTCTTCGTGATGACGGTCATCTTCCCGTTCGCCGGTCCGCGCGGGAGTTTCTTCCATGCGGGGGCGGCGTTCCAGCCGTATTGGTGGGCGCTGGCGCCGATCGGATTGAACCTCGCGGTGCAGTCCGCGAGGAAACGCGGGCTGTTCGCCGATAATGCCTACGTTGTCTTTCAGGGCATGTTCGTCCTCCTTGCTGTGTTCATGACCTGGTATATGGTCAATATCCGTGTACCTGCCATTTGGGGCAACAAAGCCGGGATTTACGCTTCGGTGGAGGAGAGGTTCCTCGAAAGCGGGATCAACCCCGAGGTCGGTGTGATCGTCCGCAATCCGCCGGGCTACTACATCAGTTCGGGACGTCCCGCCATTGCGTTGCCGTACGGCGGCGAGTCGGTCATCCTGCAGGTGGCGGAGCGTTACGGTGCGGGTCTGCTTGTGCTGGAGGCCGATGGCACGTTTGAGGCGGTCCAGGAACTTTACAATAACCCCGGCGGCAATGCCGCGTTCGAATATTTGGGAGAAGTGGATGAAGCGAAACTCTACCGCATCGTTCTGGAGCCTTGACCATCGGATCATTCTGGTGCTGGCGTCGCTGGTGGGCGTTCTGTTCTTCCTGGCGGTCAGCGCGCTGACGTATCGCGTCGGGTTCCCGCTCGATGACGCGTGGATCCACCTCACGTATGCCCGCAACTTTGCCTTGCACGGCGAATGGTCGTTCCGGCTCGGCGAAGGGTCTGCCGGTTCCACCTCGCCGCTGTGGACTGCTCTTCTCGCCATCGGTTTTTTGCTCCGCCTCGCGCCCTACACTTGGACATATTTTCTCGGCTGGGTCGTACTGAGTTTGATGGCGATCAGCGCGGAAAACATCGTACGCAAAGTGGTCAAATCATATCGAACCGCAATTCCCTGGGCTGGATTATTCACCGCCTTCGCCTGGCATTTGACATGGTCTGCGACCTCGGGGATGGAAACCCTCCTGCACGGATTGCTGATCCTGATCGTCCTTGGCATGCTGATGCAGAACTCGCGTCAATACCTGATCCTGGGCCTGCTCGCCGGTCTAAGCGTCTGGGTCCGCCCCGATGGCTTGACCCTGCTCGGCCCGATCTTGTTCACAGCTTTTCTTCAGGAACTTTCGCTCAAGGCACGCGGCGGGGCATTGGTGAAGGTGTTCATCGGGTTTGGCATCCTGTTCGTTTTTTACCTGCTTTTCAACCTTGCCCTTTCCGGCACGCCCATGCCCAATACCTTTTATGCAAAACAGGCGGAATACGAGGCGTATTGGCTCTCAAAGCCTTTAACTGAACGGCTGACTGAATACATTCTTCCAATGGTTGCCAGTCCGTTCGTGGTGATGGTTCCAGGGTTCTTTTTATGGATCTATAATCTCGTCCGCGCCAGGAATTGGGGAGCGATTGCAGGTTTGATCTGGTTCATCGGTTACATTAGTATCTATTTCATGCGCCTGCCGGCCTACCAGCATGGACGGTATATCATCCCTGCACTGCCCATCCTGTATGTGTGGGGACTGCTCGGTATGCTGGGATATGTTTCATCGCCAAAAGCCAATCCACGGATCTCCTTTGTATGGCAGGTCCTGGCGGTTGTTCTGGTCGTTGTCTTCCAATGGGTGGGAGCCAGCCAAAACGCCCGGGATGTCGCCATGATCGAAACTCAAATGGTGCAGACGGCTCAATGGGTGAACGAGAATTTGCCCGCGGATACGGTGCTGGCTGTCCATGACATCGGTGCCATCGGGTACTTCAATCAAAATCCGATCATTGACCTTGCCGGACTGGTCACGCCGGATGTTGTGCCATTTATCCGGGATGAAACGCGGCTGGCTGAATACCTGGACTCTACACAGGCTGGGTATCTCCTCACTTTTCCAAGTTGGTACCCGCAATTGGTCGAGGGAAGAACCGTCCTGTTCCAGGCTGGGTCCGACCGCTTCCCGTTCGATGACAATATGACTGTCTATCGTTGGAAATGAGGCCATAACGAAACTGATATGTACAACCGGTTTGTTTAATTGCCCGTCGGAAGCGAGTGTGCTATACTCCTGCCAAGACTAAATCCAGGGATCAGGCTACAGATGAAAGAGATAACACTGCTCGTTGCAGATGACCATCCATTATTTCGACAGGGTGTGGTGGATGCATTGTCGCTTGAAAAAGATTTTCATGTCCTTGCCCAGGCTGCCAATGGTGAGGAGGCGATCAACCAGATCCGTTCGTTCAAACCGATGGTTGCCGTGCTTGACGTGAACATGCCGGAGATGAACGGTCAACAGGTGACCCACCAGGTCACGGCTGACCACCTGCCAACCCGCGTGGTTTTGCTGACAGGTTACGACGATATCGAACAGGCGATCCATGCTGTCCTGGCAGGCGCGGCTGGGTATTGCGCAAAGGAGATCCAACCGGATGTTCTGGCGCGCACCATACGCGCCGTTGCGGAGGGCAAATTTGCCATCGCAGGGAATATCTTTAACCGCCGCGAATTGGACAGCTGGATAGACGAGCAAATGGAAGGGGCCCGCCGGTCCTATAGCGAGCCGGGAGCGCCTTTCCACCCTCTTTCCGATCGTGAAATGGAAGTCCTCTCATGCGTGGTGCGCGGCATGAGCAACAAGGAGATCGCGAACCTGCTGGGGATCAGCCATCAAACCGTCAAGAATCATGTCACGTCGATTTTGCGTAAGTTCAGTGTGGAAGACCGCACGCAGGCGGTCGTCTATGCATTGAAACGCGGTTGGGTCAAGTTGCAGGATACGGCGATAAAGCCTCAGGAGTAATACATGACCATTGAAAATCTGCCCGGCGGCGAGCTGGATCTGGAAAAGGAACTCGAGGAGACAACAAGATCCCTGCGCGAGGTCACATTGATGATCGAACAGAGTCAGGGCGAAATGTCAAAGCTCTCCCAGCGCAACACCGCCATTACAACGCATCTGCAGCAGGTACAGGGTCAAGTGAACTCCATGCCGCCTCAGGAAATCCGCAGCGCTTATGATTCTGCTTTGGATGCCCAACAGCGTCTCCTGGTCATGCGGGGACAGCTGGAAAAATTGCAGGCCGAAAAAAACCACCTGGAACGCTTCAAGACTGTCCTTGAGAAGGTTTCTGCTTCCCCGGCAGGAGGCGGCGCCTCCAACGCGTCCACAGCGGGAGGCGCCAAGGGAACGATGGCAAGCGTAGAGATGCTGGTCAACGCCCAGGAGACGGAACGTCAGCGCCTCTCGCGGCAGATGCATGATGGACCTGCACAAGCCCTCTCCAACTTCATCCTTCAAACCGAGATCGCCATGCGTCTGTTTGACGTGGATGCGGCACTGGCAAAGGACGAACTCAATAATCTCAAGTCGTCTGCCATGGGGACCTTCCAGAAGGTCCGCAATTTTATATTTGAATTACGGCCAATGATGTTGGATGACCTGGGGCTTGTGCCGACGGTCCGCAGGTACGCAGACGCATTCAAGGAACAGACCTCTCTCGATGTCAGTGTAACAGTTACAGGCAACGAACGACGCCTGGAGCCTTATTTGGAGGTCATGATGTTCCGGGCGCTCCAGGAATTGCTCGGGAATACCGCCCGTCACAGCCAGGCTTCGCAGGTCAAGGTGATGCTGGATATGGGGGAGGATCGCGTGCGCATCAGCGTGGATGATAACGGCCGGGGGTTTGACCCGGATGTCGTTCAACAGGGAAACAGCCTCGGGCTAAAATTGATCCGTGAACGGGCGGAGATGCTGGGCGGGACTTTCGAGGTCGATAGCGCCATCGGAAGGGGCACACGTGTCGTCTTTGCCGTCCCGGCCCGTTCTTGATCCAATTTCTGTTCATTCTGGTGGAATAACGGCTCTGTCACGCGGCGGAGCCTTACTTATATACTAAAAAGTCATTCAGGTTTTGGGGTTATACTGTATAATATTTCAAACTGATATATCTGCCGGAAGTCATGGCGGAGACTGTGGAAGGAGAATTTCCTATGCGTCGCGGAAGAATTCTAATTTTGCTCGCTTTGATCGTGATCGTCGGCCTGGCATTGGTGTATTTTGCCTTTGGAAGTCAACTTTTCGGCGGAAACGGACCTCGGTGATAGCCACTCAAGCGGCTTTCAAACAGGTCTACTATGCCGCGCAAAATATTCCCCAGGGCACGGAAATCACCCAGGAGATGTTGGGGACATTCTCCATCCCGCCGGAAAATGTCGTGGAAGTAATGTTCGAGGTGGGGGAGGAAACGAATCTGGTCGGCCAGACTGCGCGCTTTTCCATGGAGCAGGGCACCATGATAACATCCTCGATGGTTGGGGATGGTCCCATTGAATTGCCCCCGCCTTCCTGGTCGTTCTCGGTCCCTCAAGGTATGGTGGCGGTATCCATCCCGACAGACCGGCTTGCAACTTCTGCATATGCCATAAACAAGGGCGCACATATTAATGTGAACATCTGTATGACATTTGTGGATGTTGATCCTGCTTATCAGACAGTGCTTCCAAATTACCTGTCATCCATGCGCGATCTCTTTTTCCCTGAGGATGCTCGGCCGATACTTACCATTGACCCGATCACCGAAGAACTGCCGCAACGACAGGGACGCACCGAACTTGACCCAACTTTCCAGAAGCCGGTCTATGTGGTCCCATCTGAGACACAACGTCCTCGTCTGGTATGCCAGATCGTTCTTCAGGATGTCACGGTATTGAATCTTGGCAACTTTGAACTTGAACAGGCTCAGGCGACCACCCCGGAGCAGGATCCCACGGCAGCCGTTGCGCCGGTTCAGGCCGCCCAGAGGCCGGACATCATAACCTTGATGGTCTCCCCGCAGGATTCAATCTCCCTGAACTATTTTGTATACAGCGGAGCGGTCTTCTCGATGACATTGCGCAATCCAAACGACAATTCACGGGTTGATGCACAATCTGCCACATTGACGAGTATTTTGACACAATATAATATTTCGCTGCCTTCCAAACTCCCGTACGCTCAGAGTACTCGCATCGATTTCCTTGCGCCTCCTGTTTTGCCGAACGACATCATCGAGCAGCCACAACAATAAATCGGATTGAGGTATCCATTCATGCCGGGCGAAAAGATCCGTGTATTAATAGTTGACGATGTTTCTGAAACTCGCGAGAACGTAAAAAAACTCCTGCAATTCGAGTCGGATGTTGAGGTGGTTGGTGTTGCCCGTACCGGCAAGGAGGCCATCCAGGTCTCCCAGGATCTTAATCCTGATGTTGTCCTCATGGATATCAATATGCCGGATATGGACGGCATAGCCGCAACAGAAGCAATCCGCGCAAAACAACAGGCTGTCCAGGTTATCATCCTGTCGGTGCAAAGCGACCAGAATTACATGCGCCGTGCCATGCTGGTCGGTGCAAGGGATTTCCTGACCAAGCCTCCCATGGGCGACGAATTGATCTCTGCCATCCGCCGTGCCGGTGAAATGGCGCAGATGGAAAAAACCAAAGCTGCGCGGGTGCAGGTTGCCCCCATTTCCAGCATGTCCGGTGCCGCCGCAAGCTATGGAGGTCCGCGGGGGAAAATCGTGGTTGTCTATAGTCCAAAAGGCGGCACTGGATGTACCACTTTGGCAGTCAACCTGGCGCTTGCTCTTGAAGTCTGCGGAAACACGGGTTGTCCTTGTAGACGGTAATCTTCAGTTTGGCGACGTTGCCGTGTTCCTGAATGAACAAGGCAAGAACACTGTGCTTGATCTTGCGCCACGCGCCGAAGAACTGGATGCTGAAATTGTGGAAGAGGTCATGGTCAAGCACGGTGCAACAGGTCTGCATATACTCGCCGCGCCGAGCCGTCCCGAATATGCAGAAAAGGTATCAAGCGGGCAGTTTTCCAAAATGCTTGAGTATCTGACCCAACTATATACTTATGTGATCGTTGATACCGCGCCGGCTCTGACCGACCTGACGCTTGCAACGATTGACGTGAGTGACCTGATTGTGCTTATAACCACACAGGACATCCCGTCCATCAAGAACAGCCGCCTCTTCCTTGACCTTTTGCAGAGTCTTGGCGTCCGGCGTGAACGCGTCATGTTCATCATGAACCGCTTCGACAAAAAGGTGAACATCACCCCTGAACGCGTTGCCGACAATCTCAAACAGGAAGTCGCGTTGGTCATTCCGGCCGATGAGCTAACGGCTGTCAAGGCTGTTAATCGCGGCGTGCCGTTTGTTTTGGACAACAAAAGCCAGCCTATTGCCCGCGGGGTGATGGCGCTGGCTGACGCCGTCCGAGCCAGGGTTGCAGCGCAGGAGCCCGGCGGCGAATGAACTTTCTTATTCTGCGTGTAAACGATTTATAGACAGGAGATGTAAAACATGTCTCTCTTAAAGAGAATTGAACAGGGACAGGGCGGTTCTCCTTCAGGTGGTGGTCAATCATCCGGTCAGGATGGTGAAGGTTCGCGTCTCTCTTCCTTGCAGTCGAGAAGGGTGAATGCGCCCATCACATCTCCGCAGGCCGGTTCCTACTTTGACCTGAAAACGCGCGTCCAGAACAAACTCCTTTCCGAGCTGGATCCGACCATGGATATTACCCGGACAGAGGAGGTCCGCCGTACGATCCAGGATCTTTTTGAGCAGATCCTTGCGGAGGAGAATATCGTTTTATCACGGCCTGAGCGCGCCCGATTGTTTGAGCAGATTGCCGCCGAGATTCTCGGATTTGGCCCCTTGCAACCATTATTGGAAGATGACACCATAACCGAAATCATGGTTAACGGCCCCAAGAACGTTTATATTGAACGGAAAGGCAAGTTGCATCGTGTCCCCGTAACGTTCGAGAATAGCGATCATGTAATGCGGGTTATCGATCGCATCGTTGCTCCATTGGGCCGCCGTATTGACGAATCCAGCCCGTATGTGGATGCACGTTTGCCGGACGGTTCCCGTGTGAATGCCGTGATCCCTCCGATATCGCTTGTGGGTCCCACGCTTACGATCCGTAAATTCTCAAAAAACCCGATTACCATCGATCAGTTGATCCAGTTTGGATCGATCACGCAGGAGGCAGTCCAGTTCCTGAAGGCATGTGTCGAAGCCCGTTTGAACGTCCTCATCTCAGGCGGCACAGGTTCAGGCAAGACAACGCTTCTCAACATTATGTCCGGCTTCATTCCCAATGACGAAAGGATCATCACTATTGAGAATGCCGCCGAGTTACAGCTTCGCCAGGAACATGTCGTCACATTGGAATCGCGTCCACCCAATATCGAGGGACGTGGTGAAATCACGATCCGCGACCTTGTGATTAACTCCCTCCGTATGCGTCCTGAAAGGATCATTGTTGGAGAATGCCGCGGCGGTGAAACTCTGGATATGTTGCAGGCGATGAACACGGGCCATGACGGTTCAATGACGACCGCCCACGCGAATAGTCCGCGCGATGCGCTCTCACGCGTGGAAACAATGTGTTTGATGGCAGGTATGGATCTCCCCGTCCGGGCCATCCGTGAACAGACCGCCAGTGCCATAGACGTGATTTGCCAGCAGGAGCGCATGCGTGACGGCACGCGTAAAGTGACGCACGTCACGGAAGTGAGTGGAATGGAAGGCGATGTGATCACGATGACCGACATATTTGTTTTTGAGCAGACGGGCATGGAAGCTGGCAAGGTCGTAGGACGCCTGCGACCAACAGGCTTGAGACCAAAGTTCATGGATAAAATTGAAGCGGCGGGTATCAGCCTGCCTCCATCCATCTTTGGCATAGGGGAACGCCGGCGCTACTAGGAAAACTGGCAGGTCAGAGTTATGAATCTATTGCTAATCGGCGGCGTACTGATATTGATATTGTTGATCGTGGGGGTGGTGATCACCATAACCTCTGAGCGTTCCCTAGTGGATGAACGTCTTGGTCAGCTTGGCGAAGATGAGCAGACCAAGGAAGCCCAGCAGGAAGCCACCAGGTCCATTGTGACCGATTGGGTGAACAGGCGTGTTGCCGGTTCGTCCATGGGCGACCGAGTTGCCCGGGAATTGGCGCGGGCGGATCTCAAATTCAAAGTTGCCGAATACTATGCTGTGGTGTTCATTTCCACGGTCGTGTTGGGTCTTGGCGCCTGGGCGATCCAGGGCAACCCGATTTCCATATTGATCGGCGGGATTGTTGGATTCTTTGCCCCGCGTTTTTATGTAAAACAACAACAGGCTGCCAGAATCAAGAAGTTCGACGATCAGTTGGGTGATATGCTGAATCTTATGGTGAACGGTCTGCGCGCCGGGTATTCGATCATGCAGGCGATGGAAGCCGTGAGCCGCGAACTCCCGGTCCCCATCTCCGATGAATTTCACCGGGTGGTCCAGGAAATGCAAATTGGCATCCCGATGGAAAAGGCATTGGACAACCTTTTTCGTCGCATCCCCAGCGACGACCTTGATTTTGTGATCACAGCCATCAATGTTCAGCGTGAAGTTGGCGGTAACTTAGCTGAAATCCTGGATACGATTTCGTTCACGATCCGCGAGCGCGTCAGGATCAAGGGCGAGATTCGTGTAATGACTGCAAGTGTAAGGTCGTCCGGTGTCATCCTTTCCCTGATCCCGGTGTTCTTGGCTCTCGCACTCTGGTTCATCAGCCCTGAATACATCGGAACTTTCTTTGCTCCAACCGAATTTCTTGGCCTTGGCCAGCCCTGGTGTGGAATTCTCGCCGTGACCGTGATACTGGGATTGATCCTTTCCGGTTATTTTGTAATGATGAAAATTGCGGATATCGAGGTGTAGTCATGAACCTGACAACGATTTTACTGATTGCCGGTGTCCTGTTTGTGTTACTTGTGATCATTGGTGTAATCTCTGTAAGCGTGCGGCAAAACTCCGAGGAGGATGAAGACCCCTTGCAGGCCCGCCTGGCTGAATACCTTCAAAGCGGCGAAGTTGCTTCGCTTGAAGAGATCGAGTTGTCACAGCCGTTCTCCGAGCGTGTCATTATTCCGATCGTCAGGAAGGTTGGCGAAATTTCTGCGCGGTTTACCCCTCAAAAAGCGATACAGGATACGGCCAGAAAAATGGAACTCGCTGGGAACCCCTGGCCTATCGATGCGGCCACTTTTCTTGCAATCCGCTTCATAATGGCCGTTGTGCTTGGCGGATTTGTGACAGCCATGGTCTTTTTGTCGCCCAGCCCCAACTTCAACGACAATGCCATGTATATACTCGGGGCTACCTTTGGCGGTTTTTTTCTTCCACACCTATTGCTCACAAGTAAGATCACAAATCGCCAGAAAGAGATCCGCAAGGCAATGCCGGATGCTTTGGATCTTTTGACGATTTGCGTGGAGGCAGGCCTGGGTTTTGATGCGGCCATGTCCAAGGTGAGTGAAAAATGGGATAACCAGCTCGCGCTGGCTTTCGCTCGTACAATACGTGAAGTTCAGCTTGGAAAGGTTCGGCGTGATGCTTTGAGAGATATGGCTGATCGGCTGGGTGTTGCGGAAATGACCAGTTTTGTCGCTGCGATCGTCCAGAGTGAACAACTGGGTGTGAGCATGGCAAAGATACTGAGGATCCAGTCCGATCAGATGCGTATCAAGCGCCGCCAGCGTGCCGAGGAGGAAGCCCATAAGGCGCCGGTCAAGATGGTCCTCCCGATGGCATTTTTAATGTTCCCGACGATCATGATCATTATTTTGACGCCTGCCGCATTACAGATCGCAACTTCGCTCTGATAGTTAATTGTTCTTGAATTCGTGTGAATAATATTCCGTGGTCGTATCGTATTTGGCGATTGGCCTGGAGCGGGATTGACCTTCTTTTCCCGCCGGTTTGTGGCGGTTGTGGGAAGACGGGGAAATCATGGTGCACTGACTGTCAGGAACGCGTACCGCGTATTAGCGAGCCCTTCTGTGAGAATTGTGGGATACCCACCACTGGGGCTGTTAAATGCAATAAATGTGAGTCGAATCCGCCTGCGTATCGAAAGATGCGGTCGTGGGCGGTTTTTGATTCGCCCGTGCAGAACGCCCTGCACACCCTGAAATATCGCCGAAATATGGGAATTGGCGATGCGCTGGCATGTCAGATGGCGGATTTTGTGCGATCCCTGCGCTGGGATGCGGATATGCTCATCCCCATCCCCCTCGGTAAAAAGAGACTGAAGGAGCGGGGGTATAATCAAGTTGCATTGGTCGCACGTCCGCTTGCCTATGAACTTGGAATGCAATATGCCCCGCATGGGTTGTGGAAGTCGCGCGAGACCCGTTCGCAGGTCGGTCTGAATGTTTTTCAAAGGAGGGAAAATGTCTCGAAGGCGTATCAGGCTGAGGGTAAAGTTGTGAGCGGCAGGGCCGTCTTATTGATGGATGATGTGGCGACGACTGGGTCCACGATCCAAGCCAGCGCCGAGGCATTGTTATCCGCAGGCGCGCGGGACGTTTATGCGATTACCGTCGCACGCGCGCTCCCGCATCATGACCTAAATCGTGTTTGACAATGGCGCACCTGCGTCATTGATCACTTTTATGGAGGTTCTGTATGGCGAACAAAATTGAAACACTGGCTCGTAACATGCGGCTGACCGATAATACGCGCGAGTACATCGAAAAGAAAGCCGCCAAATTGGAACGCTACCTTCACGAAATTGACGAAATCCACATCGAGGTGTCGCACGTCAAGACGGCCCGCAACGCGAATGACCGTCACGTTGCACAAGTCACCCTGCGCGGAAAGGGGTTTATCCTCCGCACCGAGGAACGCGCTGACGATGTGCATGCCGCGTTCGATACCGCGCTCGATAAAATGCAGAGGCAGATCGAACGTTACAAGGGCAAGCACTACCGCGGGCGCGGAGATGGACGCTCGGCGGCGGAAGTCACCGAGGAGGAATGGCCGGTGGATGAAACGGGTGAACTGCTTCCGCTGATCGCCCGCCGCAAGAAGTTTGAACTTGTGCCCATGACCGAGGACGAGGCTGTGGAGCAGATGAAATTGCTCGGCCACGATAA
Source organism: uncultured Chloroflexia bacterium (assembly GCA_963718215.1). Lineage (GTDB taxonomy): Bacteria > Chloroflexota > Anaerolineae > Anaerolineales > Villigracilaceae > Defluviilinea. Next base: position 63,002 of record CAVQYK010000033.1, read on the forward strand.
TTTCTTTGTCTTCTTCAATGCCGAGCAGAATTCGATCCAGGTGTTGTACCGCCGCCGCAACGGTACATATGGCTTGATCGAGCCTGTGATTGGTTAGTGCGGAAGGACGAAAGCGAACCAGTGGCGCCCAGGCGCCACTGGTTTTATCAAGGAGCGCTCATGGATTTTAATGAAGACCTGGATGAGGTCGAGGTAACCCCGACAACTGTGGACGTGGATGTGGTCAAGGGGCTGGTCTTTAAATTGATCAAGGCGTTGGGCGAGGATCCCGAACGGGAGGGGTTGAAAAGCACACCGCACCGGGTTTCCCGCATGTTCACCGAGTTGCTATGCGGCTACACCATGGACCCCCAAAAAGTAGTGAACGGCGCGCTGTTCAACATCAACTATGATGAAATGGTGCTGGTGCGCGACATCGAGTTTTACAGTTTATGTGAACATCACATGCTCCCGTTCCTTGGGCGCGCGCATGTCGCTTATATCCCGGCCGGCAAGGTGATCGGACTTTCGAAAATTCCCCGCATCGTGGATATGTACGCACGCCGCCTGCAGGTGCAGGAGCGTATGACCCGCCAGATCGCGGACTTTATTCAACAGACCCTCCAGCCGCAGGGCGTGGCGGTTGTCGTGGAGGCGGTCCATCTCTGTTCGATGATGCGCGGCGTAAAAAAACATGATGCGCGCATGACGACCTCGGCGATGCATGGAGCCTTCCGCGCGAATTTGGCGACGAGGCAGGAATTCCTGGACAACATTTCACGCGGCGCAAAACCGCTTCAGTTCTGACCTCCAGCCTGCTTCAGCGAAACCGGCTTAATACCTCGGGACGCGCCTCCATCCACACCTCGGAGCGGAGGCGCGTTGCTGTCCGGACGATGTTTTCTTTTGCAAGCGGATTCTGATACTCGGGGTAAATTTCCGCCAGCGGGACGATCACAAAAGCGTACTGCCAGAATTTACCGTTATAGGGGACATCATCGAAGAGCACGATGTCAATGTCGATGGTGCGGGGGGAGAAGAGATTCTCGCTCCGCGTCCGTCCCAACTGCGCCTCGATGGGACGGATGATCCTCTCCTTTAACTCGACCTGCATGTAACTTGTCCCAAACAGGACACAGGCATTCAAGTAATTCGGCCCCTCCGCGCCGACCGCCTTCGACTCCCATGCGCTGGAGACTTTCAGCACTTCGCCGTAGTTATGCAACAATTCCACCGCCCGGACCAGATGAGTCTCAGGCTGGATGTTCGACCCAAGATTCAAGTACGCCAGGTGAGAACCAGTCATCGCGGCTTTACCCCGTTGCTTCTTTATAACTTTCTTGCGAAGCGAACGGGGGCGTTCGATCTCCACGCCCACCGACTCGGCAAAACGGACCGCCGCCGGCTTTTCCACACGCACGATCACCCTTCTGGACATTGTTTTGCGCGAGGCAGATGCTTTGCCAGGTCATTCGCCAGCGCTTCGACCGTGAAACGCGCTGCGCTTTCAGCATGCGCCTGGACTTTCTTCGTCACCTTGCTGTAGTCGGCGCAGTCGTTGATGTCGTCGGTTTCGGCGGCGCGGCGGGTGTCGGTGAAGAGGGTGATATTGATCAGGATGTCCTGGGCGCGCTTGCGTTCCCAGTCGCGGATGCCGATAATGCCGCGGGCGAGCAGGTTCTTGATGATGACTTTGTCCATGGTTTGAGTTCCTTTGTTTTTGCGTGTAGGCAAGCTGGTATGAGGTGAAATGTGATGATCGGGGATAGGAACAAATTGGTTGCTAAACCAAATGCCTGCCGCCGTCCACGTGGATGATCTCGCCGGTGATGTAGGCGGGGCAGGTCAGTAAAAAGATCAACGCCTGTTCGATCTCGCCCTCGATCGCCCACCGTTTGATGGGGACATTCTTTATGATCTCCGGGTTGGCATTTCCATCCGAAGGCGGGAGGATGGCTCCAAGCGCCAGCCCGTTGACCGTGATCTTTGGCGCGAGCGCGACCGCCATGGATTTGGTCATCGCCGCCAGCGCGGACTTGCTGACGGTGTAGGGGAAGTGGTCGGCGGCGGGACGCAGGGCGCGCCAATCGAGGATGTTGACGATGCGGGCGCCTTCGTCTGCCTGGCGGGCGAAGGCCTGGCTGAGCAGGAAGGGCGCGGTCAGGTTGAGGGCGATGTGACGGTTCCAGCCGTCGAGGGAGGCAGAGTCGAGGGAGAGCGGCTCGAAGATGGCGGCGTTGTTGACGAGAAAATGGATCGGTGTCGAGCGGTTGATGAGGGGGATCAGGCTTTCGGCTTGGGATGAATCGGTCAAGTCCGCTTTGAAAACCCAGGCTTGGCGGTCCAGTCCGTTGATCTCTGCGCGTAGGGATTCGGCGTCGGAATCCGAATGAGCATGGTGGATGACGACATCCGCTCCCGCATGGGCGCAGGCCAGCGCAAAGCGGCGTCCGATGCGGCGGGCGGCGCCTGTGATGAGGACGGTCTTGTGCAGAAGGGGTTCGTCGGGCATCGAGAGGAATTCTACTGCATTATTTTATTTCAACAAATCTTGTGGGAATTGTCGCCTTCCTTGACGACCCTGTAGCGCGGTGATATATTCCCTCCGCAAGGTGATTTGAGTTCTCGACCCATAACTCATGAAAGGCGATACATGGACAGGAATCAAACTCCAACTTACACAGGGGATATCGCAGCGGAACACATCGACCCCACCCGGGAATATACAACTGAAAATCAGGAGATCGTTTTTTCGGACGCGCAACACGCGATCTGGGCGGACCTGTTCGCGGGCATCCGCCAGCCGTACCTGTTCGAGCATCTTTGCACTGAATACAAGCGCGGGCTGGAATTGCTGGAACTGGACCCGCACCGCATCCCGACGGTGGCGCACCTCAACGAGCGCATCACCCCGCGCACAGGCTGGCGCATCGAACGGACAGCGGTGCGCTACACACTCGCCGACGACTGGTACAGGAAATTCGCCCAGCGCGTCTTCCTGATCACCGACTACCTGCGCACGCGCGACCAGATGGAGTTCACGCCCGAGCCGGACATGTTCCACGACATCTTCGGCCACCTGCCGTTCCTGACGCAGAAGTTCTACGCCGACATCGAAGACAAATTCGCGCCCGCCTACATGAACGCCACGCCAGGAGGAGCGCGAGGTCATCAAACGGCTGGCGTGGTACAGCACGGAGTTCGGTCTGGTGGTGCAGGACAACCGCTTCAAGGTCTTCGGCGCGGGCATCATTTCGGGGCGCAAGGAACTGACCCGCACCATCATGGAGTTCTACCGCCTCGGGCGCGACAACGTCATCGACTTCACCCGCCCGATCTTCCCGCAGTTGAACGCGCATTTCCAAGCCAGCAAGACCAACCTGCACCGCATCATCGACGGCGTGAACGCGCTTCACCAAAAGGGGCAGATGTCCTCCGCCGACCAGGGCTGGAACGTCGTCCTGTCGCTGTACCAGAACCTCGGCATCAAACAGGACGGCATCTTCGGCGGCGAGGTGATCGTCGCCCCGTTCGACATCGAGACGATCGCGCGCATCCCGAAGACGGTCTACGCCTTCAACCCGATGCTGTTCGTGTGCGAGTCGCTGGAGCAGATGGATGAATTGCTCGACTCCTACTTGAAGCCGATTGCGATGAGGAATTAGTTCGGGACGAAAAAGCCGCCTCTTGCTTGACTGGAGGCGGCTTCTGTTTTAATTTGCTTTTTCCCGCTGACGGATCGACTCGCTCACGAAAAAGACGACTGCCAGCACCACCCACGCCGCAATCTGCGCCAGCCGAAACTCGCCGAAGACCAGGGTGCTGTCCCCGCGGAAGGCTTCGAGGAAGAGACGCGCGCCAGCGGTCAACGCGGCGAAGGTGAGGAAAAGGATTCCGCTGGGGGAATTGGTTTTTCGGAACCAGAGCCAGCCAAAAATGAGGAGGGAAGCGAGCAATTCGTAGATCTGGCTCGGATGCCGCGTCGCGTTCCACAGGTCGATCCCCCAGGGAAGGGTTGTCGGACTGCCGAAGGCTGTCCCTGCGGCGAGGTGGGCGAGGGAGAGACCGATGGCGAGCGTGGCGAAGATGGGGGTCAGGGCGTCGAGCGTTCCCCAGAATTGAAGTTTCTGCCGCTGACCGTAGATCAAGCCGACCAGGATCGCCACGACCAATCCGCCGGTTGGGTCGAAAAGGTCAGGGTTGGGAGAAAAGATGCTGAGCGGACTTTGCGCGAACGCGGAGAAATTGGAGAGCGCAAAAAGCAAACGCCCGCCGAGAACGTAGGCGATCAGACCGTTGAACGTCAGGTTGTTGAGTTGTTCTTTGGGGACGCCGTGGCGCTCGCTCCGTTTTTCGGCAAGCGTGAGACCGATCCACAGGGCGACGACGAGGAGGATGAAGTGGCGCGGCGGGGCAAAGAGGGAGCGGAAGGCTTCGATCATATTGTTTTCACTGTAGGGGGCACGACATGTCGTGCCCCTACCGAAGAATTTCCTCCACCCTCGTCCGCAACAGCGCCTCTGCCATCGGTCCGCCAATGACCACTTCGCGGATGATGCCCTCGCGGTCAATGAAGTAGGAGGAGGGCAGGGAGCGCAGTTGGTAAGCGGGTCCCACGCTGGCGGTTTCGTCGAGCAGGATGGGGAAGGTCAGACCGTATTCGTCCACGAAGGGGGCGATATTTGCAAAGGTGTCCTGGTAGGTCATGTTGACGGCAAGGACGACAAATCCCTGGTCCTTGTACTCGTTGTAGACCTTCTCCATGGCGGGCATTTCCGCGCGGCAGGGCGGACACCATGTCGCCCACAAGTTGACCAGCACCGCCTGTCCGCGCAGGTCGGAGAGTTTGACTGTTTCCCCCTCGAGCGTTTTCAACTCAAAGTCAGGCGCAAGGAATCCCTGTTGCGGCGCGGGGATCTGCCCGGCGGTGGACATGCCCGTTCTGTCGGCGCTGACAAAGGTCCACGCGAGGCCAAGCAGAAGAATGAATGAATGGATGATTCGACGATGAACTGGTTGCATTACGGTCCTTTTTAAGCTACACTGATAATATAGACTCACTCAAACAATGGGATTCTTACAAAAATGACTAACGAACCCGTCTATGCTGGTGTGGATTTTACCTCCGGACGCCATCCGGTCATGCTTGCTGTGCTGGACGATACCTTGAATGTTGCCCTGCTTGAGAAATGTGATGCAGCTCAGGCCGTTGCACGTTTGAAGGAATATGACGAGGTATCCCTTGCCGTGAATGTTCCATCCACAACCCGCTTATCGGAAATTTGCTCAGGTTTCAAAAAGCAGATTGGACAGGCGGGCTTCGAGTCCTATTCCACAAAAAACGTTAGTAAGCAATTGATCGAAACAAGTGCACAGGAATATTTCCGTGCGTTGATCAGAAAATCCCTGCTTCCGCGGCGCACCCTCGAAGGACGTGTCCAGCGTGGGCTGGTCTTATTCGAGCAGGGCTTGCGCATCACCGATCCGATGGATTTCTTCGAGGAACTTACAGCCCATCACATATTGGATGGTCTTTTCCCATATGAACTGCTCAAGTCCGCATCCGAGTTGGGCGCACTGGCCTCGGCTCATGTCGCATGGATGGTTGTCAACGAGCCGGGGCAGACCAGGATCATGGAGAACAGGCTTGTTGTACCAAAAGAACCGGAACGCGATTAAGACAGCCCATTAAAGTTCGAGAATAAAACTCTCCCTCAAATGAAAATCCGCCTGCTGACCGGGGTGGGTGAGCGCCCAGTAGGTTTCGCGCCCGTCCATGGTCTGGATGATGGCTGCAATACCGACTTGCACGGCTTGTTGGGGTTGAAGGATTCGATCTAAACCCACCGAAATATCAAGGGATAGTTGATTTTCCGTTTCTTTGAACAAGAACGGGAGTTGTGTGAACGCCGTCTCTTCGCGAAAACCGACCCTGCGATAGGCGTCCATCCTATATACATTCCAGTCACTCGAGGGCGACATGTTGAATTCCCAGTATCCCGGCTGATTTGGAATGGCGACGAAAAATTCAAAGCAGGTCGCCTTCCACAGGTCGTCGGTGCGTGAGGGGGATGTTGCCCTGGCTGAGAGAAGGATTTTATATATATCACCGCTCACTTCATAGCGAATGAAAAGATTATTCCCCGCCCGTACGATCCCGCCGCTGATCTTTATGTTTGGAATTGTGTTCGACGGGAACGGTGTGAGTTCGAAAACCTGCATTTTTACCGTCTATTCGGCCAATTCAGCCATCTTGCTGATGATATTGCGGATATCCGCTTCATGAGCCTCGATGGACTCGGTCAACCTGAACTGGACAAGCGCCCGTTGCAGATTGTGTTCAGGATATTTGACCTTGAAATAAACGTCCCCGGCGAGATAATCGGCAAAAAAGCGGATGCCAAGTTCAAAGGCAAGCAACCGGATTGAGTCGAAAAGGTATTCGTAATCGGCTTCGGTCAGGAAGTTGCGTGCCTGGGTGAGGTACCCTTCCAGGATCGCTGCGCCAATTTCCGGGTCGAAGTGAACCACCTCCCAGTCCTCCGCATCCTCGCCGAGTGGATTGCATCCTGAGCGCAGGCAGTCACCGATGTCGTAGTGGATGAGTCCAGGCTTGACCGTGTCGAGGTCCACGAGACTGATGGCGCGTCCACTGGTCGCCTCGATCATCACGTTGTTGACCTTTGGGTCACCGTGCATGGCACGCAGTTGCAGTTTGCCTTCCTCGCGCGCGCGTTCAAGGACGTGCGCGAATTCGCGCCTATCCTCGATGAAGTTGATACAGTATTTGACCTCGGCGCTCTTCTTGAACCCGTTCTGCGAAAATGCATGGTCGAACTGCCGAAGATATCGCGGCGTGATGTGAAAACCTTCGAGCGTGTCGGCAAGTCGGCTGACGGAAAGGTCGCTGATCAAATATTGGAACGTGCCGAGGGCATGCCCCACTTCGCGCGCGTGGTTGACATCCTTGATCGTGTCGAAGGATTGTGCCCCTTTCACATAACTGATGGCGCGCCAAAAATCGCCGTTCGGGTCAATGTGAAAATCCTGTCCGTCGCGGGTGTGAAGAACACGCGGCATTTCCCAATGCAACCCTTCATCGCTTGCGCGCCTGCGCATGTGGTCCGTGAAGATGCGCATATTTTGCATGATGAGTTGCGGCTGTTTGAACACATGTGTGTTGATGCGCTGGAGGATGAAATGTGGTTCCTTGGTTGAATCGGTCCTGGCAAGATAGGTATCGTTGATGTTGCCGTTGCCAAATTCCCGGACTTCCAATATTGACCCCTCGGGATAGAATTCCTGTGCTGTCGAAAAGTGATGCAAGTGCGTTCTCCAGAATGAGATACCGAATTATATCCCCGATTACCGATGGTAAAATGGAGTATCTCAGATAAACAGGTTACAGACATGACAGACGACACCTTCGACACAGCTCAGTGCAAGCCTTCAGGCACGCGCCATCAACACACTTCGTTTTCTTTCGGCAGACGCCGTCCAGCAAGCCAACTCGGGTCATCCGGGACTTCCAATGGGAGCCGCCGCGATGGCTTTTACCTTGTGGACGCGTCACCTGCGCCATAACCCCCGCAACCCAAAGTGGATGGGACGCGACCGCTTCATCCTTTCGGGTGGGCATGGTTCGATGCTCCTTTATTCCCTGCTCCATCTGACGGGTTACGACGTGAGCCTCGACGACCTCAAGAACTTCCGCCAGTGGGGGAGCATTACACCCGGCCACCCTGAGTACGGCCTAACCCCCGGCGTGGAAATGACCACAGGCCCGCTTGGGCAGGGATTTGCCTCGGGCGTGGGCATGGCGATCGCCCAGGCGCATCTTGCCGCGGTCTTCAATAAACCCGGGCATGAACTCATCCAATCGTATATCTACGCCATCGTCACCGACGGTGACTTGATGGAAGGTGTCGCCTCCGAAGCCGCGTCGCTGGCGGGACACTTGCAGCTTGGGCGCCTCATCTACCTCTACGACGACAATCACATCTCGATTGACGGCTCCACGGAACTGGCATTCACCGAAAACCGCGCATTGCGCTTTGAAGCTTACGGCTGGCACGTCCAGAAGGTGGATGATGGCAACGATGTAGAGATGCCATCGACAAAGCGATCCAGGCCGCCAAAGCCGACCCGCGCCCGTCCATTATCATGTGCCGCACGATCATCGGGTTCGGTTCCCCCAAGCGGCAGGGAACTTCCAAGGCGCACGGCGAACCGCTGGGCGATGAAGAACTCAACGCTGCCAAGGAGAACCTTGGCTGGCCCACCGAACCACGCTTCTTCATCCCCGACGATGTGCTGGCATTCTATCGCAAAGCCGTTGACCAGGGACGCGAGCGCGAGTTCGATTGGAAGATGAAACTCGAGGCGTACGGTCGGTTGCATCCGCAATTGGGCGCGGACTTGAACCGCCGCCTCGCAGGCAAACTCCCCGATGGCTGGGACGCTGAACTCCCGACCTTCCCCGCCGACCCGAAAGGACTGGCGACACGCGCCTCCTCCGGAAAGATCATCAACGCGCTCGCACCGGTCCTGCCCGAACTCATCGGCGGCTCCGCGGACCTGGCTCCCTCGAACAACACCAAAATTGACGGCAGTCCCGCCTTCCAAAAGGAATCTGCGCGAGGGGCGCAACTTCCACTTTGGGGTGCGCGAGCATGCCATGGGCGCGGTGTTGAATGGTATGACCTTGTTCGGCGGCGTCATTCCTTACGGCGGCACGTTCCTGATCTTCTCCGATTACATGAAACCTGCCATCCGCATCGCCGCGATCTCACACATCCCTTCGATCTTTATATTCACGCACGATAGTGTTGGGTTGGGCGAAGACGGTCCGACACACCAGCCTATCGAACAACTCGCCATGTTGCGGGCGATTCCAAATTTGGTCGTCATCCGTCCCGCAGATGCGAACGAGGTCGCTGAAGCATGGAAGATTGCCATCTCCCGCCGGAATGGACCAACGGCACTTGCCCTCACGCGTCAGGCTGTGCCGACGCTTGCCATTGGACCGTTCGTCAAGCTGTCTCAGGGTGCCTACGTGATGAAGGATTTCGGCGATAACCCTCGGCTGATCCTCATGGCATCGGGCTCAGAAGTGAGCCTGATCTACTCAGCTGCCCAGAGACTCTTTGCGGAGGATATCGAGACGCGTGTAGTGTCCTTCCCGAGTTGGGAACTTTTCGAGATGCAGGATGAGGCGTATAAAGAGTCCGTACTGCCGAGAAAGATTCAGGCGCGACTCGCTGTCGAAGCGGGAGCAAGCCTCGGCTGGGAACGATACGCCAGGTCCGTCATCGGCATTGACCATTACGGCGCGTCCGCTCCTTATAAGGTCATTTTTGAGAAGTTCGGATTTACGGTCGAGAACGTGGTTGCGAAGGCGAAGGAGTTGTTGAAATAGCATGAGCACAACGGTCACTGGATTGTTATTGATTGCTTTAGGGCTTTTTGCAATGCTTGGTTCCGCCATGAACTGGCGGATCGTGACGCGTTCTGGGAAGTTTCTCAACATGTTGTTGGGCGATACAGTCGCGCGTGTAATCTATTTTGTCCTGGGTCTTATGATCTTCGTCATGGGACTTAATCAGTTGCTTGGTGCGAACTGGTTTTAGCCTGCGAGGAATTATGAAAATCGCCGTTGGTTTTGACCACGCGGGTTTCCCGCTCAAACAGGTTGTTCTTGACGCTGTTCGCGAGGCGGGACACGAACCCATTGACCTGGGTACACACTCCGCCGAAAGCGTGGACTTCCCCGACTTTGCCGAAGCGGTGGGACGCGCCATCCAAAACGGAGAAGCCGAGCGCGGCATCCTGTGTTGCGGATCGGGCGTCGGCGCGTGCATCGCCGCGAACAAGATGAAAGGCGTGTACGCCTCCATCTGCCACGACACCTACTCCGCCGCGCAGGGCGTCCTGCATGACGATATGAACGTGCTCTGCCTCGGCGGTCGCGTGATCGGACCCGAACTCGCCAAAGTTACTCATCCCTGCCTTTTTGGGCGCGGAATATCAGGGGAATAAGGCAGGTGGTGAGCGGTTGGCGCGGCGGGTGGGAAAGATACATAAACTTGGAAGTATGAAAATATAGAAAATAAAGATTGCTTATTATTCTGGTGGTTGAGTAGCCGAAGTTCTTGCGTCATTCGAAACCACCACTAACCAGCAATACAAAATATTACCTGAAACCTGTGGTCTTCGATATCGTTCCTCACTCCGTTCGGACTACTCGACCACCGAAGTATAGAGGAAATCATGTCAGACCCAATCACAAAACTCACATCCCTCGGACAATCCATCTGGTACGACAACATCCAGCGCAAACTGCTGGAGAACGGCGAACTCAAAGCCATGATCGAACGCGGCGACATTCGCGGCGTGACGTCCAACCCGTCCATTTTCAACGCCGCCATCGCCAAGACGAACGACTACAACTCGGCGCTCACCCCGCTCGCCTGGGCGGGCTGGGACGCGGAGAAGATCTTCTGGCAGCTTGCCATCGAGGACATCAAAGCCGCCTGCGACGCGTTCGCTCCGCTCTACGAAGAGACCAACGGCGGCGACGGCTACGTCAGCCTCGAAGTCAGCCCGTACATCGCGCATGACACCGATGCAACGGTTTCTCAAGCCGAGCAACTCTGGGCGCGTGTTCATCGCCATAATCTCATGGTCAAGATTCCCGCCACCAAAGCGGGCATCCCTGCCATTCGCAGGGCGATTGCCGCGGGCGTCAACGTCAACGTCACGCTCATATTTTCCCTCACGCGCTACGCCGAAGTCATGGACGCCTACCTCAGCGGACTCGAAGACCGCGCCGCGGCGGGACATCCCATTGACCACATCGCCTCGGTCGCTTCGTTCTTTGTCTCGCGCGTCGATTCGAAGATCGATCCCAAACTCCCCGATGGCTCTCCCCTCAAAGGCAAAGCCGCCATCGCCAACGCCAAACTTGCCTACGACCAGTATCACCAGACCTTCGCGGGTCGGCGCTGGGAGAATCTCAAGGTCAAGGGCGCGCGCGTCCAGCGTCCGTTGTGGGCGAGCACCAGCACCAAGAATCCCGCCTACCCCGACACGATCTACGTGGACAACCTCATCGGTCCCGAAACCGTCAACACGGTCCCGCCCGCCACGCTCGATGCCTTCAAGGATCACGGCGTTGCGGCGCTGACCCTCATGCGCGGCGTGGACGAGGCGCAGAACGATATCAACCAACTCGAAGCCGCGGGCATCTCGATGGATGTCGTCACTCAGGAACTGGAGGACGAGGGAGTCAAAGCCTTTGCGGACGCGTTCACGCAATTGCTTGCGACAATCGATGAGCGGAGGAAAAGCGCCGCTTCTTCTCTTGGACCTCTGACTGATTCCGTTTCCAAGCGGATCGCCCAACTCGAAACGGATTCTGTCCCCGCCCGCCTGTGGAAAGCATGACCCGTTCCTCTGGGCGCCTGCCAAAGACAAGGAAGGTCAGCACGAGGTCACCATCCGCATGGGCTGGCTGGACTCCACCGACAAGGCGCGCAAGAAATTGAAGGAATATCAAGCCTTTGCGAAGGAAATCAAAAAAGCCAAAATTGACCGCGTCCTCGTATTGGGCATGGGCGGCTCGTCGTTGACCGCTGAAGTGTTCAGTTCGCTTCAAGCCGCGGCAGGGATCAAATCCCCGTTGTCGCTGGCAATTTTGGACTCAACCGACCCCGCGCAGGTTGCATTAGCCGCGGAGCAATTCCCGCCCGAGAAGAGCCTGTACATCGTTGCCAGCAAATCAGGCGGGACAGCCGAGGTCATGGCGGCGTTCGATCACTTCTGGAAACTCAGCAAGAAGGACGGCTCGCGTTTCATCGCCACGACCGACCCTGGTACCTCGCTCGAGGCGTTGGCGAGAAAACGCGGCTTCCGCAAAATTTTCTCCGCCGACCCGATGGTTGGCGGACGCTATTCGGCATTGACCGATTTCGGCCTGGTCCCCGCTGCGTTGCTCGGCATGGACTTGAAGCAACTGCTCGACCGCGCCGACTGGATGCGGCATCAGTGTTCGGAAAACTGTCCCGCCGCGCGCGACCCTGGGCTGGCGCTGGGAGCCGTCCTTGGCGAAGCGGCTTTGGGCGGACGCGACAAGCTGACGGTCCTGGCTGACGCGCCGTTGTCCGCGTTTGCAGGCTGGATCGAGCAGATCGTCGCCGAATCCAGCGGCAAGAACGGCAAAGGCATCCTGCCCGTCCCGCTGGAACCGATCGGCAGCCCTGATGTCTACGGCGATGACCGCATCTTTGTCTACCTCCGTCAAACAGGCGAACATGATGAATCTGTTGCCGCGTTGAAAGCCGCTGGTCATCCCGTCATCCAATTCCCGATTGCCAATTTCTACGACATTGGCGCAGAGATGTTCCGCTGGGAAATTGCCACTGTCATCGCGTGTTCGATCCTGGGCGTGAACGCGTTTGACCAGCCGAATGTGGAATTGAGCAAGAAGATCACGAAGGCGAAGATCGCCGAGTATCAGAAGAAAGGCAAATTGAAGGAAGGCAAAGCTGCCTGGAAGAAAAATGGTGTGAGTGTGTTCTCGCCGACGGCGGTGACTGGTGCGTCGCTGAAGGCGGTGTTGAGCGGATTCTTGAAGAAGGCGAAGAAGGGCGGCTACGTTGCGATCAACGCCTACCTGCCGCGCAATGCCGAAAATATTGACGCGTTGCAACAGATGCGCGTTGCCATCCGCGCCAGGACGGGTAACGCCGTGACCGCGGGCTTCGGTCCGCGCTTCCAGCATTCGACGGGTCAATTCCACAAAGGCGGACCGAAGAACGCGCTGTTCCTCGTCATCACTGCCGAACCCGAAAAGGATTTCGCCATCCCGACCCAGGGACTGACCTTCGGCACGCTCATCCGCGCGCAGGCGTTGGGCGATTTCGAAGCGTTGATCGAGGCGAAGAGGAAGGCGATTCGAATTTACCTGCCTTCGGTGAGCGCGGTCGCTGAGCTTGTGAAGGCATTGGAATAACGAGAACTGGCGGTCGAGCTTGTGCCCAACCGCCAGTTCTCCTTCATTTGATATTTTGAATTACAGCGCTAGAAGCGATGAAGCAGATGGAAGACGTCCCCTCTGACAAGGGGAAATTATCGCGGCGGGATTTTCTAAAATTGCTGAAAGCAGGAGCGGTCAGTTTGGGCTTGGTCGCGGCAGGAGGGGCGGGGTGGAGTTATCTTGTTGAGCCAGGCTGGGTGCAGGTTGAGAATGTGACTTTGAATTTGCCGAGGCTCCCCTCAAATTTTCATGGTACGCGGGTCCTGCAAGTAAGCGACATTCACATGGGCGGGTGGATGAATTCAGAGCGCCTCCAACATGCCGCAGACCTGATCCTTGAACAAAACCCTGACCTGCTATTGCTCACAGGGGATTTTTTGATTGGTCATGGTTTTGACTCGAATTCCGAGCAGCATCTTCAGGAACTGATTGACATCCTCGCTCCGCTGGCGAAATCCATCACGTCTTTTGCCGTACTCGGCAACCATGATTACTGGACAAATGCCGATGCGGTTCGGGAGATGTTGAAACAAAGCGGAATTACCGATCTCACCAACACTGTATTTACGCTCTCCGACAGCGGTCAGCACCTGCATGTCTGCGGCGTGGACGACATTTGGGAGGGAGATGTTCGGCTGAATGAACTTGTCTCCCGATCTGCCCAGGGATGGCGCCGCCATCTTGTTGGCACATGAACCAGACTTCGCCGATGAAAGCGCCGCAACAGGAAGATTTGACCTACAGGTATCGGGTCACTCCCACGGCGGACAGGTTGTGATCCCGTTTTACGGTCCGCCCGTTCTGCCTTATCTGGGGCGAAAATATCATAACGGGTTGTATCGAATTGGGGAGATGCTGCAGTATACCAATCGCGGTCTGGGGATGATCGATCCGCCTGTCAGGTTTAATTGCCCACCAGAGATTACCATTTTCACTCTGGATGGTGGTGTGTAATATTTGTGGGTGTAAGACTTTGATTCCCCATGCTATCAACATAATCTTGAGAAATATAAGTCAAAGGAACCAATTTCGAATGAAAAAACGCCTGCCGATTCTGCTCAGTCTTGTCATTTTCCTCGCGGCGTGCGGTTCTCCCGCCGAGCCAGCGACCCTCAAGATCGCCGTCCTGCCGATCATCGATACTCTCCCGATGTACGTGGCGCAACAGGAAGGCCTGTTCGCCAAACACGGTGTTAGCGTGGAGTTCGTCCCCGTCGCTTCTGCGCCCGAACGCGACCAGATCCTTGCCGCGGGTCAGGCGGATGGTACGATCAACGAGACGCTGGCCGTGATGTTGTTCAATAAAGAATTCGCTCAGATGCAGGTTGTGCGGTACGCGCTCCGTCCCACTGAGGGGCATGGTCACTTCTTCATTATCGCTTCCGGTCAGAGCGGCATCACGGACGTGAACGGTCTCAAAGGCGTCGAGATCGGCGTCTCGCAGGGGACCGTTATCGAGTACGTCACCGAGCGCATTCTCCAGGCTGAAGGTTTTTCGCCCGATGAGGTCAAGACCATCGCCGTCCCGAAAATTCCTGACCGCATGGCTCTGCTCGCCTCGGGCGAGTTGAAGGCTGGCGTCATGCCCGACCCGCTTGCGTCGCTGGTGGTGGCGCAGGGCGGCCTCATTGTCGCGGACGATTCCAAATATCCCGAATACGGTTTCAGCGTCATCTCCTTCCGCAAGGCGGTCATTGACGAAAACCCCAAAGCGGTCGAAGGTTTCCTCGCCGCCATCGAGGAGGCGACCGCGCTCGTCAACGCCGACCCTGCCAAATACAAGAACCTCCTCAGCGAGCAGAACCTTGTCCCCGCGCCGCTGCTGGATGTCTACCTGCCGCCCGTCTATCCTGCGGCTGGCGTGCCCACCGAAGCCGAATGGCAGGATGGATTGAACTGGCTGAAGGAAAAAGGGATGCTGGATGTGGATGTCTCGTATGCGGACTCCGTCAACGCCTCGCTTCTTCCCTAGCCGACGCCTGATTCTGTTTCGATTGACCATCTCTCACTTTGACTTTTTGCCCGTTGACCCCGAACGGGTCAAATGATTTTAGATTTCATCATATCTTCGATGCAACCCCGAAGGGGTGTTATACGTGGTGACATTTCCATATCTTCCCTTCGGGATATGGATATTTTCACAACGGGCTATAATCCTTCCATCCCTTCGGGATTGTGTCTCGTGATAAAGCAGTTATGATTTCAATCCGTTCTACTAGTTTCGCCTATCCCAGCCTTCCGCCGCTGTTCGAGGACTTCTCCCTCGAAATCTCCCGCGGCGAGACGTGGGCGATTCTCGGTCCATCGGGTTGCGGCAAGACGACACTGCTGTATCTCCTTGCAGGTCTGCGTTTCCCAACCAGCGGAAGCATCGAAATAGACGGCGAACAGTCTCACGCGTCCGCGCCCGCACAGCGGATTGATCCTCCAGGATTACGGTCTGCTCCCGTGGTCAACCGTCCGCGAGAACGTGGAGTTGGGTCTGCGCCTGCGAAAATTCTACGGCGAGGACGGTACCCATGCGCCCGTCAACTTCCAACCGAAAAACAGCGTGTCATACTGGCTGGAGCGTTTGGGCATTTCCGATGTGGCCGACAAATATCCCTCCCAACTCTCGGGCGGACAACGTCAGCGCACCGCCATCGCCCGCACCCTCGTCCTCGAACCCGACCTCCTGCTCATGGACGAACCCTTCTCCTCGCTGGACGCTGTCACACGCGAAGACCTCCAAAACCTGACCCTGTCCCTGTGCGCGGAGCAGGGATTGACGCTGGTCGTCGTCACGCATGCCATTGAAGAGGCGGTTGTATTGGGGAGAAAGATACTCCTGCTCGATGCGGCTCCCACCCGTACCCCGAGCATCTTCGAGAATCCATCCGCAGGGACGGACGGGCAGCGCGAAAGCAAGGCCTATCAGGAATTATGCAATCAATTGCGCAGGGAGATGCAGCATGAAACAACGTGACGTCCTGCTGGCGGCACTGGCGCTGTTGGTCATCTGGCAGGCTGTGGCGATGGTTGTGAACCTGCCCATCCTGCCTCAGCCTTTGGAAGTTCTACGCGTCTTCTTCCGTGAACTGCAACGGGATATGCTGATCCATTTCGGGGTCAGCTTGTGGCGGGTCACTGCAGGGATGGCACTGTCGGTGTTGGTGGCGGCTCCTGCGGGGCTGGCAATTGGCGGGTCCAAGAAGTTGAACCGCTTCTTTTCCCCGTTCATCTATTTGCTGTATCCCATCCCCAAGGTTGTCCTCGTGCCTGTCGTCATTCTGTTTCTGGGCATCGGCGACGTGGCGAAGATCGCCATCCTGTTTCTGATCCTGTTTTTCCAGATATTTGTGCTCGTCCGCGATCAGGCATCGGGACTCCCTCCGCAGTTGATCCAGAGTTTACGCAGTCTCGGCGCGGGGAGGCGGGCGTTGTTTCGTTTCGTATATCTCCCTGCAAGTTTGCCAGCGATACTAACTGCTTTGCGGCAATCCATTGGCACGGCGGTGGCAGTGTTGTACATCACGGAACTTTCCGCCACGAAGTATGGGCTGGGTTATTACATTTACTACAAAGGGAGCACACTGCTGGATTACCCCGCCATGTATGCGGGCGTGATCGCCATGAGCCTGCTCGGGCTTGGCATGTATTTCAGCGTGGACTGGCTCGAACGGAAATGGTGCAAGTGGAAGTTTGTGAGTTAGTCGGAGAGTCTGTCCGTCAAATAGTCTGATTGTCTCATGGTCGTGTAGTGGCTGTGAGACTTTTTATTCTGCACCGCTCTACCATCAAACTATCAGACTGTTGACTATAAGACCGATTGCAAACAACAAACTAAATACCAGCGCTGTTTGTCCCGTCTTTGCGAGCGCCATATTCAACGGACGTCCCTTTTGCGTCAGCACAATTTTTGTCGCCTGGATGGCAATGGAAGTGACAGCCATGCCAGTAAAGTAGTCCACGGGAATCAGGGTGAGACCCATTACGGGGATCAAAACGAGATAGGCGATGACCATGCAAATCAAGTATTGGATCTTGGTTCCCTGTTCGCCTAATCTCACAGCCATGGTGTGTTTGCCTGCCTTGCGGTCATTCTCAAGGTCGCGCAGGTTGTTTACCACGAGGATCGCAGTAATGATCATGCCAGGTGGGATCGTCATCCACCACACGGCGGGAGTGACAAAGCCTGCCTGGATGTAGTATGTTCCTGCGACGGAGGCGAGACCGAAAAAGATGAACACAAAGACATCGCCCAATCCGTAATAGCCGATGGGGAACGGTCCGCCTGTGTAAGCGATGGCTGAAATGATCGCGGCAATGCCCAGGACGATGATGACCCAGCCGCCGAGCCAAACGAGGTACAGTCCGAGTAATGCTGCCAGCACGAAAACGACCGCCATGCCGATTTTTACCTCTCCTGGGGAAAGGATTCCTGCCTGCGTTACGCGTGTGGGACCAAGGCGTTCCGCCGTATCCGTGCCGCGCTCGAAGTCAAAAACGTCGTTGGCGAGGTTGCTCCCGATCTGCAAAAGTAGTGCCGTGAACAGACAGACCAACGCCGCGTCGAGTCGAAAGACCCCGTCATGCCATGACAATGCCGCGCCCATCACCACTCCCGCCGCAGCGGCAGGCAGTGTCCGCGGACGGATCGCCACGACCCAGGCGTCCCAGTTGAAAGCATTTTGATTCAAATTTTTCTCCATCGCTCAAATCAATTCGGGCAGTATAACTTATGTCATGCCCGCTATGGGTATAATTGCCAGAATTCTGTTCAGGAGACTTTATGACCCGGTTGACCGGCAATGATCGCGCAAAATATGTCCAGGGGATGTTCACCCGCATCGCCAAACGATACGATTTGATGAACCGACTCATGACGGGCGGACAGGATATCCGCTGGAGGAAGCGTGTCATCGAACTGGCGCGGCTCGATGACAACACCTCATTACTGGACCTCGGAACCGGCACCGGCGACCTGGCGCGCGAGGCGCTGTCAGCGTTTCCAAAAGCAAAAGTTGTGGCGGCAGATTTCACATTGGAAATGATGCGCGTGGGGCGGAGGACAAGTCTGCTCAACTTCTCCACAGCAGATGCCCTCCGCTTGCCGTTCAACGACCTGTCCTTCAATGCTGTTATCTCTGGCTTTCTCATGCGTAACGTCATTGATTTGCAAAAAGCGTTGGAGGAGCAGTATCGTGTCCTGAAACATGGCGGGCGCATTGTCATCCTCGATACCACCCGCCCAAAGAAGAGTTTCCTTTCGCCGTTCATCTGGCTTCACATGCACTTTGTCATTCCCACCCTCGGTGGACTTCTAACCGGTTCACGCGACGCCTACCGCTATCTGCCCGAAACCACGGAGGGATTTGTCACCGCCGAAGACATGGCAGAGCGCATGGCAAAAGCTGGGTTCCAGAAGATCGGTTTTCAACGATATATGTTTGGCACAATCGCCATTCATTGGGGAGAAAAATTTCAATGATCAACCTTGCCTCTGGAAAGTGTGTTCCCTGCCGCGGAGGGGAATTTGCCCTCACCGAATCTGAAATCGCGGACTTGATGCTCCACGTCCCGCAATGGCAAACATTGGCACAGGACGGCATCTTGCGATTACAGCGCGTCTTCAAATTCAAGAACTACGCTCAAGCCGTGGAATTTACCAATAAGATTTCAATGATCGCCGAAGAGGAAGACCATCATCCGCTGATCATGCTTGAGTGGGGGAAGGTCACCGTCCAATGGTGGACGCATGTGGTGAAAGGTTTGCACCGCAACGACTTCATCATGGCGGCGAAAACGGATGAATCGTTCGAGCGCAGAGACGGGTTTTAGACCCGCCTCTGCTGTTTCATCGATTCCCAAATTGCAGGCAATGCCTGATGCCTGGCGATCTTCAGCAACCCCCAATTCTTCGCCAGCCATACGGGAAAATCCAGGTTGGATGTGGGGATGGGGATCGCGGGACTGAAATCCACCTCGCGTCCATCGATCTGGAATACATACCGCCTTTTTTTCTGGACCGTCCGGTCTGATTCCAGGAATCCCCGAACCTTCTCCACCTCCGACGGCTTCCACCACTGTGGCAAATCGGATGTAGCTTTGAAACCTGTAAGTGACCCCAAATCCTCAAGCAACTGTCTCTCATGCGGTTTGAGCGCATTGTGTTTCGAGCGGAAGTACATCACATCCGGGTCAATGTTGACCAGCGGCTTGAGCCAGAGGCGGTGAACGCATGTCCGAATGGCATTTGCTGTGGATGACTCGTTGGGATTGTTCAGCCATGTTGTCAGGGCGGAGTTTATCCAATAGTTCGTGACATCCGGTCCAATGCGGATGCCATCACACAGTCCCAGTGACGGGATGACGGGCGCGCCGCAGGCGAGGATGTACGCCTCCCCTGCCGCATTCCGCATGACCTGCATTGCGTTGCGATATGCTTCTTCGCGTGGAACGTCCTTGTGCCGCTTTCCGATTGCCGCGCCTGCGTAAAGGAAATCCAATTTGAGGTAGCCATACCCCCAGCCGACAACCTTATGGATGAGTTTGTCCAGCCAGTCCAGCACTTCAGGATGGGTGACATCGAGCGCATAGGTGTTGCCTGTCCAGTTCATCCCGGCGCTGACAAGGCTCCCCTGCCCGTCGCGCAAAAGCCATTCGGGATGTTCATGAAAGAGTTTCAGGTTGGGGGTGACGATGAATGGTGAGAGCCAAATTCCTGCCACGCGCCCTTTGGCTTTGATCTTCTCTGCGAATGCCGCCATTCCCGCAGGGAAGTTCTTCCCCGCTTCCCAGTGACCGCTGTTATCCTGCCAGCCGTCATCGATTTGGAAGACATCGAATGGAAGGTCGCCCAATCCGTGCAGGGCTTTGGCAAGGACAGGTTCGTTGATCCATTTGTAGAGGGAATACCACGAACACCAGACGCGGGGAGGCTTATCGAAGCGGGTTTTGCCGAATTTTGCCTCGAGCAGGGACGTGTATTTCGCAAAGACTTCGTCTTCTTTTCCGCGCGCGACAAGCCATTCGCCTTCGTGACCGTCTTCGTAAAAGCCTTTAAGCGTGTAGCCAGTCAGCTCGATCCGTCCGCTCAAATCGAGCGCCCCAACCAGCAAAATATCGTCTTCGCCCAGTTCAACCGCGCCTACCCATGCGCTGACGTGGTTCTTGTGGAAGGCGTAGGCGGGATCCTCGTCCTTGGCGCGGAATTCCGGTGAACGGATGGGGAGCGGGGGGTCGGAGGGATCGAGCCAGGTGGTAAGCGTCCAGGATTGCCACCCGTGGCGGAAAAAGTGCTTCGGAGGCTGGGTCAGGCTCAGGTCTACGCGGGAGGCGAGAAAGATTTGGTGGCAGGATGTTTCGGTGAGTGCATCGGCGTCCAACAGGAGTGATGTCATAAATTAGATTATCCCGCAAGATAAAGAGCGATGCAAGCATTGACCAACTACCAAAAGTGGATGTAAAGGTTTGACGAAGGTCATCTCTTGTGGCATAATCCACAAAGACAAAGGCAGTGAAGAGAACGAGTAAATTTGCCTAAACTGTCAGCGAGCCTGGTTGAGTGAGAGCAGGTCAGTGATGCAAATTGAAAATCATCTTGGAGCCGCAAGCCCAAATTAGTCTTCTAGTCGCTGGTCAAATAGGCCGGTGTAAAGTAAGAAGCCGTAGTTGTCCCACGTTACAGGGGCAGGATGATGTTGGTCGTCCAATAGAGTCTGTTTGTGACTTCTGGGATGCAAGCAGGAATCAGAGTGGTACCGCGAGAGTTCTCTCGTCTCTGTTTGAGACGAGAGTTTTTGTTTAATTCTCATTCGTCATTCCGAGTGGCGTCTTGCGCCACGAAGCAATCCCCTCGTAACATGGGACTGCTTCGTCGCTTCGCTCCTCGCAGCGACTTGAAAATTCGGAGGCAGTATGTTCAAACCTGTATCATCCAAACTCAACGTGACTTCGATGGAAGAAGGCGTGCTGAAGTTTTGGAAGCAAGCCGAGATCTTCAAGAAAACCGTTGAGCAGCGCAAAGGCGGACCCGAGTACGTGTTCTATGAGGGACCACCGACCGCGAATGGAAAGCCTGGCGTGCACCATGTGCTGGCGCGCGTGTTCAAGGATATGTTCCCGCGTTATAAGATCATGCGCGGCTATCATGTCTCGCGTCGCGGCGGCTGGGACACGCACGGTCTGCCGGTCGAGATCGAAGTCGAGAAGCAACTTGGCTTCAATAGCAAACGCCAGATCGAAGAATACGGCATCGACAAGTTCAACGAACTTTGCAAGAAGTCCGTTTTTACCTACATCCAGGATTGGGAGCGGCTCACCGACCGCATCGCGTTCTGGGTTGACCTGCAGGACGCGTATGTGACCTACACCAACGACTATATCGAGTCGGTATGGTGGATCTTGAAAAACTTCTGGGACAAGGACCTGCTCTACAAGGGCTACAAGGTTGTGCCTTATTGCCCGCGTTGCGGCACACCTCTATCTGACCATGAGGTTGCCCTCGGCTACGACGAAGCGACCGACCCCTCGGTCTTTGTCCGCATGCCGCTGGTGGACAAACCCGACACCTCGTTACTTGTCTGGACGACGACCCCTTGGACACTGCCCGGTAACGTCGCAGTCGTTGCGCACCCCGATGTGGAATATGTGACCGTCGAACGCGAAAACAACGGCACGACAGAAAAACTCATCCTTGCCAAGGCGCTGGTACAGAAGGTGTTTGGCGAAGAGTGGGTCAAGGTTGTGGACACGTTCAAGGGCAAAAAACTCAACGGGTTGAAATACCATCCGCTGTACACGTTCATGCCGGTGGACAAGCCCGCCTATTATGTGGTGATGGGCGATTACGTCACGACCGAGGATGGTACGGGTCTGGTGCACACGGCTCCTGCGTTCGGTCAGGAAGACATGGAAACGGGAAAGAAATATGACCTGCCCGTGCTTGATGACCGTCCTGCCCGATGGCACGTTCATGTCCGAGGTCACCCCGTGGCGCGGTGTGTTTGTCAAAAAGGCTGACCCGCTCATCATGGAAGACTTGCGTGCGCGCGGGCTTTTGCTTAAATCAGAGGAATATACACATACCTATCCGTTCTGCTGGCGCTGCCATACACCGCTTTTGTATTACGCGCGCGAGTCATGGTATATCCGCACATCTGCATTCCGTGACCGCCTTGTGGCTTTGAACAATACCATCAACTGGGTGCCCGAACACACCAGGGAAGGCCGCTTTGGGAACTGGTTGGAAAACAATATCGACTGGGCGCTTGAGCCGCGAGCGGTATTGGGGCACACCGCTTCCGATCTGGGAGTGTGAAAAGTGCAAGCACCGTGAAGGTGTCGGTTCGGTGGGGAGTTATCTGAGAAGGCTGGGCGTGACCTTGAGCGAACTTGATCTGCACCGTCCGTATGTGGATCAGGTACATTGGGATTGTTCCAAGTGTGGCAGTCAGATGACGCGCGTCCCTGACCTGATCGACGTCTGGTTCAACTCGGGTTCCATGCCTGTGGCGCAGTGGCACTATCCGTTCGAGAACAAGGAGAAGTTCGAGGAACAATTCCCCGCGGATTACATCTGCGAAGCCGTGGACCAGACACGCGGCTGGTTCTATTCCCTGCATGCCATCAGCACACTGCTCTTTGACAAGGTGTCGTTCAAAAATGTTTTGTCGCTCGGCCACATCCAGGATGGTGAGGGACGCAAAATGTCCAAGTCGCTGGGCAACATCGTCCAGCCGTGGGATGTGCTGGCGGTACATGGTGCCGACGCGTTGCGATGGTATCTGTACACTGCCACACCGCCCGGAGTCGAACGTCGCTTCTCTTCCGAACTGGTGGGCGAGGTCATACGCAGTTTCACGCTCACGTTGTGGAACGTCTATTCGTTCTTCGTGACTTATGCGAATCTCGACAAACCCACCGTCACCACCATGCCGATAGCGACCAGCGATCTCGACCGCTGGCTGTTATCCGAACTGAATGTGCTCGTCCGTGACGTGACGGACGCATATGAAAATTACGATGTGCCCAACGCGACGCGCCCGATT
This sequence comes from uncultured Chloroflexia bacterium, assembly GCA_963718215.1. Lineage (GTDB taxonomy): Bacteria > Chloroflexota > Anaerolineae > Anaerolineales > Villigracilaceae > Defluviilinea. Next base: position 86,048 of record CAVQYK010000033.1, read on the forward strand.
TCCCTGTTTGTAGAAAAACTTTCCACGTGGTATTTGCGGCGCTCCCGCCGCCGCTTCTGGAAATCGGAATCGGACTCAGACAAACAAGCCGCATACTCGACCCTGTACACGGCGCTGGTCACAATCTCGAAACTGCTTGCCCCCTCCATGCCTTTCCTCGCCGACGAGTTGTACCAGAACCTCGTCCGCTCGGTGGATCCGTCTGCGCCTGAATCGGTACATCTTGCCGAATGGCCCAAGGTCCTGCCTGAGATGATCGACGAATCGCTCAACAGTGACATGAACCTGGTGATGAAACTCGTCTCACTCGGACATTCCGCCCGCCAAAAGGCGAATCGCAAAGTCCGCCAGCCGTTGGCGGAAGTGGCGTTCTCGCTCGGGAACGCGAACGAACGCAAGGCAGTTGAGACCTACGCCGACCTGTTCACTGACGAATTGAACGTCAAACATGTCCGTTTGTTGGACGCGGCAACCGAGGCAGTGTCACATTCGGTCAAGCCATTGCCCAAGCAATTGGGGCAGAAGTATGGCAACAAGTTCCCTGCCATCCAGAAGGCGATCCTTGCAATGAACTCGGAGGATGCCGCCCGTCCATTATTGGAAGGCAAGCCATTACGCGTGGAAACCAACGGCGAGACCTTTGATGTCCTGCCTGAAGAAGTGGAAGTGAAGGCGTTGGCAAAGGAAGGCTTTGCTGTCTCTGAAGAAGGTCCATACGTCGCGGCGCTCGTCACAGACCTGACGCCTGAACTCGTACAGGAGGGTTTGGCACGCGAATTTGTCCGCCGCGTGCAGGACCTGCGCAAAAGTGCTGACCTGGATGTGGCTGATCGCATAGACCTGTTCGTCGAGGCCTCCGCAGGCTTGAGGTCCGCGATCGAGGCGCACAGGGAGTACATCACAGCCGAGACGCTGACGTCCAATCTCGTGTTTGGCAGTCCGCCCCAGGAAGCGTCCGTAGTGGACGATGCATTTGAAGGAGAGACCGTCAAAGCAGGCGTGGTCAAAAAATGATCTGGAATCCAGAAGCTTGCTTCTGAAAGTACCAACGAACAACCAGTTTTCAAATAGTCAAGGCACATCGAAAGGTGTGCCTTTTCTTTGTATAATTGGGGCAAATCATTTGTGAGGTGTAGACGTAATGGAAAGATTTCCTCTTTGGGTGCGGAAAATGCTGGCGAACGGGGTTCATCTTTTTACGGCGACCGGGGCGGTATGGGGCTTTTTGACCCTGATCGCCATTTGGGAAGGGAATTACCGACTTGCCATCCTATACATCATCGTGGCGATGTTCGTGGACGGGTTCGATGGAATTCTCGCCCGCTGGCTGGATGTGAAAACCTACGCCGCCTGGATCGATGGCGGCTTGATGGACAATATCATCGACTATCTCAATTATGTCGTTGTTGCGTCTTTGTTATTGATCAGGGTGCCGGACCTGATGCCGCAGGGACTTGAGATGGTCGCGGCGGTTTCCATCCTGCTGACCTCGGCATTCCAATTCTCGCAGGTCGAGGCAAAAACGGACGAGGACTCGTACTTTTTCAAGGGATTCCCGTCGGTTTGGAATTTCCTCGTGGTTTACATGATGTTGCTGGGGCTAAATCCGTGGATCAATTTCGCGGCGCTGGTGATTTGCAATATTCTCATCTTCGTGCCCGTGAAATATCTCTACCCCACCCGTAACAATCGCCTGCGCCGGTTGACACTGGTTGTCACTTATCTTTACGGCGTGCTGGGCGTCTGGGGGTTGTTGCAGTATCCCGGACGTGCCTTCCATGGGTTGCGCCTGTGTCGTTCATCTACGTGGTGTACTATGCCGCGATGAGTTTCTTCCCCAGACTGGGGGCGGCAAAAACGGCTTGAGCGAATGCACATCGAACAAGTCTCCCGCTTGACGGATGAAATCTTCGACGCGGTCCAGCGGCTGGTCCCGCTGTTGGGGACTCACAAGCCGATACCCTCGTGGGATGACCTGACCCTCCTGCTCGACTCCGAGAACTCCAGGCTTTTGATTGCTCGTTTTCCCGCCTCCGACTCGCCGATAGCTGGCATGCTGACCATCGCCCTGTACCGCGTCCCGACAGGCGGGCGCTCCATCGTCGAAGACCTGGTCGTGGATGACCAATTCCGCGGCAGGGGCATCGCCAAAGCCCTTTTGCAATCCGCCGTCGAAATTGCGCGGGAGGCGGGCGCGAACGGCGTGGCGCTGACCTCCAACCCTCAGCGTGTGGAGGCGAATCAGTTGTATCTCAGGATGGGGTTTAAGAAGCGCCAAACAAATGCGTATTTTTATGAATTAAAGTAACAGGCGGCTCGTTTCAAGAGCCGCCTGTTGGTTAATTCTCAGTCTTTCTTGCCCTTATCTTTGTCTTTATTCTTGTTCCCGTGGTTGCTTTTGTCCTTATCCTGACCGTTGCCGTTGCCATTGCTGTTGCCATTGCCGTTGTTCTCAACGTCATCCCCGTTGCCCGTGCTGGACATGACAGAACCCAGGTTGGCTTTTTTCTCCTTCAGTGCTTTTTTGAACTGTCCCCAGTTTTGCGGGATACTCCCGTCCTCCAGCGCAAAGGCGCTGTAATCGCCCGTTTCCTTGGCTTCGAGGATCGCCACAAAGACGTCCGAGTCGCCTTCCATTTGCGTCGTCATCCACAATGCCTGCGCGATGACGCCGAACCCGGTCCCGTCCTCGTGCGCCGACATGATGGTGTCGTAGTCCGTGACATCTTCGAAGAAGAGACTGAGCGCATAGGCGACAGGATGTTGCATCCCTTCTTCTTCGTCGTCCTCTTCCGGGATGACGAGCGCCGGGTCAATGCTGACCTCCAAGCCGGCTGCGCCGGCCAGGGCCTCTTCACTGCAAGCGGTATCGGGCGCGATGATGCCGAGCGCCACCGCCGTCTCCTGGGAGACGCGCACGGTCTGGGTTGTCCCGTCTGTTGCCTGGACGGTGAGGAGGAACGTGGTCACGCCAGCCTCGTCCGTTTCGCAGGTTGCCCCGCTGACGGTTCCAGCGACGACTCCCTCCTGCCGGGCGGGCGCGGCCAGCACAGGTCCAGCCTGAGCCGCCAGCATGGCGATCCCGATGAAAAGGGTGAGGATTAGTCTTGTTTTGGTCATATTTGCACTCCTTGCCTGCCTCTTCATTCTACAGAACTTGCTTCCAGGCTTCAATTCCGCAGGGATTTTTCGCATGACAAATGTGTAAGGTTCCCTATGACCATTCTACTACTCTTGTGAAAGGTTTCTCAGGCGGTGTAACTTTTTCATATTCCCCGCGGTACTCCGGGGGCATGAGTTCTGCGATGCGGAGCATCATTTCGTCGGCGATCTGCTGGCGGACTTCGCGCGTCATTTTCACGCCCTCCAGTTCCAGTTTGAAGGGTTTGCCCACGCGGATGTGAAAATCGGTGCGTTTGAGGCGTTTCAGATTCTTCAAATATACTTCTCCTCCCCAGTGCGCCATGGGCAGGATCGGTACCCCTGTGCGGACCGCCAACAGCACTGCGCCGGGATAGGCGCGCAGCAACCGTCCGGTCTTGTTACGGGTCCCTTCCGGCGCAATGCCGAAGATCATGCCGTTTGCCAGCGCTGCCTCTGCTTTTCGCAGGGCGCTGATATCGGCTTCGCCGCGGCGGATGGGGATCATGCCCCACAGGTTGAAAACCCAGTTCAGGAACCAGTTATCCCAGGTCTCGACCTTCGCCCAGCCGGTGATTTTGCGCGGCTGTAACAGCGCAAAAACCATGGGTACTTCGATCTGACCGGTGTGATTCGAGACAACGATGAGCGGTCCTTTCATGGGAATTTTATCGAGCTCTTTTCCCACATGGAGACGGCAGGTAATATGGATGTAGATATTGATGATGAAAGCAGTGAACCGATACATAAAACTCATAGCGCTGTTATGAACTCCAGGGCATGAGGAACGAGTTCAATGGAAAGCGACTGTCCTTCCTTGCAGAGTGTCTCGCCGTCGCAGTGGGCGGGGAGAGAACCTTTCAGGGCAGTGACGGTCACCTTGCGGGCGCGCCCGGTCCTGATCTCCGGTTGAGTCGCCTGTGTCCCATTCATGAAGGTGGGCAGCAGTTGCAGGATGCGGAGTTTCCCTGGCGCCCCGGCGATGCACAGATCGAATGTGTTGTCATAGGGGAGACCGTCCGGAGCCATGAAGAAACCTCCGCCCATGCGTTGGCCGTTCATGATCGAAACCATCAACGCCGCCTGTTCGATACTGTGATCTTCGTACTCGATGCGTACCGTCGGTGCCTGGAAATAGACGAAGATCGTCTCGAGCGCCGCAATAAGATACGCCAGCAAACCGCGCGTCCAGCGGATATTCGCCGCGACAAATCCAACGTAAGCGTCGAATCCGACGCCCACACCGTTGCCGAAATATCTTCCCTGCGGGTAATCTCCGCCGCTGACCCTGCCGATGTCCATCCACCTGCGGGTGTTCCCGGCCACCAAAGCGATGTTTTCCTCCAGTGTTCCGCGTACACCCATGCCGTAGGCAAAATCATTCCCGGTCCCCACCGGCAAAAGCCCGATGGCGGTGTGATTGAAACCTGCTGCGCGCGCTTTCATCAATCCGTTGATGGCTTCATTGGCGGTCCCGTCACCGCTGGCAACCACCACCACATCCACCTTTTCGCGTGCAGCCTTCTCTGTCAGTTCAGCGGCATGCCACGGGCGCTCGGTTTGCACCAGGTCATACTCAAGATCATGTGATTTCAAAAGCGCTTCGATCTTTGGGATTGATTTCCCTGCGAACCCCCGTCCAGATATCGGATTAACGATGATGAGATATTTCATCCATAAGCTCCCAAAAGTGAATTGGGGCGAGTGTATCACAAATCCTATAAGAACCACGCGAACTGGACTTTTAAGGTTTGAATTTCAAATAGTCCTGCGGCGTATCCAGGTCAGCGAGAATACCCGGGTCGTCCACAATGACGTACTGGATTTCTGCCGCGTGCGCGTTCAGGAAATCGCGCGGCGAGGCGGGCGGTTCCAACTTCAGCAGATTCTCCCACAACGGACGCGCTGCCAGCCACGGATGTCCCCTCCGCATTTGATAACTCGGCACGACGAGACTGGATTTCGTCTCAAAATACGCCTCGCACACCCTCCGCACGCTTCCCGCCTGGACCTGAGGCTGGTCGCCCAACCCGATCAGCACCGCCCCCGTCTGACGCGTCAACGCCCGAATCCCGCACTGGATCGAAGACAACATCTCACCTGTCTGGAACGCCTCATTGAAGATCGTCCTCACTCCTATTCCCGCTACAAGCGCCTCCACCTGCTCCTTCGCCCCGCCCGTGACGACGACGATGTCCTCGACGCCCGCCTCCCGAAACACCGAGAGGACGTGGGTCAACACCGTGCCTTCTCCCCAGGGCAGCAACATCTTTGGCTGACCCATCCGTTTTGACTGACCCGCCGCAAGGATGATGGCTGAGATCACAGGTCGTCCCTCGAGATCAATCGCTCGTATTGTTCGGGCGTATCCACGTCCAGCAGGAGGCCCTCGTCATGCCAGGGCAGGTACTCCACGCGGTGCTTGTGGAAGATCGCCCGCCCGCCTGTGTCGCCTTCGATGGCGGTCAGGTCGGGGAAGGTCACGCGGTCGAACAGGACGGGGTTCCCGCGCTGGTCGATGACCATCGGCGCGACAACGGGATACAGTCCCTCGGCGTGCTTTTCCATCAACGCCTGAATGACCGTTGTCGTCACCTGTGGCTGGTCGGAGAGCAGGAAGATTGCGCCTCCACACCCCTCTCTCGCTGGGAGAGGGGCAGGGGTGAGGGCACGAAGCCCCTCCCGTATCGAACTTCCCTGCCCGCTTTGCCAGTCCTCATTCCGCACCATGACCACGTCCAGGTTACGGATCGCCGCCTCGACCTCGTCCGCGTTCGACCCCGTCACCACGATGACAGGCGCGAGTCCCGCCCGAAGCGCCGTCTGCGCAACCGCGCGAACGAACGGCTGACCCTTCCAGTCGAGCAGTTGCTTCGGTTTGCCGAAGCGCTTCGAATTCGCCCGCCGCTAGGACGACCCCTGCGATGGGTTCATGGACAGCATGGATTTTGTCGAGGAGGAAGCTCGAGATGAGAACGGCTTGATAGGCCGGCAGCAGGCTCGAGGTCAGAGCCTGAGCCGTCGATTGAAGGTCTGCCGTATCCGCCTGGTTGAGCAGGATGACCCTGCGCGCCGTCGGCGGCATGTTTTTCAATCCGCCTAGAGGGTGAGTCAAAACGCTGGCTAACGCTTCGGGCGAAATGGTTTCCCCGATTTTCAAACCACTCAATTCTGCGAATTTTACCGGGCGGTGGACGTGCTCCTCAGTCAGCGGCTTGCCCAAACCCGAGAGCCCCACCACTTGAACGACCAGATCGGCAAATTCAGGGATGGGCGGTTCATGCCCCGCCCACGCCTTCAGCGGCTTCTGACGCGAACCGTCCGCCTCGACGAGCAAGGGGAGGGAATGGGTTCGGCAGTATTGATGAAGCCAGCGGAGGAGTTCTGCCGAAACCGGTCTGACGCGCTCTCCGTCCGTCTCCCCCGTGACGAGGAGGATGCCCTGAACGCCTTCGAGATTTTCGATCGTGTCCTCATCCGTGGTGATTTGACGGTCCGCAAGAGCCGTCTGCCAGGTGCCGAGGTGTGTAGTGGCAGTGACGATCACCCCCGATGACAACTCTCTCGCCAGCTTGAACATCGCCGTCGTTTTGCCGCCCGCGCCAATAAAGGCGACGCAGGAGGCGGGTTCCATCCGCAGGGCGCGCGCAAGCGAGAGGCTCATGTGGAGAATTATATAATACCCACGGTCATAAATTGCGCTTTCCACTTAATATATAAACCTGCAAACTGCGCTGAAGAATGGCTACCTCCGCAAAGGTTTGACCTTCAAACGCTTGCTTGGCAATGGTTTGATGATGGCGTTCAATCCGAGCATGCTCCAAGGGTGGCCTCTTATGGATGAAACGCACTTGCACACCCAGACCCATCAACCAGAGATGGATCACGCTCGGGAAAGGCGAAACACTCTTGTTCTCGTAAAAGGCGCTATCGTGATCCAGGCTGATCTGCTCTGGCATCCCATACCGGAGGAAGGCGCGTCGCAGGACCCGTTGGTATTCTCGCGATTGGGGATGAGGCATGTGTGGGCAGGCATGGCTGTCAATGCTGGTATGGCTAACCACATCCATCAGATTGATGAAAGCAACCTTGCCTAACCCGGCCACCGTTGTCACACCCTGAGCGTCCAGCTCCCATTCTTGATGCGGGCGTTGCACGGGGCGAGGCTGCGGTTCCGGCAAATCCTGGTGACGTTCATACTTGCGCACTTTGTTCTGTCCTTCCTTCTAAAAAAGTGCAATTTATGACCGATTGCGGTATAGCCCGTCCAGCCAGGTTTCGGTCTCTTTTGGGCTTTTGAAATGGATCAGGTTCAAATGCTGGTACTCGGGCAGGGAGAATAACAGGGGATACTCGCGTTTTCTTCTCCAATACGTCTTGAACAGCCAATGGAACAGCGACTCCTCCGACCAGATTCTGAAGTGTCCCCAAAGATTTTCCCGGTTTGTTCCCCAAAGTAATTCCTGTGTCCACCAACGCGTAAAGGTGCGGCGGGTGAGCTGCCAGAAGACTCTCCAAAAGGAGTAATCCAGCCAGATGATGGCATCTGCCTTTGGCCATACCAAATCGCGGACAACGTGATAATTCCCCGCAACCACCCACGCCGGAGCCTGGGTCGCCGTTTCGACGCGCTGACGAAACACCTCGAGCGGAGCCTCCGTCCAGTTGGGTTCCCAGTGGAGCGCGTCCAGTTCGATGAAGTCGTACCCGAGTTTGTCGGCGAGGCGTTTTGCCAGCGTGGACTTGCCCGAGCTGGTCGTGCCGACAACGACGAGGTGTTTGTAGGGGAAAGATGTCATGTTTGCCACTGAGTCACGGAGACACAGAGTCCTTTTTGTATTTCTCCGTGACTCGGTGTCTCTGTGGCGAACTACCTCACGTAGATCGGGTTGCTGTAGATCCAGCCGCGTTTTTTGCCCAGGTAACTGCGATGGACTTCCACGCGGTAGACACCGGGCTCGGAGGTGTTATGGGTGAGAGTCTGCTGGTCCCGCCAGGTGCCGAGCGAAACACCGTCCTTGAGCAGGGTGAGGTCTGCTTTGGCGGGGAGGTGGATGTGCAGGGTCACGCCGCCCTTGGCGGGGATCTCGTCGCCCATGATGGCGGAGTGTTCAAGTCCCTTTGCCCGAAAGCGGAAACCGCGCGTTGGGGCGGGCAGGTCATAGGCCACGAAGCAGTGACCTTCCGCGAGGGCCTCGTAGATCATCTTCTTGTCGGTTGGCGCGTCGCCGGTCAGCGGTTCGGGGATGAAGACATGCGTGTTGACCGTGCGGAAGTGGAACTCGTAGGGAAAAATGACGCGGTGGAGCGGTCCCATGTGCATGTGGAGCGCGTGGGCGTCCGAGCCGCCGAGGGCAACGACGCGCCTGCCCTCGGAAAGCATCTCGTCCCATTTTTGGATTGTTTCGCGGATGGGTCTGTGACCGATGAATTGCGGGAAAAGGGCGTAGAACAAGCCGTGCAGTTTGGTGGGGACGACAGTTTTTAGTTCGCTCAGACCGTTCCACAGTTCGATGCCGGTGAATCCCTGCACGTCCCAGGCTTCCCACGAGATGTCCGTCTCGTTGAAGGCGGGGGCTTCGGGGTCCCAGGGATGGGCGATGAAGGACAGTCCGCCTGCCTCGGAAACCCGATTGATCAGTACCTGCGGGTCGTCTGCCAGGGTGGAGAAGTCGCGGTTTGCGTTGAATACCAGCAGGTGGTTCTTTTGCGGCACTCGGTCCTGGTCGTGGACCTCCTGTCCAACGAGGAGCAGGACGCGGCGGGGTTTGACCGTCGGGGCGGGGGCGGAGCGGTAGTATCCCTCCAGGCCCTGCACGAGGACGTTATGGTCCGTCACGATGACGGCATCCAGCCCTGTTTTCATGGCGGCTTCGGCAATGTCCTTGTGAGTCCCGCTCCCGTCGGAGTAGCGGGTGTGCATGTGCAGGTTGACGATGATTTCGTGCATAAGACCTCAAGTTGACGTTTCTTCCGCCCAGCGGGTATAATGTCCCCGCTTAAAAGGAGGCACGTATTAGATGGAAACCTATTTGAATATCGCGCTGATTATAATCTCGGTCCTGCTCATCGTCAGTGTGATCATGCAGAGCAAGGGCGCGGGACTGGGCGGCGGCTTGACCGGCGCCGATTCCGGGACTGTATACACCGCCCGCCGAGGCGTGGAGCGCACCCTGTTCAGGCTGACGATCGTCCTGAGCGCCGTGTTCTTTGTGCTTGTGCTCATACTTGTATATCTCGCAGGCTAGAGCAACGGGAATTTCCCTGAAGGGCTCTTTCGCTCCGGTGTGGCGACTCGCGCCATCCGCTGGGAGGGAACGAGCCTTTCGTTATTAAAAACCAATATGAAACAATTACGCTGGCAGATCCTTGTGGTCATCATCACCCTGGTGATCGTGGGTGTCCTGCTTTACACGCAGCAATCGTCGCCGGTGCCGGGTGGCATCATCCAACAACAGCCCGAACAGGGAGGCGTGTACACGGAGGCGCTGGTCGGTTCGCTTGGCAGGCTCAATCCCCTGTTGGACTGGAATAATCCGGCTGACCGCGACGTGGACAGCCTGCTCTTCAGCGGGCTGGTCCGTTTTGACGAGCGCGGAATGCCTCACGCCGACCTGGCCGACTCCTGGGGCGTTTCACAGGACGGCACGGTCTATAACTTCACCATCCGCCCCAATGCGGTCTGGCATGACGGGACGCCTGTCACCAGCGATGATGTTATCTTCACCATCGAGATGATGATAAGCGCGGGTTCGTTGTATCCGCAGGACATCAAAGACCTGTGGGGCAGGGTGGAAGTCACGCAACTCAACGAGAAGAACCTGAAGTTCACATTACCTGAGCCGTATGTCCCGTTCATTGACTATCTGACCTTCGGCGTGGTGCCAAAGCACCTGCTTGAATCCGTGGCACCCGATCAGATGACAAGTGCGGAGTTCAACATCAACCCTGTTGGCACTGGTCCATACAAATTCGACCAATTGATCGTCGAGAACGGTCAGATTCAGGGCGTGGTACTCACCCTTTCCAACAATTATTACGGTACGCCATCCTTCATCGAGCAGGTGGTGTTCCGTTATTATCCCACCTCGGCTGCCGCGTTCGACGCCTACCAGCAGGGCGAGGTCCTCGCGGTTGGGCAGATCGCCGCCGATGCATTGAGCGCCGGCACTCGAAGAGCCGAATCTCTCGCTCTATTCGAGCCGCCTGCCGCAAATGGGATTTGTCCTGTTCAACCTGGCCAACCCTGAGACCCAGTTCCTGCAGGATGTCAATGTCCGGCAGGCGCTCATGCTTGGGTTGAACCGCCCCAGCATTATCAACACGATCATGCAGGGACAGGCCTTTGTGGCGGATTCACCGATCCTGCCCGGCTCCTGGGCTTACTTTGACGGCACCGAAAAATTCGAATACGACCCGGATGCGGCAATCGCCTTATTGAGAGCCGAAGGATATGTCATTCCGCCGGGCGGTGGGGACGTGCGCGCCAAGGATGGCATCCCAATGGTGTTCACAATGGTTCATCCTGATGACGCCGTCCATACACAGATCGCCCAGGCGATACAGACCCAGTGGGCGAGGATCGGCGTCCGCGTGGAACTGCAGCCCCAGCCCTACGACCAACTTGTCCTGACAACTCTCGCTTCCCGCGCCTTTCAGGCTGCCTTGGTGGACCTGAACCTTTCCCGCACTCCCGACCCTGACCCGTACCCCTTCTGGCATCAGGCGGAAGCCGTCGGCGGGCAGAACTACTCCGGCTGGGACAACCGCACAGCCAGCGAATACCTCGAACAGGCGCGCGTCACAGCCGATTACTCGCTGCGCGCCAAGTTGTATCGTAACTTCCAGGTGGTTTTTGCCAGGGAATTGCCCGCGCTCCCGTTGTATGTTCCGGTCTATTCCTACGGTGTGGACTCACAGGTGCAGGGTGTGCAGGTCGGTCCGTTGTATGAACCGAGCGACCGCCTGAACACGTTCACCTCGTGGTATTTGCTTACCCGCCGCGCATTGGAAGAACCGACACAAGCTCCGTAATCGCGTGAGTAGGGGCGACCCATCGGGTCGCCCCTACAAAACAAAGAGGACACATGACCAACCTGCAAACCGCGCTCGAATACGCTAAACAGAACCGTGAACGCTTCCTGAACGACCTGAACGAAGTTCTTAGAATCCCCTCCATCTCCACCGATGCGGAATACAAGGCTGAAACCTTGCGCGCTGCCGAATGGATGGCGGATTACCTGAAAAAACTCGGCATGGAAAATGTCGAGGTCATGCCCACGGACAATGACGGGCATCCCGTCGTCTATGGCGATTACCTCAAGAAACCCGGCGCCCCGACCGTGCTGGTCTACGGACATTACGACGTCCAGCCGCCAGACCCGCTGGAACTGTGGGAGACCGGTCCGTTCGAGCCGCAGGTACGCGGTGACCTGTTCTATGCGCGCGGCTCCTCCGACATGAAGGGACAGGTGCTGGCAACCTTCCATGCGCTCGAGTCGGTCATGAAGGCGGGCGAACTGCCGGTCAACGTGAAGTTCCTGCTCGAAGGCGAGGAGGAGATCGGTTCGAAGAACCTTGAACCGTTCCTCAGGAAACATGCTGAAAAGTTCAAAGCCGACGTGTCCCTCAACCCCGATGCGGGCATGATGGGCGCGGACATGCCGACCATCACCTACGGTCTGCGCGGACTTGCCTACATGGAAGTCCACGTCTGGGGTCCCAAAGCCGACCTGCACTCCGGTCTGTACGGCGGTGTTGTCCATAACCCGGCGCAGGCGCTGACCGAACTGATCGCCAAAATGCACGACGAGAAGGGACGCGTCACCCTGCCCGGCTTCTACGACAGCGTCCGCCCGATCAGCGACGCAGGAACGCGCGGCTTTCGCGCGGCTCCCAAACGACGACCAGCATTATTTGGAGGAGACAGGCGTCCCTGCGTTGTGGGGCGAGGAGGGCTATATCTCCGCCGAAAGGACCGGTGCGCGTCCCACGCTGGAGGTCAACGGCCTGCTCTCCGGCTGGACCGGTCCCGGCTCGAAGACCGTCCTGCCCGCGAAGGCGATGGCAAAGATCTCCTGCCGCCTCGTCCCCGACCAGGATCACAACGAAGTTGTGGAGCAAATGAAGCGCTTCATGGAAGCGAACGCTCCGAAGACCGTCCATTGGGAGGTCAAAAAGCTGACGGGTAGTCCGCATGCCATTGCAGATCTGAACAATCCCGGCGTCAAAGCCATGAACGACGCGATGGAAGCGGCTTGGGGTGTGCGTCCGTTCTATCGCCGCGAAGGCGGTTCCATCGGCGCGGTGGCGATGCTCCAGCAGATCTGCGGGGTCGAATCCGTTCTGGTGGGTATGGGTTTGCCCAGTGACAACGTCCATTCCCCGAACGAACACATGCACCTGCCCACCTGGTACAAGGGCATCGACGCGTTCATCCATTTCTTTTACAACATGGGATAAATCGCAGGGGCGGGGTCTTCCCGCCCTTGTGTCATCTCTAGGAATTGGGCGAGACGCTTCGCAGCCTCGCCCCTACGGAAATTACATGGAAGATAAAATCATCTCTTACGGCGGACAAGCCGTCATCGAAGGCGTCATGATGCGCGGGAAGAACGCCTTTGCGATCGCCATGCGCGCCCCGGACGGCAACATCGTCGTCCACAAGGAGAACCTTGCCGCGGTGTACCGCTCGCGCATTGCGAAGATCCCCTTTTTGCGCGGCACCATCCTGCTTTGGGACGCGCTCGGACTTGGCATGAAAGCGCTCACGCTGTCCGCCAACACGCAAACGGGCGAGGATGAGAAGCTCGAGGGTCCGGCGTTGTACCTTACGCTTGGCACTTCGCTTGCAATCGGTATTGGCTTGTTCATCCTGCTCCCGGCGGGCATCGGCGGTCTGGCTGACCATTACCTTGGCTGGAACACGCTCGCGCACAACCTGCTCGAGGGGTTGATGCGGCTGGTCCTGCTGGTTGGTTACATCTGGGGCATCGGTTTCATGCCCGACGTGAAGCGTCTCTTCGGCTACCACGGCGCGGAGCACAAGACCATCAACGCCTACGAAGCGGGCGCGGAACTAACCCCTGAGAACGTGGCGAACTATCCCATCGAACATCCGCGTTGCGGCACCGCCTTCATGCTCACCTTTGTATTATTATCAGTCCTTATCCACAGCCTGCTGGGCGATATGAGTATTTATTGGCGACTCGCCAGCCGCGTCCTCCTCATCCCTGTCATCGCGGGAATAGCCGTGGAATACATCCGCTGGACTGCCAATCATCTGGATTCGCCCCTCGTGCGCTTCCTCATCAAGCCAAATCTTGCCTTGCAATCCCTGACCACCCGCCAACCCGACACCTCCATGCTGGAGGTTGCCATCGAATCCTTCAAGACCATGCGCAAAGCGGAGCAGGATTTCGCTGTGTAGCGTTTGTTCAGACAAATAAAGCAGAAAGCGCTGATTTTTGCCTTTTTCGGCAGAAACAGCGCTTTTTTCATCTGAAAACGGCACAAATTTCAGGGTAAATCCGTCATCGAATTAACGAAACACCAATCATTTCCCGCTAGAATTTGGTCATGAAGAAAACCTGGAAGAGAACTATCGGCATCCTGTTGGTGCTCGCCCTGTGTGTCGGCGGATACACCCTCTATGACCGCGGACGTCCCGCCCCTGTACCGATGAAGCAAACCCTTTATGAAGGGATAGTCTATCGCCGCATTGTGCGTGTGATCCCTCATCCGATGATCGCGCATGTCATTACCATCGACCGCAAGACCGCCAACGTCGCCTTCCTTGTCACGCCTGCCGACCAGGAAGGTGACCTTCCCCTGAACGCCCGCACCACCTCCCAATTTTTGGACGAATTCAACCTGCAGATCGCCATCAACGGCGACGGCTTTGACCCGTGGTGGTCGCGCGGACCCGCGGATTATTATCCGCGGGTGGGGGACCCGGTTGCACCGCACGGGCTGACCGCCTCGGACGGTGATTTTTACTCCTTTGGTGTCTTAGACCGGGTCGGCGTCGCGCCGACCCTGTACATCACCCGCCGGGGATATCCCTCTTTCAACAACCGACCCAACAGAATATGGACCGCCATCTCCGGCGATCGGATATTGGTCACCAAGGGGGGAGTGGTGGGCGACCTCGACGACTCCGCCCTGGAACCGCGCACAGCCATCGGCATCAACCAGAACGGGCGCTATGTCTACCTGGTCGTCGTTGACGGGCGTCAGCCATTTTACAGCGCCGGCGCGACGTTCGTTGAACTTGCGGAACTTCTGGTGGAACAGGGTGCCTATCTTGCCATGAGCCTGGATGGGGGCGGTTCGTCAACAATGGTGATCGAGGGCGAGGATGGCCAGCCTGTCATTTTGAATTCCCCAATCGACAATTTGATTCCCAACCGCGAGCGCCCGGTGGCAAATCATTTTGGGGTGTATATCAACCCGTAGGGGCGGGGTTACCCCGCCCCTACTACGGTGATCAAAACGCGATCTCCCCGATCTGCTCGAAGTTGACGTCGAACAACTCATCCGCTTCTGTCTCCGCCTCAGCCTGCTCCACGTCCCCTGCTTGGACGCCGCGATCGCAGTACGACCTGTAGGGGCAGTAACTGCATTTCGCGCGGTCATCAGTGAGCGGGTAGGAGGAGGCGCGAGTGAATCTCATCCGCAAATTTGACCAGCGTAGTCCCAGTCCCGTTTGTATTGCGCGGACGTGTACGGGAACCGGGCAGGTTCGTTCGGATATTCCGCGAACCAGTAGACCATCTCGACCTGTTCGGGCTGAAAAGGCTGACCGTTGTTAAGGTGCGCCCCCGCATGGACGAGCAGCGCGCGATACACGCGCGTCTGCATTCTTGCGGATAGCCACTCATTTCGTGGACGCCTGCGGTAGGTCTTCCAATCGTAGATGGTGGCTTTGCCGTTCTCGATGGCGAGGAGGTCGTACTTGGCAAGGATGCGATATCTGCCCAGCGGCGCGGAAAGCGTTGCTTCGGGGTATAAACCACCAAGATCTCGAAGACCTCGGAGGTCTTTGTCAGCCAGAAAATTCTCCCACCACCTCTGCAAATTGACCGTGTTCGCAAGTTTCGCTATCTGCTCACTTGGGATGCCGATCAAATACTGCTGCACCAGCCGGTGGAAATACTCTCCCTCCTGCAGGTGCTTCTCGTTCTCCAATGCAGGCTCGGATTCGATGGCAGGGTAGGACAGTTGCTCAAGATAGCGCAATTGGAAGCGCCGTGCGCAGTCCACGTAATCTTGCAGGGAGGATTGGGAGAGGGTGGTGAGTTGCATGAGAGTGGGTCGGTGATCGGTGAAAAGTGATCAGTAGCGCGATTATAGCATTGCAAACTGGTCACTGCTAACTGTTCACTCGCTCTTCACTTCTTCCCATTCTTCGCCGCCTTGATGAGCCCCGTAAACAACGGATGCGGCTTCATCGGGCGCGAGAGGAACTCAGGGTGGAACTGGCTCGCTACCATGAACGGATGGTCTTTGATCTCGGCGATCTCCACCAGTTTCCCGTCCGGGGACATACCCGAGAAGACCATGCCGCCCTTCTCGAAATCTTCCTTGAACCTGTTGTTGAACTCGAAGCGATGGCGGTGACGTTCCTCGACCTGCTCCACGCCATAGGCTTCGGCGGCTTTCGTCCCGGGTTGCAATTCACATGGATACAGACCGAGTCTCATCGTGCCGCCCAGGTCGGTGATGGCGCGTTGGTCGAGCATCAGGTCTATGACGGGGTATTCGGTACTGCGGTCGAATTCCGACGAGTTGGCGTCTTCATGGTTGAGCACGCCGCGCGCGAAATCAATGCACATGACCTGCATCCCCAAACACAGACCCAGATACGGGACCTTCTTCTCGCGCGCATAGCGCGCTGCCAAAATTTTACCTTCGATGCCGCGTGACCCGAATCCGCCGGGAACGAGGATGGCATCTGAACTCTGGATGATGTCCCAGCCTTTGTCTTTCTCCAGGTCGGCGGAGTGCACCCAGCCGATCTCCACTTCCACCCCATTGGCGAGCGCGGCATGCTTCAACGCCTCCCGCACGGACATGTACGCGTCCTGCAACTCGACATACTTACCGACCAAAGCCACTTTCACGGTCGGTTTTTCCTTGCGCACGCGCTCCACAAGTTTTTCCCAGGGTTTCATGTCAGGGGTGCGTGTGGCTTTCATATTCAACTTTTCGACCAGATAATCGCCCACGCCTGCGCGTTCCAGCAGCAAGGGGACTTCGTATAGCACGTCGCTGGTCACCATCGGGACGACCGCCTGCTTTTCCACGTCACAGAACAGGGCGATCTTGTCGCACAAGTCACGGTCGATCGGGTAATCGGAGCGGGCAATGATCATGTTCGGCGAGATGCCGATCGAGCGCAGCGCCGCCACGGAATGTTGCGTGGGCTTGGTCTTGATCTCGCCGGTCGCGCCGATGTACGGGAGCCAGGTCACATGGATGAAGTACACGTTCTCGCGCCCGACCTCGTTGCGGAGCTGCCTCAATGCTTCGAGGAACGGCTGTGACTCGATGTCGCCCACCGTCCCGCCGATCTCGACGATGACCACGTCTGCACCAGTTTCCTTCCCGATCCCCGCCACCCGCCGCTTGATCTCGTTCGTGATGTGCGGGATGACCTGGATCGTGCCACCCAGGAAATCACCGCGCCGTTCCTTGCTGATGATCTCGGCATACACCTGTCCGCTCGTGAAGTTGGAGGAACGGCTGAGGCGGATGTCAATGAATCGTTCGTAGTGACCCAGGTCAAGGTCCGTTTCTGCGCCGTCGTCGAGGACGTACACCTCCCCGTGCTGATAAGGACTCATCGTGCCAGGGTCCACATTAATGTACGGGTCCAGTTTCTGAACAGCCACCTTGAAGCCGCGCTCCTTGAGCAGGAGGCCAGTCGCTGCGGCGGTCACACCTTTGCCAACCGATGAAACTACACCGCCTGTATAAAATAAGTATTTTGTGGTCATAAATTTCCTTTCTTACTCCCCTCTCCTTGTGGGAGAGGGTGGGGTGATGGATTAAATGCGATGGGGAGGGCGTTGAAGCCCTCCCCATCGGGGATTACCTGCTGTGAAAGTCGTTGGTCTCGATGTTGGTTCATCCGACCAGTTTGGTGAGGTCCTCGGCGGCGCGGCGCATTTCGAGGAAGATCAAGCCCAACTTGGCATCATGACGCGCCAGTGCGGTCAGAACCGCCTCTTCGCCGACAGATGTCAACACGATCGAACCTAAATTACCCTTGATGTACACCTGCTCCAGTCCCGCGCGCCCCAACTCATTGGAAATGCGCTCGCCGAGCGAAAGCATCGCCGCAGACATCGCCGACACACGGTCTTCCTCCACGCCTTGTTGCAGGGCGGAGGCCATGATCAAGCCATCCACAGAGACGACTGCAGAGGCTTCGATATCGGGGGCGGCGGCTTGCATGTTTCGCAGGCGTTCGACCATCTGGTCAGCGCGG
This sequence comes from uncultured Chloroflexia bacterium, assembly GCA_963718215.1. GTDB lineage: Bacteria > Chloroflexota > Anaerolineae > Anaerolineales > Villigracilaceae > Defluviilinea. The sequence goes on from CAVQYK010000033.1 coordinate 103,683, forward strand.
GATTTTGACATAGTGTACTCCTGGGTGCATAGTCCCGCGATCAGCGGGAACATCAACCGAAGTTTACCATACTTCAAAACTCAGGAGAATAGGCTTTGGAACTCGCCAGTAAATTGCAAGTATTCCCTCGTAAAATTTGACCGCCGCCCGGCTTTCATGATAGACTTATCTGTCCATTTCATGAACATTCGCGTCTTTTTACCCTTGGTTCTGCTCCTCCTCGCCGCACAGGATGCCCCTGCGGTGGCCATCACCTCCCCTGCGCCCGGCGGAGCTGTCCGCGGCGAAGTGACGGTTACCGGTACGACGGAGGTTTCGGGATTCACCTCATCCCAGCTGGATTTTTCATACGCTTCCAACGCCACCGACACCTGGTTCCTCCTCCAAACCTCCACCCAGCCGGTAACGGATGCCGCCCTCGCCGTCTGGGATACGACCCTTATCACCGACGGCGACTATATCCTCCGCCTGCGCGTCTTCACCGAAGACGGCACGTTTCAGGAAGTGACCGTTCCCGTGAGAGTGCAGAACGACACCCCCATCCTTACTCCGACGCCTGTCCTCACCTCCACGCCCGACAGGCTGGACGCGGGTCTCCCCACCCCGTTCCTCGTTGCCGCCTCTCCCACTCCCACTTCCACGCCGCGCCCCACCCCGACGCCGCTTCCCGCGAACGCCGTGTCCATGGACCAGACCGCCATCTACACCAGCCTCGGTCGCGGCGCACTGGTGATCATTGGCTTGTTTGCCTTCGCGGGACTTATCCTTCGCTTCCGACGTTACTAACCGTACCGCGACATTCATGTCGCTTTGGGTTGCGGAATGAATTCCGCATTACGAACAAAAAACTCCATGAACTGCCCTCAACCTGAAACCTGGAACCTGACACATGACACTCGACAACACCTTTCTCATCATCGGCTTGGGTAATCCCGGGCGCGAATACAGGGACAACCGCCACAACGTCGGTTTCATGCTCATTGACCGCATCGCCGTCCGCTTGAACGCGCGCGGGATGAAGGTGCAGTCGAAAGCCATTGTCATGAATGCTCACTTCGAGGAGCGAAAACTTATCCTCGCCAAGCCGCAGACGTTCATGAACCTCTCCGGTCAATCCGTGCAGGGACTGGCACACTTCTACAAAGTCCCTTTCACCAACCTGATCATCCTCTCCGACGACCTGGATATTCCCTTTGGCACCATCCGCATCCGTGCCTCCGGCGGGCCTGGCGGTCAGCGCGGCTTGTCTTCCATTCTTGAGCAACTGGGCACAAAGGACATCCCCCGCCTGCGGATCGGAATCGGCCGCCCGCCCGGGCGAATGGACCCCGCCGCGTACGTTTTGCAGGATTTTTCTCGCGATGAAGTGAAATTGCTCTCCGAGATCCTCGACCATGGCGCAGACGCGGTCTTTGCGTTCGTTACTCAAGGCTTGAACAAGGCGATGAATGACTTCAATGGTTCGGTGGAGGCATAGGGGCGGGGTCTCTCCACCCCTGTATGACCATCCAACGACATTGGGCGACAGGACGTCGCCCCTACAAAACATGCAAATAATCCTCGATAAAATCTGCTCCCTTCCTCAATATCAGCAATTGCTGGGCAAGTTGCGATCTGCCCGGGAACAGCCCGGGCTGGGGTTGCCTCGTTCGGCGCGCCTGCCAGTGCTGGCTGCCGTGCATCAGGATTTGAACCTGCCCATCCTGCTCATCACTGACCGCGCCGATCATGCGCTTTCGTCCTTCGATGAATTGGGGTTCTGGTCAAATCGCCGCGCTATCATTTTGCAGAGCCGAATCCGTTGTTCTACGAACAAGCTGCCTGGGGTGTTGCCACGCGGCGCGAGCGCTTGCAGACGCTGATCGCTCTCTCTGAATATCATCTCCCGTTTGCCCAGAAACCTGGGTCTCCGCCCATTCTAGTCACATCTGTGCGCTCGTTGATGACGCGGACGTTGCCGCGCAGGGATTTTCTCAAGGCGTGCAAGAAGCTCTCCGTTAACCAAACTATCCAGCCTGACTCGCTTTCACGTAGTTGCGCGGAGATCGGATATCAGCGCGTCAACACCGTGCTGGAGCCTGGTCAATTCTCGAAGCGCGGCGGCATCATGGACATCTGGGCGCCTGCCGAGACTCTGCCGGTCCGTTTGGATTTCTTTGGGGACGAAATCGAAACCATCCGCAGGTTCGACCCTGCCTCCCAACGGACGGTCGAAAAATTAACTCGATCCTCATTACTCCCGCGCGGGAATACGTCTCGCCGGTGAACAGGAAACGGAACTATCTGAATTCCACATTCCGTTGTTGCATCAACAACCTGCGAGCCTGCTGGATTATCTTCCGCAAAAGGCAGTTGTGTTGATCGATGACCTGTCCATTGTGGAAAGCATGGCGGCAGAGGTGGAGGAGCAGGCTGTCAAATTCAGGCACGACAGTATCGCGGAAGAAACGTTGCCCGCGGATTTCCCGTTGCCGTATATCCCCTGGTCCGAGTTGCATGACGGCTTGCACGGACGGGCGACCGTTGAACTGGGACATTCCACGGAAGAGATCAGTGATGCGTCATTGGCGTCGCTTTTCGGGCATGATCAAAGGTTCGGGGGCAGGCTAAAGCAATTCGTCGATTATGCAACTTCGGTCATGGGAAGAGGCGAGCAGATCGTTGTCGTGTCGCGACAGTCGTCGCGCCTGCATGAGTTGTGGCTGGAATCTGATCATCGAGAATCCAAATCTGCCAATCCGCAATTCATCAAAGCGTCCCTGTCCGAAGGGTTTGTGC
>CAVQYK010000034.1:0-25612 GCA_963718215.1 uncultured Chloroflexia bacterium
CATCAAGCATGAGTAAAGGGGTGGTGCGGATCTCGTAAGCACGGCGATCAAACGTGACGTCCGAGTTGGGGCGGAAGGTCGCTTTCAGATAATCGAGCAGGGTCGAGACTTCAGTGAGAATTACCTGTCCGCCGAGGAGGATGCGATAGTTCCCGATTGCCGCGGCGAGATGTGTTTTTCCGCAATGCGACTGTCCGAGGATCACCAGCCAGCCGGTTGGATTCTCCCGCAAACTTGACTGCCGCATCCAGCGCCTCGTGCAAACGCTTGATATGCTGAGGCGTGACCTTCTCGCGGATGATCTCCTTGTCCTTGAACGGTTTTCCGAAGCGGTCCTGTTTTTCCCTGGTGATGGTTGTGACGATCTCCTTACCGACCTCATCATCCCGTGTTTCAAAATTCCCGAACGACATTTCCTTGATGTGCGGGAAGGAGAGCATCGAGATGCCGGGGTTGCTCGTCTCGGTGGGGCGGCGGTAATCGGGCGCGCTGATGCGGATGTATCTAACAAACTCGTAATCCTGCAAGCGTGAACGGATGCGGCTCTCGATCTCATCCAGGATCAGGTTGGTCGTGATGACCGTCGGCAGTTTGTTGATGTAGCGGTAGTTGATGATCTGAAAGAGTTTTTCCTGGGCCCAGGGCGTGGCGTTCTGCGTGCCGAAATCGTCCATCACCAGCAAATTTGCATTACGAATATCTTCGAAGCGCGCTTCGAATGTCGTTTCGGGGTCGTTGTAGGCGAAGCGTAGTGAATCCAGCAGGTCGGGCACGGTGATGAACAAAGTTGGAACGCCGCTTTGCACGGCATGGTTGGCGATTGCGGCGGCGAGATGCGTTTTTCCGCATCCGTAGGCGCCTTCGAGCAGGAGCCATCCGTTCAATTGTTTGGCAAACTCCTCCGAGGCGTTGAACGCGTCGTGCAGGCTGGCGACCTCCTGCGGCGAGACAAACTCCGCCTTGGGATTGCCCGAGGTGTTGAAATTCTCAAACGTCAGATGACTCAGCCGGTCGAGGTTACTCATTTCATAGAGACGCTGCTTGGCGTTCGTAGCGATCTCACTGGCGCGGCATACGCACGGCTCGAGCCGACCGAATTTTTCGTGTCCCACTGGAACGTCCACGCGCAGGAAACCGACGCCTCCGCAATGCGGGCAGTCCGCTTTGCCGAGCAGGGGTGCCGGATTAATCCCGCTTGAGATACTCTTCGAACTCGCTCTTTGTGTATCGCTCTGAACCTTTTCCAGAGCCTTGCTGAGTTTTTTGTCCATGCGTTCCTTCTTCTTTCCAACGCTTTAAGATCGCTTCACAATACTTCCAATTGCGCTTGTTGTTCTTCACTGCCAGTTCGATCGCGTCGGCGATCCATTCATCGGGGTACAACGCCTCCGCATCCTTCAACGTGTCCGCGATCAACGGTGTCAGCGGACCGACGTTCTCCTCGTACAGCCTGAACACGTTAGGTCGCTCCATCGGCGGAGCGGATTGGCTGTTTGACGGGTCCCAATTTCCGCTTTCGATCGCCTGGACTCCTGCCCGTCCGCGCGGGGAATTCAACAGGAAGTAAACCGCCGCCTCCTTCTGGATTTTGAGCAGGCTCCCGCGCCTCACAGCTTTCTCCAGCCCAGCGCTTAATCTCCTGAGCGCTCAATCCCAAAGCCTTGACGTCGAAATCCATCTTTGTCAACGCCCGAAACGGACCGTCTGTATGCTCGGCGCGCCACAGGAAATACAGCGTCACTTTCAACTCATCCGCGTCTTTGATCTCCTTCAATAATTGATGAAACAATCCGTCGGGGAGTTGAGTGAAGGTTTCGGAGTCGGTAAAGCCCTTGAATTTGCTCATGGTTCGCGTAGGGGCGGGGTCACCCCGCCCCTACAATAATTATTCATTCGGCTTAAACACCCTCGTCGCCGCGTTCTCGAACTTTGCCAGCGCTCCGCGGAAGACCAATTCCACGCTCCCCACGGGACCGTTACGATGCTTCGCGATAATGATCTCAGCGACATTCTGCTTGACCGTGTCCTTCTCGTACTGGTCAGGGCGGTAGATGAACATCACGATGTCGGCATCCTGTTCGAGCGAGCCGGATTTGCGCAAGTCGGAGAGGACCGGGCGTTTGTCCGAGCGTTGTTCGACAGCACGTGATAACTGCGCCGCCGCCAGCACCGGTACGTTTAACTCGCGTGCCAGGACCTTCAAGTTGCGCGAAATATACGAAACTTCCTGCACGCGGTTGTCGGTGCGCGTATCGCCGCCCATCAACTGGAGGTAATCCACGATGACGAGGTCGAGGCCGAATTCCATGTGCAGGCGGCGGCATTTCGTCCGCAGTTGAAGCGGGGTGATGGCAGGCGTGTCGTCGAGGTAGATGTGCGTATCGCCGAAAACCTCGATGGCGTGGGTAAACAGCGGCCACTCGTTCTCCTGCAATTTACCCGTACGCAGACGCTGCGAGTCGATGCCGGTCTCCTGCGCGATCAGGCGCTGCACCACCTGCTCGTTGGACATTTCGAGCGAGAAGATCGCCACATGCTTCTTGTGCGTCAATCCCGCGTTCTTCGCAATGGACAGCAGAAAACCCGTCTTGCCCTGACCTGGACGCCCGGCGATGATCAGCAGGTCGGAGGGCTGAAGTCCGGTCAGCATTTTGTCGAGGTCGATGAAGCCGGTCGGCACACCGACAACGTCATCCGGGCGTTTGGCGAGGTCATCGATGCGGTCGTAGTAGTCGCTTAATACGTCCTTGATCGGCTGAAGGTCATGTTTGAGGCGCCGCTCGCTGACGTTGAAGACCGCCTTCTCCGCCTCGTCCATCACATCGTCAACGCTTGTCTTTTCGTTGTAGGCGATCGAGGCGATCTGGTTGGCGGCATTGATCATCTTGCGGCGGATGGAATATCCCTCCACGATGTGCCCGTAGGACTCTGCGTTGAGCGACGATGGCACCTGGTTCACCAGCGAGGTCAGATACGAGGGTCCGCCGATCTCGCTCAATTGGCCGCGCCTGTCCAGTTCGTTCGAAACAGTCAACAGGTCAATGGGGACGCGCTGCTCGTGCAGGCTGTTGAATGTCTCCCAGATCCATTTATGTCTGTGAATGTAAAAATCATCGGCGGTCAAGAACTGCGCGATGTCGTAATACACTTCAGAGTTAATGAAGACCGCCCCTACGACGGCTTCTTCGGCTTCTCGGCTGTGAGGGACTGCCGTTGATGGGGCGGGGGCGGTGATTTCTTCAGGTGGCAGGTAGTCGGTCATTTGTTCTTTGGCTTATCGGACGGCGTGTCCTCATCAGGTTTGTCGGTATCGTCGAGCTTGTCGAGATCGAGTTTTCCAAGAAAGTCCTCGAAGACGGACAGCCTTGCGCTTCCCTCCTCGGATAACGGGGCTGGTTCGCTTCGAGACGGCTTTTCACCGCCCTCAGGCAGATTCTCCTCAGGCAGGATGCCCGCCTCATCCATCACACTGGGATGCACAAGGATCGGGACATGCGCCCGCACCGACAGCGCGATCGCGTCGGATGGACGCGAATTGATGTGGATCTCCTTGCCGTTCACTTCAGCGACGATGTTGCCGTAGAAAATATCGTTCTGCAGTTTGACGATCTCGATCCGTACCACGCGCGCATCGAACGCGCCAAAGACACTGTTGAGCAGATCATGGGTGAGCGGACGGCTCATTTCCACTTCCTGCAATGCGACCGTGATCGCCTCCGCTTCGTATGGACCAACCCAGATGGGGAGGTAGCGTTCAGAATTTTTTTGTTTCAAAACAACAAGACGCTGGGGTGTCATCAAATGTACACGTACGCTGTCTATTTGAACTTCGATCATCTCAGGCATGGGCTCTCCAAATCGGGATGATGTATTTTAGCATATTCAAGTGTGCCTGTGGTAAAAAATGCCTTCGCCAAATACGAAGCGGTTGATGCAAAGGAGAATCGGCAAGTCCATCTTAATGGGAAGTGATATTCCCAACTTCCGGGCATTCAATCGACTGTCACTTTCGAGGGGCGGTCGATTTTATTGCCCCTTGACAGGATAAAATAAACACTGTATATTTACACTGTAAGATTTAATAAGGAGAAAACATGGTCAGACCCGTCAAAAAGAAACAGATCCCCAATCTTCAGGAAGCCATCAAGGAAACGGCATGGAAACAGATCGCTGAGTTTGGCGCACCTGCCTTATCGCTCCGCGCCATCGCCCGCGAACTCAAGATCACTGCGCCGGCCATCTATAACTACTTTTCCGATCGTGACGCGCTGGTGACCGCGCTCATCATCGACGCCTACACCTCCTTTGGTGACTCGCAGATCGAAGCGCGCGACTCTGTCTCCGCCGCCGACCTGCCCGGGCGGTTGGCCGCCATCGGTCATGCGTATCGCCAATGGGCGCTGGTACACCCTCAGCGTTACCAATTAATCTTTGGCACGCCCATCCCCGGTTATGTAGCGCCGGTTCTGGAGGTCCTGCCTTCCGGGGCGCGGTCGCTCAGCGCATTGGTCAGCGTGATCGACCAATTGCGTCTCGCCGGCAAACTCAAAGCTGACGGGTATCCCTCCGTCCAGCCAGGGTACAAAGAACAGTTCGAAGTCTGGAAAAAGTTCGCGGGCGATTACGACATCTACTCGCTCTCGGTCGCAATGCTCGTCTGGAGCCGCGTGCATGGCCTGGTCTCGCTGGAGATATCCGGAAACATGCCGCCCTTCGGCGTGGACGGCTCTTCGCTTTACGCTTATGAAATCGAATCGATTCAAAAACAATTCATAAAGGAGTAACCATGAAAACGCTTATCCTCGACGGTTCCCATGCCAATGATGCTTTCAGCAGGCGGGTGGTTGCAAGCCTTGAAGCCAGCCTAAACATGCGCGCCTGGGATGCGCACACCGTCGTCTTGCGCGAACAAAAGATCGGCAATTGCGCCGGAGATTTTTTCTGCTGGGTGAAATCGCCCGGCGTGTGCAATACCGACGATGACAATCGCGTCATTGCTGAACAAATCATGCAAAGCGATCTCGTCATCTATCTCACCCCTGTCACGTTTGGCGGTTATTCCTCCGCCCTCAAACGCATTGTCGATCATCAAATTCAAAATATTGCGCCATTCTTTACAGCCATTCACGGTGAAACGCATCATCAAACGCGTTACGACCGCTACCCGAACATCCTCGTCGTCGGGTGGATGGACGAACCCGAAGCGCAAACCGAAGCCATCTTTCGCCATCTCGTCGAACGCATGTCCATCAACATGAATTCAAAGACCACCGTCACAGGATTGGTAACCGGTCAGCCCTCAAACTCTGATCTGACCTCCCAAACCGAATCCTGGCTCGATGCGATTGCCCACGCTTCCTCCTCCGCCGTGCCTGCCCTGCCGACCCAAACTTTCTCCTCCGCTGTTGCCGCTCCCGTCAAACGCGCCGTGCTGCTGGTGGGAAGCCCGCGCACAAAGAAAAGCACCTCCGCTTCATTGGGCGATTATCTCTTCGAACAATTGAATCTGCGCGGCGTTGAAACCCAGACCTTTCAGATTTACACCATGCTCAATTCGCCTGCCAAAATGGACGAACTTTTCGCAGCGCTTAACTCAACCGACCTTGCTGTGCTCGCCTTCCCGCTCTATGTCGATACCCTGCCTGCGCCGGTCATCAACCTGCTCGAAAAAATTGCGCTGCATCGCAAAAACAAATCTGCCAATTCCCATTTTTCTGCCATTGCCAATTGCGGCTTTCCCGAAGCACATCACACCGATAATGCCCTTGCCATTTGCGCTGAGTTCGCCCGCCAAAATGGATTTGCCTGGCAAGGTGGTCTCGCCCTCGGCGCGGGAGAAGGTATCGTGCATGGCACCCCGCTCAAAGAGTTGGATGGACGCGCAATGCCGATCAAGCAAGCTCTCGAGTTGACTGCCAACTCACTTTCACAAGGCAAACCCATCCCACAATCTGCCCGCGAGTTGATGGCAAAACCCATCATCCCCAGCTGGATGTATAAACTGATGGGTGGTTTCGGTTGGAGGCAGACTGCCAGGCAATACGGTGCACAAAAACAATTACGAGCCAAACCATATCAAAAATCATAAATATTATTAGGAGTATAGAAATGTACAACGTATCCATTACCCGTTTGCGCGTCCGTTCGGTCTTTTATATGCCGCTCTTTATGCTGCACGCCATGCGTACCATGACCCAGGCACAAAAAGCTGAGGGTGTCCTCGGTGTGGAAACGCGCTTCGAGAAAAACAACGTCGTGTGGACGAAAACCGTCTGGACGGATGAAGCCGCCATGAAAAAATATCGCGGTTCGGGTGCACATCAGATCGCCATGCGCATTCTCTCGGAAATTTGCAATGAGGCAGCTGTGGCGCGCTGGCAACAAGCCGATGCGCAATTGCCAAGCTGGGAAGAAGCGCATCAACGCATGTTGCGAGAAGGCAAACAGTCCAAGGTCAAGCATCCATCACCGTTGCAGGCAGCTGGCTTGACCGCCCCAGAAATGATGCAATCGGGCTTCAAAATGCCCGCTCCGCCGATGTAGGAAAATATTCAAAACAGATTTCAAACCCCATCAGGTTTTTGAAAAGGAGAATAACGTATGTCTGCAAATCATGTTGTGTTAGGCACGGGCGCGATCGGTCGCGCCATCATGGAAGAACTGCTCAGGCGCGGGGAAACCGTCCGCATGGTGAACCGCTCGGGGCGGATGGACGAGGTCCCTGCCGGGGTGGAGGTGGTGGCTTCAGATCTTTATGACCAGGCCAGGGTCCGCGAAGTGACGCGCGGGGCGAAGGTGGTATACCAATCCGCCCAGCCGGAGTATTCCGAATGGCAGGAAAAATTCCCTCCATTGCAGAAATCCATCATTGATGGCCTGGCAGGAAGCGGCGCGAAATTGGTCATCGTGGAAAACCTGTATATGTACGGCGAGTCGCATGGCGTGCCGATGACGGAGGATTTCCCGCACAACGCGCACACCCGAAAGGGAAAGGTGCGCAGCGAAATGAGCAAAGCCGCGCTCGCCGCACACCAGACAGGAAAGGTGAAAGTGGCAATCGGACGCGGCTCAGATTACTTTGGTCGCTGGGGAACGGCTTCGAGCATGGGAAGCGGCGTCTTTCACAGGCTTTTGGCAGGGAAACCTGCTCAAATTGCCGGTTCAACGAAATTGCCGCATACCAATACATTTATTCCCGATTTCGGGAAGGCGCTGGTGATTCTCGGTGAAAGGGCGGAAGCGGATGGCCAGGCCTGGCATGTTCCGAATGATATGCCACGCATTACGCAGGGTGAGTTTGTCCAGTTGATCTCCGAGGAAGCAGGCGTGCCGGCGAAGGTTCAGGCGGCTGGTACATTCATGATGTCGCTACTTGGACTATTTATCCCAGCAATGAAAGAAGTAGTGGAGATGATGTACGAGTTCGAGAAACCGTTTATCGTCGAATTCGAGCCGCTTCGAGACCACCTTTGGCATGAAAGCCACGCCGATGCGCGAAGCGATTCGTGAAACGGTGGCGTGGTACAAGAGTCACCCTGAAAAGAAGTAAGTTGACGAAATCTCCATTTGAAACGGGACAGGCGTACTTCTGTCCCGTTTTGATTTAATCGTGACTTTTGTCCATTCTCAATAATTCAACATGGTTGTATCATCATTTCATGCCCCACAAACAAGCGAAACAACACGACCTGATGCAAGACCGCGCTTCGCTCACCAGATTTGCCTGGCTCTCCATCGGCGCGGCGGTGGCGACCATCGCGCTCAAAACTGGCGCCTATTCCCTGACAGGCTCTGTCGGCTTGTTATCCGACGCCATCAAGTCACTTGTCAACCTGGCAGGCGCGGTCATGGCGTTGGTCATGTTGATCATCGCAGCGCGCCCGGCGGATGAAGACCACGTCTACGGGCACAGCAAGGCGGAATACTTTGCCAGTGTCACAGAAGGGGTCCTCATCTTTGGCGCGGCGATCGGCATCATGGTGACTGCGGTCCAAAGATTATTTGACCCGCGTCCAATTGAACAACTAGGCATAGGTCTGGGAGTCTCGGTTGCCGCGTCGCTGATCAATTTCATCGTCGCACGGATCCTGCTCACTGCAGGCAGGAAGCGAAATTCCATCACGCTGGAAGCGGACGCGCGTCATCTCATGACCGATGTGTGGACCTCTGTCGGCGTGATCGGCGGTGTGGCGGTCGCGGGTGTCACCGGTTGGAGCATTCTCGACCCACTGGTTGCGATTGCAGTGGCGCTCAATATCGTTTGGACGGGTTTTCAACTTGTGAGGCGTTCGGTCTCAGGTCTCATGGATGCGGCTTTGCCTGAGAACGAGCAGGGGCTCATTCAAGCGGTGATGAAGAAATATCAGGAAAGAGGCGTCAATTTCCACGCATTGCGCACGCGCCAGGCTGCGGCGCGCAGGTTCATTTCGGTGCATGTACTTGTCGCAGGGAATACAACCGTCCACGATGCGCATCACATTGTGGAGAACTTTGAAGACGATATCCGCGCGGCGCTGGGAGGCGCGGTCACGGTTTTTACACACCTTGAACCTGCCGAAGACGAACTCTCCATGGAAGATATATACCTGGACAGGTAAACACTACTCTCGCCAGTGATGGCGATGAGCGAAAACACGAAAGAAGCAAATCGCATGTCAAATACGGAACAGGGGCACAGCAGGATCATCGAGCAGGTCAGAATCCACGACCATCATGACCCGCATCACGGTAAATTCCGCCTCTCGGATGTGATCCTCGGCGGACAGGATGGACTGGTCAACGTGCTGGGCGTCATCCTCGGCGTTGCCGCGGCAACATCGGACGTCCGTATCGTCATCGCGGCGGGTCTCGCGGCGACCTTTGCCAAATCCATCTCGATGGGCGCGGTCGCTTACACCTCAACTTTGGCGGAGAACGACCTCTATCACAGCGAGCGCGAGCGCGAGTACCGTCACATCCACCTCGCGCCGGATGTGGAAGTCGAAGAGATCCGCGACATCTACCGTAAAAAGGGCTTCGAAGGCGAGACGCTCGACAAGATCGTGGATGTCATCACCTCCAACCCCGACGTGTGGGTCAATGTGATGATGTCGGAGGAATTCCAGTTGACGCCGCCTGAAAAATCCAAGGCGTTCAATTCCGCCCTGCTGGTGGGATTTTCCGCCCTGGTCGGCTCGTTCATCCCCCTCTTCCCGTTCTTCTTCTGGGACGTGAACCTGAGCATCATCATCTCGATCATCATCGCCGCCCTGACCCTGTTCGTCGTCGGCGTGTACAAAGCGCGCGTGACGGTCGGCAAACCCTTCCGCAGTGGACTGGAAATGGCGGTCATCGGCACACTAAGCGCGCTGGCTGGTTATGTAGTAGGCTGGATCTTCAAGGTGCCAACGGTGCCGTAACAAGCTGACCGAGTGGAAGGGCAACTGCGCTTCGACTTGAATAGACAACATCAGGCGATTTGGCATTGAAGACCACCTTACGTGGGATGGCCTTCGCAATTTTTTATCTTATAATCACCGAAAACAACACAGCACCCCAAAGTCCGGGAAAACGTACCAGAAACCGTCGATTCTGCCATCCTTGAAACGAGGCAACCAAAAATGGGCGAGCTTTTCATCTCTCACAGTTCGAAAGACGATGCCTTTGTTCGTGAACTCCGCATGGCGCTTGCCGACCACGGACAAGCCGGCTGGGTCAATTCCCGCGAACTTCGCGGCGGCGACCCGCTCTGGTCTGAGATTCAGAAAGCCATCGAGGCAGCTTCGGCGTACGCGATCGTCGTCAGCACGGATTCCCTGCAATCCATCTGGGTCGGCAGGGAACTCAAGCACGCGCTCAAGATCCAGGCCGAACGCGGCAAGGAGAAGTACCCCGTCATCCCGCTTGCCTTGGACAACACCAAACTCGGCGTGCTGGAGGGATTTTTCAAGGAGGAGCCGATCTACATCCCGGTGAGCAGCGGACCGGGGGGAGTCGAAGCGGCGATGAATGCGCTCCTCGTGGCACTTGGCAAACGCGACCCCGCGGACGTGGCACCGATCCCCCAACCCAAGTCAGAACCGTTGGAAGAACTTGTCCTCGAGCTCACCGACCTCAAATTCCATGAGCAGGACGGCATCCGCCGCGCCTCCGCTCGTGCCAGGCTTGTCTATCAGCCCGCCACGGCGGGCCAGCGCGAGGTGACCAGCGCGCAGAGCTGGCGTCTTGTCGCCCCCATCGGTCCCATCGAAGCTGGCGAACTGACCTGGTACCTCGAACAGTACGCCGTCTGGCCGAGCGGCATCCCGGTCATCCGTGACCGCGCCAAACGGGTGGAGGAAAATCTCCTAACTTGGGGACGCGAGATCCACGCGGCGGCCATGCCTGTTGAGCATACAGCCAACGTTTTGCAGGCCTGGGCGAAGATCGCCAGCCACGCGGACCGGCGCTTTTCGGTGTACGTGGACTCCTCACTGGAGGCCGGCGCGTCCGAGGCGGACGTAAAGACCGCGCAGGAGGCGGCCACCGAACTTCTGCGCCTCCCGTGGGAACTCCTCCACGATGGCGAAGGGTTCCTCTTCCAAGGGGCAAAGCCCGTGCGCGTGCGCCGCCGCCTGCCGAACACCAAAGACCTGGATGTGCCCGTCGTCGCCCCGCCCATCCGCATCCTGCTCATCACCGCCCGGCCCGAGGACGAGGCCTGCGGCTACCTTGACCACCGCGCCAGCGCCCTGCCGCTGGTGGAAGCCATGGAAGCCCTGCCCGGCCTGGTGAAACTCCATGTGCTCGAATCCTCCCACACTCCCAGCTCTCCGCGCGGAACTTGAGCGCGCCCGTGACGCAAGCGAACCGTATCACGTGGTTCACTTCGACGGGCACGGCGTGTACAGCAGGCAGGTCGGGCTGGGCGGATTGTGCTTCGAGCATCCGGACGATATCGGCAAACTGGACGAACGCCGCCACCTCACCGTTTTCACCCAGGACAGTACCGAGCATGGGACCGGCCTGGGGTCGCTGTTGCGCGAGCACCGCATCCCGATCGTCTTTCTGGAGGCCGTGCCAGACCGCGCAAGCCGAGAAGGCGTCTGAATCCGTGGCGAGCGAGTTGTTGAAGGTCGGCGTGGCGAGCGTGGTCGCCATGACCCACAGCGTGCTGGTGGAGACCGCCAGCCGGTTCGTGGAGGCGTTCTACCAGAAGCTGGCCGAGGGACAGCGCGTGGGCGACGCCATGCTCGAAGGACAACGCCGACTCAAGGACGATACCTCGCGCGGAAGCGTCTTCGGCGAAGATGAACTGCGGCTGGAAGACTGGTTCGTGCCCGTGCTCTACCAGGAAAAGGACGATCCGGTTCTCTTCCAGGCCATCCCCACGCAGCAAACCCGCGAGGATGCCCAAACCCGCCTCGCCGCGCGGATGGGTGAACTGCCTCCGCCGCCGCAAACCGGATTTGTCGGCCGCAGCCGCGAATTGTTGGCGCTCCAGCGCCTCCTGCGGACCGAGCGCTACGCCGTGGTGCGCGGACAGGGCGGCGAAGGCAAGACCGCGCTGGCGGCTGAGTTCGCCCGCTGGATGGTGCGTTCCCAGCAGGTGCGCCGCGCCGCGTTCGTTTCGGTCGAACTTGTATGGGAACCTGCGTGCCGTCGTGGACGCTGTTTGGCACACCAATTGGTTGGAAAGGATTTCTCTGCGGCAGGCGAACTGGAAGACGCCATCAAGGAAGTGGAGCGCGCCTTGCGCGAACAAGCGACCCTGCTGGTCGTGGATAACATGGAAAGCATCCTCCTGCCGCCCTTCATGGCGGAGGAAACGCCCGAAGCCCTGACCGAGGATGCCCGCCGCGAACTGGAGGCCATCCTCGCGCTGTGCGAACGCCTGCTGAAGGCGGGCGAGACGCGAATTGTCTTTACAAGTCGTGAGGCCCTGCCCGGCGCCCTTTGATGGGGTGCGTAACCGGCGCGAACTGCACCGGCTGAGCAGGGAGGATGCGGTAAAGCTGGTGGAACGCGTGCTGAATGCCGCCGGCGGCGATGGCGGGACCTCGGCCGAGGCGCGCGAGGAGATCGAAGCGCTGGTCGAGTCGGTCAACGGACATGCACGGACGCTGGCGTTGCTGGCGCCGTCCTTGCAGGCGCGCGGCGCCAAAGCGACCCGCGAATCGCTGGTGGAGTTGATGGCGGAGATGGAGAAGAGGTTCCCTGGCAGCCGCGAGAAATCGGTCTTTGCCAGCGTGGAACTCTCCCTGCGGCGCATGACGGACGCGAACCGCGAGCGGGCGCGCGTGCTCGGCGGTCTTTCATGGTGGATATCAAGTTGGAAGTGCTCGGCGTGATGATGGAGTGGGAAGAGGCGGACGTGGTTTCTCTGGCTCGCGAGTTGATCGAGACCGGGCTGGCGACGCCGAACCGCTACAACCATCTCACGCTCAACCCCGCGCTCTGCCCCTACCTGCGCGCCCAGTTGGACGCGGCGGAACGCGAAGCGCTGACCGCCCGCTGGGTCGAGGCGATGCGCGGGTATGCCGATTTCCTCGTTCAGCAACAGAGCCAGAACATCGAAGTCGCGGCAACGCTGACGGTACTGGAACTGCCCAACCTTTTTGCCCTGCTCGACCTCGTTCAGCGCGCGGGGGATCCAGAGGCGACGATTGGTCTGGCTACTTCGCTCTACAGCCTGCTGCATACGCTCGGCAAGCCGCGGTTGGTGGAGCGTGTGGGGCAGGTACGCGATGCCGCGGCGGCGGCGCTGGGTGAGACTTGGAACCACGCGCGGTTCCAGGCGGCGCGCACCCGTATCGAACAGCAGTTGGCCAATGGGCAGTTGCGCGAGGCGTTCGATGGCGCGCAGGGATTGCTCCAGCGCGCCCGGGTGGCCGGCGGGCAAGCCTATCCCGGCGCCGATTACGATCTGGCGATGGCTTGCTTGCTCCTAGCCCGCGTGTTGATGAGGCTGGCGGCTCGGAACAGGCCCTGCCGTTGCTGGACGAGGCCCGCCAGCGCTTCGAGGCCATCGCGAAGGAGCAGGCAGACAAAGCCGCGGAAGGGATGGCGTCTGCTTGCATCACGGAACAAGGCGACTGTCTGCGCAACTTAGGCCGGCTCGACGAAGCGGCGGCAGCCTACGAAGAGGCTATCCGCCTCGACGAGCAACGCGGTGCCGACCGGGATGTCGCTGTTGGCAAAGGCCAGGTTGGGACCGTCCGCATGAATCAGCGCCGCTACCCGGAGGCGCTGAAGGCTCATGCCGAAGCGCGCGAGCGGTTCACGCAGTTGGATGAACCGGGCATGGTCGCCGTGAGTCTGGCATCAGACCGGCATGGCCTATCAGGAGGCGGGCCAGCCGGAAGCGGCGGAGGATGCCTACCGCAAATCGCTCGCGATCACGGTGCGGCTCGGAGATGTCGCCGGGCAGGCAGGCACGCTAGTGCAACTTGGGAACTTGTATGATGATGAACTCGACCGCCCGGAGGAAGCCGTGGCTTTCTACCGGCAAGCCGCGGACAAGTATGTTGAAGGCAGCGATACAGCGAAGGAAGGCCGTGCGAGAAACAATCTTGGCAAGACCCTGCGAAAGCTCCGCCGCTTGGACGAAGCGCGGCAGGAAATCCGCCGCGCGATCGAATGCAAAGCGCAGTTCGGCCATGCGGCTGAGCCGTGGAAGTCCTGGTCCATCCTCGCCGACATCGAGACGGACGCCGGCAACCCTGCCGCCGCCGCGGAGGCAAAAGGCAAAGCCATCGCCAGTTACCTCGCCTACCGCCGCGATGGCGGCGAGAACCACGCGGCGCAGGTCGCCTTGCCCTCGCTGTGACCCAGTCCCTGCTCGCTGGCAATTCGACTGAGGCCGTATCCGCCTTCAGCAAGAGCTTCCGCCGAGCTTCGAAGCAGACATGGCTTCGGAGGCTTCATCCGTGCCCTCCAAGCCATCGTCGCCGGCAGTCGCGACCGCGCCCTCGCCGAAGCCCCGGAGTTGGACTACACGATGGCTGCCGAGATCCTCTTCCTGATCGAAACGCTCGAAAAACGCGGGAAATAACCGTAGGGGCGACGCATGCGTCGCCCCTACTTAGTCCTTTCCAGCTCCTTCGCCGACGGCGGCGGGGAGGCATACCGTACTATCAGGCGGCCAGGACACACTGCATTACGATCTCCGCCGCCGCTTCCGCCCCGTTCTCGGCTTGAATTTTTCTCCCCAACTCTTTCGCCGCGTCTTTCACTTCCTGCGCCAGGGC
Source organism: uncultured Chloroflexia bacterium (assembly GCA_963718215.1). Lineage (GTDB taxonomy): Bacteria > Chloroflexota > Anaerolineae > Anaerolineales > Villigracilaceae > Defluviilinea. The sequence continues at coordinate 14,208 of CAVQYK010000034.1, forward strand.
CAATCGGATTCGCCTCCGCCAGGTTTTCGGCGGTGAGTTTCTTGCGGGGGATCGGTTTTGCGCCCACGCCCAACTCGTAGACCCGTCTTCCCCACGCGAACTGGTCGTTGCTGTGCGGGATGACGACCTGGGGCACTCCGGCACGGAAGCCTGCCGCCGTGGTCCCTGCCCCGCCGTGATGGACGACCGCCGCCATGCGCGGGAACAGCCAGGCGTGCGGCGCGCTTTCGAGCATGTAGACGGAGTCGGGCAGGTTTGGTCGGTGTGTGAGTTTTACGCCCGTGGCGATCACTCCACGCTGGCCGGAGCGCTGTAACGCCTCGAGGATGAGGTCGGTCGTTGCGGAGGAGGCGTCGCTGAGGGAGCCGAAGCCGACGTACACGGGCGCGGGTCCGTTATGGAGGAAATCCAGCAGGTCGGCGGGGGGAGTCCAGTCCGCTTCTTCGTCGAGAAACCAGAAGCCGCTGTGATGCACGTGCGGGGAGAAGTCGCTGGGGGCGGGGAAAATGTGATTTGAGCACGAGACGATCGTCGGGTAGGCGGGAAGCGTCTGTCTGGGGAAGGGGTTGCCGAAGTCCTCGGGGAGATGTCCGAATTTTTGCCTCCAAAACCGTTTGACCGGGTCGCTGGAAGCCATCCACATGATATTCTGGAGCAGTTTGTGCGAGAGCAGGTTGAAGGTCCCGCCGAGGCGGACGGTGTCGTAGAGGATCATCGAGGGGTAGGCGCGGGTCGGGGTCATCGGGAAGGGCAGGGCGAGGACGCCGGGGATGCGCATCTGCCGCGCGGCGAAATATCCGAGGGCAATGCCGGGGTGATAGACAAGCGCATCCGACCCGGCGCAGGCTTCGTAGAATTCCTCCTGCAGGTCGAAGACATGCTGCTTGAGTTTGTTGAAACTGAGCAGGAACTTGAACGGGTTATCCGCCTGACGGGCGTGATCCACATCGGCGCCGGCAAGGATGCTGGAGATGTCGCCATGGATGGGGAAGAAGTCCAGGCCGTGCGCCTGCACGAACGAGGCGTAGTTCTCGTGGGTGGCGAGGCGGACGTCAGCGCCCGCGCGTTTCAGGGCAAGTCCAAGGGCGATGTAGGGTTGTACGTCGCCGCGCGAACCGCTGGTGAGGAGGGTGATGAGCATGGGGGTTCCAGATTTTGACGATGGACCACAGACCGAAGACCGTACATCTACCGTCCACTGTCTGTGGTCCACGGTCGAGATTATTTATTCTTCCAGACCGTGAAATCCTTCAGGATCGAACCGCCCAAAAACTCCCGCAAGAGCGAATTATCCGGTACAAGGTCGATGTCCAGCGGCAGGAACCATTCGAGGAACGCCAGCAGGCGTTTGGCTTCGATGTATTCCGGCGTGCCGTGCTGCACCTGCCGCAGGAGCGGTTCGGCGAACGGCTTCAACGCCGCCATCTCATACGCCAGCGCCGAGTTGAACATCACGTCCGCGTTCTCCTGGAACGGGAAGATGTGCCGCTTCTCGCCGCGCCGCACCCCCTCCCAGTTGGCGATCGTCTGCGACGCGTTGTAGCCGCGCTCGCGCGCGTCCCGCACGATGCGGCGGATGAGCCGCGTGTCGGTGGTGGAGACGCGGTTGTGGCGGTCCAGGTTCAACTGGGTCAGAGCCGAGACGTAGATGCGGAACGCCTCGCCGCGCAGGCTGTCGGGGATCAGGCGCGGGTCCATGCCGTGGATGCCCTCCAGGATGATCGGCTGTCCGCTTCTGAGTTGGATGACCTTCCCCGCCTCGCTCCTCCCCGACTTGAAGTTGTAGCGCGGCAATTGGACCTCTTCTCCCCGGATCAGGCGCGGCAACTGCTCCCAGAGCAGGGGCAGGTTGAGGGCGTCGAGCGATTCGAAGTCGGGTTTGCCGTCTTCGCCGAGCGGGGTCTTGTCGCGGTCGAGGAAGTAGTTGTCCAGTTCGAGCGGGAACGGCGAAATGCCCAACGCCAGCAACTGGATGGTCAGACGCCGCGAAGTAGTGGTCTTGCCCGATGACGACGGACCCGCCAGCAGGATCAGGTGACTTTTGTCGAGCCGATTCGCCACCGTACGCGCGATATCCGACAGGTTCTGCTCGTGAAACGCCTCCGAGACCAGCACGATCTCGTCTGCGCGCCCCTGCTCGATGGCTTCATTCAGTGAGCCGACGTTCTCGATGCCGAGGCGCGCCAGCCAGCCCCCATATTGGCGGAACGCCGCCAGCAATTTCGGGTACCGGGCACAGGCTGGAGTTCGTCGGGTTTGTGCCGGCGCGGGTAACTCAGAGTAAAGCCGCCATCCGTAGCCTTGAGGTCGAACACGCGCAAATAGCCTGTGGACGGCACCATGTAGCCGTGATGATAGTCCAGATGGTCTTCGAGGCGGTACAGCGTCAGGTAATTCTTTTTGCGATATTTCAACAGCGAGACTTTGTCTTCGTACCCTTTGGCGCGGAAGTATTCGATGGCTTCCTGCAGCGGGACCTCCCGTCGCTCGAAGGGCAGGTCAGCCTCGATCAACTTCTGGATATGGGACTTCAACGTCTCGATCTCCGCCTCGGTCAGCGGCTCGCGCCCCGATACCTGACAGAAATACCCGCCCGATGCGACCGAATGGTCCACGTACAAAATCCCGTCCGGGTACAGGTCATTGAAGGCCTTTTCGAGCAGGAAGGTCAACGAGCGGCGGTAGATGCGCGCGCCATCAGCCGAATCCATTTCCACAGGCTGGACCTTCGAATTCGATCCTGATGGGATAGGTCAACTCGCGCAGTTCGCCGTTGACGACCGCCCCGACCAGCAGGGCTTTGTGTTCGACCGAGGCAAGGAACTCTCCCACCGCCGCCCCGCGCGGACCTGACAACACGCGTCCATCCGGCAGGATAATTTCAACTTCGGTACGAGGGGAAATGATATTGATTTTTTTCATTGGTTTGTAGAGGCGGGGTCTCCCCGCCCAAATACTGTATCACAGAACGGGGCGGGAGTGACCTCGCCCCTACGAACTATAATTTCTTCAACAACTTTTCCGGCTTGTGCGCAAACTCCTCCAGCGGAATTTCCTTGTTCGTCAAAGCCAGCAGGGTTTCGGTCAACACCTTGTTGACCGCTGTCGGGACGTGGTATTTTTCGCCTGCGCGCACCACCGCGCCGTGCAGGTATTCCACTTCGCTTTTGCCGCGCCCGGAGTGCAGGTCAATGTGAAAGGACGGCATCTTGGCGCCGCGTCCCGCGCCTGCGGCACGACCCAGGAACGGCTTCGAGAGCCACAAAGGCAACGTCGCCGCGAACGCCAGCGCACGGACCGGCGTGCCGGGCAGGTCGACCACTTCCAAGCCTTGCGCCTTCATCACCGCCAGACATTCCTTCAACATGTCAATTTCGATTTTGTACAGATCCTTGTTCGCAAAAACTTCCCCGGCGGTCATGTCCAGAATGGCGGAGGTGGGATTGGCGATCAGGTTGGTCAGCATCTTCGACCATTTCATCGAAGCCGCATCGTCAAAGAGCCGCGAGTTGAGAAAGGCTTTGTTCAATGCGTCGTTCAGTTTCTCCGAAAGCGGATGTCCCTTTGCAACCCCGACGCCGCGCAGTTTTTCGAGGACGATGTCGCCCGCACCGCGCCGACCGATGGCAGAGGTCACCGTGCCGTAGATGACCCGCTCCGCGCCGAGGGACTTCAGCGATGGCTGGCTCGTTCGATACCCCGTTCGAGAGGCACAGGATCGGCGGCATTTTGTCCGCGAAGGGCCGAATGCCTTCCAGCGCGGCCTGGGTGTCGAACGATTTCAGGGCAAACAGAGCCAGGTCGAAGGGTCCGTAGCGAAGCGCTTCCTCGAGGGAGGCTACGATCACAAAGGCGGATGGGTCCAGGAGCGAGGCGTCCTTCGTCTTGCGGCGCGCGTCCAGGGTGAGGTCGAGGCGCATGCCTTTTTCGCGCAGTTCCTCCACCACCTTTTGTTGTTCCACAAAAACGACCTGGTGCCCAGCCAGCGCAAGACTGCCGCCGATGTACGTGCCAATGGCGCCGGCGCCGAAGGTAAGCACTTTCAATTTGCCGTTGATGTGACCTGCCGATTCAGATAATGACATGCTTCTCTCTATTTCAGGGAATGTAAATGTGCGCGGTCGTTCACCGCATCGACCGCCCAGCGGTGCTGGTGCGGGAAATAGATCACGCGCGAAAAAGCCGTGTTCTCGAACCGAAAACGCACGCCCGAAGGGTCAACATGCGGCGGGACGCCCACGATGGCGTGCATGACCTGGTTCAGCATGCCGCCATGCGAAACGATCAGGTAACTGCCGGCGGGACGTCTTAGGAGGTTGTGCAAAGCCTGACCGGCGCGCAGGAACAATGCCCAATCGCCTTCGCCGTCACCGCCAATGGGATCATACGGGGTTGTGTAGGGAGGCCGCGGTTTCTGACGGACTTCCTCGCTGGTCAATCCCTCCATTTCGCCGATGGCGCGTTCGAGCCAGATCGGGTCGAACTCCACTTTGACCTGTAACATCGAAGCGACGATCTCCGCCGTCTCTTTCGCGCGCCCCAGCGGACTGGAAAGCACCAGATCGAACTTTGCGTTCTCCGCCTTCCACCGCTCTGCAAGCGCCCATGCCTGCGCGCGTCCCTTCTCGGTGAGCGGGTAATCGGACTGTCCCTGCCAGCGCGATTGGGCGTTGCCGAGCGACTCGCCGTGGCGCAAAAACACGAATTGGTAGACAGGTTTTTCGTTCGAGCTCATTCCGCCCTCTTCTTCAGGTGATAGACAGGTCTTTGTTTGACCTGCTGGAAGATGTAACCGATGTACACGCCGATGAACCCAAGCACGATCAGGATGACGCCGCTGGCGATCAGGATGACGAACATGAGCGAACTCCAGCCCGGCGCCAGCGTGGACGTATCGCCTTTGAGCCAGAAGGAGTACACATAGACCATCTCGAGCGCGGCAAGACAGAGGAACATGACGCCCGCGCTCATACCGATGTACAACGGCACCAGCGAGAACGAGAAGATGGCGTCCATGGCGAGGCGGAACATTTTGCCGAGCGAATATTTCGTCCTGCCGGCGACCCGTTTCGTCTCGTGGTAGGGCAGGATGACGCCCTTATAGCCCATCGCCGAGACCATGCCGCGCAGGAAGCGGTGATATTCAGGCATGGACTTCAAGGCGTCCACCGCCTGGCGGCTCATGCCGCGGAAATCCGCCGCGCCGGGCACCATTTCGGTCCCGCTGATGGTATTGATCAATTTGTAGAACGCCGAGGATGTCACCTTTTTGAAGGACAGCGCGCTGTCCTCCACCCGTTGCGCCTGCACGATGTCATAGCCCTGCTCGAGCAACGCGACCATCTGCGGGATCATCTCGGGCGGGTGCTGTCCGTCCGCGTCCATCGAGATGACAAAATCACCCTGCGCGGCGTCGATACCGGCGGTCAAGCGCCGCCTGGTGCCCGAAATTTCGGGAAAGTTCCAGCACGAAGACCCGTTTGTCCTTCTCCGCCAGCGCGTTCAGCGAGGAAACCGTGCCGTCCTCCGAGCCGTCGTCAATGTAGTAAATGCTGAATTTGTGCGGGGACGCGTCGATCACCTGGCAGATCTCCGCGTAGGTCTGCTCGACCACCCCCTCCTCGTTGTACACAGGGATGACAAGGTCAACGCTGATTTTTGGCTTTTTTGGCGGCATAGGGAATTATTCTACCACTCGGCGGGTCTCCCGTTCCTCGGGATTATATCAAGCCCGGGGTCACCAATTCCGCGCGCCGGAGAGGAAGGATTTCCCGCTCATGGACTTTTTCCCGGCGGGCTGCACCTCATCCAGGACGAGGACTCCGCCTCGCGCCCCGACCGCGGGCTGGTTCTGCACCACCAACCTTTGCCCCCCCGACACCTTCTCCCGCCTCCACGTGCGCGCGATGGACCTTGAGGACTGCCCCGTCGAACTCCATGAACGCGCCCGGCCACGGGTTGAACGCCCGCACGCGCCGCTCCAATTCGTTCACATCGGAGGCGAAATCCAGCCTGCCGTCGTCTTTTTTGAGCATGGGTGCGTAGGTCACGCCTTCTTCGGGCTGAGGTTGAGGGACAAGTTTGCCGGTGAGGTAATCGGGCAGGGTTTCGAGCAGGAGGTCCGCTCCCAGCGTGGACAAAGCCTGGAAGACCGAACCAGCGGTATCTTCCCGTGTGAGGCGGATGGAACGTTTCGCCAGCATGGGACCGGTGTCCATTCCCGCATCCATTTGCATGATGGTCACGCCCGTTTCCTCGTCCCCGGCCAGGATGGCGGCATTGATCGGCGCCGCGCCGCGCCAGCGCGGGAGCAGGGAGGCGTGGACGTTGACGCAGCCAAAACGCGGCAACTCCAAAACATCCTTGCGGAGGATCTGCCCGAACGCCGCCACGACGATCAGGTCGGGAGCCCAGGCGCGTAATTGTTCCATCGCATCGGGTTGTTTGAGTTTCTCGGGCTGTATGACCGGGATGTCGAGTTCCCGGGCAAGCAATTTGACCGGCGGCGCTTTCATCTCACGCCCGCGCCCGGAGGCCCGGTCGGGTTGTGTGACCACACCAACAACATCGTAGGGACGAGTCTGAGACTCGCCCTTACCAACCAGCCCACGTAACGCGGATAATGCGAAATCAGGCGAACCCATGAAAACAATTCTTGTCATGGGTTGATTTTACCAGTAGGGGCTGGGTACAAACCCTGCCCTTACCTATGGCTGATGAAATTTGGTTGATTTTTGTCCTGATTGGTTGTACAATACTCGAAATCCCAAACTCAGTTTCAATTCGGAGGAACTTATGTCTAACGAACCTATGATGGATGTCACCAGTGATGATAAGTTGTGGGCGGCATTGAGTTATGTCTTTGCCCCGCTCATCGGCATCATTGTGCTTTTGATGGAGGACAAGAAAAACCGTCCTTTTATCAAGTTCCATGCCGTTCAGTCCATTGCGGCGAGCATTGCATTCTGGATCGTGGCGACCATTTTCACCACCGTGACCATTGGCTTTGGCGGTCTTTGCGTACCGTTGTTGTGGCTGGTGTTCCTGTATTGGGCATACCAGGCTTATCAGGGACAGATGGTCAACATCCCCATCGTGACCAATTTCATCAAGGGCCAGGGTTGGGCGTAATCCCCTGTTGGAAACAAAAAAGGCTCACGAATTGACGTGAGCCTTTTTTGTTTCCAATTTGCGCAACTTTCACCCAACAAATGGACCTGTTGATCTGACCGGTTTCGCCGCCCCTTCGACAGGCAATAGGAAGGTGAAAGTACTACCCTTGCCTTCCTCGCTTTCCACCCAGATACGCCCGCCGTGCAGTTCGATCATGGACTTGGCGACGGCAAGTCCCAGCCCCATGCCCCCGTATTTGCGCGTGAGGTGCGTTTCCACCTGAAAAAAGCGGTCAAACACCTTTGGCAGGTCCCTGGGGGGAATGCCGATCCCATTGTCGCTCACGGATACCTTCACATAACCCGAGTCCTCTCCCACGCTGATATGCACGGTCCCGCCCGGCTCGGTGAACTGGAGTGCATTCTTCACGAGATTGCTCAGGGCGATGTTGATCTTCACGCCGTCCGCTTCAATGAAATGGGGCGAATTTCCCCAATCGCTGCCCAGGGTAATGTTCTTCGATTTTGCCTCGTCCTGAAATGTCAGTACCACATCCTCCGCGATCTTTACCATGGATACCTTGTGGCTGCGGACGCGTGCGGCGCCGGTCTGCACATTGTCCACATCGGACAGGTTCTCGACGATGTCCTTGAGCCTTGTGGCGTTCTTAATGATCGTATCCAACTGGAACTGATATTCCTGCCCGGCAAGTTCCTTCAGGAAGGTGGCGTGACCGAGGATCAGGCCGAGGGGAGTTCCGAAGTTCGTGTGAGGTGATCGCTATAAAGTCCGTTTTGAGGCGCTCGAGTTCGGCGAGCTGGATGCGTGCAACCCTGACCTTCCGTTCCAGGTGGACGTTTCGCATTGCCTGTGCGGCGATCGCGGCAAGAGTCGCCAGGATGGTCAGGTCTTCTTCGGTATAATGGGCATCGTCCCGTTTATTGAGCGCCTCGAGGACGCCGATGGTCTCGCCGCGCACAATGATGGGAACAGCCGCAAGCGAATGCGTCTCGTGTTTCGTCACGCGGTCAATAACCTTGAAGTGACGCTGGTCCGCCTTTGTGTCCTGGATGATGAGCGGGTGTGACTTGCGGAAGACCTCCCCGGCAACGCTGCCCTCCAGCGGCACGCCCATGGGACGAAGCACGTCGCGGTCGAACCAGATCGTGGAGAGGAATCTCAATTCCTTCGCTTCGGGATCGTATTCGAGAATGGATGCGAGTTCGCTGTCCGTCATTTCGCTGGCTTCAGCGATGATCGTCTGCAAAAAGGATTCGAGATCGGGCGCCGTCGTCAAACCCCGCACCACTTCGAGCAAGCGTTCCAGATGGTCAATGCGCTCATTGGTTGTCATGCCCTGAATTATACAACCACATATCCACGGCAGGGCGTCAAAGTCTGTAAAGGCGGGTAGAATCCTGCCACCAAGCTTACATAAGGAGAATTTCGACAAATGGCACATAAAAAAGTACGTGTTGCTATCATCGGGGTGGGGAACTGCGCGTCCTCCCTCGTGCAGGGGGTCCAGTTCTACAAGAACGCCAAAAAGGACGATATCATCCCCGGCATCATGCACACCCAACTGGCGGACTACCACGTCCGCGACATCGAGTTCACCATCGGCATCGACATCAATGCCGAGAAGGTCGGCAAAGACCTCTCGGAGGCGATCTTCGCCGAACCCAACAACACCTACAAATTCGCTGACGTCCCGCACCTCAATGTCCCTGTCGTGCGCGGCATGACCCACGACGGGCTGGGCAAGTACCTGAGCGGCATCATCCACAAGGCGCCCGGCCCCACTGCGGACATCGTCAAACTCCTGCGCGAGACAAAAACCGACGTGGTCATCAACTTCCTCCCGGTCGGCTCCGAAATGGCGACCAAATGGTACGTGGAACAGGTCATCGAAGCGGGCTGCGCCTTCGTCAACGGCATCCCGGTCTTCATCGCCTCCTCCGAATACTGGGGCAAACGCTTCGCCGACGCTGGTCTGCCCATCCTCGGTGATGACATCAAAAGCCAGGTCGGCGCGACCATCCTGCACCGCCAGCTTGCCACCCTCTTCGTGGACCGCGGCGTCAAGATCGACCGCACCTACCAGCTCAACTTCGGCGGCAACACCGACTTCCTCAACATGCTCGAGCGCGAACGCCTTGAGAGCAAGAAGATCTCCAAGACCAATGCCGTCACCAGCATGATCCCCTACGAACTCGCTCCGGGGGATGTCCATGTGGGTCCCAGCGACCACGTGCCGTGGCTCACCGACCGCAAATGGGCCTATATCCGCATGGAAGGCACCACCTTCGGCAACGTGCCGCTCAACGTGGAGGTCAAACTCGAAGTGTGGGACAGCCCCAACTCCGCCGGCGTCATGATCGACGCCGTCCGCTGCGCCAAACTCGCCCTTGACCGCGAACTTGCTGGTCCCATCATCGGACCGTCCTCCTACTTCTTCAAGACCCCGCCCAAACAGTTCCGCGACGAAGAATGCCGCCAAAAAGTGGAAGACTTCATCTCCGGCAAAAGCGAGGAATAAATACATCCCGTAAGGTCACGTCTCAGACGTGACCTACGCCTCATGACCATGACATCACGCCTCCTCCTTACCGTTAGCCTGCTCGCTGTTCTAGTTCGCCTCCTGCGCCCCGGCAGCCCGCCTCTCCGACCATGGACGTCAGCGCCATCTCCACACAGGCAGTCCAAACCGCCATCGCTGAGCTTCAACCCACTGAAACGCCGGTACCGACCAGCACGCCTCTCCCCCCGCCGACCGCTGTCCGCACCCCGCCGGCGCTTCCCCGGGCTTCGTCACAACCCGGCTAAACCCACTGGACCCGCCTCACGCCTACATCACGGACACATGCCAATACCTCCGCGACAAATGGAGCTCGAACAACGCCGCACCCGGCACCATCGTCATGGTCGTCATGCTCCACGGCATCAAACAGAGCGCGTCGGACGTCACAGCCAACGACATCACCGTCGAAGACTTCCGCCAGATGATGAGCGACCTGAAAGAGCAGGGATTCGAAGCGATCAACGCGGCGCAAATGGCAGACTTCATGGACCGCAACGCCTAGATTCCCCAACGCTCCGTCCTCCTCATCCAGGACGACCGCCGCATGGGGGCAAACTTCAACGAACACTTCCGCCCCTATTACGAGCAATGGGGCTGGCCTGTTATCAATTCCTGGATCAGCGCCGAGGACGGTCCGCGTGCCATCGGCCTGCAGGAAATGCGCCCTCGAGGCCGAAGGCTGGGTGGACCACCAGTCCCACGGCTACATCCACAACATCAACATGAGCGACTTCTCCACCGACGAGTTCATCAAGACGGAGTTCGAGAGATCCATCGCCGACCTGCAGCAAAACTTCAACAAAACACCCGTGCCATCATCTGGCCCGGCGGCAGTTTCGGCGCCCGGCCCGTGCAATTTGCCCGTCAGTACGGCTTCCGCCTCGGCTTCACCATCAACCCGCGCGGCCCCGTCATGTACAACTGGATCCCCCTCGCCGAACAGGCCGACCCCGCCCGCCCGGCCTACCTCCCCGAAGGTTACGTGGACGACCCGCGCATGGTCATCCCGCGCTACTGGCCTTATCAGGTGCAATCAAACCTCGACAACGTCCGTAACATCGGCAAGGAGGCCGCCGCCTACGCCGACCAGAACAAAGCCACCGAACTCGAATACTACGACATCGTCTGCGCGCCAACATTGGGGCCAATTCCGTAATATGGAGTCAGGAGCTTGCTCCCGTAATACGCCAGCAAGCTCCCTGACTCCAAAACTTGCGGGGGATGTATACTTAATCCAGGATGGATCATCAGCCTTACATCCCGGGGATGATGCCCTCGGATCCTGGTCCGCTCTCACGCTTCACCCCTCCCTTGGAGGAGGGGGTGGTCTCACGCTGGCTCCCGCTTCATCCGACCGGTTCCTGGGTGCTCGACCCATTCGGATTCTCCCCGCGGCTGACCCTCGAAGCCGCGCGCGCAGGCTACCGCGTGCTGGTGACGGTCAACAACCCGATCACACGCTTCCTGCTCGAGATGTCCGCAAATCCCCCATCCGAGTCCGATTTCAAAGCCGCACTGGCAGACCTGGCTGTCATCAAAAAAGGGGATGAAAGACTACAGGCGCATCTTCAAGCCCTTTATCTCACAACCTGTGAAAAATGCGAGCGGGAAATACAGGCAAAGTCCTTCCTTTGGCGAAAAGGCGAGGACGCGCCCTATGCCCGCATCTACAAATGCCAGCATTGCCAGGATGAAGGGGAACGCGCGGCAA
>CAVQYK010000035.1:0-20521 GCA_963718215.1 uncultured Chloroflexia bacterium
GCACGGCATGGTTGGCAATCGCGGCGGTGAGATGGGTCTTCCCGCATCCGTAGGCGCCTTCGAGCAGGAGCCATCCGTTCAATTTTTTGGCAAACTCCTCCGATACATTGAACGCTGTCGTGCAGGCTGGCGACCTCCTGCGGCGAGACAAACTCCGCCTTGGGGTTTCCCGAAGGCCTAAATTTTCGAAGGTCAAATGACTCAGCCGTCAGGTTGCTGATTTCATAGAGACGCTGCTTGGCGTTCGTAGCGATCTCACTGGCGCGGCATACGCACGGCTCGAGCCGACCGAATTTCTCGTGTCCCAGCTGGAACGTCCACGCGCAGGAAACCGACGCCTCCGCAATGCGGGCAGTCCGCTTTGCCGAGCAGGGGTGCCGGATTAATCCCGCTTGAGATATTCTTCGAACTCGCTCTTTGTGTATCGCTCTGAACCTTTTCCAGAGCCTTGCTGAGTTTTTTGTCCATGCGTTCCTTCTTCTTTCCAACGCTTTAAGATCGCTTCACAATACTTCCAATTGCGCTTGTTATTCTTCACCGCCAGCTCGATCGCGTCGGCGATCCATTCATCGGAGTACAACTCCTCCGCATCCTTCAACGTGTCCGCGATCAACGGCGTCAGCGGACCGATGTTCTCCTCGTACAGCCTGAACACATTCGGGCGTTCCATCGGTGGAGCAGACTGGCTCTTTGACGGGTCCCACTTTCCGCTTTCGATCGCCTGGACTTCTGCCCGTCCGCGCGGGGAATTCAACAGGAAGTAAACCGCCGCCTCTTTCTGGACTTTGAGCAGGCTTCCGCGCCTCACAGCTTTCTCCAGCCCAGACTTGATCTCCTCCGCGCTCAACCCCAAAGCCTTGACGTCGAAATCCATCTTCGTCAACGCCCGAAACGGACCGTCCATATGCTCGGCGCGCCACAGGAAATACAGCGTCACTTTCAACTCATCCGCGTCTTTGATCTCCTTCAATAATTGATGAAAGAATCCGTCCGGGAGTTGGGTGAAGGTTTCGGAGTCGGTAAAGCCTTTGAATTTGTTCATGGTTCGTCGTAGGGGCGGGGTTACCCCGCCCCTACAATAATCATTCATTCGGTTTAAACACCCTCGTCGCCGCGTTCTCGAACTTTGCCAGCGCTCCGCGGAAGACCAATTCCACGCTCCCCACGGGACCGTTACGATGCTTCGCGATAATGATCTCAGCGACGTTCTGCTTGACCGTATCCTTCTCGTACTGGTCAGGGCGGTAGATGAACATCACGATGTCGGCGTCCTGTTCGAGCGAGCCCGATTCTCTCAAATCCGAAAGCACGGGGCGTTTGTCCGAGCGTTGTTCGACGGCACGTGATAACTGCGCCGCCGCCAGCACCGGTACGTTTAACTCGCGTGCCAGGACCTTCAAGTTGCGCGAAATATACGAAACTTCCTGCACGCGGTTGTCGGTGCGCGTGTCGCCGCCCATCAGCTGGAGGTAATCCATGATGACGAGGTCGAGACCGAATTCCATGTGCAGGCGGCGGCATTTCGTCCGCAGTTGAAGCGGGGTGATGGCAGGCGTGTCGTCGAGGTAGATGTGTGTATCGCCGAAAACTTCGATGGCGTGGGTAAACAGCGGCCACTCGTTCTCCTGCAATTTACCCGTACGCAGACGCTGCGAGTTGATGCCGGTTTCCTGCGCGATCAGGCGCTGCACCACCTGCTCGTTGGACATTTCGAGCGAGAAGATCGCCACATGCTTCTTGTGCGTCAATCCCGCGTTCTTCGCGATGGACAGCAGAAAACCCGTCTTGCCCTGACCTGGACGCCCGGCGATGATCAGCAGGTCGGAGGGCTGAAGTCCGGTCAGCATTTTGTCGAGGTCGATGAAGCCGGTCGGCACACCGACAACGTCATCCGGGCGTTTGGCGAGGTCATCGATGCGGTCGTAGTAGTCGTTAATACGTCCTTGATCGGCTGAAGGTCATGTTTGAGGCGCCGCTCGCTGACGTTGAAGACCGCCTTCTCCGCCTCGTCCATCACATCGTCAACGCTTGTCTTTTCGTTATAGGCGATCGAGGCGATCTGGTTGGCGGCGTTGATCATCTTGCGGCGGATGGAATATCCCTCCACGATGTGCCCGTAGGACTCTGCGTTGAGCGACGATGGCACCTGGTTCACCAGCGAGGTCAGATACGAGGTCCGCCGATCTCGCTCAATTGGCCGCGCCTGTCCAGTTCGTTCGAAACAGTCAACAGGTCAATGGGGACGCGCTGCTCGTGCAGGCTGTTGAATGTCTCCCAGATCCATTTATGTCTGTGAATGTAAAAATCATCGGCGGTCAAGAACTGCGCGATGTCGTAATAGACTTCAGAGTTAATGAAGACCGCCCCTACGACGGCTTCTTCGGCTTCTCGGCTGTGAGGGACTGCCGTTGATGTGGCGGGGGCGGTTAGTTCTTCAGGTGGCAGGTAGTCGGTCATTTGTTCTTTGGCTTATCGGACGGCGTGTCCTCATCAGGTTTGTCGGTATCGTCGAGCTTGTCGAGATCGAGTTTTCCAAGAAAGTCCTCGAAGACGGACAGCCTTGCGCTTCCCTCTTCGGATAACGGGGCTGGTTCGCTTCGAGACGGCTTTTCACCGCCCTCAGGCAGATTCTCCTCAGGCAGGATGCCCGCCTCATCCATCACACTGGGATGCACAAGGATCGGGACATGCGCCCGCACCGACAGCGCGATCGCGTCTGATGGACGCGAATCGATGTGGATCTCCTTGCCGTTCACTTCAGCGACGATGTTGCCGTAGAAAATATCGTTCTGCAGTTTGACGATCTCGATCCGTACCACGCGCGCATCGAACGCGCCAAAGACACTGTTGAGCAGATCATGGGTGAGCGGACGGCTCATTTCCACTTCCTGCAATGCGACCGTGATCGCCTCCGCTTCGTATGGACCAACCCAGATGGGGAGGTAGCGTTCAGAATTTTTTTGTTTCAAAACAACAAGACGCTGGGGTGTCATCAAATGTACACGGACGCTGTCTATTTGAACTTCGATCATCTCAGGCATGGGCTCTCCAAATCGGGATGATGTATTTTAGCATATTCAAGTGTGCCTGTGGTAAAAAATGCCTTCGCCAAATACGAAGGGGTTGATGCAAAGGAGAATCGGCAAGTCCATCTTAATGGGAAGTGATATTCCCAACTTCCGGGCATTCAATTGACTGTCACTTTCGAGGGGCAGTCGATTTTATTGCCCCTTGACAGGATAAAATAAACACTGTATATTTACACTGTAAGATTAATTAGGAGTAAACATGGTCAGACCCGTCAAAAAGAAACAGATCCCCAATCTTCAGGAAGCCATCAAGGAAACGGCATGGAAACAGATCGCTGAGTTTGGCGCACCTGCCTTATCGCTCCGCGCCATCGCCCGCGAACTCAAGATCACTGCGCCGGCCATCTATAACTACTTTTCCGATCGTGACGCGCTGGTGACCGCGCTCATCATCGACGCCTACACCTCCTTTGGTGACTCGCAGATCGAAGCGCGCGACTCTGTCTCCGCCGCCGACCTGCCCGGGCGGTTGGCCGCCATCGGTCATGCGTATCGCCAATGGGCGCTGGAACACCCTCAGCGTTACCAATTGATCTTTGGCACGCCCATCCCCGGTTATGTAGCGCCGGTTCTGGAGGTCCTGCCTTCCGGGGCGCGGTCGCTCAGCGCATTGGTCAGCGTGATCGACCAATTGCGTCTCGCCGGCAAACTCAAAGCTGACGGGTATCCCTCCGTCCAGCCAGGGTACAAAGAACAGTTCGAAGTCTGGAAAAAGTTCGCGGGCGATTACGACATCTACTCGCTCTCGGTCGCAATGCTCGTCTGGAGCCGCGTGCATGGCCTGGTCTCGCTGGAGATATCCGGAAACATGCCGCCCTTCGGCGTGGACGGCTCTTCGCTTTACGCTTATGAAATCGAATCGATTCAAAAACAATTCATAAAGGTGTAACCATGAAAACGCTTATCCTCGACGGTTCCCATGCCAATGATGCTTTCAGCAGGCGGGTGGTTGCAAGCCTCGAAGCCAGCCTAAACATGCGCGCCTGGGATGCGCACACCGTCGTCTTGCGCGAACAAAAGATCGGCAATTGCGCCGGAGATTTTTTCTGCTGGGTTAAATCGCCCGGCGTGTGCAATACCGCCGATGACAATCGCGTCATTGCTGAACAAATCATGCAAAGCGATCTCGTCATCTATCTCACCCCTGTCACGTTTGGCGGTTATTCCTCCGCCCTCAAACGCATTGTCGATCATCAAATTCAAAATATTGCGCCATTCTTTACAGCCATTCACGGTGAAACGCATCATCAAACGCGTTACGACCGCTACCCGAACATCCTCGTCGTCGGGTGGATGGACGAACCCGAAGCGCAAACCGAAGCCATCTTTCGCCATCTCGTCGAACGCATGTCCATCAACATGAATTCAAAGACCACCGTCACAGGATTGGTAACCGGTCAGCCCTCAAACTCTGATCTGACCTCCCAAACCAAATCCTGGCTCGATGCGATTGCCCACGCTTCCTCCTCCTCCGTGCCTGCCCTGCCGACCCAAACTTTCTCCTCCGCTGTTGCCGCTCCCGTCAAACGCGCCGTGCTGCTGGTGGGAAGCCCGCGCACAAAGAAAAGCACCTCCGCTTCATTGGGCGATTATCTCTTCGAACAATTAAATCTGCGCGGCGTTGAAACCCAGACCTTTCAGATTTACACCATGCTCAATTCGCCTGCCAAAATGGACGAACTTTTCGCAGCGCTTGACTCAACCGACCTTGCTGTGCTCGCCTTCCCGCTCTACGTCGATACCCTGCCTGCGCCGGTCATCAACCTGCTCGAAAAAATTGCGCTGCATCGCAAAAACAAATCTGCCAATTCCCATTTTTCTGCCATTGCCAATTGCGGCTTTCCCGAAGCACATCACACCGATAATGCCCTTGCCATTTGCGCTGAGTTCGCCCGCCAAAATGGATTTGCCTGGCAAGGTGGTCTCGCCCTCGGCGCGGGAGAAGGTATCGTGCATGGCACCCCGCTCAAAGATTTGGATGGACGCGCAATGCCGATCAAGCAAGCTCTCGAGTTGACTGCCGACTCACTTTCACAAGGCAAACCCATCCCACAATCTGCCCGCGAGTTGATGGCAAAACCCATCATCCCCAGCTGGATGTATAAACTGATGGGTGGTTTCGGTTGGAGGCAGACTGCCAGGCAATACGGTGCACAAAAACAATTACGAGCCAAACCATATCAAAAATCATAAATATTATTAGGAGTATAGAAATGTACAACGTATCCATTACCCGTTTGCGCGTCCGTTCGGTCTTTTATATGCCGCTCTTTATGCTGCACGCCATGCGTACCATGACCCAGGCACAAAAAGCTGAGGGTGTCCTCGGTGTGGAAACGCGCTTCGAGAAAAACAACGTCGTGTGGACGAAAACCGTCTGGACGGATGAAGCCGCCATGAAAAAATATCGCGGTTCAGGCGCGCATCAGATCGCCATGCGCATTCTCTCGGAAATTTGCAATGAGGCAGCTGTGGCGCGCTGGCAACAAGCCGATGCGCAATTGCCAAACTGGGAAGAAGCGCATCAACGCATGTTGCGAGAAGGCAAACAGTCCAAGGTCAAGCATCCATCACCGTTGCAGGCAGCTGGCTTGACCGCCCCAGAAATGATGCAATCGGGCTTCAAAATGCCCGCTCCGCCGATGTAGGAAAATATTCAAAACAGATTTCAAACCCCATCAGGTTTTTGAAAAGGAGAATAACGTATGTGTGCAAATCATGTTGTGTTAGGCACGGGCGCGATCGGTCGCGCCATCATGGAGGAACTCGTGCGGCGCGGGGAAACCGTCCGTATGGTGAACCGCTCGGGGCGGATGGACGAGGTCCCTGCCGGGGTGGAGGTCAAAGCCGCGGATTTGTACGACCAGGCTCAGGTCAAGGAAGTGATGCGCGGGGCGAAGGTGGTATACCAATCCGCCCAGCCGGAGTATTCCGAATGGCAGGAAAAATTCCCTCCATTGCAGAAATCCATCATTGACGGCCTGGCAGGAAGCGGCGCGAAATTGGTCATTGTGGAAAACCTGTATATGTACGGCGAGTCGCATGGCGTGCCGATGACGGAGGATTTCCCGCACAACGCGCACACCCGAAAGGGAAAGGTGCGCAGCGAAATGAGCAAAGCCGCGCTCGCCGCACACCAGACAGGAAAGGTGAAAGTGGCAATCGGACGCGGCTCAGATTACTTTGGTCGCTGGGGAACGGCTTCGAGCATGGGAAGCGGCGTCTTTCACAGGCTTTTGGCAGGGAAACCTGCTCAAATTGCCGGTTCAACGAAATTGCCGCATACCAATACATTTATTCCCGATTTCGGGAAGGCGCTGGTGATTCTCGGTGAAAGGGCGGAAGCGGATGGCCAGGCCTGGCATGTTCCGAATGATATGCCACGCATTACGCAGGGTGAGTTTGTCCAGTTGATCTCCGAGGAAGCAGGCGTGCCGGCGAAGGTTCAGGCGGTTGGTACATTCATGATGTCGCTACTTGGACTATTTATCCCAGCAATGAAAGAAGTAGTGGAGATGATGTACGAGTTCGAGAAACCGTTTATCGTCGATTCGAGCCGCTTCGAGACCACCTTTGGCATGAAAGCCACGCCGATGCGCGAAGCGATTCGTGAAACGGTGGCGTGGTACAAGAGTCACCCTGAAAAGAAGTAAGTTGACGAAATCTCCATTTGAAACGGGACAGGCGTACTTCTGTCCCGTTTTGATTTAATCGTGACTTTTGTCCATTCTCAATAATTCAACATGGTTGTATCATCATTTCATGCCCCACAAACAAGCGAAACAACACGACCTGATGCAAGACCGCGCTTCGCTCACCAGATTTGCCTGGCTCTCCATCGGCGCGGCGGTGGCGACCATCGCGCTCAAAACTGGCGCCTATTCCCTGACAGGCTCTGTCGGCTTGTTATCCGACGCCATCGAGTCACTTGTCAACCTGGCAGGCGCGGTCATGGCGTTGGTCATGTTGATCATCGCAGCGCGCCCGGCGGATGAAGACCACGTCTACGGGCACAGCAAGGCGGAATACTTTGCCAGTGTCACAGAAGGGGTCCTCATCTTTGGCGCGGCGATCGGCATCATGGTGACTGCGGTCCAAAGATTATTTGACCCGCGTCCAATTGAACAACTAGGCATAGGTCTGGGAGTCTCGGTTGCCGCGTCGCTGATCAATTTCATCGTCGCACGGATCCTGCTCACTGCAGGCAGGAAGCGAAATTCCATCACGCTGGAAGCGGACGCGCGTCATCTCATGACCGATGTGTGGACCTCTGTCGGCGTGATCGGCGGTGTGGCGGTCGCGGGTGTCACCGGTTGGAGCATTCTCGACCCACTGGTTGCGATTGCAGTGGCGCTCAATATCGTTTGGACGGGTTTTCAACTTGTGAGGCGTTCGGTCTCAGGTCTCATGGATGCGGCTTTGCCTGAGAACGAGCAGGGGCTCATTCAAGCGGTGATGAAGAAATATCAGGAAAGAGGCGTCAATTTCCACGCATTGCGCACGCGCCAGGCTGCGGCGCGCAGGTTCATTTCGGTGCATGTACTTGTCGCAGGGAATACAACCGTCCACGATGCGCATCACATTGTGGAGAACTTTGAAGACGATATCCGCGCGGCGCTGGGAGGCGCGGTCACGGTTTTTACACACCTTGAACCTGCCGAAGACGAACTCTCCATGGAAGATATATACCTGGACAGGTAAACACTACTCTCGCCAGTGATGGCGATGAGCGAAATACACGAAAGAAGCAAATCGCATGTCAAATACGGAACAGGGGCACAGCAGGATCATCGAGCAGGTCAGAATCCACGACCATCATGACCCGCATCACGGTAAATTCCGCCTCTCGGATGTGATCCTCGGCGGACAGGATGGACTGGTCAACGTGCTGGGCGTCATCCTCGGCGTTGCCGCGGCAACATCGGACGTCCGCATCGTCATCGCAGCGGGTCTCGCGGCGACCTTTGCCGAATCCATCTCGATGGGCGCGGTCGCCTACACCTCAACTTTGGCGGAGAACGACCTGTATCACAGCGAGCGCGAGCGCGAGTACCGTCACATCCACCTCGCGCCGGATGTGGAAGTCGAAGAGATCCGCGACATCTACCGTAAAAAGGGCTTCGAAGGCGAGACGCTCGACAAGATCGTGGATGTCATCACCTCCAACCCCGACGTGTGGGTCAATGTGATGATGTCGGAGGAATTCCAGTTGACGCCGCCTGAAAAATCCAAGGCGTTCAACTCCGCCCTGCTGGTTGGATTTTCCGCCCTGGTCGGCTCGTTCATCCCCCTCTTCCCGTTCTTCTTCTGGGACGTGAACCTGAGCATCCTGCTCTCGATCATCATCGCCGCCCTGACCCTGTTCGTCGTCGGCGTGTACAAAGCGCGCGTGACGGTCGGCAAACCCTTCCGCAGTGGACTGGAAATGGCGGTCATCGGCACACTAAGCGCGCTGGCTGGTTATGTAGTAGGCTGGATCTTCAAGGTGCCGACAGTGCCGTGACGAAAGGAACAGTTGAATCATGAAAACAAAAATCGTAACTCCTGTTTGTTGGTCGTTATTGGTTTTTGCTTCCTGTACGCCTGCTTCCCCAACAGAAGTGATTCTTCCGACCAACACACCTCCTCCGCCGACCCTGACACCAACTCCCGAGCCTGCGCCTGAAACGCCGATCCGTCTCGGGGAATATGAGCTTCTATCCCCCGAAGATATGCGCTCCGACTTGGACGAACTCTTTCACCAGATTGAGACAGTTCATCCCAATCCATATACTAAACGTCCCAAATCGGAAGTTGATCTCGACCGGCAGAAAATCTACGATGAACTTAACCTGCCCATCCCGGCAATAGAATTTTTTTCAAAGGTCGCGCCTCTGGTTGCCAGCCTGGGCGATCAGCATACTCAAATGCTCTTTCCAGAAAAGATATTTCCTACAATAGAGAAATCTGAGCGGTTTATTCCGCTTGAGGTGACGTTCGATGGGCAACGAGGGTTTGTTACAGGCAATTACTCCGGCAATCCTGACATTCCACTGGGTGCGGAAGTGTTGTCCATAAACAACACAACCATTTCGACAATCCAAAACGAATTGTTTCCTTTTGCTGACTACTTTTTCCCATTCGCGTTATGGTTGTCATATGGCTACATTCCTGAACATCAGGTTGAGATTCTGCCTCCGGGAGAAACGACAACAGTTTTCTTCAAGATCCCAAGTGCGACTTTTGCCGCAATTATGCAAAACCTGGAGACATCCGAACCTCCTGACCCGGTGGTGTATACGAAGATCCCGGACAAATCAATTGGTGTGCTGGATATAAATACCTTCACTGGTATCGGTCCATTGCTGAAAAAGGCTTTCGTCCAAGTTCAGGAAGATGGCGTCGAACACCTCATTATTGATGTTCGTACCAACCCGGGCGGCAGTGACATCGGTCCCACTATGGACTATCTGACCGACCAGCCTTACAGAATATGTTCACGGCTCTACAGGGCTCCGTTCAAGGGTTATGGCTCTGGAGAGCCTCGTGAATTAGAGTGTGAATTGCTTCAACCGTTCGATGCCACCGAGCGCTTCACTGGAAAACTCTACCTGCTAATTGGACCTGAATTCATTCTCTGCCCCAATCATATTTGCGAACATCCTGCAAGATTATGGATTGGCTACATTGATCGGCGAGGAAACCCCTGACACGGCGTCGTTTTGTGCAAGTGCGGTTGATTCCTACTTGCCTCGTACAAAGCTTCCCTATCGTATTTCTGTGGAGTGCTACGTTCGCCCCAGCGGCGTGCTGGATGATCTCCCCGTCATACCCGATATCGTTGTCAAAACCACTATCGAAGATCAAATTGCAGGCAGGGATCCGGTGCTGGAATATACGCTTGAGTTGATTCGGAGCGGGCAAACTCCATGATGGGCATGGAAATGGCGGTCATCGGCACGGTCAGCGCGATGGCAGGCTATGTGGTGGGACTGATCTTCAAGGTGCCGACGGTGCCGTGATGCAATTCATCACCACCCTCGCCGCCGCTTCTGCCCCATTCTCGGCTTGAATTTTTCTCCCCAGCACATCCGCCGCGTCTTTCACCTCTTGCGCCAGGGCGCATGCGGATTGCCTCCGCCAGGTTTTCGGCGGTGAGTTTCCTGCGGGGGATCGGTTTTGCGCCCACGCCCAACTCGTAAACCCGCCTTCCCCAAGCGAACTGGTCATTGCTGTGCGGGATGACGACCTGGGGCACCCCGGCGCGGAAGCCCGCCGCGGTGGTCCCTGCCCCGCCGTGGTGGACGACCGCCGCCATGCGCGGGAACAGCCAGGCGTGCGGGGCGCTTTCGAGCATGTAGACGGATTCGGGCAGGTTTGGTCGGTGTGTGAGTTTCACTCCTGTGGCGATCACTCCACGCTGACCGGAGCGCTGTAACGCCTCGAGGATGAGGTCGGTCGTTGCGGAGGAGGCGTCGCTGAGGGAGCCGAAGCCGACGTACACGGGCGCGGGTCCGTTACGGAGGAAATCCAGCAGGTCGGCGGGGGGAGTCCAGTCCGCTTCTTCGTCGAGAAACCAGAAGCCGGTGTGATGCACGTGCGGGGAGAAGTCGCTGGGGGCGGGGAAAATGTGATTTGAACACGAGACGATCGTCGGGTAGGCGGGAAGCGTCTGTCTGGGGAAGGGGTTGCCAAAGTCCTCGGGGATTTGTCCGAATTTTTGCCTCCAAAACCGTTTGACCGGGTCGCTGGAAGCCATCCACATGATATTCTGGAGCAGTTTGTGCGAGAGCAGGTTGAAGGTCCCGCCGAGGCGGACGGTGTCGTAGAGGATCATCGAGGGGTAGGCGCGGGTCGGGGTCATCGGGAAGGGCAGGGCGAGGACGCCGGGGATGCGCATCTGCCGCGCGGCGAAATATCCGAGGGCAATGCCGGGGTGATAGACAAGCGCATCCGACCCGGCGCAGGCTTCGTAGAATTCCTCCTGCAGGTCGAAGACATGCTGCTTGAGTTTGTTGAAACTGAGCAGGAACTTGAACGGGTTATCCGCCTGACGGGCGTGATCCACATCGGCGCTGGCAAGGATGCTGGAGATGTCGCCATGGATGGGGAAGAAGTCCAGGCCGTGCGCCTGCACGAACGAGGCGTAGTTCTCGTGGGTGGCGAGGCGGACGTTCGCGCCCGCGCGTTTCAGGGCGAGTCCGAGGGCAATGTAGGGTTGTACGTCGCCGCGCGAACCGCTGGTGAGGAGGGTGATGAGCATGGGGGTTCCAGATTTTGACGATGGACCACAGACCGAAGACCGTACATCTACCGTCCACTGTCTGTGGTCCACGGTCGAGATTATTTATTCTTCCAGACCGTGAAATTCTTCAGGATCGAACCGCCCAAAAACTCCCGCAACAGCGAATTATCCGGTACAAGGTCGATGTCCAGCGGCAGGAACCATTCGAGGAACGCCAGCAGGCGTTTGGCTTCGATGTATTCCGGCGTGCCGTGTTGCACCTGCCGCAAGAGCGGTTCGGCGAACGGCTTCAACGCCGCCATCTCATACGCCAGCGCCGAGTTGAACATCACGTCCGCGTTCTCCTGGAACGGGAAGATGTGCCGCTTCTCGCCGCGCCGCACCCCCTCCCAGTTGGCGATCGTCTGCGACGCGTTGTAGCCGCGCTCGCGCGCATCCCGCACGATGCGGCGGATGAGCCGCGTGTCCGTGGTGGAGACGCGGTTGTGGCGGTCCAGGTTCAACTGGGTCAGCGCCGAGACGTAGATGCGGAACGCCTCGCCGCGCAGGCTGTCGGGGATCAGGCGCGGGTCCATGCCGTGGATGCCCTCCAGGATGATCGGCTGTCCGCTTCTGAGTTGGATGACCTTCCCCGCCTCGCTCCTCCCCGACTTGAAGTTGTAGCGCGGCAATTGGACCTCTTCTCCCCGGATCAGGCGCGGCAACTGCTCCCAGAGCAGGGGCAGGTTGAGGGCGTCGAGCGATTCGAAATCGGGTTTGCCGTCTTCGCCGAGCGGGGTCTTGTCGCGGTCGAGGAAGTAGTTGTCCAGTTCGAGCGGGAACGGCGAAATGCCCAACGCCAGCAACTGGATGGTCAGACGCCGCGAAGTAGTGGTCTTGCCCGATGACGACGGACCCGCCAGCAGGATCAGGTGACTCTTGTCGAGCCGATTCGCCACCGTACGCGCGATATCCGACAGGTTCTGCTCGTGAAACGCCTCCGAGACCAGCACGATCTCGTCTGCGCGCCCCTGCTCGATGGCTTCATTCAGTGAGCCGACGTTCTCGATGCCGAGGCGCGCCAGCCAGCCCCCATATTGGCGGAACGCCGCCAGCAATTTCGGGTAGCCGGGCACAGGCTGGAGTTCGTCGGGTTTGTGCCGGCGCGGGTAACTCAGAGTAAAGCCGCCATCCGTAGCCTTGAGGTCGAACACGCGCAAATAGCCTGTGGACGGCACCATGTAGCCGTGATGATAGTCCAGATGGTCTTCGAGGCGGTACAGCGTCAGGTAATTCTTTTTGCGATATTTCAACAGCGAGACTTTGTCTTCGTACCCTTTGGCGCGGAAGTATTCGATGGCTTCCTGCAGGGGACCTCCCGTCGCTCGAAGGGCAGGTCAGCCTCGATCAACTTCTGGATATGGGACTTCAACGTCTCGATCTCCGCCTCGGTCAGCGGCTCGCGCCCCGATACCTGACAGAAATACCCGCCCGAGGCGACCGAATGGTCCACGTACAAAATCCCGTCCGGGTACAGGTCATTGAAGGCCTTTTCGAGCAGGAAGGTCAACGAGCGGCGGTAGATGCGCGCGCCATCAGCCGAATCCATTTCCACAGGCTGGACCTTCGAATTCGATCCTGATGGGATAGGTCAACTCGCGCAGTTCGCCGTTGACGACCGCCCCGACCAGCAGGGCTTTGTGTTCGACCGAGGCAAGGAACTCTCCCACCGCCGCCCCGCGCGGACCTGACAACACGCGTCCATCCGGCAGGATAATTTCAACTTCGGTACGAGGGGAAATGATATTGATTTTATTCATTGGTTTGTAGGGGCGGGGTCTCCCCGCTCAATTACTGTATCACAGAACGGGGCGAGAGGACCTCGCCCCTACGAACTATAATTTCTTCAACAACTTTTCCGGCTTGTGGGCAAACTCCTCCAGCGGAATTTCCTTGTTCGTCAAAGCCAGCAGGGTTTCGGTCAACACCTTGTTGACCGGCGTCGGGACGTGGTGTTTTTCGCCTGCGCGCACCACCGCTCCGTGCAGGTATTCCACTTCGCTTTTGCCGCGCCCGGAGTGCAGGTCAATGTGAAAGGACGGCATCTTGGCGCCGCGTCCTGCGCCTGCGGCACGACCGAGGAACGGCTTCGAGAGCCACAAAGGCAACGTCGCCGCGAAAGCCAGCGCACGGACCGGCGTGCCGGGCAGGTCGACCACTTCAAGCCTTGCGCCTTCATCACCGCCAGGCATTCCTTCAACATGTCAATTTCGATTTTGTACAGATCCTTGTTCGCAAAGACTTCCGCGGCGGTCATGTCCAGAATGGCGGAGGTGGGATTGGCGATCAGGTTGGTCAGCATCTTCGACCATTTCATCGAAGCCGCATCGTCGAAAAGGCGCGAGTTGAGGAAGGCTTTGTTCAGCGCGTCGTTCAATTTTTCCGAGAGCGGATGTCCCTTTGCAACCCCGACGCCGCGCAGTTTTTCGAGGACGATGTCGCCCGCACCGCGCCGACCGATGGCAGAGGTCACCGTGCCGTAGATGACCCGCTCCGCGCCGAGGGACTTCAGCGATGGCTGGCTCGTTCGATACCCCGTTCGAGAGGCACAGGATCGGCGGCATTTTGTCCGCGAAGGGTCGAATGCCTTCCAGCGCGGCCTGGGTGTCGAACGATTTCAGGGCAAACAGAGCCAGGTCGAAGGGTCCGTAGCGAAGCGCTTCCTCGAGGGAGGCTACGATCACAAAGGCGGATGGGTCCAGGAGCGAGGCATCCTTCGTCTTGCGGCGCGCGTCCAGGGTGAGGTCGAGGCGCATGCCTTTTTCGCGTAGTTCCTCCACCACCTTTTGTTGTTCCACAAAAACGACCTGGTGCCCAGCCAGCGCAAGACTGCCGCCGATGTACGTGCCGATGGCGCCGGCGCCGAAGGTAAGCACTTTCAATTTGCCGTTGATGTGACCTGCCGATTCAGATAATGACATGCTTCTCTCTATTTCAGGGAATGTAAATGTGCGCGGTCGTTCACCGCATCGACCGCCCAGCGGTGCTGGTGCGGGAAATAGATCACGCGCGAAAAAGCCGTGTTCTCGAACCGAAAACGGACGCCCGAAGGGTCAACATGCGGCGGGACGCCCACGATGGCGTGCATGACCTGGTTCAGCATGCCGCCATGCGAAACGATCAGGTAACTGCCGGCGGGACGTCTCAGGAGGTTGTGCAAAGCCTGACCGGCGCGCAGGAACAATGCCCAATCGCCTTCGCCGTCACCGCCAATGGGGTCATACGGGGTTGTGTAGGGAGGCCGCGGTTTCTGACGGACTTCCTCGCTGGTCAATCCCTCCATTTCGCCGATGGCGCGTTCGAGCCAGATCGGGTCGAACTCCACTTTGACCTGTAACATCGAAGCGACGATCTCCGCCGTCTCTTTCGCGCGCCCCAGCGGACTGGAAAGCACCAGGTCGAACTTTGCGTTCTCCGCCTTCCATCGCTCTGCAAGCGCCCATGCCTGCGCGCGTCCCTTCTCGGTGAGCGGGTAATCGGACTGTCCCTGCCAGCGCGATTGGGCGTTGCCCAGCAACTCGCCGTGGCGCAAAAACACGAATTGGTAGACAGGTTTTTCGTTCGAGCTCATTCCGCCCTCTTCTTCAGGTGATAGACAGGTCTTTGTTTGACCTGCTGGAAGATGTAACCGATATACACGCCGATGAACCCAAGCACGATCAGGATGACGCCGCTGGCGATCAGGATGACGAACATGAGCGAACTCCAGCCCGGCGCCAGCGTGGATGTATCGCCTTTGAGCCAGAAGGAATACACGTAGACCATCTCGAGCGCGGCAAGACAGAGGAAGATCACCCCGGCGCTCATGCCGATGTACAACGGCACCAGCGAGAACGAGAAGATGGCGTCCATGGCGAGGCGGAACATCTTGCCGAGCGAATATTTCGTCCTGCCGGCGACCCGTTTCGTCTCGTGGTAGGGCAGGATGACGCTCTTATAGCCCATCGCCGAGACCATGCCGCGCAGGAAGCGGTGATATTCAGGCATGGATTTTAAGGCGTCCACTGCCTGGCGGCTCATGCCGCGGAAATCCGCCGCGCCGGGCACCATCTCGGTACCGCTGATGGCGTTGATCAGTTTGTAGAACGCCGAGGATGTCACCTTTTTGAAGGACAGCGCGCTGTCCTCCACCCGTTGCGCCTGCACGATGTCATAGCCCTGCTCGAGCAACCCGATCATCTGCGGGATCATCTCAGGCGGGTGCTGTCCGTCCGCGTCCATCGAGATGACAAAATCGCCCTGCGCGGCGTCGATACCGGCGGTCAGCGCCGCCTGGTGCCCGAAATTGCGGGAAAGTTCCAGCACGACGACCCGTTTATCCTTCTCCGCCAGCGCGTTCAGCGAGGAAACCGTGCCGTCCTCCGAGCCGTCGTCAATGTAGTAAATGCTGAATTTGTGCGGGGACGCGTCGATCACCTGGCAGATCTCCGCGTAGGTCTGCTCGACCACCCCCTCCTCGTTGTACACAGGGATGACAAGGTCAACACTGATTTTTGGCTTTTTTGGCGGCATAGGGAATTATTCTACCACTCGGCGGGTCTCCCGTTCCTCGGGATTATATCAAGCCCGGGTCACCAATTCCGCGCGCCGGAGAGGAAGGATTTCCCGCTCATGGACTTTTTCCCGGCGGGCTGCACCTCATCCAGGACGAGGACTCCGCCTCGCGCCCCGACCGCAGGCTGATTCTGCACCACCAGCCTTTGCCCCGTCGACGCCTCTCCCGCCTCCACGTGCGCGCGATGGACCTTGAGGACTGCCCCGTCAAACTCCATGAACGCGCCCGGCCACGGATTGAACGCCCGCACGCGCCGCTCCAATTCGTCCACGTCGGAGGTGAAATCCAGCCTGCCGTCGTCTTTTTTGAGCATCGGTGCGTAGGTCACGCCTTCTTCGGGCTGGGGTTAACGGATAAGTTTCCCGGAGAGGTAATCGGGCAGGGTTTCGAGCAGGAGGTCCGCTCCCAGCGTGGACAAAGCCTGGAAGACCGAACCAGCCGTATCGTCCCGTGTGAGGCGGATGGACCGTTTCGCCAGCATGGGACCGGTGTCCATTCCCGCGTCCATTTGCATGATGGTCACGCCTGTTTCCTCGTCCCCTGCCAGGATGGCGGCATTGATCGGCGCCGCGCCGCGCCAGCGCGGGAGCAGGGAGGCGTGGACGTTGACGCAGCCAAAACGCGGCAACTCCAAAACATCCTTGCGGAGGATCTGCCCGAACGCCGCCACGACGATCAGGTCGGGAGCCCAGGCGCGTAATTGTTCCATCGCATCGGGTTGTTTGAGTTTCTCGGGCTGTATGACCGGGATGTCGAGTTCCCGGGCAAGCAATTTGACCGGCGGCGCTTTCATCTCACGCCCGCGCCCGGAGGCCCGGTCGGGTTGTGTGACCACGCCAACAACATCGTAGGGACGAGTCTCAGACTCGCCCTTACCAACCAGCCCACGTAACGCGGATAATGCAAAATCAGGCGAACCCATGAAAACAATTCTTGTCATGGGTTGATTTTACCAGTAGGGGCTGGGTACAAACCCTGCCCTTACCTATGGCTGATGAAATTTGGTTGATTTTTGTCCTGATTGGTTGTACAATACTCGAAATCCCAAACTCAGTTTCAATTCGGAGGAACTTATGTCTAACAACCTATGATGGATGTCACCAGTGATGATAAGTTGTGGGCGGCATTGAGTTATGTCTTTGCCCCGCTCATCGGCATCATTGTGCTTTTGATGGAGGACAAGAAAAACCGTCCTTTTATCAAGTTCCATGCCGTTCAGTCCATTGCGGCCAGCATAGCCTTCTGGATCGTGGCGACCATTTTCACCACTGTGACCATTGGCTTTGGCGGTCTCTGCGTACCGTTATTGTGGCTGGTGTTCCTGTATTGGGCATACCAGGCTTATCAGGGACAGATGGTCAACATCCCCATCGTGACCAATTTCATCAAGGGTCAGGGTTGGGCGTAATCCGCTGTAGAAACAAAAAGGCTCACGAATTGACGTGAGCCTTTTTTGTTTCCAATTTTGCAGCAACCTTCATCCAACAAATGGACCTGTTGATCTGACCGGTTTCCGCCCCTTCGACAGGCAGGAGAAAGGTAAAAGTACTTCCCTTGCCTTCCTCGCTTTCCACCCAGATACGCCCGCCATGCAGTTCGATCATGGACTTGGCGACGGCAAGTCCCAGCCCCATGCCTCCGTATTTGCGCGTGAGATGGTTTCCACCTGAAAAAAGCGGTCAAACACCTTTGGCAGGTCCCTGGGGGGAATGCCGATCCCATTGTCGCTCACGGATACCTTCACATAACCCGAGTCTTCTCCCACGCTGATATGCACAGTCCCGCCCGCTCGGTGAACTGGAGTGCATTCTTCACGAGATTGCTCAGGGCGATGTTGATCTTCACGCCGTCCGCTTCAATGAAGTGGGGCAAATTTCCCCAATCGCTGCCCAGGTAATGTTTTTCGATTTCGCCTCGTCCTGAAATGTCAGACCACATCCTCCGCGATCTTTACCATGGATACCTTGTGACTGCGGACACGTGCGGTGCCGGTCTGCACATTGTCCACATCGGACAGGTTCTCGACGATGTCCTTGAGCCTTGTGGCGTCTTGATGATCGTATCCAACTGGGCTCTTATTCCTGCCCGGCAAGTTCCTTCAGGAAGGTGGCGTGACCGAGGATCAGGCCGAGGGGAGTCCGAGTTCGTGCGAGGTGATGCATAAAGTCTGTTTTGAGGCGCTCGAGTTCGGCAAGCTGGACGCGCGCGGCCCTGACCTTCCGTTCCAAATGGACGTTCCTCATCGCCTGCGCGGCGATCGCTCCCAGGGTGGCAAGGATCGTCAGGTCATCTTCGGTATAATGGGCTTCGTCCCGTTTATTGAGCGCCTCCAGGACGCCAATGGTCTCGCCGCGCACAATGATGGGAACAGCCGCAAGCGAATGCGTCTCGTGTTTCGTCACGCGGTCGACGACCTTGAAGTGACGTTGGTCCGCCTTCGTGTCCTGGATGATGAGCGGATGCGCCTTGCGGAAGACCTCCCCGGCGACACTGCCCTCCAGCGGCACGCCCATGGGACGAAGCACGTCGCGGTCGAACCAGATCGTGGAGAGGAATCTTCAATTCCTTCGCTTCGGGATCATATTCGAGAATGGATGCGAGTTCGCTGTCTGTCATTTCGCTGGCTTCAGCGATGATCGTCTGCAAAAAGGATTCGAGATCGGGCGCCGTCGTCAAACCCCGCACCACTTCGAGCAAGCGTTCCAGATGGTCAATGCGCTCATTGGTTGTCATGCCCTGAATTATACAACCACACATCCACGGCAGGGCGTCAAATGTTGAAAGGCGGGTAAAATCCTGCCACCAAACACACATAAGGAGAATTTCGAAAATGGCAAATAAAAAAGTACGTGTTGCGATCATCGGGGTGGGGAACTGCGCGTCCTCCCTCGTGCAGGGGGTGCAATATTACAAAAACGCCAAAAAGGACGATATCATCCCCGGCATCATGCACACCCAGCTGGCGGAGTACCACATCCGTGACATCGAATTCACCATCGGCATCGACATCAATGTCACCAAGGTCGGCAAGGACCTTTCAGAGGCCATCTTCGCCGAACCGAACAACACCAACAAATTCGCCGATGTCCCCCGCCTCAACGTCCCTGTGGTACGCGGCATGACCCATGACGGGCTTGGCAAATACCTTTCCGGCATCATCCCCAAGGCGCCCGGTCCCACGGCGGATATCGTCAAACTGCTGCAAGAGACAAAAACCGACGTGGTCATCAATTCCTGCCGGTCGGCTCCGAGATGGCAACCAAGTGGTACGTGGAACAAACCATCGAAGCGGGTTGTGCCTTCGTCAACGGAATTCCTGTTTTCATCGCATCATCTAATATTGGGCGAAACGTTCAGGGACGCCAAACTTCCCATCCTGGGTGATGACATCAAATCACAGGTCGGCGCGACCATCCTGCACCGCGAACTTGCCACCCTCTTCGTGGACCGCGGCGTAAAAATTGACCGCACCTACCAGCTCAACTTCGGCGGCAACACGGATTTCCTCAACATGCTCGAACGCGAACGCCTCGAGAGCAAGAAGATCTCCAAGACCAATGCCGTCACCAGCATGATCCCCTACGAATTGGAACATGACAACGTGCATGTCGGCCCCTGCGATCATGTGCCGTGGCTCACCGACCGCAAGTGGGCGTACATCCGTATGGAAGGCACCACCTTCGGCGATGTGCCCTTGAACATCGAAGTCAAACTCGAAGTGTGGGACAGCCCCAACTCCGCCGGCGTGATGATCGACGCCCTCCGCTGCGCCAAGATCGCGCTCGACCGCAAACTTGCGGTCCCATTCGGACCGTCCTCCTACTTCTTCAAGACCCCGCCCAAACAATTCCGCGACGAGTTTGCCGCCAAAAAGTGGAAGCGTTCATCTCCGGAAAGCAAAGAATAAATACTCGTCCGTTAAGGTCACTATCTCATATGTGATTCCTACCCTCATGACCATGACATTTACGCTTCATTCTCACCTCACCCTGCTCTCCGTTCTATTGGCCTCGTGCGCCCCCTTAGCCTCCTCTCCCACCGCGGACGTCAATGCGCTGTACACCCAGTCATTTGAAACTGCGATCGCACAGCTTCCAACCGACTAACACGCCCGTTCCTACGAAGACTCCCGTACCGCTGCCGACCGCCGTCCGCACGCCGCCGGGTTCCCCGCGGGTTCATCACAAGCAGACTTAACGCGCTTGACACGCCTCATACCTACGTCAGGATACCTGCCAATATCTCCACGACAAATGGAATTCCAACAACGCCAAACCGGTGACGATCGTCATGGTCGTTATGCTCCACGGTATCGAAAAGGACGCGGCGGATGTGAATGATAACGACATCACCGTTGAAGATTTCAGCCAGATGATGAGCGACCTGAAAGAGCAGGGATTCGATGCCATCAACGCCACCCAAATGGCAGACTTCATTGACCACAACGCAAAGATTCCCCAGCGCTCCGTCCTCCTCATCCAGGATGACCGCCGCATGGGGGAAAACTTCAACGAACACTTCCGCCGGTATTACGAGCAGTGGGGCTGGCCCGTTGTCAATTCCTGGATCAGCGCCGAGGACTGTGGGCGCCATTCAGCCTGCAGGAAAATGTCG
>CAVQYK010000036.1:0-29919 GCA_963718215.1 uncultured Chloroflexia bacterium
CCTCGCCCGCGACCCGCGTCGACTTAAAGGGCGGGCCTGGTTCGACCAGATTGACATTGTCCAGGCTGACGTCATGGCCCCCGAGACCCTCCCCGGAGCCTTCGACGGCGTCCGCACTGCCTACTACCTCATCCACAACATGTCGCAGGGACACGGCTACACCTCCCTCGAACTGGAGTCCGCCCGCGCCTTTGCCTCCGCTGCGGAAGAGGCGGGCGTCGAACACATCATCTATCTCGGCGGTCTGGCGGACCCGGAACAGCACCTCGCGCCGCACATGCGCTCCCGCATTGAAACGGGGAAGGTGGGTCTGCGCGAGGGAAAAGTTCCTGTCACGGAGTTCCGCGCGGGTGTCATCGCCGGTTGCTGGAGCATCTCGTTCGAAATGATCCGCTTCATGACCGAGTTGTGCCCGTTTGTATTCTGTTCCGTGTGGATGAAGAACAAATCCCAGCCGATCGCCATCCAGAACGTCATCGACTACCTCTTCGCAGCCCTCACCAACCCGAACGGACGCGGAGGGCGTCTTCGATATATGGTGCATCGGAAGTCACCACTTACGGCGACCTGAATGCTTCGCTACGCCCGCGTCCGCGGACTTAAACGCTCGATGCCTCTGATACCCCGGTACTCCCCATCGCTATCATGGCATTCGGTGTGGGACTGATGACTGCCTTGCTGTACCCCATTGCCTATGCCTTGATCTCGGTGGCTTCTGGCCTTCAGACAGCCTGGTCAAGCATCCTGATGCATTGCAGGCATTCCCTGAAGTCAAATTGATCGACTTTGACACCGCAACCAAAGACGCGCTCGAAAAGACTTATCCAGACCACATTGAACGCGTATGGTGACGAAAGATACATATTTGAAAGTTATAGTCCCTGAAACATGAGGGGCGTTTTATTCTTCACCATTCTGGACCCAGCCTGTGTTGCTGTGGCACCGTCGCGGCACACTTGTCGGCGCGGGCGGTAGTAAGCTCCCTGAATTGAAAACCGAACATCAAAGTACCTTCTTCGGCGAAATGTGGCTTGAATCACACGAAAGTCACGCTGGAAGCATGACCTACGTCTCCCGCACCCTCTTCTTCTCCCCGCGCGGATTGACTGGATTCCTCTACTGGTATCTTCTATATCCATTCCATTGGTTGCGGCTTCGCAGGTTCGCCAAACAGTAATGAAACGCCCAATAATCCTTTTTGCTTCCGTTTTGTTTCTTGCGACCATCATGGTTTTGGTTGCGCTGAAGATTCCCATTCCGCTTGCTGTCAATTCCGATTTTCAGGTGCTCTACTACACCACCCAGGGACTGATCCGCGGCGTGGATGTGTACGACCATGCCGGGAAGATGCAGAGGATCAATGATGTCTACGGCGCGGACGTGGACGAAAATTTCATTCCGCAGTTTGCCTACCCGCCGTGGTATGCGCTAAGCACGGTTTACCTGGAGCGTTCCTGATCCGTTCGGCGGCGGTGCTGTGGTTTGAGATCAACCTCGCCCTGATGCTGTCCCTCTCCGTGTGGTTCCTCACGGACGGCTGGAAACCGTCCCTGCGACTGCTTGCCTTTCCTGCCACGCTGTTTTTCTACCCCGTCCTGGGGACGCTGGCTGTCGGTCAATACGACTTCCCTGTGCTGTTGGGCGCCTCCATGCTGGTGTATGCCCTGCCACGTCAACGCCCCGTTTTGATTGCGCTCGGTATGGCATTCCTGACTTTCAAACCGCATCTCGGCGGGTTGATCCTGCTTGCGGTTCTGGTCTATTTATTGCTTCACCGGGACGAATTTGGAAAAAAAGCGTTCACCTACACCATTTATGCCGGTATTTTTCTGTTTTTTATTGGTTTTCTGGCGGATTCGTCCTGGCCGCTCAATTATTTCGATTCGCTTTTCAATTATCGGGAACTGGGTCATATCACGACCTGTTCCGAGTGTGTCAACCTTTCGGTCTGGCTGTCGAGACGTCTCAGCGGGGAGTTTAGTCTCTCGCAGGCTGGAGCAATTGCCGGGGCGGTCCTGACCGTCCTGCTCGTCATCCTGTATCTCAAAAGAAAGGTGTTGTTCGAATCCCCGGCGCTGTTGGTCGCATCCGCCTTGATGACGACGATCCTTGCCAGCCCGTATTTGTACAACTACGATTTCCTGCTCCTGCTTGTCCCGTTTGCGAGCCTCACCAGGTCGAAACTGGAGCGGGTCGTCATTGCCGCCTGTTATATCGGTTCGACGTTGGCGCTTGTGCTGTATGGGCGCGAGGGCAACGATGCCTTGCTCGTCGTGTCGGTTGCGGTTGCGGCGCTCCTTTATTTACGTGACAAATTGCACGTTGACGCTCCCGCCTCTGCGTCATACAATGGGAACACATAAATTGACCAGTCAGCGGCGAAGTCGGTGGAATTCCGACACTGTCGCGCAACTGTGAATTAGCAGTTAGCTGTCAGAAGTTAGTCAATTAGCCATCAGGCTAAAGACTAGTCGCTAAAAGCTAATCGCTAACAAGTCAGGTCGCCCGCCCTGGTCGGTTCTACCACACTCTCGCGGAAAGGAGGTGGAGGACGGCTAGATCGGAATGCCTCCCCAACCTCCCCAGCCCATGCTGGGGATTTTGATTCCAATAACAAATGTCATTGCGACCTTCGGAAAGCAATCGCCTCGCAACGACAGACAAACCCAGGAGAAGAAAATGTTCCGCAAGACTTTGATACTCACCCTGTTGCTCGCGCTGTTGACTGCCTGTGCGCCTCAAACCGCGCCGACAACTGACTCTGTTCCACAATCCCTGACCTTCACAGATGGACTGGGACGCACGATAACACTTGAAACGACCCCCCAGCGTATCGTCTCACTTGCGCCATCGAACACGGAGATCCTCTTTGCGGTCGGGGCAGGCTCACAGGTCATCGGACGCGATGAATTCAGCGACTATCCTCCCGAAGCCGCATCCATCGAAAGCATCGGCGGCTCATTCGGCGAATACAACGCGGAAGCCATCCTCGCCCTCGAACCGGACCTCGTCCTTGCCGCGGAGATCAATCCGCCCGAACTGGTGCAGCAACTCGAAGACCTGGGCCTGACCGTTTACTACCTTGGCAACCCGGCCACGCTCGAAGAGATGTACACAAATCTCGAGACTGTCGCGGGGCTGACAGGTCATGATGTGACCGAACTGGTCAACTCGCTTAAGGCGCGCGTTGCCGCCGTGGACGAGAAGATCGTGCCGCTTTCGTCGCGCATCCCCGTCTTCTATGAGATCGACGCGACCGACCCAACCAAACCGTGGACATACGGTCCCGGCACCTTCGGTGACCTGCTTATTGCCCGTGCCGGCGGATACAATATCGGCAGTATTGCCAGCGACCCCTACCCGCAGATCAGTATCGAGCAGGTAGTGGCGGCCAATCCTTCCATCATCATCCTCGGCGACTCGATGTGGGGCGTGACGCCCGAATTTGTGAAGGTACGCCCGGGTTGGGAGACCCTCCCGGCAGTGGCAAGCGGCAGTATCCATCCCTTCGACGATAACCTCGTCAGCCGCCCCGGTCCGCGCCTGGTGGACGCATTGGAACAACTGGCGAAACTATTGCGACCCGAATTGTTTGAATAAATTCCCGTAGGGGCACGGCGTGACAGTCAACGGTCAAAATCCATTCATGTTTCGCCGTGCCCCTGCAATATCATGGAAAAAAATCACCTATCTTTCCTCTTTCCTCTTTCTAGGGATCGCCCTGCTTCTCAGCCTGGCGATCGGTTCTGTTTTCATTTCCCCCAAAGAACTCTGGGACGTCATCCTCGGCAACGGCACCGAAATCTCCACCTCCATTTTGTGGAAGATCCGCCTGCCGCGAACCGTTCTCATCGCACTGACAGGCGCGGCATTGGGCGGAAGCGGTGCAACGTATCAGGGTTTGTTCCGCAACCCGCTGGCTGACCCGTTCCTGATCGGCATCGCATCTGGCGCAGGGTTGGGCGCGGTCATCGCCATGTCGGTTCAGTGGCCGTATTCGTTCTGGGGTCTCATGGCGATCCCGATGGCCGCCTTTCTCGCCGCGCTCACCACGGTCTTCATTGTTTACTCGCTCGCGCGCGTCGGGCAGACCATCCCCACCACCAACCTGGTCCTCGCGGGTGTCGCCTTTTCCTCGTTCGCCACATCGCTCACGTCTTTCCTGATGATCCGCTCCACCAGCGAGGTCCGCCGCGCGCTCGGCTGGCTGCTCGGCGGCGCCACCCAAAACAACTGGACCGCCATCCTCGCCATGCTTCCCTACCTCCTCATCGGCCTTGGCATTCTGGTATTCAGCGGTCATGCTCTCAACTTGCTGCAATTCGGCGACGACCAGGCCCAGCAACTCGGTCTCAACGTCACGCGCACAAAACGGATCCTTCTGATCGCCTCCTCGTTGACGACCGCCTCCGCTGTGGCCTTTTCCGGCATCATCGGATTTATCGAACTCATCGTCCCGCATCTCATCCGACTTTGGTTTGGTCCGGACTACAGGCGTTTACTGCCCCTCAGCATTCTCGGCGGCGCGACCGCGTTGCTCGTATCCGATATTGTTGCGCGCGTCCTCATTTCCCCGCAGGAGATCCCCGTGGGAATCATCACCGCGCTCGTGGGCGCTCCGTTCTTTTTATGGGTGTTGAGACGCTCGAAGAACCAGGGATTTTGGTAAACATGGAAATCACGGTCCGAAAAATCGACCCGCAAGAGTCTCCCCAGACTAAATCGTTCACGCGCAAATCGTTGGTAAAGTCGCGGCTGGCGCTTGACATCGAGAACGAACGACTGGTCTATACGGTCGTCCCTGTGGAGCCGCCGTACGAACGGGAAGTCCGTATCGAGGATACGGATTATGGCTTTGACGAGGAGGGTCCCACCGTCTTTTTTGCAGAAGTTGACGGCCACCTTGCCGGCAGGATCAAGATGCTTAAATGGTGGAACCAGTTTGCCTATGTGGAGGATCTCGTGGTCAACCCGGAATACCGCGGCATGGGCATCGGGCGCACACTGCTGGAGTGCGGCATTCAGTGGGCTCATGAAAAGGATCTCCCCGGCGTGATGCTCGAAACCCAGGACGACAACGTCCCTGCCTGTACCCTGTATCAAAGCTGCGGGTTCGTTTTGGGCGGCTTTGACCGTAATGTTTATAGAGCCATCAACCCGCATGCAAAAGAAAGTGCTTTGTATTGGTATTTATTGTTTTGATCTGTAGGGGCACAGCAGGATAAACGAATGTCCTGACAATTAACCGATCCGCTGTGCCCCTACGATGAGAATACTATGCTCAAAATCCAATCCGTCTCCGTCTCCTATGGCTCCCGCCGCGTCTTGCATGAGGTTTCCCTCGACGTTGCCAGCGGCGAAGTCCTCGCGTTGATCGGACCGAACGGCGCGGGCAAATCGACCCTCATCCGTGCCGCGAGCGGGGTTATTCCCTACACCGGTCACGTCCGCACGAACGGCGATGACTTCGCGTCGCTGTCGCCGATCCAGCGTGCGAAATTCATCGCCACCGTACCGCAGGCTGTGTCCATGCCGCCTGCATATACCGTCTGGGAGACGGTCATCCTCGGGCGAACGCCGTATCTTGGGTTTTTGGGGCAGGTGTCGGAGAAGGATGAGGCGATCGCGCGGCAATCATTGGGACGGGTAAGCGCGCTCCCCTTCGCGGACCGTCGCGTCGGCGAACTCTCCGGCGGCGAGCAGCAGCGAGTCCTGCTCGCGCGCGCCTTGTGCCAGTCCACGCCTATCCTGTTGCTCGATGAACCGACAGCACATTTGGACTTGCAATACCAGGTCAACTTGCTGGAATTGGTGAGAGAACTTGCCCACAAGGACCATCTCGCCGTGCTGGTGGCGCTCCACGACCTGAATCTCGCGGCTCACTACGCGGACCGCATCGCCCTGATGGTGGCAGGGGAGATCAAAGCGATCGGGAAACCGAAGGAAGTATTGCTGCCCGAACTGATCGCCGAAGCCTATTGCCTGCCGGTGCAGGTGGTGCCGCATCCGTTTATGGATATTCCGCTGGTGCTGCCGGATAGTGAAAAATAAAAATCCCGGTTTTCATTCCGGGAGTTTTGTCATCGTTGATCTTCCGTCAAGTAAGAATTAAAGTTCGTAATCTCCTGCAGCCTCGGGCTGATAGAGGATCTTGTCAACTTTGAGATGCCTCTTGCCCGCAGGGACTTCCCACTCGAACACATCATTAACCCGATAGCCGAGCATGGCTGTCCCGATCGGCGCCAGGACCGAGACCTTGCCCTCGGTCGTATTTGCGTTTTCGGGGTAGACCAGCGTGTAGATCTCCTCCTCCTGGGTATCCAGGTCCATGAGGGCGACCTTCGAGTTCATGGTGATAACATCGGCAGGGACCTCCTGCGGCAGGACGATCTCGGCGCGGGCGAGTTCGCCGCGCAGTTTTTCGAGATAAACGCTGCCGCGATACCCCTTGGACTGCGCGTCCATGATCAGGTCGACCAGGCGCTGGCGGTCAAGTTCAGTGATGTGAATGGTCTTTTCGCTCATCGGACACTCCTAAATGTTCTTTAACTCCATCTCCACTTCGTGCCGTCTTTGCTGTCTTCGATGGTCACGCCCATCTCTTTGAGCTGGTCGCGGATTTCGTCCGAGCGCGCCCACTGTTTTTGCTTGCGCGCTTCGTCCCGTTCCTCGATCAAGGCAAGAACTTGCGCGTCCTGCTCGCTGGAGCCTTGTTTTTCCTGCAAACGCAAGCCCAATACATTCGTCAACTCGCGTAATGTTCCCTGCGCAGATTTCAGTTGTTCATCGTTTGCGCCGTTATCGCGGGCAGTGTTGATGGCTTTGACCAGTTCATACAGCGCGGCGAGGGCAAGCGGCGTATTGAAGTCATCGTCCATGGCGTCGGTGAAGGATTGCTTGGTGGATTCCGCCTGGGAGGCGAGCCCTTCGACTACGTGGCGCTCCTTCGTCTGCGTTGCACTCCGCTCAGGATGAGGCGCCCCTCCGCTCTGGGCGGAAGGACCAGGCCGCAGGGCGGCTTTGAGGCGTTCGAGCGATTTTTCCGCAGCGTCCTGCGTCTCGTCGTTGAAGATCAACGGCGCGCGGTACGAGCCCATCAGCACCAGCATGCGCATGACATCGGCATCGCGTACTTTGAGAAAATCCTTGATGCTGACGATGTTGCCCAGCGACTTGGACATTTTCTCGCCGCCGAGTTGCAGCATGCCGTTGTGGATCCAATAGCGGGCAAACTGCTTGCCGGTGTAGGACTCGGTCTGGGCGATCTCGTTCTCGTGGTGCGGGAAGATGAGGTCGTTGCCGCCGCCGTGGATGTCGATCTGCTCGCCGAGTTCGGCGAGGTTCATGGCGGAGCATTCGATGTGCCAGCCGGGGCGACCCTTGCCCCACGGGCTGTCCCATGAGATCTCGCCGGGCTTGGCGGCTTTCCACAGGGCGAAATCCATCGGGTGGGCTTTGGCTTCCTCCACTTCGATGCGCGCGCCTGCCTGCATGTCGTCGAGCTTGCGGCCGGAGAGTTTGCCGTAATCCTCATCGCCGGTCACACTGAAATAGACGTCACCGTTCGGCGCGGCATACGCGGCTTCCTTGCGGATGAGTCCCTGGATGAACTCAATGATGAGCGGCATGGTCTTGCTGACCTGCGGGTTGGACGTGGCGGGTAGAATGTTGAGACTGGCAAGTTCCTTTGCGTATTCCTCGATGTAACGCTGTGACAGTTTGAGCGGGTCTTCGCCGAGCGCATTGGCGCGGTTGATGATCTTGTCGTCCACGTCGGTGTAGTTCATGACGTGCCTGACGGTGTAGCCGCGATATTCGAGGTAGCGGCGGATGATGTCGAACACCAGCGCGGACATGGCGTGACCGACGTGCGCGTCGTTATAGACCGTGACGCCGCAGACGTACAGTTTTACGAGGTTCGGCTCAAGGGTCTGGAATTCTTCTTTTTTGCGGGTGAGGGTGTTGTATAGGCGAATCATGGTTTTAGTCTTCTGGTCTTCTAGTTTGATAGTCTCATAGTCTGATGGTGTTGCAATTGTTCTTGAGCAAGCGACTATCAGACTAATGACTATTCGACTGATTGGACTACTTTCTCCTCTTCCCATTCTCCTCGTCCACGCGGGCGAAGATCATGCGACCGGCAGCGGTCTGCAGGACCTTGGTGACGACCACGTCCTTGTATTCGCCGATGTAGTCCTTGCCGTTCTCCACGACGACCATCGTGCCGTCGTCCATGTAGCCCACGCCCTGACCGTATTCCTTGCCTTCCTGGAAGACGTTGATGTTCATGCGCTCGGCGGGCAGGACGACCGACTTGACCGCGTTGGCAAGTTCGTTGATGTTGAGGATGGTCACGCCCTGCAGTTCGGCGATGCGGTTCAGGTTGAAGTCGTTCGTGAGGATCGGACATTTCAACTGCCGTGCCAGCACCACGAGCTTGTCGTCCACCTCGCGCACGCCCTCGGCGTTGATGTCGCTGATGCGCACCAGGATGCTGGGGATCTTCTGCAGTTCGGCGAGCACCTCCATGCCGCGGCGTCCGCGCTGGCGGCGCAAGCCGTCGGGGGAGTCGGCGATATATTGGAGCTCGTTCAGCACGAAGCGGGGGATGAGAAGCGTGCCGGGCAGGAATCCCGTTTTGGCGATGTCGGCGACGCGCCCGTCAATGATCACGCTCGTATCCAGCAGGATGTTGCGGTTGAGGTTGGTCCATGACGATGAAGTGCCGTTCTCGCCGCCGCGTCCGCTCAGGGCGGAGACCAGTCCCAGCAGGTCGCCCTGCCGCATGACCATTAGCGAAACCCCAAGGTACGAGAAGACCGCCACGCCGATAAAAGGCAGGATCTCCCCGAGCGGCGTGGGGAGCAGGGAAAGGGGAAATGCCAGCAATGCAGCAGTGAGCAGACCAACGATCAGGCCCATCAAGCCCGCAAAGAGCGTTTCTGCGGAAAGATGCCCAAGGCTTCTGCGGATGGCACGCGCGGGACGCGTGGTTATGTAGGGGATCAGGATGAAGCCGGACAAACCGCCCAGCAGCGCAAAGACGGTCTGGTAGAGGAAAGTTTCAGCCGTATCGAGCCGGGCCCAGCCAGTTTGCGATCGTCGCCCCGAACGAAAAACCCAGAATTCCGAAAGTGAGCAGTCCAATGAAGCGGATGATGAGTTCAACGACGCGAAAAGAATAACTGCTTTGGTTCATAAAATAACTCCTTTGTAAAGTGCCGAATAAAAGAATAATGCCTGCATCATAGCATGGCTGAAAAGCCTAGTCAATTGCTCACCGAAACTTCACATACCCTTGTTATAATCGTTGAAATCCACGTTTTCTGACGAAAACCCGCTTCCTTCCCCCGCCCGGGCCTGAATCCAGGAAAACGACCTTAGCCATGACCCTGACCGACACCCTCCACCGTCCCCTGCGCGACTTGCGTATATCCGTCACGGATCGCTGCAACTTCCGCTGTGTGTACTGCATGCCCAGGGAAGTCTTCGGCTCCGACCATCCCTTCCTGCCCCACGACCAGGTGTTGACCTTCGAAGAGATCACGCGGCTTTCGCGCATTTTTGTCTCGCACGGCGTCAAAAAGATCCGCCTGACCGGCGGCGAGCCGCTCGTCCGCAAGGACCTGCCCCTGCTGGTCGGCATGCTCTCGCAGATCCCGAACCTCGACCTGACGATGACCACGAACGGCTCGCTCCTGGCCCGCAACGCACAGGCGTTGAAGGATGCTGGGTCTGACGCGCGTCTCGGTCAGCCTCGATTCGCTCGATAACGAGGTATTCAAGTCCATGAACGATGTGGATTTCCCGGTGGAAAAGGTCCTGGAGGGCATGGAAACAGCCCAAAAGGTCGGGTTGGAGCCGATCAAGGTCAACATGGTGGTCAAGCGCGGGGTGAATGAGTCCAGCATCCTGCCGATGGCGCGCTTCTTCCGCGAGAAGGGCTACATCCTGCGCTTCATCGAGTACATGGACGTCGGTTCGACCAACGGCTGGCGCACGAACGACGTGGTTTCCGCGAAGGAGATCGTGGGGATCATCAACGCCGAACTGCCGCTCGAGCCGGCTGACCCGAATTACACAGGCGAGGTGGCGGAACGCTGGCGCTACAAGGACGGCAGGGGCGAGATCGGCGTGATCTCGTCGGTGACACAGCCGTTCTGCCGCGATTGCAACCGCGCGCGGTTATCCGCCGAGGGGAAACTGTATACCTGCCTGTTCGCGGTCAAGGGACACGACCTCAAGAGCCTGCTGCGCGGCGGCGCGTCCGACGAGGAGATTTCGGCGGAGATCAGCCGCATCTGGGGCAAACGTGCGGACCGCTATTCCGAGATCCGCTCGGAGAATACGATCGACCTGCCGAAAGTGGAAATGTCGCATATCGGGGGGTAACGCCATGTCATTTCGAGTGGCGTTCTACGCCGCGAGAAATCTTGCTCGAGCAAAAGATCTCTCGCTGAATCATTTGCTTCGGAACAAGGCTCGAAATGACAAACAATAGACCATGATCGAACCATCCAAACTTTATTTGTTCATGGGCGCCGCGCTGGTGCTGCTCATAACCCCGGGACCTGCCGTGCTGTACATCACCGCCCGCAGCGCCAGCCAGGGACGCCTGGCGGGACTCGTCTCGGTGCTTGCCATCGAGACGGCAAACTTCCTGCAGGCGGCTGCCGCGGCGCTGGGACTCTCCGCCATCCTGCTCTCGTCGGCGCTGGCGTTCGACGTGGTGAAATATCTCGGGGCG
This sequence comes from uncultured Chloroflexia bacterium, assembly GCA_963718215.1. Taxonomy (GTDB): domain Bacteria; phylum Chloroflexota; class Anaerolineae; order Anaerolineales; family Villigracilaceae; genus Defluviilinea. The sequence continues at coordinate 10,748 of CAVQYK010000036.1, forward strand.
GCATATCTCATTTACATTGGGGTCCGAAAACTGCTGGAGGCGGGGAATGACGTGGAAGGCGGGGCGGTGAAACAGGAAAGTCTGTCTCGCATCTACTGGCAGGGATTCGCCGTCAACATCCTCAACCCGAAGACCGCGCTTTTCTTCCTTGCCTTCCTGCCGCAGTTCGTTGACCCAACGAAGGGGAATGTCATCGGGCAGAATTTGCTGTTGGGCGCGGTCTTCGTGGGCATGGCGGTCGTCACGGACAGCCTGTACGCCCTGCTGGCAAGTTCCCTCGCCTCAAAATTGACCGGGAACCGCCGCTTCCAAACGGGTGGCCGCTATTTCGCGGGGCTGGTCTATATCGGACTGGGGATCACGACCGCGTTGACGGGGGCAAGGAAATAACTTGGAAGCAGGATTGTCCAAAATGTGACAAATGACACGTGAATCGGACGGGGGATTGTTGTATTCTTTCTGAGGGGAAAACCTTTTAGACATTTCGCTGTAAACCGCCTTATTGGAATGATGTGTCAACCCGTGCGCGGGAACGCCTGCGTAGTTCTTCCGAGGAGATGCACCGAAATGTCGACTTCCAACCGTTTACCCTTCCTTGACAACCTGAAAGTGGTCATCATGACGGCGGTGATCGCGCATCATGTCGGCTCAAGCCTATGGACCGACGGGCGGCTGGTGGCCCGTCCAGGAGCCGACCCGCGCCGCGATCCTGGGACCGTTCTTCATGGTCAACCGCTCCTTCGGGATGAGCCTGTTCTTCATGATCGCAGGTTATTTCACGGTCGCGTCGTTCGAAAAAGCGGCCCCCAGGCATTTGTGAAGAGCCGTCTCCTGCGACTTGGCATTCCATTGCTGGTCTTTTCCTTTCTGGTGCTCCTTTTGCAGGTTTTCGTCTTTGGACCGATGGACACCGGGCAGTTGGGCGCCCTGTGGCCGATCGATGTGGGGCATCTTTGGTTCGTCCAGCACCTGATACTTTACAGCCTGGGTTATGCGCTGTGGCGTGGGCTTCGTCCTGCCGCATCCCTGTCGGAGAAGCCGGCGGACCCGCCCGGGTATGGAACCGTCCTGGCTTTTGCCGCCGGACTGGCGCTTTGTACAGCCATTGTCCGGCACCTGGTTCTATATTGACGAGTGGGTTTACATTTTCGGTTATATCCGCATCGCATTCGCGGATGTTCCCCGCGACCTTGGGTTGTTCATCGTCGGCACGCTTGCCTACCGTCACCAGTGGGTGACCCGTTTCCCATCCAGGGAGGGCGGGTCTGGCTTGCGGTCGGACTTGTCCTTGCGGGTTTCTGGTACGCGTACGAGTTATGGTTGAGAGGATTTCATCGTGGTCAGCGACACGGTCTGGGAACTCCTCGTGCCGTTGTGGGAAGTCTTTGCTGTGTTGCGGAATGTGCATCGGCTTGACCGTCCTGTTTCGGGACATGGTGAACGCCCAGGGTTCCAGTGGGCAGGGAGATGGCAAAAGGCACGTACACGGCTTACATGATCCATATTTTCATCGTCCTATTGTTCCAATATCTGGCGATCGGCCTGATCGCGCCCGTTCCTGAAATTCTGCTGGTCTACGTTGGTCTCGGTACCGGTGACTTTCCTGCTTGCCAGTTTGCTCCGCCGTCCGCTGGGTATCTGAAGATGTCCAGCTAGATCGCAAACGGGGAGATCTACGGGGGAATCAAAAATCGTCATTTACGCTTGACCGAAACTCCGCTACACTTGGCGAAATTTATCGTTTGGAGGTTCAATGGCTCACATCTATCTCATCGTTGGCGCACCGGCAGTCGGAAAAAGCACGACGGCGCATGCGCTGGCGGGACGGTTCCCGAAAAGCATCCACATCCCCGTGGACGACGTGCGCGACATGGTGGTGTCGGGGCTGGTCTATCCGGGCGGGACCTGGGGCGCGGACCTCATCGAGCAGTTGAAGTTGGCGCGCGAAAGCGTGACCCAAATGGCGAAAACCTACAGCAGGGCGGGCTTTTCCGTGGTCATTGACGATTTCTGGGACCCGAACAGCCGATTGGGCGAATATGACGCGCTGCCCGAAGGCCCGGGCGTCCACAAAGTTTTGTTGTACCCGGACCAGCAGGCGGCGGAGGAACGGAACCGCAAACGCTCCGGTCCGAACGGGGAGACGGATTACATCGAGGGCGGGATCCGCCTGGTGTATGAAAACCTGAAGGGGGAGGTCGAAAACCTGCGGCGCGCATGGCTGGCTGATCGTGGACACGACGGACAAAGACGTCGAAGCGACCGTGGACCACATCCTTGCCCTGACCGCGTGAGTGCTATACCCAGTGTGGTCGCAAATTGCGCTTTTTTGGAAGGGGGAAAGTGCAATTTGCGACCGTGGGCATGTATAATCAAATTGGCGGGGGAAATCCTCGCCGCCTGATCCCTGGTTTGCCTGTTCGAAAAGGAGGTGCGACCATGGAAAACAAGGGCACTCTCACCAAAGTTTTGGCTGTAGCGGGGACGATTTTTGTCTGGCTTCCCATTCTGGCTCCCATCCTGTTCTCTGGGGCTCTGCTCATCAGGGCTCACATGCTCCGCGTTGACTATCTCATGCCGGCGGAACTGGGGCTGTTCGCCTTCGGCGGCGGCATCCTGCTGTTGGTGGCGGCGATACGGGCGCGTTCGCAGGTGAAACTGATCGGTTGGGGGCTTGGTACTGCGCTCGTCATGATGGCTGGCGTCATGGTCATTCCGATGGTCACGGGTCTGGCGGACGGCTCGACCCCGATCGGCGGCTGGGAGTGGATGCTTGTACTCGGCATTTTAGCCCTGTACACGGCCGCGGTGATCGCGGTCGGTGTCGGCGGGGTGTTGCTGCTGCGCGACCTGTTCAAGCACGGTCGATTGGCGGCTAAACCCGGTTAGCCCTCTCGAAATCACCTTTTCATCACACTACAGGAAGGACATTGAAGAACCATGAAAACCATTACCTTGCGCCCCGTCGAATTGGATCGGGACTTCGGTCAACTGGCGGAGTTGTTCACAGCCGAGCAAAATGAACCGACGACCGAATCCAGCCTCAGGGCGGATCATGAAGCGCACAAGGAGCGGATTCTCCGCTTGATGGTGGCGGAGGACGAATTGGGGGAATTGCTGGGGTTCAACTGGATGACGCGCAGTCGCTTCGATCCCAAACAGGCGTACCTGTACGTCATCGTCAAGCGCAGAACATCGCGGAGCAGGGAGTCGGCAGCCGCCTCTACACGGACCTGGAACTTGCCGCCGCATCCGCGCAGGTGACCCAACTGGAAGTGGGCGTGCGCGACGACTGCCCGAAGTGCCGTTCCTTCGCCGACCGCAACGGGTTCAGCGAACAAAGACATTCCATCGGCATGACCCTCGACCTGACCCGCTTCGACGACCGTCCCTACGAGGCGGTGATCTCCCGTTTGCAGGCGGAGGGATTCCAGTTCACGTCGATGGAGGCGCTGGGGAACACGGAGGAGGCGCAGCGAAAACTCTACGCGCTGAACGATATGACCGCGTCGGAAACGCCCGGCTCGGAGGGCATGCATCCCTGGCTGGACTTTGCGGATTTCCAGAGAGAGTGTGTGCAATTCGGACTGGTATAAACCCGCCGGGCAGATGGTGGTCATGGAGACGGCCAGCTGGTATCTGGGTCGGCTATGAGCGCCATCACCCGTTTCGAAGGCGCGGACTACGCCTACAACCTGCACACCGGCGTGGACAAGCGCTATCGCGGGCGCAAACTGGCGCAGGCGGTCAAGGTGCTGGCGTTACGCTTTGCGCGTGACGTGCTGAAAGTGGATGAGGTCCGCACGAACCACAACTCGCAGAACGACCCCATGCTCGCCATTGACCGCAAGTTTGGATATGTTCAGACACACGGGGAGTTATGTGATGGTGAAGAAGATCGGGTGAAGCAAGTTGGACGGGATATAATGTCGTTAATCTCTGACCGTCCATGGGCAGTTGGACAGATGCGGCGGCACCCTGTTCCTTTCCTCTGTCTTTCCGCCGCATCAATCCTTAATTCGTTAGGCGGCAGCGGCAAGGTAATTGATCTTCCTTTTCTCGATTGAGATGTGGCAAATCGCGATAATGGTAGGAACTATTGTGATCGAGGAAACGTGGCAAAACATACTCGAGTGACGCTGGAAATCGGCCCGAAAGGCAAGAAGGTGGTGGCGGTAGCACCTGATTGGCCCGGCCTTGAGCGCGGGGCAAAGACCGCGGAGGATGCAATCGAAAGGCTACGTTCCTATATTCCACGATATTCCAGGTGCCAAAGCTGGCTAAAATGAACGCGGAGTTTGACTCCATCAAGAACATCCGTGTGGTCGAGCAGTATCCAGGAACAGGCTCAACTGACATCTGGGGCATCTCGTTCGCGTTTTCGAGCATCGACAAGCAAGGCATGTCGGGTGACGAATTGGAGCGTGACCTACGCTGATGCGGGCGTGCTGGGCGTTCTTCGATGAGGTGCGCTCGTGCGTGTCGGCTGAGCTGCAAAAAGGCCCGCGCGGCGGCGGGCGGGATCGGGACCGCATCGTCGGTCATAACTTTGCCAACGAGGAGGATGGGCGAAGGGGCCGGCGTGCTCACCCCCGACGGTGCGATGCAGACTGATGAGGGGGTGAAAGCGCATCGCGATGCCTATTGCCACGCAATCCGGGACTACCACTCACAGGGTAAATTGGCCGGCAAGTGGCCGCTGCGGTACCTGATACGCCACACCGCCTTTCACACGCTCGATCATGCCTGGGAAATGGAAGACAGGATCTGACTTCCAAACAAGCGTGAGGTACTGCCCACTGATTAACAGCAGTGTCAAGAAGTGAGCAACGAGAAAAACCCGAAAGACAGCCAGGAATGAATAGCGGTCTCGGATGTTACAAGATCTGAGCCGTTTTTTTGCTTGTTTTCAGTCCAGGGGCAGCCTTCCAGACCGCGCCGTCCCCTCGCCGGGACATTTTCAAGCCTTTTTTATCAAATCCTGGGTTTTCCAGAAGTATTTGCCATTGGAACACCCCGCGCAAAACGAAAATCCACTTGATTAATTGGGCAAAGAGGTGTATCTTTATTGTAGATACAATCAGGAGATCAACCCATGCTCACAAAAGTTCAGAAATGGGGCAACAGCCTTGCCCTTCGCATACCAAAAACATTTGCCCTTGACGCCAACCTGCAGAATGACTCACTGGTGGAAATCAGCCTTGTCAAAGGAAAAATCGTCATTACGCCTGTTTCCATGCCGAACTGGTCGCTGGATGATCTGTTGGCTGGCATAACCCCCGACAATCTTCACGGTGAAGCAGATACCGGTTCCCCCGTCGGAAATGAGATTTGGTGAAATCATGTCCTATACTCCTGACAGCGGTGACATCGTTTGGATCATGTTCAATCCAAAGGCAGGCCATGAACAGGCAGGACACAGACCGGCACTGGTCCTTTCACCCAAGGCGTATAACGGGAAGGTTGGCTTGGCGATCCTCTGTCTCATAACAAGCCAGGTCAAGGGATATCCTTTTGAGGTTCCAGTTCCCGATGGCTTGACAATCAGCGGAGCAATTCTCTCAGACCAGGTGAAAAGCCTCGATTGGAGGGCAAGAAAAGCAGAATTTGTCTGCAAATTACCAATGGCCGCCTACAACGAGGTTGTGCAAAAGTTAAGCGCCCTCATACGTCAACCACTTCAAGAAATGTAGCACTATTCAAAAGATGTCCCGCCTCCGCGCGGGACAATTTCCTCCCCGCCTCTGCTATAATCCTCCCCATGACAATCAAAAACCAACTTAACGAATCCATGAAGGACGCCCTGAGGAGCGGTGACGAGGTCTGTAGGCAGTTATCCGGAAAGTGAACGTTAACTACAAGTTGGTCGGCTTCAGGCAGGAGCGAAATCGACGCTTGGCATTCGTAAGTGCCATCGGCTTTGTTGCGAGCAAGTTGTTCAAAGAGTTGGATATTAAGTAGCCGGTCACATCCTGCAGCAGATACGAAGGCTCAGGCTAATGCTGTGACTGACCAGATCAGTTGCACAAAAGGAGACAATGAAATGACATCCAAGAGTGTCGAGACAGCCAGTTCAGCCAGCGTAATGGATAGAAAGTTCACAGGGTTGCGGCGTTTCAACGCCATCATGGGATTCCTGCATCTCGTTCAGGGCATTTTCATGATCGCGGTCAGCCGGGCCACCACCTACCCCATCTTCACCAACTACCTGAGTTTTGATGCGGCCACCCGCTCGCTGAAACCAAACCCCCAACTTTTCTATGAACTCCCCTTTGGGCCAGCGGTTGCGATGTTCCTGCTTATCTCGGCCGTGGCGCACTTCTACCTGGCAACGATTGGCTACGGACGCTATGTGGAGAACCTGAAGAAAGGCATGAATCCGGTGCGTTTTTATGAATATGCCTTGAGTTCTTCGCTGATGATCGTGCTGATCGGCATGTTGATTGGGCTTTGGGATCTGGGAGCGATCATCCTGATCTTCACGCTCAACGCCACGATGAACCTGTTTGGCATCATGATGGAACTGCATAACCAGCACACCAAAAAGACGGACTGGACCGCCTTCATCTATGGCTGCGTTGCAGGGTTTGTCCCGTGGGTGGTGATCATGCTGTACTTCGTGGGTGCGGTAAATTCTGGCGATGGCAGCGCCAATCCGCCCGACTTTGTGTACGCCATCGTTCCCACGCTGTTTGTCTTCTTTAACATTTTTGCCATCAACATGGTGTTGCAGTACAAAAAGATCGGCCCCTGGAAGGATTATCTATACGGGGAACGCGTCTACATCATCCTGAGCTTATCGGCCAAAACCGTTCTGTGCTGGCTGATTTGGACTGGCACGCTGGCCCCGGTCTAAAGCACACGCCGCTCACCAATGAACAGCAGTTTCAACCCCAAAGGGGTGCTTTGCGAGAGATAAGCAAAAAGAGCAGGAACATAAAAAAAGCGGCTCGGACGTTTCACCCTCCGAGCCGCTTTTCGTATTCAGCCTCCCTCCTCGCGCGGGACATTTTCCTCCCCGCCTCTAGTATAATCCTCCCCATGACCATCAAAAATCAACTCAACGAATCCATGAAAGACGCCATGAGGAGCGGCGACGAGGTCCGCAAGCGCACGGTGCGGATGGCGCTCGCCGCGGTCAAGCAGGTGGAGGTGGATAAACGCGTCGAACTCGACGACGCGGCAGTGATGGGGCTCCTGCAAAAGGAGATCAAGAACCGCCGCGAGGCGCTGGAGGAGGCGAAGAAAGCCGACCGCCTCGACCTGATCGAAGCCAACGAAGCCGAGATCAAGGTGCTCGAAGCCTTCCTGCCCAAGTCCATGCCGGAGGAGGAACTTCGGACAATTGTCCAGACGGCCATTGCAGAGACCGGCGCATCCACGCCCGCCGACATGGGCAGGGTCATGAAGGTCGTCATGGGCAAGGTCGCAGGCCGCGCCCCCAACGACGTGATCAGCCGCATCGTGCGGGAACTGCTCCAGCCGAAGTAATCTATGTTGGTAAACCTTTTTACCACTGAGTCACGAGAGACACGGAGATTCTTTTAAAGGATTTCTCCGTGACTCCGTGTCTCCCCTGGCACCGCCCGCCAGGGCAGGTGTGTGGCTAAACCACTTGAACTAGGATGGCAATCGTACCCGCGCGGCAAAAGCAGACACCGCCGCGCATCCGCACGCTTCAGATCGTTTTGCTCACCCTGGTGAGCATCATCTCCTACGGGGCATTGGTCCTGCCGTCCCTCACGGGACCCGAGTCGATCTCCCTGCAGGCGGGGGACGTCTCACCCAGCGATTTCCAGGCACCCGAAGACCGGGAATACATCAGCGAAGTGCGCACCGAAGAGGCGCGTCTCGCGGCTGAGAACGCGGTCGCGCCGGTCTACGCCCTGCCGGACCCGACGATTGCCCGCAAGCAGCTCGAACGCCTGCGCGCCGCCCTGCAATACATCACGCTCGTGCGCGACGACGTCAACGCCTCGACCGGGCAAAAAGCCTCCGACATCGCCTCCCTCTGCGACATCGCCATCAAACCGGGGACCGTCGAACAGATCCTTGGCTTGAACTCTGCCCGCTGGGACACGATCCAGCAGGAGTCTTTGAGCGTGCTGGAACAGGTGATGCGCCGCACCATTCAGGACACCGATCTGGATTCCGTCCGAAGGAGCGTTCCCTCGCTGGTAAGTCTCGCGCTCAACGAGGAACAGGCCGCGGTCGTCGTGGAACTGGTCTCGGCGTTCGTCATACCCAACAGCGTGTATTCGGCTGAATTGACCGAATCAGCCAAAGGGTCCGCACGCGAGGCGGTGGAGCCCATCATCCAGGGGTACAAGGCGGGAGAGATCATCGTCCTGCGCGGACAGATCATCCGCCCGGCGCAACTCGAAGCGTTACAGCAGTTCGGCCTGATCGAGCAGACCAGCCCCTGGCAGGAGTACGCCGGCGCCGGCGCGCTGGTGTTGATCCTGGCGGCTGTGACCGCGTTGTATTTCACCCGCCGACGGCTGGTCTTCCTGTTCGACGCGCGCAGCCTGGTGATCGTTGCGTTGATCTTTCTCGTGTTCGTCGTAGGCGCGCGCCTCATCATCCCCGACCGCACGGTCCTGCCGTATGCCTATCCGTTGGCCGCCGTGGGACTGTTGGTCGCGACGTTGTTCGGGCTGGAGGCGGGGGTCATCATTTCGATCCTGATCTCCCTGCTGGTGCCGTACGGCATGCCCAACGCGCTCGACCTGACGCCATACTTCCTTTTTTCATCCCTGACCGGCGTGCTCGTGCTGGGAGCGGCGCGCCGTGTGTGGACGTTCTTCCGCGCGGGCATGGGAATTGCCATCGCGGGGATCATTGTGCTGGCGGCGTTCCGCCTGCCCTTTTCCGCCGTGGACGGGGTTGCCATTTTCCAACTCACAAGCGCGGCGCTCTTCAGCGGACTGGCTTCCTCGAGCATCGCCCTGCTGCTGCAATATTTCCTTGCGCAAACGCTCGGGCTGACCACCGCCCTGCAACTGATCGAGATCTCGCGCCCCGATTTTCCCCTCCTGCAATTCTTCCTGCGCAACGCGCCCGGCACCTACCAGCACAGCCTGCAGGTCGCCAACCTTGCCGAGCAGGCCGCCGAACTGATCGGCGCGGACGCCCTGCAGACGCGCGTCGGGGCGCTGTTCCACGATGTGGGCAAGGCGCTCAATCCGTCCTTCTTCGTCGAGAACCAGCCCGCGGAGAACATCGACCCGCACGACGACATCCCGCCCGAGGAAAGCGCGGCGGCGATCATCGCCCACGTCACAGACGGGGTCGTGCTGGCGCGCAAATACCGCCTGCCGCGCCGCATCGACGATTTCATCCTCGAGCATCACGGCACCATGGTCACGCGCTACCAGCACAACCAGGCGGTGCAAGCCGCGGGCGGCGACGCCTCCAAAGTGGACATCGAGAAGTTCCGCTACCCCGGTCCGCGCCCGCAGTCGCGCGAAACCGCGCTGCTCATGCTTGCTGACGGCACCGAAGCCCGCACCCGCGCCCAGCGCCCGAACGACGAAGAGTCGATCCGCAAACTCGTGCTTTCCACCATCGAGGCCGCGCAGAAACAGGGTCAACTGGACGACACGAAGCTGACGCTCAGGGACCTCGGCATCATCACCGACGCGTTCGTCACCATCCTTAAAGGCACGCACCACCCGCGCATCGCCTACCCCAAGGAGATCCCGGCGGGCGAGGACGTGGCGACCGTTCCGCATAAACCATGATCACAATCGAATCGAAAACCAAATTCCCTGCAAAACTCCTCGAACGCGTCGCGAGAGCCGCGCTGGAGCATCAATCCGCCTCCCCGGATTCGGACCTGACGGTTGCCCTGACCGACGACGCGCGCATCCAGGAACTGAACCGGGACTATCTGGGAATCGACGCCCCGACTGACGTGCTCTCCTTCCCCGCCTCCGAAACGGACCCTGAGACGGGTTCGCCCTACCTCGGCGATATCCTCATCTCCCTGCCGTATGCCGCCCGGAGCGCCGCGCAAGCTGGTCACCCGCTCGAAGCGGAGGTGCAACTGCTGGTGGTGCACGGCGTCCTGCATTTGCTCGGTCACGACCATGCCAAAGTCCGCGAGAAGGCGAAAATGTGGAAGGCGCAGGCGGAGATCCTCGAGTCGCTTGGGTTGGGTCACATAAAAATTCGTGATGAATAGAAATCCCGAAGGGATGGTAGGATTCTAACAATGGAGCCACGGAATCCAAATCCTGAAGGGATGACATAATGAGGGAGCCCATGACACCCCTTCGGGGTTGGACACAAAATGTTACCCAATCCATAATCATTCCACTCCTTCGGAGTTAGGAACAATGGCAATTCACTGATCTGGAGCCATAACGAAAAACGAATTGCCGACTGCAGAAAATGACACTCAAAGAATTCATCTCCTCCCGTATCCATTCGTTCGGCCACGCCTTCCGCGGCTGGGGCTATGTGTTCAAGACCCAGCACAACACCTGGATCCATGCGGTGATCGCCACGCTGGTCTTCATCCTCGCCTTCTGGCTGGGACTTCCCGCCCGCGACTGGGCGGTCCTCATCCTGACCGTGACGATGGTATTCACCGCCGAATTCATCAACACGGCCATCGAAGCGGTCGTGGACCTGGCAAGTCCGTCACATCATCCGCTGGCGAAGGTGGGCAAGGACGTGGGCGCGGCGGCGGTCTTGATCGCGGCGCTGGCGGCGGTGCTGATCGGGCTGTTGATCCTCGGTCCGCCGTTGTGGGAAAAAGTTACATTCCTGTTTGGTAACTAACCTTGCGAAGGTTCGAAACCTTCGCAAGGTTCAGAGATTGGAGATATTATGACATTATCTTTTCAATTCGGAACGGTCGGTTCGCCCAGCGGCACGCCCAAGAAGCCGGGCGGGTCGGTGGGAGCCATCGAGTTCAGCAGATCCATCGGGTTGACGGCGCTGGAACTCGGCTGGGTGCAGTCGGTGAGAGTCACCGAGGCGACCTGTGCGGTGATCAAGGAAAAGGCGGCGGAGCATGGCGTTGCGTTGAGCGTCCACGCGCCGTACTTCATCAACCTGAACGCGGACAACGAGGAATGGCCCAAGAGCCGTAAACGCCTGATGGACGCGGCGCATTACGGCAATCTCGCCGGCGCCACGGACATCATCTTCCACCCCGGTTCGTATTTTGAGCGTCCGCCTGCGGAAGTGTTAAAGGTGGCGATCCCACGCTTGAAGGACTGCGTGAAGGAATTACGCAAGGCGAAGAACCCGGTCATCCTGCGCCCGGAGACGATGGGCAAGTCCGCGATGCTGGGGTCGCTGGAGGATGCGCTTGCGATGAGCAAAGCCATCGAAGGAGTCCAGCCATGCCTCGATTTCGCGCATTTGCACGCCCGTCCCGGCGATGGGACGATGAACTCGGTGGAGGAGTGGACGAGGCTGCTCGAAGCGTACCAGGCGTCGCTGGGGAAGGAAGCGTTGAAGAGTTTGCACATCCACTTCTCGGGCATCGAGTATGGTCCGAAAGGCGAGAAGAATCACCTGCCGTTGCGGGAGTCCGACCTGAAGTTGAAGGCGTTGTTCGAGGCGTTGAGGGATTTCGGCTGTGGGGGGCGCATCCTGTGCGAAAGCCCGATCATGGAAGAGGATGCGCTGAACATGAAGAAGACGTGGATGAAGTTGAGCGGCGAGAAGGAATGAAGCAAGTGCGGATGTTTGAAGCATCCGCACTTTTTCTTTATCCTTTGAAGAGACGTGTCACCTGTTGTATTGCCCCCATCAGGCACCCGGGGGACTCGGGATCGGGAGTTGGTTCGGGGGTGGGTGACGGTGTTGGTTCTGGGGTCGGTTCAGGTCCCGGTTCGACCGCAAGCGGCTCGAATAATTTTCGATCCTTGTTGGCGTCCGAACCTTCCAGTTGCGGCGATTGGGGATAATCCTTGGATGGCAGAAGTTGTCGCAAACCAGCATAAAATTCCCGGTAGGTCGACGTTTGGGTTTTGTTTGATCACCTGAATTGCCAAAGCGCTCATGGCGCCATTAGGTCGCCCGTTGAATTCAGCATCGTAGGAGTATTCACTGTCACTGCAACCCTGATGAGAATCTCAGGCATGTCTGCTTCGGGCATGAGGAATGATCTGCGAGCCATTCTGCCGAGCGGTTGAAACGGCTGGGGGGATGAAACGCGGCATCGCTGGTTCTGCCGCGATCCTTGTGACCGAGCCTGAAAAACAACTGTCGCTGACGATAACCAGCGTGGCTTGCGGATGGATGCCATTCAGGATGACGCGCAGTTCATCGTCAATGACGTTGCCGTCATACAGGCTGATGGCTTCATCGTACGGATCGCTTTCGTCGCCGCTTCTGTCCGTGACCTGGGTGCCGTGCCCGGAATACGTGAACACAGCCACATCCCCGGCGTTCGTCGAGCCGATCAGTCCCTGCAACGCGGCTTTGACATTTGCTTTTGTGGCTCCTTGAATCAAGGATCGTGCTGGTCGAGAAACCGAACCCCTGCAACAACGCGGACCAATCCTTTGCGTCGTTGACACAGCCTTTCAGGTCGTTGAAGATGCCGGGATAATTGTTGATACCCACGCAGACTGCTCTTTTCATGGCTAACTCCTGTTCCTGTTACGAATAAACTTTTCCAAATGACGACAGATTTCATCATTATCACACCGAATGGAACCTTTTGCGCGATGACTTTCTGCGTCTACAGATCATCCACGGGCGTTTTGCCGTCCGTCCAGTTGAGTTCGCTGTCGAGCATGAACTGCGTGGGCCAGTTGAAGTCGCCTTCGATCCACGGACGGAAGTCTTTGACGGTTTCATACAGCGCCTCGACGTTTTCCGTTGTAGCAGACTCGGTCAAGGCTCTGATGCGGGGAAGCAGGTCGGCGGGTTTGTCTGAGGCGCCTTCGAGGACGCGCAGGAACCACTTGTGATACGGATACAGCAGTTCATTGTGGGCGAGGATGAGACGTCCGCTGAACAGGATGAATTTGCTCGTTGACGTCCCGAGCAGGTATTGATTCTCCAATCGCAGGGCTTCGCCGCAATACCAGTGCCAGGCCTCGAACTGGGCGTAGAATCGTCGGATGCGTTCCGCCTTGTCTGTGAGCGGATACTGCGCGGCCTGGCGGACCTCCGACTTGAACCCGTCCATTTTGCTGAACAGCACCCGGTTGCCCGCGAATGCGAAGCGCGCTGGTTCGCTTCCCCTCTCGGTGACCTGCCGCACGAAATCCCCGCGTGGAGTATTTCCCGTCCACGTAGCCGCCGGGGTAGGTGGGGAGTTCTGTGTTGAAGAAGTGGATGCGGTTCTCGGCGAAGCGTTTCTTGTAATCTTCGTCCGAGACGAAGATCAGGATGTCGATGTCGGAGGATTCGGTCTCGAATCCGTGGGCGATGGAGCCGCCAAGCAGCAGGGCAAGGACTTCGGGGTCGCGTTGGAAGTAGTCTGTGACGCGTTGGATGGAGTTGGCATGATGCGGATGCATTGGTGATCGTCTACCCCTTGACGTAGGACAACTTCTCGCAGATCAGCCCGTCCCTCACCTTGAAAATATCCACGCCGCGGACGTGTCCTTTTGCGCCCGCCGCGTCCACCCAGCTGTACCGCCAGCGCATGACACAGCGACTGTTGCCCAGCCCGAACGCCTCCTCGATATCGATGTGCGCCTGCGGCGACTCGCGGAAGAAATCCTGCCAGAAGCGCGTCACCGCCTCCTTCCCCGCGTAGACAGTGCCGTCCGGCGCTGGATCGGTGTTCTCGAACACGCAGTCGTCGGTCATGAGCGCCATCATCCCTGCCACGTCGTGACGGTTGAAGGCCTCGTTGAACTCAAGGACAATGCGCAATGCGGTTTCGATCTTTTCCATGCGGATGGGGGACATGGGGGAACTCCTTTGGGATGTAGATGCTCTTCCGGGATGCTGTGTTCAGCGCTTTTTAACTATCCGCACTTCCATGAATACCTTGAACGCCCACAAGGCATTCAATCATTCCAAGATGCCGATTGTCATGTGTCATCCATGTCGAAATGATGGGTCCAATATGCCCGTCGCGCCAGTTTTCCCCATGAAAAACCTCATAAACCTTATGGAACTCGCTATCAGTAACGCTCTCAACGGCGCGTTCGGCAATGGCAAAGGTACGGCGCGCATAATCAAGGAGCAATTCCTTTCGAGGCATTCGGAGTGTCACGGCGGTTTTATCGTCCATACCCATGCCGGTTTGGGCATATCCCAGACTCCCGGTCTCTATATTCCAGCGGGTTGTTAATTCTTCTTTTTCCCACACCTGGCTTCCACGTCCATTGATTATTTCTTGCAAGTAATCCGCCCATCGTGCCAGATGCCAGACATGAAAACCTATGGAAGGGGTTGTTTCATTGGGTGTCCAGCCAATCTGTTCATCTGTCAGGCTGTCAACGAGTGTCAGCAGGTTTTCGTGAGCGTTACGATATTGCTCGGAAATTTCAGCCATGATGCTGTCGGTCATTGTTTCCTCCGTCATTGTGCCCGGATATTTTGAAAGTGGGTGGACATGGAATTAAGCGCCCAACGGTTTGAGTTCGCGACGCATCTTCGCAACGAAGCGGAGAAGGATATCATCCCCTTGTGGGACAGCGTCCCCAAGCGGAGCGAGTGGGGTACACGCCTGCGGTGGGGGAGGAACTTCTCAGGCGGTCTCATCCACGCCCTGGAACTAGGCTCGTTCCAGGCGGTCGAACATCAGGGTAAGCGTTTCGATCGCCAGGGCTTTCTCACTGGCGTTCAAGGCGGCGCCCTGCCATTCGGAGGGCCAGGCATCGACCAGGTTCCACCTCATCACCTCGTTGTCTCCCTGGCTGTCCAACAGCACGATCGAGACATTGCGGCGCTGAACATTGCCCTCGGCGGATTTCATCAGCCAGTCCCAGAGTTCGCGGGATTTGGTCACGCCGTACTTCAAAGTAACAGCACTGTAATCCACCGGGCCAGGGATATGGCGGACAAGCTGGTGATTACCCGCCTCGCGGTAGGCGATCGGTTCGATTTTTACGCCCAAACCGCTGCACTCGGTGAAATGACCCTCCGCGATACCGCCGATTTCAAGTTTGAAGTTATAGGAACGATAAGGATCATTTTTTGCCATGCTGCTCCTCCGTGACAACTGAACATGAAGTTCCGCGCGACAGTTTTTAAGAACGGGACGCAGACACTTGCACCGTCCGCAAGGGGCAGCGTCCAAAAATTAAATGTCAGGCGGCTGGAATGTTTTTATAGTGCAATTCTACAACACCTGAGCGGAATGTTTTTGATCCGACAAGTTCCAATGTAAGATTCCTGCCCGCTTCGAACAGGCGCGGACCTTTTCCTGCCACGATCGGCTGAACGAGAAAACGATACTCATCGATCAGACCGGACTGGGCCAGTTGCGCTGCAATTTTCAACCCGCCGACGGCGATATTTTTGCCCGGCTGTTGTTTCAGTTTCGCGATCTCCTCCTGAAGGTTCGAGCGCAGGAGCGTTGTGTTGTCCCACTCCACGCTCTTCAATGTCGTTGAAAAGACGATCTTCGGCATCGAATCGAACATGCGGGCAAATTCGTTGGTCGCTTTTGATTCGGATTGGTTCATTGCGACATCGTGCCAGTACGGATACATCAGGTGATACGTGTTGCGCCCAAAGACTTCAACGTCTGAATCCTGCATCAGACCGGTAAAATGCTCGTGCAGTTCGTCGTCGGCGACCACCAATTCATGTCCGCAGCAGCCGTCAACGGTGATATTGATGGCAAAGACAACATTTCTCATTTCTTGTTCTCTCCTTGTTCTGTCGCAAAGATAATGCAAACTAGCGCTTGATGACAGAATGGACGGTTTCGATCTTTTCCATGCGGATGGGGCTCATGGGGGAACTCCTTGGGTGGGGAAGCAGATGCTCTTTCGGGACGCTCTGTTAGCCCGCATTTTGGCTATTGAACCTTTGTCTTCCGCTTGTATAACATCCACCAGCCGAGGACACCAATAATTACAATACTCAATATACTCTCTGGTGCAGGATTAGCCAACAACTTATTATCGAAAGTTAGTAAATTATTTTGGAGGATTGCCCATCCAAAAGCATTCCCAATACCGTGCATCACAACCGATGTCCAAACAGTTCCGCTCGCTTTTCGGAGTTGTCCATATACGATGGCTGTTAATATTATAGCGACCACGAAAAAAGGGAAAAAGATCGCGTATGGAAGTTCAGTATAGGCAGTGGAGAGAACCAGTGGAAAATGCCAAAGCGCCCAGACTGTTCCGACGAATAAGTGCCGCTGTGTATCGGGCACTCCCAGTGCGACAAAACGCGGTTCAAGATAGCCACGCCAACCCCATTCTTCAAACATCGCAAAAATCATTCTTGGAATGAGTTGGATTGCAAAACCAGCAATAAATACTGGTAGCAGGGAATTTAGATTGCCATTAACCTTGGTTACCCCCAATATCGCCCCTAGCACAATTACCATTGTCATGATGATTGGATACACAAACAGACTAAACAGATACCAGCGCCAGTTTTCCTTCATATTTAGGCTTAGACCTGCATCTTTCCAACCATCGCCCCCGAAAAACCGTAACAATACCATCATCAATATAGGACCAATAATGAAGATCAGCCCGCCAATTTCGTTACCACTGGCTGTAACCATGCCGCCGATACCCGCCAAGAATAAGACGCCGATTATGTAAATTACAATATTTCGCTTGATCTTGCTGTTTGGGTTCATGACACTCCATTTCTCGTAAGTAAAAGACACTAATGTATTTTCTAATTATCAGTGATGCAATATTATTATTTTGCCATGCGGGCTAACGGTTTGCGGGACATCGCCCCCGAGCGGAGCAAGTGGGATACCTGCGTGTGTGTCTCGACAGGCTCGACAACCAGGCGGGCGTGGACGGCACCTTGGCGCAGTGTCTCTACTTGAATTGCATTGAACGATCACATTGCCAATTATCATCGACTTTTTCACATTGGATCTCTAGTTGTTTCTCTGTCCATTCTCCTTTAATTTTCAGCTCCACTGCAATACGGACTGTCGATAAGGTGCCATCATTATTAATCGTTTGAAAGTTCTCGTTTCTATATGGAGTTCTAATATTCCCCGCCCACTCTAAAAAATTGATTCTTGCTGCCGCTTCCGGGCCATCCATCGGTGTACACCGAATACTGGATGTAACCAAAAGCAATGTAACAGCCACTATTCTCCAGGTTCGTTTCATTTCTTTGCCTCTTCAAAGTAATTCAACGCTAACTTTTGTCCCATCGTGATGGATTGCTGCCCACCAGTTCGCGGCCTGCCCCGCACGCCGTCCCGCGGACGGCAGTCTCTGCGGGGTACCTGCGGTGGGTGGGAGCGAAGCGGAGACGGGGCGCATTATCCCGACACTTGCACCCCGTTCGGGCCACAAGCCCGCCAGGGCGAGACGGCCGAGCGCAAGTACGGTTTGCTCTTTCGGGACGCTGTATGAGCCGCATTGCCTGCACTTAACGGAGAAATTGGCCATTCCAAAATACTGTTTCTTCGATTTTCTCAAACCCAACTTTCTCAGCCACCAAAACTGACCCAATATTATCTTTGTCGCATTCCCAGTGAGGGACGATGTTCCGATTCCTGCAATGCTCGAGAAAATGTGCAGCCATTGCTGTAGCGATACCTTTGTTCTGAAATTCATCGATAACCTCTATGCCGATCCCGCATTTGCCCTTGCTGACATATTCTGCCGTGCACCAACCAATAATACTTGCATCCATCACCGCTGCCGTCCCAAAACCTTTTTCCAGAAACCTCTCCAGTGATGGCCACATCCATTCGATTTCAGATTTTACATGGCGGTTGTTTTCGAACCGACCTCCTCAAGAAGATCTGCATCGATCGGATGATATTGAATGCCTTCCAGTTTTGGGTTTGGGATGGTCTTTACCTTTTAGCCCGGAAGGTGTAAAAAAGCTTGTTTGTTTTGTGGAGCGGGATGTTCTGGAAAATATCTGTGACTGAGTTTTCCAGCGAAGACGAAAGCGGTTTTACCTTGAAATATGACAGCCCTTCCTTGACAGCTTTTTCTTTTATGTGTGTATTGATAAGCGAAGCCAGATCCTTTATCGTTTCTGGCAATACCAATTGACCCGATAAATAAAAAACGTTATTGCCTTTGTCCCATAGAAGGCAGACAACATTATTGTCGGGTTGGGATGCATGCCAGAGTTGGGCTTCTGTATTTCCTTCAACAACCGAAGCAAGCACCATGCCTGGTTGAGGCCCAGGGAAATACTTGACATGGTCTTCTATCCGATGTTTAGAAATCTCTTCCATCATTTGAGATTCATCTTTCCTTATTTGCGAATGTTCTTATAGTGCAATTCTACAACGCCCGAGCGGAACGTTTTTGATCCGACAAGTTCCAATGTAAAATCCTGACCACTTCGAACAAGCGCGGACCTTTCCCTGCAACGATCGGCTGGATGAGGAAGCGATACTCATCGATCAGACCAGCCTGGGCGAGTTGCGATGCAATGTTCAACCCGCCGACGGAAATGTTCCTGCCCGGCTGTTGTTTCAATTTCGCGATCTCATCTTCCAGGTTCGAGCGCAGAAGCGTGGTGTTGTTCCACTCCACGCTCTTCAATGTTGTCGAAAAGACGATCTTCGGTATCAAATCGAACATACGGGCAAATTCGTTGGTCGCTTTTGATTCCGATTGGTTCATTGCGACATCATGCCAGTACGGATACATCAGATGATACGTGTTGCGTCCGAAGATTTCAATGTCTAAATGCTGCCATAAATCCCGGTAAAGTGCTCGTGCAGTTCGTCGTCGGCGACCACCAATTCATGTCCGCAGCGGCCCGTCAACGGTGATATTGATGGCAAAGCCAACGTTTCGCATTTCTTGTTTTCTCCTTGTCGTGGCACTTGATGCCCTTCAATCGGTCAGACCGTTAACTGCCATAAATTCGAACTCTACAAGCAGTGTAGCACAAATCATACCCCTACCAATCTCCCATTCCCCATATGACAATTCTCTGATATATTCAAAATACTAGACCCCGCGAGACTATCCATGCCGCTGGAATTTCAAGTCTCGCAGGGTCTTATGTTTTCATCGCTTGCCCCGTCCCGCTGACACAATCGAGGCTGGATG